>NZ_JADFFM010000002.1:0-1200000 GCF_015221995.1 Mucilaginibacter boryungensis
GACTGCAAAGGTAGAAACCTTTTTTACATTCTCAAAATTTATTTTCACTTATTTTTTAAGTGATCCCTTTCGTCGTTTCCCAGCGTTTTTCAACACTTTTACTCCTTCGTTTGCGGGTTGCAAAGGTATAACCTTTTTTGCTTTCTGTGAAATTTATTTTAAACTTTTTTCAAGCTTTAAATGTTATTTCTTAGTTTCAGAGAACGTCCCGCTTTCCTTATTTGCGGGCTGCAAAGGTACGCATGAATTTTGATTATACAAATGTTAGCGCAACTATTTACTTATTGTATTTATAACACGCTGCAAATAAGAGAGAAAAAATTTGGCATAAGGTCCGAAGACGGTAAGTCGGAAAGTCCGAAAGATGTGTATCCCTATTACAATTAACAGCAACATCCGCTGAAACTAAACTCCGATTGCAGCGGAAAGCCCGGACGAAGGAGGACTTGCAGCGGAAAGCGGGGCTACCGGTACCGAAATAACACTGCCCCTGCTTTACAAAACATATCTATATTATATAGCTGTATTTACACCTTATATAATAGGCATTATTAATAATGCATTTTCTACGACTACAGTAAGTTTTATTTACATCCGGTTGGTTGTACTATTACTGTTAAAAGATGTTAAATGCCCCTTATACATACCAAAGGAGCGATTATACCTTTATATATTAGTAGCCAAATAAATAATTGACTGATTTGTATTAATCAACTATCTTTGCAAAATGTTTAAAAAACTGAGTCTCGTATTTTTTAGTGTGTCGGTTGCTATAATGATGGTGCTGGGGAGCTGTAAAAGTAAATTTGAAAAGCTTAAGGCTGGGAACGACAACTTGAAAAAATACCAGGAAGCTATTAAGCTATATAATAAAAAGGAATATAGTAAAGCGCTGGAGTTGTTCGACGACCTGGCACCACGCTACCGTGGCCGCGAAGCTGCCGAGGACCTGTTTTATTATTATGCTTATACAAACTATAAATTAAAAGACTTTACATCGGCCAGGTACCAGTTTAAAAACTTTGCCGAAAACTATCAGAGCAGCCCAAAAGCTGAAGAGTGCCGTTTTATGGCCGCTTATTGTTTTTATCTTGATTCGCCTAACTACACGCTTGACCAGGAAAACACTACCAAGGCTATTGAGGCCTTACAATTGTTCATCAACCTATATCCTAAAAGCGACCGTGTAGCCGAGGCCAGTAAACTGATACAGGATTTACGTGATAAACTGGAAGATAAAGCTTATGCGAATTCTAAATTGTATTTAACTATACAGGATTATCAATCGGCGGTGATTGCATTTGGCAATACCCTACGCGATTACCCTGATACGAAATATGCCGAGGAGCTGGAATTTTTAACTATTAAGGCGCAGTATTTGTATGCTAAAAACAGCAGCGAGGCGCGCCAGGAAGAACGCTTTAACCAGGCTATTTCATTTGCAGACCAATTTGCTGAAAAATATCCTGCCAGTAAATATTTAAAAGAAGCTGCGGCTTTGAAAAAAGATAGTCAGCAAGGTATAACGGATGTAAAAACCTATTATGCTGATATACAAAAAAACGCGAAATATTACCGTAAATTAGCGAAGATAGATAGTACTGGAAATAAAACTTCACTACCATCAGAGAAAAACAATTCGCAAAAGATACCAAACTAATAATTGATAGATAAAGATATGACAAACGTTATTAATAAACCATCTGTAGCTAACAGCACCGTAACCCGCGATTTGCGTGAGCTTGACGTAAAAACAGACAACATTTACGAATCGATTGTGATTGTGTCTAAAAGGGCTAACCAAATATCAAACAACATTAAAGAGGAGTTACACCAAAAGTTATCGGAGTTCGCTTCATCTAACGATAACCTGGAAGAGGTTTTTGAAAACCGCGAGCAAATTGAAATTTCTAAACACTACGAAAGGATGCCGAAACCAACATTGGTTGCTATCCAGGAGTTTTTAGAAGATAAGGTTTACTATCGTAACCCTGCTAAAGAACAACAATAATCTTCCCAAACGGGCTAAATATAAAGCCGCTTTGCATAATGCAGAGCGGCTTTTGTTTGTTAGAGCCTCGCCCAAACCCTCTCCAAAGGAGAGGGCATCTGTTACTATCATTGTATTACATTCGCAGTCGCAACTATAAACTTATTATTATTTGGCCTGCAATGTCAACACTGCCGGGGCCAAGCCATCGGCGGTAGCGGTAAAGGTAATATTGCCGGCTTTCTCGTTCGATTGCAGGATAGCCAGCGCCAGTCCATGGAATGCCTTGCGATAGTTGGCCTTAAACGGATCATGACTTACCGGGTCACCATTATCAACACTGGCAATAAAGGCGCTGCCATTTACTTTAAAATCAACCTTATTATCAGCATTGGGTACAAGGTTGCCGTCTTTATCCAGTATTTTAACTGTAATAAATGACAGGTCTTTACCGTCAGCATTAATGGTTTTCCTGTCAGCTACTAATTCAATTTTGGCTGGCTTGCCCGCGGTGTGTATCTCTGCAACTTTAACGGTTTTCCCATCTTTATAAGATATAGCCTTTAATGTACCCGGCTGGAATGGTACTGCCCATGAAATATGCAGGTCATCCCCTTTTTTAGCCTTTTTACCCAATGATTTACCATTCAGGAAAAGTTCAACTTCATCGGCATGGTTGTAATAAGCCCAAACCTGGATAGTTTTACCAGTTTGCCAGTTCCAGTGTGGTAGCAGGTGCAGTACTGTTTTATCAGTCCACTCGCTTTGGTACATGTAATAAACATCCTTAGGAAAACCTGCTAAGTCAATAATACCAAAATACGAACTGCGCGAAGGCCAGGTATATGGTGTAGGTTCGCCCAGGTAATCAAATCCAGTCCAGATGAACATGCCTGAAAGGAACGGATATTTCTTTATCGGTTTCCAGCTTTCCTCATGTGTTGATGCCCATGGTGCCGAAACGTTATCGTAAGCTGAAACAGTGTTGTCCGGGTTCATGTTCACATGGTCGTTATAGTTGTTTTTAACAGGCCAGCGGCGTATGCTGTCAATATTTGGCGGCATATCATAGTAGCCGCGCGTTTCCAAAGCCGAAGTTGTTTCGGTACCGATGAATTTTTTACCAGGATAACGTTGCTGAAATGTTGGGTAATCTTTATAATGATAATTATAACCGGCAAGGTCTATTGCGCCGGAACTGATAATTTTATTTGATGTATCGGGATTGTTATTGGCTGTAGTAATAGGCCGTGTTCTATCAAGGTTATGTATAATACCGGCCAGCTCTTTAGCTATATCCGCAGCTATCGGACGGCGTTGTTCTGGTATTTCATTACCAATGCTCCATACTATTACGCTGGGGTGATTACGGTCGCGCAATATCTGGTCTTCCAGGTCGCGTTTATGCCATTCTTTAAAAAAAAGGCTATAATCATATTTCTTTTTTGCGCGCTCCCAAACATCAAAGGCCTCATCCATTACAAAAAAGCCCATTTTATCGCAAAGATCAAGCAATTCGGGCGCGGGCGGGTTATGAGATGTGCGAATGGCGTTACAACCCATATCTTTTAGTATTTCTAACTGGCGCTGCAAAGCACGATAGTTAATGGCTGCTCCCAGACTGCCCAGATCGTGATGATCGCAAACGCCGCGCAGTTTTACGGATACGCCATTTATGCTGAACCCTTTATCTACATCAAAATCAAAATAACGGATACCGAAATTTGTCGTATAGATATCTGTTAAGGTTTTACCCAATGATACTTTAGTTATAGCTTTATAAAGATACGGGTGCACATCAGACCAAAGCATAGGTGCCAACACCTTGGCTTGCTGGGTTGCTGTTGCAGAACTATCCACAATATTTACATTATTGGTTACCGTTTTCAGCAGCTTACCGGCTGCATCATAAATAGCAGTGGTAACCGTTGCCTGCTGGGGTTTACCGCTGGCATTATGCAGCTTAACTTGCATATTTACGGTAGCTTCATTTTTGCTAACTTTTGGAGTTGAGATAAATGTCCCCCAATGATCAATAGCTACTTTGTTTGTAGTTACCAGCCACACATTGCGGTATATACCCGAACCCGAATACCAGCGTGAGTTTGGCTGGCTGCTATTATCCACTTTTACTGCAATAACGTTCGGTTGTCCATATTTTAAATATGGCGTTAATTCGTACCGGAAGGAGATATAGCCATTAGGCCTAAAGCCTAAATGGTGCCCGTTTACCCATACATCGCTTTTTTGGTAAACGCCGTCAAAGTCTATATACACCTCTTTGCCTTTGGATGCAGCCGGAATGGTGAATGTTTTGCGATACCAGCCTATACCACCTGGTAGCGCACCGCCTTCTGGTGTGGCGGGATTATCTTTACTAAACTCGCCTTCGATACTCCAATCGTGCGGCAGGTTAAGTTTGCGCCAATTGTTATCTGTTGTTGATACCTCTTGCCCGTCGCTTACATCGCCTAAATGGAAACGCCAGTCACGGTCAAAATCAGCAACAGAGCGCGTTTGCTGACTGTAGCCTTTTATTGCAGATAATAGCACTAAGGCTAAAAGCAACAGTCGGCTTTTTAATGTAAAAGTTTTGGTAGATAGCATTATCATAGATTTTAGATTAATAATTGTATAGTTGACACTAAGGTATAAATAAAGTGTAATTAATTTACGGCGTCTAAAAATTTCGCAAGTTTATAATCAGTGCCCTTAAGGCATTTTTTTCTTTACTACAAAGGTATCCTGGGCATACACCACGTCTTCGTTGGTGATACCTTGTACTACTATTCTGAATTTACCGGTTATATCGCTGGTATAAAATGAGATATCGGTTTCTTTACCAGAATTAATGACTACCATGTGTTTCCAGCAAATGGTTGAAAGATAATCCGGCTCGGTTGGGTTAATTAAAGCATAATCTGCACCATAGTATTCTTTAGCCGTATATATACCCTGGAAGGTTAACATTCCCGCTGTAGGGCTACCATCTGCACAACCATGGTATGGCGACAATCCTAGGCCGGATTGCATCACCATTTCGCCCTGCACCGGCGGATGGTTCTCTGGGTCGGTAGTATGGTTTCGGCAATTTAGGATATGGAATTTACAAACATAATCACCGCAAGCATTTGAATTGAAACCAAAACCATGTCTGAAATTGTTGTTTGATGATTTGATAACCACTTCCTTTAAACTGGTAGCATGCTCTAATCCTTTAAGCACCAATTCCTTTGTGTTTTGTACAATGGGTTCATCAAACATTACGGGGCTTGTATTCTTAGCCAAAGTTTTGTTCACATCAATATAAGGGTCGTTGACCTTGATCTCATACTCATCGCTTTTTCCGTTGACGATCAGCCTCGCTTTTTTATCGGGTACGGTATAAACAGTCTTGTTATCTAACGCGAATATGCCTTTGTTATCACTATCAACAGTGACAATCCCTGCCGAATCTTTCATCAGCACTAATTGTACAGGTTTTTTCAATGTGCTTTGCGAATGAGTTACCACACCGCCAAATAGCAGGTCGTTATATTTCTTTGCAGTATCCGCCGGCGCCGATTGTACCAGTTCGGGCCATTTGTATTTGCTCCAACCACGCACCAGCATCAGTTCATTCAGGTATTGATGATCAAGTTCTTCATTGCCCATCAAGTTATCCTTCACAGGTAAATTATCCAGCTCGCTTTGCAGATAAACATAGTGCTCAATGTTATTATCATTCTTCAATTCAAAACGGTTATCCTGCACACATGCTACCGATACGATGCCATTATCTGGTTTCCCTGCCGAATTATTGATTCGTAGTTTGATATGCATTTTTTGGCGCGTACCCGGTTCCTTATTATCTGTTGTGATACTCAATCGCGGGCGCTGATTATAATGGGCGAAAAACAAGCGTTCTGCGCAAGGCCTTTCAAGGCTATCCAGCACTGTAATGGTGTTGATACCTCTCGGAATATCAGTTAATGCTATTTTTATATACCGTCCTTTTTGCGAACCGTTTATTACGGTAAATGAGAATATTTCTTTATAATTATGTACCAGTAAATAAACCCTGCCATTAAACCTGCTTTTTAACTGAAATTTCAGTGTATCATTAGCCAGGGCTTGAGTCATGCGTATAACTAAACCATCATTCAGGGCAATTGGCAACCTGTATATCGAATCTGCCACATTATCCAGCAACAGGCGCACTGTATAGTTTACTTTGGCTAAGGGATTTATATAGAACGCCCCCATCCCGTAACTATCAGTAACAATAGTATCTATCGGACTTTTACCGGCATATAATACCCCCGTAGTTTTAATAGCTGTTCCGCCCGGCGTTTTAACTTCCCAGCCTACCCTGCCAGGCAAACCAACAACCAAGTGGCCGCCTTCCGGGTAAAATCTTACATCTGCCACATTATGCTTTATGGGGATGTTTAGATGAAGGGTTTTAGTTTCCGAACCTGATTTTACCTGCACTTCTAAATTATGCTGTGCCGTGGTTATATGATCCTTGGGTATAATTAAGGTATAGCTGCCTATTACATTTGTTTTTGCCTTACCGGCGATGCGCGTTTTGGAATTTTTCCCCAAGTAATAACTTATGGCAGCATCGGCAAGCGGGCCTTGTTTACTCCGGGTATTCAGTAGTATACGCACATTTTCGGGGCTTTTATATAAGGTATCCAGCACCAATTCAACACTAAATACTGGGTCCGCTGCTGTTTTAAGGGTAATAGCTTGCGCAAAATATGCTTCGGGCCTGCCAGCTATCATACGGTTAGTATAGGCTATAAAACTATAATTACCAGGCGGAACAGTATCGGGGATCATTATGTTGCCGTAAGCCAAACCCGACGCCATGGCAAACTTTCCCTGCACCGCTATTTTCTGATCGTTGTTGTTTACCAGCGCTACCGATAAAACCTGGTGCTTTTGTATATTCTTTGATTTTTCGCCCAATAAATAAGCGGTAAACCACATCATATCATTATTGATATATACAGTTTTATCCAGATGCACAAACATCAACGGATTTGATTTTTTAATACTGTAGTAACCAGCGTGTTTTACAATACTATCTAAAAATGACGTATTGCTTTGCGCAAATAACCTGCTGCAAAACACTAATAACAATACTGTTATTTTAATATAGGCAGATGCTTTAAACATCATGTAAAAGTAATTATCGGGCTTATTGTAAATCGCAACAACGGTTTAGTAAACCAATGTTACCAATTTGTGGTTAATTTAGCATATGAATATTCAAAAAGCAACTTTTGCAAACGGCTGTTTTTGGTGTACAGAAGCCATTTTTCAAATTCTTAAAGGGGTTAAGTCTGTAACATCAGGCTATACTGGCGGGCAAACCAGCAACCCTACCTATATGGAAATATGCAATGGCGATACCGGCCACGCCGAGGCTATTGAGATTGAGTATGATGCGGACGAGATCACTTATAATGAATTACTGCTGGCTTTCTTTAAATCTCATAATCCAACTACACTTAACAGGCAGGGAAATGATGTAGGTACACAATACCGCTCGGCTATATTTTATCACAACGCCGAGCAACGGCAGCAAGCTAAGGATATGATCATTAAACTTACTAATGAGCATGTTTTTGATAAACCTATTGTAACCCAGGTGGTTTCAGCAGATGTATTTTATAAAGCCGAGGATTATCACCAAAATTATTATAACGATAATAACCTGAAACCCTACTGCATGGTGGTAATACAACCCAAACTAAATAAGTTTATTAAAGAATTTGTGGAAAAAATTAAACCAGAATTGTTGTAATTGTCAATTATTATTATATTTGACTGTGCAAACTTTGAATATTAACCTTCCTGAGGGATTAAAAATATCTGAAAAAGATGTTTTAACGGCTGTGGCTACCAGGCTATATGATACCGGAAAAGTTACTATCGAACAAGCCGCCAGCATGGCTGGCTACAACCTTTCGGCTTTTATTGAAGAGTTAACAGCGCAAAGCCTGCAGGAAAATGCGGTAGCTGTTTATCATTATTAGGTATTTACTTTACCTCGCATCCGATTTATGAAAATCAAGTTCGCTATTTGCACGGCATTAATTTGCGTTGCTATAAATTCTTCAGGTCAGTCTCAAAAGTTATCCACAGCCAACGGTGGAAAAACCTGGTCATCACTTTGGCAACAGCGTTCTGCCGAATATAAAGCGCTGTGTTTCCAGGCATATAATATAGCCTGCCTGCGTGTTGCCGAAGCTGTAAAACATAAACATACCAAACCGCTGGCTGTCATTACCGATATCGACGAGACATTGTTAGACAACAGCCCCGAAGATGCACGCGCTGCGATCAACAATCAGGAATTTGATACCAAAGACTGGAAAAAGTGGACCAGCCAGGGCATTGCTGATACCGTACCAGGCGCCCCTGCTTTTTTTAAATATGCAGCATCAAAAGGCGTAACTGTTTTTTACATTACCAACCGCGATGAGGACGAACGGGCTGGCACCCTGAAAAATTTACAACTTTATCACCTCCCCAATGCTGACAATGCGCACTTACTACTAAAAACCAACACATCGAGCAAAGAAACGCGCAGGCAGCAGGTACTAAAAAAATACACCATCGTTTTATTATGCGGCGATAACCTGGCCGACTTTAATGCATTATATGATAACCACCCCAGCGAACAAATGCGTGAAGAAAATACAAAAAAACTGATAAAGGATTTTGGCAGCAAATATATTGTATTACCCAATCCATCATATGGAGATTGGGAAGGATCGTTATATAAATTCGACTATAAACTTACACAGGCGCAAAAAGATTCGGTCATCCGCTCTACTATAAAAACTGCTCACTAAGTTTTACACCGTGCTTTGTAACATATTAATGATTTAACAGAAACTTAATCAACAGCACGTCATTTGTTCGTTTCATTTTATTAGCTTTGATTACTCATTGCTACTATTATGTCTAAAAAACTTTCCATTACTTACGTTTTAATTGTTTGTTTCTTCCAAATATCTCTGGCGCAGCTACCTGGTAAAATAACCGGGACGAACCAGGTATTATTGCCCAATGGCTGGAAACTAAGTCCCGCCGGCCACGCCTCACTACCACTTGGCGATTTGCCCTTAAACCTTCAGCTTTCATCATCAGGGAAATATCTGGCAGTTACCAATAACGGGCAAAGCACACAGTCGATACAATTAATAGACGCCAAAGCACAGAAGATACTGGATACGCGGGTAATAGATCAATCATGGTATGGTTTGGTGTTTAGCAATGATGAGAAAACGTTATACGCAGCAGGCGGTAACAAGAATTGCATAGTAGTTTATCCTATCAAAAACAATAAACTGGGCAAAGCCGATACCATCAGCCTTGGCAAACCCTGGCCGGATGAAAAAATATGCGCGGCAGGCTTGGTTATTACTAAAGATGGCAGCAAGCTATACGCGGTGACAAAAGAAGATAATTACATCTACACTATAGATCCAGGCAAAAAAAGTATCCTGAATAAAACAAAGCTACCAGCCGAGGCTTATGATTGCCTTTTATCGCCGGATGAAAAAACTTTGTATGTTTCTGTTTGGGGAAATCAGGAGGTAATTATCTATAATACACAAACCCAAAAAATTACCGGGCATATTAAAACCGGGGACCACCCTAACGAACTTTTGCTGAGTAAAAATGGTAAAATCCTGTTCGTAGCTAACGCCAATGACAATTCTGTTTCGGTAGTTAATACATCTACAGACGCGGTAATTGAAACATTTTCAACCGCTTTATACCCTACAACGTTAACCGGTTCAACTACTAACGGGCTGGCTTTATCGCCGGATGAAAAGATGCTATACATTGCCAATGCCGATAACAATTGCCTGGCGGTGTTTAATGTAACCAAACCCGGCAGCAGCCAAAGCATGGGCTTTATACCTGTAGGCTGGTACCCTACCAACGTAAAAACATTGGGCAACCAAATTTTTGTATCCAATGGTAAGGGGTTCACCTCTATGGCCAATCCAAGAGGCCCGCAACCTTTAAGAAAATCAGACGACGGCTATCAAACAGGATCAACCAATAAGCGTGACCAATACATAGCAGGCTTGTTTAAAGGCACCATGTCCATTATCGATGCGCCATCGGGCGATGAATTAAAGGCTTACACTAAACAGGTTTATGCTAATGCTTTGTTCACTAACGATAAGGTAAATCTTGCGCAGGGGCTGGAAGGAAATCCTATTCCGCGTAAACTGGGAGATAAATCGCCTATAAAACATGTGTTTTACATTATCAAAGAGAACCGCACTTACGACCAGGTTTTGGGTGATGTAAAACAAGGCATGGGCGATAGTGCGTTATGTATTTTTGGCCGCAAAGTAACCCCAAATCAGCATGCTTTGGTGAATGAATTTGTGTTGGCTGATAATTTTTATGTAGATGCTGAAGTTAGTGCTGATGGGCACAACTGGAGCATGGGCGCTTATGCTACCGATTTTTTAGAAAAAACCTGGCCAACCAGTTACGGTAAACGCGGCGGCGCTTATGGTGCTGAGGGTGCCATGCATATTGCTAACCCGCGCGATGGTTTTATTTGGGATTTTTGCCAGCGTGCAGGCGTTACTTATCGTACTTATGGTGAATTTGCAGACCATGACAGGGCCAGGCTAAAATCGCTTAAAGGCCACGCTTGCCCGCATTCGCCTACATTTAATCTGGATATTACAGACCAGGTGCGTTATAATGCCTGGGCACATGACTTTGATTCGTTGTTAAGTATTAACCAGGTGCCGCAGTTTAACACTGTGCGTATTTGTAACGACCATACCAGCGGACAAAAGAAAGGCAAAATATCACCTATATCAGCTGTAGCTGATAATGACCTGGCTGTAGGAAAATTTGTTGAACACTTATCACATAGTCCTATCTGGAAAGAGTCGGTAGTGTTTATACTTGAAGACGATGCCCAAAACGGCCCCGATCATATAGATGCGCACCGCTCGCCGGTTTATGTAGTTGGCCCATATGTAAAACGAAATGCTGTAGTACACAGCATGTACTCTACTTCAGGTGTTTTGCGCACTATGGAATTAATATTAGGCTTACCGCCGATGAGCCAATATGACGCGGCAGCCATGCCATTATATGATTGCTTCACCAATAAGCCCGACTTTACCCCATTTACTTTAAAAGCCCCGGGTGTGAGCTTAAATATCCGGAATATGGCAGTAAATAAAAGTAGTAAACGATCTGAAGCGTTTGACCTGGCCGATGAGGATGAAGTACCCGATCTGGATCTGAATCAGGTAGTATGGAAATCGGTTAAAGGTGAGGATTCGGAGATGCCCGCGCCTAAACGCAGCGCCTTTGTTATATTGGAAAAGAAAAAGAAACATGATAGCGATTAAAGTGTTGTAAAGTGATATATTGGCACAAACCTTTACAATATGATCGTTATTGAGAATGAATTTTTAAAAGCCGCTATTGATACCAAAGGCGCCCAACTATCATCATTAATTAATAAAGCAACCGGAGTAGAACTAATGTGGCAGGCCGGTGAAGCCTGGCCATGGCACTCGCCTACTCTTTTCCCGGTAATTGGCACACTTATTAACAATCAAATTATTGTTGATGGCAAACCGTATGAAATTACACAACGCCACGGTTTTGCCCGGTATTCGGAATTTTTACCAATTGAAACTAACAGTACACATGCCAAATTTTCGTTGCCTTACTGCGAAAAAACGCTGGCAATGTATCCATTTAAGTTCGACTTTCATGTGATATATGATTTGATTGATAATGCGTTACGCGTTACCTTCAAAGTAATCAACCTTGACGATAAAACAATTTACTTTTCGGTAGGCGGCCACCCGGCTTTTAATGTCCCTTTTCATGAAGGCGAAAACTATGATGATTACTACCTGGAATTTGAAACTGAAGAACCATTAACCGAACATTTATTAACCCCCGAAGGGACTTTTTCGGGCGAAACAAAACCTACTAAACTTGATGGCAAGAACCTGGCTTTAAATCATAAGTTGTTTGCTAATGATGCACTGGTTTTTAAACATATGAAATCGCGCCAGGTAACTATACGCAGCCATAAACACGATGAAAGCATAACGGTACAGTTCCCGCATTTTAATTACCTGGGCATATGGGCTAAACCCGAGGCTGACTTTGTATGTATTGAACCCTGGCTGGGCCATGCTGATAATGCAGGCGCACCTGTAGAGTTTAAAAACAAAGATGGTATACAAAAACTGGAACACGGCCATGTGTTTGATGCCAGTTACTATATCAGTATTTAAATCATTCGATGTCTGATTCCACACAACGTTTCTCTAACCGGGTTGATAATTATATTAAATATCGTCCTGGGTACCCAGTTGGGGTGTTGGAATTATTACACAATGATGGAGGACTTAAAACCGGTTCTAAAATCGCCGATATTGGATCAGGTACAGGCATTTTGACAAGGCTTTTGCTGGATGAGGGATATACCGTTTATGCTGTGGAGCCTAATGGCGACATGCGCCAGGCAGCAGATGCCCAATTAGGGGACCATAAACGTTATCACAGCATTAATGGAACTGCCGAAGCGACAACCCTACAAGCCGGCAGTATTGACATGGTGACATGCGCCCAGGCCTTCCATTGGTTTAATGCAGAGCGCTGCAGAGTAGAATTTGCACGGATATTAAAACCTGGCGGTAAAGTAGCGCTAATATGGAATAATAGGCAAATTGAAGCTGATGAATTTTCCATTGACTATGAATTTCTGCTGCGTCAGGAATCGTCAGATTATAAGCGGGTAAATCACCAAAATCTTACCGAAGCCGATTTTACAGCATTTTTTAAGGATGGCCAATATCAGTTTAGTAAATTCCCTAATGTGCAGGTATTTGATGAAGCCGGATTAATTGGCCGAGCCTTTTCCTCATCATACGTCCCTGCCCAGGCAACGCCCGAAGGCGAAACCTTCCTGCATAAACTAAAAGATATCTTCAACCGTCACCAGGAAAATGAAACAGTTAGTGTGCAATATCAAACAGAAGTTTATTTAGGCGAAGTATAATAACCCCGCCCTTATTTATCTTTATTCGGTACGTAAGCTTTTTACGGGGTTAGCATATGCAGCCTTTAAGGCTTGTGAACTTACAGTAATTAGTGATATAATGACCGCTATTAACCCCGCCAAAGCAAACATCCACCAGCTAATATCTACACGGTAAACAAAACCCTGAAGCCATTGGCCCATGCCCCACCACGCTATAGGTGTAGCAATAACAAAAGCAATTATAACTAGTTTCAGAAAATCTTTTGACAACAGGCCGGCAATAGCAGGAATGCTTGCGCCCAATACTTTACGTATGCCTATTTCCTTACTCCGTTGTTCTGCGCTAAAGGCAGCCAAACCAAATAATCCAAGGCATGAAATAAGTATCGCCATTAATGTAAACGAATTGATGATATTAGAAAGGGTAATTTCTGTTTCATATTGTTTTTGCACGGCGTCATCTAAAAAGGTATATTCAAAAGGAGCGCCGCTAATATCTTTGTGCCACAGTTGTTCCATTTGGCTTAATAACGATTTATAATTAGTGGTATTTACTGCCACAATAAGCGATGTAAGATTGCCTTGGTTTGGATTATACATCAGCATAAAGGGTTTTACTTCGCCATGCAATGAATTGTAGTTAAAATCCTTCATTACTCCAACAACTTCCACAAATGTTTCCTGGCTATCATATTTGGAATATAGCCTGGTGCCTAATGCTTTGCCTGGTTTTATACCCAAACGCTTTGCCAGTGTTTCATTAATTAATACCCGGTTAGAATCATTTAACCTGAAATCGCGGCCTTCGATCACTTTTATCCCATTGGCTTTTACAAAATATTCATCGGTAGATATATTTTGTGCGTCCGTGGCTTCGGCCATGTTACCCCCTGCAAGGTATATACCATGATCGTGCCCTATAAACTGGCTCAGATAATTATCAGCTTTACTAACTGCTTTTACATCACTTAGCTGCTTCAAATCGCCCATAAAAGCGCCCATTTGTTTCTGGGTATCGCCTGTATAAAAACTAAAGATAAGCCGCTGGCTTTTTTCAAACCCAAGGTCTTTATTTTTAATATAATTCAACTGGCTGTAAATAACAATGATCCCCGCTATCAGTACAATGGAAAGTACAAATTGAAATACCACCAGCGAACGCCGGATACCTGCTACCGAAACATGACTGGTAAAATTACCTTTAATAACTTTAATAGTGCGGAAAGCCGATAAATAGAACGCCGGGTAGCTGCCTGCAACCAAGCCTGTCACTACAACTAACCCCGTCAGAGTGAGATATAGCCGGTAATCACTAAAAAAGGATAGCTGGATATCAGTACGTGTAATTTGATTAAGGTACGGTAATATTAACAACAGTAAAGGCAAAGCTATCACTACGCCTAAAAAAGCAAGGAAAAACGATTCGCCCAAAAACTGCTTGATCAGATCGCCCTGGCCGGCACCGATAACTTTACGCACACCAACTTCTTTAGCACGTTTTGACGCGCGCGCGGTGGAAAGGTTCATGAAATTGATGCAGGCAATTACCTGTATCATCACTGCTATTAACAATAAGATATAAAGAAACGATGGGCTTAAGGTTTTAGAAAGCTCTACCTCATAACCTGTTGTGGTATGTATTGAAGTAACCGGCTGCAGGTGTAATTGCTTGGTCATGCCCAGGCTTTTCATTTGGGCGGCGCCGTATTTATCCAAAAATGCCGGGAATTGTTTCTCTAAAGCTGCAGCGCTGGTACCTGGCCGTAATTTTACGTATGATGCAGTGAAATTATTACCCGCCCATACGTTGTTTTGCAACACATAGGCGCCAATACCACCACCGCGCATAGTAATAAACAAATTGGCTTGAATATGCGATTTGCCCAGGCTTTCATCTACTACACCATTAACTTTAAAATCGTGTTTACCACCATCGTCGTCTATGCTGATGGTTTTGCCAATAGGGTCTTCGTTACCAAAAAGTTTATCGGCTACAGGTTTTAACAGTACAATAGAATAAGCCTCGTTAAGCACCTTAGTACTATTACCCTTTACAAAATGATAGGTAAAAACATCAAAAAAAGTAGAATCAACATAAACAACATCTTTCTGGTAAAAAGACTTTTCTTTATAAGTCAACAAATGCTCTTTAGAGCCCAGGGTACCCGTGGGTATTACGCGGGTATATTGCAGTACCTGCGGAAAATCTTTTTTCATAGCTGGCGCGATAGGCGGCGACGCTGTAGCGTTATTATGTCTGTCGCCCCGCAGTTGCAGGGTAGTGGTAATACGATAAATATCCTGCGCATCTTTCAGATGCTTATCATAACTAAACTGGGTTTGTACATATAACAATATGTACAGGCAGCACAATGTACCTGTAGCCAAACCAATAATATTAATAAAGCTGAAGGTTTTATTTTTCAGCAAAAAACGAAAAGTGGTTTTGAAATAACTTTTAAACATGCCTGCATCCATTAAATTACCTAACCAAACACTACAACAATGCCATATTTACAATCTACTGATTATAAACCGTTTAAGTATATTAATAAATTATCGACTGTTCGCTTCTGTTACACTTGGTGTTCGTTTGCGTAATGAATTTATAATGTAGTTAAGCGATTACAGATAACATACTAAGTGCCGGCATGCCTAAGTCTTGTTCGCCCTTAATAGTAATGTGAGTCAGTGCCTCATGTAATGCTATGCCTTTTGTAAACAAGCGCCAGGCAATTTCGCCATTTATAGTTATTACAGTATTAGTTGCTGCATCATCATCGCCGGTGAATAATTGCCAGGCGCCGGATACCTTGCCTAAATACCAGTTGCCGCCACCAGCGCCTGTAATGGTTAGTTTTATTGTAGTCCCGTCTTTAGCTTCGATAGTACGGTAGGTGTGCGGCATTGCCCTTACAAAAGTATCCAGCAAGGGATAATATAACTCTGCCGACATTAACGGTTGGGTTTGGTCAATAGCCAATCGTATTTGTTGCTGATGATGCCAAAGCTCGGTGTATTGCCGGGCAATATGAAACCAGTTAGGTGATGTTTTCTCGCCGGCCCAGGCCACTGAAAATATGGCATTTTCAAAAGGTGGTAGCTCCGAATATATTTTGTGCAATTGCGGCCCTGCATCCTGCAACCAATTTATCAATATTGCAGGACTAAACCGCCTGGCCACAGGTACCCAGTCGTTATTCAATTTATTCAGATAATCAACCAGGCTTTGATAGGAATCAATTACCGGGATATCCGTCGGCGTATATCCATCGCGATATAACGACACCATCCTAAGTTCAGTATCGGCCATATGCGCCACAATATCTTTCACCGACCAGCCTTTGCATACTGTTGAGCGCTGCCAATCGTCAGTACTTAGTCCGCGCAGCATTTCCATTAAATGCCCGTGCAATTTGGGAAATAATGTAATCGTATCTATAACTGCGACCTCTTTCATACCGATAGGTATATTTAAAATAGCCCTAATTGCCCTTTATCATCAATCTCAATATCATCCGGGTTGGTTATTTCGAAATCAACTTTCTTTACGGGCGGTTGTACCGATTCTGTTGGTGATTCCACAGATTTTCCGGATTGTGATGCTACAAATTTTGGCTCCAAATTCACCGATTCTTTTGCGGGTTCAATTACTTTTGCTGGCACATCCGGTATTACATGTGCAATTGGCTCTACAGCATCTGTCGGTTCGGCAACAGGTTCAACATTTTTTGCCGGTGGCGCATCTGCTACTGCCTTGTCTTCAGGTGTTACCACAATTTCGGTATCATCAATTGTGTTTGGTTCCGGATCGGGCACATCGTTATCGTCATCGTGCTCGCTTATCAATGTTACAGTTTGTACCACATGTGCCGACAGGCGGTTACCCATAGCCTTCATACCCTTCACATCAATTAAATCGGCCAGGTTAAGTTCAACTGTTTCGGGGATTTGTGTTTTGCCTTTCAATTGCTCAACTTTAGCAATTGGCTGCGCCGCGCCTGAGATGAGGATCAGTTTAGAACCGCTTTCATCGCTGATAAAGCTGGTTTGCTTGCCAATAATCGTGTTTTCAAACACAAACCGCTTCACCATATAGTTTTTGGATTTGCCCTCAAAATGCACTACGGTATAAACCTTTTCAGGATTATATTTTTCTATCAGCAGCATTTTATCATCAAAATGGTTGTTAAGGTCGAAGCTGGTAAGCTCGTACACACCGTTACCGAATAGCGTGAGTATTTTATCCTCGCCGTCAAATTCGCCCAGATACTTGCCGCGGCCATCTACATTCAGGCGTTTTAATATCTCATCGTACCATATTTTACGGCCTGCCAGGGTAGACACACCCTTGCTTTTCAGGATGATCTTTTTAACCGGGTATTTGGTAATGATATTACCCATTGAACCGCGGCCTTTAATAGCCAGTTCAGAGAAGTCCTCGTCAAACTGCAACTTCTTCAACTTGGAATGCGGTTTCAGCTGAATGTTTACCACCTCGGCTTCGCCGTTAGGGTTGGCGCTAAAGTACAACACCTTGCTGCCTTTGCTGCCCTTAGTCAGGTCGTATTCCTTATCGCGGGTAACACCAACCACGCTGAAGCGTTTGATGTATGATACCCCGCTTTGACCATCTTTATAGATCATATTGTAAACGGTGCGTTCGTCGTTCTTTTTAAATACGGCAACGTGCAAAATATCCTTGCCCACAAACACCTTCTCCTGCACCTTGGTCACAATAAAGCGGCCATCTTCGCGGAATACAATGATCTCGTCGATATCCGAGCAATCGCCTACAAATTCATCCTTCTTCAGCCCTGTTCCTATAAAGCCATCTATACGGTTTACGTACAGCTTCACATTAGCCAACGCCACCTGCGATGCTTCCACCCTATCGAACGCCCTTAACTCGGTTTTACGGCCACGATCTTTACCAAATTTCTCTTTCAGTTTTTCAAACCAGGCAATGGTGTATTCGGTCAGGTGTTTCAGGTGATGTTTTACCTGCTTTATTTCATCGTTGAGATTTTTGATCTGCTCATCCGTTTTCTTAAAATCGAAACGGGTGATGCTACTCATTGGCTTATCTATCAGCTTCTTGTAATCTTCAGGCAGTATCTCGCGGTAAAACTGCGGGAAGAAAGGCGTGAATAATTTGGTTAACGCCTCAACTACCAGTTCAAAAGTTGATGAGCTTTCATAATCAGGGTGTTTGTACATTCCCTCCTGGATAAATATTTTCAGTAGCGAGCTGAAGAATATCTTCTCCATTAATTCGTCTAAACGGATCTGCAGTTCCTGTTTTAACAGGTCTTTAGTGAACAGTGTACTTTCTTCCAGTATGTCGTTCACACTCATAAAGTGTGGTTTATCGCCTTTAATTACGCAGGTATTGGGTGATATGGAAACCTCGCAATCGGTAAAAGCATACAATGCGTCGATAGTTACATCGGGCGATATCCCCGGCGCCAGGTGGATCATAATCTCCACATCCTTAGCCGTGTTGTCCTCTATTTTCTTGATCTTGATCTTACCCTTATCATTAGCCGCGATAACACTATCTATCAAACCGCCGGTAGTAGTAGTGAAAGGTATCTCGGTAATAGCCAGCGTTTTTTTATCGCGCTCCACAATTTTAGCACGCACACGGATACGCCCGCCACGCTGACCTTCGTTATAGGCCGAGCAATCGGCCATACCCCCGGTCGGGAAGTCGGGCATCAGGTCGGGGCGCTGGCCTTGCAGTACAGCTATCGAGGCATCAATCAGTTCAACAAAATTATGCGGCAATATTTTGGTGGCCAAACCTACGGCAATACCTTCAGCTCCTTGTGCCAGCAGCAGCGGGAACTTTACAGGTAGTGTGATAGGTTCTTTATTACGGCCATCATAGCTGGCCTGCCAAACGGTAGTATCGGGGTTAAAAACAACCTCGTTAGCAAATTTTGACAGGCGCGCCTCTATATAACGTGGTGCCGCTGCAGAGTCACCGGTTATCGGATCACCCCAGTTACCCTGGCAATCTATCAGTAGGTTTTTCTGTCCTATCTGCACCATGGCATCGCCAATGGAAGCATCGCCATGGGGGTGATACTTCATGGTGTTACCAATAACGTTGGCGGCCTTGTTAAAACGTCCGTCGTCCATTTCCTTCAGCGAGTGCAGGATACGGCGCTGAACAGGTTTTAACCCGTCGTGTATATGCGGAACAGCACGGTCGAGTATTACATACGAGGCATAATCCAGGAACCAGTTCTCGTACAGCCCATCCAGCGATGTTACGTTATGCAGTTTACTATCTTCTTTATCTAAAGGCGCGTTGTTCGCGTCTAACTCTTCACTCATTAGCAGCTAAAAATTATGGATGGGTAAATATAATTATAGTTGCCCTATTGAAGTAAATGAGTTTTGCACATTGAGGTAACATTGTGGAATGTTTTTAACCCCAAACTAACCATTTGAGACAGCGTTTTTTCTACCAATAGTTAATAAACTATAATACTTAAAATACATAAATCTATTAATATAAGTACTTAACTTACAAATAATTAATAAAATTTAAACCCGATACAATTATGAAAAAATCTTATTTATTATTGCTGATGCCGCTATTACTGGCCGCTTGCACCCCTAAAGCGAGTTCGGACACTGCAACTAAAGCCGCTGCCGATGTGCCAAACTATCCCTACAAAATTAAACACCCGGATTATTGGATGATGGATACCAGCCATGCCAATACCATGACTGCCCTAAATGCCCTTAAGGCGTTTGAAAATATGGATACCACCGGCCTGAAGAAAGCCTTTGCAGATACACTTGAGTTTAACTATGACGGTGGTAAATTTAAAGGCCCGATTGCACAATTTATTAAAATGACCAGCGAGATGGCAACCAGCATGAAAGGCCTGAAAATTGACATGAAAGATTGGGAATCAGTAGTAAGCACAGATAAAAAAGAAGAGTGGGTAACCCTATGGTATGTGCAAAAATGGACCGATGCCAAAGGCAAAGCCGATTCAATATCCCTGGTTAACGACCTGCAATTAAAAGGCGGCCGGATAGTGAAGCTGGACGAGTACGATATGCATTTTAAAATGCCGCAGAAATAAGCGACCGATCAAATGCCATTTCGAACGGAAAGAAAAGATCTTTTAAGAGCAAACTATCTTAACGTATAGAATTCTCTCCAAACCTCATTCGAAATGGCATTTTCATAATTACTTCCACATTTACTTTTTCTCCCCTAACGAAAACCAATTACCCGAATCGTCTTTAAACAGGGCTTCGTAACCGTAAAACTCCTTGGTAGGTTCTTTGGTAAACTCTACGCCTTTGGCTTTTAGTTCTTCGTAAGTAGCTTGCAGGTCGTTACACTCAAATACGCCGAACCCAAAGGTGCCTTTGCTTACCAGGTCGCGCATGGCGGCAGCGGCCTCTTTTTTAAACATCATTCCTTCACTTATCGCCATCAGGCTAATTTCCAGGTCGGGTTGTTCGGGCGTGGTAACGGTGAGCCAGCGTGCACCTGGACCCATAGCTGCATCGGTATGTACTTTAAAACCCAGTTTGTTTACATAAAAATCGTAAGCGCTGTCCTGATCGAGAACGAAGATGCTTACATGGTTTAATTTGGTGATCATTTGACTTTGTTTTTGTTTTTGTCAAATGTCGGTTAAAGAGGTAGGTTATACTTCTTGAAAATTGCTATTCTGCACCCAGCCGTTGCTTTGGGCAAAGCAGTTAGGAATAAACTTTAACGGCGCACGACCGATCTCAGCAACGCGGGCCAGTTGCTGCGTGCGGTATTGTGCCGGACTTTGCCCTATACAGCGTTTAAATAGGCTGGTAAATGACCCCAAACTATCAAACCCCACCGCGAAACAAACCTGCTGCACCGGCATATCGGTTTGCAACATCAGGCGGGCTTTCTCTATTCGCACACCAATGAGGTATTGGTGCGGCGTTTTGCCATATATCTTACTGAACAACCTGATAAAATGATACCGCGAAAAATAAGCCTGATCAGCAATAGCATGCAGGTCGATATTCTCATGGTAGTTGCTATCCATGTACAGTTTTGCCTGCACAATGCGACGGTAGAGATATATTGGGGGAAGGTGGGTCATTTTACTTTCGCGTCATCGAGTCATTTCGTTACACCGTCATTTGGTCATTATTGAATTACAAATCTAGTCATTCGCACATCTGTACATTTACACATTTACTCCTTCATCTTCTTCATCGCCCGCATCATTTCGTTGTAAGTCCATTTATGCAGCATGGCTTCAATGGTATTGGCTATGCGGTTAGCGCGGGTTGGTTCGGTTTTGGCGCTGTTTATCCAATTTACGAAATAACGGCGATGGCCTTCGGGTAAGGAATTGAAATATTCCTGTGCCTGGGGTTCATATTCAAAACATTCCTGCAAATCATCAGGGATAATTACTTCGGTATTAGTATCAACCTCAAGCGTTATCTTTAACATAGCGCCGGCACGCTTGTGGATCCCCTTGCGCATCTCGGCGTTAATGGCCATTATAAAAGCTCCCTCGCCCATAGGCATCAATGCTACAGCTTTAATAGGAAAACTATCCAACATGCCTTTCACCCTGAATGATTTTTTATTACCAGGTTTCAATTGTTGAGCCAAATCGGCAGGGACATCAATATAGGTCCACCCGGTTTTTTCGCCCTGGTCGGCAAATTGTAATATGATGGTATTATAGCTGATCATGCACTGTTTTCTGCTTCAAACACGCAAAAGTGGGTTTGGTTAATTATAGCCTAATTTGTTAAAAAATTGTTAAATATCACTATTCTGTACGATTTGCTGTAACGTTTTGTATTGTGACGGCATCTTATAGGTGTAATTAATCAATAACCACATTTTAAAAATCGAATATATGAAAACCTTAAAATCAATAGCCTTAGGCTTCGCTTTATTAGCTACTGTTTGTGTTGCTAAAGCTGCAGATAAACCAGTAGAAAGATTAACAAAAAACCATGCTATTAACACTTATGTGGATGCCATGAGCCGCGGTAAATTGCAAGGCTTAAATGAAGTACTTGACCCTACTGCTAAGTTCAGCATGTTGCGCGGCACTAAAGTACTAAGCTATGGCAAAACCGAAATGCTTGACTTTTTAAAAGGCAGCAAAGATGTTGAGCAAACCTGCACCGTATCAACATCGGTAGTGGAAAACAACGATAACGTAAGCGTAGTAAAAGTTGACATGAATTATGACGGCTTTACCCGCAGCAATTACGTAACCGTAGCCAACACCGGCGAAGGCTGGAAAATAACAAACGTTTACAGCGTTTTTAAATAATAGTTAAAGTTTATAGTTTTGTTTATGGTGAAGGCCCCGAGGTATCGGGGCTTTCTTGTTTTGTATCATTTGTGATTTAGAAAGGGGCCCTCACTAATCAGACGGAGTCTCAACTTCTTATATCAGCTTATTTTCTTTAGCTGTTTTAATGGCATCAGCGCGGGAATTTACATCCAGCTTAAGATAGATGTTTTTGATGTGGCTGCGTACGGTTTCCAGGTCGATAAATAGTTCCTTGGCTATTTGACTACGGCTTTTTCCTTCTACCACCAGCTCCAGTATCTGTGTTTCGCGTTTGGAAAGTGGTGAATCCGGATTTTTCATAAACGAACTGATCACCATACGGGCAATGTTCACACTCATAGGGCCGCCCCCCTCTTTTACCTCTTTTATCGATTCGATGATCTTTACGGCAGGTGTCCCCTTGGTTAAATAGCCCGATGCCCCGTTAGCCAGCGCGTCAAATATCTGCTTTTGCGATTCATAGACGGTTAAAATAAGCACATAACAATGCGGCAGCATTCTCTTTATTTTAGGCAATGCTTCAATCCCATTAGTTCCGGGGAGCTCAATATCAAGCAATATTACGTCGGGTCGGTCGGCTACTAAATGCCCGGCTGCTTCATCATAACTGGCATAGGCATTTATTACATCGTAGCCATCGGTAGAGCCAATCAGGAATGAATAACCAGTGCGGATGGTTTCATCATCCTCAATTATCACAATTCGTATATCACGTTCCATTTCCATCAAATATAATTATTGTATCAGGCTTTTTTGTTTATTCTAAATATTAACTCAATAGCAGTTCCCTGCCCTTTGGCCGAAGTGCTGGTTACTTCGCCCCCTATACGTTTGGCGCGGGCTTTCACGTTATTTAAACCATGACCGCGTTTAGTTGCACTGGTATCGAAACCCATGCCGTCATCGGTTATCCTTATTTTAGCCTGATCTTTTTCAGGATAGTTAAATTCAACTTTTACGTGCCGGGCATCGGCGTGCTTAAGTACGTTATTGAGTAGTTCTTTAAATATCATTGTGATATTGCGACTATATTCCATTGGTAACTTAATTGCCTTTTGCTCATCGCTAATACCTTCAAAAACAAACTCAACCATGGTATCTTCAAAGGTCTCTATCCCCGTTTCTTTAATGTGGTTCAGTACCTCGTACAGGTTGTCACTTTTAGGGTCCATAGCCCAAAGTATGTCACGGGTACCGTTATATAATGCAGCGGCGTTTTGTTTTATTTGCGATACCAATTTCTTTTGTTCCGCCTTATCGGGGTCCATCTTAGCATCAAGAATATCCGACAACACCGTAATGCGGGTTAGCTTATTACCCAGGTCATCATGAAAATCTTCAGCAGTTTGCTGGCGTATTTTCAGTTTTTCTTCGCGCTTCATAGCTTCTAACGATCGCTGACGTTGTAATTTGCGTTCGTGAAAGAAGTATTGTAAACCCACGCCTACAAAAATCAGGAACAAAATAGCGCCGAACTGAAAAATGTAGGTACGATAAAAAGGTGGTGTTATTTCAAAGCTAAAACTGGCAACGTTTTTTGATAGTTGCCCATCGCCACTGATTGCTTTAACTTCAAAAGTATACTGACCAGGGGGCAGCGAAGGATAGTCTACCACATCATTTTTCATAGGGGCGCAAAACTTATCATCTAACCCTGTTAAACGATATTGATACGTAACACTTTCGGGACTTTTTAAATAAACGCCTAAAAAGCCTATGGCCAGGTGGTTTTGGCTATACGGCAGTACCATATTATTATACTGTGCCGCATCAATTAATATTTTAGATTTTGAATTGTTCGGTCCGTAAAGTTTGATATTGTTTATAATAACATACGGCCCTAATGATGATGTAACCGGCATTGATGTATTATAAACAGACATTCCCTTGGTTGTTCCCACATACATTTTATGATCATAATACAACATTGCATTTTGGTTCGATTCAATGATCTGTTCTTTAGAATAACTGGTGTTAAATACCTGGCAGTCCATATTTTGCTGATTCAGCTTGAAACGGCTTACACCGCGTCCCGTTCCTACCCAAATTAATCCAAACTCATCAACCGCAAGGCTATAAATACTATTGGCTTTAAGCCCGTCTTTCACTTGTAAATTACGCACATGGCCATTATTGCGGTCCCATATATAAACGCCCTGATCATCCGTCCCTATAATGGCAAAGTTTTTATATTTTATCATGCAAAATATGGCCGATGTCCCCATCTGTTTTATTTTAAAGTCGGGCACTGTTCTTTTGTTGATCAGTAGTCCCACACCTTCCTGTGTTCCATATAAAATAGAATCCCTGCTTAACGGTAATAATGCTGAAGTATGCACATTTACCCCTACCGCATTAAAATTACTTTTATCGTAATAATACAGTCCGCGCGGCATAGCCAGCCAAAGCAGGTTATCGGCATCCTCAACAATATTGTTTATAGTGTTATGTTCGGTACCTTTTATAATGGTAAAATTGCGGCCGTCATACTTCCACAATCCGCTGCCACTGGTACCTACCCAAATTATTCCGTTATGGTCTTTATATAATGCCTGTACCCGGCGGTAGTCTATACCCGTACTATTTAACCAAATGTTGGTTAAACTTTTACCATCGAAACGGGCAACGCCGCCGCCATCAATACCCAACAGAACGTTTCGTTCATTATCCTGTGCCAACGCCATTACAATAGGTTGCTCTTTTACCGCGTTGGATCGATCATAGATCACATAGTCATCTCCGTTATAACGATATACACCATCGCCCTGCGTACCGAGCCACAGGTTGTTATCCTTATCGTTATAAATATCAGTGACAGATGCGCTACTGAAACCATTACTGTTATCAAAATGGGTTAACTTGTTGTTTTTTAAACGATATGCCCCGCTGTTTGTCCCAATCCAAATATCATTATAAGCATCCAATTCAATCGTTAGAAAGGATGCGGCTATCCTCTTTAATATATCGCCGGCATATATAGTCAGCTTGCCCTTTTGCCCTACCCCGATAAATTTAAACGTTTGTATAAACAGCTTATCCGGTTCTTGTTTATCAAACAGTAATTTTTGAACATATACATCCGTAAACGGCGGCGAGAATTTCAGATAGGTTTCCCAGTTTTTGCCATTTAAACAAAATATACCCGCGCTATGCACGGCTGCAAATAATTTTCCCTGTTTATTTGTAGTAATAGCGCTAACAGTATCATATATACCCGCTACCTTTACTACAACAAGCTTATTATCATTAACCTTAAAAAGCCTGTTGCCAATAATGCCCCATATGGTACCGTCCGCATCCTGCTTAAGCTGGTTTATCCAGGTAATTTTTATGCCCGGAGGAATAGTATAATTATGTATTTTTTGATCTTTAAAACAGGCCAGCCCGTGCGATGTGCCAAACCATACAGTGCCCTGCTTATCCGTGTAAATGGCAAACACAAAGTTATTGATCAACCCGGTTGCCTTTGATATGGCATAGTAATCCATCCCATCAAAACGGCAGGCGCCCCCTAATGTGCCCATCCATAAACGGTGGCTGTTATCCTGATATATTTTATTTACCTGCGATTGTATTAACCCATTCTCTATATCGTAATGCGAGAACATATATTTTTGGGCCAGCGCATCACTTACATTTATCAAAAAGCCGCACGCTACAACCATTAGGCCAATAACCCGCCGCATGATATCCTTTATTCTGTTATCCAATTTTAACCTTATAAACTTTAATGGCAACAGCCATTTCCTAATCAAAATAAACGTTATTATAAATAAAAAAAATCACCCGTTTGGGGTGATTATAATAAACCAGCCTATGAGTCAAACTATTTTAAATTTAACGTTTTTTATACAGGTAGCAATAATTATTTGCTGGCCGTAACATTAGGCGCTGTTTCGGCATTGGGTTGTTTTACATCCTGAAAAAACCTGCACACCTGGGTTATCTTCCATTCTTTATTTTCATCTTTTTCCAACACCAGGTAATTATGCTGGGTAAACTCGCGATACTTAAAATCAACCTTAGCTATAATCATAGCATCGCTTTTATCCAGCACTTTATATTCCGACTCGCAATTTTGGGTAATATTTCCTTCGCCTTTCATTTTTTCAAGCAGTTTGCTTTTGCTATGTACCAACACCACATCGGCACGAGGGATCTTAACACATGCATCGTCGCTTAATACCTTGTCAAGCTTTTTGTAATTGCCATTAATATAGCTATCGATATAGTTGTTTATTACCTCGTTATATCCCGGAGTAGTTTTATCGGAAGCATAACCGGTGCTGATTGCGGCAGATAATCCTAAGACCATACATACCAGTAAAATTTTGTTTCTCATAATCTTGTGATATTTATTTTAACCAAATATCACCCGAATAAATGCCTGCAAATGTGTTGATTACACCATACGATATGCTGATAGCACTTATAAATATCCCCCTAAACGGGGTATGATCACTACCTTGTTTTATTTAGTAAATTTGATAAACCTAATGTGTTTACACCATGAAGATTATTTGGTTACTACCCGTGCTTTCCCTGCTATCCTTCACTTTATATGTTCAGCAGGATACTTTTAAACCTTTGCACCAATTAGCCGGCGGCACCTGGAAAATGAAAACGCCAAAAGGTTTTATTTGCGAGCAATGGGAACGGGCAGGAGATACTCAACTAACCGGCCGGGGTTTCAGAATTTCGGGGGCTGATACAATCATTGAAGAAAATATACAATTGCTGCTTAAAGAGGGCTACATCTTTTATATCCCAACGGTTAACGGCCAAAATGAGGGCAAACCTGTTCCTTTTAAACTGACATCGGCTTATAACGGGGTGTATATGTTTAGCAATGCCGGACACGATTACCCACAAATTGTAGCCTATCAATTTATCGGAAAAGATTCGTTAAATGCCTGGATAGACGGAACAATCAACGGCAAAAAGAAACGTGTTGATTTCCATTATAGACGTGTGAATTAATTATCACACTCACTATTTATAGCACTTACATCTATTAATTGCAGTGGTACAAATTCGTGCGCTGCTTTAATCTTTACAGAAAAAGTAATTTAATCGATACAAAATAAATTTTCGTCGCTATTTTATTTTTTTATTAAAAACAAACTAATATATTTATATCACTAATTAATATAAACACTAAAAATTAAACTATTATGGGCGGATTTGGAGTACAGGAGTTCATCCTCACGATTGTAATTATTTTACTATTTATCGGCGCTAAAACAATACCAGAACGAATGGGTGGCGCTAACAAAAGACATGGAGGGGTTTAACCCATTCCACGGATATTAAAAGCAGAAATTATATGCAGCAAGCAGGCCATTAAGCCTGCTTTTTCATTTCTAATATCAGTATAACACCGTTATTGCTTAATGCTTCCATATCCGCTTCATGCAAATCCCATAAGGCCAATCCATCGCGCTGGTGCATTAGGCGCCCTTGCAATTCAAACGCGCCGGCAATTATAAAAGCAAAAAACAAATTATCTTTTTTTACCTTGTAAAAGGCTTCTTCACGCCCATTAAACATTCCAATGTGTAATGTAAACGGCAAAACGTGCAGGGCATCGGGCTGACTGGTGGTGACTACATCGATCAATGTATTTTGTCTTCCATTAAAATCAAAACTGTATACCTGGGGTACCAGTGTGGCCATTTCCAGTTCATTGGCCTTAAATTCCAGGTACAGGAAATTTATTCGTTCATTGTCATAAGGGTTAGCCAGTTGAATGGTATTGCCCGCGGGTATATACCGCACCTTTAATTGGCCTACATCAATTGTGCTATTATTATGCAGGTCATCAATACAAAGCAACTCGCCGGTTATAGGTATCACTACCGACCATACAGACTGAATAGGTTGATATAATGCTTTATGGCCGGGCATAAACAATTCATCATTCAGTGTAAGTAATGGCCCAAATGGTTTGCGGCTTTCATCATTATAATCACCATAATTAAAGGTACTCCATTGCGTTGCTTGCTCCGTTTCAGTAATACCGCGCAAATCAGCCAAATATATTTGTCCTGGTGATGTTTTTTCCATTGATATCTATAAGCCTTCTCTAAAGGGATTCGGGTAAGGCCAAACTATGTATATTTAAATATGGCTGTAATTGAAATAGATCGGTCAATATTTCAATATCAGCCGATGTGCCGATTTTTTCCTGATATGCTGATACCAGCAGGTAATTATCCACCGTATCAATCCACAGCAAAGGGGTTGAAAAAAAATTGATCGCAATTACATGTTTATCGCTATCACTAATATCGGAATTTATAATCTCAAACTGGAAATTATTAAAACGCAAAAAACGCCTGCCCAGGGTGTTCAATATATCGGGTATAATGCCGCCCAACTGCTGTACATAACCGCTAACTGATGGCGCCACCCTATCGGGCAATTGCTGGGCGTTGGGTACTTGTCGCAATAACTCGGCATATGATGTGATCTGTGTGCCGACACTAAAATTTTGCGCCTGCATTTTAAATTCCATATAGCTATCCTCGTGTACCATTTTTTCCCACGGTTGCAGGGAATTTGGTCTGATAATTTTACGATAGCACAGGGTAATGATGCGGTTGTTCATTGCGGTAATAAAAAAGGCGCAAAAGTTAACCCTTAAGCGCCGTTATATGTTTGGGTATCGAATAGTTACACTGAGACGGACAAGTTGATAGATAAAGCAAAGCCAGCGGTTACATTGCCTGTAACCGTGGCAATTTCGATACCGGCAGTATCATCGCTAAAAACGCCGTCGTTTTTGTTGTAGGTATAACCTGTCATTCCTTTGGTATAACCATTAACTGCGGCAAGCGCAGTGCCGGTACCTTCCGGAAAAGCAATTTGAGTAACTTTTAAAGATGTACCGGATGCAGTGTAAATATGGACATGGATATGTGTAGCCCTGCCACTGTACCAGCCGGGAAATATACTGGTGAAGGTAACCGTACCGGTTGAATCGGTAGTTTGGCGGCCACGTAAAAAATGTACTGCTGTATAATTTGTGCTTTGCATGCTGGTGCCGCCATATTCTGAATAATTACCCTCGGCATCACAATGCCATATATCAACCAATAACCCTGATAAGGCATTACAATTATTGTTATGATTAACGACTGTAATTTTAGCTGTTAACTTGTAACCTGTACGGCCGTCGGTAATATCGCTGCGCACATAGGATGCGGGCGCCTTTGTAGGGAAAGGCCCTTCTGTTTCATCGGGCGCTACAACACAACCGTTTGATGTACTGGCGCCCCCGGTGGTAGTGGTGGTTGTCCCGGTGGTGGTATCGGTAGTAGATGCGCTGTCTTTTTTACAAGCATCTATTAATACAGATGTTGAAACTGCCCCTATCATTAAGCTTTTTAAAAAGTTCTTCCTTTCCATCGTGTTAAAGTTTTAGTAATTATTTGTTGCTCAAACGTACTTAGGCTAAAACATATAAAGATGGATGTCTCGGTAAATGAAGGTTTTGTGTCGACAGGCGAATGTTGGAACGTATGATATTTATATTGCCATTATTTATAACCACAGGATTTATATTTTTGATGCAATGAATGTTGACCCAATAGACGTATCGCTGTTTGAAATGCGGCTGGAAGAAATACACCGTAACGATCCCTGGCTGCGGTACGAAATTACCCGGCGCGACTTTGTAGCACTATTCCCTATGCGGTTCAAAAATGGCCGGCCTGTGAAGCCCGAACATCCCGCTACCTTTGGTGTCGACCGTGAAGTATACCTGAAAGTGCTGGTAGCCTTCCGGCAATCGTTTCAATTTAAATAGGAAGTAAGAGGGCCACAAGCCGCGGCCTATGTAAACCATCGCCAAATCATGGTTTACATGGTTTACAAAATCAGGGGTTATTTTTGATTAATTAGCTGATTATAAACACTTTAATAAAAAATCGTGTAAACCATATTTTTGGGCTCACAAGCCCAATTTAACGGCAGCGAACTATAGTAGGCTGATGAAGTCATTACCAACAAAAAAGGCGACAACCCGAAAGCCGCCGCCCATCATTCAAACCAAAATCAATTTTATTTTAAAGCCACATTGCTGTAAATATGGTATTCGCCCGGTGCTAATGTCGCAGTGTATGGCAGCGCTACGTTGATGGTAGTGCCACTCATATAATCGTACCAGGTGCCTGCGGTTGGGAAGGCCACAGTAGCAGATTGGGCATTCACATCAAAATTACCCACTACAACCACGGTAACACCAGAGCCGCTCAGTGTTTCCGTTTTTATAGCACCGGCGGCGTTATAGGTCATGGTGCTGGCAGTAAACACTGGGTTAGCTATTTTCATTTTTATCAGCTTGGCAAAAGCCTTATAAAGTTTATGGCGGTTAGCATCCAGGTTGTATTCCCAATGGATAGGTTTTTCACCTGTGCGGCCGTTGTAATCAATATTAATATCGTACCCCACTTCGCCAAACTGCCATATCATTTTCGGTCCCGGTGCGGTCAGCAGGAATGCCGCGGCCGCTTCCTGTCGGGCCAGGCCAGTAGCTATGGTTTTCACGTTATAGCCGTTAGCGCCTCCCGTATTCCCATACATTTCATTCTTATACATCAGGCGTTCTTCGTCGTGGCTTTCCATGTAGCCTACAATGCCATCGGGCTGGGTAAAGCCGGTGTGATTGGTGTAGTACAGGCGCGAGAAGTTTGAGGTGGGCACCCAACCCATCGTTGCCTCGTTAAAGTTATAGTTGTTGTTGCACCAAACCATCATGCCGTTATCGGTCAGTTCCTTCTCTTCCTGGTCAACCGCAAAGTGTTCCAGTATCACGTAAAAATTATTCGGGTCAACGCTTTTTATAAAGCTGTTGTACTCCTTCCAAATGGCAACCCTGCTGGCATCGTAGGCGGCAAAACCTGCATCATCACTGCTGACGTGTTGAGTAAAACCTTTGGCCAGGTCAAAACGGTAACCATCAATGTGGTATTCCTGCATCCAAAACTTCATTACGTTTTTAGAAAAATATTTGGTGGCGGCACTCTCGTGGTTAAAATCGTAGCCAACACTGTAAGGGTGCGTGGCATTGATATTAAACCAGGGATTAGCGGCGGTAGGCTTTTGCGATGCCTGGTCGAAGTACAACTGAACCATTGGCGATTGTCCGAATGAATGGTTCAGCACCATATCCAAAATCACTGCCATACCACGACTGTGGCACTCGTCAATCAGTGCTTTCAAATCGTTCTTGGTACCGTAATACTTATCAGGCGCGAAGTAGAACGATGGGTTATATCCCCAGGATGAATTACCCTCAAACTCGTTCACCGGCATCAGTTCAACCGCGTTAACGCCCAAATTGCTCAGGTAGTTCAGGGTATCTTTTAGTGTTTTATAATCATGGGTAGCAACAAAGTCGCGCACATGCAATTCGTAGATCACCAAATTCTTTTTGTCCGGTCGGGCGAAGCTGGTGTTCTTCCAGCTGTAAGCGGTTTGGTTGGCCTGCATTACGCTCACTATCCCGCTTTGCCCGGTGGGGTAACCTTTAAGGTTAGGGTAAACTGTTGTTTTTTGATTGATGTACTGATCGTTACTGGGGTCTAAGATCTTTTCGCAATACGGGTCGGCTACTTTCAGTGTACCATCTACTAAAAATTGATAAGCATATTCTTTATTAGCATCAAGGCCATCAATTTGTACCCACCAGTTGTTGCCATCGGGGGTAACATTCATGGCGGTAGGCTGCCAGTTATTAAACTCGCCAATAACCGCTACCGATGTTTTGCCCGGAGCTATCAGGTTAAATATAGCCGATGTGCCGTTGTTGATGAAGGTCACGCCATCCTTAGCGCCTGAGGGTAACGCTTTACCGTTAGCTACCGGTGGTGTAACTGTGCCGCCATTGCCATTATCGGGCGTTGGGTCTAAACTTTTTTTGCCGCACGCCGCACAAAACAACAGCACACAGGTTGTCAGCAATAAAAATAGTTTTCTCATGATATTTATTTTGATAGATGATGTTTATTCAGCTACTATTAATTTTTTAGATACTTTGATATCGCGGCTATCCTGCACATATAGTACCGATACCGCTGCGCACAGCATAAATATGCCCGCCAGTACAATGGCATAAATGGCCTGACCGCCGAAGATGTTTTTTACTACCCAGCCGCCAAAAAAGCCATTAACCACTTGCGGAATGGTAATGAACAAATTGAAAATGCCCATATACACCCCCATCTTCTTAGCCGGGATCGATCCGGAAAGGATGGCATAAGGCATGGCCAAAATACTGCCCCAGGCCAGGCCGATACCAATCATGGGGATAACCAGCATGGTAGGGTTTTGGATAAAAAATATGGATACCAAACTTACCCCTCCGGCAATCAGCGATAAAGCATGTGCCGATTTGCGGCTGGTTTTACGGGCTACAGCTGGCAACATCAGGGCGTAAATGGCCGAGATACCGTTGTAAATGCCAAAACAAATACCTACCCAGTTACCCGCGTCGGCAAAGGTGGCAGAAGTGGTATCGGTTGGCGCTACATGATAAACATGCTGGGCTACAGCCGGTGCCATAAACACCCACATAGAGAACAGCGCGAACCACGAGAAGAACTGCACCAAACCCAACTGTTTCATAGTGGCGGGGATGTGTGCCAAGTCGCGGAAGATGGCGGATAAACCCTGGTGGCCTTCCTCGGCTTCTTCATGATCGAACTGCCGGTAAACCGCAGGCGGATATTCTTTAGTAGTGAAAATAGTATATAACAGGCTAATCACCAGCACCGCCGCGCCCGCGTAGAACGAGAACAGGATATTATCGGGAATATGGCCTTTAGGCGCCACTTTAGCAACACCAAGCTTTTCAGCAAATATGTAAGGCAGCCACGAACCGGCTACCGCCCCAATGCCTATTAAAAACGTCTGTACAGAAAAACCGGTACTGCGCTGACTATCCGGCAGATTATCAGCAACCAATGCCCTGAAAGGCTCCATAGCCACGTTAAAGGTAGCATCCATAATCATCAGCATACCCGCGCCGACCATTAGCGGCGGCAGGAACATCAGCATGGATGAATTGGGCATCAGCACCAGCGCTATAGCTGCCAGGATACCCCCGGTAAGGAAGTATGGCTTGCGACGGCCCAGTTTGTTCCAGGTGCGGTCGCTGTAATGGCCGATAATAGGTTGAACGATCATGCCCGTAATAGGCGCTGCCAGCCAAAACAATGAGAGGTGCTCTACATCGGCCCCAAATGTTTGCAATATGTGCGACGCGTTGCCGTTTTGCAAGGCAAAGCCAAACTGTATCCCCAGGAAGCCAAAACTCATGTTGAAGATTTGCCAAAAGCTTAGTTTCGGCCGCTCTATTACCTTTTTCGCTGTAGGCTTCACTGTTACCTCCTCCTGTTGTTCAAGCGCAATCATTTCTTTAATTCAATTACAATTGTGGTTTTGGCAGGTATAATTACCTGCTTTAAATTAGTTAGGTTCTTGCCGGTCAGCACATCAACACCGCTGGTGAAGCCAGCCATGCGTTCGGTGAAATAGCCGGTATCAAGCATTGTTTCCTTGTCGTTGCCGTTGTAAGCTATCATCACAGTGCTTTTTGCGTCGTACCTGAAATAAGTATACACGCCCTGGCGCGGGATATACTGCATCATTTTACCGGTTTGCAGCGCGGTGCTGGTTTTACGATAATTGGCCAGCGTGCGTACAAAATCAAAGGCTTCGTTTTCCTGCTTACTGCGCCCGGCTTCGGTGAATTTATCTTTCTTATCACCAGCCCAGCCGCCCGGGAAATCCTCACGTACCTTTCCATCCGGGTCGCTGTAGTTTTTCATCAGTATCTCGTCGCCGTAGTACATTTGGGGCACGCCGCGCATGGTGAGCAACATGGCCATACCTGCTTTGTATTTGGTAAAATCTTCCTTTACCATGCTGTAGAACCGGCTCATGTCATGGTTATCTAAAAAGATAGTGTTGCGGGTTGGGTCCTGGTACATAAAATCCTGCGCCACGATGTTGTACAGGCGGTTAACGCCGTCTGTCCAGCCTTCTTTACCATTCAGGGCTTCGTATATAGCGTCTTTTATCTGCGCATCGGTTACACCGGGCAGTTGGGTGTCAAAGCCACGGTTAACGGTATTGCCCTGTGTAAAATAAGCCTGGTTAGGCACCGACCATACCAGCGTTTCGCCGAAGATGGACAAGTGTGGAAATTCGGCTTTTACCTTGCGGGCCCAATCGGCCATGTAGGCGGGATCGTTATACGGGTAAGTATCCAGGCGGAAGCCATCAACACCGGCATATTCCACCCACCAAATATGGTTTTGGGTAAGATAGTTCTGCACATAGGGATTGTTTTGATTGATGTCAGCCATACTGCGATCAAACCAGCCATCCAGCATTTGTTTTTTATCGGCAGCAGCACCGTGGGGGTCCATCACTGCCGCGTCGCGGAAGTTGGAGTTGGTATATTTTGGCCACTGGTGTACCCAGCTTTTCATCGGCATATCCTGCAATATCCAGCCTTCGGTACCGGCGTGGTTATGCACCAGATCTTTAATTACTTTCAGGCCTTTTTCGTGGCATTTAGCTACAAAGGTTTTGTACAATTCGTTAGTCCCGTAACGGGGATCGACTTTATAATAATTAGTCACCGCGTAGCCATGGTAGGATGCGTGGGGCTCGTCGTTCTCAATCTCCGGCGTCAGCCATATCGCGGTAACGCCTAAGTTTTTCAAATAATCCAGGTGATTGATGATACCCTGCAAATCGCCGCCATGACGAGAATACATCGAATCGTGGCTTAAACCTGTTTCGCGCATACCGGGGACCACATCATTTTTCGGGTCGCCGTTGCTGAAACGGTCGGGCATAATAAGGTAGATCAGGTCTTTATTTGTAACACCCTGCGCCCATTGCGCTGAGTGATTGCGTTGCATCAACTCATAATTATAGACCAAATCCTTGCCACCGGCTTTTTTAAAGCTGATAGGAAATTTGCCCGGTTTGGCTGCCGCCGATATTTCCAAATCGATAAACAGGTAGTTAGCATTTTCAACCTTATGCACCGCTGCCAGCTTTACGCCGGGATAATGCAGGCTTACCGTGCTGCCCGCAATGTTTTGCCCGTGTACCAGCAATTGCAGCTTACGGTTTTTCATCCCTGCCCACCAAAAGGCCGGCTCTACTTTATCCAGCGCGGGTATTTGCGCCATTAGGTAGCCCGATATCAGGGTGAAACAAAATGGTATGGTTAATTTCAGTTTCATATTAGTAGCTGATGGAGAATGCTTCCCCGTTATTTTTTATAATGATACTTTTTACCTTCTCACCTTCGGTAGCATTGGCCGAGCCTTGCGGATCGAACTTACTGAGCGGGTTCAGGAACGATACAAAATCGTCATTCATATTGATGCTTTTGCCGTTCATTTTAAATGCCCCGTTCCCGAATCCATGCATCATCACTTTTATTTTATTGAATTTCGATTTCAACGCACCATCCGCTTTAGCGAAAGCAATCTCGCGCTTAGCCGCATCATAACTGATCAGGCGTTTAAAGTAAGCGCCGTTCTCGTAGTTAAAGCTCTCGCCGTCGTCCTCGTAATAAGTATAGTTGTTGTTTTGCGCGCCCTGGTAAATGTGTACCATTAGGGTATCGGTCGGCTTTTCAGCAGTACTTTGTACCAGCGATTGCATAGGGATAATGCTGCTTTCCTTCACATAAACCGGCAGTTTCTGCATACCTACTTCAATCAGCTTTTGTTCGCCACCGGCTTGTACCGCGCCATCGTATAAGTTATACCATTTGCCAGCAGGGAAATATACTTTACCAAACTGCGCGCCCCCCTCGAAAGGCATCACCAAAAATGCGCTGCCAAATAGGTATTGATTTTGGAACTGCGTGTTATAGATATTCTGATCCTGCGTATAATCGATAGCCAGTGAACGCATTACCGGTTTGCCGGTTTGGGTGGCCTCGTAAAACGTGCTGTACAGGTACGGCATCAGTTTATAACGCAGACTGATATAGTTACGCGATATTTCCATTACCTCCTCGCCAAAAGTCCATGGCTCGGCCGACTTGGTGTTTACGGCCGTGTGATTACGGAAGTAGGGGTTAAACGCACCTATCTGTATCCAGCGGGCAAATAATGCTGGTGTTGCACCACCGGTAAAGCCGCCAATATCCATCCCGGTGAACGGGATACCGCTTAAGCCCATGCTATTCAGTAAGCGTACACCTGCCAGCATGTGGCTGTCCTCCGAGCGGTTATCGCCAGTCCAGATGGCGGTATAGCGCTGCAAGCCTGCATACCCCGCACGGGTTAATACAAAAGGGCGTTTATTGAAAGCCACTTTTGCCCCCTCGTAGCTGGCGCGGGTCATTTGCATGGCGTAAACGTTGTGTGTTTGCATGTTCGATGCCTTGCGGCCGTCATAATCGAATATAATATTGTCCGGCATTTTTTGGCCCCAGGTCGCGATCTCGTTCATATCATTCCAGATACCGCTGATACCATCTTCGCCGTATTTTTTCAATTCGCTGCCCCACCATAAGCGCGCCTTGGGATTCGTAAAATCGGGGAAATGACACCACCCGGGCCATACCTCGCCGGTATAATTTGTGCTGTCGGGATATTTGGCAAAAATGTTCGCGGCCAAACCACGCTCGTAAGTACCGTAGCCTTTTTCCACCTTCACGCCGGGATCGACGATGACAGTGGTTTTAAAACCCATATCTTTTAACTTGTCAGTCATTTTTTTAGGATCAGGGAAACGTTCCTTGTCCCAGGTAAATACTTTGTAATGATCCATGTAATGGATGTCCAGCGTAATGCCGTCGGCAGGTATCTTCTTTTCGCGCAGCGTTTGTGCAATGCGGAAAACCTCGGTTTCGGGGTAATAGCTGTAACGGTTTTGCTGGTAGCCCAGGCTCCACAGCGGCGGCATTTTCATGCGACCGGTTAGCTGGGTATATGAAGAAATGATGTCCGCAACCTGTTTATGATAAATGAAGTAATAATTCATCTCGCCCCCGCGCGCGCCGAAGAACGAGAAGCGGTTGTTGCTGGCACCAAAGTTAAAATCGCTTTGATAGGTGTTATCTAAAAATATACCATAGTTTAAGCCATGGTGTATGCCCATATAAAACGGGATAGTAGCATAAATAGGATCCTGATTGGCCTGATAACCAAAAGCATCGGTATTCCAGTTGGTGTAGCCGTTGCCACGGCGGTCAAGGTCGCCGGTTTTTTCGCCGAGGCCGATGAAGCGCTCGCCGTCCTGCATATGTTTGTAGGTAGTCACCGATTCGTTCACCCATGAGGTGGTCAGGCCGGTTTCATCCTGGTTGATGATCTTACCATCGGTAGTATAAAACGTAACCGCGAATGGCGATTTGGTAATAGTAGCCTTCAGCGAATCGGTGACGATAGTTACTTCGCTTTGGGTTTGTGAAATAGTAGCTTTAGTTTTTTGCGGCTGCGCGATAACGGCGTACGAGAAATCGGCAGGCAACTGCTGCTTATCCATACGGACGCGGATAATGTTAGGGCTGTACACGGTAACTTCCGCGAAAGCGTTATCGGTAGTAATGTTTATTTGCTGGCCATTTATAGTAACGTTACGCACATTACCCACGCTTTTAACCGGGCTGTTCTGCGCAAAAGCACCCACATATCCTACCACTAACAACAAGATTAACAGCCAGCGAAATTTAATGTACATTTTTAGAATTTTAGAGATAATACGATATCATTCACCCATTTTTAGGCGTGATATTTATTAGGGTAAAATTTAGTTTTAATAATCCGGCCTGCTTTGGGCAGGCCGGATAAGAAATGTTATTGTTTTACCAGCGTATAGGTAGCCTTTGCATTATCGGTGCCGATAGGTGCGAAAGTAAACTTATACGTGCCGTTTGCAGCAACCGGGATGTTGTCATCATCTGACGACGCCAGTGTGCTGCCATTAGCGCCAGTTTTAGGGATACCGTAGCTAATTGTCCAATCGTGGTTTTTACGTACTTTGAACTGGCCTGTTGAAACTAATGGTATGGTGATCTCCCATATTTGGGTGCCGTTGTTAAATTTCATGTCGGTATCGTTTCCCCAGCCACCTGCGGTAGCATCCCCAATAACGCTGTAATACGCAGCCGCTTTAACCATAGTAATGGTATTGGCGTTTAAATCTACAGTTACCTGGTACAGCCCTGCACCCGGTGCAAGGATATCGCCACCACTGGTGCTGATCTTCCCGCCACCTGCATCACCATAAGCTACATCCCATTTTTTGGCTGGGGTAATTTTAAAGTGAAAATCGGTGCCGGTATAGTTGATAATACCCGTATAAACGCCATTGCCTGTAGCCGATTGCAAGCTATCCGCTGTAGCCGGGTTCCAACCCTGATAAGCACCTGGTACATAAACATAAGCCACCAATGGGAAAGGTGTAGCAGTAATAGTACCTACGTTTGAATAGACAATGCCTGTAGTTGAAGTTGGGCTTAAAAATGATTTTAAACGAACCTCAACCTGCGACGCTGAAGTGAACGGCAGGTTCATAGATAATAACAGGTTGTTAAAATCCTGCACTGTCCAGCTTTTACTCAGGGCTGATGCAGTTAAACCGATCTCGACGGGCTTAGCAAAATTGGTTCCCTTAACCGCCAGTTGCAAAGTGTAATTAACGGCAGCATTATAGCCATAACTTTGCGGGGTAGCCGTAATAGTAATGGCATTAGCCGTTAAGGTAGCCTTATTTAATGTAGGCGCGGTGGTAGATAAAGTCAAAGTGCTGGCTGTTGGATTGCTATTGGCCACTACCCTGGTTTCATCTTTTTTGCATGCTGCCAGCACTGTTACAGCCAGGCAGCTTAATGCTAAAAATTTGGTAATTAATGTTTTCATCTTTACTCTCAGGTTAAAATAAGTTTTGTTTAAAGGGCATGGCCTTGCAGCCACGCCCTTATATTTTTAGTATCCTGTGTTTTGTTTAAGTGTCGGGTTAGCGGTAATATCATCTGATGGTATCGGATAGATATTCCTGAACGATTCCACACCTTTACCACCGGCTACACCGCCTTTAAACGGCCATAAGTAGCTGGCATCGGTAAATTTACCGTAACGCACCAGATCGGTGCGGCGGAAGCCTTCCCAGTATAATTCGCGGGCACGCTCGTCAAGGATAAAGTTCAGGTCGATAGTTGCAACAGCACCTGTAGCATTGCCATAAGCACGTGCGCGCAGGGCGTTGATGTAACCAAGAGCAGTAACCAAATTGCCACCGCTACCACCACGTAATACAGCCTCGGCATATATCAGGTACATTTCAGGTAAGCGGAAGATTGGAAAATCTACATCGCAAAAATCAGGGCTTTGGCCTTGCGCACCTGTACGGGTCACGTTTTTGTATTTAGTAACCGCGTAACCATCAGTAAATGCGCTGATATCTTTGATTTCGAGATTTTGGCCGTTGGTATAGAACTGCGACCGTTTATCGGCAGCACCTGTAGCATCGGGGAACAGGTTAACCAGGTTTTTAGTAGTACGTGCACCACCCCAGCCGCCGCCGATACCGAATTGGCTGGCGCTTTCTGAACCACCTACCGCTGCATGCACCAGGAAGGTTGAACCGCCGTAGCTTTGGGTATGTAAACCATCATAATTAATGGTCATAATAAACTCGTTAGTATTTAAGTTATTATCAGCCAGCATTAACCATGGGTAATTAGTTACCAGGCTATAGCCAGCACCAATTACTTTACTTGCGTAAGTAATGGCTTCGGTATATTTAGCGGTGCCTGTGTAAACCTGCGCATTCAGGTATAAACGTGCTAATAAAGCCCAATCGGCGGCCTGATCGGCGCGGCCGTATTCATTGCTTTTTGGCGCGGCTAACTGGCCATCAATGGCTTTCAGTTCCGATTCAACATAGTTAAACAATTCGGTACGTGAAGCTTGTTTAGGTACGGTAACACCAATCACATCGGCATCTGTAACCAATGGCACGCTGCCAAACAGGTCAAGCAGTACCCAATATTGATAAGCCCTTAAAAAACGGGCCTCAGCGCGGAACTTGCGGATGTTATCCGCATCGGTACCGGTAATGCCGCGGCTACTTAATTTATCATCAGCCGACTGGCGGATAAAATCGTTTGCCAGGGTAACCTGGTAAAGCGAGCGGTAGTATAAGCCTTTCAAGAAAGGGTTGCTGGCGCTCCAGTTCATATTATGAAAATCCTGGATACCAACGTCGCCCCAGCCTATTACAGCCTCGTCGGTGCTTAGTTCCTGGGCTTTCCAGAATAAACGTAAAAAGTCGGAAGTACCCTCGTCAATGCCTTTTATATCTTTGGTGTTATCATCGCCAGCAGGGCCCTGGTTACCGGTTAAGGCAAACGCTCCGTAAACTTTACCAGCAGCTTGTTTGTATCCAGTCACAGTGCTGTAAACCGTTTCTGCCGTAACATCGTTAGTAGGCAGCAAATCCAGCTTTTTGGTACATGAAACCAATGTACCTGTTATTATCAGGGCTACAATGGCTTGTTTGATCATATTTTTCTTCATATCGCTATATTTTTTGGCGTATATATGGTTATATACGGTAGCTTAAAATTTCAGGTTTACTCCTAACACAAATGTGCGCGGCCTTGGGTACAGGTTATTGTCTATGCCACCGCCAACTTCAGGATCGACACCTTTATAGTTGGTAATAGTGAATACATTCTGTACGTTGGCGTTAATGCTCAGGTTTGCGCTGCCTTTTAGTATTTTACCAAAAGAATAGGCAAGACTGGCATTATCCATTTTCACGAACGACGCGTTTTGGATATAGTAATCAGATAAAACATTTTTATCGCTTTTGCCGCTCAAGCCACTTTCCAATACACTGGTTGAACCATTGTTCAAATATCCCAGCGGATTGAATATGCTTTGCTGTGTACCCGCGTTAGAGAATACGTTGTTATAAGCGTAGTTACCCAGGCTTGAACGCATTACCACTCCCGCTGTCCATTTTTTATAGTTCAAGCTGGTTGAGAAACCAAGGAAGAATTTAGGATCGGGACTTTTATAGCGGTAAAGGTCTTTCTCGTTAATAGTGCCATCGCCATTACGGTCTACATATGCACCGTCAATAGGTTTGCCGTTAGCATCATATACCTGCTGGTAAGCATAAAAAGAATTGCGCGGAGAACCAACTGAGTTTATTTGTATATTATTACCAGTACCGCCAGATATGCTACCTGTAGCATTGCCCGGTGAAGTTGGATCATCAACCAGTGTTAGCTTGGTAATTTTGTTCTCGTTATAGGTGGCATTGAAAGCTACGTCCCAGGCCAGGTCTTTTTTGCGGACTACTTGTGCGTTGATAGAAAACTCGACACCACGATTAGTCATGTCACCCACATTGGTTACAATTTTATTAGAGAAACCCTGACCGGCAGAGATATTTACCGAGTTAAGCAAATCGGTGGTGTTTTTGTAGTAAAAATCGATACTACCGTTAATCCGACCATTCAGGAAACCATAGTCAAAAGCCACGTTGGTGGTAGCGCTCTGCTCCCATTTACGCCTTGGGTCAAAACCGGCCGGCCTGTATAGCGCGTAAAAGTTATTACCTATCTGGTATTGCGCATGTGAATCGCTTAAAGCATAATACGATGCGTAGGCATAGTTATCAATGCCATCCTGCTGACCGGTTATACCATAACCTAAACGTAATTTCAGGTTAGAGAAAGTAGTATTGCCTTTCATAAACGGCTCTTCATTAATATTCCATGAGAACGCGCCTGAAGGGAATACCGCGAAACGGTTATCGGGGCTAAACCTTGATGAACCATCACGACGGATAGTACCGGTTAAGGTGTATTTATCATCAAAAGTATAATTTACACGGCCATAGTATGATAATAACCTGTGCTCCGGCTTATCGTAAGGAAAAGTTGGGTTGGTTACTATAGTGCCATCAGTTGTTTTGTCTGGAAAGTTATAGTTAGTTGTAGTATAATCATAATACGCGTAACCTGCAACCACATCTAAACGGCTATTGATAGATTTCAGGTCTTTCACATAGTTCAAATATGCCTCGAATGTGGTATTGCTGATAGTAGTACGATATTCGTTATTGGTACCGCCATGATATACGTTATTAGCATCTTTAAATCTGTTAAAGCCCGATGCCGCTGTTGAAGGGATAACAATAGTGCCTTTACCTTCCGATACGTCATAACCTAAGTTTACGTTCAGATGCAGATCGGGCAGGAAATGGAATTTATAATCCAACTGCGCGTTGCCAATGCTGCGTTTAACATCGCTTTTATCAGTTTTTTCCTGTAGTAAACCAACAGGGTTACGTGGCGCTAATTGTTTAAGGCCGGTAGCTGATGTTGGGTCGGCATCAAGATATTCATAATAACCTCCATATTTAGTATTACCGGATAGTATTGGTTTTGTTGGGTCGAAGAAAGTAGCTGCGCCAATAGCATCCTGGTTAGCAAAACGCACTTTGCTTTCCGATCCCTTTAAGTTAATGTCAACTTTCAGGTGGTTATCAAAAAACTTAGGCGATAAGTTGATAGCGCCTGAAGCCCTGTTAAGGTAACCGGTTTTAAGGATACCTTTTTGATCAAGGTAACCAACCGATACACGATACGGCAGGTTTTTACCCGCTGTACCAGAAACACTCAGGTTATTATCGTTGCTGAAAGCATTTTGATAAATTTCCTTTTGCCAATCGGTATTGCTATTGGTTAATAAAGCTTTATAAGTACCCGATGCATCGTTAGCGTTTACATAAGCGCGTAATTGGTCGGCACTAAGTACGCTTACCTCTTTTGGCAAAGTAGCCACCGAACCCTGGGTGTTAAAGTTAACCTGTGGTTTGCCTGAAGTACCTTTTTTGGTAGTGATAATTATTACACCGTTTGAAGCGCGCGAACCGTAAATAGCCGTGGCCGATGCATCTTTCAGGATGTTGAACGATTCGATATCATTAGGGTTAATTAACGATAAAGGGTTTGGTGCACCCGGAATGTTATCATTGCTCAGTTGCACACCGTCCACAACGATCAACGGGTCATTGCTGGCGTTTAACGAAGCGCCGCCCCTAACACGGATAGTACTGCCCGCACCAGGCGCGCCACTGTTTGAGGTGATAGATACACCGGCAACTTTGCCTGCAATTAATTGCTCGGGCGAGGTAATGTTACCTGTCTGGAAATCTTTTGAAGTTACGGTGGTAATAGCGCCGGTAACGTCCTTACGGCGCGCGGTACCATAGCCAATAACCACAATCTCGTTCAGGCTTTTTGATGATGGTTGCAGGTTGAAGTTTACCACAGCGTTATCGGCACCTATAGTTACCGATTTTTGTGCAGTGATATAACCAACAAAACTAACCGAAAGCGTATAGGTGCCCGGTTTTACGGCGTTAATTCTGTACGCTCCTGTCGCATCTGTAGATGCGGCAATAGCTGTACCGCCAATGGTTACAGTGGCACCCGGCAGCGATTGGTTGTTCTCATCAACAACTTTACCGGTAATACTTCTTGTTTGCGCAAACAACTGGCACGAAATAACCAGTAATGCAACAAGCAGCATATACTTTTTTAAATAATAGTTTCTCATTTAATTTATTTTAAGGTTAATAATGGGCATTGGGATTGGTATTTTTCCTGGTTGTCTGTGCAAATTGCTGCCCAAACAACCCCGGCGCTTAACCGCCTGATGGCTTGCAGGCCATTTAATTGGTAGACTTTAGGTTGGGTAAAGTGTCGTCATACTTAAAGTTTATTACAGGTTTTTAAAACTTTTATTCAATGGCTGCTAAAACATTGCTATTGTGTTTCATGATGCCTTAAAAATTAAAACATTTTATTAGGCAACAATGAAGCCACAGGGCTATCATTTTATATCAGCGTACAGGAAAAAAATATAATTGGTTAAATGTTTATTAACACCGCCTTTTTATTTGGCTGAATGCTTTATAACAACACAAAGAAAGTTGAGCAGATTAGGGTAACCTATTTATTTATTAAAAATTTAATTAAAATCGATGTTTTTAAAAATTAAGTTACTAATAATCAAACAATTACAAATTAACACATCGCAAAAAATTTAATGGGTTTGGTAAGTTTTTTAATACAATTGAGATGCGATTTTAGGAAAGAACCCTACAATGGGGTAATAATTATCGCGCCATTTTGAATTTATTTCAGGATATTACAGGACAGGTAAACTACTTGATGGGATACCGAAACAAGTTCGGCAGGACGTTAGGACGAAGTTTTAAAATGATTACCTACCGCTAATATCAACGGCTTTAATGGCCATTATACGATGTTCAAATTCATCGCCGTGAATGAGGGCCTTGGCTTTGATGCGTTGTTTGTATACGTAAATAGTTTTTTCCGAATACTCCAATATCTTGGCAATGGTTTCCGTATCGGAGATACCCATCCGCATCAGGGCGAAGATGCGCAGATCTGTGGTTAGCACCTCATGTTCTTTAGGCCATATCTGGTCTTCCTTATTAAACAACGCGTTAAACTCCTCAATAAAATTGGGGAATATCTTAATAAACACATGGTCGAAGGTATAGAACAGTGTATCCCGTTCTTTCTTGATATTGATGTTGTTGGCCATCAGTTGTATATCGTCATACTTTTTAATGGACAGCTTGGTATCAACCGAACGTTTAATGCGTTCCAATTGAAGTATATAACCCGATATCACGTTAAAGAAATAGCCAATATAGTCTTCCATTATTTTGGCGCCTTCCAAAAGTTTCAGGTTCACTTTTTCCAGCTGCACGTTTTTATCATCAATTATCTTTTCCTTCTGCTTCAGTTTTTTCAACTGCTTAGACAACAGGATGGAAATTACAATAACCAGCACCGCCAATACGGTCACAATGCTTAAAAAAATGATAAAACGTCGTTCTTCCCTTTCTTTATAGGTAATTATTTCCGCGGCTACAATAGGCATTAATGTCCCTATCTGGATTTTACGCTGACGGGCGCCATAAAACTCGGCATCGGCCTGGGCGTATTTTAAGGCGATATAGGTGTTCTGGATATCGCCCTTTTTGTACAGCAGTTCGGCCAGCCAAAACAAGGCTATCGTTTCCTTGGTTGATGACCGGATGTCGCTCATGGTAGCGCGGGTCAACAGTTCAATACATTTATCCTTTTGGGTGTTCAAATAAACATTGCTCAATGTTGATGCGACAATGGCATATTGATGCTCTGTCAATTTTTTAGGATCAAGCAACTGATTGAATATGGCGGCTGCAGAATCGATATGGCCATTCTTTAACTTCTTATACCCCGTAAGATAAATATTATCGTACGACCCGGGTTTGCTTAGTTTAATAGCCGAATCGATATACATATTGGCCTGCATTTTATAACGCGGGGAATAAATGCGGTCGTTATCATAATTGGCCAAATCGTAATAAGCGCGGGTAAGTATCGAATAGTACTCCACTTTTACGCTATCGTCCAGGTTATGCACATCAATACCGTGCATACTATCAAATGTTTCCTTAAACATCCCCGATGATAGCAGGATGAAACCAATTTTTATTTTACTGAAATCTATTTTGGCTTTATCGTGCAGGGCATTGCTTAACCCCTGCAGCTTATTGGCATATACATAGGCCGAATCGTACTGATAAGACTTATACTCATCATATAGTTTATTGCAAATATTAAATTGCCTGTTAAGATCGGTTCCCGGAACAGAAAAGAGCGCGGCCTTCAGGTGTTGAATACGCACTTCCTTCTGATGGTCGTAATAACTTTTCTTGCCAAATTCCGCTTTCAGCTCATCAAACAGGTTGTCTGTTTTTGAATCTGAAAATGCGGTCAGCGCCGAAAAAACCAGGAAAAATAATAACAGGCCTCTCATAACCAGGGGGTAGCGCTTCAATCTACATTTAATTAAATGGCTAACAATATAGTAAATATATCATATGTGTATGGAAAATTTTACCTGCCAAAATGTGCAGATGTTCACATTAATCCTAAATTTGATAGATAAATCCAATATTTATGGCTACATATCATTTATCTGTGAACAACAAGCCGGTAACAGTAACCGCCGACGAAGATACCCCGCTGCTTTGGGTACTGCGCGACCAGTTAAACCTGGTAGGTACAAAGTTTGGTTGCGGCATTGCCCAGTGCGGCGCCTGCACCGTGCATATCGACGGCGAAGCGGTGCGTTCCTGCTCGTTCCCGGTATCGGCGGTTGATAAAAGTAAGATAACTACCATTGAAGGTTTAAGCGCCACAGGTACCCACCCGGTACAAGCGGCCTGGTCTGAAATGGATGTAGCCCAATGCGGATATTGCCAGGCCGGCCAGATAATGGCGGCAGCGGCTTTATTAAAACGGGTGCCCAACCCTACCGATGATGATATTGATGCCAACATAACCAATATATGCCGCTGCGCTACGCACTACCGCATACGCAAGGCCATACACTTAGCCGCAAAGAAGGGAGTTAAGAAATAATGGAAGCTGTATCACGCCGTAGTTTTTTAAAAATAACCAGCATTGCCGCGGGCAGCAGCCTGGTTTTGGGCTTTAATTTTTTAAACGATGCTGTAGCCGGAGATATAGCCGATGCTGTTTTTTCGCCTAACGCATATATAACCATTAGCAATACCGGCCTGGTTACATTAATGGCCCCTAACCCCGAAATTGGCCAGGGTGTAAAAACATCGCTGCCCATGATACTGGCCGAAGAGCTTGGTGTGAAATGGGATGCCATACATATTGAAATGGCACCTTACGACCCCAAATATGGCGGACAGGTGGCAGGTGGCAGCGGCGCTATCCGCGGCAGGTTTGCGCCTTTACGCAAGGCCGGTGCTACAGCACGCCAAATGCTGATCACCGCGGCCGCTCAGCAGTGGAACGCGAAAGAGGATGAGTGCTATGCCGAAGACGGTTATATCATCCACAAACCCAGCGGTAAAAAACTAAGCTATGGCGAACTGGCCGCAAAGGCCGCTACCCTCCCGGTACCCGCCGACGCACCGTTAAAAGACCCTAAAGACTTTAAGATCATAGGCACACGGGTGCATAATGTAGATAACCATAAGATCATTACCGGGCAACCCCTGTATGGTATTGATACCCGCCGCCCGGGGATGTTGTTTGCTATGGTATCACGCCCGCCTGCATTTGGTAAGAAACTAAAATCGTTTGATGATACCGAAACCCGCAAAGTAACCGGCGTGAAAAACGTGGTACAGGCCGATGGCGTGGTGGCCGTATTGGCTACATCAACCTGGGCTGCAAAAAAAGGCCGGGACAAATTAAAGGTTGTTTGGGAAGATGCCAGCCCGCTGGAAAGCACTGCCGAACATGAAGCTGCGTTTGCCAAACTGATAGAAACGAAATCCGACAATGCTGCCCGTAACGATGGCGATTTTGATAAAGCACTGGCATCAGGTGGTAAGGTGATAGAAGCAGTATATTCTGTCCCGAACCTTTCTCACGCGCCAATGGAGCCTATGAACTTTTTTGCTGATGTAAAAGATGGCAAAGCCGATTTGTTTGGCCCTACCCAGGTACCGCAAGCTATGCGGAGCGAGGTAGCAAAGGCTTTGGGTATCCCGCCTGAAAATGTAACCCTGGGGATGCCGCGCCAGGGTGGTGGCTTTGGCCGTAAGCTGCGCCCGGATAACGGTGTAGAAGCTGCTTTAATATCCGCTGCAGCGAAAGCCCCTGTACAAATGATGTGGACACGTGAGGATGATATACAAGGCGATTATTATCGTCCGGCCAGCATGTCTAAATACCGAGCGGTAATTAGCGCCGATAACCAACTAATAGGCTGGCACGCTAATGCGGCTGTATTGACTGGTGGCTCTGCCACTATGCGTAACGGCTTCCCGGCAGCGGCCATACCAAACTTCAGGCTGGACAATCATAGCTTAAAATCTAATATACCTACAGGCCCATGGCGCGGACCAACTGCCAATGCTGCCGCTTTTGGTGATGAAAGCTTTTTGGATGAACTGGCTATTGAAATGAAGAAAGACCCTATTGCCCTGCGACTGGAACTTTTAGAGAAAGCCAAAAACCAGCCCGCAGGACAGGCAGGTTATAATATTGATAAATTTAAAAGTGTGATAAACCTGGTGAGCCAAATGAGTAACTGGGGTAAAAACACCAATAAAAACACCCACCAGGGTTTCGCCGCTTATTATTCTTTCAATACCTATGTAGCACAGGTAGCTGAAATTACTTTAATAAACGGTATGCCACGCGTAAGCAAAGTATACTGTGCCGTTAATTGCGGCCGGGTAGTGAACCTTGCCGGTGCCGAAAACCAGGTTGAAGGCGCAATTATTGACGGCTTGAGCCACGCACTGTTCAGTAAGATCACCTTTGATAAGGGCGCTGCAGTGCAAAAGAATTTCCATAGCTACAAGTTTTTGCGGATGAAGGACGCGCCTTTAGAGGTGATCGTAAAATTCGTCCCATCTGAAGATGCACCGACAGGTTTAGGTGAGCCCGGTCTGCCCCCTATTGCGCCGGCCGTAGCCAACGCCATTTTCGCCGCTACAGGTAAAAGGTACAGGAATTTGCCATTTGAGCTGGGCGCACAGAAAAGTGCGCCGAAGACGAGGGCGTAGGCCACACACAACATGTCATTTCGACCAGCGGGAGAAATCTTCTACGTGCAGGCTGTCTGCATGTAGAAGATTTCTCCTCGTTCGTCATTCGAAATGACATAATAGGTTTTTCGCTTAAAGGTTGTCGCAAAGCACCCCCACATTGGCACTATCGCACCCACCAAACCAAATCCATTCCCGGTAGTTTTGTATATACACCAATCAATAACAAAGCTATGTTTAAGGACACAAAAGCATTCAGCGGATTTTCTGTAGACGATATAGAGAAAGCCGCGCAGTTTTATGGAGAAACGCTTGGACTGGAAATCACCCGGAAAGAAATGGGCGTTACCCTGCTGGGTATAAAAATAGCCGGGAACGAAAATAACATTATGGTTTATCCCAAACCAAACCACGAGCCTGCTACCTACACCATTTTAAACTTCCCTGTAGATGATGTAGAAAAAGCTGTAGATGCCCTGGCCGCCAAAGGTGTGCAATTTGAACACTACGATTACGATCAGCTAAAAACCGACGCTAAAGGCATCGCGCGCGGCAACGGCGGCCCTGTCATTGCCTGGTTTAAGGACCCGGCAGGGAATATTTTATCAGTTTTGGGGGATAAGTAAAAAGTATATCTTGCGTCATCCCGAACTTGTTTCGGGATCTCACAGGACAGGCATTTATATGCATGATGGGATGCCGAAACAAGTTCGGCATGACGAATGGTGCTTTATATCTCCTTCACATCCCCGGCACTGATCCAGCCTTCACTGCCATTGGCCAGTTTTATTTTTACGTGACCGGCGTTGGTTTCCATTACATCAACCTTGGTACCGGCGTGCAGCAGGAAAAGGGTTTTAGCCGCAGTGGCCGGTGTACTTTTTACCGTAACCGAACCGCTAAAAATGATAGCTTGCTTGTGGCTGTCGAAATAGGCCGCCTGGCGGTTGCCCATCAGTATCGTAATTAAACCAAGCACGAATAAACCCATTGACGTATAGAACGAAGCTTTTTTAAGTGTGACCGAGCTTGTGAACAAATAACCTGTCAACAGCAGAAACCCTAGCAGGATAAATGCTATGCTTAATACTGATAGCGTGCTTAACGAAAACATCAGGATGAAGTTATGCCACCATTTGGTCAGGAAAAATTCAGGGGCCTCGTCTATCCTGTCGGCGGTTTTAAGATTGGCAAAACGGATGTTAAAGTTGATATCATCATCTCCGGGCGATAGTTTGTGCGCTTTCTCGTAGTACCATATAGCTGAGGGGATATCGTCTGTTTTAAAGCTGGCATTACCCATATTAAAGTACAACGCTGCCGATTGATAGCCACTACTTAATACTTGCTGATAAGCGGCTAAGGCCCCCTTATAATTAGCTTTCTGGTATAGCTGATTGCCCTGATCGAAAAGCGCTTTTACATCGCCCTTACCAAATGTTACCAATGGCATGGCAATGACTAAAAACAGGTAAATCACGCGTTTATAATTCATCTTCAATATCATTGATGGTGTTTTTTGTTTTCTCGAAAACCTCCTGTTCGGAAATACCGGTCACCGGGGCAAAACGCGCCATATCGCACAGGTCTAAATTATCCTGCAAACGGGTGATCAAAGTTTCGTTTACCGACCGTTTCCTTAAGGCTTCCGCTATAGTTTCTTTATCCAGATTAGCGTATGGTATATTCAGTTTATCACTTAAATAGCCGTAAATACCTTTAAACAAGGCCTCGTAAAAGCCAGATTTATTTTTAGTGGCCAGTTGTGCCTGCGCGTTAGCCAAATGCTTACGGGCTATTTTGCTGGCTTTGCGGCTTTTTACCTTAACAATATCGCTGTTATGGCGCTGTAACCATTTGCGGTAATAGAACGCGGCTACGAATAGCACAGGCCCAAGTAAAAGCAGCAGGTAATAACCAACCGAGCCAAAGAAGTTTTCACCTTGTTCTGTCAGCCCAAAATCGCTGGTCTTGATGTACCTGATGTCTTTATCCAGTAGTTTTACATCCTGCTTATCGGTTGCCAGCGCGCTCACATTGGTCTGGCGGTCGCCTTTGGCAACCGCCACCGGAAATGCTTTACTTGTCAGCGTTACATAGCGTTCGGTAGCCGGATTAAAATAGGTGAACTTAATCGGATCAATAGTATAGTTACCTTCATGTCGCGGTATCAGCAGGTAATTATACAACTTGCTGCCATGTATCTTGCCCCCTTCCTTACTTAAGGTATCGGTAACTTTGGGATCGTATTTTTCAAAATCAGGAGGAAAACCAACAGTTGGATTTTTAACCAGCATAATGTTCCCTACACCAGTAATTTTTACATTATAGTTTAGAGATTCATTGGCTTTCAGCGCTTTTTTATCCAGGTCGGCACTTAAAGTGAATGTACCAACCGCACCACTAAAATCAACAGGTTTGCCGGCAGCGGGCAGGTCTTTCACATGCACAATAATAGGCGGACTTTTCAGCTTCACCTTTTCATCTTTAAAGCTGTTGCCAAAAAACTCTTCCATAATATCGTGGGCCGGTGCCGGTACACGTACTACAAGGGTCATAGCAAAAGGATCGATGGTCAGATCTCCGCTGCGTTCGGGAAAAACGATGGTTTCTTTTATATCGGCTACATTATAGCGGGTACCATTTAAAATCTCGGTTCGCCATACCGCTGCGGTTGGTTGTTTATGCTCGTTCAGGTCCTGGCTCCAAAAACCATTCAGTTCAGGTAATTTATCATACTGATTTTGCAATATGCCGACGCGCGTGTATAGGCGGTAAGTAACATTTAACTGTTCACCAATATAGGCTTTGGTTTTGCTGACACTTGCCCTTAGAAATACCGCTTTGGATAGATCGGCCGCAGGCACCTGGTCTATCGCCTGTTGTTGCTGCCGCATGCGACGGGCCTGTTGCGGCGACCCTTTTACCACATGTATTTTTAAAGGCCGCGTGCCTAAAATATGACCGTTTACATAAATTGTTGCAGGACCAATTGTATAGTCGCCTTCTTTAACTGCGGCCAATATAAAGCTGTAACCCATGCTAACGGAGGTGTTCCCGTTAATTGAAGTCATGCTTTGAGAAACATTAGGGCCTGAAAGTACCTGGAACCCATTAAAATTAGGTGGTTGAAAGCGTTCGCCGTTACCGTTCAGCGTAAAATCTACCTGGAATTGTTCGCCAGCTGCTACCTGGGTGCTGCTTACCGATGCCGTAAAGCTGGCGCTTTGAGCAAGCAGCAGGTTTGCCCACAATATTAAAACCGATAATATGTAATATCTGCCGTTCATTTATCTGTATCCAAAACTACCAATCCTTAGCAATTTTCACTTTTGCGCCTTTTAGTTTTTGATTTTTTAGTTTTTCCTGGGTTTGCTTTTCGTTATTGTTCAGGGCATCAAGCATGCGCTGGGCGTCTTCTTTCGACATCTGCGGTTTCTGATCCTGTGGTTGCTTTTGCTGGTCTTGTTTGTTCTTATCGTCCTGGTTCTTTTTATCCTGATCCTTCTTGTCCTGGTCTTTTTTGTCTTTATCTTTTTTATCCTTATCGTCCTTGTTTTTGTCCTTATTATCTTTTTTGTCTTTATTTTTATCGTTTTTATTCTTGTTCTTATTGTTTTTATTTTGCTGTTGCTGCTTTTTTAATTTTTCCTGCGCATAAGCCAGGTTATAGCGGGTTTCCTGATCCTTCGGATTTCTTAATAGTGATTTCTTATAAGCCTCAATACTTTCTTCCAGCTTTTTATCTTCCAGCAGGGAATTACCCATATTATGATAGGCCGCCGCCGCTACTTGCTTATTAGTGGTACTGCCCGCCAGCTTGCCAAACTGTTCGCCGGCTTCCTGAAATTTTTTCTGTTTGAACATGGCATCACCCACGTTAAAATTACCCTCCAGGTTCTGCGCTTTCTTTTGTAAGGCCTGGCGATAAAGCTGCTCGGCTTCGCCGTACTTTTTTTGCTGATAAAGCTGGTTACCCTTATTCAAAAGACTTTTCTCTTGCTGCGCGTACAGCCAGCTTCCCTGCAATAAAAACAATAAGATAATGATCAGCCTTTTCATGTGTTCTTCACCTCAAATAACTTCAAATTGCTTAAACGCTGACTTTTCCTGTTCGATATAAAAAATTCAATAACCAACAGCACTAATGCACAACCCAGGAAAAACTGGAACCTGTCCTCATAGTCTTTAAAACTCTTGCTGTCCACCGTTTTGCGCTGTATCTTCCCTATCTGATCCATCACCAGATTTAATCCGCTGCTGGCATTGGTAGCGCGTACATAAGCGCCATTTCCCGCTGTAGCTATCTCCTTACACATATCCTCGCTCAGTTTACTTAACACCTGTGTTTTGCCATCTTCTTCCATGTGGTAGCCCACCATTTTGCCATCCTGGTAAACGGGTATGGGCGCACCCTCAACCGAACCTACGCCTATTACGTGTATGGATACATCTTTATCGGTAGCATTTTTAGCCGCGGCCACCGCATCATCTTCGTGGTTTTCGCCATCGGTGATGATGATCATTGCTTTACCCGTACCGTTCTTAAAATCGAACGATTTCATGCCCAAATCAATTGCCGCGCCTATGGCCGTACCCTGTGTAGGCACCATATTGGTGTTAATAGTGCTTAAGAATAGCTTAGCTGCCGAATAATCGGTTGTAATTGGCAGTTGCACGTAAGCTTGCCCTGCAAAAACGATCATCCCAATACGGTCGTCTTTCAGGTTATCTATCAATTGTGCAACCGCGCGCTTGGCATTCTCTAAACGGTTAGGCGCCAAATCCTGGGCCAGCATGCTATTGGATACATCAAGCAGTATCATAATATCCGCACCCTTACGCTTCACATCTTCCACTTTTGAACCTATCTGTGGATCGGCAGCGCCGATGATGCATAGGCTATAGGCTACGATAAACAGGATAAATTTTAACCAGGGGCGCGAGAAGGAAACATCCGGCATCATTTGCTTTACCACTTCCTTATCGCCCAGTTTTTTTATGGCTTTACTTTTCCAGCGGGTAATTTCCAAAAACAGGAAAATGAACACCGGTATAGTAACCAATCCCCACAAAATATCTATATGTGCAAAACGTAGCATCTGTTATGTTAAAGCCCCTCTGAACAGGGTGTTTCTCAGTATAAATTCCAACAATAAAAAGAACAAAGCCACCAGCGCGAACGGCAGGAACAACTCTGTTTTTTTATGATATTGCGTTACATCAATTTTCGCCTTTTCCAGTTTATCAATGGTTTCGTAAATAGTTTTCAGTTTGGCATTATTGGTAGCACGGAAATACTTGCCGCCGGTAACGTTGGCAATCCTGGTTAAGGTGCCCTCGTCAATATCAACCAGCATGTTTTGATATACCGTACCTTGTGGCGTTTGGAACGGCATTGGGGCCATGCCATGCGTACCTATGCCTACGGTATAAACCCGCACGCCAAATTGTTTGGCAATTTCGGCAGCGGTAAGTGGCGGGATAGACCCCATATTGTTTGAACCATCGGTAAGCAAAATAATTACCTTGCTTTTGGCCTTACTATCCTTTATGCGGTTAACGGCGGTAGCCAAGCCCTCGCCTATAGCGGTACCATCCTCAATCATCCCATATTTAATATCCTGATATAGGTTTATCAATACATCATGGTCGATCGTCAGCGGGCACTGGGTAAAGCTTTCGCCGCTGAAGATCACCAAACCTATGCGGTCATCGGGGCGGTTCTTTATAAAGTCGATAGCTATAGCTTTGCCTGCTTCCAACCTGTTCGGCTTAAAATCCTCGGCCAGCATACTGCCTGAAATATCCGAGGCGATGATGATATCTATACCTTCCGTTGTGCTGTTTTGCCAGCTTAGGGATGATTGCGGGCGCGCCAGGGCAAATATCAACGCAATCAGCGCTAACGATCGCAACACTATCCCTGTATGCCTGAACTTTGGTAACAAGGTTTTAGCCGGCAAGGCAAAACCTTTTATGGCCGATACGCTCATGTTGCCATACAACCGGCGCTGGCGCCAGACATACCAGGCTACCGTTAGCGGAATTAACAACAGTAACCAAAAAAAGCCGGGATGTGCAAATTCAATGCCTTTAAACATGCGCATCGGTATGGCCTCCTTCCGTTGGTGCAGGCGGTACAACACTTACCTGCCTTGTATTACTGATAAAAGCAATGGCATTATCCATGCTTTGCTCATTTTCGTTGGGTAATGGTTTTTCCTTCGCAAATTTCACCAAATCGGCCAGCAATAATATCTGGCGCAACAGGTTGCGGTTCTCTTGCTCAATCTCTATATATTTTAATCCCGTGAAAATCTCGTCGGTTGTTTTTTCGTGAGTTTTAATAGCGTAGCGTTTCTCCAGGTATTCGCGGATAATGTCGCTCAGTTCGCTATGGTAAGCCTTTACATCGTGCAGGTACAGCTTTTTGGCACGCAGTTCATTCAGCTTATTCAGCATTTGGGTATGCAAAGGCACATCCGGAATAACTTTTTTCACCACCACTTCTTTCTTATTCCGCGCTTTGAAATACCAGATGGTAAAGAAAATGATCAGTATCACCGCCAGCGGAAGGAATAGCACCATCCAATATTCACGCAGCAAATCCCAAAATGTGTAGGGTACAGAAAGTGGTTGTTTAATGTCGTAAAAGCCTTTAGTAGTATCAACCTTAACCGTTATAACTTTGAGGATAAGCGGGTTACTTTTTTGCACGCCGCCGCTTGAGCCAAAATCAAACGAGGGGATGGTATCGGTACCGGCATCAAAAGCGGTAATAGTGTAGCTTTTGTTTATAGTGATGTTAGCGCGGCTTTGGTCGTAAGTGGTATCGGCTTTGTTAGCGCTTACCAATGTTATTTTATTGCTGATGCTGTCAATCCGCGGGAAGTTAACCCGTTCTTTAGCTGGCTGATGTACAATAAAGCTTAATTTGGTTTGTTCACCAATCTTTATGCTGGGGCTGTCCAGTTTGGCAACAACCTGCACCGATTGCGCATTGGCTTTAAAACAACAAATCAGTGCTAACGCGATAACCAAAAATTTAAAATACTGTTGCTTCATCTTTACCTTCTGCCTTCGCGTTTTTTAAATAAGGTCATTAATGGTTTTACGTATGATTCGTGCGTGCCGATAGCCGTAGCATCCACACCCGAGCGACTGAACACATCCTTCAGGTTAGCGTTCCGGCGCAAGGCTTCGGCTTTATAAGCATTGCGTACCTGTTTATCGCCGGTATTCACCCAAACCAACTGACCTGTTTCTTCATCCTTTAATGGGATCAGGCCTAAGTCAGGAAATTCCTCATCGTGTTTATCATATAGCCTCAGGGCAATAATGTCGTGCTTCTTGTTGGCTATCTTCAACTCGTTTTCAAATGCTGGACTGATAAAATCGGACATTAAAAATGCGGTACATTTCTTTTTAATGGCACCGGTAAAAAACTTCAGCGCCTGGCCTACATCTGTACCCTTGTTTTCGGGTGTAAAAGCGATCAGCTCGCGGATGATCATCAGGATATGGCTGCGACCTTTTTTGGGCGGGATGAACTTCTCTATCTTATCACTAAAGAAGATCACGCCAACCTTATCATTGTTCTGAATGGCTGAAAAAGCCAAAACGGCGCAAAGTTCGGTAGCCAGTTCCTGCTTTTGCTGGGTGTTGGTACCAAAGTTTTCCGAGGCGCTTACATCCATCAGGATCATCACGGTCAATTCGCGCTCCTCATCAAACACCTTTACATAAGGGTGATTAAAGCGGGCAGTCACGTTCCAATCGATGGTGCGTATTTCATCGCCAATCTGGTATTCGCGCACTTCGCTAAAAGCCATACCCCTCCCCTTAAAGGCCGAGTGGTATTCGCCGCTGAACAAATGATTGCTCAGCCCCCGCGTTTTTATCTCGATCTTCCTTACTTTCTTCAGCAGGTCTTTGGTATCCTTAGCCATTTAAGCCCCTCTAAATCTCCCCTAAAGGGGAGACTTGTTATATGTTCTTTAATATCATCATTTATTTAAAGCCCTCTCCATTTAGGGGGGTGGGTGGGGTTTACGGTACTTCTACCGCGTTCAATATCCCGGTGATTATATCCTCGCTGGTCATATTCTCGGCTTCCGCTTCGTAGCTTAGGCCGATACGGTGGCGCATAACATCGTGGCATATAGCCCTTACATCTTCAGGGATCACATAACCGCGACGCTTGATAAACGCATAAGCCTTAGCCGCCAGCGCCAAATTGATGCTGGCACGTGGTGATGCACCGTAAGTGATCAGGTTTTTATAATCGGCAAGTTTATATTGTTCAGGGAAACGGGTAGCAAATACAATATCTACAATATACTGCTCAATCTTCTCGTCCATATAAACTTCCCTTACCACTTTACGGGCTTTCAGGATGTCTTCAGGCTTAATGATAGGATTGGGTTTCGGCATGCCCGATGGCGATATATTTGAGCGGATAATGCGTTTTTCGTCTTCTTTATTTGGGTAACCGATAACCACCTTCAGCATAAACCTGTCTACCTGTGCTTCAGGTAACGTATAGGTACCTTCCTGCTCGATAGGGTTCTGGGTAGCCAGTACCAAAAAAGGCGATGGCAGCGGGAAGGTGTTATCGCCAATAGTTATCTGGCGTTCCTGCATAGCTTCAAGCAAGGCTGCCTGAACCTTAGCAGGCGCACGGTTAATCTCATCGGCCAAAATAAAGTTGGAGAATAACGGGCCTTTACGCACCACAAACTCCTCTTTCTTTTGGTTATAGATCATGGTACCCAATAAGTCGGCAGGCAGCAAGTCGGGGGTAAATTGGATACGGCTAAAATCGGCCTGGATACACTTAGAGAGTGTATTGATGGCTAATGTTTTTGCCAATCCGGGTACACCTTCCAGCAGGATATGCCCATCGGCCAGCAGGCCTATCAGTAACCTGTCTACCATGTATTTTTGGCCGACGATCACTTTGTCCATCTCCATCCGCAGCAGATCAATAAAGGCGCTTTCGCGCTCTATCATCTCGTTCAGCGCCCTGATATCTGTTGAATACGACGTGCTGCCCGTAACCGGCGCAGCTGAAGTATTGTTACTTAACTCTTCCATTAAAATCTCGTTAATTTTTTCGGTAGGCAAACTTAATCACCCCGCCAATTTTTTGCCAATAGCTTTAAAGCGCTAAAGTGTTAAAATTTGTTAAAATTTAACGTGATTTCGGGAAATAAATGTGTGATAACTACAATGTCATTTCGAACCTAGAGAGAAATCTTATACGAGCGGACCCATCGCATGTATAAGATTTCTCCTCGTACCTCGTTCGAAATGACACCGTAATTTAGACCATTAAAAACACCGTCATACTCCGTGAACCATGCGCACCGATAACCAGCGATTGCTCAATATCCGCGGTTTTTGACGGACCGGCTATAAAGGTGCCAAAACCCTGGCGGGCATCGCCAATGCGCGCGTAGGCCTGATGCATGGTAGGCACAATATCATTAGCGTTAATAACAATGGCCAGGTGTTGGGTAATAAACGGCAGCGCCCTATGTCCCATTAGTTCTTCAGTTATCCAAACCGCGCCGTTCTCGGCTACGCCAAAGTGAGCTTTTAATACGGCCAGTTCCACATCTTCCAAATGATGCGCGGCAGGACTTGGGGCAAAGACTTCTTTAGTGATCCCTGCCAGTTCAGGGATCAAAGTCAGCACACGGTGATCGGCACTGTAATATTCTTTCACATAAGCCGCTATTTCATCATAACTGCTTACCTTTTTTACATTACCGCCAATGGTAGTTAAAACGGTAGTAAACTTTTCCACCACATCAACAGGTTCGCCCTGCAGGGCAGAGATATCCGGCAAAGCAACCGCATCGGGTTGGTTTTGCTTAACGGCGGCAAGTATTCGCCCCCTTGCCCCCTGAAGGGGGAATTCTTTATCGGTATTTGTTGTGTTTTGTGACATCTTATTCTATCATTACTCCCCTTCAGGGGGTTGGGGGCTATCTGTTCTTCTTATACCATTCACCAAACGATTCCGTTGGCGGGGTTGGCATATCGCGTTGTTTGTACCATGGGTTTAGGCCATTGTTTACCGCAAATGGCGCGTACTTCATTACTATACGCCCCATTTTGCCGGCTATCCTGTAAACCGTGGGCGAGTTTAGCGTTTTGGTCATTACCTGCATGCCTACTTTTTTAACGGTCGGTGCGTAGCCTTCTTTTACTAATACCTGGCGCCATTTATATAGCTGATCATGGATATCAATTTTAACAGGACAAACATTACTGCACGATCCGCAAAGCGTTGAAGCGAAAGGCAGATCAGCGTATTGTTTCATATCCAAATTCGGCGCTAAAATAGAGCCTATCGGGCCCGCAACCGCGGTATGATAGCTATGGCCACCACTGCGGCGATAAACCGGGCAGGTGTTCATACAAGCCCCGCACCGGATGCATTTTAACGAGTTACGGAAATCTTCGCGACCCAATTGCACGGTACGACCGTTATCAACCAGCACCAAATGCATTTGCTGGCCTTCGCGCGGTTTGGCAAAATGACTGGAATAGGTAGTAATGGGCTGCCCGGTAGCGCTGCGGGTAAGTAAGCGCAGGAATATGCCTAAATGCTCTCGTTTAGGGATCAGTTTTTCAATACCCATACAGGCAATGTGCACGTTGGCCAGGTGCGCGCCCATATCGGCGTTACCCTCGTTGGTACACACTACAAATTCACCGGTTTCGGCTACTGCAAAGTTCACGCCGGTTAAAGCCACCTTACGGGTGAGGAAGGTATCGCGCAAGTGTATACGCGCGGCTTCAGTCAGTTGCTGCGGATCGTCCAGGTTACTTGGGGTGCCCAGGTACATGTGGAACAGATCGCCAATTTCACCTTTCTTTTTATGGATACAAGGCAATACGATATGGCTTGGCGGTTCTTTAGCTAATTGCACAATGCGTTCGCCCAGATCAGAGTCTATTACCTCCACGCCATGCTCAGCCAGGTATTCGTTCAGGCCGCATTCCTCGGTAAGCATGGATTTACTTTTCACCATCTGCGTTACACCCTGCTCTTTTATCAGGCCGTGTACAATCCGGTTATGCTCGGTAGCATCGGCAGCCCAATGGACGGTAATGCCGTTAGCTTTGGCATTGGCTTCAAACTGCACTAAATATTCATCCAGGTGCGAAAGCACGTTATGCTTTATTTGCGAAGCCGCATTACGCAAGTCTTCCCATTCAGGCAGTTGGTGTACCGATTTATCCCGCTTAGCACGTATCCACCATAAGGTTTCATCGTGCCAGTCTACCCTGTCCTCGTCCTTGTTAAAAATATCCGCCAGTTCGGCGTGGTCTTTACCCTGGTTATGCATTTTATTTAATTTTGAAGGAGTGAATGAGTGAATGAGTGATTATTATATTCTAATTCACTCATCCGCTCATTCAAAACTCAATCATTAATTCCATTCAATATCTGCGCAATGTGCAGCACTTTTACTTTGCTGCCCTGGCGTTTTAATATGCCTTCCATATGCATCAGGCAACTCATATCAACACCGGTGATGTATTCGGCGCCATGTTCCAGGTGGTCGTCTACCCTGTCCTTACCCATTTTGGCCGATACGGCTTCCTCAGCAACGCAAAACGTTCCGCCAAAGCCGCAGCATTCATCTACCCGGTTCAGGGGCACTATTTCAATTCCTTCAACCATCGCCAGTAAACTACCTGGTTTTGAAAAGCTGGGCGCTACCAGTTCGCTCATGCTGCTGATATGCAACCCGCGCTGACCGTGGCAGCTTTGGTGCATGCCTACCTTGTGCGGAAATTTCGCGGGCAGGCTTTTCACTTTTAGCACATCGGTTAAAAAGCTGGTAAGTTCATATACTTTACTGCGTATTTCTTTGGCTTTATCTTCCTGGTGTTCGTCGTGCAGGTGATCGCGCACGTGCAGTACGCAGCTGCCTGATGGTGCTACGATATAATCGAACCCGTCAAAGTTTTTAATAAAAAGTTCATTGCAGCCATGTGTCAGGTGTTCAAAACCCGAATTTGCCATAGGCTGGCCGCAACATGTTTGGTTAGCAGGATATACAACTTCAACACCCAGTTTTTCCAGTAGTTGCAAGGTAGCTATTGCTGCACCGGGGTAAAACTGGTCAACATAACATGGAATAAATAGCCCAACACGCATAGTTATAGTAAATAAACGCCTAAATTAGGTGTATCTAACGGTTAAATGATAATCAATCCTTGCAAATTTATAGCATCATCTTGGCATAACTATCCTGTACAGTCAGCTATCCGAAACACGATTAAAGGATTTATAGGATTACCGGGTAAATTACAATCACGTAATCGGCTTGATCTGCTAAATCATGGTTCAGACGTACTTCTTGACCTACATCAACAAATTCCAGCTTAATCAGGGTTATCTTTGTTCAACAATTATTATAAGGAGTATTTCAAAACAATGAAAAGGTCAATTGAACATATATTCAGCCGCCCTGCCCGCCCGGGTATGGTGGGCGACGGATTTAGGGTTTTTAACTACTTTCCCGGCGGCGGCATCCCGCAGCAAAGGGTAAGCCCGTTTTTAATGATGGATTTTAACGCCGAATACGATTTTGGCGCATCAGAGCATATCCGTGGGGTTGATGTGCACCCGCATAAGGGGTTTGAAACCGTAACCATTGCCTATAAAGGCAGCGTAGCGCATCATGATAGTACAGGGAACAGCGGTGTAATTAATCCAGGCGATGTGCAATGGATGACCGCTGGTGCAGGTGTGCTGCACAAGGAATATCACGAACAGGAATTCAGCAAACGCGGCGGCCCCTTCGAGATGGTACAGCTTTGGGTAAACCTTCCCGCCAAAAACAAACTAACTCCGCCAAACTACCAGGCCATAACAGCTGATCAAATGGGTAAAGTTACCTTGCCGGATGATGCCGGCCTGGTGAACGTAATTGCCGGTTCTTTTAACAATAACAAAGGCCCTGCAACCACTTTTACGCCGGTAAACATGTTTGATATTAAACTGAATGCAGGCGGCGAATTAAACACCATGATCCCGGCATCGCACAATACAGTGCTGCTGGTGGTTGAAGGCGCTATTGAAGTGAACGGGGAAACTGCCGCATTGCACAGCCTGGTACTATTTAAAAACGATGGCGAAGAGATCAGCATAAAAGCATCTGAAAAAAGCGTGCTATTATTACTAAGCGGTGAACCGATAAATGAACCTATTGCCCAATATGGTCCATTTGTAATGAACACCAACCGCGAATTACAGGAAGCGTTTGAGGAGTTTCAATCAGGAAAGTTTGGTACGTTGGAATAAAATATTTGTAAGGCTTAATGCACATGAGCGACAAAGCCCATAAACAAATATATTTTATGAAAAAGCACCTATTTACTTTACTTTTTATTTTCGGCGTAGCATTAACATCTGCATTTGCCCAAACAGGTTTACCTGCAGGGACTACTGCCCCTGTATTTACCGCTAAAGACAATGCGGGCAAAACCGTCGACTTGAAAACACTGCTGAAAAAATACAATTCAGTTGTGTTGATATTTTATCGCGGCGAGTGGTGCCCTTATTGCAACAAACAAATGCAGCACATGCAGGATTCCTTAAGCCTGATCACCGGGAAAAACGCTTACGTATTAGCGGTTACCCCTGAGACCACCGATGCGATGGTAAAAACTGTGCAGAAAACCCATGCTTCGTTTTCATTGGTGCACGATGAAGGCTACAAGATTATGAAAGACTACAAGGTTGATTACAAAATGGACGATGCCTCAGTAGCTAAATACAAAGGTTACGGTATAGACCTGGAGAAGAATAATGGTAATACCGACCATATGCTGCCCGTGCCTGCTACCTACATCATCAACAAAAGCGGCAAAATTGCTTACGCCCATTTTGATAAGGATTTCCGCAACCGGGCGCCGATAAGTGCCATATTGGCTAAAATTTAATGCCTGCTTTTTAGACTCACCTGGTTTGCGCTATGCTTAACCACCCTCTCTTCGCCTGCGGCGGAAAGAGGGTTTTTTATTTGTATCCCTCACAATGTATGTAAAAATTCGTATTATCCTCTTTTCGCGGAACGCGAAGAGAGGGTCGAAGAGTGAAACGGCGTCGGGGTGAGTTATTCTCTACTATCTTCCTATCTTTTTTGCCATCACTCCCCCATTCATGGCAAATTCCTACAATTCCTTGCATATATTATACAATGCAGCAATCGTTGTTCCTGATAAATTTGTTAGCGATAAATCTAATTCTGTTAAAATTTACTGTGAAACCCTGTTAGCCCCTAAAAGGCTGAACAACGATACTGCATGTCTGATCTGATAACTTTAAAAGGAATAACCTGGAACCACAGCCGTGGCTTTACACCCATGACGGCCACTGCGCAGCGCTTTAGCGAACTGAACCCCAACGTGAATATCACCTGGGAAAAGCGTTCGCTGCAGCAATTTGCCGATCTTTCTATCCAACAATTAGCCGAGCGTTACGACCTGCTGGTGATAGACCACCCCTGGGCGGGCTTTGCTGCTAAAACCGGTTCAATATTACCTTTCGATAAATACCTTTCTGCAGAATATTTAGCAGATCAGGAGCAAAATACCGTAGGCCACTCGTACGAGAGTTACAACTACGATGGCCATCAATGGGCGTTGGCTATCGACGCTGCAACTCCGGTCGCGGCCAGCAGGCCCGATTTGCTGGAGCACCACGGCTTATCCCTTCCAAAAACTTACGATGACCTGTTAGCCATGGCGAAAAAAGGGTTGGCAGCATTCCCTGTCATCCCTATCGATTCGTTAATGACTTTCTACACCTTCTGCTGCTCGTTAGGTGAGGACCCTTGCCAGCAGGACGATACGGTGATCAGCGAAGCTACCGGTATTCAAGCCTTACAATTATACCGCGAGCTGGCTAAACACATCGACCCCGCTTGTTTTAACCGCAATCCAATTCAAACGTACGAGGCCATGACTTTGGGTGATGATATTGCTTACTGTCCGTTTGCTTACGGTTATTCTAATTACTCACGCAATGGTTACGCCCGCAAGCTGCTGCATTTTCATGATATGGTGACGCTGGATGGTAAAACCAACCTGCGCAGTTCGTTAGGTGGTACGGGTTTGGCGGTTTCAGTCAATTGCCAGCATGTAGATATCGCCATGCGCTATGCCAAATTTGTGGCCTCGCCCGCTTGCCAGGCTGGTTTATATACCGATAATGGCGGTCAGCCGGGACATTTAAGTGCGTGGACTGATGAGCATACTAACGCCATCACTCATAACTATTTTGCTAATACACTGCCTGCCCTGCAACGGGCCTACCTGCGCCCACGTTACTTTGGGCACATGTTTTTCCAGGACCACGCAGGCGATGTGGTGCGCGATTATTTAATGCAAGGCGGCGATGAGCGAGCAGTATTACGCCAACTGGACGATCTATACCTGCAATCAAAACAAAAAGTACAGGCATGATGAAACCGCTGGAAGGATTGCTGGTACTGGAATTTAGCCAGTTTATGGCCGCCCCTACTGCAGGCCTGCGCCTGGCCGACCTTGGCGCGCGGGTAATTAAAATAGAACGCCCCGTTAAGGGTGAAGCAGGCCGGCAAATTGCTATCCGCAATATTTTTGTCGATGGCAGCAGTTTGGTTTTTCATACCATTAACCGCAACAAAGAATCGTACGCGGCTGATCTGAAGGATCCTGAAGATTTGGAGCGCGTTAAAAAACTGATCCGACAGGCCGATGTTGTCACCCATAATTTTCGTCCGGGAGTAATGGAGAAAATCGGGCTGGATTATAATTCCGTTAAAGCTATTAACCCGCGCATTGTGTATGGAGTGGTTACTGGCTATGGCAATAAAGGGCCATGGGCATTGCGCCCGGGTCAGGACTTACTGATCCAATCCCTGTCAGGCTTAGCCTACTTATCTGATACTAATGACGCCGGGCCTGTTCCTTTCGGACTGGCTACTGCCGATATGATCTGCGGGGCGCACTTTGTACAGGGCATTTTAGCGGCACTAATCAAGCGCGCAAAAACCAATAAAGGCGTGCTGGTTGAGGTTAGCCTGCTGGAATCGACCTTAGACCTGCAATTTGAGGTTATTACCACTTATTTAAACGACGGCGGTAAACTGCCTCAACGCAGTAACGTAAAAAGCAACGGTCACCCCTATTTGAGTGCGCCGTATGGCATTTATCAAACAAAAGATAATTACCTGTCGCTGGCTATGGGCGATCTGCATAAAATTGGCGAGGCTATTGGTGTGGATTTATCCGGTTATACGGAAAAATCGACCTGGTTTGATAACCGCGATGAAATTATGACGAAGCTTGCCGAAAACATCAAACATAAAACTACCGCCGAATGGCTGGAGATATTAGAGAACGCGGGTATCTGGTGTTCGGAAGTAATGACTTACGAACAAACCCTACAACACGAAGGCGTTAAAATATTAGGTATGCAGCAACAGGTTACCCTGCCCGACGGCGGCAGCCTAAACACTACCCGCTGTCCTATCCGTGTTAACGGGGAAAGATTATATAGCGATGTAGCCGCCCCGCGCCCCGGCGCGCAAACTGAAACCATTAACTATCAATTTAACCTGCTATGAAACCCTTAGAAGATTATTTGGTGGTCGATTTTAGCCAGTTCCTTTCGGGGCCGTCAGCAAGTTTAAAATTGGCTGATCTGGGCGCGCGGGTGATAAAAATAGAGAAGCCCGGTACAGGCGATATTTGCCGTCACCTATATACGTCAAACGTTATTCTAAATGGTGAATCGTCGGTTTTCCATGCCATTAACCGCAATAAAGAAAGTTTTGCGGCAGATATAAAAGATGAAGCTGATAAAAAACTAATCTGGGAATTGGTTAAGAAAGCCGATGTGGTGATGCACAATTTCCGCCCAGGCGTTATGGAACGCTTGGGCTTTGATTATGCCAGCGTGAAAACGGTTAATCCATCGGTGGTTTATGGCGAAATATCCGGCTATGGTAATGACGGGCCATGGAAGGATAAGCCCGGGCAGGACTTATTACTACAATCATTAAGCGGCTTAACCTGGTTGAGCGGCAATGCGGGCGGACCAACACCAATGGGACTTTCAATTGTAGATATGCTGGCTGGTAACCACCTGGCACAAGGAATACTGGCTTGCCTGCTGCGTAAAACCATTAGTGGCGAAGGTGCTTTGGTGCAGGTAAGCATGTTGGAATCGGCGCTGGATTTCCAATTCGAGGCCATCACCACCTATTATTATGATGGCAAACTGCCCGAGCGTTCTGAAAAGAACAACGCCCATGCTTATTTAGGCGCACCTTACGGCATCTACCAAACCGCAAATGGCTTTATGGCTTTGGCCATGGGCTCTATTCCGCAACTGGGAACACTGTTAAGCTGCGATGCACTGTTAGCCTATGCTGATGCTGGTCAGGCTTTCCACCAGCGCGATGAGATAAAAGCCATACTGGCCGTACACCTGCAAACCAATACTACCGAGCACTGGCTGAAGATATTACAGGCCGCCGATATTTGGTGCGCTGAGGTAATGAACTGGGATACCCTAATGCAGCACGAAGGCTTCAAAGTGCTGGATATGATACAGGAAGTGGAAATGAACGATGGTTTTAAATACCGTACTACCCGCAGCCCTATACGCATGGATGGCGAATTATTTAAATCCACCAAAGGGTCGCCAAAATTGGGGCAGGATAATGCAAACATCATAACCAAATTAAACAAATGAGCGCAGATACCATCAGGATAGCCGTACGCAAATTCGGGCCGTTTGAAACCGCCCTGCACAAACTGTGGGACGAATATTGTGACCACTCGGGCTGTAAGCTGAAAGCGGAAATGGTACCGATGGACCTGGATGACCTGCACAGCGCCATTATTGAAAAAGGTGGCCTTAAAAACGGTGATTGGGATGTAGCCCATGTTGTAACCGACTGGCTTTACGAGGCCTGGACCGCAGGCGCATTGCTTGATCTGCAACCTTATATCGCCCAAAACCCGCCTGATGATTTCCCTTACGGTTGGAGTAGCTCGCTTTTGGGCATGCAGCAATTTGGCGATGCCGTAGCTGGTCTGCCTTTTCACGATGGCCCTGAATGCCTGATATACCGCCGCGACTTGTTTGAGAACAGCACTGAGATGCAAAACTATCACGAACAATACGGCAAGCCATTGCAAGCACCCCAAACCTGGGACGACTTTAAAAATATAGCCCGCTTTTTTCATCGCCCTGAAAAAAACCTGTACGGAACCGTATTTGCTGGTCTGCCCGATGGGCATAATACCGTGTTCGATTTTTGCCTGCAATTATGGACGCGTGGCGGCGAATTGACCAATGAATTTGGCCAGGTAAATATCAATACCCCGGCAGCCGTTGAAGGCTTAACCTTTTATAAAAATATGCTGCGCGATCAGCAAGCAGTACACCCCGGCACTATGCAGTACGAGTCGGTGCAATCGGGCATGGCCTTTGCCCGCGGCGAGGCAGCCATGATGGTGAACTGGTTTGGTTTCGCATCCATGTGCGAGGTAATTGACGAATCGAAAGTAAAAACCAAAGTTGATATAGCACCTATACCTTGCAGCCCGGGCAGTAAATCGGCATCACTGAACGTATACTGGACTTATACTGTTGGCAGTGGCAGCAGGCACAAGGACATTGCTTATGACTTTATCCGCTTTGCTACCACCAGCCGCAGCGATAAATTACTGACACTGGAAGGCGGTATTGGCTGCCGTATTTCTACCTGGGTTGATGGTGGGGTGAATGCTATTATCCCCTATTATTATAAGTTGGAACAATTGCACCAAAGCGCCCGGTCGTTACCGCAAAAAGCCAACTGGGCACAAATAGCTAAACTAATTGATGAAGTGGTTTTACAGGCCATCAACACCGATACGCCTGTAGAAATACTGCTGGCTGCTGGTCAGGAAAAGATAAATTTGATTGATAAACCGTCCAATGGAAATACCATATAAACCCATATTACCCACTAACCCATTGCCCATAATTATTATTGGCGCGGGCGGTATTGTGGGTGACGCACATTTACCGGCTTACAAAAAGGCAGGATTCAACGTTTTTGGCATTACCAACCGCACCCGATCGCGCGCTGAAAAACTAGCGGCGGAATGGGATATTCCGAATGTATACGATACGGTTGACGAAGCGGTAGCCAACGCCCCGGCCAACGCCGTTTACGATATTACTATTATGCCCGAGCAGTTTGTAGAAACCCTGAACAAACTGCCCGACGGTGCCGGTGTACTGATACAAAAACCTATGGGCGATTACTTTTGGCAGAGCAAAGAGATACTGGAAGTGTGCCGCAAAAAGAACCTGGCGGCAGCCATTAACTGCCAGCTGCGCTTCGCCCCTTTTGTGAGCGCCGCGCGGTACTTAATTGAAAAAGGCTTAATTGGCGACCTGTACGATATGGAAGTGCGGGTAACGCTGCAAACACCATGGGAACTGTTTCCGCACGTGATTATTCATCCGCGGTTAGAGATACAATATCACAGCATCCATTATATTGATCTGATGCGGTCGTTCCTGGGCGACCCGCGCACGGTAATGGCCAAAACGCTGAAACATCCGACAAAAACGCTGTCATCATCGCGCAGTACGATATTGTTTGATTACGGCGATACCATGCACGCGGTGATCAATACAAATCACGATCATGCGTTCGGTCCGCATAATCAGGAAAGCTTTATTAAGTGGGAAGGCACCAAAGGCGCGATAAAAGCCCGCATGGGCTTGCTAATGGATTATCCGCATGGTGTACCAGATAAGTTTGAATATTGTATCTTGGAGGAAGGAAAGGCGCCGGAGTGGACAGAAGTTAAACTGGAAGGGTCGTGGTTCCCCGATGCATTCATCGGCACTATGGGCAGCCTGATGCGATATAAGAATGGCGAAACAAATGTATTGCCTACCAGTGTAGAAGATGTAATAAAAACGATGGCGGTGGTGGAAAGTGCCTACATCAGCAGTGATAATGGCGGTGTGGTGGTAGCGGAAAGGTTTGGTGGGTAGACCCCACCGCAGTCGCTTGGCTCCAGCCAAGTGACAACTATCAACCGGCCTCTGGCCGGAGTTATTTAATCACAACGGCCGGAGGCCGAAAAATAATGCTCACTCGGCTGGAGCCGGGTGAGTGCGGTGAGGGATTATTTGGGGTAAAACAATTATGCAATAACACAATACAACCATATACCATGTACTTTAAATCGACATTTTTTGAAGATTATACCCTGGGTGATAAGCGCGTGACCTTTGGGCGCACCATTACCGAAACCGACTTTGTGGTGCATGCCGGCCATACCGGCGATTTTTTCCCGCACCACATGGATGCCGAGTGGTGCAAAACGCAACCGTTTAAACAACGTATTGCGCATGGCACTATGATCTTCAGTATTGGTATCGGCCTGACAGCATCTGAAATAAACCCTGAGGCTTTCAGCAAAGGCTATGATAAACTGCGCTTTGTAAAACCGGTTTTTATTGGCGATACCATCCACTCAGAAATTACGATATCAGAAAAAGCCGACGCTAAAAAGCCCGAATACGGCACCGTGACAGAACATGTGGAGATCATTAATCAGCACGGCGAAGTGGTGGTAGTGTGCGACCATTTATTACTTGCAAAAAAGAAAACAACCTAACATTATGGCCAACATCAGCAACCCGGCGGATACCGCCGTCATCGACGAGTCGCAACTGAAAGGAAAGAATTTAACGCTGCCTTTTATTTTGGTGATCAGTCTGTTCTTTTTATGGGGCATGGCCCACAATTTAGATTCGGTACTTATTCCGCACCTAAAAAAAGCCTGCAACCTTAACAATGTGCAATCCAGCTATATAGATATGGCTGTGTTTTTTGCCTACTTTGTAATGGCTATCCCTGCGGGGATGATGCTGAAAAAGTTCGGTTACAAAAACAGTATTATTATTGGCCTCGTGCTATTCGCCTGCGGGGCATTTCTATTCGTTCCTGCTGCTAATACGCTTACTTACGGACTGTTTATTTGCGGACTGTTTATTTTAGGTTGCGGACTGGCTACTTTAGAAACTGCTGCCAATCCCTACGCCGCTATCTTAGGCGACCCGGCTAAATCGACTTTCCGATTGAACCTTGCAGCATCTTTTAATGGTTTAGCGGCCATGGTTGCCCCCTATATTGGCAAAACATTTATCCTGTCGGGTAAAGAATATACTAAAGATCAACTGGCAGCTATGCCAGCGGCCACTAAAGCCAGCTATTTTATGCAGGAAGCATCGGCGGTAAAAATGCCATACATAGTTTTGGCGTGTATCCTAATTGCCGTGGCTATCCTGTTTTTCTTCAGCTACCTGCCTGAAATTAAGAATGTATCAAAAGAAGAAACTACCGGCGGTAAGTTTTTTGGCGCGTTAAGGCACCGTCACTTATCGTGGAGTGTGGTTGCGCAATTCTTTTACGTTGGCGCGCAGGTATGCGTAACCAGCTTCTTTATCCGCGAAGCCAAACAAGGCGCCGGTTTGGATGAAAAAAGCGCTGCCGATTACCTGATCCTGTACGGCTTTTTATTTACTGTCGGCAGGTTTGTAGGCACGTTCTTTTTAAGGTTTATCGCATCGCATAAGTTGCTGTCTTTGTATGCTGTTATCTCCATATTGTTAAGTCTGGTAGCCATTTTTGGCAGCGGGCTATACGTAGTTTATTGTCTTGGCGCTATTGGCTTTTTTATGTCTATTATGTTCCCAACCATATTTGGCTTAGGTATTGATGGCATTGGCGATGACACCAAGCCTGGTTCATCGTGGTTGGTGATGTCCATCGTTGGCGGCGCTATCCTGCCGTTTATTATGGCGCGTATTATCGATGCCAATAACGACCATGTACAGAGCGGTTATGTGATCCCGTTGATCTGTTTTGTGGTGGTACTGTACTTTGGGATGAGCGGTTACAAGATCAAAAAACAGTTGGCCTAAGCATGGAGCGTATTATTGGCAAATATTATATTGAGACCCCCTACCCGCTCGAAAAAGCAGCGGCTGTGCTGGCTGGCGAGCAATCGTCGGGGACGTTTGTGGCCGTGCCGGGCGAAACTGAGGAACTGAAGGAACGCTTTGCGGCGAGGGTTGAAAAGATTACTCCACTTGATTCTGTTGATACCCCCGCTATTCCCGGTGCATCGGCTAAACCTGGCGCTAAATATCATCGGGCCAATATCGAAGTCTCATGGTCGATAGAAAATTTTGGTTATAACCTGCCGGTGCTGGTATCTACCCTGCAAGGTAATTTGTACGAGATCACCCAGTTTACCGGGCTGAAGCTGATGGATATAGAACTGCCCGCATCCTATGGCGAGCATTTCATTGGGCCGCGATTTGGCATTACAGGTTCTAAAAAAAGCGCGGGAGTTACCGGCCGACCCATGATCGGCACTATTATTAAACCCAGCATTGGCCTTACACCTCAAGTTACTGCCGCGCTGGTAAAAACTTTGGCCGAAGCGGGTATCGATTTTGTAAAGGATGACGAATTGCAGTCATCGGCAGCCAACTCTAAGTTTGAAGATCGGGTTGATGCAATTATGCGCGTTATTAATACCCATGCCGATAAAACAGGCAAAAAGGTAATGTATGCCTTTAACCTGAGCGGTGAGGTTGACGATATGCTGCGCCGTTACGAATATCTGGTAAAAGCTGGTGCAACCTGCGCCATGGTGAGCATTAACAGCGTTGGCTTAAGCGGCACTAAAAAGGTGTGCGATCAGGGTCAACTGGTTATTCACGGGCATCGCAATGGCTGGGGCATGCTGAACCGCCACCCGTTGCTGGGTATTGAGTTTCCGGCTTATCAAAAATTATGGCGGTTGGCTGGTGTAGATCAACTGCATGTTAATGGCATACAAAATAAATTTTGGGAGAGTGACGACTCGGTTGTCCGCTCGATAGAGGCTTGCCTGAAACCATTGTTTACGGGTGAAACACCTTTACCGGTGGTATCATCAGGCCAGTGGGGCGGTCAGGCGTTTGAAACCTGGCAACGCACCCACACTACTGACCTGCTTTACATGGCTGGCGGCGGAATTATGGCCCATCCGGATGGGCCGACCGGCGGTGTGGTAGCCCTACAACAAGCCTGGGAAGGTGCGGTTAAGGGCTTAACACTGGCGCAAGCCACGCAGCAATACCCTGAATTTGCAAAATCTGTAGAAAAATTTGGCGGCAGGTAAAAATGGCAAAGCAACAGTACAACCTTTTACTGGCCTACTATGGCGACGACTTTACCGGCAGCACCGACGCGCTGGAATTTTTAAGTCGCGCCGGGGTAAAGACCGTGCTGTTTATTGAGCCGCCTACTACTACGCAATTATCAAAATATAAAAACCTGCAGGCCATAGGCGTTGCTGGCAATACCCGTGCCCTGCCGCCTGATGAAATGGAGCAGGAATTGATCCCTGCCTTTAGTGCGCTGAAAGATTTAGGCGCATCGCACGTACATTATAAGGTCTGCTCCACGTTCGATTCATCACCCGCTATTGGCAGTATCGGGCGTGCGGCTGATGTTGGGGCAAAGGTTTTTAAAGCCCCTTTCATTCCGTTGTTGGTTGCTGCACCGCCTTTGGGCAGGTATTGTCTTTATGGTAACCTGTACGCCCGCATGGGTATTGGCAGCCAGGGCGAGATTTACCGCCTGGACAGGCACCCATCCATGAGCCGGCACCCATCAACGCCAATGAACGAGGCTGATCTGCGCCTGCATTTGAGTAAGCAAACCCAACAGCAAATTGGCTTGATGGATATTTTAAGCATCGATCAGGATGCGGCTGAAGATAAACTGGAAACATTGATCGGATCGGGCAGTGAAATCGTTTTGTTTGATGCGTTATACACCGAACAACTATTGCCCATTGCCGAACTAATAGACCAATATGCCGATAAAACCCAACCCTTATTTTCCATCGGCTCATCGGGCATAGAAATGGCTTTAGGGCAGTTGTGGGAACAGCAGGGATTAACCCAACCTATAATCGACTGGCCTGCTGCCGGTAAGGCTAAAAGCATGCTGGTGGTGTCGGGTAGTTGTTCGCCGGTTACGGCTAAACAAATTGAGTATGCTGTAAAGAAAGGCTTTGCAAGTGTGGCTATTGATACCGTTGCGTTAGCCACCGCGGCTGATATTTCTGCAATGGTTAAACAATACGTTGCCGAAGTTACCGGCTTGATGGAACAAGGCAAACATGTGATCATCCACACCAGTCTTGGCGCAGACGACCCGCGCATTGCCGACACACACAAAGTATTTACCGATAAGGGGTTGACCGAAGCCACTATCCGCAGTAAAACGGCCCAGCTTTACGGGCAGGTTTTAGGGCAAATAGCGTCCGGCGTAGCCGGACAAATAAAACTGCAACGACTGGTTATTGCGGGTGGCGATACTTCAAGCTTTGTAGCGCGGACGATGGGCATTGAGGCTGTGGAAATGATAGCTCCGGTATCGCCCGGGGCGCCGCTTTGCCGGGCCTACGCGCCGGGTACTGCTATTGATGGCATCGAGGTGAATTTTAAAGGTGGGCAGGTGGGCGCCGAGGATTATTTTGTGAAAGTTAAAGAAGGGAAATAGGGACTTGTGCGATTCCCTCCCACGGGGAGGATGCAGCGAGGGGCTAATACTATTTTAAGAAACCCCTCCCTGCTACAACACAACCAAACACACCCTCCCCATGGGAGGAATTTTTAGAAGAAATAAACATATGAAACCAAAAACATTAGGACTGATCCATACATCGCATACGCTGATCCCGGTATTCCAGGAATTGTGCAAACAACATTTACCGGGTGTGACCACATTTAATATTGTTGACGATAGCCTGGTGCGCAATATCCGCGAGCGCGGCGAGGTTACCCCTGCCATTTACAAACGCGTTGCCGATTACGTGGATTCCGCCATCGATTCGGGCGCTGATTATGTGCTGGTAACATGCTCATCTATCGGGGCGGCTATTGAAGCGGCGGCGGAAAATGCTAAAGTCCCGGTACTGCGGGTAGACCAGCCTATGGCCGACCTGGCGGTGCAAACTGGCAAACGCATCGGGGTTATCGCTACGCTGCCTACCACGCTTGAACCTACCAGCGATTTGGTGAAACGCCGTGCCGCCATAGCCGGTAAAGAAATTGAACTGACCGCCAAGCTTTGCAATGGCGCTTTTGAAGCGTTGATGAGCGGCGACGCGGCTACGCACGACCGCATTGTTGCTGATGCCCTGCGCGAACTATCTAAACAAGTTGATGTGATATTATTGGCCCAGGCCAGCATGGCGCGGGTGGTGGATACTTTAAGCGATGAAGATAAACGAGTGCCGATTGTGGCCAGCCCGCCGACGGCTGTGAAACATTTAGCAACGGTAATTAACAACTAAACCTAAAAATGAAACAATTACAAAAGATATGCTTAAGCATCAGCGGTATCACGGTTATAGCGCTGCTGGTGGGTTTGGTTATGGCTAACCCTGCCGTTTGGCAGCCATCGGCGGTAGCGCTGGCTGTATCTTTTGCAATTGGTATCGGTTGTTTATCAGCCTTGAAAAACTATCAATATACTGCCTGGATCATCGTTGCTGTAGTGGCGGCCATGGTTTACCCGCATGCTTTTTTGAAATGGGGGCCTGTTGATCTGCGTAATAAATGGCTGATATTGGTCATCGTCCAAATGGTGATGTTTGGCATGGGCATCCAGATGAGCATCCGGGATTTTTCGGGATTGGCCAGCACCGGCAAGGGTGTTTTGATAGGCCTGGCCTGCCACTTTTCCATTATGCCGCTGATGGGTTTCCTGCTTACCCGCATCTTTCATTTCGAGCCTGAAATTGCCGCGGGCATCATCCTTATCGGTTCCTGCTCAAGCGGGCTGGCATCTAACGTAATGGTATACCTGGCCCGGGCTAACCTGGTATTATCGGTAACCGTTACCGCAATGGCTACCCTGGCGGCGCCTTTTTTAACGCCACTGTTGATGAGGCTATTAGCCGGAACGTTGATCGAGGTGAAGTTTGTAAACATGATGATGGAGATCATCAAAATAGTCATTGTCCCTATAGGTGCCGCTTTTGTTCACGATTACCTGAAACGCGCATCGCCGAAAGGCAAAAAAGTTACTGCTGGTATTGCGGTTTGTTGTATGGTTTGGCTGGCCTGGCAGTATTTGTTTTTGTGGGATGTATTCAGCCAGCATTTTTCCGACCCTGCATTACAATCAGCGTCTGTATTTAACTTCCTAACCGGCGCGTTCATTGTGGGCTGGGCTTATCATCAATTGTATTCCCGCTTCCCTAAAATAGATGCGTATATCCCCTACCTGTCCATGTTCGGCATTGTATATTTCACTACCGTTACCACCGCCGCGGGCAGGGATAATTTATTGAATGTTGGGCTGTTGCTTTTCCTGGCATCGGTGATACATAACGGCGCGGGCTATTTCTTTGGTTATTGGCTTAGCCGCTTGTTTAAACTGGATAAAAACTCAGCGCGCACTATAGCTTTCGAGGTTGGTTTACAGAACGGTGGGATGGCATCGGGACTGGCAGGGACTATGGGTAAGCTGGCTACGGTTGGACTGGCCGCCGCAGTGTTTAGTCCGTGGATGAATATTTCTGGTAGCATTTTAGCGAATTATTGGCGGAAGCGCCCGGTGGAGGATAAAATCATACAATATCCTGATAACCTTTCATCACAATCTTAATCGATTATACAATAGTTTTGAAATGGAAGCCGCATTCTCTTGCGGAATTTATCCAGATAACCAATTAATACCATTTCAAGCAAATATGAGTACTAAAGTAAGTTTAGGCGTAATTATAGGTAACCGTGATTTTTTCCCCGACCGTTTAATTTCTGAAGCACGGGCAGATATACTGGCATTGTTCAGCACACTGAATATCAACCCCATTATGCTGGAAGAGCATGAATCGAAACTGGGCGGGGTGGAAACTTTCAGGGATGCCCAGCGCTGCGCCGAACTGTTCAGCCGCCACCGTGACGAAATAAGCGGGATATTGGTTTTACTGCCCAACTTCGGCGATGAAAAAGGCGTAGCCGAAACCATTAAACTTTCGGGCCTGGATGTACCCGTGCTTATACAAGCTTACCCTGACGAACTGAATAAACTGGATGTAGCCCGTCGCCGGGACTCCTGGTGTGGTAAAATATCGGTTTGCAATAACCTTTATCAATACGGCATTAAATATACGCTGACCAGTCAGCACGTGATCCATCCAAATCAGCCTGAATTCAGTAAAGAACTGCTTGACTTTGTGGCCGTTTGCCGCGTGGTTAAAGGTATGCGCAAAGTACGTATTGGTGCAGTAGGTGCGCGCCCGGGTGCATTTAATACCGTTCGGTATAGTGAGAAGATATTACAGCGTAATGGCATATCGGTAACAACGGTGGATCTTTCTGAAATATTAGGTCGCGCCAACCGCCTGACCAAAGATGATATCGAGGTAAAAAACCACCTCGAAAAAATAGTGCACTACACCCCTATCGGTAACACACCCGATGAGGCCATGATACAAATTGCCAAGCTGGATGTAGTGCTAAACCAGTTTGTGGAAGAAAACGCGCTTGACGCTACGGCTATACAATGCTGGACATCGTTACAGAAAAATTATGGCTGCAACGTGTGTACCAGCATGAGTATTATGAGTGAGAACATGCTGCCCAGCGCCTGCGAGGTTGATGTTACCGGCACGCTGACCATGTATGCCATGCAACTGGCCTCGGGTTCACCAAGCGCGCTGGTAGATTGGAATAATAATTACGCTGAAGACCCTAATAAGTGTGTCCTTTTCCATTGCGGTAACTGGGCCAAATCCTTCCTGCCGGACATCGAGATCAGCACCGCGCCTATTTTGGGGACTACAGTTGGCGTGGAAAATACCTACGGTGCTTTGGCCGGGCGTACACCTGCTATGCCGCTGACCTATGGGCGTATCAGTACCGATGACCCGAAAGGCGTGATTAAGGTTTACATGGGTGAAGGCGAACTAACCAATGATGCGCTGAATACCTTTGGTAACCGCGCCGTAGCCGAAATACCCGATTTGCAAGGTCTGATGCAATACGTTTGCCGCAACGGTTTTGAACACCACGTGGTAATGAATGCCAGCAAAACCGTAGGCATATTGAAAGAAGCCTTAGGTAATTACATGGGCTGGGAATTTTATCAGCATAATTAATTAAGCTATGACCGACCAGGAACTGATAGCAAAATCGGTGCAGTACCGTAAAAATATTCTCAAATATATTGTGGGCGCTAAGGCCGGGCATACAGGTGGTAGTTTATCGTGTATTGATATACTGAATGTGCTTTACAATGAAGTACTGAACGTATCACCGGAAAACTTTACCTCACCGGATAGGGACAGGTATATTCAAAGCAAGGGACATTGTGTGGAAGCATTGTTTGTAACCCTGGCTGACGCCGGTTTCTTCCCGGAAAGTGATCTGGAAACCTTGTGTAAATATCAATCGCACTATATCGGTCACCCCACTAAAAAGGTGCACGGGGTCGAGCAAAATACGGGCGCGCTGGGTCATGGTTTGCCAATTGCTGTAGGTACCGCTCTTGCAGCAAAAATGGATGATAAAAACTTCAAAGTTTACACCCTTTTGGGCGATGGCGAGTTGCCCGAAGGCAGCAACTGGGAAGCGGCTTTAACCGCTGCTCACTACAAGCTGGACAACCTGTGTGCCATCATCGACAATAATAAATTACAGATAACCGGCACCAATGCGGAAGTATGCAACACCGACCCGCTTGACGGAAAGTTTGAAAGTTTTGGCTGGGCGGTACGTGAGGTGGACGGCCACGATGTAAAAGCGCTGAAGGAAGTGTTCGCTGCCATGCCGTTTGAGCCGGGCAAGCCTAACTTGGTTATCGCCCACACCATAAAAGGCAAGGGCGTAAGCTTTATGGAGAACAGCGTGAAATGGCACCACGGCGTGCCTAATGCCGAGCAATATGAGGTGGCGTTGGGGGAATTAAGCCCCCCAAGCCCCCTGAAAGGGGAGTAAATAAAATAACAAGCAGTCGCTCGGCTCCAGCCGAGTGACGACTATCAACCGGCCTCTGGCCGAAGTAAAAGCATAACCGGCCAGAGGCCGGGCAATAATTACAACTCGGCTGGAGCCGAGCTGCTGCATAAATTAATAAACGTGGGAGCAACAATAGAAATAACAAACCCAAACAGCCAACCTAACCAGGATGTGTTCTCGGCTACGTTGCTGGAACTGGCACAAGCCGATAAGGACATTGTAGCCGTTACCAGCGACTCGCGTGGCTCGGGCAAGTTGGTGACGTTTGGACAAACTTTGCCGAAGCAGATCGTGGAGATTGGTATAGCCGAACAAAACCTGGTGGGTGTGGCCGCCGGACTGGCATCGGCTGGAAAAAAAGCATTCGCGGTATCTCCGGCTTGTTTCCTTACGGCACGGGCGCTGGAACAGATCAAGAACGATGCGTGTTATTCTGATAACCCGGTGCGGCTGATCGGTATCAGCGCGGGCGTAAGCTATGGCGCTTTGGGTACCACACACCACAGCCTGCACGATTACGCTGTGCTGCGGGCAATTAACAACATTACCATTGTTGCCCCTGCCGATAATTTTGAAACCCGTGAAGCAGTAAAATTGGCGGTAAAACATAACAAACCATTGTACCTGCGCTTCGGTAAAAAGCCCATGCCTTTGCTGACGGAAGACAGCAGTATTGGCTTTGAATTTGGCAAAGGTCGCGTAATTAAACAAGGTATCGATGTAGCCATTATAGCTAACGGCGAAACAGTTTACCCGGCATTGCTGGCCGCCCAAAAGCTGGAAAGCGAAAGCGGTATCCGTGCCACCGTGGTAAGCATGCACACCATTAAACCGCTGGATAGCGAATTGATATTAGCACTGGCTGAAAAAACACAGGCCATTATTACCGTGGAAGAACACATGGTAAACGGCGGCCTGGGTGAAGCCTGCGCATCGTTATTACTGCAAAACGGTTATAACAAACCATTTAAAATAATGGGCATCCCCGATGAATATACCGTCACAGGATCGCAAGTTGAAATATTTAACCATTACGGCCTCAATGCAGATGGGATTGCAGCGGCTGTGAATGGGATGTTCTGCCCCCTCTAAATCTCTCCCTGTAGGGGAGACTTTATGGTAGGATTACAATTATATAACCATAGCTTCAAAAAAGCCCTCCCTTCAGGGGAGGGTTTGGGTGGGGCTTAAACCTAAAATAATGAGATACTTAAAAGTACTGCTATTACTGGTGCTATTGCCTTTCGCGGGCTGTAACCGGCACACGGATAGCCGTCAAAAGAAGATGGCTATTGTGGTATCAACCCTTAATAACCCCTGGTTTGTGTTTTTAGCGCAGACTGCCGCGGCGCAAGCTAAAGCGCTGGGTTATGAATCAAAGATCTTTGACTCGCAGAACAATACCGCTGTGGAGGCTGACCACTTTGAAAATGCCATTGCATCCGGCTATAGCGCTATACTTTTTAACCCTACCGATGCTAACGGTTCGGTAGCCAATGTGCTGAAGGCAAAAAAGGCCGGCGTACCCGTTTTTTGTATGGACAGGGAAGTAAACTCGCCTGATGCCGCTACCTCGCAGATACTTTCTGATAGCTATTCGGGCTGCGTTGATCTGGGTAAATATTTTGTAAAAAAAACACATGCTAAAGGTAATTATGTAGAAATTTTAGGCATCGTGGCCGATAACAATACCTGGGCGCGTTCTAAAGGTTTCCATAGTGTTGTCGATTACTACCCCGGCCTTAAAATGGTAGCCCAACAAAGCGCCGACTTTGACCGTAACAAGGGTATGGAAGTAATGGAATCCATCCTGCAAGCGCATCCTGATATTACCGCTGTGTTCTGCGGGAACGATGCGATGGCCATGGGCGCTTACCAGGCGCTGGCTGCCGCAGGTAAAGCCGATAAGGTAAAAGTAGTTGGCTTCGATGGTGCAGGCGATGCCATACAGGGCATTAAAGACGGCAAAATTATGGCCACAGCTATGCAATTCCCCAAAGTGATGGCGCAAACCGCGGCTAACTATGCCGATGCTTATTTTAAAGGCAAGCGTGACTTCCCTAAGAAAATACAAGTAGGCGTTGAAATGGTGACGAGTGAAAATATTAATGACTACATCGCTTACGGTAAAAAGAATTAAGTCATGAATAAGAAGATCATTAAATACATTGTGACTATTGCCGTTGTTACTTTCCTGGCTTATAACTCGGTTTATTTTAAAAAGCTAAGCGATGTAAAAGCGGCGGCCAGTAAAACTTTCGATCCTGCTGCTTATGCCCGTACTTATCTGGACAAACAACTGTTACCTGCAGCCAATAGAGCGCCCGATATAGACTTGCTTATCGGGGAGCTGAAGAATAATCCGGTTAAAGCCTTTAAGACCGATGCCCATTCGCTGGATATTGGCAATACCCGCTTTTTTATGGTGAAGGGCCAGGGCGTGATCACTAATGTAGATGAAACCGATGTTTACCTGTTTACCCCCGGCAAGCAAACTTTGAAGATTGCCACCGAGTACATTTTTGGCAACGCTTTGCGCGATGCGCCGGGTATTATCACCGTGAACGATTTCACCAACAGCATGGATTTGAACAACGTATCTGCCGAGGTGAATAAACTGGTGCGGAACGAAATATTACCGCCATTTAAAAGCAAAGCCAAAAAGGGCGATAACATCACCTTCGCGGGGGCTTTTGAACTGAACCAGGAGCATTTGAACCTGAATAACATCGAGATCATCCCAGTTAACTTAATCATTAAATAGTTTGTTAGTAGCCGAAAACATATCGAAAAGGTTTGCCGGTGTTATCGCGCTGGATGGTGTGACCCTGCAACTGGAGGCAGGCAAGGTAACCGCTATTATTGGCGAGAACGGCGCGGGCAAATCAACCCTGATGAAGATACTGTCGGGTGTGTATGATGAGTATGATGGCCGGATACTTTTTAAAGGCGAACAAGTGTGGTTCAAAAACCCGCGCGAAGCACAAAGGGCCGGTATTGCCATCATTCACCAGGAACTGAACCTGATCCCCTATCTCAGCATTACCGAGAATTTATTCTTAGGTCGCGAGTTAAAAAATAGCTGGGGTATGCTGGACAAAAAAGCCATGCGCGAAAAGGCTGTTGAACTATTGCAAAAGTTAAAGCTGCAGGTTAACCCCGATACGCTGGTCACTGATTTGAAAGTCGGCCAGCAACAGGTGGTAGAAATTGCTAAAGCACTTTTGTACGATGCAGAAGTGATCATTATGGATGAACCAACCTCGGCCATCAGCGAAAGCGAGGTTGAGGTATTGTTTGGCATTATTGCAGGTTTAAAAAAGGAGAATAAAGCCATCGCCTATATCTCGCATAAGCTGAATGAGCTATTCAAAATAGCCGAAAACTATACCGTGCTGCGCGATGGCAAAACCATTGAAAGCGGCGCAATGAAGGGTATCAGTCACGATGAGTTGATACACAAAATGGTAGGCCGTGAGATTGACCTTGTGCGGAATAACAACGTCGCCAAAGAGAAAAATACTCTATTGCAAGTAAGCAATCTTTGCCTGGATAACGGGCCTAAAAAGGTGCTGCAAAATATCAGCTTCCAATTAAACAGCGGCGAAGTGCTGGGCATTTTTGGCTTGATGGGCGCCGGTCGCACAGAACTGACTGAAGCATTATTAGGCACTTGTGATGGGCTGGTATCCGGCACAATTACGCTTGATAACCAACGGGTAAAGTTCAAAACTACTGCCGACGCGATAAACGCCGGACTGGCTTTAGTTCCCGAAGACCGGAAAAAGGACGGCCTGGTTTTAGGTTTGGATGTAAAGACAAATATCAGCCTGAGCTCGCTAAATGCCATGCAGCATGCTACGGGTTTGCTGAACCATAAAACAGAAGCAGCGCTGGCACAGAAATATATCGGCGCGCTGAAGATCAAGACGCCATCGGATAAACAGATCGTTAAAAACCTGAGCGGTGGTAACCAGCAAAAAATTGTGATAGCCAAATGCCTGGCCACAAACCCCAAGGTTTTAATGCTGGATGAACCGACACGCGGCATTGATATCAACGCCAAAAACGAGATCTATAAACTCATTGCCGAACTGGCTGCCTCAGGTTTGGGTATCATCATGGTATCGTCCGAACTGCCGGAGATACTGGCCATATCCGACCGTATACTGGTGATGGCCGATGGCCGCCTCACCGCCGAATTCGACGCGGCTAACGCAACTGAAGACAACATACTTAAAGCCGCCATTGCGGATAGCATTTAAAATATGGAAGCAACTTTAGCTACTTACAAACCCCAACTGGTAAAATTTCAATCGCTGATTGCGCTGGTTTTACTGTGCATTGGCATTGCCCTGATGTCGGATAAATTCCTGACGGTGGATAACACCTGGAACGTGATGCGGCAGATCTCGGTCAACATCTGCATTTCCGTGGGGATGACATTGGTGGTGCTCACCGCGGGGATCGACCTTTCAGTAGGTTCGGTGCTGGCGCTTTGCGGGGCCATGACCGCCGGGCTGTTAAAGTTCGGCATTGAAATGGCATCGCAAAACCTGTTCATTGGGTTTACGGTATTGGGTGCTATTCTTATAGGTTTGATCGTCGGCGGCTTGTTAGGTTTATTCAATGGCTGGACCATTACCAAGTTCAAGGTTCCCCCCTTTGTGGCAACACTGGCCATGCTTACCATTGCCCGTGGTTTGACCATGTTGTGGACAAAAGGCTTTCCCATATCCAACCTCGGCGATAATTTCGATTACATCGGCACGGGCTGGTTCCTGGGTATTCCTTTGCCTGTTTGGGTATCAGGCGTGGTGGTCATCGCGGCGGTTGTGATTACTAAAAAAACTGCATTAGGGCGCTATATCTACGCCATTGGCGGTAATGAGCATGCCTCGTGCCTGTCGGGTATCAACATTAACAAAGTAAAACTTACTGTGTATGCGATAGCCGGGGCGCTGGCCGCGGTGGGTGGTATCATGGTTACCTCACGGTTAGATTCGGCCCAACCCAACGCGGGCATGAGCTACGAATTGGATTCCATCGCTGCGGTGGTTATCGGCGGCACATCGCTGTCGGGCGGGCGTGGTACTATCATGGGTACTGTGCTGGGCGCTATCATTATCGGTGTGCTGAATAACGGGCTGGTACTGCTGAATGTATCACCGTTTTGGCAACAGGTAGTTAAAGGCGGGGTGATATTATTGGCGGTAATTATTGACAAAGCCAACTCAAAAAACGACTAAGCATTACATGGAAAACAACTACATATTAGCTATAGACCAGGGTACCAGCAGTACTAAAACCATTGTTTTTGATAGCAAAGGACAAGTGCTTGCCAAAGCTACCGAACCCCTGAAAACGTTTTATGATGAAGGCGGTTTTGTGGAGCAGGACCCGGAAGAAATATACACCAATGTACTCGCATCGATAAAAAACTGCCTGGCCGAATTTGAGAAAGACGGCGGGGACCTGACCGATATTAAAACCTGCGGCATATCTAACCAGCGCGAGACCTTTGTGGTGTGGAACGAATTCGGTCAGCCGCTGTATAACGCAGTGGTTTGGCAGTGTAAACGATCGGTGCCGGTATGTAAGGAATTGCTGGAACGCGACCTGGAAGCCGAGATCAACCATAAAACCGGCCTCATTATCGACCCATACTTTTCGGGCACCAAAATGATGTGGCTTAACCAGCATATCCCCCTGGTAACCGCTACAGTAGCCGAAGGTCAGGCGCATTTTGGCACGGTGGATACCTGGCTGCTGTATAAATTCACCAAGGGCAAAAAATATTTAACCGATTATACTAATGCATCGCGTACGCTATTCTTCAACCTGCATACATTGCAATGGGATAAAGAACTGCTGGCACAATTTGGTTTAGATACTTTGAAACTGCCGGAACTAAGGCCATCATCATCACACTTTGCCGATACCGATTTTGGCGGCCTGCTGCCCGCCCCTATCCCGGTAATGAGTATGATTGGCGATTCCCACGCGGCGGCATTTGGCGAGGGTTGTTTTACACCCGGCACGGCCAAAGCTACGCTGGGTACGGGTTGTTCTATTTTGATGAACATCGGCGATAAGCCAAAAGCATCGGGCAACGGAATGATCACGACTATTTGCTGGAGTACCGACCAGCAGGTAGACTACGCGCTGGAAGGTGTTATCGTTTCCTGCGGGTCGACCGTTGAATGGGTGAAAAACGAACTGGGCATCATCCATAATGTATCAGAAACCGAGGCCCTGGCCAATGCTGTGGCAGATAATAATGGCGTTTATCTTATCCCGGCTTTCAGCGGTTTAGGCGCGCCCCATTGGGATATGAGCCGCAAGGCCAGCATCTGCGGGTTGACTTTCGATTGTAATAAGAACCACGTAGTACGTGCCGCGCTGGAATCCATTCCTTACCAAATAAAGGATGTGATAACCGCCATGCAAACCGATGCGGGCATGCAATTAAACGGGTTGATGATACACGGCGGGTTAACAGCCAACCAGTTTGTGCTGAACTTCCTAGCCGATTTGCTGGATTGCAAAGTAGTGCGCAGCGAAATGCCTGATATCTCCGCCCTTGGCGCGGCTTTATTGGCCGGATTGAAAGCAGGAACATTTAAAGACCTGGCTGCCATTAAAAAATTGTACGCGCAAAAATTGACAGTGGAAACAGGTAAGTATGCGGATAAAATAGCGGCTGGTTACCTTGGCTGGCAACAAGCTGTTGGTGCTAAAAAACAGGAAGTACTTTATTAACTATCAGGCAAGTAATAGCGCAATCGTTTGCGTAAATATTTAGACGGTTTGTGTAGGTATGATGAAGAATACTTTCTTAATATCGTATAAATAAACCTGCCCCAAGCATTACACTATTCTGAACACCTGCTTATGAAAGCAAACACACGCCGTACGTTTTTAAAACATGCCGGGATTGGCCTGCTGGCTGTACCCACGGTATCGTTGGCCAAAAATATTTCATTAGATAAAGTTGATGTTGCCGTCCAAGCTATCAGCGTTAGTCTAAACGTGCGCGATTTTGGCGCTAAAGGCGATGGGCAAACTAAGGACACGGCTGCTATCCAACAGGCTATCGACAGATGTAATATCCTGGGCGGTGGCGAGGTAATTGTGCCAGCCGGGAATTACTTAACGGGGGCTATTGAGTTACGGTCGAATGTTGAATTGCGATTGGAAAAAGATGCGGTAATCAAGGGCTCGCCCGATCTGAACGATTACCATGTGATGCAGGTGCGCTGGGAAGGCAAATGGATACAGGGATATTCCGGGTTAATTTATGCTTTCGGGGCGAAAAATATTGCCATTACCGGCCCGGGTAAAATTGCGGGTAATGATAAGGTAAGCGGTCGCCCAACTGCTGATAACCCTTTGCGTCGCCCTGCACTGATTGAACCGATCAACTGCACCGATATCAGGTTTTCCAACTTCGCAACCGAATACCACTCCATGTGGTCTATCCACTTAACTTATTGCGATACGGTTAATATCAAAAACCTGTACATCCGCAGCACAGGCGGTAACGGCGATGGTATCGATGTTGACTCTTGTAAGCTCGTGGTGATTGATAGCTGCGATATTGCCACCGGCGATGATTGCATCTCGCTGAAATCTGGTCGCGGAATGGAAGGCTATAGTTTATTGCGCACTACCGAGGATGTCCATATCAAAAATTGCACTTTTGCCGATTCTATTTTTGCCTGCATCGGTATCGGCAGTGAAACATCCGGCGGCATCCGCAATGTCACTATCGAAAACTGCGCGTTCACCGGGGCCAAGACATTCGCACTTTATATGAAAAGCCGTGTTGGTCGCGGAGCGTTTATCGAGAATATCAGCGCCAATAACCTGGAAGTCTCGGGTATGCAAGGCGGGTTCCTGCGCTTTAATCTAAGCGGCAGCGGTTTACAAGATCAGGACCCGGTGCCGGGCAATGAAGGCATCCCGACCACTAAAAACTTCAGCTTCACCAATATCAGGGTAACCGATGTGCCGGTACTGGTTGATGGCGGCACGGGCATACATCCTAATAAACCTTTAGAGGGCTTTACCCTGGCAAATATTACAGGTACAGCTAAATCGGGCATTACGCTGGTCAACATCAAAAACGCTAATATTAAAAACATTAACGTTACCGGCATTAGCGGACCGATGCTTCGCATTTATAATGTGAGCGGCAAAGGGCTGGAGGGCGCGGTAACCATACCGGCACCAAAATCGCAAGACCCGATACCGCAACCGGCTACACCTTACCAATTACACTGATCATCACCACAAAAAATAAACGTTATGAAAAGGCATTACATCAAATCAATTTTGGCAGTGGGCGTTTTAGCCTGCGCTTCGGTTTCAGCTTTTAGTCAGACCGCGCCGGCAAAACCACTGGCAACGGTAGTGGCGGGCATCCCGGTAAATTATGATGAGGCTAAAGTGGGCAACTACACCCTGCCTGATGTACTGACCATGCAAAACGGCAAAAAGGTTACCGATAAGCAAACCTGGCTAAGCAAACGTCGCCCCGAAATAGTAAAGCTTTTTGAAGAAAACCAGTTTGGCACTATGCCGGGCAAACCAACCGATATCCACTTTGATGTGTTTGACAAAGGCACGCCAGTGTTTAACGGCGATGCCATCCGCAAGCAGGTGACCGTATATTTTACAGCTGATACCACCTATAAAATGGACCTGCTAATGTACCTGCCAAAAACCAACAAACCTGCACCTTTGGTGCTGATGATCTCCTTCGCGCCTAATTCCAGTTTATCGGTTGATGATCCCGGCGTTAAGCAGGGAACTATGTGGGATAAGAATGGTAAGAAATTACCTGCGCCTAAAATCGGGTTAGGTAAATTAAGCAAAGCTGACATAGAGCGGTTCACATCCAATGGTTATGGTATTGCAACCGTTTACTACGGCGATATTGAGCCTGACTTTAAAACCGGCTACAAGCAAGGGATTATCGGTCATTATATGAAACCCGGCGAGCAGGTTCCCGGCGACCATGAGTGGGGCGCGATATCTGCGTGGAGCTGGGGGCTAAGCCGTGCCATGGATTACCTGGAAACAGATAAACAGGTAGACGCCAAACGTGTGGCCTTGCAGGGCGTATCACGCCTGGGTAAAACCGTACTGTGGACAGGCGGGCACGATACCCGCTTTAAAATGGTGATAGCCAGTTGCAGCGGCGAAGGCGGCGCGGCCTTAAGCAGGCGCAACTACGGCGAGAATTTGGCGCACATGAGCGATACGTCACGCTATTACTACCAATTCGCGCCGCAATGGCATAAGTATGCTAAGGATTTCAACCTTTCCCCTGTTGATGCGCATATGCTGGTTTCACTGATGGCCCCGCGCCCGTTATTATTGCAAACCGGCGATACCGATTTCTGGTCGGACCCGCATGGCGAGTTTCTTTCTGCTGTAGCAGCGCAGCCGGCTTATCAGTTGTTTGGTTTACAAGGGCCTGGTAACGCAGAATGGCCTAAAGCCGGGGATACCTCGTTAGCTTATAATCCACTGGGGTATTACATGCACCAGGGCGGTCATGGTACTGTCCCAAGCGATTGGGACATTTACCTGGCATACGTGAAGAAGTTTTTGTAGGCTTATTAGTCAACAGCAGGATCTTGCGCGAACATGCGGCTAAGCTGGTCGTACAATTCGGGGTGCTTTTGCTGTAATTGGTCGGGCTTGCTGAAGAAATATTCTGCAGCTACAGCCAGAAATTCTGCTTCGTTAGTAGTGGCATACATATTAATGTCCGACTTCCCCTGCTCAATGCGGTGCATTTCCTGGTGCATCATTTTCAGCCAGGGCACGGCGTAATCATGTGTTATTAATATTTCGGGCACACCATCAACCGCTCCGTCGGTTTTATCCAGCAGGTGCACAAACTCGTGGATAGCGGTGTTTGCTTTACCGCCATTTTTTGCAAATCCGTTAACCAGCGCTTGTCGCGATAAAAGCATTTGCCCGTTCATATAACCCGAGCCTACCATGCCCATAATGCTGCGGTTACCGCCCTCAAACTGGAAATCGTTATCAAAAGTATCGGGGTAAAGTATCACACTGGTTAAATTGCGGTATTCCCATTCGGGAAAGCCAAAAACCGGGATCACCGCACTTGAGGCTATCAGCACCCGATCCAGCTCAGTAACTTCAATATCCACACCTTCAATAATTGTACTGCTTAAAAACGCGATTACCCGTTGCTCAAATTTTGTTTGAGCGGCTGCATCAAGATTTTGATAATAGCTTACGTTATATGTTAATATTTGCCGGTAACCCGCGGTTTGTTTTTCATCTATAACAATAACCGGGCGCTTTTTGCCCCATAAAAGCCATGCTAACAAAGCAAGCGCCAGTAAAACAACAATAATGATTACAGCCATGACTCAAACGTACATAAAATTACACGCCCATATTTTTCAGTCGCCGCAGGGTATTCCGGAGAAGACTGTGCACATGTTACATTGTCAGTACCGCTATAAATACGGGGCAATTACTTTTTCCCAATGCTCATAACCGGTAAGGTTTAAATGCAGCATGTCCTTTTGAAACAATACGGAATCGGGTAATGATTTTGGGGTGAGCAACGTGGTGTTCACATCAATATATTCCACGTTTTTTTGTGTTTTAATATAGGCGGTTATCATCATATCGCCCAGGGCAACTTCATTATAGTATCTGGCGCGACTTGGGCTTAACTTCATAGACATGAAGTACACCTTGGTATTGGGTAAATGTTCCCTGATCATGCCCAGCATTTGCACAAAATTATCGTAAACCGCCTGCGCGCCGCTGCCAGCAGCAATATCATTATCGCCCACATAAATAAATATTTTTGATGGCTTATACGGGTATACTACCAATGGCATATAGTATTTTACCCATTGTTCTATTTTAGAACCGCCCACACCACGCATAATAATGGGTTTATTGGGAAAATGCTTTGGCAATTCCGTCCACTTGCGGATAGATGAGCTACCGATGAACAGGATGCCGCCGGGTTTCGGCATAGCTATACTATCCTGGTGTTTAAAGACGTTAATTTCATCCTCGAATGGATAAGCTAATTTGGGTTTGGCAGTTTCCTGCGCGAACACGTTAGCGCTAAATACCAGCGCAATAATCAGTAAAAACTTAAACTTCATTGTCATTGGGCAATTAATCTGTCTTCAAAAAACATGAACGGTAAAAAGCTGGCAACGCCCGTGGTTACCCATACCGGTCCGTCAATGCAATATAGGATTATTCGCAAATGCTCATCTTGTTTTTTTTCATATTCGGCCATTACCTGCAGGCACGATCCGCATGGCGTTACCGGCTTAATGATTTCAAAATCGTTGGTATGCGCCGTTATGGCAATGGTTTTAATAGGATCAGCTGGATGGTTAGCCCCCCAATTGAACAGCGCCACCCGCTCGGCGCACAGGCCCGATGGATAAGCTACATTCTCCTGGTTACTGCCGTGGATTACCTTGCCGCTCTGCAACTGTAAAGCCGCTCCCACCCTGAATTTCGAATAAGGCGAATGCGAGTTCTCCATCGCTTTTACCGCCTCTTGGCATATATTTTGGTCTGCCTTGCTCAACTCTGCTAAAGTACTATACTCCTCAAAGGCTATTTTTATCTCGTGATTTATCATTATTTCAACCCGTCCAAAAAGCGGGGGAAACAAGATAGAGAGTTATATTCGAAAATGCAAATGACTGCCTTAAAATGGTGCAGTCATAAGACCGACCATAGTGGAAATTATGGCCATCCTAAGACAGCCTGTCATCCTGAGTTTAGTCGAAGGATGGAGCGAGGTCTACCTAATGGTTCAACAGGCTCGCCATGACATCCAGCTTTCGTTTAACCCTTAAATTTCCAAAACTTACTTGTTCCAAAATCCTTGTTCTCCATCACCATTGTATCCCGAACAAAATATATCTTGAACTTCTGCGGGCCGTCAGAATAAAAAAATGTAATCGAATCCTTTTTTAAGGTGTACTTATAAGTTGAAAATTGATCAACATAATAAACAGAATCTTTTCGCATATCAAATGTCGCGTTTTCAGACTCACCTGCTGTCCAAATGCCAATCATTTTGTTGTGTAACGTAGAAACCCTTATATCGTTCGAAGAATCTTTTCCCCCGTCAACCTTTTCCTTCCCATCAAACTTTGAAACTGATACAGTATCGTTGGAGGAATGTTTATTTACAGGATTAGAGCAGCTAAAACAACAAATTATTAACAGCGATAGCCAAATACTTTTCATACAACTACAAGTTAGTTATTGTTATTCTTAGAATCGCCGATATTTTGTTTTACACCGCTACCGGCAGCACCTCATCCTCCTCAACAGCGATAGTTGGGTTAACGGTTTCGTCATCCTTTTCAACACGCAGGTTTTGAATGATATGCTGTTGGCGCACAGGCGTATTCTTACCCATAAAGTATTCCAGCAGGCCTTTAATGTTGGCGTCTTTCAGGATCACCGGGTCAAGGCGGATATCTTTACCGATGAACAGGCCAAACTCCTCTGGTGATATTTCACCTAAGCCTTTAAAGCGGGTGATCTCGGGTTTTACACCCAGGCGGTTGATGGCGTTTATGCGTTCCTCATCGCTATAGCAATAAACTGTTTCCTTTTTATTACGCACCCTGAACAGCGGGGTTTGCAGGATAAAAACGTGCCCGGCTTTCACCAGGTCGGGGAAAAACTGCAGGAAGAAGGTCATCAGCAAAAGGCGGATGTGCATACCGTCTACATCGGCATCGGTAGCAATTACTACGTTGTTGTAGCGCAGGTTTTCAATACCATCTTCAATATTCAGCGCGTGCTGCAGCAGGTTAAATTCTTCGTTCTCGTATACCACTTTTTTGGTCAGGCCAAAGCAGTTCAGTGGCTTACCTTTCAAACTAAATACCGCCTGCGTCATCACATCGCGCGATTTGGTGATCGATCCGCTGGCCGAGTCACCTTCCGTAATAAACAGCGTAGTGTCTTGGCGGCGCTCGTGCGTATCTTCAAAGTGCAGTTTGCAATCGCGCAGCTTACGGTTATGAAGCGATGCTTTTTTTGCACGCTCGTTAGCCAGTTTTTTAATACCGGCAATATCCTTACGCTCACGCTCCGACTGCAATATCCGGGCTTTCAGGGCATCGGCAGTAGCGGGGTTTTTGTGCAGGTAATTATCCAGTTCCTTCTTTACAAAGTCGCCGATGAAGGTACGCACCGATGGCCCTTCAGGACCAACGTTTTGCGATCCCAGCTTGGTTTTAGTTTGCGATTCGAAAACCGGCTCCTGTACTTTAATGGCAATAGCCGCCACTATAGATGCGCGGATATCCGAGGCATCGTAATCTTTATCATAAAACTCCCTAATCGTTTTCACCACTGCTTCACGGAATGCCGCCTGGTGGGTACCACCCTGGGTAGTGTTCTGACCATTCACGAATGAATAATACTCCTCGCCATATTGCTGCCCGTGGGTCATGGCTATCTCAATATCAGGGCCTTTCAGGTGAATAATGGGGTAGCGGATGTTTTCAACATTGGTGTTTTTAGTCAGCAGGTCATACAGGCCGCGTTCTGAAAAGAATTTTTGCCCGTTGAAGTTGATGGTCAACCCCGAGTTCAGGAACACGTAGTTCCATATCATGGTCTCTACAAACTCCGGTATAAAATGGTAGTTGCGGAAAATAGTATCGTCGGGGAAGAAGTTGATTGCCGTGCCGTTACGCTGCGTGGTCTCTTTCTCCGGTTCATCACGTACCAGTTCGCCTTTGGCAAATTCGGCCAGCTTAGTGCGACCATCGCGGTATGACTGTACGGTAAAAACGTTCGATAAAGCATTAACCGCTTTAGTACCCACACCATTCAAACCAACCGATTTCTGGAAGGCCTTACTATCGTACTTACCGCCGGTGTTTATTTTAGATACGCAATCGATCACCTTACCCAATGGTATGCCCCGGCCGTAATCGCGCACGGCAACCTTATGGTCGCTCATGGTAATATCAATGGTGCGGCCTGCCCCCATCACAAATTCATCAATAGAGTTATCTACAATCTCCTTCAGCAGCACGTAGATACCATCGTCGTAAGCCGAGCCGTCGCCCAGTTTACCAATGTACATACCCGGCCTAAGGCGTATGTGTTCCTTCCAGTCTAACGACCGTATACTATCATCCGAATATTCAACTTGTTCTGCCATCTGTATTTTGGAAAGTTTAACGCGCGTTTGCGTTTACGCAAAAATAATAATAGCAACGACTTTTAGGCGGGGAAGTATTCCACATATTAACAATGTGGCCATTGGAAATTACCGGGGCTTATTAAATTTAAACCCGATTGTAAACTGCAATGAACCGCTGTTTGCTTTATAACTTCCAAAGTCCGAGGTCACATGATAACCACTCAGGCTTTTAAGATACGTGGCATCTATAGTAAAACGACCAAACTCTAACCCCAGCCCCGCGGAGAGCCCAAGGTTTATTTTTTGATCGTACCGTGCTGCTCTTATTTGCCCTGTTACCTTTTTATAATAAACCGTATCCTTGTTTATGGTAGTTGGTGTAAGGCTATTATTTATACTAAGTTGTTTTACCGGGATATTGATCACCGGCCCGGCTTTCACGCTTATGTTATCTGTTATTTTATAAGCTATATGTACAGGTAAACTCACAAACCAAGCCTTACGCTCGTCGGTCACCTGGATGATCTTGCCTGAATCAACCTTACTGCCGTTAGCGTGGCTATAACCTCCACTTATTTTTTGCGGGTTCAAGGCTTGTAACTGCAAATTTATGCCCCATTTTTCATTAAAGTGGCACGTGCTGAATAAACCCAGGTAAGCATCAATAGGGAAACTACCATAGATGTTTGAATTTTGAGCCTTAGGTGTAAAACTGCCCGAAGTATTTACCCCGGCTAAAATACCCCAGTCTATGCGTGAAGAATGTACCGAGGACGAATCGTTGGAGTTGCTTATCTTCTTTCGTTTGTCCTTTTTGTTGTCTTTACTTGTAACAACAGGTTGCCTGCGGCGGCCGTTTGATTTGGCAGGATTATTTTTTGCCAAACTATCATTCAAGCTGGTGTTATTACCCGATGATACAGCAGACTTGTTATCCCCTTTTTTCACATCAGCATTGTTTAACCCAGATTGCACGTTTGTGTTGTTGGCGCCTGTCTGTACAGCCTGTTTATCAGTAGTACTGGTTTGTTGGTGCTGTGTATTATCTCCAATTAAACCAGCAGGTAAAATATTTCTTAAAGAATCTATTTTAACCGGCGAGTTACTACCACCGGGCTGACCATTGCCGGCATTTTCTTTGCCAGGCTTATTGTTTCCTTTGGCAGCGGTATTAGCCGCAATAAATGGCGCCCCGTGTTGTGTCAATCGGTTCACCCCACCCTTATACTTACCAGATATTGGCGACTGATTGTTATTGCTATGTGTTAACAACTTATTTGAATTTAAAACCTGAGTTGAATTCAACACGGCTGCGCCATTTGGCTGGTGACCTGCTTTGTTAGCTGTCAATGTTCCTGCAGGTTGATTGGCTGTGTTATTAACATTTGCTAATGTTCCCGCTGGTTTAGTTTTTTTATTATTCGTAACAACATTATTGGCAACTGAATCTGTTAATGCTGTTTGATTTTTGCTGATAATTGCGGAATCCGCTGTAATGTTGCTGTGCGGATTGGTATTCGATACTATCATGGTATCATGTTTACCTGCAAGAATATCCGGCTTTTGCTGCTTATTAATTTTCGGCCCGGCCAGTTGCACCACCAAATAAGTAGCAACAATGGCTACTGCCGATAACCCGGCTATGGGGCCTGCTTTAAAGAATTTGGCAAGGTGGCTTGCCCCGCTGCCGCCAGTTGCGCTGTGGGTTTGGGGCAGGTGCTTGTCTAATACCTGCTGCATATCCAGCCAGTCCTTATCCGGGTCGGCAGTGATATTCAGTTCATCACGCTTCTTCTGCCATAGTTTGGAGTATTTCAAAAGATCTTTCATTGCTGTTTTCCACTCCTTTCCTTAGGCTGATTGGCAGATTGTCCGGCTGGTTGCAGCCATTCCCTTAATTGTCTTTTAGCTTCGGCTAAATGCCAGCGCGATGTCCCCTCGCTTATATTCAGTTGCTCACCTATTTCCTTGTGCGAAAAGCCATCCATCACCGATAAGTTGAATACTGTTTGGGTTGCAGCAGGCAGTGTGCGGATGTGCTGAAGTATATCTTCAAAATAAAGCTTATCTAAAATATGAGGTGCAATAAACTGATCATCGTCATCCTGCACCGGACTGATCAGGTTGTTAAATTTTAGTTCTTTCCGGCACAAGTCAATAGCTGTGTAGATCATTATCTTTCTTATCCACCCTCCTAATTCCCCTTTTTCGGCATCAAAATTATTAATGGATTGAAATACTTTTAAAAAACCGGTATTAAAAGCTTCTTTAGCCAATGCTTCAGCAGACAAATAAGTGTAGCATACACGCAGCATTTCGCCATGAAAAAGCTTGTACAAGGCTTCTTGCGCTGTTCGGTCGTTATTTATACACCCCTTTACCAGTTTTTCAGCTTGTGCTTTGGTAAGATTCATTCAGAAAGTTCGTTCATCAGCCAAAACATCTTCGTGCACCGAAACAAAAACGCTGGGTATCACAAAAAATATTTTACAATAAATATAAAAACAGATCGACCCTAACAAGTATCGATCTGTAAAAAGCTATATCAATTGCTTTACCGGGTAATTATTTTAGGGTTAATAACGACACCACTGGTATAAGTCCAATTAAAAGTGATTGTGGCTGATGTTACTACTATGCTGCCTGTATAGGTAGTACCATTTAAACTTATATTAAGCGGGTAGGTGCCATTGGCTAACAGGGCAGCGCTTTGTTTAAAATTAAGGCCGCCATGCAATGTTGATGTTGAGCCGGTGCATGTACCAAACTCTGTAATGTTATTAAAAGCAAGCTGATAATTGCCTGCATCTACACTGCCGGTAAAATTAAGCCTGTCGGTAACACAATAGGTATTGGTAGTTTGAAAATTAAGGTAAATGTAAGTACTATCGCTATATACGCTTTTATACAAGCCAGGGGTAATACTCATCTGATCGCCGGTTAAAGGCAGGGTAGTGCTACCTGCCGGCGGGGTATAAACCGATGAGTTGACCTTGATAGTTAAACTTTCGGTATTTACGCCATTTATACTGGCCTTAACATTATAAGTACCGGCTTGGGTAAATTTAATAGCGGCGGCATTTTTGTTGGTTGATATACTATTAGCTCCCCCTGGCGTAACTATCCAGCTGATGTTATCGGTAGCCTTTGCATCAACAGCCACCAGGGTATCAGGCTCGTTAATTTTCACTTCAGATTTGGTTGCAGTTAGCTGGCCGTTTGCCGAGATAATGCCATCTAATTTATTACAACCCTGGATAATAAAATACGCAGGCAAAATGGCAAACAAGCAATAAATTAATTTTTTCATTTTTGATGATTATTGATGTGTTAATGATTCTGTTTATTGCATCATCGTATCAAAAATCAAATATGTTGGGTGGATAGGCAATTATTTCCCAAATGGTTAGAAGGGGTTGGCGGGATTATGGCTTAAACCTAATACAATTACGCGCCTTATTAATGTTTTTAAAAAAATCGGGGCCTTTGTCGTTGGTCATACAAAGTGCCATTATGGTGCCTTTGCTGTTTTTTTGCAAGGTGATAAGCAAAGCAAACTTATAGTGTTTTGTAGCAGGCGAGTCGGACAGATAAATAAAGTAGCTTCTTCCTGCATCGGCATTATAATCGGTCAATACACGTTCGGGCATGCCGTGGGTATAATAATGATTATCACCGGCTAAAAGCTTTGCTTCTGCTTTGCCCATTTCTACATAAAGTGAATCGGAAGTATTATCTGTTTGCGGGGTAACCTTTAACCATATTTCAAAATCCTCGCCGGGTATGGTCATGCCGTAATTAAATATGTTATCGCCGGATACAGGTAATTCTTTAAAACCTTCGGGCAGGGTAAAAGTAACGTTTGAACGGGATGCTATTTTTGAAAAGCTCTTATATTCATGGCTTTCCTTTGCAGGTTTGGTTTGAGCAATAGCTGCCCCCATGCAAAACAGCAGGCAGGTAATTAACAATATTTGTTTAATTTGCCGTGACGAATAATTCATCAGATGATGTGATACAGATCAGTTAAACGAATATATAAAATATTGGTTCGGGTTTTATATCATATTTTGAAATTATAATATTAAGAAAGCATTTTAACGTTTAGATAAACATGAGTATCATCCCACGACTTAACCGGTTCGACCTGACCATGATCGTTATCAGCCTGGTGATAGGCATGGGTATTTTTGCTAACCCCAGCGAGGTGGCCGTACGGGCGGGCAGCACCTGGATATTCTTCGGCGCCTGGTTATTCGGCGGGCTGGTTACCCTGTGCGGGGCGCTCACCTTTGCCGAGATTGGCGCACGCTATCCGCACACAGGCGGTTTTTATAAGGTATTTTCATATTGCTATCATCCCGCCTTCGCATTTATGATCAATTGGGTACTGGTTATCAGTAACGCAGCATCGGTAGCTGTGGTGGCCATTATCGGTGCCAATTATATTAACCCGGTATTACTGCCCCCCGATTGGCAATCGCCGTTATATGTACAAATAGTAGCGGTAGTATCGGTATTGATCCTTTATGCCCTGGCATTTTTAGGCATAAAAGTTAGCGCCCGCACCCAAAACCTGTTAACATTATTTAAAGTGCTGGCCATTTTGGTTTTATGCGGCGCCGTTTTTATGCACGATGATACGCACATGATAGTGAAAGGATTACCTAATAACGGTAACATCATCACCGCCCTCGGTTTAAGCTTAGTACCTATATTTTTTACCTATGGCGGCTATCAGCAAACCATCAACTTTGGCGGCGATATTATTGAACCTAAACGTAATATCCCTAAGGCTATTGGCGTGGGTATTGGGGTAGTTATCTTTCTTTACCTGTCTATCAATTTTACTTACTATAAAGTGTTAGGGTTGGGTGGCTTGCAGCAAACCACTACGCTGGCGGCTACTATGGCTGGTGTTATTTTTGGTAGTATTGGCTCAAAAATAGCTTCTGTCCTGATGTTTGTTTCGGTGCTGGCTTATATCAATGTGAACGTAATGAGCAACCCGCGGGTATATTACGCCATGAGTGAGGACGGTATCCTGCCCTATATTTTCCGCAAGGTGAACCCTAAAACACAGGTGCAGGAATTTGGCGTTACCTTTTTTGTACTGTGCATATTGGTGGTACTGTTTTTTGCCGATAGCTTCCGCAAGATGCTGGATTATGTAATGTTTTTTGATACCATAGGCTTATCGCTGGCGGCGCTATCCATCTTCATCCTGCGCAAGCGTACCAAGCAACTAGATGGCACGGGCATTTACACTATTAAATGGTTCCCGCTGGTGCCTGTCATCTTTATCCTCTCCTATTGGTTTGTTACTTTGAATATTTTTTGGGCTAACCCGGGTGCGGCTTTTGTTTGCCTGGGGGTTTTTGCTTTGGGGTTAGCTATTTATTACCTGAGTGTTTATTTGAATAAAGGGAAGATCCCGACGAAATAATGGAACCATTTGTTGAAAGCACCGAAACGGCGGATGAAAGATCGCTAAAGGCCATGAAGAAAACTGCCCGGGGCATATTTATATTCCAGTTGTGTTTCCTCTTAATATTTATAATAAAGTGTTGGGATACCTTTAGCACAGGGACTTTTTTAACTATAGCCACGGCCATATACGCGTTAATTTTTAACGGGCTAATGTTAAGCATTTTATTGAAACCGGTGGAACAACTTAACTACCGGGCAACGGAACTAAAGCTTATCATAACGGGTATATTTTTTATAATCCCCGCACTTGGCTTAACCTACTTTTTGTTTATCGTTCCAACTATCCCATGAATATCTCCTACATACTAAACGAACTTGGCGAAGACCGTGACACGTATTTTAATGCCATAGCGCCGCCGATTGTACAGAGCAGCAACTTTACCTTCAATACGGTAAATGCTTTTCGCGATGCTTTAAGCGATGAGTATGATGCTAATTTATATTCGCGGGGTAACAACCCAACCATCAACATCCTGCGCAAAAAGCTGGCAGCACTGGATGGCGCCGAGGATGCCCTTGTTTTTGGCAGCGGCATTGCCGCGATAGCCATCCCGGTTATTTCGCTGCTGCAACAAGGCGACCATGTAGTTTGTGTAGAGAACCCTTATAGCTGGACCATTAAACTGTTCACCAAACTGCTGCCCCGCTTTGGCGTAACCTGCACGTTTATTAACGGTACGGAGCTGCAAAATTTTGAGGATGCCCTGCAACCCAACACCAAACTGATATACCTGGAAAGTCCGAACACTTTTAGTTACGAGTTGCAGGACCTGGCAGCCATCGCCCAGTTGGCCAAAAGTAAAGGGTTGTTGACGATGGTTGATAACAGTTACTGCTCACCTTTATACCAGCAACCTATTAAGCTGGGGATAGATCTGGTGGCGCAATCGGCTACCAAATACATTGGCGGGCATTCAGATGTGGTGGCAGGTGTGTTAACAGGCAGTCGCGCGCTATTGAAAAAGATATTCGAGCTGGAATACATGAACATTGGGGCCAGCATGGCGCCACAGTCGGCCTGGTTACTGATCCGGGGCTTGCGCACCCTGCCCCTGCGCTTGCAGCGTAGTTTTGAATCTACCAAAGTAATTACCAACTGGCTGCAAAACCACACGGCGATAGATAAAGTAATATGGCCCTTCCTGCCCGGATTTAAACAAGCCGAATTAGCGCAAAAACAAATGCAGGGATGCGGTGGACTGTTCAGTTTTACACTAAAGGACGGATCAGTGCAGAAGATAGAAAATTTCTGTAACAGCCTTCAACACATACTGATGGCGGTATCCTGGGGCGGGCACGAAAGCCTGGTTATCCCCGCCATTGCCACCATTAAGGCAGAAGACTTTGATGCCGGGAATATCCGCCATCAACTCATCCGCATGTACGTGGGATTGGAAGAACCGGAGTATTTGATAGAGGATTTGGAACAAGCGTTAAATAAGCTGGCTTAATATCTTATACTCATAAAAAGGAAGTAAGTAAATACCATAGCTATTGAAATAGCCACAAATAGCCCTACCCTGATATAGTTAAGTTTACGCCAACGGGTTGCAATAATTTGTAATTCCTCATCAGTTGCGGCAAGGTTCTCATTTTTTTGAAATCTGATAATGATGGGTGCGAAATACACTATTGTCCATACTCGCACGGCAAAGTGGATACCAAAAAGCAATAGCAGCCAATTGCGCACCTGGCCGAGATCCCAGCAAAAATAAATGGCCGCCATAAAGGTGATTTCATGCACAGAATGCATAACTATCCAAAAAGTTTTTAAATCGATGCCTTTCAACAGGCTGAATGATGCGGGGGCGTTAGCCGTCCACCGGGGAATAATTACGGCGGTTTCAAAAATTTGTGCCCCGTTCATCAGGAAATAAACAAGCGTGGTGATCAGCAGCCAAAACTCGGCGCGGTGCAGGTAATCGTATGATGGCATTGGTAGGTTATTTATCGTTTAAACTTTGAGTTGCTTCTTCCATTACACCAATAGTGGCTAACAGGTACTGTTCAATAACCTGTTTGTCGCGTTCGCTCAGGGTTGCTATTAACTGCATCATTTTGCTTTGCAGGTTGCTGAATAATGGCGTCAGCAGTGCGGTGATCTTATCCAGTTCCGGTACAATGATAATTTTGCGGCGGTCAGTTTTATCAAAAGCACGTTTTACCAAACCTTTGGCTTCCAGCCGGTCTACCAATCCGGTTATTGCGCCCGTGGTTAAACCAGTTTGTTTGGCCAGTTCGCCGGCGGTCATAGCACCTTTTTTTATCAGCATGGTTAAGTATTTATGCTCGGTGCCAGACAAGCCAGCTTTACGGGCTATCGTTTCATGTAAAATGATGATGGCATCGGAAAAGCGGCTCCCCAGGGCGCTTACTTTATCTGCTTGTTGTACTGTATCCTTCATTTATCTTGTTTAATAAATATCTTAGATACTAAGATAAATACAAACTAAGTATAATGCAAGTAGAATTTACCGATTTTATGGTTTACACATTTTGGGGCTGTAAACTACTTAATACATTCATTATCAATTACTTGTGTAAAAATAAACATCGAATTTTGTAAACCATGTAAACCATGATTTACGGAAGTTTGGCTGAAGCCGACCCTTAGCCTTTTGTCCCGTCCCATAAATGGGACGGCAATGAATTGAAACTATGTCTAGCTATCCTCATTGCCGTTGACTTTAGTCAACGGGTAGAAGGCCAATGAATTGGCTTTAGCCAAACAACAACAAGCTAACCCGATATTGCTAATACAAGTCATTCGGCTTATCTTTACCTAACCAATAACTACCCATGTCTGAACTACAACGCCTTTTAGCCGCTTATGATACCGAACGCCGGTTGGTCAACCCCTGCGCGCTGGCCACGGTGGTTGAGGTGAATGGTTCGGCTTATCGTCGCCCCGGGGCACGTATGCTGGTGACCAATGAAGGTCAGCTAACCGGCACCGTTAGCGGCGGTTGTTTGGAAGGCGATGCCCGCCGCCGGGCGCAACAGGTGATACTGCGTGGCAAACCCGAAATTATCGTTTACGATAGCACCGACATTGAAGATGACTTGGAAAATGGTGCGCAATTAGGCTGCCAGGGCGAGGTCTCTATTTTGATGGAACCAATTAACTTCAATGATGCTTATAATCCTTTAGAATTATTGCGGGAAACCTTTCAACTGCAACAGGCATCGGTACTGGCCACTGTTTTAAAAAGCACCAGCACAACTATAGCAGCGCCTGCTGAACGGGTTTTGTTGTTAAAAGATGGCTCAGTTAAACCGGGGCAAATGAATCCTGACTTTGTAAAGCAGCAAGTGCTGCCAGATATGCACGAGATACTTGCAGTATGTAGTTCTGTTGTTCATGATTATGAATATGCGGGTCAAAGCATCCGCCTGTTTTTGGAACTGATAAAACCCGCTCCCATACTCACTATTTATGGCGCAGGGAACGATGCACAACCCTTATGCCGCATGGCTAAAAGCTTAGGCTGGCGAATAATGATAATGGACGGCAGGCCACTATTAGCAACCAGCACCCGTTTCCCTGAAGCGGAAAAGGTGACTGTGGCACGCGTGGGGGAAATGGACAAGTTTGTAAACACCCAAGGCTTTGCTGTACTGATGAGTCATAATTATTACTACGACCTGGCCGCGCTGGAAGCCCTATCGCAACAGCAAAAAATAGCCTATATTGGCATACTTGGCCCGCGCAAAAAAACTGACCGTATGCTGAATGAACTGGAGCAAAAAGGCATTGACACTGCTACGTTGAACAACCGCATACACAGCCCTATTGGTCTGGATATTGGCGGCGAGAACCCTGAAGAAATAGCGCTATCCATCATGGCTGAATTACAGGCGGTCCGCAATGGCTTTAAAGGCGGCTTCCTGCGCGATGTTGACGCACCTATACATAACCGCAACCCTATTATTAACATATTGAGTAATGGATAATATTGGTATCATTATTTTGGCTGCAGGCAGTTCAAGCCGTATGGGGCAGCCTAAGCAATTATTAAAATATAAAGATACGTCGCTGCTGCGCCACGCGGTGGAAACCGCGCAGGCATCGCGCTGCAAGGGGCCACTGCTGGTAGTTACCGGCGCCCTCCACGATGAATTGTTTAAAGAGTGTGCCGGTCTTAACATAGCGGTGGCGCATAATACTAACTGGCAGCAAGGCATGGCAACTTCCATTCATACAGGATTGCGGGCCTTAACGCGCACAAATCCGGCCACCACCGGCGCGTTAATTATGCTGTGCGACCAGCCCCTTATCACTACCGAGCACCTGAACAACCTGCTGGATATGTTTTTACACCACCGCAGCCAGGTAATTGTGGCTACGGCTTTTGCCAATGTGGTGGGCTCGCCCTGTATATTTAGTCGCGAAGTGTTTGAAACGCTTTACCAGTTGAAGGGTGATAAAGGCGCGCGGCAAATATTCGATGATCCACCACAGCGCCTGGTAACTGTACCGTTTAAACCGGCTGCTATTGATGTGGATACGATGGAGGATTACGAGAGTTTGTTTTAGGAGAGTTCGGAAGTTTTTTCCATCAATGTCATTTCGAACGAGGTACGAGGAGAAATCTTATGCATGCAGCCGGCTGTGCGTATAAGATTTCTCCCTACGGTCGAAATGACATTTCTTAAGCTTGTTATCTGCACATTACTTCTTCACCTGTTTTAGCAGCCATTGGGTTACATCAACAATAGCTTTATCATTATCATAACCTGCCGGCAGGTGGCCGTTGGTATATTCGTTATACAGCCATGGGTCGGCTACAGCGAAGACGGTGCCTTTGCCATATTTGGCTGTCGCGATAACTACCGCGTCGCCATTTTTTAATAATGGTTTTGCGGGCCCAGTTAATGCGATGCCACAGATGTCTTTCATGTATATCTTTTTAGCTGTCGGGAACAGCGGGTTACCTTCAACCATCATAGTACCGCTTTCAATTTTGTTGCCCAGCACGTGGTTATTCAAATCATCGGTAAAGTGCATGCCGAATTTGGCCGCCAGGGTATTAAAGTGCGGTAATTCCACATTGGCGCTATCGTTAGCCATCATTACTAATACGCCGCCTGCTTTCACAAATTTTTCAATCTGTTCAACATCTTTGGGCATAATATAGTTAGGGTTCGGGCTTTCTTTTTTAGTATCGGGGTCTACAATAATATAAATATCCGTTCCTTTCAAATTATCAACCGTAGGCGCGGCATCCAGCGACTTTATTTTGGCCCCAGCCGCCACAAAAGCGTCACCCCAATTAGAATAGCCGTTCAGGTCTTTCTCTTCCCATAGGTAATGGAAGCGTTCTACAGCGCCTTCTTTGGTTTTGTGCACCTCGTGATTGAAGTAATAATCAAGCGTAACAGTTTGCGCTTTTAGCATAAAAGGCACTGCCGATATAGCTACTAATGCGGTTAGTTTAAACAGGTTTTTCATTTGGTTATATTGGTTTAGCCCCCTCTAAATCTCCCCCTAGAGGGGGAGACTATTGAAGGTTGGATTTTATTTTTAGTCCTCCCCTTCAGGGGAGGGTTGGGTGGGGCCTAAACTCCCCCGAAAATAGAGAAGCCGCCATCCACACACACCATCGATCCTGTTACAAAGGCCGATGCATCGCTCAGTAACCATACCAGCGCGCCAATTAACTCTTCAGGCTTGCCGAAACGCTTGAATGGGGTTTGCCTGATCACAGACTCGGCACGTGGCGAATAACTGCCATCGGGTTTCAGGTGCATGTTACGGTTTTGCTCGGTTAGGAAAAAGCCAGGCGCCAGCGCGTTCATACGGATGGCATCGCCATACCGGTTAGCCAGTTCAACAGCAAACCACTGGTTATAGCAATCAACCCCGGCTTTACCCATATTGTAACCCAATACCTTAGTAATAGCACGTTTGGAATTCATAGATGAAATATTCACAATGCTGCCGTTGCCGGTACGGGCAATCAGCTCACCAAAAACCTGCGTAGGGATAATGGTACCCCAAAGGTTAAGTTCGGCTACGCGTTTCATCCCATCAAGGTTCATGTTAAATATATCCTCGTCGGGCTGTATCGCACCTTCGGGCATATTACCACCAGCGCCATTCACCAAACCATCCAGCCGGCCAAATTCGGCCCAAACTTTTTCTTTAGCGGCCATCAATTCGTCCTTATTCAGCACATCGGCAACTAAGGCGATAGCCCTGCCGCCATTCTTATTGATCTCGGCCGCGCGTTGCTCAGCAATCTCAGCATTACGGCCTAGTATGCCTACAGCGCCACCGGCCGCCACAATACCATCAATAAACGATTTGCCTAAAATGCCGGTACCGCCGGTCACTACAATTACCTTACCGGCTAATGAGAAGTTATTTTCCACTATGTCTGTTGTCTTTTGGTTGATGTTTAATTATCGCAAGTCAGGTATCGCAATCGGATCCATATCAGTGTAATCCTGGTTCTCACCACACATACCCCAAATAAATTTATAATTGCTGGTAGCGCTGCCGCTGTGGATGCTCCACGGTGGTGATACTACCGCCTCGTGATTGTTCATCATAATGTGGCGGGTTTCGTCGCCTTCGCCCATATAGTGCACTACTTTATTGCCCTGCGGTACGTCGAAATAGAAGTAAGCTTCCATGCGCCTGTCGTGCACGTGGGCCGGCATGGTGTTCCAAACGCTGCCTGGTTCTAAAATAGTTAAGCCCATTACCAGTTGACAGCTGCGTATACCTTCTAAAAATATATATTTATTAATGGTACGCTTATTAGCCGTTTCTGCTGAGCCCGCGTTTACTTTAACTGCGTCCTCGTTGGTCATTAGCGCGGTTGGATAGGTCATGTGCGCCGGTGATGACAGGATAAAGAATACCGCAGGTGCGTCAGCGCTTTTGCTGGCAAATTTCACATCCTTAGTACCTTTACCAATATACAAGCAGTCCAGCTTGTTAACATTGTAGCTGGTGCCATCGGCGGTAACTGTACCATCGCCGCCCACGTTGATAATGCCTATCTCGCGGCGCTCTAAAAAGTACTCGGCACGTAGGTTAGGATAATTACCCAGGCTAAGTTCGGTACCCATCGGCATGGCGCCGCCTACTATCATCCTGTCGTAATGGGTGTAAACCAGGTTAATTTTTCCCGGATCGACAATGCCATCCAGCAAAAAACGCTCGCGGATCTTGGCAGTTTGGTACGATTTAAAATCTTCGGGATGTACAGCTTGTATTACTTTCAAAATATTAAATTTTAGGTATATGAAACGACTGTTGTGTAGATAATGCAAGTGTACAACCTTAAGCCTAAAATTCCAAACCGCAGCATCCTGCCGTACTGCTTTTAGCAACATATGACCTGCAAAAACGGCTTTAACGTGCATAAAAAAGCCCCGTTGCCGGGGCCGATGTAAGAATGACTTACATATACGTTAATCGAGCTGAATTTATAATTTATCTTTTCACCTTGTTCTCGGCTACTTCTTCAAGGTATCCGTTACTATTTATAGCATAGCTGGCCTCGGTAGTATCTGTATCAATTTTATAAACAACAGGTTTATCGTGTTTTTGGGTGGTCTTTCTTGCTAAAGGGAGGGCGATAAGGCATAACATTGAAATGGTATTAACTATAGTTATCATAGCTGCTTATTGTTATTGTTGTAAATTAATTAGTGCACAAATATACTTAATATATTATGCATGCATAATATATCCATACTAAAATAGTGCCATAAATTCACTTTTGCGAAAAAAGACAAGTTAAGCTTAGTGTATTAATATTTTAAAAAAATGGCACGGATAACCCTTTCCATTTTGATAAGGTTTTTTGTTAAAATGGGGTGCCCCTTGTTTGTAAGGATATAAGAAAAGCCCCGTTACCGGGGCCTAACCAAACAAACAATTCATAAACCTAAGTTGAGAAGCATTGAAAGAATTGCTATGTTTTTATTTTAAGCGGCCATGTGCGATTCCCTCCCATGGGGAGGGTGCAGGGAGGGGTTTTGTAAAGTCACGAAACCCCTCCCTACCACCGCACATCCTAACTCCCCCTCCCCATGGGAGGGAATTTGTGAATTCTGCCTATTTATAGGCTATACTCCCTGGAAAGAGTTAGGTGAGGCCCTCCTTATGCCGACCTTTTCAAATTCCCCGCTAAGCTGGCGTTATATACTGCCGAGATAACATCACGATTTGATAATGCAGTTTCAAACTCTGCATGACTGTAAACCACCTGGCGCGCTGCATCCAATACATAAGTGGCCGGTAGCGGCACATTAATATCAATACCCGAAAACCTATTCCATACCGGGTCTGCATCGCTGTATATCCGCAGGGTTTGGGCAATTTCATGCGCCGCATCGAAATAGAAATTAAGCGACAGGTTGTTTTCCCAAACCAGTTTTTCAAGGCTATCCTGCTTTTCTGCAGTGATAATGAGCAAGTTGCCGCCATTTGCCTTAATTTCCGCCTGGATAGCATTCAACTGCTTTAATTGATCTAAACCATGCTGCTGCCACTGTGGCGAATAAAAACTTATTACCAGCGGCTTGCTCAGCAATTGCTTTAAAAGGATGGCGCCGTGTGTTTCGGCACCATTAAAAAAGTGCTGCCAGCGGGTATAGGTATTTTGCAAAGTAAAATTGGGCAGGTAATTCCCGGTGCGTACCGGCTTCAGGGGCTTATATGGCTTAAACGCAATATCGGCCTCGGGCACAATTTCTGAAAGGTCGAAAAATGGGTATTTACTGGTGTTAATGGTGGTAGTTAACATGATAATATATTTTATTGAATAAACAGATAGCCTTTCGGCAATAACTAAAGCGAAGGTGCAGCCTAACAACAACAGTGGTCCAACCCGTAAATAATTCCGTAATATTTCATGTTTTGATATTTCATAACAAAAGCATTTAAATAGACGACAATTTTAGTAGTCTTTTTTGATAAATTTTTATTTACTTGTTTTTTTAATCAGTAATAAGCCTAAAGTGTACACATAACAACCCACGCATAACCCACCGAAGGCTTCCAGGCATGCAAATACAATAAGTACCACAGTTAGTATTTGCGCCGCGAAATTTTGTTGTGATGCCAGCAATATTAATATGCCCGCCGTAAACACAAACCCAACGCCCACAGCAAATCGTTTAGGGGCACGGTCAACCGGTTTATGCTTAATTTTCAGTTGTTTGATCACTGCGTCGCTTAAAAACCCTATCGGACTGTAGTTCCCCCAACTGGTGGCGCGCAATAAAAAATCAACGGCCAGTATAGCAATTATCACCCAGGCGTTGGTCAGCAAAAAAGTTACCCCCAGGGCCAGCACAAAAAAGGCATTAACACGGGCCTTATTTTCGTTAATGGTTACAAAATCTACCGGGCATTGCAGGTTGCTCATCAGCTTACTTAATTTATTAATTTAAAACAGAGAGATCAGAGATGGAGTTGAACCACCGTTAAAGGCCTTGCTAACCTCCGCCTATCCACTCGGCCATCTGATCGTTTTATTCATCTCCCCCCAGCCGCTCCGCTATATATCAGCGGAGACGGCTTCATAAAACCTTGCACAGTTTTACTTTACTAAAGGAGATACGTATATTTTTTGCCCTCCAGACCCCTAAAGGAGGAGTGTTAAAACCTTGCACAGTTTTACTTTAAACCCTGCCCTTTAGGGGCTCGGGGGGCTTGTGTATTATTTATTTGGCTGCGGCGTTGTCCTTAAATAAGGTTTTATTACTTTATGCCCTTTAGGGAACTTAGCCGGTATATCTTCGGTTTTAATAGACGGCAATACCACTACATCTTCGCCATCTTTCCAGTCGGCCGGGGTGGCTACGCTATGGTAAGCTGTCAGTTGCAGCGAATCAATCACTCTTAATATCTCGTTGAAATTACGACCGGTTGATGCCGGGTAAGTGATGATCAGTTTGATCTTTTTATCCGGGCCTATAATGAACAGCGACCTTACCGTAGCGTTCAGCGACGCGTTAGGGTGGATCATGTCATATGCTTCGGCTATTTTGCGGTCTTCGTCGGCAATGATGGGGAAAGTTACCTCAACGTCTTGCGTTTCGTTGATATCCTTTATCCATCCCTGGTGCGATTCTGCCGAGTCTACACTCAGCGCCGCCACTTTTACATTGCGTTTGGCAAATTCTTCTTTCAGGGCTGCGGTACGGCCCAGTTCGGTGGTGCAAACCGGCGTATAATCGGCCGGGTGACTGAATAGTACACCCCAGCTATCGCCTAAAAATTCGTAAAAATCAATTTCGCCCTGGCTGGTTTTGGCTTTAAAGTTTGGCGCGTCGTCGCCTAATCGTAAACTCATGGTCTCAGTTTTTTAATGTTAGATGTATTTTGTTAGTTAAAGCAAATTACCGGAATAATTAACTTTAAACCCAATACGAAAAATTTAATACTTAATGTTGCTTATCTGCAAAAGCTGAAAAGAGAGGGAACCGTAAATACGGTGTGGAATTTTTGTTCACTCGCTTATCTTTCCCTGTTTGGTTACAGAGCAGGAATTAGCACCTTATTAAGTCGCATATACGCGGTCTCACAGGTTGCTAAGACGTCTTCGGGCCTTTCCCTCAGTCTTTCTGGATAAGTAAATAAAGAACGATTACGGCAACAAATATAAGGGCAATAATTTAAATACCAAATAAAATCTATAGATTTAGTAGTGTTTATTTGAAATGCGTTGATTATCAGGTAGAAATATTTTATTTATATCAAATTTGTCATTGCGAGGAGTTGGCATGCAGGTGGTGGGTGAGGTAACGACGTGGCAATCTCGTAGCAGTAACTATCTCTCATATCCAATTAGCAAACCACTATAATGGCGTTGCCTTCGGCCCGCGCTATCCGCTCATACTGCACGGGCCTTAGCCACGGGCCGGTATCCGCTCCTATCGCTAACGCGGGGATTTTAATACTTGAAAAAAATTCTTAAATTTCCTGTAACCATTTTTTTTAACCGGAGTTTACAGGGCTATAATGATTAACTATAAAAACTAAACCTGCTTGGATACGCTGAATGATAACGCGATCATGCTAAAAGTAAAAGCCGGCGACCTGGACCGGATGGGGCTGCTTTTCCAGCGCTACCATCGCCAGTTGTACGGTTTCCTTTACCACATGACCTACCAGCGCGAGGCCGCCGAGGATATGGTGCAACAGGTATTTTATAAAATGCTGAAATACCGGCACAATTTTACCGGCAGCGGCGAATTTATCCACTGGATGTATGCCATTGCCCGCAATGTGCTAAAAGACCAGGGTAAACGCAAAAAACTGGCCATGGCAGCCAGCAGTGTTGAGGACATGGCCGACTGGATACCCGGCAGCACCAATATAGAGGAGCAGCTGGAAAGGAAGCAGGCAGCGCAGGGTTTGCAGCAAGCCATGGGCAGGTTAAGTGAAGATGAAAGGGAGATACTATCATTAAGCCGTTTCCAGGAGTTAAAACACCAGGAAATTGCACAGATATTGAATATAAGCGAGGGCGCGGTTAAGGTGCGGGTGCACCGGGCCATGTGCCAGCTAAAAGAGATTTATACCAAAGTTGAACGTTAAACAGACATAAAATGGATTGTGATAAATATAAGGAGCTGTTTACCGGCTGGATAGATAAAGACCTGCCGCCGGCCGAGCGGGTGAAACTGGAACAACACCTGAGCGATTGCCCCGGTTGTAAAGAAGAATTAGCCGCCATGAAGGAATTGTGGAGAGAAATGGGCACTATTGAAACCCCTGCCCCATCGGCACACATGCAGGTGAAGTTTGAAGCCATGCTGGATACTTTCAAGGAAGAGGCGGCATCTAAAGGGAATATTTGGGCGGAACTAAAAGAAAAGCTAAGCCAGTTTTGGCTGGTGCAGCCGCGCTTGCCTATGGCTTACAGCCTGGTGATTATTTTGATAAGCTTTGCCTGCGGTTATTGGGTATTTAATGCAGGTAAAGGCGGGCAGCAGGATAAGCAACTACAGGCACTGAGCAGCCAGGTGCATGAGTTAAAACAAACCATGATGCTGGCCATGCTGGAGAACCCGTCGGCATCTGAAAGGATTAAGGGGGTGAGCTACACCAGCGAGATAAAGCACGTAGACCAGCAGGTAATTGATGCTTTACTGGCCACGCTGAATAACGACCCGAACGTAAACGTACGCCTGAGTACGCTGGATGCACTGGCACAGCTGGCCGGTCACCCGGAAGTGCGGGCGGGACTTATAAAATCTATCACCGAACAGGATTCGCCACTGATGCAATCGGCCATTGCGGATGTGATGCTGAAACTGCAAGAGAAACGGTCGGTAGGTGAATTTAAAGAACTTTTAAAACAAAAGAATCTTGACCACGGTGTCAGGAACAAGATCAAAGAGACGATTAACAGTTTAATTTAAAACCAAAACACACATCATGAAGAAGTTAGTATTGATCGCGCTTTTAGCGGGATGGGGCCATACTTTTGCCCAAAAAAAGTCGTACGACGTTGAATTTAAAGACCATATCAGCAAGCAGTTTACACCTCAACAATCGGCGGCAGCTACCGTATTTGCCCTTTACAATGTATTTGGCAGCGTTAAAGTTGAAGGCTACAACGGCAACCAGGTTGTAATTGAAATAGACGAAACTATCTCGGCCCGCGATGCCGAGGAAATGGCCAAAGCAAAAGCTGAATTTAAACTGGGCTTCGACCAAAAAGCCGACAGCATTATCGCTTACACTGCCGAACCTTATGATACCCGTCCGCATAGCGGCCGCTGGAATAATGATGGGGACAGGCACCGTTACTACACCGTAAAGTTGGACTACACCGTGAAAGTACCCAACAATATAAATATTAATGTTGGCACTGTAAACAGCGGTAATGTTGGTGTGAAAGACGTGTACGGCAGCCTGAAAGTAAATAATGTAAACGGCGCTATCAGCATTATAAATGCCAAAGGCACTACCGTTGCACGCACCATAAATGGCAACCTTACCATTAATTATTTAAGTAACCCGCCCGAGGCATCAAGCTATTATACATTAAACGGCAAACTGGAGGCTACATTTCCTTCAGATTTGGCAGCCAACGTACAGTTTAAAAGTATGAACGGCCAATTTTACACCGACTTTCCCGATACCGAGGTATTACCTACCGAGATCACCAAAACAGAAAACAAAAAGGCTGGCGGCACCACCTACCGCTTAAATAAAAACACTGCCATAAAAATTGGCAAAGGCGGCAAAGTATTCAAATTTGAAACGCTTAACGGCAATATTTATATTAAAAAAGCATAATTTAACACTCCAAATAACATGAAAGCAATAAAATTTACAGGCCTGGTAGCATTAGCCCTAACCCTAAGCACCCGCCTGATGGCACAGGAATCGCAACAGTTAACCGTCCCGTTGAGCGATCCGGGCAAACCGTACAAAATTGATGTACACACCATAAGCGGCTCTATAAAAGTTAGTGTGTATGATGGAAAAGACATAATAATTGATGCCCAAAGCGAGCATGGCCGCAAGGACCGCAAGGAAATCAGCAACGGTATGAGGCGTATATCAAGTGGCGAAAACCTGGATATTAGTGCTTCCGAGAAAAGCAATAAAGTAAGCATTAACAATAATTTACCCGGCAAAATGGCATCGTTAACTATTAAAATACCACGTGGTGCCACAAATATCAATCTAAGTACCATCAATGGCGGAAGCATTACTGCCGATGATATTAGCGGCGATATGGAAATGAACAATACCAATGGCGCCATTAAACTCACCAACGTATCCGGCTCGGTAGTAGCCAACACTACTAATGGTAACGTAACTGTAAGTTTTAAATCGGTCGAGCCGAATGCGGCTATGGCTTTTACTACGCTTAACGGCAATGTTGATGTAACTTTCCCGGCCAGTTTAAAGGCCAATATTAAAGCACGATCTGACCAGGGCAATGTTTACAGCGACTTTGATATGGTAACCGAAAAAAGCCCGGCAAAATCAACTAAAAGCGCTAAAGACGGCATGTACCGCATAACCGTTGAAGATTGGGTTAACGGTAAAATAAACGGCGGTGGCCCCGAAATACTGATGAAGAATATGAACGGCAATATCTATATCCGCAAAGCGAAATAAAGTCTGTAGTACAATACGTCATCCCGAATTTATTTCGGGATCCCACATGCAAAGTAACCACCCTCCACTCTTTGCATGTGGGATGCAGAAACAAGTTCAGCATGACGCATTGTTGAATTGCTGTAAAGCCCCATCCCAACCACTCATTATGAAAACATTAACCCTGGCTTTTTTAGCCACATGGCTGGGCTTTGCCCTGAATTTTGCACAAGCCCAATCGCCCGAAGGCAAAATATTCGGGCAGGTGCTGGACGATCATAAACAACCTGCCATTGCAGCAACCGTAGTTTTAGTTACCGCAAAGGATTCAGCAACGGTTAAAACCGGACAGGCTGACGCACAGGGTAGGTTTGTATTTAGTAATATCGGCAACGGGGCCTATCGTTTACAGGTACGTAATGTGGGTTTTAAAACTTATCGCAGCGATGTTGTCTATATTTCTACTGAAAAATCATTAGTTAACTTAACCCCAATCACGCTTCAGCCTGGCGGGACAACCTTGAAAGAGGTGGCAGTAACCGCGCAAAAGTCATACATTGAACAAAAGGTTGACCGCATGGTGGTGAACGTAGGGTCATCTATAACCAATACCGGCGCAAACGCGCTTGAAGCATTAGAGAAAGCCCCGGGTGTAATTGTGGATGTGAATGGTGGTATCAGCTTCAAAGGAAAATCGAGCGTGATGATATTGATAGATGATAAGCCTACCTATCTTTCGGGCGACGACCTGATCAACTACCTTAAATCGATCCCCGCCTCGCATCTTGACCAGATAGAGCTAATGACCAACCCGCCCGCCAAATACGATGCATCGGGCAATGCAGGGATCATCAATATCAAAACCAAACATTCAAAAATAAAAGGGTTCAATGGTTCGGCCGCGGCAAACGCTGGCCTTGCTAAGTACTGGCGTACTTCCGAAAGTTTTAACATGAATTACAGGGTAGATAAGATTAACTTTTTCCTGCTGGAAGGTTACAGCATACAAAACTCCTACCGCCGGCTGGATGTAGGCCGAACTTACTTTGATGCCGGCAACAACGTCAGATCATCGTATACCGAGGTTGCTTTCTTTAATCCATCTTTCTATAACAGCAATTTAAAAACCGGTGTAGATTATTATATATCACCCAAAACCACCTTAGGTGTGGTGCTTAGCGGCGTCATATCAACCGGTGATAATCACAACCCGGTCAATAGCTTTTTAAAGAACGCCGCGGGTAAGATCGATTCGACCGTTGTTGCGGAGAACAACACCAACTACAAAAATTACAACGGCGGCATTAATTTTAACTATAGCCACAAATACGATAGCCTGGGCACAAATATCACGGCCGATTTTGATTATGTGCGCTACAGTAATCACCGCGATCAGTCTTTTTACAACACTACTTATAATGCCTCAGGCGCTTTGGGCAGCAATCAAAATATTATTGATAACCTGCCGGTATACGTTAATATCTGGTCGGGTAAAACAGATTACAGCTTACCTTTTAATAAAAAAACAAGGCTTGACCTTGGCCTGAAAACCAGCTATGTAAATACTGATAACGCGGCCAACTACTTCAACATTGTAAACAATGTTACTACGGTAGATAATAACAACACTAACCGTTTTATATATAAGGAAAATGTTAACGCGGCCTATGCAAACTTTAGTCAGGAATGGAAGCGTTTTTCCCTGCAAGCAGGCTTACGGGCCGAAAATACCCGCGTAAATGCCCACCAGTTGGGTAATGCCCTGGGGCAGGATTCATCATTTGTAAAAAACTATACTGATCTGTTTCCTACTGCTTTTGTGCTTTATAAACTGGATTCGGCAGGGTCGAATAGCGTGAGTGTTTCTTATGGCCGCCGTATAGACAGGCCTGCCTACCAGGATCTGAATCCATTCATTATCATCCTGGATAAGTACAGTGCTTTTACGGGTAACCCGTTTTTAAGACCGCAGTTTACCAATAATTACCAGCTTAGCTATAGCTATAAAAGCATGCTGGTCTTATCGGCAGGGTATAGCTATGTTACCGATTACAGGGTTGAATACGATTACCAAAAAGGCGACATATTTTTTGCCAATAGCATTAACCTGGGCAGCCGGGCCGAAAAAAATGTTGCGGCTATAACCAATCTCGATCCGTTTAAATGGTGGCATTTTTACCTGGATGCCGAATATAACTGGACACGCTACAAGGGCCAATTGGGTACTATACCGGTTGATAACACTACCGCTTACTGTTTCATAAACAATACCAACCAGTTTACCTTATCGCATGGCTGGAGCGCGGAGCTAACCATGTTTTATGTTTCACCTTTTACCGATTCGCAATTTACCCACATAGCGCGCAAGCAATTAAACATGGGCCTGCAAAAAAAGATATTAAACAACAATGGCGCTATAAAACTAAGCGCGCGTGACCTTTTCAAGGGTAATTATTCAGCCGGTAACATCAGGAATGTACCCGGTGCGGCCATTACCTATCATAACGATAATGCCAACCGTTCGGTAACGCTGGGTTTTAGCTATAACTTTGGTAAATCGGCAAACATCCCTAAAAAACGCAATACAGGCAGCGCGGATAGCGAAAAGAACAGGGCAGGCAATTGATATTTTATATAACAGAGAATCCCCTATTTTCGCCACCACAAAGATAAAACCACCAACCACGCGTCATTGCGAGGAGCTTCTATCAGCAACGTGGCAATCCCCATGTGCAGAGCGGACCTGCTTACCGGTGATTGCCACGCTATCGCTCGCAATGACGCGCTCATTCGGGCGCAGAGTCTCTGCGAGAAACCTGCGTAAACCGAAACCCTAGTTTTCCGTCGATCATCTAACATAAACGTTACTTGACAAACGGCGGATTTGCAGTATCTTGCTTTGTTAATTGATCCAAATACAGCATAACTGCTTAACCAAACTTACATGAATAAATTTTTACTTACGGCTATCCCGCTGGCATTGGCATTAAGTGCCGGCGCCCAGCAAGCCTACACTGCTAAAGATTATGAACGTGCCGAAAGCCAGATGGCCGGGGCGCTTACCCCTTTAGTTACCCGCAGCGGTATTGGCACCCGCATAAACTGGACAACCGATGACCGCTTTTGGTATCGTGAAGGTAACCAGTTCATGATGTTCAACCCTAAAAATGGCAGCAAAGGTGCGGCTTTCGATCATGCTAAACTTGCGGCGGCATTATCAACCGCTTCAGGAAAAACCTATACTGCCGATGCCCTGCCATTTGAAGCCATAACTATCCCTGCGGATGGCAAAGGTGTGGTGTTTATGGCCGATGGCAAGCAATGGAAATTTGATGGCAGTCAAGTCGTGCCCGATTCGTCGCCGATGCAGGCAGCGGCTACGGGCGGCTTTGGTGGCCGCGGTCGCCGTGGTGGTTTTGGTCGTGGCGGTAACCCCAACGAGAACCTATCGCCCGACGGCAAAAAGGCCGTTTTTATAAAAGATTTTAATTTGTATGTGCGGGATAACACCACCAATAAGGTTACCCAGCTAACTACCGATGGCGTAAAGGATAATGGTTATGCCACCGATAATGCCGGTTGGGCACAGGGCGACAGGCCGATATTGGTATGGTCACCCGATTCAAAAAAGATAGCTACGTTCCAGCAGGATGAACGTCAGGTGAACAATATGTACCTGGTGAACACCAAAGTTGGCGCGCCCGATTTAAGGGCCTGGAAATACCCTTTACCGGGCGATAAGGTGATCCCGATGCTGCGCCGGGTGATCATTAATGTGGACGAGCCCAAGGTGATCAGTCTGAAATGTGATCCGGATCCGCACCGTTCAACCCTAAGCGACGATATTAAAGGCGGCGCTGGCTGGGCTGATGTATACTGGAGCGATGATGCTACCAAACTGGTATTCGCATCAACCAACCGCGACCACAAACAGGAAAACGTACGCATGGCCGATGCTGCTACCGGCGACGTGCGTGAGATATTTGAAGAAACTGTAAAGACCCAATTTGAATCGGGCTGGGCCGATGTAAACTGGCGCTACCTGAGCAAAACTAACGAGATCCTTTGGTTCTCGGAGCGCGACAACTGGGGGCACCTTTACCTGTACGATGCCAACACCGGCAAGCTAAAAAACCAGGTGGATAAAGGCGATTGGGTACAGGCCAGCTTGCAAAAAGTTGACGAGAAGAACCGCGTGATCTATTTTATGGCTGACGGTTTAGAGCCTGAAAACCCTTACTTCAGCCAGCTTTGCAAAGTTGGTTTTGATGGTAAAGGTTTTGCCGTGTTAACCCCCGGCGCTGGTACACATAATGTTACTTTCTCGCCATCGGGCAATTATATTATCGATACTTACTCAAAACCCGATGTTCCGCCGGTAACTGTATTGCGTGATATAAAAGGCAAAGTGATAACAGAACTGGAGCATACTGATATCTCAAAACTAACCGCCACAGGCTGGAAACCGGTTATCCCGTTTTCTACCAAAGCGCACGACGGAAAAACTGATGTTTACGGCCTGATGTGGGTACCCCGCAATCTTGACCCCAACAAAAAGTACCCGGTGATAGACTACATTTATCCCGGTCCCCAAGGCGGCAGCGTTGGTAGCTGGGCGTTCTCGGTAACCCGTGGCGATAACGGCGCCCTGGCCGAACTGGGTTTTATTGTAGTTGAAATTGAAGGCACCAGCAACCCGTACCGATCAAAAAGCTTCCACGATATGAGCTATGGCAACATGGCCGATAACACCCTGGGCGACCAGGTAAGCGGCATACAGCAGTTAGCCACCCGTTATCCGTATATGGACTTAAGCCGTGTGGGTATCTGGGGCCATTCAGGCGGTGGTTTTGCTACAGCCGGCGCTATGTTCCGCTACCCTGATTTCTTTAAGGTAGGTATTGCCGAATCGGGCAACCACGAGAACCTGAACTACGAGGATAACTGGGGCGAGCGTTACAATGGCTTAACCAGCAATTCGGATTACAACGCGCAGGCCAATGAAAACCTGGCTAAAAACCTGAAAGGTAAATTACTATTAGCCCACGGTTTAATGGATAACAACGTACCGCCGCAAAACACGCTGCTGGTTGTTGAAGCTCTGGAACGCGCCAACAAAAGTTTCGATTTGATCGTATTCCCTAACAGCGCCCATGGCTATGGCCAGCATTCGCAATATATGATGCGCCGTCGCTGGGATTATTTTGTTAAGAACCTGCTGGGTGTTGAACCACCGGTAAATTATCAGATGAAACCCGCGGGTGGTTTCGGGCAATAGTGTAAAAAAATGTTTTTCAAAAAAGGCGGATGATCAATAGGTCACCCGCCTTTTTGTTTTACGTCAGTGGTTGCGAGAGGAGCATAACAACACCATTATTTTTATTCATTATTATTTATTTTTATTTATAATTATTCGTTTTCTACGTTTTTCCCGGCTTTTTTATTTAAAATTTCGTTGGTTAAAAAATTCTTATATTTGAATTTTGCAACACACCATGCACACCGCCACCATTGAGGATTTTTACCGGGAAACCGCATCGCTTATCCCCGAAGGGATCAATAAAGAGATAGGGCATTTTAATATCTTTCCTATTGCGGATATGGTGGCGCGCCATGCCAAGAAACAGCCAATGCCGTATAACCGCCGGGCTTACTATAAAATAAGCCTCATCCGCGGGCGCAACAAGGCTGAATATGCTGATAAAGAGGTGAACATTGAAAAGAGCGCGCTGCTGTTTGCCACGCCTAAGATCCCCTATAATTATATCCCGCTGGATGATGACCAGGGGGGCTTTTTCTGCATTTTTACGCACGATTTTTTGATACAATCCAAAAGCGGGGTAGTATTGGATGACCTTCCGATTTTCAGGCCGGGCGCCATACCTATATTCCAGTTAACCGACGAAGCTACTGAAGAGATCAGCCTTATCTTCAGCAAAATGCATAAAGAACTGGCTTCCGATTATGCCTTCAAGTACGATTTGCTGCGTAACTATGTTTTGGAATTGATACATTACGGCCAAAAGCTACAACCGGCAACGGCTTTATACCCATCGCATACGGCATCGGCCAGGATATCGTCTTTATTTATCGAGTTGTTAGAGCGGCAGTTCCCTATAGAATCGCCGGGACAAAAACTAAACCTGCGCACCGCCAAAGATTATGCCGACCGCTTAGCCGTGCATGTAAACCACCTGAACAAGGTATTAAAAGAACATACCGGCAAAACCACCACCGATATTATAACCAGCCGCATTGTGCAGGAAGCCAAAATCCTCCTCAAACAAACCGACTGGAATATATCCGAAATTGCCTACAGCCTGGGCTTCGAGCAGGTAGCGCATTTCTCTAACTTTTTCCGCAAGCAAACTAAATTGGCGCCAGTGGCTTTCAGGACTTAGGCGCTTTTTAGCGATTTTTAGACAGACTTTCACCTTTTTAGCTTTTTTTACGGTTTTTTAGATAGGCTTTTTTGAGCTTTTTAAAGGATGTCCGGGCTTAATCAGGGCTATCACTAAACCGCATCAATCCACATCAATATTTGAATTTTGCAAAACATGGATTGATACTTGCAAACACTCCTCCGGCAGGCTTGTTACCTTTGTCCTGTTAAATAATTAAAACCAACAAACACCATGTCAACAACAAATAAAATAGCCCTGGTAACCGGCGGCAGTCGCGGTTTAGGCAAAAACATGGCCCTTAGCCTGGCAAAAAAAGGCATCAATGTTATCCTTACTTATAACAGCAATAAAGACGAGGCAGCAGCCGTAGTTGCTGAAATAGAAAAGACCGGCGCAAAAGCCGCTACCCTGCAATTGAATGCCGGCGATATTAAAAGCTTCGATGGGTTTATAGACCAGGTAAAAGGCGTATTAAAAATAACCTTCAACACAGACAGGTTCGACTTCCTTATAAATAACGCTGGCACAGCCCTATACAAATCATTCGATCAAACTACTGAAGATGAATTCGATACACTGGTAAATATCCACTTTAAAGGCGTATTTTTCCTTACACAAAAAGCATTGGCGTTAATAAATGATGGCGGCAGGATCATCAACATTTCCAGCGGTCTTGCACGGTTTAGTAACCCGGGTTCATCTGCCTACGCTTCGATGAAAGGCGCGATTGAAGTATTAAGCCGCTACCAGGCTAAGGAATTAGGCGAACGCGGCATTGCGGTAAACGTAGTGGCCCCCGGCGCTATTGAAACTGATTTTGGCGGCGGTATGGTGCGCGATAATCCCGATGTTAATGCCCGCGTTGCCGATGCAACAGCTTTGGGACGCGTAGGCGTGCCTGAGGATATTGGCGGAATAGTAGCATTTTTATGTACCGAGGAAGCCCGCTGGATAAACGCGCAACGCATAGAGGCATCGGGCGGCATGAACATTTAAAAACTTTGGTCAATTAAAATGCAATTGATGAACCCATTTTATAAAAACATAATTATATTTGCGGAGTAACAAATAATTATGAAAAAGAATTTAGGTTTAATAATTGCACTTGCGGGAATACTGGTAGTATTATATTCATTGTTTTTTACACCTAACCATTCCTTTAACCCGGTTGATTCAAACAGCGGACTTGACGCTTCAGCACCGCTATTTTTTAGCGCTATTATAGTGTTTGGTGTTGGCGTGGTAATTTATGCTAACGCTGCCGCAGCTGAAAAAAGAGAGGCGTAATTTTAAAAACGATCATTCGGATATTTTTTATCCGTCCAAACCATATTTAACTAATAAAGGCGGCATTTTGCCGCCTTTATTAGTTAATAACATTTTATAGCAGGGGTATACAAGGCTATCTTATAGTAATAACCTTCGATACCACATTACCGCTGGTTACGTTTCGCTCACCCGGCTGCGAACCGCCAACTGATAATTGGATTTGTCCTGATGGCTGGCTCCATTTATCAGTTTTATCTACCAGCATTAACTGATCAGGCGTTAAAGTAAAGCTTACCATTTTCGTTTCACCGGCTTTCAGGAATATCCGTTTAAAGCCCTGTAAAGCCACTATTGGTTTGCGGATGCTCGGGTTAAGATGTTTTACATACAATTCGGCTACTTCATCACCATCCATTTTGCCGGTATTGGTAATTTTTACGCTTACGCTGATGGCTTTACCCTTAACTGCAGTTACAGGCATAGTCAGCCCTGAGTATTTAAAAGTGGTGTAACTTAAGCCGTAACCAAACGGATACAGCACATCGCCTTTAAAATATCTGTAGGTGCGGTTGCCCATAGCATAATCATGAAAATCGGGCAGATCGCTTACGCTTTTGTAGAAGGTTACCGGTAAGCGCCCGGCGGGGTTATAATCGCCAAACAATACATCGGCAATGGCGGTACCGGCGCTTTGGCCGCCATACCAGCTTTCTACAATAGCGGGCAGGTTTTCTTTTTCCCAATTAATAGAAAGGGCGCTGCCATTAAGCAATACCAACACTACTGGCTTGCCTGTTTTATAAATAGTCTTCAACAAATCTTCCTGTGGTTTTGGCAGATCAAGACTTGTCCTGTCGCCACCGGCAAAGCCTTTAGCTTGCACTTTCATCTCCTCACCTTCCAGGGTTGGTGTAAGGCCTAAAAACACTACTACCGCATCGGCCTTATCGGCGGCAGCCAGTGCAGTATTATAATTTTGGCGGATGATACTGCTATCAGTTACGGCTTTAGTAAAATCGGCCAGTTCGCAGCCCTGGCTGTAAATTATTTTGGCATCAGGCAGCTTATTTCTTAACCCTTGCAGTGGTGTAATGTTTACTGTCTTATCAGGTGTGCCGTTGTAATTTCCCCATTGCACTTTCTCGGCATCGGCATTGGGGCCAATTACGGCCAAGGTTTTAATGCTTTTACTTAAGGGTAGTATGTGGTTCTCATTCTTTAGCAATACGATAGATTTTCTTGCGGCTTCCAGCGCCAGTGTCTGGTGTTTCGTCGAGTTTACTACCGAGTATGGTATCGAAGCGTATTTTACCAGTTTATCATCATCAAACATTCCCAGTTTTAACCGGGCCATAAATAAGCGTTTAAGCGAGGTATTGATCTGCGCTTCGGTGATCAACCCGCTTTTGGCGGCGGCCACAAGTGTTAAATACGTAGGGCCGCAATCCAGATCGGTACCGGCGATTACCGATTGTGCCGAAGCTGCTTCCTTGCTTGGCGCCAATTTGTGGTAAGCATAAATATCGTATACCGCATCGCAGTCTGATACCACATAGCCGTTAAAGCCCAATTCCTTACGCAGCACTTTATCTAAAAGAAATGCATTTGCCGGGGCTGGCGTGCCATTATAAGCATTATAAGCACTCATGATGGAGAATGCCTTGCCTTTTTGCACCGTGGCTTTAAAAGCCGGCAAATAAGTATCCAGGAAATCGTACCTATCGGTAGTGGCATTAAACTGGTGGCGTTCGGGCTCGGGGCCACTGTGTACCATGTAGTGTTTTGGAGTGGCTACCAGTTTAAGATAATGCGGGTCATCGCCCTGCAGGCCCTTTACAAAGTTTACGCCCATAGTAGCGGTAAGGAAAGGATCTTCTCCATAGGTTTCCATACCGCGGCCCCAACGTGGATCGCGAAAAATATTAATATTAGGCGACCAAAACGTTAAGCCCTGGTAGCGCCCATGCTCGTTATGGCGCAAGGCCTCGTGGTACTTGGCCCGTGCCTCATCGCTGGTGACAATGCCTATTTTACTTACCAGCGGGCCATCAAAGCTTGCCGCACTGCCAATAGGCATAGGGAATACCGTGGCTAAGCCTGCCCTGCCTACGCCATGCAAACATTCGTTCCACCAATTATATTCGGGGATACCCAGGCGTGGGATAGCAGCTGCCTTGTCTATCATCTGGCTCACTTTTTCTTCAAGCGTTAAGCGACCGATCAGGTCATCGGCACGTTTTTCATAGGATAATCTGCTATCGCGAAATGGCAAGGTTTGCGCCAGTGAAACAACAACAGCAGCAGGTAACAGCAGTAGTGATAAAAGGTATTTTACAGACTTCATAAGCAGTAGGTTAACGGTATATAAAACAATATTAACAATTACAAAATCAAATACCTAAACAATTTTGCAATCGATTGTAAAATTTAGTTTATTTTTTTCGAAGGGCTTAAAATCAATATTCCTAAATGCATTTTTTGCGTGAAAAACGTACTAAAATACCGTGAAAACACGGTTGCAGGCGCGAAATTTATTCCGCTATTTTGAACTGTTTACTTAATAGTTTTCCATCAATAGTTTAGTGTGAAACAGCACGATCCCGCGAGGGGATGGTGCTGTTTCTGTTTTGTATAACGCGGGATAAAAAGTCCGCCAGAAAATACGAGTGGATTATCTGCGAAGAACAGGGAAGTCACTTTTAAACCTTCCATCTGTTTTTTGGCTAAAGCCCTTTTTTCCCTGCCTTAACCGTCCCATAAATGGGACGGCAATGAATTTTTACCTATTTTTTAATTGCAGTTGGTTGAGCCAACAGATAAGCCGCTTGTTTAAATGCTAAAGCCGTTTGCTTGCCTCAAACCGCCCCATAAATTTACGGCAATGAATTTTACTTTTATTGCCGTTGACTCCAGCTAAGGGATAAGCATTTTTTTGAGGGTAAAACTTTTTTGCTTTGCCTTATACTGCCCCATAATTGACGGCAATGAATTTTACCTATTTTTAATTGCCGTTGGCTTCAGCCAACGGATAAGCCAAATTATAGGATGGCTTTAGCCTCAAATTTATACCCTGCTGGGGGTAAAGCGATTCCCTTGGCGAGAGAAGCCTTAAGCCGGTTAGCCGTTTACCACCTCTCCCCCGTTAATATGAATTACCTGCCCGGTAATGAATGAAGCATCATCTGATGCCAGGAATACATAAGCGGGCCCCAATTCTGAAGGTTGCCCCGCGCGTTTCATAGCCGTCTCAGATCCGAATGATTTAATTTTCTCTTCATCAAAAGTCGATACAATGAGCGGCGTCCAAACCGGGCCAGGCGCAATAGCATTTACGCGTATTTTTTTATCCACTAAATTAGTAGCCAGCGACCGGGTGAATGAGGTAATGGCACCTTTGGTAGATGAGTAATCTATTAAATTAGGTGATGAGCGATAGGCCGTAACCGAGGTGGTATTAATAATGCAGTCGCCCTCGTGCAGGTATTCCAATGCCTCTGTAGCAAAATGGAAGTAAGCATAAATATTAGTTCGGAAAGTATCATCCAGTTGTTTTTCGTCAATCGCTTTCGGATTTTTTTGCGGCACTTGCATCCCCGCGTTGTTTACCAATATGTTCAATTTGCCTAATTTTTTCACGGTTTGTTGCACGGCTTTTTTGCAAAAGGCGGCGCTTTTTACATCACCCTTTATCAGCAAGCATTGGCGGCCTTCGGCTTCAATCAATTGCCGGGTTTCTTCCGCGTCGCTATCTTCATTAAAATAAACAATAGCCACGTCGGCGCCTTCTTTAGCAAAATGTATGCAGGCCGCGCGTCCTATACCACTATCGCCGCCTGTCACCAGGGCAACTTTATCCTGTAGCTTTCCTGCTGCCTTGTAGTTTGCTTTTATAAACTCGGGGCGCGGGTTCATTTCGGCTTCAATACCGGGTTGTTGATTTTGTTTTTTAGGAACTCCTGTTTTCATATTTCAGTAGGCTTAATTAAAGTTGATTGGATAACTTACTTGCATATCCTATCCGTTTAATAAAAGATAAACGCCGGGGCTCGGATTGAGTTTTAACTATTGATTAAAAATAAAAACTTAACTGAAATACGAATTGTTAACCTTTTACCGTCACCAATTTTTAATTAAAAGGAACCACATTATGGAACAATATACAGGGCTAATACAAACATTAACAAATTGTGCTTCGGCTTGCGAGGCTTGCGCAGCAGCATGTTTAAAGGAAGATAATATAATGCACATGCGCGATTGCATAAGATTTGACCGCGACTGCGCCGACATATGTACGCAGGCGGTGAAATTGCTGCACCGCGAATCGACCATTGCCAAACAGTATTTGTTGCTGTGCGAAGAAATTTGCCGGCTATGTGCAGAGGAATGTGGCAAACATCAGCATGACCACTGCCAGCGCTGTGCCGCTGCCTGTCGCGAATGCGCTGAAATATGCCATCAAAATCACGAAGAAATATTACAAGCTTAAATTATGAAAACTACAGATCAGCCTATCGGCACGCGTAAGGACGAGCCGAAAATGCAGGGCAAAACAAATAATCAGCAAAAAGGATCGGTTACCCCTGTCAATAATAACGACGAATCGGGGACATCACCAGGTAAGGATAGTTCCAATAAAGGAAAGGGGCCAAAAGGCGAGAATTTGTAAGGGTACACACTTTATCAATCAGCCGGTTTTCACGAATCACCATCCGGCGCATCCCCTGTTTAATTCAGCCTTTTTTCGTTAAAATTCGTTGAAATTGATCGGGACATGCTATTTTCGTGCAAATTCGTGTAAATAATATTTAAAATGAAAAATAAGACCATCCTTTTTGCCATAGCTATCACATCAATAGTAACTTTCGCGTCATGCTCCGGCGACCATGCGGCAAGACCTGGTGTAGATAGTGCGGGCAATAATATTGCTACCAATCCTTACAGGGATACGTTTGCAAATACCAATACTTATGGCGATGCTATTAATGCTGACAATAGCGGATCGGGTGGTGTTAAAATTGTTAAACCACATGCATCTGCGCAGGTTACAGCTACAGCTGATACCGCAAAGAAAATGTAATAAAGCATTCTGTTATGAAAGCAAGGACTAAAAAGCAACCGCATAGATGGTCCGCAAAGGTTACAGAACATAGCAATGCTATGGATTTGGACAAGGACGTTTTCAAATCAAAAGATCCGGATAAAATAGCACGGTCGCTGAAACACTCGGCCGAGGAAAGCAATCGCCGCAAAGCCTCACCTTTTCAAAGCGCTATGTCTATGCTTAATTTTTACGAGAACCGGGCAGGCAAAAACCTCACCAAAAGCCAGCGTGCCCCGCTTGAAAAAGCAAAAAATAAACTGCGGAAATTATTTGGCAGACCAGAAAAATAGACCGGCTATCAATTAGGATAGCTGGTCTATCAATTCCTGCGCAATACGGTCTATTGTTTGCAGGATGACCTCTTCGGCTGTACCTTTAAAAACCTGCCGAATAGCTACGTGCTTTTCCTTTATAAGCAGATGAATAAACATGGTACCTACCGGTTTTTCTTCACTTTCGCTACCACCGGGCATAGGTAAGCCTGTAATGGCCACTTGTATATCAGCCTTCATAAAATGCCGTAAACGGTTGGCTAATTCAGCCGTAACTTCTGCCGATTCAGGTGTATACTTTTCCACCAGTTCAGGCGGTACACCTAATACATCCTGTTTAATACAGGCATCATAGCACACAATTCCGCCCTTCAGTATTTCACCGCAATCTGGTATGATAGCCAATTCGGCGCAGAACCTGCCTGCGGTGGCACTTTCGGCTGTGGCCAGTGTCAGTTTTTTTTGTTTTAACAGATTACTGCATTTAATTAATATAGGCGATGGCATATTTGGTTAATTGATTTGTACATCCTAAACAAATTAGAAATGGTGCGGTTTTATAAATACTACCAGTTTAACCTATGGAAATACTTATCAAAATATTTGGCGAAGGGAAAGACCTGAATACCTTGCAAATGAGTTGCAGGGGGATAGTCATATTTTTTATTGCGTTGGTACTTATCCGCGTCTCGGGTCGGCGGTCGTTTGGGTTGCGCACACCGCTGGATAATATTATCGGCATTTTATTGGGCGCTATATTAAGCCGGGCTGTAGCAGGCGCGTCTCCATTTATACCCGTAATAGTTACCTGTTTTATTACAGTATTGCTGCACAGGCTATTTGGCTGGATGATTGTAAAAAGTAAAACATTTGCCAGCATTGTAGAAGGTAATAAAATATTACTTTTTGAAAATGGCAGGTTTATTAAAGAGAACCAGGAAAGGGCTTTGGTTTGCGAGGAAGATATTATGCAGGGCATCCGCAAATCGGCATTGACAGACGACCTGAATAATATTGACAAGGTATACATGGAACGCAATGGGGACATCAGTTCGCTAAAAAAGGAAAAGTCCTGACTATCTTTTCAAACCAAATAAAATATTGGGGGTTTAGTTGAATATGAAAGATATTGCCCGTCGTTTTCCCGAAAATCCATTATTGTCTCCGGCACACCTGGCACCAAGTGCCGCGGGGCTACATATTGCTTGTTTATTGAATCCCGGCGTTTTTCAGTTTGATGGCAAAACATGGTTGTTGGTACGCGTTGCCGAGCGGCCCCAGCAAAACGAGATCGTAGTTTCTTTCCCTGTGCTGACAGAAACCGGCGAAACCGAGATTATGGAAATAGCGCTGGATGATGCCGACCTGATTGCTACCGATGCCCGGGTTGTGCGTTATAAGGGTGTTGATTACCTGACCACGCTATCGCATTTACGCCTGCTTTGCAGCGATGACGGCGTTAAATTTTACGAACCCGACGGCTATAAAAAGCTATTTGGCAAGGGCGCGTTACAAACCTTTGGCATTGAGGATTGCCGCGTAACACAAATGGGCGATACTTACTATCTTACTTTCACGGCGGTATCAGCCAGCGGTGTGGGGGTAGGCATGAAAACAACTACCGATTGGAAAACTTTTAAAGACCACGGCATGATATTGCCGCCGCATAATAAAGACTGCGCCATTTTTGAGGAAAAGATAAACGGCCTTTACTACATGCTGCACCGCCCAAGCAGTGTAGACTTAGGCGGCAACTATATCTGGCTGGCTGAATCGCCGGATGGCGAACATTGGGGAAACCATAAATGCATTATTAAAACCCGTGCCGATAATTGGGATAATGCCCGCGTTGGCGCCGGCTGCGCCCCCATTAAAACCGAAAAAGGCTGGCTGGAAATTTACCATGGCGCCAGTTACGAGCACCGCTATTGCCTGGGCGCTTTCCTGTTAGACCTTAACGAGCCCTGGAAGGTACTTGCCCGCAGCCATGACCCAATAATGATACCAACCGCGGATTATGAGTTGACCGGTTTTTTTGGTCATGTAGTATTCACCAACGGCCATATTGTTAACGGTGATGAACTGACCATTTACTATGGGGCCGCCGACGAACATGTTTGCGGTGCCAAGTTCTCCATCAAAGAAATTTTGAACAGCCTGGTAGTATCATAGCTATTTTTCCGCATGCTATTTTACTTTTGCCTTGGTATTTATTTAACCTGTGAGCAATTTATTTCAAACAAAATTAAATCGGTGGGGTTTATATAATATGAAAAGCAATCAGAACACCATATTCCCTATTAAATTTAACTATGTAGGAACGGATTTTGAAACTAAAGTATTAAAGCATACCTACCGGCAACAGTTACTGTATAAAATAATTATTCCATCGGCGGTATCGGAAGTGCAGCAATGCTGGCTGGCTACAAATAAGGATGCCGAATGGAAGTTAATTATTGGAGCTATTGATAAAGCATTAATGCAACATATTATTACTGCTATAAAAAAGCAGGAACAAATATTGACCATATACGGAAGTGGCATTAAAACAGGCGAACAAAAGCTAAGGTCGGCCTAAACTGCAACAGTCGGTTTAGTTCTTGCCGATCTGTTTTCTGACACCAGTAACACAATCAGCATTAATAAGCCAATAGCAAAAAAGCCATCCAGCGCCAGGGCCGAATTACGCATTTTATGTGTCAGGTCTTCAACATAAGCAAAGCAGAATAGCCCCACTACTATAGATATTTTCTCGGTGACATCGTAAAAACTAAAATACGATGCCGTGTCGGGGATATTTTGCGGCAAATACTTGGAATATGTAGAACGCGATAACGATTGCACCCCTCCCATTACTATCCCTACGCCAAATGCGGCAAAATAAAACTGGGTTTCGGTAGTAATAAAATATACCAGGCAACATAAAATTGTCCATATGCTCACCAGGCAAATCAGTGTACGTACGTTACCATATTTTTCAGATGCTTTGGAAGTGATATAAGCCCCAATAATAGCCACTACCTGTATAATAAGGATAATAGAGATCAGATCATCATCGGGCATATGCAGTTCCTTAGCGGCAAAACTGGCGGCTACCAGCATAATGGTTTGCACACCTACCGAGTAAAAGAAAAAAGCCGAGAGAAATCTCTTTAATAAAGGCATCTGTTTTATTTTACCAAACACCTTTGCCAATTCCTTAAACCCGCCTGTAAGCACATTATATTTATGCGAACCCGCATTGGGCGTACCCTTAGGCAATATAATAAAGGGAATAATGGCAAAGCCTATCCACCAGAAAAACACAATTAAAAAGCCAATGCGCTCGGGCAGGCCATTATCATCGTTTATGCCAAACCATCCGGGTTTCAAAACCGGGATAAAGCAAATAACCTGTACTACAATACTACCCAAAAAGCCATAAATAAAACCCTTGGCGCTTACCGCGTCCTGCTGATCTACCGAGGCTATTTGCGGCAGGTAAGAATTATAAAACACAAAACCGCCGCAATAACCAATAGAGGCCAACCCGAAACAGATCATCGGCAATTCCAATGGGCTGCTGGGTTTAAAAAAGAACAATCCGGCGCAAGCCAAACTCCCCATCCAGGTAAATAATTGCAGATATAGTTTTTTGTTGCCCCTGTAATCGGCAATGGAAGTTAGTATGGGTAATATGGCTACTACTATTAAATAGGATAACCCTAAAATGTAAGTTTCAAGCACTGTATTCACATATTTGTGCCCAAAAAAACTAACCATATTACCATTTTTGGCGTTAGTAGTAACTGCTACATAATAGGCCGGGAATATGGTAGAGGTAATTACCATATTGTAGGATTGGTTGGCCCAATCGAACATACACCACGCCCAGATAGTTTTTTTATTGTTTTTTGCTTCCATTTCGGCACTAAAATACACTTTGCGCAACAAGTTACATGCGCACGGCTGTAAGATTTACGCTATGTGCCAATAATTGGCAACGTTAATAAAGTTGCAAACGCTGTTTCCGGTAAGCCTGCAATATATTATCGGCAGGGTCAAGATCGGTTATCAGGCTGTTGATTTGCTGTAGTTCGCATACACGCATACGCTGCACCGAATTTAGCTTTTCGGCTATGCACATAATCACCAGGCGTTTTGATGCCTTTATCATGGCCTTTTTCACCTGTACAATATCCATGTCCGAGTCTGTTACCCCTTCATTACATGATATGCCGTTGGTACCCAGGAAACAGATATCAAATTTCACTTCGTTCAGGTAACTCACCACCTGGCTACCCCCACATACCTGCGAGTCTTTAGAAAGTTCGCCGCCTATCAGCACAACTTTTATCAGGGGGTGGTCTGCCAATTGCAATGCCACCGGCGGACTAATAGTATATATAGTTACCGATAATTCTTTTGGCAGCATGGTTACCATTTCTATTATAGTAGTGCCGCCACCGGTTAATACCACCATGCCTTCTTTTATCAGGTTGATAGCTTTGCGTGCAATCCCTTTTTTAGCATCGGCAGCATAAATATCATTACGCTGGAACGGATAATGATACGAGCGGGATAAAGCCCCTCCGTGTACTTTAACAATTTGGCCCGAATCATCTAATTCATTTAAATCGCGGCGGATAGTATCTTCCGAAACATTTAGTTCGATAGCCAAATCGGATGACAACACTTTATTATGCAGGTTTACTTGCTTGATAATGTGCGAATGACGTTCTTTTTTAAGCATAATAAAGTGTACTTTTTACAAAATGATAAAGTTGCGTTTTTTTGCAAGGTTTAAAAATAAAATTAGCTATTTCATGCAAAAATTAAAATTTATTTTACATATCTTTATTAGCTGCTTGGCAACATTGCGTTTTTTTGCATGATTTGGCATAAAAATGCTGTTACAGGCAAAAACGTATAATAAAATAATAACCAAACTAATTACTAATCAAACAATTCACGTATGAAAAAAAGTTTACTCTTTTTTTTCCTGGGACTATGTTGCTGGACCATGCAAACCTATGCACAATCCATATCCATAACAGGAAAAGTAACCTCTGCTGAAGATGGCTTCCCTTTACCCGGGGTAACGGTTAAAGTAAAAAACGGTACAGCCGCTGTTTCAACCAATACAGATGGCGTTTACCACATTAATGCCAATGCCGGCCAGGTATTGGTTTTCACATTTGTGGGCATGGTTAAACAGGAAATTACTGTAGGCAGCAACACCACCATTAACGTTAAAATGGCGACTGATGCCGGCAACATTAATGAGGTTGTGGTAACCGCCTATGGTATTAACCGTGATAAGGCAAGCTTAGGTTATGCCGCGCAAACAGTTAAAGGCGATGATGTATCACAAACCCAACGCGAGGACTTTTTTGGTGGTCTGCAAGGCCGTGTGGCCGGTTTATCAATTAATAGTACCAGCGGTAACCCAGGCGCATCTGCACAGATAGTGTTAAGGGGTTTTACCTCTATCAGCGGTGATAACAACGCCCTGATAGTAGTTGACGGTGTGCCTATTAATAATACTACGCTAAACCAAACCTTCGCGTTAGTAAGCCAGGGCGCCAACCGCGACCAGGACTATTCAAACCGTGGTATGGATATTAACCCTGCAGATATTGAGACCTATACTATTATGAAGGGCCCTGAAGCAACGGCGCTTTATGGTAGCGCAGGTGCTGGTGGTGCTATATTAATAACCACTAAAAAAGGCAAAGCCGGCACAGGTACTGTTAACTACAGCACTTCTTATCGTTTGGAAAAACTGGTTAAATCGCCTGAAAGACAGACAGAATATAACCTGGGTGATGCAGGCGGTGTTTTCCTTGGTACTACATCAAACTTTTTTGGCCCTAAATTTTTACCAGGAACGCCAATATTTGATAACTATAAAAACTTCTTTCAAACTGGTAAGGCAATGAAACAAAATGTTGCTTTAGAAGGTGGTACCGATAAACTGACCTACCGTTGGTCGAACGAATACAGCGATAACCAGGGCGTTATCCCTACTACCGATTACAGGAGGTTTTCTACCCGTTTAACAGGTAGCGCGGTAATATCGCCGTTGCTTAAAGTTACCACCACCATGAACTATATTAACTCTTCAAACACCAAGGGTTATAAAGGTGCCAATGGTATATTAATGGGCCTGTTACGCTTTAGCCCGGCATTCGATATCAGGCAGTACCAGGATGCAAACGGTAATCGTATTACTCACTTCTCTTCTATCTACAACGAGTATGATAACCCGCTTTGGAGTGTTAACAAAGACCCGCAGGTAGATAAAGTTGATCGTTTTATTAGCAATGTAAACTTTAATATTACACCTAACAAATGGCTGTCTATTAACGCTATAGTTGGCGCAGATATTACCAATACCGTTGGTTCAAACGTATATAATGGTCAATCATACAAAGGTTCAGGTAGCTCTACTGCACCAACAGGTGGTTATATCTTAACCTACCAGGATCTTTCTAAACTATACAACGGATCATTAGTAGCTACAGCCAGATCTAAAATGGGTTCGTTTACCGGAACTTATATTTTAGGTGCTACTATTGATTATTTTAACGGTACAACTAACTCACAGTCTGGTACCAAGTTTTACGATCCTAACTTCTACAGTATTAACAATACTTTGCCTTTAACACGCCAGGCCGCCATTAACGTAAACCGTTATGACGACGAAGGCTTCTTCGCCCAGGCTATATTTGGTTACAAAAGCATACTGTATTTCACTTTAACAGGCCGTGTTGACGGGGTTTCTAAATTAATGCCAAGCATTAACGCCGCTACAGGTTTAAAAGCCGACGGCCATCCATTCTTCGGTTACCCATCAGCTTCTATGGCCTTCAACTTTACCGATCTTGAATCTGTAAAAAATGCCTTACCATTTTTAGATTATGGTAAATACCGTATATCATACGCTTTAACCGGTAAGGGCCCTTTCAGGCAATATGCATTGGGTAGCAACTATGTAGGTACCAATACTACCGGTGGTGGTTACGCCTTATCTGTGAACGGCGGTAACCCCGATTTGAAACCTGAAACTACCAGGAACTTTGAAACCGGTATCGAGATGCAGTTTTTACATAACCGCCTGGGTATCGATTTTAACTACTATAACCTTGAAAGTATACACCAGATCATCTTCCCGCGCTTAAGCTATGGTAGTGGTTTCATTTTGAAACTATTGAATGGTGGCGAGGTAAGAAACAGGGGTATTGAGGTTGTGCTAAGTGGTACTCCGGTAAAAACATCTAAGTTTAACTGGGATATAAAATTAAACTACACCCAAAACAGGGGTACTGTAATTTCCCTGGCTGAAGAACTTCCAGAACTATATGATTCCGACTCGCAAATTGTTGGCTTATTAAGGAGTGCCGCTACTCCTGGTGCCAGTACAGGAACCGTAACCGGTGTGAGATACGACAGAAACAAATATGGCCAGGTGGTTATCAGCCCTTCAAGCGGTTTACCAATTGTTTCTGATCTTACCTACTACCCTATTGGCGATAGGACCCCTAAATTCACTTTGGGTATTGTTAACCAGTTCAGATATGGAAGGTTCAACTTCTCAATGCTTTGGGATCTGCGCTATGGTGGCGATGTGGTAAATCAAACCGAGTTTGAAGCTTATACTAAGGGTATCAGTATTAAAACTCTTGATCGTGAAACACCACGCGTTATTACCGGGGTACTTAACGATGGTTTACAAAATACCGACCACCCTACTCCTAACAACATTGCAATTACACCTTATTCAAATTCGGGCTATTATACAAACCCTGCACCAGAGGTGTTTGTTGAGCACAATATCAAGGCTTTCAGGTTACGCGATGCTACCCTGGGTTATGATTTCCCGCCATCAGCTTTAGCTAAAACCGGGTTCATTAAAACTTTAGGTGTATTCTTCACTGTAACTGATGCTATTCTGATCACTAACTACACCGGTCTTGACCCTGAAAGCAATTCGCTTACTGCCGGTTCGGGTGGTATTGGTGGTTACGGAATTGATTATGGCAACATTGGTAAACCTATTGGTTTTAACTTAGGTTTAAGAGTAAAATTATAATAACAAGACAATGAGAAAAGTATATATCACCTTAATGGCCATAATGGTATTCATTATTGCCCCGGGTTGTAAAAAATACCTGGATATAAACAGTAATCCGGTAACCCCGCAGATTGTAAAAGCCGAATTGCTTTTGCCGCCAATTGAATTCCAGATGCATGATGATATTTGGCAGGACCAAAGGACCACGATTTCTAAAATGACACAAAATTTTGCTGGGGTAAGTACTGCTGCTGCAGCGCTCACATGGGAACAACACGGTTATGTTTCCAATAGCGATGCCGGCGGTGTGGCCTGGCGTATGTGTTATTTTGACATGGGCCTGAACCTTGAAAACCTGATCAATGATGCTGTTGCTAATCAAAAAAACGAGTACGCTGGTATAGGTTATGCAATTAAAGCATGGACCTACCAAATAACTACCGACCAATATGGCCCTATTATTTTAGATGACGCTTTTAAAAACAATCAACTTTCATTTAAATTCCAAGACCAGCCCGAGGTTTATCCTAAGGTTAGAGAATGGTGCGCCCTTGCCCTTAAGTATATGAATACCCCCAGCCCTATTAGCTATGCGGCAACATTGGCTGGGCCAAGCGGCGATGGCATATACCAAGGCAACATGACTAAATGGAAAAAATTTGTATATGCAGTTTTGGCAACCCAATATGGCCACTTGGTTAACAAAGCCGAGTTTAAAACCAAATATGCTGACAGTGTTATTAAGTATGTAGATCTGTCGTTTGCCAACGAAACAGAAGATCCTACCGTATTCTTCCAGGCTTCAGGAACAACTGATGTTAACCTGGCTGGCCCAACCAACGCGGGAAGCTCAACATCAGGGGTGTTAAACACCTCTACCTACTATTGCAGGCAAACAACCGCAATTTTAGGCTTATTAACCGGCGGTGTTAGAGGCACCCCAACACCAAGCCCAACCACTTCTTTAGACCCGCGTTTAAGCAGGTATTTAACTCCTGGCACATCTACCAGTGGCACAGGTAACCCAACCGGCACAACTTATATCGCGGTTACACCAACTAAGGGTAGCACTACTACAAACGTCCCTAATGTATTAGGCACCTTACCTACGGGTTCAACTCTATTTAACGGTCGTTACATTTTTACCGACCGCGCACGTTGGCCTATCATGACTTATGCTCAAATGCAGTTTATCAAATCGGAAGCAGCGTTTATTAAAGGAGACGCGGCTACTGCTTATACTGCCTATATCAATGGTATAAAAGCTTCAATGGACTTTTACAACCAATATGGCCGTACCCAAAGTATACCTGACCCTGCAATTGCCACTACTGAGGTAAACGCCTATCTGGCATCAAGTGAGGTTGCGCAAAATGCTGCCTCGCTTACTATTGCTGATATTATGCAGCAGAAATACATTGCACAATGGGGTTGGGGCAGCATTGAAACCTGGTGCGATTTGCGGAAATATCATTACAGCCCGGCTGTATTCCGTACCTATTATCAGCTTGCGTCCAGCGATTTACAGTTCGGCAGGTATGCTTACCGTTGCAGGCCACGCTATAATTCCGAATTCGTTTGGAACCTTGCTGAGTTAACCAAATTTGGTGGCAACTTAGTAACTTATGGCACTCAGGAACTTTGGTTTAGCCAACCGTAATTTTAACCATTTAAAGAAAAGAAATGAAAAAGATATTTTTAATACCATTTTGCGCGCTGGCAGCCCTGTTAATAGTAGCGAGCTGCAAAAAAGGCGTGACTGATTATGGCGATGAAGTAAAACTAACTGGCGATGAAGCTGTATTGAGGATAAACTACGTATCGCAATATGCTAATAACCGGGCAATAGTTATTAAAGTTAACGATCAGGCCATAAGCCAGCCCATTACCGCCCGTACCCCTTTCCCGGGTGGCGGCTATAATACAGGCGGCGGTAACACAGCCGATTTTTTAGCTGTAACTGCAGGTACAGTAAAAGTATCTATCGTGCAGCCTAAAAAGATATACGACGGTACAGACTCATTGGTACTATTTACCGGTACTTTTCAGTTAGAACCGCAGAAAAACTATGTGGTTCATATTTCTGATACCCTGGCTAATACCAAAGCGCTACTAACTACCGAAAACCTAACCAGGCCCGATACTGCTACCTGCCGTATGCACCTTGTTAACCTGATGCCAAACGTACCTGCAATTGATTTGTATTATGGCACAGCAACCACTACCGACCAAAGTTCAGATTCGTTATTGGTAAGCAACGTAGCATTTATGCAAAATAGCGCCGATTTCCTGATACCAAAAACAGCTACTAATAAAACGTTTAAAGTACGTGCAACAGGTGCGGCAAAAACTTCGACTACGGTATTGGCCAGTTATTCTTCAACCAGTGTACCGGCTAACCAAAGGGTTTTCACTGCTTTTGCCAGCGGGTATAGTGGTAAAACCAATACTCAAAAACCTTACATTTCGTTCTTCCTTGTCAAGTGACGACGCTATGTATAGTTAAGCAGAATTATATGTGAACGATTTAAATCTGCATTAAAACAAGAGGCCCCCGCTTAAAACCGGGGGCTTTCTTATACTTTTAAACTACAATTGCTGTTATGAAAAACTTCTGTATCCTGCTTTTATCTATGCTATCGTTAAACACTATGGCCCAGCAAACCGACACTGTTTTCCTTAAAAACTTATTGGAATCGCATCCTGAATTATTCGCAGGCATATTGAAACACCCCGTGCATAACGAGGTGCAGATACTATATACGCAGATAGATAGGGATGAGCATAATATCCCGCATTTTACATCATACAGCTACCGCTTAAACCCCAACCGTTACTTCTACCCTGCCAGTACGGTGAAACTGCCCACGCTAATATTCGCACTGGAGAAAATGCATGAATTGAATGTTAAAGGGCTTACACGGGAATCTGCCATGATCACGGATAGCATCTACCGCGGGCAAACCTGCGTAACTAAAGATACCAGCGCTAAAAACGGTTTGCCAAGCATCGGCAATTATGGTAAAAAGATATTACTGGTAAGCGACAACGATGCTTATAACCGCCTGTATGAATTTGTGGGACGTGAAGAGATCAACAAAAAACTACAGAAATATGGATTAAAGGACACCCGGATAGTAGGCCGCCTGGCCATTGGCGATGGGGACGACCGTGCGCGGCATACCAACCCTATCCGCTTTTATAACGGGAATAAGCTGATATACACCAAACCTGAACAAGTGGATAACAACAACTATCCGGTTAATGTAGAGAACCTGTTACAAGGCAAAGGTTATTTAGACCGGAACGATAAGCTGGTGATGAAACCGTTTGACTTTACCGATAAAAACGTTTATCCTTTAGCTGATCAGCAAGCCGTGCTGAAACGCCTGATGTTCCCCGAGGCCTTCCCTAAAGAAGAGCGCTTTAACTTAACAGACGATGATTATAAGTTCATTTATAAGTATATGAGCATGTATCCTACCGAAAGTGAACATCCTACTTATCATCGGCCTGAATACTACCCTGCCTATTGCAAGTTCTTGTTTTATGGCAGCGATAGCAGCGCTGTAATTAACCCCGATATCAGAATCTTTAATAAGATAGGCGATTCGTATGGTTACGATATTGATAATGCTTACATCGTCAACTTCAAAACCAAAACCGAATTCCTGCTGTCGGCGGTGGTGCAATCAAACGAGGACGGGATCTATAACGATAATAAGTACGAATACACTACCGTGTGCCTGCCGTTTATGAAAAACATTGCACAGGTGCTTTACCAATACGAATTAAACCGCTCAAAAAAGCAACTACCTAAATTAAGCCGGTATAAAGCTAAATATTAAGGCTTGTTTTTAAACACTTTATCCAAGAATGTCACCGTATAATTCAGTGCAGGCGTAAACCACGGGTCGAACAAAATAAATGGGTGCGGCGCACCGGCAAAGGTATGTACCTCATGGTAAATATGCAGCGAATCTAATTTGTGATTATAATCATCGCGCCCCGCATGCATGCGCGCTACCCCGCTATTCAGAAATAAAGTTGGCGGAGTATTTTTATCTACGTGGTTCAAACCGGCGGCTTGCTGCCACAGATCCGGCCGTTGATTTTTTGTAAAGCCAAACCAATAAGTAGCCGCTGAAACTTTTTTGCTGTCGTCACCCTCGCCCGATTCAGGATGGATGAAAGCCAGTGTACCATCCACATCAACGATAGCCTGAACTTTATCCGAATACTTATCATATACCCCATTGCCGGGGAACAGCGGGCTGCCGCCTGTCGTCCCAACCAATACGGCTAACTGCCCTCCTGCCGAGAAACCCCAGGTGGCTATCTTACTTTGATCGATATGATATTTTTTAGCGTTGACGCGCAGCCATTTTATAGCTGTTTTAAGATCATTCACCGCCGCCGGGTATAAAGCCTCGGTTGATAAGCGATAATCGGCTGTAGCGACGATATAACCCTTTGCAGCCAGCGACATGGCCATCGGTACATGCATGCTCCGATTCCCTGACCGCCAGCCCCCGCCAAATATCATCAGCACAGCAGGCAGCTTACCTTTATAATATTTAGGTGAAAACACATCCAGCTGCAGTTGGCGCCCGTTTACCGTGCAATAAGTAACGTTGTGAATGGCATTTACGCTATCACCCAAACTAAGCTGATGGATAGCAGCCTCCGGGTTTGATTTCTTCACACTTTTATAAGCGCTGTAAAAACTGAACGAAGTATCAGGAATATTGGTGATACTATGAATTTGCTGACCGAAAGCTTGCACACCTGCAAACGCAAAAAGCCCTAAAAGGGCTTTTTTAAGTATGGTATTGTTCATTATCATAAGCAAATTTACCAAAATGTCATTTCGTACGAGGGTACAAGGAGAACTATTCTCTTGACCGAAGGGAAAAAATCTTATACGTAAATAAATGTCTGCGCGATAAGATTTCTCCCGCTAATCGAAATGACATCGGGAGAAATTGATTGCTACTCCGCTTTCACTGTCTCACCGTTCCTAAACAGCGCGGCAAACAACAGCATTACAACCGCGGCAATACCTGCTGGTATCAGCCATATCATGCGCCAATCGTGCCCGGCCGACGAATTGTAAGCATCAGATATTAATCCGGCAACGTAAAAACCAATAAGCATACCTACACCGTAGGTTGCCAAAGTAATTAAACCCTGGGCCGCGCTTTTGTATTGCGGGCCCGCTTTCGAGTCGGTATATATTTGCCCTGCAACAAAGAAGAAGTCGTAGCATACACCATGCAGCGCAATACCTACAATCAGCATAAAAGCTAAATCGCCACCGTTTCCGTAGGCAAACAGGGCATAGCGTAGTGCCCAACCCAGCATACCTACTAAAATGGTTTTCTTAATGCCAAATTTCTTGAAAAACAAAGGAAGGCAAAGTATAAATGCGGCTTCAGAAAACTGGCCGATAGTCATTTTAAGCAACGGCTTCTCAATTTTCAGGTCAACCAGGTAATTACTGGCATTTGAATAATAAAAAGCTAATGGGATACAAATAAGTATAGATGCGATAAAGAACACTAAAAAATTCCTGTCCTTTAGTAATTTCAAGGCATCTAACCCTAACATCTGGGAAATACTTACTTTTTGGCCCTTTATTTTAGGTGGCGTAGCAGGTAATGTAAAGCTAAACAAACCCAACACTAACGATGAAATACTGGCCATAAGAAAAGTATTTTTCAATAAGCCCTGTTGTACCGATTGCGGAGAATCCCAATGCAACAAATAACTAATGGCAGCACCGGCAACTATCCAGCCTATAGTACCCCATACGCGTATAGCCGGGAAATTCTTCTCGGGATCCTGCATTTGATTGAATGATACTGAATTAACCAGCGCAAGGGTTGGCATGTAAAGTATCATATAACCCAAAACATAAGGATAAAACGCCCCAACACTTGTAGCGTTGTACATTTGATACATTAGCACAGCGCCAACAATGTGCAGCACAGCCAGTATTCTCTCGGCATTAAAATACTTATCGGCAATTAACCCAATAATGAAGGGGGCAATAATGGCTCCCCACGATTGGGTAGAAAAAACAGACCCGGTTTCAACACCTGTTGCACGCAGGTTTTGGGCTAAAAAAGGCCCTAATGAAACAAACCACGCGCCCCAGATAAAAAACTCCAGGAACATCATGATGGATAATTTGATCTTAATTGTGCTTCTCATGGTTTATAGTTTTAGGTTTATAATTGGTTTTTGGTTTCTTATTTATGCGATAAGATAAACTTCACCATTTCTTTAGCGTCGTCTTTTGATATACTAGGGTGTGGTGTCATAGCTACTTCACCCCAGTTACCGCTGCCGCCTTTTATTACTTTATCAGCCAGTTTATCTACATCGGCATCGGTATATTTTGCAGCAATATCTTTAAATGATGGCCCTACCAACTTCACATCAGCTTTGTGGCAAGTATTACAGTCTGATGATGCCATAAGCGTTTCGCCTTTTGATGCACCGGTAGCTTCAGTTCCATTTTTGGAACCCGGGGTATCGGTAGCTGCGCTTGAGTTTTGGGCTACCGCATCCTGCTTGGTTGCACTAGTATCGCCATTGTTATTACTTGTTGAATTTGAGCTGCAGGCAGCAAGAACTAAAGCTAACGCTAAAAATAGAATAGATGTTTTCATTATTGTTTATCAGTATTTGTGTGTTAATGTTATATGCCTAATGTTTTTTTGTTCAACGCATCGTCCGCGCCCGATGCTGCGAAGTCATCAAACGCCCTTTCAGTTACCCGGATAATATGGTCTTTAATAAATTGCGCGCCTTCTCTTGCCCCGTCTTCGGGATGTTTAAGGGCACACTCCCATTCCAGTACCGCCCAGCCTTTATAATCGTATTGTGCCATCTTACTAAAGATAGACTTAAAATCAACCTGCCCATCGCCCAGCGAGCGGAAACGGCCTGCTCGGTCGATCCAGTTTTGATAGCCCCCGTAAACGCCTTGCCTGCCTGTTGGGTTAAACTCGGCATCTTTTACATGGAACATTTTAATACGTTCGTGATACAGATCAATATATTCCAGGTAATCCAGGCATTGCAATATAAAATGCGACGGATCGTATAGCAAACAAGCACGCTTGTGATTATTCACCTTATCAAGAAACATCTCGTAGGTGATGCCATCGTGCAGGTCCTCGCCGGCATGTATCTCGTAGCACAGGTCAATGCCATGCTCGTCGTAAATATCCAGTATGGGTTTCCAGCGCTTGGCCAGTTCGGTAAAGCAGGTTTCTACAATACCTGCCGGCCTTTGGGGCCATGGGTAAAGCATTGGCCAAAGCAATGCCCCGCTAAAGGTTACGCTGGCGTTCAATCCCAGGTTTTGCGATGCTTTTGCAGCGTACTTCAACTGCTGCACGGCCCATTCCTGCCGGGCTTTAGGGTTGCCATGATATTTCTTAGGGGCAAAACCATCAAAAAGGTCGTCGTACACCGGGTTGACAGCCACCAGCTGACCCTGTAAATGTGTAGATAGTTCGGTGATCTCCAACCCAGCTGCGTTTACCCTGCCTTTAATTTCATCGGCGTAGGTCTTACTTTCAGCAGCTTTTTGCAGGTCGATAAAACGGGCATCGATTGTTGGCAATTGCACGCCTTTAAAGCCTAAACCCGCAGCCCAGCCGCAGATACCTTCTAAAGTATTGAACGGTGCACTATCGCCTATAAACTGCGCGATGAATATTGCCGGTCCTTTTACTGTTGTCATTATATCTCAATTATACGGTAAAATCCAACCATTTTTGCTCGGACTTACCCGAAGCAATTACATTTTCTATAAAGGCCATGCCCCGCACACCTTCCTCAATCCCCGGGTAATCCAGCGATTCAGGCTTCGGTTGCTTGCCTTCCAAATCTGCTTCCACACACTCGGCAAAGTTGCGGTACAGGTTAGCAAATGCTTCCAGGTACCCCTCGGGGTGACCCGGCGGCGTGCGCGTATTGTGCTGCGCATAGCTACTTAAATAGCCTGCGCCGGTGCGCCATATTTCTGCCGGTTTATCCAGCCATTTTATTTGCAGTGTATTGGCGTCGCTTTGCTGCCATTCCAAACCGCCTTTTTCGCCGTATACCCTTATCTTCACATTATTCTCTTCGCCCGCGGCAATTTGGGTGGCCGTAAGTACACCGCTGGCATTGCCGCTTAGTTTTAGCAGCACTGCGCCATCATCATCAAGTTTACGACCATCGACAACTATATTAATATCAGCGCAAATTTTAGTGACCTGCAACCCGCTTACATATTCCAACAGGTTAAAAACATGGGTACCAATATCGCCCATGGCACCGGCTATGCCACTTTGCTTAGGGTCGGTACGCCAGCTGGCCTGTTTGTTGCCGGTGGCCTCGGTAAATTCGCTTAACCAGCCCTGCGGATATTCCACATACACTTTTCTTACCTTTCCCAACTTCCCTGAAGCTACAAATTGCCTGGCTTCCTTCACCATTGGGTAACCCGTATAAGTATGTGTGAGGCAGAAAAGTTTCCCGCTTGATTCCACAACTTTTTGTAATTCTTTCGCTTCAGCCAGCGAGAAAGTCATGGGTTTATCCAGCACTACATGAAAACCATTTTCCAAAGCCAGTTTAGTTGGCGCAAAATGCACATGGTTAGGCGTCACGATACTGATCACCTGCACGCGTTCGCTTTCAGGCAGTTGTTTTTCTTTCTCAATCAGTTCCTGGTACGATGCGTAAACCCGGCTGGCATCCAGTCCAAGCACTACACCGCTGGCTTTTGATTTCTCCGCATCGCTGCTAAAAGCGCCGCAAACCAGTTCGTATTTATCATCAATACGGGCAGCTATGCGGTGTACGGCGCCAATAAATGCCCCGCTCCCGCCGCCTATCATACCCAATCGTAGTTTCATTTTGTGTTTTTTTTTTATAATTGTGTCATTTCGAACGACAGAGAGAAATCTTATACGCTATACTGAGTCTGCCTTTATAGCGTATAAGATTTTTTCCCTTCGGTCAAGAGATAGTTCTCCTCGCCCTTCCATTTTCCCCGCCGCTCGTTCGAAATGACAAGCTGATTTTATTTTATTCTCATTCCGAAATTGGCATTCCGCATTCCGAAATTATTCCCCCTTTAGGGGGGTTAGGGGGCTACAATCTCTCTCACCCAAATATTCCTAAAGCTTATCGGCTCGCTTTTATCGCCGTGGGCTTGCAGTTTTATCGGGCTGGCGCCATGGGCCTGCGTATAAGCTGGCTGACCGATATACTGTGTAGGCCCTTTCAGTTCAAAATTGTTTTGTACCAGTACCCCGTTAAACAGCACAGTTACACGAGCGGCACTTTTCAATGTACCATCCGTGTTGAATACCGGGGCAGTCCAAATCACATCGTAAGTTTGCCACTCGCCGGGTTTGCGGTTAGGGTTAACCAGCGGAACCGATTGCTTGTAGATACTGCCCGCCTGCCCGTTAGTGTAGGTTTTATTGTTGTAGTTGTCCAGTACTTGCAATTCGTACCCGGCATCGCCTTTACCTATCGAGGCTAAAAACACGCCGCTGTTACCCCTGCCCTGGCCTTCGCCGGTAATATTTTCGGGGATCTTCCATTCAATATGTAACTGGTAATTATTGAAAGTCTTTTTGGTTTCAATATTGCCTGTTCCTTTTTTAACAGTTAATACACCGTTAGCTACCGTCCACTTGGCGGGCGATTTATCATCGGCAGTAACCCATTGATCAAGGTTTTTGCCATCAAACAATATAACAGCATCAGATGGCGCCGCGCCGCAGGCAGCACCTGGCGTAACTACAGGCGGTACGGGCGTGTAAAATTCAGTATCCTCATGTTTGGCTTGCGCCGATGCGGTAAGTATGCCCGCAGTGCCTAACAAGGCGATCAATATAAAACGTTTCATTTTTACTATTTGAGGTGAAGATCCTGTTATTTCAACAAGGTATTTTTAATGTACGATGCGCTTTGCGTGATACTGGCGTAAGCATCCATCGAAAAATTTTCCTGCTCCATATAAATGTGTTTAACGCCGGATAACTTTTGATATTCGAATATCTTTTTAAAATCGATACTACCTGAGCCAACTTCGGTATTAAGCTCGCGTTTAACCTTGTCCATATCTTTTATATGCCACATGCTAAAGCGGCCCGGATGTTCCTGTATTAGTTTTACCGGGTCCTGGCCCGCGCGAACAACCCAATAGATATCCATTTCAAAAGTTACCAGCTTAGGATCGGTCTCTTTTAACAATACATCTTCTAACATTACACCATCCACCGGCTGAAACTCGAAATTGTGGTTGTGATACCCGGTTTTTATGCCCGATTGTTTGGTCAAAACCCCTATCTTATTCACGTTTTGGGCAATTTTATGCAGGTCGGCAGCTGTTTTTCTGAATTTGTCTGCTAAATGCGGTACTACAAGCGTTTCCTGGCCTAACTGCGCGGCGGCTTCAATGCAAAGTTTAAGGTCGTCTTCCTTGCCGTTAGTCATTATCTCATCAACGCCATAATGCCCGCTTGGCGATTTTAAACCGTTATCGGCCAGCAGCATTTTAAATTCTTTAGGGCTTAATCCCCAAAAAGTTTTTTTAGCCGTATCATAGCCATAGGTTTCCACTTCCTGGTAACCCGCTTTGGCCACTTTGGCAATTACGCCTTTAATATCCTTAGCCAAATAATCGCGCAGGGAATATAGTTGTAAGCCAACCTTCAGGTTAGATGGTTTTGCAAAAAGCATATCGGGTTTACCCAAAAACATACCTGCCGAAACAAGGCCGGTTTGTTTAAGGAAAGTTCTTCTGTTAGTCATATATAGTTTGGGAGTTTATAGTATTTTTAATTACACATCACATATCTGGATAGCTTTCCTTAATGATGCCATCTTATCCGGGTTTTTCGGAATAAATTCCTGTGCCACGTAGCCTTTATAGCCCGTAGCCACAATAGCTTTCATTATTGCCGGGTAATAAAGTTCCTGGGTTTCGTCAATCTCGTTACGGCCCGGCACACCGCCGGTGTGATAATGGGCTATATACTGGTGGCTTTCCTTAATATTATGGATCACATCGCCCTCATCAACCTGGATATGGTATATATCGAACAATAGCTTAAAATTCTCCGACCCTAAGCGTTTGCAAAGTTCTACCCCCCACGATGTACGGTCGCAAAAGTAATCCTTGTGGTTTATCTTGCTGTTCAGCAATTCCATCACCAGTACTACGTTATGCTTCTCAGCCAAGGCCACTAAAGGCTTCAGTCCTTCCACACAGTTTTTCCAACCGGTTTCATTATCCATATCGCGGCGGCTACCGCTAAAACAGATCAGGTTTTTATAACCTGCTGCAGCTACCTTGGGTATCATTTCCGCATAGTTCTTTTGCAGCGTAGCGTGGAATTTGGGCTCGGCAAAGCCGTCGGTCAGGTTTATTTCGGCGCCATTACACATTGGCGAATCGAGCCCGTGTTTTTTAACCGTTGCCCAATCGTTGGGGCCCAGCAGGTCGATACCTGTAATGCCCATTTTTTTCGCTTCGATGCAAAGTTCGTCCAGCGTCATGGGTTTGTAGGCCCAGGGGCATACCGAGTGATGAATATTTCCTTTAAGCGCCATTGTTGTATTTTGCTCGTCGGCAACTGAGGTAAAAGACGACAGCATACCGGCAGCGCCTACGGCAACTGTCCCGGTAACCATATTTTTTATAGCCGATCTGCGATTTTGTTTGTTTTCCATCTATCAATCTGTTAATTAGGTTGCCCAGGCTTTGTCGCCTTTTTTATATGGCAGGTTACCATCATATTTTCCCGGTACAGGTACATAGCGTAATGCCTGGGTACAGCCTTCTTTCGAAGTAAAGTAGCCCAGCAGCGTCAATTCCTTCAGCATGCGGAAATAATGGTTCGGGTCTTCCTTCTTTTTTGTTTTGGTATAAGCTTTTTGTTCGGCATCCAGTGCGTTTAGCACCTCTGTGCGTTGTGCGGGTGTGCAGGCCATAAAATCGGCATTATACTTTTTCTTACAGGCATCGTTCACCTTGGTTAGGCCGTCGGTAAAAATGGCCTGGTTTTTATCGTTATAGCAATCCTTCACCATAAAGGCCATAAATTTGCCTATGCCTATAGCTTTTGCACCGGGTGTTTTAGTTGCAGGGATAATAGTATCGCCAATTTCATCCATTAAAGCCACCTGGTCGTTGCTAAACAGTTCATTATAGTTTTTGGGTGCAGTTACACAACCGCTCAGAAAGAATTCGGCACCTATAACTGTACCGCCCATAATAAGGGCTACCCTTTCAATAGCTTCTCTTCTGTTCATATTTTTATATGATTAGATTTTTTGATTAAAGATTAAGCGCCAAGGTGCCAGCCTTCGCGATATGTACGTTTAACAAACTGGTTAGCTTCATCAACATTGGTTACCCGCATATTATCGTTATCCCAAACCAGTTTGATGTTACGGGCCGGATAATTGAAGCCTTTACCATCAGCCTTAGGCGTCCTGATCTCATGACCACGAATAGCCAGGTTAGCCATCAGCAAACATTCGGTCAACGGGCCAGCTTTTTCAAACGGCGAGCTTAGCTCGGTTTTGCCATAACCGGCAATACAGCCTTCTACCCATTGCGCATAGTGTCCGTTAGCACTGCCGGGCACACGGGCCAGGGTTTGCTTCACATGTACCTTATCAGTACGCGATGTTGGCAGCAGTTTAGGATCGTTAGCGTAGCAGCCGGCTATCATTTTGCCTTTAGTACCAATGAACAGGATACCGTTACCCTCGCTATCGCCAAATACTTCATTAGGGCCTAATTCATCAGGGCGTTCGGGTTGGATACCGCCGTCCATCCAATGCAATACTACATCGCCTTTGGTTTTGTTGGTTTTAGGGAAAGTAAGCGTAGCATGGCTTGATGGCGGACAGCTATCAGGGAAATAACCCTGTTTAAATTCGCCTACGTATACACTGCCAACGCTGGCCTGCACATCGCGGGCGTATTTCAGGTTCAATACACTAAATGGCGCTTCCACAATATGGCAACCCATATCTCCCAGCGCGCCGGTTCCGTAATCCCACCAGCCGCGCCAGTTAAATGGTACCAGGTTATCTACATAATCTTTTTGCGGGGCAGTACCCAGCCACAGGTTCCAGTCTAAAGTAGACGGCACTTGTTTAGGTGTGTTTGGCCATGGGATACCCTGCGGCCATACCGGGCGGTTTGTCCAGCAGTAAATGGTATGTACATCGCCAATAACACCAGCGTTATACCACTCGCGCAGTTGCCTTACACCATCGCCCGATGCGCCCTGGTTACCCATTTGTGTAACCACTTTATATTTTTCGGCAGCATTGGTTAAAGCACGGGCCTCGTACAGGTCATGCGTCATTGGTTTTTGTACGTAAACGTGTTTACCCATTTGCATAGCGGCCAAGGTAATAATGGCGTGGTTATGGTCGGGGGTTGATATAGATACCGCGTCGAAGTTTTTCGATTCTTTATCGAACATCTGGCGCCAGTCTTTATAGTATTTAGCTTTGGGGAACGCTTTCACCGAGTCGGCAGCGCGCACATCGTCAACATCGCACAGGTAAGCAATTTCGGCTTTGCCGCTTTTGTAAAAATTTGCAATATCGCTTTTACCTTTACCACCCACCCCTACCGATGCAATGATCAGTTTATCGCTGGGGGCAATAAAACCCGGACCGCCTAAAACATGGCGCGGAACGATCATAATACCTGCGGCAGCAATAGCGCTGTTCTTTATAAATGACCGCCTGGATGCATCAGGCTGGCCGGTAGTTTCATTTTTCATAGTATTAAGTATGTTTTAACTAATGTAAACTATTTAAATATTTTGCTTTTTAAGTTCGCCAAAGGCATGGTCGACCGCACGGGCGGTAAGCGCCATATAGGTTAACGATGGGTTTTGACAAGCAGCAGATGTCATACAGGCGCCATCGGTAACATATACATTCTGGGCATCCCAAACCTGGTTATTCTTGTTGAGTACCGATGTTTTAGGATCATGCCCCATACGCGCCGTACCCATCTCGTGAATACCTGCGCCTAATGTATAACCGTTATCAAAGGTTTTCACATTTTTCACACCTACACTTTCCAGCATTTCTACCGCGTCCTGCATCATATCCTTGCGCATCTTTATCTCATTTTCCTTTATCTCGGCATCGATGGCTAAAATCGGCAGGCCCCATTTATCTTTTTTAGATTTATCTAATGTGATCTTATTCTCGTGGTATGGCAGCGTTTCACCAAAGCCGGTGATACCCATTGTCCATTTGCCTGGTTCGGTAAGCGCTTCTTTAAAATCGGCGCCTATGCCCATTTCGGCAATCTCACGGCTCCACCCCTGGCGGCTGGCGCCTCCCTGGTAACCAAAGCCCCGCAGGTAATCGCGTTTATCGCCAAACAGGTTGCGGTAGCGCGGGATATATATACCATTTGCCCTGCGGCCGAAATAGTATTTATCCTCGTAGCCTTCAATATCACCACCTGCGCCGCATTTAAAGTGATGGTCCATCAGGTTATGGCCTAATTCGCCGCTGCTGCTGCCTAAACCGCCATCCCAAACATCAGTTGCCGAATTCATCAGCACCCAGGTAGAATTTAGGGTCGACGCGTTAAGGAAGATTACCTTGGCGTAGTATTCATAGGTCTGATTGGTTTCCGCATCAATGATCTGCACGCCTTTTGCCTTTTTGGTGTCCTTATCGTACAAAATTTGGGTTACGATAGAGAAAGGGCGCAGGGTTAAGTTCCCTGTCTTCATAGCGGCAGGCAAGGTTGATGCCTGTGTACTGAAGTATCCCCCGAAAGGGCATCCCAGCGCGCATTTGTTGCGGTATTGGCAGTTGGTGCGGCCATTATGCGGTACGGTAATATTAGCCGTACGACCGATGATCATGCAACGGTCTTTAAAATTCTTTTTAATGCGGGCAGCCACGTCTTTCTCCACCACGTTCATTTCCATGGCAGGCAGGTAATCGCCGGCGGGTAGTTGTGGCAGATCTTCATTCGACCCGCTGATCCCTGCAAATTTCTCTACATGGCTATACCATGGCGCAATATCTTTATAACGTATAGGCCAGTCTATCCCGACGCCGTCCTTCAGGTTATCTTCAAAGTTAACATCGCCCCAGCGATAGCTTTGGCGGCCCCACATCAGCGAGCGCCCGCCCACATGGTACCCACGAAACCAATCGAAAGGTTTAACCTCTTTATAAGGGCTTTCCTTTTCGTTTGTCCAGTAATCAAGGTTGGCTTCGCTAAGTACATAATCGCGTTTCAGCACGGGATGGTCTTTCAGCATTTGCTGCGTGCGGCTGCCATGGTGCGGAATTTCCCATGGGTCTTTATTGGCATTTACATAGCCTTTAATATGTTCAATGTTTTTACCGCGCTCCAGCATAATGGTTTTTAAGCCTTTTTCTGTCAGCTCTTTGGCGGCCCACCCGCCGGATATACCCGACCCGATCACTATCGCGTCGTATACGTTATTAGCCATAATATGAGTTTATAAAGAAGGTTTTTATTGTACGAACAAGGTAAATATATCGCTTTTAACTATTCACAGCAATTGGTAACAAAATGAATACAAAATCGAAAGACAAGGTAAGACAAATTGTAATAAGTACACTAATTAAATTATAGTTTTTTTTATCCCGGAAGAGATGGGTTGGGAAGGTGTAGAAAAACAAAAAAGGATAGCCCGGTTGAAGGGCTATCCTTTTTATCAGCAATAATTATTAAGTAATTAAGCTACTTTCTTCCTTGGGGCAAATAGCGGGCTTAACAAAACAATTAATAATGCTGCAAATTCTAATACAGTTGTCATGAGTTCCAATTTTAATGTTTAATAATTATGATTTTCGGGGGAAGACGACTGTCATGTTCCTTACTGTAAATCAGCCTGATAAACATGACAAACGCCTGCCATGCCACAATACGCGCCAAAAATATGCCAGTAAAATTTCGGTGCATTTAAAGGGATCAAATTGCCAATTTTTGCATTTTTAGAAATTTTACAAATGAAAAAATCGGCAGTAAATATTTGACGGAAAAAGGAAAAAACTTATCCGTTTTTAAAAATTACATCAAAACCGAATGTTTTAAAAAGATTGATTTTTCAAAATCCTGAAAAAGCAGAAACTTTTTTGCCGAAAACCACTTTTTTGATATTTCCCGGAATAATCTGTGTTTTTTGAGTGAAAAATCCCTGATTATGAATAAAAACGAATAAAAATAAATAAGAATGTAAGAAAACAGGGAAAAATTCATTCCATATCAGGAAATAACTGCCGCCTTAGCATTTTGAAAATATTTTCACTGCCAAACTGACACAGACATGACAAAACCCAAAATTGGAGTGGAAATTTTTAAATATTAGCATGACAAAAACCTGTCACTGCCAAAGGCACTAAAACTCTTCGATGGTGATGTGACCGGTCAATTGATCGATCATATTTAGTACCAGGTAATTCCAGTTTTGAAAACCCTTGTTCATAATTGGGGCGCCGGTATCCGGATCGTAATATTCGTGCAGCGCGCCTTCCTTTTTAAAATCATTGCCAAATAACATGATGGTTTTATAGGCCAACCCGGTAGCCTCCTTCTTGTACCCGTATTTTAGCAGGCCCCGGTAAGTTAAGTAATTGGATATACCCCATATTGGCCCCAACCAGTTTGATGGGTTACTGCTTGCTTTAAGGCTATACATTTTTTCGAGCTTAGATAAGGTGCGGATGCCATACCTGGCGTTGAAAGTACGTTTGTCGAGGTAATTTTCAGCTACCATCCTTTTGGCTTGCTCGGGGGTGGCGATACCAGCCCACATAGCCATAAAGCCCGACCATACACCGAAGCGCTGGATCAACCCAGCATAAGTGCGGGGCATGCCCTTGTGCAGCACAAAAGGTTTCCCAAATACAATAGAGGGTTCATTAGTGATCGGCCGCAGGTTCAAGTCGACGGAGTAATAAAACCCGTCTTTTTCGTCCCAGCAGTTTTTTTGAATGGCTGCCTTTAATGCCGCTGCATCCCGGTCATATTGCAGACTGGCTTCTTTCAGTTTCAAACATTCTGCAAGGTAGGCCATTGCCTGTAGTTCCTTATACATCAGGCAGTTTAAATAGATGGAGGCCGAACTGCGCTTAGGCCGGAAAAACGTTGACGGATCGTTATCTACGCCTATGGCCAGGTCATCCTGCCAAAAGAACAAGCCGGTGTCTTCATTCCTATGGTGTGTTTGATAATTTTTTATAAAAGCCTGCATCAGACTGAATTTCTCGCGCAGCCATTCTGCATTACCATCATTTAACTTGCTCAGAAACGCCGCATGCTGTGCAATTACAGGCTTGTGCATGTTGGTGCTGTATATATCTGCAGGTTTTATTTTAGCCGGATCAGCATCCCTGTCTACCACCATGGGCATATAGCCGTCTGCCCCGGTATAAGCCAGGTAATTTAGCACGCAGCCCTGCTCATAAGCCACCGCTTCACGTTTATCAGCAGCCGTTCCCCTATCCTGAAGTATCTGCCGCAGGGCGATATTACTCAGCCAGGAATCCCAATCCCAAAGTACCGCTGCATAGGATTTGCTGCCGGGTGTAATGTATGGATAAAGCAGCGCGCCGGTAGGTTGCTTAAGCATTTGCTTATAATCTTCAAAAACGTACTTTTTAATTATTTTGATACGATCAGCTATGCTATCAGGTATTTGGGCAAAGCCAGCTACCGCGCTTAATATCAGCGCTAAAACGAAAGTAATTTTCTTCATGGTATTCAGGTACAATCGATTGGGTAAATCAAATGTAAATGGCGAAGTATGGATTCGCATCATGCACCATCATGCTGAGAATATTATAAGTAGAAAATTCTGTTACCTGCATTAAAAGCAACGGTTACCTAAGATTTACCCACCGCCCGTGTACTCTGCTCTATCATATCCCACATTTGGTCGGGTACCATTTCCATGGGATTGAACTGGCCTGCGCCCTGCAGCCATTCGCCGCCATCTATGGTGATCACCTCGCCGTTGATATAGCCAGAGAAATCGGATACAAGGAAGGCGGCCAGGTTAGCCAGTTCCTGATGCTCGCCCACACGTTTAAGGGGCACGCGGTTTTTAAAATCGAACTTAGCCGCCATATCGCCGGGTAACAAACGTTCCCAGGCCCCTTTAGTTGGGAATGGTCCGGGGGCAATAGCGTTAGTACGTATCTGGTGACGGCCCCACTCTACCGCCAAAGAACGCGTCATGGCCAGTACACCGCCTTTGGCACAGGCCGATGGTACTACATAAGCAGAACCCGTGAAGGCATAAGTGGTAATAATATTCAGGATGTTACCGGGGATCTTTTCGGCTATCCAGTATTTTCCTAAAGCTAGTGAGCAATTCACCGAGCCTTTTAATACAATATCAATTATAGATGAAAATGCGTTAGCGGATAAGCGCTCTGTAGGCGAAATAAAGTTGCCCGCAGCATTATTCAGCAAAGCATCAACCCGGCCAAATTTTTCTATTGATTGCTGTAGCATCGCTTCCACCTGGGTATAATCGCGCACATCGCAGCTTACGGCCAATACTTTGCCGCCGGTTTCGGCCTCCATTTCGGCAGCCGTTTTTTGCAGCACATCCAGCTTACGACTGGTAATAACCAAATTAGCGCCCAGTTGCAAAAAGTAAGTACCCATGGCTTTGCCCAAACCGGTACCACCGCCTGTTACAATAATGGTTTTCCCTTTCAGGGCATCGTCCCTTAGCATTCCTGTAACGCTCATAGCTGTTATTTTTTAGCAGTTAACTGTTGTATCATCATTTCCAAACCTTTACGGGTTGATGGCGCCCACCATTGCTTCAGCATAATATCCAGGGTTTCGGTTTGGTCGGTATTTAGTTGGGCCAGTAATTCCTTTCGCAAGTTTAGTTTAGTTTGCCACCATACCTTTGGACTGAACTGCATATAGGCACGCGCCCGTCTTTCGGCAGCTGCCATCAGTTCATCAGGAGCGGTTACCTCATCAATCAGGCCCGCTTCCAGGGCTTCGCCAACATTCAATAAACGCCCTTCCATTAAATACTGGTAAGCTTTGCGCTGGCCCAGCCAAAATGAGTATACATTGAAAACGCTATCCGGGACAATGATACCCACCGGCACCTCGTTTAATCCAATAATGAATTTACCATCGGCCAGCAGGCGGTAATCGCAGCAAATAGCCATAATACAGCCGCCCGCCGGGCTATGCCCGCTAATGGCGGCCACCAATGGCTTTTTAAATGAAGCCAATACCACTTGCAGTTGCAAAAAGTCTGTCCAAAATTCCCGGCTTTGCACTTCATCATAATTATAAGCCTCTATCAGGTCAATCCCCGATGAAAAGAAACCTTCTTTACCGGTTATAATCAACCCGCCAACTTCCCTGTCCCCGTCCAGATCCTTAACGGCACTGGTAAGCTCTTTTACCATATCCAAATTGATAGGGTTAGAGCGCCCCCTGTCTAACTGAATGGTAGCTAAACGATCGGTAATGGTGAGTTTAAAAGTATTCATTAATGGGTTGGGGGGATAACGGTGCAGTCTGTATCGTTAACATCTTCGCGGTAAAGCTTATCAATCACATCGTGATATTTTTCCATGATCACTTTGCGTTTCATTTTTCCGGTTGGGGTTAGTTCACCGCTTTCAACCGACCATTCGTTAGGCAGCAAAGCAATCTTTTTCACCTGCTCCACATGGTTAAATTCGGGATTGAATTCGTTAACCGCTGCTTTAAATAATTCCATTACACGCTTATCTTTCACTAATTCGGCGTGGTTAATAAACAGGATGTCGTTCTCCTTGCACCATGGCAAAAGGTTGGTATATGATGGGACGATGAGCGCCGCGACAAATTTCCGTTCAGAACCTATCACCATCATCTGCTCAATAAAATGATTCTCCTTCATTTTATTTTCAATAGGCAGCGGGGCCACATATTTGCCGCCCGATGTTTTGAATATCTCTTTTTTACGGTCGGTTATCTTCAAAAATTTGCCTTCATCCAGCACCCCTATATCGCCGGTATGAAACCAGCCATCCTGCATCACTTCGGCCGTCATTTCGGGATTTTTATAGTAACCGGCCATTACATTATCGCCCTTGCACAGTATCTCGCCGTCCTCAGCTATCTTTACCTGCACGCCGCCCAACAATGGACCAACTGTACCAAATTTCCGCATATCGGGCAGGTATTGGTTTACCGCAATAACCGGCGATGTTTCAGTTAAGCCATAGCCTTCCAGTATCACAATTTTAGCAGCGGTAAATATTTTCTCCAGTTTAATGGGTGTAGCCGAACTACCAACCACAATAGCCTTTACATTGCCCCCCACTGCTTCGCGCCATTTGCTGAATACCAGTTTATCGGCAATGGCCAACTTTATGGCATACATAGCACCGTGATTAATTTCAAACTCCTCGGCTACTTTTATCGACCATAAAAAGATCTTCTTTTTCAGGCCGGTCAGTTTTTGCCCGGCATCCATAATACGCTCAAAAACTTTTTCTAACAAGCGTGGTACAGCGGTAAAAATATCCGGTTTCACCTCTCGCAAATTAGGGCCAATGGTATCCATACTTTCGGCATACGATATTGCAAAACCGTTAAACATATAGATGTAAGTACACATCTTTTCAAAAATGTGGTTCAACGGCAGGAAGCTAAGGGCGCTTTTATGTTCAGCCGGGATCTGGTTTAAAACCTTGCTGCTGTCCAGCACGTTAGTCAGGATATTTTTGTGTGTCAGCATTACGCCTTTAGGATGGCCCGTAGTACCCGACGTATAAATAATAGTAGTAATATCGTTTGCCTTAACTGTATCGCGTATGGCTTTTATTTTTTCCGTATCGCCCGGCTGCAAAGGCTGCAATAGTTCCAGCCAATGCGCGCAGGCATTTATCTTATCAAACGAGTAAACCTTTTTCAGTGATGGGATATTAGCTTGTACTTCGGTTATCTTCCCGCACAGTTCATCGTTACTTACAAATACATATTTTACTTCAGCTTCATTCAGTATTTGTTCTAATTCCTTGGGGTTACTGTTGGGATAAAGCGGCACCAGGATAGCCCCTATTTGCTGTACGGCCAGGTCGGTAATTAACCATTCGGGGCGGCCACTGCTAATCAATGCTATTTTATCGCGCCCTTCGGTAGTGCCATCGCCCTGCGATATCCCTAAATTGAGTAGCGCCATAGATAACTGATTGACCATCTGATGCACTTGCTGTGTGCTATAGGCTTTCCATACGCCATTTTCTTTAGCGTTCAGCAAATTGGCTACAGGCGCGGCGGCCTGCAGGGCCATACAATCAAATAATCTTGTCGCGTTCATGGTATACAATTCCGTCATCCTGAGTGCTAACGAAGGATCACCGGTTAGCATAGCCGGGGTTCCTTCACTACGTTCAGGATGACGCATTTTATAATAGTTCAAATATACCTGCGGCGCCCTGACCGGTACCTACGCACATGGTAACCATGCCGTATTTTTTGTCGCGCCGTTTTAATTCATCAAACAATTGTACCGATAGTTTTGCACCTGTGCAACCCAAAGGGTGCCCCAGGGCAATTGCGCCTCCGTTTACATTTACAATATCGGGATTTAAATCCAACCCTTTTATTACCGCTAACGATTGCGATGCAAAGGCCTCGTTCAGCTCTACCAGGTCTATATCCTGCTGTTTCATACCCGCGGCTTCTAAAACTTTAGGGACAGCCACCAGCGGCCCAATACCCATTATGCGCGGCGGCACACCGGCAACGGCATAGTTTACCAAACGGGCAATAGGCGTAAGATTGTTGGCTTTCATAAACTTTTCGCTTACCACCATTACAAACGCGGCGCCATCGCTTGTTTGCGATGAATTACCGGCCGTAACCACACCCCTTGCATCAAACACCGGTTTTAGCTTAGCCAAGGCATCTAAGGATGTATCGGCACGCGGGCCTTCATCGGTATCAACGGTAAAATTCCGCTGCTGTTTCCTGCCGTTTTCATCAACATAAACCTCGGTTATGTTCATCGGTACTATCTGGTCTTTAAACTTCCCTTCAGCAATGGCTTTAAGGGCTTTTTGGTGCGATTGTAAAGCAAACTGGTCCTGCTCCTCGCGACCGACATTATATTCCTTAGCCACGGCTTCAGCGGTTAAACCCATACCCCAATAGTAGTCGGGGTTGCTTAACGCGATATCGGTATTAGGCACAATACGCCAGCCGCCCATAGGCAGCAAACTCATGCTTTCCACCCCGCCTGCAATAATACAATCGGCAATGCCCGCATGCACTTTAGCCGAAGCAATAGCAATAGTCTCCAGTCCCGAAGCGCAGTAACGGTTTACCGTCATGCCCGGAACTTTATCGGTATCCAAGGCCATCAGCGATATCAGGCGGCCAACGTTCAGCCCCTGCTCAGCCTCGGGCGTAGCATTACCCACAATCACATCCTCAATCTGCTCCTTATCCACATTAGGAACCGATGCCATTAAGGCCTTAATTACATCTGCCGCCAAGGTATCAGGCCGTGTAAACCTGAAGCCGCCACGAGTGGCCTTACCAACCGCGCTGCGTGTAGCCGCTACTATATATGCGTTCATTATAACCCCCTATCCCCCTAAAGGGAGAATTTTATTTTATATTCAACTAAATGCCATCCCGCACTCCCCCCTTTAGGGGGCCGGGGGGCTCAATTCCTCAGCACTTTCCCACCTGTAATAATGCTTTGTATGCGTTCCAGCGTTTTGCGTTCGGTGCATAGCTGTAAAAATGCCTCGCGCTCCAAGTTCAGCAGGTATTCTTCGCTCACAATACTTGGTTGCGACAGGTCGCCACCGCAAAGTACATAAGCCAGCTTTTGCGATATTTTCACATCGTGTTCGCTGATATAGTTGCCGCTGTACATACTGTTGGCCCCAATGTAACCCAACCCTAAAGCTTGCTTGCCCAGCACCCGGATATCCGTACGCGGGATAGGCTGGATATAACCTTCATCGGCCATCAGTAAACATTGTTCTTTAGCCTCGGCCAGCAAACGTTTTTCAGAAACCACTACTAAGTCGCGTCCCTTTTTCAGGTAGCCCAGTTCAAAGGCCTCATAAGCCGATGTGGAAACCTTAGCCTGACCGATAGTGAGGAACCTCTCGCGGAAATTATTTAATTCAATATCCCCTTCCTGCAATTCGTCCGATAACCTTAAGGCAAACTCCTTAGTACCGCCGCCGCCGGGGATCAAGCCTACGCCAAACTCAACCAGGCCCATATAAGTTTCGGCATGTGCCACTACCTTATCGGCATGCAGGCACATTTCGCAGCCGCCGCCTAAAGCCATTTGGTGCGGCGCAATTACTACCGGAATGGATGAGTAGCGGATCCGCATCATCGTATTCTGGAAAGCGCGGATCACCATGCTCAGCTCGTCAAATTCCTGTTCAACCGCCATCATAAATATCATACCCACATTGGCCCCGGCGCTAAAGTTGGCCCCCTCGTTACTGATGACCAAACCTTTGTAGGAGGCCTCGGCCAGGGTAATGGCTTTATTAATGCCTTCAATTACCTCGCCGCCAATAGTGTTCATTTTGGTATGGAATTCCAGGTTGATAATACCATCGCCAATATCGGTTATGGTAGTGCCGCTGTTTTTCCAGATAGCTTTGCTGGCGCGGATGTTATCCAGCAATATAAACTGTTCCGTTCCCGGTATGATCTTGTACGTTTTGGTTGGGATATCGTAGTATTGGCGATGACCATCTTCTATCTTATAAAAAGATTTAGCCCCGCTTGCCAGCATATCGTATACCCATTGCGCGGGTTTGTTACCAGCGGCTTCCATAGCTTTTACGGTAGGTTCAACACCCAGCGCGTCCCATTTTTCAAACGGCCCCATTTCCCAGCCAAAGCCGGCATTCATGGCGGCGTCTATCTTATAAAGCTCGTCTGAAATTTCGGGGATACGGTTGCTGGCATAGGCAAATAGCTGGTAAAATACATCGCGGTAAAAATCGCCGGCCTTATCTTTCGCGGCAAACAGCATTTTTAGCCGGTCGCTCATGTTATCCACCGTTTTGGTAGTTTCCAGCACTGGAAACTTCACCTTTTGCGATGGCTTGTATTCCAGTGTTTTCAGATCAAGCGCCTGGAACTCGCTTTTACCGTTAACCTTCGTTTTCTTATAAAAACCCTGTTCGGTTTTGCTGCCCAGCCAGTTGTTTTTAGCCATTCCGCTTACATATTCTGGAATGCTGAACAGCGCGTTAGCCTCATCGTCCGGGGCATTTTCTTTCAGCCCATTGGCTACATGTATCATGGTATCCAAACCCACCACATCGGTAGTACGGAAGGTAGCCGATTTTGGGTGACCGATAACCGGGCCGGTCAGCTTGTCCACTTCCTCTACCGTCATGCCGGTTTTATCAACGTAGTGCAGAATGCTCATAATACTGAACACACCAATACGGTTACCAATAAAGGCTGGGGTATCCTTAGCCAGAACGGTTGTTTTACCCAAAAACTTCTCGCCAAACTCCATCAGGAAGCTCACCACTTCAGGTGAGGTATCTTTGGTCGGGATAATTTCCAGCAGTTTAAGATAACGCGGCGGGTTAAAAAAGTGGCTCCCGCAGAAGTGCTGCTTAAAATCATCGCTGCGGCCTTCCGTCATTAAATGGATAGGGATACCTGAAGTATTGGTGGTAATTAATGTTCCGGGTTTACGGAATTTTTCCACCTTCTCAAACACCTGCTGTTTAATGTCCAGGCGTTCAACCACCACTTCTATTACCCAGTCGCAATCGGCAATTTTGGGCATATCATCGTCAAAATTACCGGTAGTAATTCGCTTAGCAAACGATTTCAGATAAATAGGCGATGGGTTCGATTTCAGCGCGAAGGCCAAAGCATCATCTACAATTTTATTGCGGCTTTTTTTATCAGTGGCAGCATCTTTAGGTACAATATCCAGCAGCAATACCTGCACGCCCACATTGGCGAAGTGGCAGGCTATCCTGCTCCCCATTACGCCTGAGCCAAGTACAGCTGCTTTCTTTATTATTCGTTTAGCACTCATTAGTTTATGCTTATTATACAACGGGTTGTTACCATATTCTTCATTATGTCTTTGCGAGCGTAGCGTGGCTATGACGTTGGTATCAATCTGCCCTCGTCCAGGTTGTGGTGCGGCCAAACAGCGAGATACCTATGTACCCGCGGATGTCCAGCGTTTTGCCCTTCAGCGTCATTTTGCAGGAATACGTTTTTCCGTTCAAAGGATCGTAAATGGTACCGTCAACATACTTATTCTCGCCGTCCTTCACAAAACCGTTCAGCACCGGCAAGCCTAAACGCGGGCGGGTGCGCAGCTTTTCGTCGGTGTTCATTTCGTCAAGTTTGGGTTTGCCATCTTTTAAGGGCTCCTTAAGCCATACCACCTTGCCGTTGAAATGGCCGGTAGCATCTTTTTTAATTTCTACCTTCCCGGTTTTTTCAGCATTGTACCAAAGGCCTTCAATTTTATCCTGCGCTTTGGCGGCAATGTTAAGGCAAATAACAGCCAGCAGTGTAAATCCTAATTGGATGAAATGTTTTTTAAATACAGACATGATCTTTAGATTTTTAAGCGGGCAACCCTGATCGTATTTACAGATGCAGCAACTACCGGCGGGTTTATACATTTAGTATTGGTTCATGTGCAATTAACGCATTCCAAAGCAATTAACAAAGGTTTATATGGCGGAAACATTTGTCAAAATTTCGGGTAGCAAAAGTAACCCAACGTCATTCCGAACTTGTTTCGGCATCCCATCACGAGATAAACTGTACAGGAAAAACTTTGCAAGTGAGATGCCGAAACAAGTTCGGCATGACGTAGTTATTTTCCCTTCAACCCCTCCACCAAATCGATATACTGCTGCATGGCGGCATCCATAGGTGTACCTTTGCGGTTTTTCCAGGCATCGTATTTGGCCTGCGCTACAAAATCAAACATTTTGGGTTTTTCGGCATCGTCGGGCATATCGCCCTCGGTGGCTTGTTTGTACAGGCTGTATAACTTCAGTAACGTCTCGTTATCCGGGCGCTTACTTAGTTGCTTGCTTTGCGCTACAGCTTGTTCAAAACTTGTTTTCAGGTCGCTCATAGTAGATATTTTTGGTAGAATTTATTACTGGGTTTCAGCCTTAAGCTTTGGCCCCTGCTCCTGGTAATCATCGGCCCGGGGCGCTTTGGCAAACATTTCGCTTATAGCGGCAGGCAGTATGGCAAGTTTACGCTTCTTCATATCTATCCATGCCCCTTCGGCTATAATGATAGCTGCTTTTGTGCCATCACCACGAAAAATTTCATGGCGGATGGTCCAGCGGGAACCATCGGCCCTTGAACTGATGATCTCGCAACTTACTTTCACATCGTCGCCCAGGGAAATTTCGCGCAGGTACCTTAACTCTTCGCGAAACAGCACCGGGCCAATTTTATATTCAAACAGTGTGGTAGTTTTAAGGCCTACGCTTTCCAGCATATTCAAACGTGCCTGCGCGGCAATATCCGCATAAGCCGAATGCCGCATGTGCTGGTTAGCATCAATTTGCGACCATAGAACCTGTCCTTCATAAAATACGTTCATAGCTGCAAAACCGCTGTTAAAAACAATACTTATTTTCTGCAATTACCATAGCTGCAATATTCCTGCGGGCGGCTGTGGTATTAAAGTCTTCGGTTTTGGTATAGCGTCGCAGGCCCATCATCATCATACGGCGTTCATCGCCCTCGGCAAATGCATTCAGGGCTTCTTTACCCGCTTTCAATATTTTTTCGGCAGCATCATATATAAACACACGCATAATATCCAACTGACCGGCACATGCTTCCTCGCCACGCATGCCCACCAGTTTTTCTACCCGCAACTGCAATGATTCGGCTACGTACAAGGCTATCAGCATATCGGCCAGGTTCATTAACACTTCCTGTTCCTTGCCTAATTGCATCATTAGTTTTTGCACGGCTGCGCCGGCTACCATTAGTACGGCCTTTTTAAAATTGGCCACATATTTTTTCTCTTTGCTGAACAGTGTTTCCTCTTCAGTAGCGCCAAAATCGGGGATACTCATCAGTTCGCCTGCAACTTTTTGGGCAGGACCCATCAAATCCAGCTCGCCCTTCATGGCGCGTTTCAGCATCATATCCACCGTCAGCATGCGGTTGATCTCGTTAGTGCCCTCAAATATCCGGTTGATCCGCGAATCGCGGTAAGCCCTATCCATAGGCGCATCAGCGCTGTAGCCCATACCGCCGTAGATCTGTACGCCTTCATCTACCACGTAATCCAAAGTTTCTGAAGCATCTACCTTAATAATTGCCGCCTCGATGGCATATTGTTCGGTACCTTTTAGTTTCGCTTTAATAGGGTCCATGCCCTGGGCTATCATATGCTCGGTGGCTTCTTCCATATTCTGACTGGCGCGATAGATAGCCGATTCAGAAGCATAAGTACGGATAGCTTGCTGGGCAATTTTATAGCGGATAGCGCCGTATTTAGCAATGGGCCTGCCAAATTGCTCGCGCTCGTTAGCGTATTTCACCGAATAGTCAATAATCATTTTGCTGGCCCCAATTGTAGCGCCACCCAGCTTGATACGGCCCAGGTTCAGGATATTTACCGCTATTTTGAAACCGTTGCCCCGTTCGGATAGCAGGTTCTCTACCGGCACTTTGCAATCGTTAAAAAACACCTGCCGGGTTGAACTCCCCTTGATACCCATTTTATGTTCTTCGGTATTCAGTGATAAACCTTCAAAACCTTTTTCTACAATGAATGCGCTCAGGTTCTCATCATCATCTATTTTGGCAAATACGGTGAACACATCAGCAAAACCAGCGTTAGTGATCCACATTTTTTGCCCGGTAATGAGATAATATTTTCCATCATCAGATAGCTTTGCCCTCGCCTTGCCCGAGTTAGCATCCGACCCGGCGCCGGGTTCGGTTAAGCAATAACAGCCTTTCCACTCGCCGCTGGCCAGTTTGGGGATATATTTAGCTTTTTGCGCTTCAGTACCGTAATACAATATGGGCAGGGTACCAATACCGGTATGCGCCGAAAACGCCACCGAAAACGAATTGCCCGCGCCCAGCTTCTCTGTTACCAGCATGGATGTTTTGAAATCCTTACCAAAACCACCGTATTCTTCGGGTATAGATATGCTCAGCAAACCCAACTGACCGGCTTCTTCCATCAGGTGCGGCATCAGGCCTTCTTCCTGTTCGTCAATTCGCTGCAGGTTAGGTACTACATTTTGCGCCAGAAAATCGGTACAGGTTTGGGCTATCATTAGCTGTTCTTCGTTCCATTCTTCAGGAATAAAAATATTTTCGGCCTGCGTATCCCTGATCAAAAATTCCCCGCCTTTTAAGGCGCCTGCTATTTCGGTAGTGCTCATACGTAATCAGATATCTATTTAATAAAGCATAAGGCAGCTTTATCCGGTTTATAATTAAAGGCAAAATTAGACGAGATAAATTCCGGATGAAAGGTCAGCAATGCGGAGATATTGGTCAAAATGTCGGAACTGATCCGACGACGCTTCCCAATAATCTTGCGCTCGTTTGAAACGAGTGCTTAAATTGGTTATGCGATTGTATTGCATATGGCGTCACAGACGCCGGACAGTGTTAAGCACTCGTTTCAAACGAGCGCAAGTATGACCGGGTGAGTCGAACCATAAACCGGCCTCAGTGTAGTAATCCTCTTTACCCCACAGGCGAAGAGAGGTGAGTCAATTTCCGCTTACCACCCTAAAATCTGACGGTGACATGCCTGTATGTTTTTTAAAGTACTTACCAAAAGTTGATTGATCGGGAAAATGGATATCAGCGGCTACGTTGGCTATGCTGATATCATTATTGCGCAGCAGCACCTTGGCTTCCAGTATTACGGCATCATCTATCCATTCGCCCGCGGTGCGGCCTGTTACATCTTTAATGGTTTCGGTAAGGTGTTTGGGCGATACAAACAGCGCATCGGCGTAGTATTGCACGGTGCGGTGTTCTTTATAATGCTGAAATACCAGGTCCTGGAAAAGCACGTTCAATTCCTGTTTACGGGTTTGCTTGGCTTTAATAATAGTGTGCTGCTTTTCATAAACCGATTGCACTTCATACAGTAAAGTAGTAAGTATGCTGCGCGATATTTCCAACCGGTAAGGGTGGTCCTGCCGCTCTATTTTTTGTTTCATCAGCAAATAAACATCCAGTATCATCCGTGCGTCCGCATTATCGGGGTATATCACAGGTATCGAGGTATTTTTAAAATATCCAAAGGTTTCTAAAAAATGACTGTTGCCGTTATTTTCTGTTAAAAAAGCTTTAGAGAATACCAGGAAGCGGCATAAAAAATCGGCACTGGCGTTATATATCCTCAGTACATGGAAGGGTGTGGCCAGCAGCATGGCATCGGGTACGGCTTCATACACCTGCAAATTAACTTCAACCCGGGCGGTACCGCGCGTACAAATGCCGATAATATACCCATCCGACCGGTAGGGGAACTCGCTTAAACTAAGCAGTTGTTTCTCATCGGCCACAAAAAAATCATTACTTACAAAATTGTCTGCATACAGGTCTGCAAATTTCGATAAGCTTAATTGCCCTATCTTTTTAGCCATACGCTAAATTATTTTATGTTGATAGTTATTATTCACCAACCTTTTGTGCATTTAATGGTTAACTTATTAGTAAAACTAAATTTAAAGTTTTCTCCGACATATTGACTAATATCTCCGCATTATAGCCCTTTTTTTCTATTGAATAGAGACTATTTTTATTTTTTTTAAAACTGCTTGTTGCGCCCAACGTTAACAGCTTATTATAAACCTTTTATATATATTATGAGAAAACTACTACTCCTGCTCCTGGCAACTGTTCCCGTAATGGCGTTTGCCCAGGGCTTCCAGGTTAACCTACACGGACAAAAGCAAATAGGCATGGGCCATACAGGTACCGGCTTACTGCAGGACGGTGCTTCGGTACTATTTAACCCCGGTGCTGTGGCCATGTTACCTGAAAATTATATACAGGCCGGTATTAGTCCGCTGATGTTTAAATCGGCATTTGTGGCTACCGGGTCGACCACCCAATATAATAACGCTAATAAAATTGCTACTCCGTTTAGCGCTTACGCTGTTTGGGGGCCTAAAAATTCATTCTGGAAATTAGGGTTAGGTGTGTATACCCCTTTTGGCGGTTTAACCGACTGGGGAACCAGCTGGACAGGTAAATACGCATTGGAAAGCTTAGATTTGAAAGCCATTTATATTCAGCCAACCATTAGTATCAAGCTTGCTGATTTTGTAAGCATTGGCGGTGGCTTTGTTTATAACCGTGCCAGCGTTGATCTAACCCGGGCCATCCCGCTATCAGGTTCTACCGGTGCAGACGGACAGGCCGAACTGAAGGGCAATGGCAAAGGCTATGGCTGGAACGCGGGCATTTACTTCAAAACAGAATCGGGTGTAACTGTTGGTTTTACCCACCGTTCTAAAGTAAATACCAATATTAACGGCGGCAATGCTATCTTCACCGTACCCGCATCGGTACAAGCTAACTTCCCGCAGCCAAATACTTTTTCATCGGGTATACCTTTACCCGCAACCACATCCTTTGGTATAGGCGTTTATCCAACCAAACAATGGACGCTGGCAATGGATTTGAATTACATTGGCTGGAGCGCGTACAAAGCTTTAGCTTTTGATTATGCCAGCAACACCGCAGCTTTGGCCGATACTTATTCGCCCCGTAACTATAAAGATGCGATATCATTCCGCCTTGGTACCGAATATAAAAGCAACGATAAAATGGCCTTCCGGATTGGCGGCGGTTTAACTACCACCCCGGTGCCTAACGGCTATGTAACCCCCGAAGCGCCTGATGCCAACCGCTTTTATTTAACAGCCGGTTTTGGCTATAAAGTGGCTAACCATCTTGATCTGGACCTGTCCTTCGAATACGAAAGTGTTGGCGCGCGCCAGCAAACCAATATCGAATCGAACCTTTCGGGTACATTTAAAACCAACGTTTACATACCGGGTATATCACTTGCTTATCACTGGTAACCTTTAATATTTTGATTTCATGAAAAATTTAAGAACATATTCATACCTAATTGTTGCCGCGGGGCTGCTAAGCTTTACAGCTTGTAAAACCAATATTGATGTACCTAAGCCGTCGGCAGGTACAGCTAACTTTAGCAGGTATATTTCAGTCGGTAACTCCTTAACTGCCGGTTATGCCGATAATGGTTTATACCGCGAAGGGCAGCTAAACTCGTACCCCAGCATTATTGCCGCGCAAATGGCAAAGGTTGGCGGCGGTACTTTTACCCAGCCTCTATTTACCGAAGCACAGGCTAACGGATCGGGATATTTAAAATTAACAGGGTTCGACCCGGCCACCGGGTCGCCTATCACAGCCCCTGTTACTACCAACCTGGCAGTTACAGGTGTAGTGGCTGTGCCGGGTTTCGGTAATGTAACTACCTATACCAAATATGCCGGCGATTTAAACAATTACGGTGTGCCTGGTATTAAATTACTGCATGTAACGCTTACATCATATGGCAATCTTAATGGTTATTACGAAAGGCTGCTGGCTGGTAATACCCCAACAAATACAACAGCCTACCTTGATTTTGTTACCGCTAAGCCGTTTACCTTTTTTACCGACTGGCTGGGCAATAATGATGCTTTAGGCTATGCCACATCAGGCGGCGCCGGCGATGTTTTAACAGATAAAACCACCTTTGCTCAATTATACCAGTTATCCATCAGCAAATTAATTGCAGGTGGTACGGGCGGTTCAGGCGCAAAAGGCGCGGTAGCTACTATTCCTGATGTTACTACTATACCATTTTTTAACACTGTTACGGTACCGCTTATTTTAGGAAACGTGCAAAAAGCCAACCCCGCTGTACAGGCATTATATATTAGCGCACTGGTTTCGGGTTCTACTTATGCTCCGCGCGCGGCTACAGCTAAAGATTTGATCACGCTTACCTTCCCAACATCGTTAATTGGATCAACCACTGCCGGGGTAGGTACCTATCCGTATGGTTTAGACCCGCGCAACCCTATCCAAACCCAGTATGTGTTGGATGTGAACGAGCAGGCTTTGGTGAAGGATTATGTAACTTCTTATAATTCAACCATCACATCTATTGCCGCTGCAAACAACTTAGCTGTGTTTGATGCTTATACGTTCCTGAGCAATGTAAAAGCAAACGGACTTATAGTTAATGGAGTTAGCTTAAGCTCAAACTATATCAGTGGCGGCATATTCTCGTTAGATGGTGTGCACTTAACCCCGCGCGGTTACGCCATTGTTGCTAACGAGTTTATAAAGGCTATCAACGCAAAATACGGATCAAGCATTCCGCAGGCAGATGTTTCAGCGTATAACGGCGTAAAATTCCCGTAATATATTCAGCCTGATATTACAGGTAAAAAAAGCAGGTATATCGAAAGGTGTACCTGCTTTTTTTGGGCATACAGCCACCGTGTCATTTCGAACGAACACTGAATAGGCTGTGCGGAAGCGAGGAGAAATCTTATACGCGCGATAAGAAATCGTATAAGATTTCTCCTCACTCCCCTACGCAGTCAGCCCGAGTTCGTTCGAAATGACATGGTTTAATGATTTCCTTATCTCAAATCAATTAAAAACACTCAGCACGTAAGTAAAAATGCTTTCTTCCACGCAATCTTCCATTACAAACTGTTCATCAATCTGGGCAGAAAAATCTATCAGTTCCTGGCTCATAGTTTTGCAATTATTATGCTAACATAGTAATTTTATACCAAAAACCAAAACGGTATTTTGTATTATTTATCAACCCATGTTCGTAACATATTAAAATGTTGACAATTAAACCACTTTACCCATTTTAACACTTTTAACTAAAGCACTACCTTTGTGGCACTTAAGCTATATGATCATTCATCAATTTTACGATATGGGATTGGCCCATGCATCATACGCGGTTATCCGCAACGGCAGCATGGTTGTTATCGATCCCGCCCGCGACCCGCAGCCTTATTACGATTTTGCCACGCTGCACGAAGCGCAGATAACCGGCGTAATCGAGACCCACCCCCATGCCGATTTTGTAAGCTCGCATTTAGAAATCCATCAAAAAACAGGCGCTACCATTTATGTAAGCAAGCTGGTTGACGCCGAGTACCCGCATGAAACTTTTGATGATGGCGATGTAATTTCGCTAAGTGATATTAAGCTGATCGCCATAAACACTCCTGGCCACTCGCCCGATTCTATTTGTATTTTGGTTGAGGACGAGAATGGCAAACAAACCGATATTTTTACAGGCGACACGCTATTTGTGGGCGATGTAGGCCGTCCTGACCTGCGTGAGAACGCCGGTAACATTACCGCGTTAAAAAAGGACCTGGCCAGGCAAATGTACCACAGCACGCGCGATAAGCTGATGAAATTACCGCACCATGTTACGGTTTATCCCGCCCACGGGCCCGGTTCGCTTTGCGGCAAAAATATAAGCCCCGACCTAAGTAGCACCATCGGCCGCGAACTGCGTGAAAACTATGCGCTGCAATTGATGGATGAAATGCACTTTGTACAATTGCTTACCACCGACCAGCCTTTTATCCCGCGCTATTTTGGGTATGATGTAGAACTGAATAAGAAGGGTGCGGACAGCGTGGAAGAAAACATATTGGCTGTCCCGCGTATTGATCACCGGGTGTTTAAGAACGATGTTTTAATTGTTGATACCCGCCCGTCTGCTCAATTTAAAAAAGGGCATGTAGCAGGCGCAATAAACCTGCAGGATGGCGGCAGGTTTGAAACTTGGCTGGGTTCGGTTATTAATCCCGATGAACCATTTTACCTGATGGCCGGAGATGCAGAAAAGCTGGAAGTAGTGATCAGGAAAACAGCCAAAATAGGCTACGAAAAAAATATCATATCAGCACAGGTTGTGCCGCATGAAGTAGCTACGGTAACCACGCCGGTATTTGACTTGGCCCACTTTGAAGCAAACCCCGATAAATATACCATTATTGATGCCCGCAACTGGGGAGAAATAAACGAAGGCAAATTATTCGAACACGCTTTAACTATCCCCCTGCCTGAATTGCGCGAGCGCTTAAACGAGATACCAACCAACAAGCCCATTGTGGTGCATTGCGCGGCTGGGTACCGCTCGGCAGCCGGAAGCAGCATTATAGCCGCAAAAATTACCGCTGTGCCGGTTTATGATATGGGCGAGGTGGTGACAAAATATTTGAATTAAGCACCCTACCCCCCTAAAGGGGGAACAAAATACAATATGGGTAAACAACACTATGATGATGAACAACAACTTCCCCTTCAGGGGACTGAGGGGCAATTATCTTTTGTCATCACCGGCGATGGTTCTAAAACGATTTTCAATCCTGCTGTTGGCGAAAATTACCATTCGCGCCACGGGGCTTTGCAGGAAAGTACACATGTATTCCTGAATTCAGGCCTGCGCCATTTTTTAGCCGGCGCGGATGCGCAAGCCGTATCGGTATTGGAGGTTGGCCTGGGCACCGGGCTTAATTTTTTATTGAGTGCCGATTTTTGCACCAACAAGCAAATTAAACTGGAATACACCGGTATTGAGGCATACCCCTTAAGTACAACAATGATAGACCAAACCGGTTACGAGGCATACATTCCCCCCAAACTATGGGATGACTTTTTAAGCTGGTACCCATCATCCATTAATCACCTGGTTAGCGTAAACGAATTTTGCCAGCTGAAAACCGCGCACTGCAAATTGCCCGAGTTTGAAAGTGCCGAGTTGTATGACATCATCTACTTCGACGCTTTTGCCGTAGCCCACCAACCCGAAATGTGGAGCGAGGAAGCAATTGGCCATACTATTCAATTCCTTAAACCTGGTGGTGTATTTGTCACTTACGCCATAACCGGTAATTTAAAACGCATGCTAAAGGCATTGGGATTGAAAGTGGAAAAAGCGCCTGGAGCACCGGGAAAGCGGGAGATGTTAAGGGCGACGAAAGTTTGAACCGGGATTAAACCCAATTCATCAGATTACAATATTTCTATATCATTGGTAATCCTTCAATCTGTTAAACCAAGGTTAAGACATTCTTTTCTATCTTTATACCTTTGAACCATGTCATCCGATAAGTTCTGCTTGTCGTGGCTTAGACATAAACAACAAATATATGCCTCTTATACCTCCTGATACTGGCTTTACCCCGGCTGCTTCCTTTGAGCGCCTGTTGAAAATAATGGACGATCTGCGCGAGAACTGCCCTTGGGATATGAAACAGACCATGGAAAGCCTGCGCCATTTAACCATTGAGGAAACCTACGAGCTGTCTGATTCGATACTGGGCTGCGATATGCAGGAGGTAAAAAAAGAGCTGGGCGATATTATGCTGCACCTGGTTTTTTATGCCCGTATAGCATCCGAAACCAAAGAGTTTGATATAACCGATGTATTAAACGGTATCTGCGATAAGCTGATCACCCGTCACCCGCATATTTACAGCGATACCGAAGTAAATAATGAAGATGATGTAAAGCGTAACTGGGAGAAACTAAAATTAAAGGAAGGTAATAAATCCGTCCTGGGTGGTGTACCTGCTTCGTTACCGGCATTGGTGAAGGCATCGCGCATACAAGAGAAAGCGCGTGGTATCGGCTTCGACTGGGAGCATAAAAACCAGGTTTGGGAAAAGGTTGAAGAAGAAATGCAGGAATTCCGGTCGGAATTTAACGCGGAAGACAATAGCGCTATTGACCATGAAAAAGCCGAAGGTGAGTTTGGCGACCTGTTGTTTTCGCTGATCAATTATGCGCGGTTCATTAACATTAACCCGGAAAATGCGCTGGAAAAAACAAACCGGAAATTCATTAAACGGTTTCAATATCTGGAAGCCAAAGCACAGGATAGCGGCAAAAAGTTACAGGACATGACGCTGGCTGAAATGGATGTATTTTGGAATGAAGCAAAAAAACTATAAAATAATGCCACGTCTTGTAGCGTTTTATACTCCTGATACGTATACCCCATTAATAAATACACTATTTTATGAAACGTGCAATCATTTTCTTTTTACCATTTATAGTAATGCTTGGTGCAGGCTGTTTAAAGCATAGTAACGATGCCGATGTATCTTTTAACGCGCCTACAGGTACTTTTGCCGGGCCGTTTATGAAGATACACTATAGCCCTGCTACCAAAAAATATGATACTGTTAAGGCTAATTTAACTTTAACAATGGATCTGAAAACAGGTTATAAGGTAACAGGCGATACTGCCACTGTACATGCCGGTAGCTTTGGCGATTTTTCTATGGACCCTACCTATGTGCAATTTGCCGATAAAACTTACAGCTCGACTGCCAGCTTGTCAAAAGTGCATTTATCGGGTACTTATTTGTATAGTTATAATGGCGTTAATTTTAAAATTGAAGCTGTTGTAGGCGATACACTTGATTATTATTACAATTTAACAAAGCAATAGCAAAAGATTGTAGCAAATGATATAGGCCGTTTAATACGGCCTTTTTTATTGCCGATAAATATTTTTTATATTTAATTGTAGCAATATGCCTTTTAATTGCGTAGTAACTTACGAGGCTAAAAAACTGATCATCAAAAAACGGTACTAAAACACTTAATGCATCTACCACAAGGCATTGCCGAAGCTGAATTGATAGGCCAGTGCAAACGGGGCAGCCTAAAACACCAGGAAATGCTTTATAAGCATTACTATGGGTTTACCATGGGCATTGCCATGCGTTATTGCTTTAGCCGGGATGATGCTATGGAAGTTACTAATGATGGTTTTATAAAAGTATTTAATACCATGGCACAGTATGATGTGGCCAAACCTTTTAAAGCCTGGTTGCGAACTATTATTGTTAACACAGCTATTGACAGGCGCAGAAAAGAACTGAAACACCAGGCCAATATGGAACTGGATAATGCCATGCCATTAAGCGCAGGCACTTATATTATTGAAAATATTAGCGCACAGGATATTTTAAAATTGATGGATACCCTGCCGGTAATACAGCGTACCGTTTTTAACCTGTACGAAATTGATGGCTATAGCCACGATGAGATTGCTGATATGATGGCTATCCCGGCAAGCTCATCGCGGGTTTATTTAACCCGGGCTAAGGAAAAATTAAGAAAACTAATAGTGACAGCGCAATGATGGACGAGGATAAATTATATAACGACCTGAATAACCGCATTCGCGAGGTATTTGATAATTACGAAGATACCACGGCTAATAAGGGTTGGGCATTGCTGCGTGAAAAATTCCCTGAAAAGGAAAAACACCGTGGCCTGGCCTGGTTATGGTATGCTGCTGCCGCTGTGGTGCTGTTAGGTATAGGGCTGTGGTTTATTGTTAAACCCAATGAAACCCAAAACTTAAACTTGCAGGCTAAGCATCCTAAAACAATTATTCAACAACATGCACCTGTTAACGCAGCTCCGGCCATTGATTCTTTGTCACATCAAACAGGCAGCAACGCTACGCCGTATATTGCACAAGGCAATACTTTAAAAGCCCCGTCTGCCGCGGTACAACCGCAATTGGCTGTCAGTACTCCGCACCAGGCTAAAACCGGCATACAAACTACAACAAATAACCCTGTTGATAAACCGGCCGTATCCCAAAACAGCACACAAGGCAATCCAATTGCGGTTATCACCAAACACGACAGCGCATCGGTTATATCTAAAAACACGGGCATTGCTGCTGTTGGTAACTCAACCGATAGTGTAATAACCAATCCTGCAGAAAAATATGCAGGTACTAATCCGGTTCAAACACCAAAGTCATCGCCGGGTATCACCATCGAGCAAATGCTGAATGACAAAACTGCTGTGAAAAATAGCGGGAATAAAACCCAAAACGCAGCGGGTAAGAAAACGACCATGAGTGTTTACGCGGCTACTTATTTTAATTATGCTAAGGGTAGCGATAACAACATTAACGTAGGCGCGGGCTTTAGTTCCGACTTTAAATTAACCAAAAGATTAAAGCTTACTGCGGGCGTGGCCATTGCTCAAAACACGCTAAAGTACAGTAATAGTGCCATTGAAGGCGGCGACCTGAATAATGCCGTATCGCTGGCAAAAACCGCGCTTAACCAAGTATACGCCAGTTCGGCCCCTGTGGGCAGCAATATCGTCACAGGTTCTAACACCAATGGATTGAGGGGCTTCGCTATTGCTACCTTTGTATCGCCTGCCCTGCGCGATTATAACGCCAAACTTATTGGTTTAGATATTCCCATCAATTTAAAATACCAGTTTAACCCGCAAAAAACAGATGCCTACATTTCGGCAGGGCTAAGTTCGGGGACGTTTATTAATGAAACATATACCCTTAACTATACCTACGCCAAAACCGATCAGCAAGCCATCACCCATACCAGCTTCAGTGGGTTCGATGTGGCAAAAACACTTAACGTATCCTTTGGCGTAGGCTACCAGTTAGGCAAAAGCAACCGTCTGATCTTCGAGCCATTTTTAAAATACCCGCTTGATGGCTTAGGCTCACAGCAAATAAAGTTCGGCGCAGGCGGTATTAACCTGAAGCTGAACTTTCAAACTTCAAAAAAATGAGAAAACCTTTACTTATCCTTTTTATTTTAGGCTTATCACTGTATTCATACGCGCAAAAAATGGAAATTTCGGTGCAAGCCAATACTGGCTTATTTCATTATACCGGAGCATCTGCAGTTAACGATAGCTATATACTTGAGGGTTCGCACGCCGATGAAACCTACACCAACGACCCTTACGGAAAACATTTTGCATTTAGCTATGGAGCGGGGTTTAAGTTAAGTTTAGTAGGCCCTACAGGTTTTATATTTGGCGTGCAAACCGACTATGAAATTTTAAGAAGTAAAGTAAATATCAATAATTTTATATCCAGTTATGTAGCGATGCCGTATGTGCAAACAACTACAACGTCTCCCGACATCTCCGGTCACACCTATTTAAACAGTTACGCTGTTAACATTAATCCCTATATCGGCTACAGGATAAAACTAAAAAACTGCACGTTTGATGTTTTACCGGGAGTAGATGTTGGCGTGGGATTAAGCAGCCGTGAAAATGGTGTAGCTAATGTAAATTATAACGGCACGGTTACTACCTACCGCAGTAAGCGCGACAGAGGCACCCCGCCAAATGATGCCCGTTTGCGCTTAGGCTTAGCTTTACACCACAATAAGTTTACCCTAAATGGCAGTTTTGCCCAGGGATTAACAAACCACATGGCCGGCTATGTTGGCAGCAACAATGCCAAAGTATACAGTCAATTATTCAGGCTGGGCCTGGGTTACCAGATATATTAAGGGATTATTTAAACTTTATAGCTTTTACCGGCGTAATACGGCTTACCAGCATAGATGGGATGATAAGTACCAGTAAAGATATGGTCAGGGTGCCGGCGTTCAGTAAAAGCACATCTACCCAATCAAACTGTATCGGTACAAATTTCATGTAGTAGGATGCCTCATCCAGCTTAAAAAAATGTGTTTGATATTGCAGCCAGCCCAAACCTAACCCCAAAACGTTTCCCAGCAATAAGCCAATGCTTATCAGGTAAACCGCGTTGTATAAAAATATTTCCTGTATTTTCCAGTTAGTGGCCCCCATAGCCTTCAGCATACCTATCATGGTGGTGCGCTCCAGTATCATAATCAGCAACGCCGATATCATATTAATAACCGCTACTACCAGCATCAGCGCTAATATTACCTGGGTATTGGCATCCAGCAGCTTCAGCCATTCAAATATCGTTTGGTAATTTTCACTAATAGTGTACGATCTCAGTTCTACCGGCATTTGATCGCGCACACCCTGATTGTATTCCTCTACATGGTCAAAATCGCGCACCCGCACTTCGTAGCCGCCTATCTCATTGGGGTTCCAGTTATTCAGCTTCTGTATTAGCGAGAGGCTGCTTATTACGAAAACCTTATTCACATCTTCTACCCCCGCATCATAAATACCCACTATGGTAAACTTGCGTTTGCGCAGCGGTTGCTGTACAAAGTACATCAAAAACTTATCGTTCAGCTTTAATTTTAAGCGGTTGGCCGTGTAGGTGGATATCATGATCTCGTTTACGGTATCCTTAAAATTTATTACCCGGCCTGCTACCAGTGTTTTACTAAAAAACGACCAATCGTAATCTTCACCAACGCCTTTCAGTACCACTCCCTCAATTTCGTTATTGGCTTTAATAATACCCGGCTTAGTAGCAAATGCCGAAATACCGGCAACATAAGGCAAACTTTTGATACGTTTGATAAAGGCGTTGTCCTCTACTATTTGCGATATCTCGAACGAGTTGTTCAGATCGTACCGGTAAATAGTGATATCGGCTGCAAAACCCCGAACTTTTTCCCTGATCTCTTGTTTAAACCCTTTAATAATAGCCAGTGAGAGGATCATTACGCCCAGGCCCAGCATAATACCAACAATGGCTATGCGTACAATCAGCTTTGAAAATGTACGTTTTGATTTGAAACTTATACGGGCAGCTATGAACCTTGAAAAACTCAATGCAGATTATTTTTGTATTTTAGCAAATATGCAGAATTAAGGCGAAAATGACTTAATTAAGCTGGTTTAACAATTGTAATTTAGGTTTGATGTAAATGAGAGCACAAAAAAGATCGTTTATAGTTTTAATGCTGGCGCTGGGTAGCTTAAGCGTGTTCGCACAAGTGAATACTAAGGGAGACCAAAACCAGCCCCCGCTTAGCAAACCGGCTGGCAAAGGCGATGTAAGGGGACTTTATAAGGGTATACGCAATGCCGTTTCGAAAATTGACCTACGAAATAGTAAAGAAATCGCTACCGGTGCCGACCAAACCGAATTATATCTTCCCTATTTAAAGGGCAAGCATGTAGGTATGGTGATCAACCAAACATCGGTAATTGGCAAAAACCTATCCTTCAGTGTAGATAGCCTGGTAAAGCTTGGTGTTGAGGTGAAAAAAATATTCGGCCCCGAACATGGCTTCCGCGGCAACGCGGCGGATGGCGGTAAGGTAGAAGATACGGTAGATCCTAAAACAGGCATACCGGCCCTATCGCTTTATGGCAGCCGCAAACACAAACCCCGCCCTGAAGATTTAAAAGGTATTGACCTGATGATTTTTGACATGCAGGATGTTGGCGCCCGTTTTTATACTTACCTCACCACCCTGCACTATGTAATGGAGGCCTGTGCCGAAAACAATATCGAACTAATGATACTTGACCGGCCTAATCCAAATGGCAATGTGGTTGACGGCGCGGTGTTGGATACCGCGTTCAAATCGAGCGTTGGGATGCACCCTATCCCCATCACTCACGGCATGACGCTGGGCGAATATGCCCAAATGATAAATGGCGAAGGCTGGTTAAAAGGCCACATTAAGTGTAAGCTGAAAATTATTAAAGTGGCCAACTATACCCATGCCATGGCATATAAATTACCTATTAACCCATCGCCCAATTTAAGCACATACCAATCGGTATTATTATATCCAAGTTTGTGCTTGTTTGAGGGCACTACTTTTAGTTTGGGCCGCGGTACGCCGTTTCCATTCCAGGTGGTGGGGAGTCCGTTGTTGAAAGATAAATATAAGTTTAGCTTCACCCCGGTAAGTATCCCCGGTGTAAGTGATAACCCGCCGCTAAAGGGTCAAACCTGCTATGGCTTAGACCTTAGGAAATATGACACCGATAAATTGTGGAAATCCGGCAAACTAAACCTCTCGTGGATCATCGACATGTATAAGCAATCGCCGGATAAAGAGCATTTTTTTACAGCCTATTTCACAAAGCTAACCGGATCGGAAGAATTACGGAAGCAAATTGTAGCTGGAAAATCTGAGGAAGAAATACGTTTGAGCTGGGAACCTGCATTGAGCCGGTATAAGCTTATGCGGCAAAAATATTTATTATATAAATAAAATACCCGCCCCTCCCAACCCTCCCCGGAAGGGAGGGCTTGCAGGATATTATAAAGTCTCCCCTACAGGGGGAGATTTAGAGGGGGCTTAATAATAGATTATGAAAATAGTATTCATGGGGACACCCGAATTTGCGGTTGCATCGCTGGAAGCTTTGATAGATTCGGGCGCTGATATTGTTGGCGTAGTTACCGCGCCTGATAAACCGGCTGGCCGCGGACAAAAACTAAGCGAATCGGCCGTTAAGCAATACGCAGTAGCCAAAGGTATTAAAGTACTGCAGCCAGAAAAGCTGAAGGACCCGGAATTTTTGGAAGAACTGAAGGCACTGAATGCTGATTTGCAAGTAGTAGTAGCCTTCCGTATGTTGCCCGAAGTAGTTTGGAATATGCCGCCGAAGGGGACTATTAACCTGCATGCCTCGCTATTGCCGCAATACCGGGGTGCCGCCCCAATTAACTGGGCTATTATTAATGGGGAAAAAGAGAGCGGCGTTACTACGTTTTTATTACAGCATGATATCGATACCGGCAATGTGCTGTTCACCGAAAAAGTTACCCTTACCGGCGAAGAAACCGCCGGCGACCTTCACAACCGCCTGATGAACAAAGGGGCAGGCTTACTGGTAAAAACCGTTAAGGCTATTGAAAGCGGCCGCTACCAGCAACACCCGCAGGACAGTTTTGAGGCAACCGAGATAAAACACGCCCCCAAAATATTTAAAGAAACCTGTAAAATTGACTTCAATCAGCCGGTTGAAAAAGTTTATAATCTGATCAGAGGGCTTAGTCCATACCCTACCGCGTTTACTACGCTGAATGATAAGGTCCTGAAGGTATATAAGGCCTTGAAAGATGAAACTGAACCTGGCATACAACCCGGTGGTTTTTTAACCGATGGTAAAGCATACTTGAAATTTGCATGTAAAGACGGCTTTGTATCAGTAACCGATTTGCAATTGGAAGGCAAAAAACGGTTGGGTATCGAGGAGTTTTTAAGGGGTGTGAAACTGTGATGGCATAAATAGTACTATGCCCAACCCACAACATATTGACGATCTGATACAGCATGTAAGCAGCAACCTTGGACTACTGTATATCAGTCCCGGTGATACTGAGGGGAACGTATGCTACGCTAACGAGCCGTCCCTGCGGCCAGAGTTTAGGCAAAGCTTTACCCTGCAACATATTAAAAACTATCTCCGTGCGCTGGCACATCATCCGGCATTGCTGCAACGGTATGCCGCACATTTAAAAACAAGCGATACAGGTGTGGTATACCCTCTTAGCGCGAAAGTATTTTGGGAATTGGCTGATAATGCTAAGTAAATAATTAATAAAACAGCCGGCCTGTTCGTATGGAACGGGCCGGCTGCTGCAATTTGAATATATATGATGGGCGCCGGCTTAGTTACTAATACAACGGCGGATTGGACATTATACTAAACCACAGCTTTACAATTGTGCCAATGCCTGGCTTTGCAGTTGCTTACGCTGTCGTTACACTTTTTTTCGTGGTTTTTTAAAAACTTCATATCCGCTTTTAAAAAAGGGTCGTGCTTTCTGTCGGCCTTGCCAAAGCCAAAACCGTTAACGATCACGGTACCCGCTACTGCTACTATTATATATGGTTTCATAATTGTGGTGATGTTTTACTAATAGACACATTCACCCAAAAAACGTTACACGCAAAATCACCAATGGTGATTTTCGCACATTTTTGGATTATTCATTTTTTTAAATATCTTAGTAAAAGAAAAGCCACCCACCTCGCGTGACTGGCCTTTTTAATTAACTATTATTAACTGACCAAATATTAAAATGAAGAAACATTCGGTTGCTGTAAAAGTAGCTGATGTGATTTGTTGCGTATAGGTGAAAATCACCCTATTACGCATAAAAACATAAAAAAGCGGCCCTAAAACAGGGCCGCTTTTTATTTTGTATCACAGCAAAATTTAGTAACCCGTGTTTTGGGTAATTGCCGGGTTAGCGTCAATTTCACCTTGCGGGATAGGGAATATACGTTTAGGGCTGGTTACATCGAGCGTACGTGTAAACGCAGCCGCAGCAGTTTGGGCCGGGCGGTTCACCGGCAAGTTAAGCCTCACCAAATCGTAATATCTTAAACCTTCAAAGGCCAATTCTTTCCTTCTTTCGTTTAGGATATCGTTGATTAAAGTTGCGCCTGTTGAAACATAACCAATCAGCGATGGATCACGGCGCTGGGCCACTTGGTTAAGGTAGGTTAAGGCCAGCGGTTCATTACCGGTGCGGGCATAGGCCTCGGCTAAAGTTAGCAACACTTCCGAATACCTGATCACTTTAATATCGTCCTTATCGTTAGCATTAGTGACATTTGAATACTTGTTGTTTACCAGTACCGCGCCACGTTTTGCGCTGGTAGTTAAAAACAAGCTTTTACGTACATCCGTTGCCGAGAAGGTGTTGTAAAAATCGGTATAAACTAAAGCATCGCCATAACCCGCCTGGTTATAAAAATAATCCATACCAGTGTTACCATTATTGGTGGCGGTATTTTGCGCCAGTTCAAAAATGGTCTCCAGTTTGCCGGTTTGCGGCGCAGGATTAGCCCAGTAAGCCACATAGTTAGCAGCTGTTGCAAGGGTATAACCACCATTATTAACTACCAGTAGGGCAGCATCGCGGGCGTTGGCGTAATCGCCTTTATACAGGTAGGCGCGCGACTCAATAGCCTTAGCAGCATATTTGGCAATATACTCGGAATTTTGCGCATGCAGTGTTGGCGCACCGGTAGCAGGCATAATCGCGTAAGCACTATCCAAATCACTGATGATCTTAGCATAAACTACAGCCGAAGTATTACGGGATGGTTTAGCAAACGGGCCAATAATGTTTGTTGGCGCGGTAATCAGTGGCACGCCAATGGCAGCCGGATCTACAGTGAATGGAGTTGCATAAAACTGTTGCAAGGTTAAATAACACAACGCGCGCACAGCGTAAGCCTCGCCTTTTAACTGGTTAACATTGTTGCTTGCAGGCAGCGAGTTAGCAGCGTAAATTATACGGTTGGCCTGTAATATGGTGTAATACCCCTGGCCCCATATATTTGCCGGTTCACCCGAACTGGCAATGTAGGTATAAGTCATTTCAGACAAATAACGACCCGAATTATTATTGCTGATATAGGTATTATCTGCAAGTTCATCACCTAAAAACTGCACATCGCGGCCATAGAATAGGGTAGAGCGCATAGCAGCATACATACCGTTAACAGCGTCGGCTAAATCGTTCTCGGTCTTTATCGCCTCGGTTACCGGTACCGCTGTTGGCGGTTTCTCATCCAGGAACTCTTTTTTGCAGGCACTAAAAGCTGTGACACCTGCAAGTAATAAATATATTAATCTTTTAATTTTCATAGTCTTTAAATTTTATAAGCCAATATTTAAACCTATTGTGAATGTTTTGCCCTGTAATACATCAAGGTTATTAGTCCCGTTTATACCTTGCTCCGGATCAAATGGCAATCGTTTGTCGTAAGTTTTTGTCCATAAGTTGGTGCCACGGCCATACAGGTAAAGTTTGCTGATACCAAATCTTTTCAGGTAAGCGATATTTTTGAAATCGTAACCAACAACAAGGTTCTTAAGCCTGATGTAATCACCGTAGTATAGCTCGCGCGATGAGAAGTTTGATGAGTTAGGAGATGTACCGCCACCAAATACAAACTTAGGCACGTCGGTAACCTGACCCGGCGTTGTCCAGCGGTTTTGATATGTGTATTGGTATTTATTACTCAAAGCAAAAGTGCCATCGTTCAGGTAATAACCCCAGCTCGAATCATTCACATAGTTACCAAAGTTGTAGTACAGATCAGCGGTAAGGGTAATACCTTTATAGCTGAACGTGTTGCTAAAACCACCAAACTCCTTTGGATCTGCCTGGTACATATTTACACGCTGCGCAGTGGTGTATGAGTTTGTGGTAGCGGTACGTGTACCATCAGTATACCACAAAGCCTCGCCATTGGCAGAGTTAACACCGGCATATAAACGCACATAGTAGGTTTGGAAATCCATGCCCTCGCGATATTGGAATGGGCCATTCACAACCGGCGCGTGGCCAATTAATGATGTTACACGGTTTTGGTTCAGGGCTATATTAAAGCTGGTATTCCAGTTAAAATCTTTCGACTTAATAACCCAGCCTTTCACGCTGGCTTCAAAACCTTTATTTACCATACCGCCAATGTTCTCCACTATACCGGCAAAACCAGTGGTGCGCGAAATTTGCGCAGTTTGGATCAGGCGGTCGATGTTGTTACGATAGTAATCAACTGTGAAGCTTAACCTATCGTGCAGGAAGCCAAAATCAGCACCAATGTCCAGCTTTTTCTGCGCTTCCCAGGTCAGTTCAGGGTTACCTACGGTATTATAGTTCTGGCCGTTATTACCGGCGTAATTTACACCGTACCCCGCGGTTGGCCTTGCGGCATAGTTACCCAATCCCTGTGCATTACCAACGGTACCGTATGATCCGCGTAGCTTAAACGATGACAGCGTGTGCTGAACATTAAAGAAGCTTTCCTGATCGATATTCCAGGCGCCGCCCACTGAATAGAAATTACCAAACTGGTGGTCGGTACCAAATACAGACGAACCATCCCTTCTGAATGTCGCAGTTAATGAGTACCTGTTTTTATAATTCACACCACCAATACTGTAGAACGAATCGAAAGCATAGTTGGAGAATGTACCACGACCGGTGATTGGCGTTGAAGCGTTAGCTGATGCCAGCAGTAAAGGTTGCGTTGTTGGATAACCGTTTGACTGCGCACTGATCTGATAACTTTGCGAACGTTGCGCCTCGTAACCTGCTGTTACGTTCAAATGCATATCAGGAAGCAAATTGGCACGGTATTCAAATTGGTTCCTGGCCAGCCAGTTAAAGAAGCGGGTATAATAATCATAACCTGAACCATGTGCAGATTGGCCGTCGCCCATAACCGGGTTATAGAACAATTGCTCTTCCAGTACATTATAGTCAATGCTTCCAAAGCTGGTAAATTTCAGATTATCCAAAATATTCCATTTTAAGGTCAAGCCTTCCAGTATTCTATTCTGCGATGAATAGTATTTATTGTTAGCAGCTATATATATTGGGTTATACTGGCTGGTGAAGTTATTATTGCCCGATGTTGATGAGTTGATTGAACCATCGGCATTATAGGCTAGCTGGTAGGGCAGCAAAAACCATATACTGCTGGTAGGGTTGGCAAAAGTACCACCATTGGTAGGCGTTAACTGGTTGATGTTAGAAAAATTAAGGTTGTTACTTAACGAAACCTTTTTACTAATGGTATGATCGATATTGAACTGACCGGTGTACCTTTTTAAACTTGAACCGATAATTGTAGCTTCCTGTTTAAAATATCCTGCCGATGCAAATATACGGGTAGCATCACTACCGCCATTAATAGAAACGTTGTATTGCTGTTGCGTACCTTTACGGGTAATCAGTTTATACCAATCGTTGCTTGGGCCGTTCAAGCCAAACGAAGCCAAATCTGCAGCTACATCGGCCGCAGTTGAACCTGAATTGGTATCACCTTCAATAAATAAAGCTTTAAATTGATCGGCTGTCAATGGTTTGCCTGCATCCGGGATAGGCAAAACGTTGGTAACACCCGCCTCTGCATCAAACCTTACCTGTGTTTTACCGGCTTTACCATGTTTGGTATTAATAACAACAACACCGTTAGCACCCCTTGAACCGTAAATAGCGGTTTCAGAGGCATCTTTCAAAACGGTGATGCTTTCAATATCATCCTCGTTGATGCCTGACAAAACGTTGGTACTGGTAGTTAAGCGTGAAAGGTCACCGGCGTTAACTATCATACCATCTATTACATACAACGGGTTCGAGCCTGCGCCTATAGAGCCCACACCGCGTAAACGCACCTGTACGTTAGCACCCGGCTGGCCACTGTTCGAGCTAACGTTTAAGCCCGGCACCTCGCCCTGCAATGCCTGCAGTGGCGACGAGAATGGTTTATTCTCATTCTCAACGCCTGATACTGTAGTTGAGGCGCCTGTGCGGAATTTTTTAGATTGTGTGGTATAACCATCGGTTACCACAACTTCGCTAAGCAGCTTATTACTGGCACCCAGTTTAATTAAAGGAAGGTTGCCCTTAGGTACAACAACGCTATATTCGCTGTAACCTATAAATGAAAATACCAGCGTTTGGCCAGTGTTTGCTGAAATAGAAAAATTTCCGTCGCCATCGGTTAATACACCTTTGGTGGTCCCTTTAATTTTTACGGATACGCCGGGTAACGATTGATTATCGTCGGCGCTTACCACCCTACCCGTAATTTTTCTTTCCTGGGCAAATGCGTTGGTTAATACCGCAAACCCCAATAATAAAATAATAAGTAATTTTTGCTTCATGTGTTTTGTGAGTTAGTTAGTTGTTGCGTATTGGATAAATACATTAATTGCTGTTTATCAGCATGTTAAAAAATAAATTAAGGTGGATTTCTGTTGCGTTGAAATGCTGACATGTGTAAACAGTTAATAAAAATCAATCTGGCTTTGGGCGCCAATTATGTTAAAATGTAATATTAGGAAAGGCAAATACAGGGTGATATGCGAGTATCACCCCCGGATATGCGGTTATCACTCTTTTGACAATTCCGGCATATTTTAAGTGAGGGGGATGGCCATGATACACCTTGTATCCATAAGAAAACCGGATAGCACATGCTATTGGAGACAACTCTTGATGCCGTTTTGGTGCTGTCACCAACAATTAATCACGGCCACGCGCATGCTGTTGGAGGCAACAGGATGCCGTTGTTGGTGTTGTCACCAACAACTAATTCACGGCAACATACAAATCTGTTGGAGACAACTCCAACAGCGGCTACACTATCTTGAATTTTGGGAGCTACTGCGCGGGCATATTTTTTATAGATACAAAGAGCTGATTATTGTAGCATCTGTACAAAAAGTAATTACTTAAAATTATTTATTATTATTTATAATTATTCGATAAGCCCGGTAATTTATTCCAAATTATTCAAAAAATTCGCTTTTTATTCGCCCTGAAATTTAGTATATTGTGTAAGTTCTTTGAAAGATACCCGCGTATCAAAAAGACAGCCTGATAGTCAAATTTAACCGGAATAGGCCGATATTTCACCCAATAGGCGAGGTTAAGGCCGCATAAATATTAGCGCTGAACAGTGGTTATTTGCTGCCAATTTTGCTTTTTAAAACGCGATGCAGTTCTGCGCCTGAACAACCAGCAAATCAGCACATCACACCTGGTAAGATCGTACAAAAGAAAACCGGATAGCTTATTGCACTACCCGGCTTATTGTCAACCATCAAAAAAGGGAGTTATAACGAACACCTGAATTTTAAAGGTGTAATATCGTAACGGTTTTTAAATAACCTGATGAACGAGCTTGGGCATTCGAACCCTACCAGGTTTACAATCTCATTAATAGGGTAATTAGTTGTTTTTAAAAGTATTTTGGCACGTTGTAAACGTGTTTGCATTAAAAATTGATGCGGCGATTGATGAAAAGCTTGTTTAAACGTGCGCAGCAGGTGGTTTACCGAAAGGCAGGCATGGTCGGCCAGGTCTTCCAGGCTGATATTTTGATTAAAGTTGCTCAGCAAATATTCTTTCGCCAGGTTAAGGCGACGTAAAATTTCAACCTTAGTGCTACGGTTCAAAAACTTAAGCGATTCTATTTTCTTGTATATTTCCTGGTCATATATGGTATAATAATTCAGCAGGCAGTGGTGCATGTATTCATTTATCAGCATTTCATTATGCGCACCTTTATCCATATAGTTTTTAAGGTGTTGCACGTTAAAGCGTATATCTCCTTTAAAAGGATAAAGGGTTTCGCTGAAATCATATTCATGCACACGGCTGCTGTTACGGTCAAGCAATCTGCGTTCGTTCAGTTGCCAGCTATTGCTAAAGTCATTCAAAAAAGCCTGATCAAAGCCCATCGAAAATGATTCAACCGGGCTGGCCGAATCAATTTTGCTGGTGTATTGGGTACCTTTATTCAATATTAAAAAGGAGTCGGGATACAGTGTTAATTGCCTGCGGCCGATATTGTATTCCTCATCCCCGCTAAATACAAAGCGGATATTAAAATCATTGGTGTACTGGGTTTGCTGTTTATGGCTGGTCGTATCACTCCATATGGTGTTGTTATTACGCAGCGTTTTGTTGTATTTCATAGCAAATTGATTTAAAGGTCATCGTTGTAGTTCCGTTCCTCAAGCAGCATAAAGCGGTTATCAAACTGGTCGGTAAATTCAGCCACCAGCCCAACAGGCAAATAATGCGGTTCTTTTGTAAACACAAGGCCCTCGGTACGTAAGTTATGATAATCCTTCAGGCAATCATCTGTACTTAATATCACGGTATTTTTGCAGCCCCGGTATTCCCGGTGTTCGTTTACTGCTATCAGCACGTCGTCATTTTCGCTTTGTAAAACAGTACCGGTTGTGTTTGCATACAAGTTAATCTTGTTTACAACTTTAAACTTTAATGTTTCCGTAAAAAATCTGACCTGCTCTTCCATATTTTCGGTAAAAAACGGAATATACCTTATTCTCATACTTGAATACTACCCCTTGATGATTGTAAAATGATAATTGATGCCGGAATGCGGCTGAGGGCTTCCCGGTTAGGTTGTGTTACAATTCGATCAGTTATAGTATTGTAATGTATGCTCCAAATTTAGACTATCAATTTAGTAGTCTTATCCCCCAAATAGGGGGATTTACATAATTTAACATTTAACCAAAACCTTAGGCGTACGGGCTTAAACAATTGCACCTCCCTATAAAGGATAGTGGTTTACGCACATATTGATAGCTAATTAATTAAATGACATTTTAAACTTACATTATTGCAAGCATCTGTTTTACACCCTTATAGGGTGATTTGTAAAATATACTCGTTGGCAATTAGTATAAGATAGACTACAAAACTGATCGTTTTTCCACATTAATGTTTTGTGGATAAACCTTTGTGCATTTTTTTGCATTTTTGCGGTGTTATACATACACTTATGGGACAGTACTATATAATTGATTTCGACAGCACATTTACACAGGTTGAGGCTTTGGATGAACTGGCCCGCATATCATTAAAAAACCACCCCGACCGCGAAAAAATATATCAGCAGATAGAAGATTATACCAACGCCAGTATGGAAGGCCGCCTATCCTTTGCCGAAAGTTTAGCTGCCCGGGTAAAACTGCTGGAAGCCAATCGCGACCATCTGAAACAACTGATCACTCATTTAAAAAAGAAGGTATCTATCTCATTTTCCCGCAACAGTGTGTTTTTTAAAAATCATGCCGATGAAGTGCTGATCGTATCCGGTGGATTCAAGGAATTTATTATCCCAGTGGTAACTGAGTACCATATTAAGAAAGAAAATATTTACGCCAATACCTTTGTGTTTGATGAGGAAGGCAAAATAATTGGTTACGATAAATCCAACCCCTTATCGCAGGAAGGCGGCAAGGTTAAACTGTTGAAGGAGTTAAACTTGCAGGGCGATATTTTTGGCATTGGCGATGGCTACTCTGATTTCCAGTTGCGGGAATCGGGGATGATCAAAAAATTCTTTGCTTATACCGAGAATATCGAGCGTAAATCGGTAACCGAGCGCGCCGACCATATCACGCCAAGCTTTGACGAATTTTTGTACCTGAATAAACTGCCGCGTGCTATATCCTATCCTAAAAACCGTATTAAATGTTTGGTGGTTGGCGATATAGACGAAGAAGCGCTGGCACAAATGCGTAAAGAAGGCTACAACATCCGCCACAAAAGCCATATTGAAGAAAGTTATTTGCAGGAAGCCGGTGTACTATTTTGCGATGAGGCCAACCAGCCCACACCCGAACAGGTAGAAAATGCCGGCCGCTTAAAGGTTATTGGTTGCTTTGGCAAAGTGCAAAGCCGCAAACTGGCCGATACCGCCTGCGCCGCAGGGATCATCATCTTTGACGACCCGAAGAACAACCCCCGCAATGTGGATTTTATCCCCAAAAGGGTAATTGCCTTTATGAACGAGGGTAAAACCCATACCAGCTGCAACTTCCCCGATTTGCAACCGCCACGTGTAAGCAATGCCCACAGGCTGATACATATCCACAAAAATGTGCCGGGTATTTTAGCTAAAATAAACGAGGTGTTTGCCCGTCATAACATCAATATCGTTGGCGAATTTTTGGTGACCAACCCGCAAATTGGCTACGTAATTACCGATGTAAACACAGGCTACGATACACAGGTATTAGAGGAGTTAAAAGCGATTGAGCAGACCATTAGGTTTAGGCTGTTGTATTGAAGGCCACCGCCCCTAAAGGGGAGGTATGGAAGTTCCCCTTTAGGGGTTAGGGGCTTAAATTCCCAGTACCTGCTTCAGCTTCACATAGCCCGATTTGCTTACCGGTATTTTAGCGCCTGATTTCAGGATGGCAATGTGGGCATCTTTTTCATAGGGGTCTATACGGGTAATTTCGGGGATGGCTACAATGTATGAGCGGTGTACGCGTACAAACTGGCGCGGGTCGAGCGTTTGTTCGAAAAAACCCATGGTCTTATTTTTCAGGTACGATCCCTCGGCTGTATGGATACTTACGTAATCATCATCAGCTTCCAGGTATAATACATCCTGCACAGGGATAATCTTTACTTTAGTGCCGGTTTTTACTACAATCCGCTCGTGCTGTGCCGGCGATAATGCCGCGCTTTCCAGCAGTTGCTCGGTTTGTTTCTGAGCTTGTACCGGTGCCTGGCCCAGGTATTTTTCAACCGCCTTTTGCAAGCGCTCTTTACTAAAAGGTTTTAGCAGGTAATCAACCGCATGTGCTTCAAAGGCCTTAATGGCATATTCATCAAAAGCTGTGGCAAATATTACGGCAGGCTGTTGTTCCAACAGTTCCAGCATTTCAAAGCCGTTTATTTTGGGCATTTGTACATCAAGGAAAACCAGGTCAGGTTTGTGTTGATTGACGGCTTTTATACCTTCAAACCCATCACCGCATTCGCCAATAACTTCTATGCCGGGCATCCCCTGTAAATATTCCTGCACAACCATTCGTGCCAAAGGTTCATCATCAATAATTAATACGCGTTTCATACCTGCGGTACTTTTATAATGGTTGTAAATATATCATCATTTCCATGAGTTTCCACCAGGTCGTTACGGGCAAAAAGTAAATAAAGGCGGCGCTGTACCCCTCGCAAACCAAAACCTGTACCTGTGCGCGGGCGGGTAGTTTTAGCATCGTAAGGGTTTTGTATCATAATTAACAGATAACTATCTTCCAGTTCGCCGCGTATGCTAATAGTGACAGCGTCAGTAGTATCATACAAGCCAAATTTTATGGCATTTTCAACAATGGGTTGCAGCAGCAAAGCAGGTAACATTGCTGTACCGCATTGCTTATCGCAGCTTATCTCGGTATTTAGCCGGTGGCCAAAGCGCACTTTTTCTATATCCAGGTACAACTGCAAATGCGCCAGTTCTTCGTTTAGGGTCACCAACTGCTGATCGTCCTTCTTCAGGGTACCCCGCAAAAAATCAGACAGCTGATGGATCATTCTTCGGGCCTCGTCGGGTTTAAAGCCTATCAGCGCGTTAATTGAATTTAAGCTATTGAATAAAAAGTGCGGCTGTAATTGCTGGCGCAGGTTATAAAGCTCGGCATCGCGGGCCAGGCGTTCGGCTTCACTTTTGCGTTTCTCGTTCTCTTTTTGATCTATCTGCGCATACCATACCAGGCTTATCATGGCCATCCAGCCAATAGCCAAAAAATTAGTAAAAAAACGTATAACCAGCGATTGCGACAAGAAACTAAGATAAAGCGCACTGCTATTTACCAATGGCAGGCAATAACGGCTGCCGGCCACAGTTGCCGCGGCAAGCGCCACGCACCAGATAAACAGGTTAATATAGCTGCCTTTACCCGGTTGATAGTAACGCAGGTTATTGTTAATTAACCAGCAGGCCGCCGAAAGCAGGATGGTACTGGCCAGCCCATCAATGGTAGCGGTATACCAATCAAAAGCAAAGCTGTGGATGATATAAGTTTGCAACGCAAACCATGCCACACCACAGCCGGCAAATGCCCAGTCCAATTTCAACGAAGCTGATGTTTGATTGCTCAAATTGTTTATAGTTAAGTTTTACGTTTGCGCTGCGTAATTAGAAACTCCGGATATCAACCCCGGCAAATATGGAGGTGCCGGTTATTACCAGCACTTTATCGTTGCTTAGCGGGGTACCCATGCTGCGACGCTTATCATCAACATTGCTAAAAACAGCGGCTACATCTGATGTCACTTGCCAATGCGGCGGAATGATCAGCTTAATACCACCAAACAACTGGGTAATATCAATAATAACCCGTCCGTTAATATCGGCTTGGGTAAGGTCAAGATCGGTGCCACCAAAAATGTTAACGATGTCTCCGCCCTTAAAGTCTTTTGAAAGGATCGTCCGCTTCACACCGCCAAAAACTGATACGGTATCAATGTAATTATCACCCTCGTACGGCGGAACAGTGGATGAACCACTGGTAGCCTGATCGGCACTTGGGCCATTAGGGTCAAAATTGGGGTCAGGTTTATTTGTCGGGTCGAACGGATTAGTAAACTCGTGACCACCAAAAGGGTTACCTCCTCTATACTTTTCAAAACTTCTACGGTCCCAGCGCTGGCGTTTACCCATTATCATCCATAAACCAAAGCCAATAATCATTAATGGCCAAATAGCACGCGAAAGGTGGATGCCGGGAATAATACGATCGGCCAGGAAAATGATACCGATAGCGAGTATAATTAAAGCGCCGGGTTTTTTAAACTCGTGTTTGGCGCCACTATACAGTCCCCAAACTATAAAAAACATTGGCCAGCTAATAAGCCAGCCGGGAAAAAAGAACCAGCTTAATTGCTGTAGCAGCAGCACCGCGCCTACTGCTAAAAGAATAAGGCCAGCAATTACTTTTCCATTGCGCTGGCCTTGTGGATATTTTTGTTCGATACTCATGATCTATGTTGTGTTGTATTGTACGTATTGTAATTTTATTTGATGATGTAAAACTAATATAATGGTACGCTTTTGCAAACTGGTAGTTGGCAGGTTAAGTAAAGAAGTCGGTAAAAGCGGGCGAATTGTCGGTGAAAAATCGGCTAAATTAATTTAACCAAAAAGAGTATAAGGATTTTAATAAAACACAAAGAGAATTCTGAACAGCAAATACTGAAAAATCATTTATATCTTGGTGTTATATGGAGAAAGAATATCAGGTAGCCTTACCTTTCCGGATAGCTGTTGCAGGCATCACTGTATTTGCCATTATTGCGTTGTTACGCAGTTACCCTACTGCATCTGCCGAACAAGCGGCCTGGCTGCTGGCAACTGTTGTGATAGTGTTAGTTATGTTTTTTGTGATTTTCTTTATGCTAAGCCTAAAAGTAATTATTACATCAAACAGCATTAAAACTAAAAGCGCTTTGGCCAATAATGAAATGCTTTTTGACGATGTTGCAGGCTATAAAATGCGCCGTATTCCCAAAACCAGGCGTTACCGTATTATCCTGGTATCAAAATCAGGGCGCACTATGCGCGTGCCCTATTCAAATCTGCGCGATGGCGAGGAAATACTGCAATTGGTGGAAAGCAGGTTTGTGAATTTAGACGAGCAGTAATCCGTAATAACTTACACCGCCGGCTCCTGCTGACTTAAACAATGGAAGCTGCCCAAGCCCCAGATAATATCTGTTGAATCGATACCTACAATTTTCCTGTCGGGGAAGCATTGCTGCAGGATATCCAGTGCTTTATCATCTTTATCGCAACGATATGTTGGCACAATAACTGCCGAGTTGGCAATATAAAAGTTAGCATACGATGCCGGCAGGCGTTGATCTTCCCATATTACCGGGTCGGGCATGGGTAATTCTATTATATTCAACTGCTTGCCGTTTAGCAGGCGCATTGTTTTAAGGGTTTGCAGGTTCTCCTGCAAAATATGATAGTTCTCGTCGTTTTTGTTTTCCTCAACAACGGTTACTACAGTATCTTCGTTAGTGAAACGTATAATGTCATCAATATGGCCATCGGTATCATCGCCGATAATGCCATCGCCCAGCCACAATACCTGGTCAACACCGTAATAGGTATGCAGGTAAGTTTCTATTTGCTGCTGATTTAAATGCGGGTTACGGTTTTGGTTTAGCAGGCAAGCCGTAGTAGTCAGCACCGTACCGGCCCCATTAAAATCAACCGAGCCGCCTTCCATTACAATACCCGGGTGAAATACCGGCAGACCGAAATGTTCGCCTATTTTGGTCGGGATCACATCATCCAAATCAAATGGCGGATATTTACCGCCCCAGGCATTATAATCCCAATCAATAATAGCTTTTTCCTTAGTGGCTCTGTTCACCAAAAACGCCGGACCATGATCGCGACACCAGGCATCGTTAGTGGGGAACTGGAAGAATTCGATCTTGGTCATATCCACACCCGCCATATCCAGTTGTAATTTGGCAAAGGCCTGCATCTGCTCGTCGACTACGTTAATACGTACCAGTTCGCCTTTGGCTATCTCGCGTACAAATTCGGCATACTTACTATATATCAAACCAATTTTACCCGGCCACGATTCTTCCTTGTGTGGCCAGCTAAGCCAGGTAGCAGTGTGGCGTTCCCATTCGGCGGGGAAGGAGAAGCCTACGGGCAAGTGTTTATTGGTGGGTTGGTTCATGGTATTATGACATAAACGTCGTCATTGCGAGGCACGAAGCAATCTCAAAGCTATGCAAACTGTTCTGCTAATCGGGAGATTGCTTCGTTCCTCGCAATGGCGCGGTGGTTAATCGTTATCGAGTAATCGTTTTGTTATCGGTTGATAAGAATCTATCCTGCGGTCACGCAAAAATGGCCAGTGGCTGCGATAGTAATCAGATTTATCCAGGTCGAGTTCCTTTACAATCACTTCTTCTTCATCAACAGTGGTTTGGTGCAATAATTCGCCAAATGGATCAGCAAAGAAAGAGCCGCCCCAGAATTTTACACCAGCTTCCTCGCCTACCCGGTTCACGCTCACCACGTGCACACCATTAGCCACTGCATGACTGCGCTGAATAGTTTGCCAGGCGTTGTATTGCTTAACGTTTGTAGCTTCATCCTGCGTGGTAGCCCAGCCTATGGCGGTTGGGTAAAATAGTATCTCTGCACCCATCAGGCTAGTAATACGGGCAGCTTCGGGGTACCATTGGTCCCAGCAAATGAGCACGCCAATAGTAGCAAACTTGGTTTTGAAAACTTTGTAACCCAAATCGCCCGGGGTAAAGTAAAATTTCTCGTAAAAGCCGGGATCGTCCGGGATATGCATTTTACGGTATTTGCCAAGGTAGGCCCCATCAGCATCAAGCACAGCGGTGGTATTATGGTAAACGCCTTGTGCGCGCTTTTCAAATAACGATGCGATGATCACCACCCCCAATTCACCCGCTACTTTAGAAAGTTCATCGGTAGATGGGCCGGGGATGCTTTCAGCCAGTTTAAAATTGTCGTAGTTTTCCTCATCACAAAAATATAACGAGGTAAATAACTCCTGCAGGCAGACGATCTGCGCACCTTTAGCGGCTGCCTCGCGCACCTTTACTATCGCTTTTTGCAAATTTTGCTGCTTATCGGCAACACAGGTCATTTGCACTATTCCAACTTTAACCTTGCTCATATTTATCAGATCAAATTTTGCGCAAAAATACAGTTTTGTATCAGAGATTAGAGATTAGTTGATTAGAGATTAGTTATAAATGACATTTCCATAGCGATAGGATTAAAACCTATGGCTACAGTTCCGAAACAATGAAGGTTTGATGATGTTTCAGTATTGATTCGATTAACTTAACACTAATTAACTAACCTCTAATCTCTAATTCACTATCTTTGTCGCCAATGTCAGAAATAGAAGAAACGTTAGAATATAAAGAGCCCAAAACCCTAAAGCAAAAGCTTTGGACAGCGGTAAAAACTATCCTTAAAATTGCAGTAAGCGTTGCTTTACTGTACTATGTATTTAGCAAAGTACCGTTAGAGAAAGTGAAATTCAGGCTTTTGCACGCTAATTATTGGTGGATGCTGGCAGCGCTGGTGCTTTATTTCTGCTCTATGCTGATGTCGTCCTGGCGTTTAATGAGTTTCTTCAAATCTATCGACCTGAAACTTAACGCTAAATTTAATTTTCGTTTATACCTGCTGGGCTTGTTTTATAATTTCCTTTTACCGGGCGGTATTGGCGGCGATGGTTATAAGATATACTTATTGCACAAAAACTATAATATGCCGGCAAAAAAAGTATTCTGGGCTATTATGTTCGATAGGCTGAGCGGCTTGTGGGCCATTGGCTTAGTTACGGTGTTCCTGATACTGCTAATTCCCCAAATTGATGTGCATATTGGTGTACCATTCGGCATATTTGCTGTGGCATCGGCCATTTATTATTTTGTAGCCTACAAATTTTTCCGCGATTATACCCGTAATTTCCTTGGCGGCCATGCAAAGGCGGTTGGCGTACAGGGCTTCCAGGTATTGGCTATAGTTTGTATTATGGTGGGCCAAAATTTTACCGGTAAGTTTTCGCCGTATTTGCTGTCATTTTTAATATCGGCATTAGCAACTATTATTCCTATTAGCGTGGGTGGAGCGGGTATCCGCGAAACGGTATTCCAGCAACTAAGTAAAGTATTTCCGATGGATGTTGGACTGGGCGTTTTCCTGCCTATCACATTCTACCTCATATCTGTTATTGTGGCGTTGCTTGGCGTTTACTATGTATTGCGCCCTAGCAGACTGGCCGATGGTTTGCCTGAAATGCAAAAAAAGGCTAGGAAGTAAGAAGCGCGTTTTTGCAAGCAATAGTATTTGGATTATAGGCTATTTTGCAAATTAAGTTTTGTTTTATATTGGCAAAATAGAATTATGATCTGAAATTTGCAAGCTACGCAACCATTTGCTTAACTTGGTGTTTGTATAACACAGACCAGCCAAATGAGCCGTTTTAATGATTTTAATAATCCGCAGGTTGCCGCGTTGCCCGCGCACTTAAAACAATTTATTGTAGATCAGCATTACGAGCATTATACACCCATCGACCATGCCGTGTGGCGCTATGTAATGCGCCAAAACTACAGTTATTTGAAGGATGTGGCTTACTATCCATATATCCCCGGACTGGAAAAAGCCGGATTAACGATAGAAAAAATCCCTAACCTGCAGGATATGAATAACGCGCTGGCTAAAATTGGCTGGGGTGCGGTTACCGTTGATGGTTTTATCCCTCCTGCCGCCTTTATGGAATACCAGGCCTACCGGGTGCTGGTAATAGCGGCAGATATCCGCCAATTAAAACATATTGAATATACACCTGCACCAGATATTATCCACGAATCGGCAGGGCATGCACCTATTATTGCAGATAAGGATTACCACGAATACCTGAGCTACTTTGGTTCTATCGGGGCCAAAGCCATGTTCTCGGCGCAGGATTTTGAACTGTACGAGGCTATCCGCGCCTTATCTATCCTGAAAGAAATGCCCGACGCAAATCCTGAAGAAATTAAAAAGGCTGAAGATTTGGTAGCTTATAGACAGGACAATATGGGTGCACCATCAGAAATGGCTTTATTAAGTCGCCTGCATTGGTGGACAGTAGAATATGGCCTGATAGGCACGCTTGACAATCCGAAAATATACGGGGCAGGCTTACTCTCGTCCATTGGCGAAAGCGTAAGCTGTATGCTGCCCGAGGTAAAGAAGATCCCTTATACTATCGATGCAGTAAATTACACCTACGATATCACCAAACAACAACCGCAGCTGTTTGTAACCCCCACCTTCCAAAACCTGATCGATGTGCTTGAAGAGTTTGCTAATACAATGGCTTTTCGCAAAGGCGGTACGTTCGGCCTTGAAAAAGCTATGGAAAGCAAAAATACCTGCACTGTAGTTTATAGCTCGGGCCTGCAGGTTAGTGGTACAGTTACCGATTTTAAGAAAGACAAGGGCACACCATCGTTCCTGAAATTTACTGGGCCAACAGTTTTAGCCTACGATAATAAACAGTTGAAAGGTCATGGTAAAGATTACCATAAAGATGGCTTTAGTTCGCCTGTTGGCAAGTTAAAGGGGAAGGATCTGCCCCTGGAAGACTTTAATGAAACACAGCGCCTTGAAGCGGGTATACAGGAAGGCAAAACAGTTGAACTTCATTTTGAAAGCGGCATTAGTGTGGCAGGCAAAGTAAAATCAATAATAATTAATAATGGAAAACTGCAACTGATAACTTTTAAGGATTGCACCGTGAAGGATGCCAAAGGCAATATCCTGTTCGACCCATCGTGGGGAGTATATGATATGGCAGTCGGCGAACTGATCATATCGGTATTTTGCGGGGCAGCGGACAAAGAGGCTTTTGAAGAGATCAGCTATAAATCGAACACCGGGACACACCATATACAGTACGATGCGCGCACCCTGGAATTGCACAAGCTTTACCAGCAGGTGCGCGATTGTCGTCAAACACAAAAAGATTACGACTTTTTAGGCAATGTGTGGGAGCAATTGGAAAAACATCACCAGGACGACTGGTTATGCGCCATGGAAATTTTAGAGATATTGGACCACGAAGATATTGAACCACAACTGGCAGCCGATATACGCAACTTCCTTGAAAACAAAGCCGGCAACGAGCCCGAATTGAAGAAACTAATAACCGATGGTTTTTATCTGATTAAACACCCGGTTGAACAGAAATTGGTGGTGTAACAAAACGCCATGCCGAACTCGTTTCGGCATCCATTTGCAAAGTCGCTACCTATCTTATAAAATCCAGAAACAAGTTCGGATAACGTTGATGCTGGTCGAAATGACATAGTTTTATATATTAGCCCCATGAACATCATTATAACAGGCGCCAGCAGCGGCGTAGGTTTCGAGGCAGTATTAGAATTGTGCTTATCGGGCAACCACAAGGTGATAGCGCTGGCACGGTCGCAGGATAAATTGACACGTTTGCTGGAAATAGCCTTGGGTTTAAACCCCGATTGCATACTGTACCCGCTTGTGTTTGATATTGTGCACGATGATTACCACGACCTGCAGCAGTTTATCCAAACTCGTTTTGATGGTAAAATAGATATCCTGATCAACAACGCCGGTATATTGGTAAACAAGCCCTTTATGGATTTGGACGAGACCGACTTTGTGGAAATGCTGCAAAGCAACTACATCGGCCATGTACGTATGATACAGGCCACCATTCCGCTGATGGCACAGGGCGCGCATATAGTTAACATTGGCAGTATGGGCGGCTTCCAGGGCAGCGTTAAGTTCCAGGGGTTATCTGCCTATTCGGCCAGCAAAGCTGCCTTACATACGCTTACCGAATGCCTGGCGCTGGAATTAACTGAGCGGCAAATAAAAGTTAACTGCCTGGCCCTGGGTTCGGCGCAAACCGAGATGCTGGAGCAGGCCTTCCCAGGGTACGAATCGCCGGTAATGGCTTTTGAAATGGGTAAATACATTGCCGATTTCGCACTGACGGGTCACCGTTTTTTTAATGGGAAGGTTTTGCCGGTAGCCGTAACTACGCCCTAACGGCCATTGATATGAGTTTTGTCTGTACAATATAAAATCTTAGCGTGGGCTACTCACAGCATGTTATGTTCCTGGATGGTATCTAATATTTAAAACAAAAATGCCCTTATCTTAGTTGCCAAATCTGAACATGAAAAAACTCCTTACGCTTTTAGTCTTTATATTATTCACTACTCCCGCATTCGCACAAAAAAATCTGCTGCCCAAATTTGTACGTAAAATAATCTTCAATAACGATAGCAGCAAGCACAGCAGCTTTTTCCTGTTACCCGTATTCAGTTCGGCACCCGAGACTGGTTTAGAGGTTGGCGGCTCGGCTTTGTATTCCTTTTATACCGATACGGTGCATAATGACACACGTGTATCCAACATCTTCGGTTATGGTACGGTTACTACCAAAGGCCAAAGCCGCCTTAGCCTAAGCACTACTTACTGGGCACCGCACAATGCCTGGCGCTACCTGGCATCTGTAAGCTATATTAATTTCCCATTCGATTTTTACGGCATAGGGCCAGATACTTATAAAATCAACAAGGACCACCTTGGCCAAAAACGCTTTAAGTTAAACTTTGAAGCAGACAAAAAATTTGGCAAGTATATTTACTTGGGCCTGATGGCCGGTGCCTTCGATTATAAATTCACCAATGAAAACCCGGGCGGTATTTTTGATACTAACCCCCAGATACAAAACCGGGCAGGTGGTGGCAGCCTGTTAGCCGGGCCGGCATTAATATTTGATACCCGCAATAATAACACCTACACCACCCGCGGTATCATTATCACCAGCTACTTCAACTTTTTCCAGGGTGTGGGGAGCAACAACAGTTATCAGGGAGGGCTGCTGAATGTTGAAGTATCCCAATTTAACCCGTTAAGTAAACGGCTTATGCTGGGATTTGATGTACAAAGCCAAAACCTAACCGGCAGTCAGTCGCCGTTTTACCTGCTGCCATCGTTAGGCAGCGATGAACTTATGCGCGGCTATTACAATGGGCGTTACCGCGATCGCAACATGATAGCCGGACAAGCCGAACTGCGTTACCGCTTTAGCAACCGCTTTGCCGTAGCAGGTTTTGTAGGGGGAGGCACCGTCTATAATAAATCGCCCGACCTATCAACCCTGAAGCCTAACTATGGCGGCGGTTTACGTTACTTTTTTGATGTGGAAAAAGGTTTAACCATTCGCCTGGATTATGGCGCTGGGCAAAAAGTAGCCGGCGAAGCCAGGCAAAGCGGGGTATACTTTAGTATGGGCGAAGCGTTTTAGATACGTATATAATTGCTTATTCTTGCGGCTAAATTATACTATCTTGCAACCTCATTTAATTAAAACTTGCCGCTTTTTGGCTTCAAAAATCAACCGCATCAAAAAGCCACCGAATTTGCCCGCAAACCATGCTGGAATTTAATCGAACTTTGTGCATTTTTATGCCCAAAATTCTTTAAAACATACTTATTTAAGTTCAAAACGGCTATTTACAAGTGATCCTGATTTCACTTACCCCTCAAAGAACATTTACCTTAATATACCCATTTCGACGTTAAAAAACAAATAGTTTTTTGGCGATTTTTAGCCTTTTTTAGATTTTAAAGATATCAAATTAGGAAGCCTTTCGCTTTTTTAGCGATTTTTACAAAAGGTACTTTTGTACAGATTGTACAATAAATAACTCCCACCCTGTCTGTAAAATTATAAACTTGCGCTCGTTTGTAACGAGTGCAAGCAGAGCATTAAACCATCTTGAGACTTTTGTATCTTAAACATATGAAAATCAAACTGTCATCACTTTTCAGCATCTTCATATTAGCATGTTTTTGCTTTGTTACGTGCCTAACTTTTGGAAAAGTAAAACCGCGCATCATTCAAACCGAACCCCAAACTTTGGAGTGGAGGGTTGCCGGAGTTACACGTAAGGCATTGGTTTATATCCCCGTATCTGCTAAGACGAAACCTACACCTATTATTTTTGCTTACCACGGGCATGGCGGCACTATGCAGCACATGTATAATGGGCGCAGGTTTGATAAGCTTTGGCCCGAGGCTATTTTTATTTGTCCGCAGGGTTTAAAAACGGTGGGCGCGCTGACCGATCCGGAGGGCAAACTGCCCGGCTGGCAAATGGCGGCTGATACCACCAATAGCGACCTGAAGTTTTTTGACGCTATGCTGCAAACGCTTAAAAAAGATTATAAAATTGACGATAAACGTATTTATGTAACCGGTCATTCCAATGGTGGCGGGTTCACGTACCTGTTATGGGCCATGCGCGGTGATGTATTTGCTGCTGTAGCGCCCTCATCAGCGGTAGCGGCCAAACTGATGCCGTTGTTAAAGCCAAAACCAGCCCTGCACATTATGGGCGAAACCGACCCGCTGGTGAAACCCGCCTGGCAGCGTATGACCTGTAATTACCTGCTCAAATTAAATAAATGCCAGCAAACCGGCCAGAAGATCAGCGAATATGCTACGGAATACCCATCAGCTATAGGCACCCCATTTGTTTGGTACCTGCATCCGGGTGGTCACGTTTATCCCAGTGAAGCTGATGCGGTGGTGATTGATTTCTTTAAGAAGCAGCTAAAGCCGTAATGGCATCCGGATACCATGTAAAATGCTCCGTCGACTTAATTATTAGATCATTTAGCCTTTAATTCGATATGCTGCTCATCTTTTAATGGTCTTAACACTCGCCTATCAAACTCTTTCAGTAGTTCATTCATTCCATCTGCTTTAATTCCATATCCGCCCTTATTTGTTTTCAGATCGAGCGCTCCAATTAAACCAATTACTATTTTATTGTTTGAAATGGCCTCATATCTCAAATTATATAATAAGCTATCTTTAAACTGTATGTTTATATCATATGCGTAGCCGGTGTCCTTATCGCCTACGGTATCCATATTTTTAAACGATATATCTTTATGATCGTGAATTTGGTTATGCAACCCTGACTCAAACTTCGTCAGTCTTCCGGCATACTCGTAATCTTTTATATGCGGTATAGTACAACTAACACACGCAACCATATAAATACATCGCCCAATAAATCCTAAAATGATAACTGAAAATATTATAAATATAATTTTACGCATAAGTAAGATTACATAATCATTTGCACATCTTCATATCCGCACATTTGCATATTCCTCTAAAACTTCACCTTAAAATCTTCCTTCTCCTGCCCTTTTCTGAAATACACCAGGCCTATCCAAAACAGGTCGACGGTTACAGTAACCTGTGGATGTGCTTTTATTTGTGCCCAGGCTTCTTTCATGCCTTCGCTCCAGTAGATGTCGTCGAATATCAGCAGCGTGCCTTCGTGCACTTTAGGCAGGCACCATTCAAAGTAACGCAGCGTAGCTTCCTTTTGGTGGTTGCCGTCTACATACACAAAATCCAGTTGCGGCAGGTTGTTGATGAGTGGTGATAAGGTATCGTCAAAGTTGCCTACTATTTGTTCAATATGTGTGGCGTGCTCTTGTTTAAAAACATTTCCGGCTACCGCGGCGGTTTGGGGGCAACCCTCCAGTGTAAAGGTTTCGGCCTGGGGTGCCGCGTTATTTAAATATAGGGTGGTAATGCCTAAGCAGGTGCCCAATTCTATTAGGGTTTCAGGTTTTGCATCTGCCGCCAGCCTGTAAATAAGTTGTGCCAATCGCGGCGATTTCAGCGCGTTTTTGGCGATAGTGCTCACCTGCTTTTCGCGGTTTTTATTGAGGTGCGAGCCTGCGCCCAAATCGGTTACGGTGATGGTATGATTGTCATTAAGCAGTCTTTTTCTGGCATTTTCAATTTTGCCGTATATTTCTTTTTCAGAAAAATCGTAAATTACCTCATCAACCAGCCTGTACACAAAAGGCGAGTGTACGCCATGCCTGCTTTTGGCAGTTAATTTGTGCATCAGGTAATCATACGCGAACCTTATATTTAACATGCGGTAAAATTATTAATATTTTTGGTTGGGACTAAGAATGATAGAGAATAGTAAAGAAATAGAATCGTTGATACGTTTGCTGGATGACCCGGATGCGGAGATATTTGAGCATGTGCATGATAAGCTAAAATCGTACGGCAGCGAGGTAATTGAATACCTGGAAAATGCTTTTGAAAAAGCTTTCGACCCTATACAGCAGGACCGTATTGCCAACCTGGTGCATGAAATCCAGTTTGGTACGTTAAAAACCGAGTTGCAGCTTTGGCACCAGGGTGGCGCATTCGACCTGCTGCAAGGCGCACTGATACTTAACAAATACCAATACCCCGACCTTGATGAGCAGAAGATAATTAACCAGATAGAGGCCATTAAGCGTGATATCTGGCTGCAAATGATATACGACGCCAGTCCGGCCGAGCATGTAAAACTGATCAACCATGTGCTGTATAGTATCCATGGGTTCAGCGGCAATACGGCCAATCATCAGGACCCTCAAAATAGTTATTTAAGCCAGGTGCTGGAAACCAAAAAAGGGAACCAGATATCGCTGGCTATAATTTATTCCATTATTGCCCAAAAGTTGGATATACCTATTTATGGCGTTAACCTGCCGCAGCATTTTATTTTGGCCTATGTTGATGAAAGTCTGGAAAGTGAATTTGAAGGAGGCATCCTATTCTATATTAATGCCTTCAACAAGGGCTTTATCTTCGGGCGGCGCGATGTGGATATGTTCCTGAAACAGCTGAACCTGAAAGCTGAGAAACAATTTTACGAACCCTGCAGCAATACTGATATTATCAAACGCATTTTGCGCAACCTCATTAGTGCCTATGAGGCATTAGGATCAACCGATAAAGTAAGGGAATTGAATGAGTTGCTGGATATCGTAAGCAAAGAATTATAACGTCAGCCGAACTTGTTTCGGCATCCCATCATGCCGGTTTCTTGTCCTAAGGGAAACCCTGAAACAATTTCAGGATGAGGCACGGTTAGTGGAGCCCTTTCCGCTTGAGCAGTCCGCCAGTAGTATCATCGATGCTTTGCTGAACAATGAAGGCCTTGGGATCGATACTTAATACCAGTTTTTTTATGGCTGGTATTTCTAAACGGGTAGCTACCGTGAAGATAATATCGCGCGGGTCGTTGATCAGGCCGTCTTTGCCATACCCATGTTTGCCCTGGTATATCGTTACCCCACGGCCGAGATTTTCGGTGATCGCTATTCTTATTTTCTCACTTTTAACAGATACTACGGTAATGCCCGTATACTGCTCTATCCCGTTCAAAATAAAGTCTATCATTTTTGAAGCCGCCAGGTAAGTAAGGATAGAATACAAAGCTGCTTCAATACCTAATAAAAATGCGGCTACACCAAATATCAATACATTCAGTATCAATATCACATCGCTTACTTTTACTACCTGTGTTTTTTTGCTGACCAGTAAGGCTGCTATTTCAGTACCATCAAGCACAGCTCCTCCGCGTATGGACAGGCCTACTCCTGCACCTAAAAAAACGCCACCAAATACTGCCGTCAGTAGTTTATCGGGGGTAACATCGGGGTATTGTACAAATGCCAGGCAAAGGGACAGCCCAGCTATAGCAAGCGTACTTTTCAGTGCGAACATTTTCCCAAGTTTGCGATAACCCAGCCATAAAAATGGTACGTTTATTATAAAAATAAGAATGGCTATAGGTAGGTCAGTAATATCGGCCACTAATAACGATATCCCGGTGACGCCGCCATCAATAAAATGACTGGGTAGCAGGAAACCTTTCAGCCCCATACCGGCACAAAATATCCCTAAAACTATCAGTAAAATATCTTTAAGTATATCCTTGGTTTTCATAACTGATAATGCAAGCTTATTTCAGTTTCAAAAAGTCACCGTCTATTATCAGCAGCTTCACTCCTTCTTTAGAAACCGACCGGTGTGAACTTAATTCATCGGATACGACATAGGTCATGCCTTTTTCCATCCTAAACACTTCGCCCGTTGCCATTTCACTTTCAAAGGCGCCTTCCAGGCAATGTACAATGTGGCCTTTCCGGCACCAATGGTCGGCCAGGTAACCCGCACTATATTCCACTATGCGGATGCGTAAGCCGGGCAATTGCAGCACCTGCCACCAGGAGGTACCTGTTTCGCCGGGGCGTTCCTCTTTAGAGATATTATCCCAGTTGATGGTTTGGAAGGGAATATTGGACATTGATTAGGCATTTATAAATACATGTCATTTCGAATGAGGAGAAATCTTCTACGTGAAACTGTCCGCATTTATAAGATTTCTCCCGTTGGTCGAAATGACATAGTTTAATTAAAATCCGTTCTGTTTTAAAAAGTTAGCGCAGCGGTCGAACCACTGGTCGGGGGTGGTTTTGTTGTTTAAGCCAAAGCCATGGCCACCCGCCTGATAAATATGCATTTCGGCCTTTACTTTATTGGCCAACAGGGCTTCGTAAAACATCAGACTATTTTGTACAGGCACGGTTTTATCATCTTCGGCGTGTACAATAAATGTAGGCGGGGTATTTGGGGTCACCTGTTTCTCGTTACTGTATAGGTCTATCAGTTCTTTAGGCGCATCCTTACCGGTAAGGTTTACTTGCGAGCCACGGTGGGCCAAATTGCCAAAGGTAATTACCGGGTATAGCAGCAATGCGAAATCAGGACGTACGCTGGTATTTTTAGGGTTATCAATTACCACTTTATCAAAATGGGTTTCGGTTGTTGAAGCTAAATGCCCACCGGCTGAAAAGCCAATAATGCCCACCTTAGCCGGGTCAACACCCCATTCGGCGGCGCGCTCTCGGATGATCTGTATAGCGCGCTGCGCATCCTGTAACGGGCCGATAGTTTTGTCAACCATTATTTTATCACTCGGCAAGCGGTATTTCAGCACAAAAGCTGTTACGCCAATTTCGTTAAATTTTTTAGCTATAGCCCAGCCTTCGTGGTCTATAGCTAATCCCGAATAACCGCCGCCGGGGCATACTACCACGGCAGTACCGGTAGCTTTGCCCTTGTCGGGCAGGTATGGGGTAATTGTAGGGTCGGTAACTAATCTTGCATGATTGTTGGAATCGTCTTCTACATAATCTGCCGGGGCGGGTTTGCTATTGGGTACACCGTTTGGATATAGCTTTATCGCCTTCTCCTGGGCAAATGCGGTTACAGTTAATAACATCAGCAATGGTAATAATAACTTCTTCATGGTAAATGGTTTATTGGGCGTTCTAAAATAGCGAATTAAAAATTTAACCACAAAGGACACAAAGGAAGAAACCACAAAGGACACTGAGATTTGCACAGTGTACAAAATTAATTCTTTGCGGCCTTTGTGAAAAGTCTTTGTGTTCTCTGTGGTTAATTATTCTATTATTTAGAACCGCCGAACTCCATCAGGTAAGCTTTCAGGAACTCGTCCAGGTCGCCATCCAGCACGGCTTGCGCGTTGGATGTTTCATGGTCGGTACGTAAATCCTTAACCAGTTTGTATGGATGCAACACATAGTTGCGTATCTGGCTGCCCCATTCTATCTTCTTTTTGTTGCCCTCAATAGCATTGGTGGTTTCCTGTCGCTTGCGCATCTCAATTTCATACAATTGCGATTTTAGCAAACGCATGGCGTTATCCTTATTCTGCAATTGCGAGCGCGATTCCTGGTTTTTGATGATAATACCCGATGGCTTGTGATACAAACGCACGGCGGTTTCCACCTTGTTAACGTTTTGTCCACCGGCACCGCCTGAACGGAATGTTTCAAACTCTACGTCCGCAGGGTTAATTTCAATTTCAATGGTATCATCCACTAACGGGTACACATATACCGAAGCAAAAGAAGTATGCCGCTTAGCATTCGAATCAAATGGAGAAATCCGCACCAGGCGGTGCACGCCATTTTCGCCCTTAAGGTAACCGTAAGCAAAATCGCCTTCAAACTGTAGTGTTACGGTTTTTATACCCGCCACATCACCTTCCTGAAAGTCCTGTTCACTAACCTTATAGCCGTTCTTCTCGCCCCACATAATATACATCCGCATCAGCATTCCGGCCCAGTCGCAGCTTTCGGTACCACCGGCACCGGCGGTAATTTGCAGTACGGCGTTTAACTGGTCTTCCTCGGCCGAGAGCATATTTTTAAACTCCAGTTCTTCGGTAGCCTTAACAGCCATATCGTACTGTTCTTTCATTTCGGCCTCGGTAGCATCGCCACTTTGGAAAAATTCGAACATTACAGCCATATCATCAAGTATCGATACGAGTTTTTGATATTGGTCTGTCCAAACTTTTTTGGTTTTTATAGAGGCCAGCACCTTCTCGGCCTCTTTCGGATGGTCCCAAAAGTGTGGGCCAAGGGTTATTTCCTGTTCTTTGGCAAGCAGATCGAGCTTTTTATCGATGTCAAAGATGCCTCCTCAGGGAAACTGCTCTATCCCTTAAATCCTGAACTTGTTCTTTAGTCATAATGGCAAATATAGCAAATGTGCGCATGTGTAAGTATGCAATGTTGGCAACGCTTTTCAAAAACAAATCCGGGCGTTGCCTTCGGCCGGGCTATCCTCTTATACTGCACCAGGCCTTAGCCACAGGTCGGTATCCGCTCCTATCCCTAACGCAACTAACAACAACTCATACAGCGTAGCAAATAACAAAAACAAAAAAGCCCCGCGGTAAACCGCAGGGCTGTATATAAGTTGTTTAATCTAAAGGACTAAGCTACCATCATACTGTTTACCAGCATGCTTAGGTCGGCGCGGTTACCATTAAGGTTCGATAACATATTGCCCAGGGCAAATTCTGCTTCCTCTCCGCTTTTTGATTGCGATATCAATTGTTGCAATACCCCAGGTATCAGCATTTCGGCTGTGTTGTGTGCAGCTTCGGGTTCAATACCGTAAAAATTGTTCAGCTTATTAGCAAAGCGGTTAACCACACTTGCTATTAATGCTGTGCTGTAAATACCCGAATACTTAAAAAATCGGACCAGATCATTTAATTTTCCGCTCTCCATCTGGCTTTTTAAAACCTCGATGATGGAGCTGGAAGCTTCAATGATCACCGCGTCACGATCCTTAGCAGCAATTACCGGATTGTTAATAACAGCCGTCCCGGCGTTATTTTTTACAAGCAAAAACAGTTTTTCAAACATGGCTTCTTTGTGTTTTTATGCTGATTAATAAAATGATTACAAAAACTACATTTATTTATCAATACGACAAATATAGCAATTAAAGATTTTAATATTCAAAATATATATTAAAAAAAATTTAAATTCTCGCAAATTTTGTGGTGTATTATAAACACTATGGTAAAGTGTTCGCACTACACTTAGAAATGGTGTTAATCAAACACTTAGCATACAGGTATAACCATCACATAAATTTGGCCGGTTAAACGTACAGTGTCAGATTTTGAAAACATTAATGCCGGTTCAAGCATTAAATATTACATTTGATATAAATACATCAACTATGCTGCCAAATATTGATTTCACCACCACCAAAGCCTATAAATATTTAACCGATCATTTCATTGATATTGCATCGATTGATCTTAAAGCCCTTTTTAAAGCGGATAACGATCGTTTCACGAAATTTTCTTTACAATTTGAAGACATCCTGGTCGATTATTCCAAGAACCGGATTACCGACGAAACCCTTGCACTGTTGATTCAATTGGCCAGGGAGTGTAGGCTAAATGATGCAGTGTCTGCAATGTTCGACGGTGATAAGATAAACGCTACCGAAGGCCGCCAGGTATTGCATACTGCCCTGCGTAACCAAAGCAACACACCTGTTTTAGTGGATGGGAAAGATGTAATGCCCGAGGTAAATGCCGTGCTGCAACAAATGAAAACTTTTAGCGAAGCCGTAATTTCCGGCAGCTGGAAGGGTTTTACCGGCAAGCAAATTACGGATGTGGTTAATATCGGCATTGGTGGTTCAGACTTAGGGCCGGTGATGGTTACCGAGGCATTAAAACCTTACAAAACCCGCCTTAACCTACATTTTGTATCCAACGTTGACGGTACGCATATCGTGGAAACACTAAAAGGGTTAAATCCGGAAACTACCATGTTTCTGATTGCCAGTAAAACCTTTACTACGCAGGAAACGATGGCCAATGCGCACAGCGCCCGCGATTGGTTCCTGGCTGCCGGTGCTAAAGAGGCCGATGTAGCTAAACATTTCGCAGCACTATCAACCAATAGCAAAGCGGTTGAGGAATTTGGTATTGATACGGCTAATATGTTTGTGTTTTGGGATTGGGTTGGCGGCCGCTACTCGTTATGGAGCGCTATTGGGCTTTCCATTGCGTTAAGCATTGGGTTTGATAATTTCCGGGAATTGCTTGCCGGCGCGCATGCCATGGATAACCATTTCCGCACAAGCGAGCTGGAAGAAAACATCCCGGTTATTTTGGCGCTGGTTGGCATTTGGTATAACAACTTTTTTGAAGCCGAGACCGAAGCTATTTTACCATACGACCAGTACATGCACCGTTTTGCTGCTTATTTTCAGCAAGGGGATATGGAAAGCAACGGTAAATCAACCGACCGTAACGGTAAACCCATCGAATATCAAACCGGGCCCATTATTTGGGGCGAGCCGGGCACTAACGGTCAGCATGCGTTTTATCAATTGATACACCAGGGAACCAAACTGATCCCCTGCGATTTTATAGCACCCGCACAATCTCATAACCCGCTGGGCGAACACCATACTATGCTGCTGTCAAATTTCTTTGCCCAAACCGAAGCGTTGATGAATGGCAAAACTTATGATGAAGTGGTAGCCGAATTAAAAGCCAGCGGAAAAAGCGCTGAAGAAATTGAGAAGCTGGCACCATTTAAAGTTTTTGAGGGCAACCGCCCTACCAATTCCATATTGGTTAAAAAGATAACTCCGCGCAGTTTGGGTTCGCTTATAGCCATGTATGAGCATAAGATATTTGTACAGGGCATTATCTGGAACATCTATAGCTTTGACCAATGGGGCGTAGAACTTGGCAAACAGTTAGCCGGCAAAATACTCCCCGAATTAAAAGGCGGCGAAGAGATCAGCACCCACGATGCATCAACCAATGGATTGATCAATCAGTTTAAAGCGTGGAGATAAGATAGATTCAAGAATCGACATAATAAAAGAAACAGGATGGACTTAAACCCCATCCTGTCTCTTTATAATATAAAATTGTAGTTCCCGTCTAATCTCAAACCCGACTTTCTTGTAAACTTCAACTGCGCGGTCATTATCAGTGCGGACATGCAACATAGGAATATTTCCCTCTTGCATTATTCTATTGATATGAAAATTCAATAATTGCTGCGCATAGCCTTTCCCCAAATGATCGGGGTGGGTACAAACCGCACTGATCTCCGCATAGGGTAGCGGGTTCATGCGCTGACCGGTCATGGCTACCAGGTTATCATTATCAAAAATGCCATAATAATGGCCAAAGTCTATAGTGCGCTCGGCGAACGGCCCGGGATTTGTTAGCTTGGTTAAAGCCATCATTTGCGGGATATGTTCTTCGGTTAAAGGAACAAGACTGATATTTTTCTGTAGTGGCTTAACGTCGCCGTTATAAACCATTTGATAGCATTTGATATGGTTTAAAATCTGCCATGCCGCAGGTATTTCCCGTTCAACAGGCGATATAAAACCAGCCGGGCCGTTGTGGGGAAGCAATTCCAATAACTCGCTGAAATTGGCGTCAGAATTATCCCGCAGGCCCACAAAAGGAGAAACCGACTTATCGAAAAACTTCACATCAAGGCTACCAAAAGCCAGGGATTGGTTACCTGATAACAATGCGTTCCATGCGGGATTATCTAATACATTAGCCATGCGGCAAACCTATAAAACCCGGCTGATATTTTAACATTAGCCATGTTATCAGCTTGTCATTTTAGTTTTGACCGAAAAGAAATTTCGTTTAGCCGGAAATTATTTAATAACCACCGTATCAATAATGGCCGATTTGTCTGAATTATCGGCACGGTAGAATTTGAGGTAGTAGGTACCTGCGCTATCTGCTTTGAACTTATAGGAAACTGTGTTTGACCCTTTAACAGTAGCCAATGTGTCTGTTACGTTGGTTAAAGCAAACAGGCGAATAATTTTGGTGGTAGCGATAGTAGAATCCTTCAAATGGTCAAACTTCAGCGTGCCATCTGCATTTTGCCACACTACACTAAAGGTCAGTGTTTTATTTACTTTACCGCTGGTGGGGCCATTAACACCGGCGATAGCACTTTGCACTATTTTACTTTCTTCCTTCTTTTCCACCGAATCGTCCTTCTTGCAGCCTGCAGCTATAAAAAGCATGGTGAAAATGTAGGCAGTATATAATACAAGTTTTTTCATTATAAAATCGCCCTGCGGAAAATATCGTCCGGTGCTATTTCAGATGGTTAAATATACTGGTATTTATATAAGTATACGTTAATAAATGTTAAATAGTTTGTTTTAATTATATGTATCTTAAAAATAACGTTATCAAGGACTAATCCCGCTTATCTACCTATCCGCACATGAAGGGTAACCCGGTGTGTGTTAATTATCCTTTGCCCGGTATTAAATAGTTAAACGTTAAAAGTCCAGCCGTTTAAAACGGGGATGGCATGATGCGCGGTCATATCAAACTGTACCGGCACTATCGAGACGTAGTGATGATCAAGCGCCCAGGAGTCGGTGTCCTCGCCATGGTCGTTCAACTGGTATACCCCGGTTAACCAAAAATACGGACGTTTATATGGGTCAACACGCTCATCAAATTCTTCGGCCCATTTGGCATTAGCCTGGCGGCATATCTTTATGCCTTTTATATGGGCAGTATTGGGGAAGTTTACATTCAGCAGTGTATTTACCGGCAGGCCATTTTGCAACACCTGTGCGGCTATCTCTTTTACAAATTTAAGGCAATGACTAAAATCGGCCTGCAAGGTATAATCATCTAAAGAGTAACCAATGGATGGGATGCTTTCAATAGCGCCTTCTACCGCTGCCGACATTGTCCCGGAATACAATACGTTTATCCCGTTGTTTAAGCCATGGTTGATCCCCGATACACACAAGTCGGGCTTTTTACCTTTGAATACACGGGTAACGGCCAGTTTAACACAATCAACCGGTGTACCCGAGCAACGGTACATTTCCACACCATCATAAATATCTACCTGGTCTAAACGCAAGGGTTTGCCAATAGTAATGGCATGCCCCATGCCCGATTGCGGGCTATCGGGTGCAACTACCACCACCCTGCCCAGTTCTTTCATTACATCAATTAAAGCTTTTATGCCGGGTGCGGTAATGCCGTCGTCGTTTACTACAAGTATGGTGGGCTGGTTTTTCATGGGGCGAAATTAGGTAATATCCGCAACAAGCTTCCTATCACCAAATCAAAAATAACACTTAGGCCTATACTGCCTTTTATCACTGCTGTCTGAACCGAATGAGAAGCCGATAGATAACTCGTGCGTCCCGTAGCTATAGGTGCCTATGGATGTCAGCGAGTAATCGAAAGCGTAACCTACCCTAAACCTGTCGGTTGCAAAAAACTCGGCCATGCCGGTAATAGAGTTTGATTTTTGCAGGTCGCTTTGCAAATAAGGTTTAGCATAAAGCGGTATAGCGGTGCGGAAAGTACTGCCTATCCATATTTTTTCACCCAGTAAAAAAAAGGCGTTTACATCCAGACTGGTTGGCCCGGCGGCATCATCTTTAATTAATATGGATGGTTTAAATTTGGTTCCACCATTCATTTCAAACAAAGCCCCGGCGGTAAAATAATAGTGTGGCTTAGGTATGGGTACCAATAAAGATTTATCCGTACGCATATGCTGGGCAATTAAGTTATCGGCCGAGAAACCTACAAACAGGTCATCATTAGTATACATTACACCAAGGCGGGCATCGGGCAATATCTCGCTTTGATAAACTGCCGGTACCGTATTATCATTTAAATTAGCGGCATGCAACTTTGTCCCATCGATACCCGATTGTACAAAACCCGCGCCTATGCCAAACGAGAGATGGCTATTTTCGTTCTCGCCTACCTGTAAACGATAGGCATAGTTAGCATACCCCGCCAGCGAACTTTGCGCCCCTATCCTATCCTGTGCTATCAGCACACCTAAACCCACTTTATTATCGTTAACGGCACCATCTGCCGATACAGAAAAGCTTTGCGGCGCGCCTTCCAAACCGGTCCATTGCGCACGGTAAAAACTTTGCAGGTAAAGGTCCTGCTTATACCCTGCATAAGCGGGGTTAATAAATAACCCATTAAACACATACTGACTGTATTGTGTATCCTGTTGTGCCCTGGCCACACCGGCTATCAGGCAAAATAATATCCATAAAAACCTTTTCATCCTCATAAATCTATCTTAATGTTTCTATTTCATATTTGTGTCTGCATCCTCTTAGTTAAGCATGCAGGGATTTTTTACTCTTCCGAATTTCTTGATCGTAACAGCGTTATATAACCTTTATAGGTGGCAGAAAAACCAGTGGCATCCTTTACCTGTATCACATAAAAATAAGTCCCCTCGTTAAGGCCCTCGCCTGTCCAGTCATTCAGGTAGCCTTTCTTGTGATAGATGCTGTTGCCCCAGCGGTTAAAAATATCAATAACGTTATCGGGATAATTAGCCAAGCCGGCAATTTCAAACGTATCATTTACACCATCACCGTTAGGTGTAAACACATTGGGTATATTTAATCCCTGGATATCTTTAATACTGGTGGATGCGTTGTTGGACGGATCGCTGTCGGCCTCAATTGATGTTACCGTGGCGGTGTTCCGTATAGCGCCGTTACCTGATGATTTAACCAGCAACTGCATTTCTTCGGTACTGCCACCTTTCATATTACCAATTTTCCAGATCACCGTGTGGCTATCGGCGTCATATAGTCCGGTACCAACCGTGGCATTTTTTATACCCACGTAGAACATCCCCTGGGGCAGCACATCTTTCATTGTAACATCGGTAGCGCCGTTTGCACCCTTATTAACTACAGTAATAGTGTAGCCATAAACTTCGCCTGAAGTAACAGGCTTGCTGTCAGCAACTTTGTTCACGGCTATATCAACTACAGCAGGAATAGACGTATTCACTACGATCACCTTCATCTCGTCCGACATATCCGTTGAGCATCCTGCCTTGCTGTAGGCCATTACGGTGTACACACCACCTTTGTTAACCGTCAATTCGCTTTTTACAGCGCCGGGTATAGCTACTTTTTGGTTGAACCATTGGTAGGCTGCCGCATTAGCTACCCCGGCGTGCAAGGTTATCTGGTGGCCTTCCTGAATCACAATTACATTACCATCTGTATAATCAGTTTTTATTTTATTATGGGCAAAGCTATCCACTGCCCAAAACATGAGTATACTTATAACAGCTATATAACTGATGAAACGCAAAGCCTGTATTACTATAAATTACGGACCTGCAACAATTACCGGCTTAACCGGCATTGGCACTACAGTAATAGTTTGCGATGCCGTTTGCGTACATCCGTTATCAAGCACATAACTTACTTTAACACCAAAATTTACACTGCCCGAATTTGCTTCGGTAACCAAATAAGTATTGGTAGTAGCACCACTTATATCGGTACCGTTACGCTGCCATTGGTAGGTATAAACAAGGTTAGGATTTGGGTTAGTTACACTGGCTGTTAAAGTTGTAGTTGATTGCCCTTTTTCGCAAACCGAGGTTACGTTACCCGTAGGGACTATATTGACATTTAACTGTGGTAATACATATACCTTGTAAGGGTCTGAAATATCGGACGAACAATCATTAGTATTAATAATTACCAATTGATAGATATAGTAACCGGCGCCATCTGATGCTTCGGTATAAGAATTATCTGTAGCGGTACCGTCTTTAACCAAAGTTTTGTTACCATTGGCATCAAGTTTATACCACTCGTATTTTTTGTAGCTCGATCCCGGATCTGTAGGGCCCTTCAGGCTGATAGGCGCGCCATAGCATACTACCTGTCCAACACTCGAGGCGCTAACAGGCGGGGCGCTGGTAGCGTCGCTTGGGCCAGAAGTGGCCGCCTTCGCAAATACGGTTAACCCCATTAAGCATAGTAATAAGATTAATTTTTTTGTAAGTAATAGTTTCATGTGTGTGTGTTCTGTTAAGTGTGTTTAGTTATTCGTTATAGATGGTTTATCAGGATTGGGTGTTAAGGTTACATTGAAAATTTTGCGGCAAACCGGCGCAAATACAATATCATCAAGGGCAAAATCATTACCGCTGGCAATGGTGTTCTGGTTAACTATACCAATAGCCGCTGTTGTGCTGCTGCCCGATGTCCACTGTACGGTAAAGTTTTGCCAGGCACCTGTTGTAGTGGTTAACTGTATTACCCCCAGTTGCGACCCATTGATTGAAAAGGTAAGTTTAGCCGGATTTGACGGATGCGCCGATGCTGCCCAGATTGAAAATATGTAGCTGGTATTGGGCTCAACCGTAATACTTTGTCCCCATACTTTAGCATTAGCCGTTGGCGATCCGTTGAGCACCATCATTTTGCCTGTGCCAGTAGTGTGATCGGGAAAATCCGAAAAATTGGTATGCGTAATTTTAGGACTGGTAGTAACTGTATAATAACCTTCCGCGCTTAATGCACCATAGGCCCCTGTTGAACCTGTTGGAGAGATATAAGTATAAGCACTGGTAAACCCCGTGTTACCGCTGGTGAAATCGCCATTGGTAACCGTATTACGGCTCATATCAATAAACTGCCAATAATACTGGCCCGATTCGGTAACCGTGATAGCAGATGAGGTTGAACCGTTGCTCCAGGTGTAGTTGGGAATATCCGCATCAGTATGCAGCGTTACACTACTGCCGCATTGCGTTATAGTAGTATCTGCAGATATATGGCAAATTTGGGGTGCCTGGGCCGCCGGAGCGCTTTTATACGAAGTTTCAGGCGAATTGCCAGCATGGTTGCCCTTTGTTATAATGGTCCTGGCCAAGAGTAGCGAAACTGCTACCATGGTAATTAAAACTACCCGGTAATATGTAAGCGAAACTTGTTTGGTATAAATCCCCTGCATAGTAAATCCGACACTGTATTGTTTACCTAATTATACGATCCGGGATTTTGTACGTAAAAGCTTATACAGGGTTATCAAATTCTTGGGAGTACCAATAAAACTGCGGGAGATATTTAATAAAAACCTGCTGCAATATTACTTTCGGTTATAACGATAGTAAATTTTCATAGCATGGTTATAAAGAAAGCCGCACATTGGCGGCTTTTGTCATAATTTATCCACATTTTGTTAATGTGTTAATTTATAGTGATATCCGAAGATATTTATTTCAGATATCATATTTGACCGGGAAGAATTTAGAGAGGAGCTTTATTATAAACTATTGATCCATTTTACCAGCTCATCACGGCCTTTGCCGGTTTTTTGTTGCAGCTTACCTAACAGTTCATCGTCCTGGCCTTCTTCGTGCGCCAGGTCGTCCTCGGTCAGGTCGCCATAAGCTTGCTTAATCTTACCCTTTATCTCGTTCCATTTGCCTTTAATCTCTAACTTATCCATGTTGCTTTTATTTAGATGTGTTAGAAAAACAGCCTGAGGTGGATTTAGTTTGGGAATAATCAGGATTAAAGCATCAGGTTGGCTATAAACGAAAACGACATTTCGCCAAATGGTGAAATGTCGTTTAGAAAAATATTGCTGCCAGCGATGGCAATCCCTACAACGCCCCCGCTTTGATCTCCTCCACCACGCCCGGATCCAACAAAGTGGATGTATCGCCCAGGTTGCTGGTATCGCCCTCGGCAATTTTGCGCAATATGCGGCGCATAATTTTACCCGAGCGGGTTTTTGGCAAGCCGCTTACAAACTGGATCTTATCGGGTTTGGCAATGGCGCCTATAATTCGGGCTACAGTCATCATGATATCTTTGCGTGCAAGTTCGGCATCGCCATGCTGATTCGGACTAACCACAAAAGCATATACGCCCTGTCCTTTAATATCGTGTGGGTAACCAACCACTGCCGATTCCACTACGCTGCTGTGCATATTAATAGCGTTCTCTACCTCGGCCGTACCTATGCGGTGACCGGATACATTCAACACATCGTCCACACGGCCGGTAATGCGGTAATAGCCGTCTTCATCACGCAGGCAGCCATCGCCGGTAAAGTAATTGCCGGGATAGGTAGCAAAATACGTTTGGCGGCAACGTTCATGATCGCCATAAGTGGTACGCAGCATACCCGGCCATGGGAATTTTATACAAAGGTTACCGCTTACGCCGTTACCCTCAATCTCGTTACCTTTTTCGTCAACCAAAATAGGCTGTACGCCTGGCAGCGGGAAACTGGCATAGCCCGGCTTCAATGGCGTAACGCCAGCAATCGGCGTTATCATATGTCCGCCATTCTCAGTCTGCCACCAGGTATCTGCTATGGGGCATTTGCCATGCCCTATTTTTTCATCAAACCAATGCCAGGCCTCTTCATTAATAGGTTCACCTACCGATCCGAGTTTGGTTAGCGTACTTAAGTTTTTCCCTTTCAGCGGTTCATCCCCAAAACTCATCAGCGAGCGGATGGCAGTTGGCGCGGTATATAATATATTTACTTTGTGTTTATCTACAATATCCCAAAAACGGCCTGCATCCGGCCAAGTAGGTACCCCTTCAAACATTAATGAAGTTGCCCCTTGCGATAAGGGCCCGTAAACAATATAGGAGTGACCGGTTATCCAGCCGATATCTGCGGTACAGAAAAATATCTCTCCGGGCTGATATTGGAAGGTGGTATCAAAGGTGTACCCGGCATAAACCATATACCCGCCGCAAGTATGCACCACCCCTTTAGGTTTACCCGTTGATCCCGAAGTGTACAGAATAAACAGCATATCCTCGGCTTCCATTTCTTCGGCTTCGCAAGTAACATTACCCTGCGTTTCTACCTTTTTTACTTCATCTTCCCACCAAACATCGCGGCCTTTTATCATGGCCACCGGTGTGCGGGTGCGGGTTAATACAATTACCCTCTTAACCGATGGGCATTGCACCAGGGCATCGTCAATTACACTTTTTAAAGGGATATCTTTAGCTCCACGAAAACCACCATCGGCAGTGATCACAATATTACATTCGGCATCCTGTATCCTATCAGCAATTGACTGGGCAGAGAACCCACCAAACACTACCGAGTGTATAGCGCCAATACGGGCACACGCCAGCAAAGCAATAGCCAGTTCGGGCACCATTGGCATATATATACAAATGCGGTCGCCTTTTTTGGCCCCGTTATTTTTCAGCACATTAGCAAACTGGCAAACTTTATCATGCAGTTGCTTATAAGTCAACACGCGGTGGTCTTCGGTCGGGTCATTCGGTTCCCATATAATGGCTGGTTTATCGCCCAGTTTTTCCAGGTTACGGTCGAGGCAGTTTTCGCTGATGTTCAGTTTTGCGCCATCGAACCAGCGAACCCTGGGTTCGGTAAAATTCCATTCCAGCACCTTATCCCACTTTTTGCGCCATTGGAATGTGTTGGCTACGCCTTCCCAAAATTGCTCGGGTTGCTCTACACTTTGTTTATAAATTTGCTTGTAATCGTCGAATGAGGTAATTTTCATAGCTTAGTATAAATGGTGGCGTAAATTAGTAATTATATGCGGTATCAATAACAAAAAAACAATAAAAATTGAATATAAACAACAAAATGTGTACGTACCCGATATATCTTTTAAAAAGCCACACTTATTAACCACATGCAAAAAATATTACTATACACGCTATTGATATTTATAGCTTTTACAGATAAGGGTTACGCCCAGTATACTCGCAGTATATTCGGTAACCAGCGCATGAATGGCAGGGTGGCATCTGTAACCAATATTACCTTTAATAAAAGCAATATCCCTAATGCCGATTCGAGCGTAAGTATTATTAATTATAATCGGGATGGAGAGGCGATTAATCAAACAGTTACCTTTTTTCGAAAGCGTGAAATAAACCCGCACTTAAAAAAAGAATTCGTGGAATCTGTCTTTATACGCACTTACGACAAGTATAAAAATTTAATTATAAGCTTTTACCGGGGGCGGACAAAAGTTGTGATAACGCACGATGTGAAAGGCCGTATTGTAAACTACACAGAATACAATCCTAACGGAAAAATCGAGGTTGAAATGGTGAGCAAATACAAAAACACAGTCCAATCACAAACTAAATTTTATGATGGCCATAATTCTTTGGTTAACAAGATAAAATATGAGTATGATACTGCAGGTAATGAACTGAAAGAAAGCAGTTACAACCCTAATGGCACCTTAGCTTATATTTATTACAATATATATAGTGACCCCGACGCCAAAGGCAATTGGACTAAATGTACGCGGCTGGATGCCAACAAAAATGTGCTCAATGTATCTGGCAGGCAATTAACTTATTGGGAATAGCAGGCGTAAATGTCCTTGTTGAAATCTTTTGAAAATATTTTCAATCCGCTATTGAATATTAAACTTAAAATCCTGATATTTGCAAACTCTTTTGAGAAAAGGAATACAACTAAAAAGAAATTGTCATGTCAAGAATATGTGATTTAACAGGGAAATCGGCACTTACCGGTAATAGCGTTTCAAATTCGAACCGCAAAACCAAACGCAGATTTAATCCAAATTTACAACTGAAAAAGTTTTATATCCCTGAAGAGGATAAATGGATCACACTGAAAGTGTCTACTTCGGCTGTTAAAACCATTACCAAAAACGGCATCACTGCCTGCATTAACAAATTTGTAAAAACAGGAAAAATATAATTCAAGTATTGAGTGGTGAGTCAGTAGTTGTGAGTATCCTGGTGATGCTCAAACTTAAAGCTCAAAACCCATAACTTACAATTCATAAACAAGATGGCAAAAAAAGGCAACAGGGTTCAGGTAATATTAGAGTGCACCGAGCATAAAGAAAGCGGTATGCCGGGTATGTCTCGTTACATTACCACCAAGAACAAGAAAAACACCACTGAAAGGTTAGAAATGAAAAAATTCAATCCGGTGTTAAGAAAAGTAACCGTTCATAAAGAAATTAAGTAATAAGTACTCGGTTGTGAGTAGTGAGTGATGAGTTTTTGAACTCAAAACCCAAAACTCAAAACTTATAAAACTAAAAGAAATGGCAAAGAAAGTAGTTGCAACCCTGAAAACAGGTAAAGGCAAAGAATTCTCAAAAGTAATTACTATGGTTAAGTCACCTAAAACCGGTGCTTATTCATTTAAAGAAGCAATTGTTCCTAACGAAGCCGTTAAGGATGTGATTGCTAAAAACTAATTACTACTATAAAAAATACCAAAAGCCGTCTTGTATTCGCGAGAGGGCTTTTTTTGTTAATGGTCTTGACCATGATTAAACGGATTTAAGTATCTACACGATTGTGTAAAAATCAATTCCGTAAAACGATCAGGGAAATCATCGTCGAGTATTAATCTGCATATTTGCACATCCATAGATTCGCATATTCACATGGGCTTATTTGATTTTTTTAAGAAAAAGGAAACTACCCCGCAGCAGCAGCAGGCGCTGGATACCGGTTTGGAAAAAACCAAGGATAACCTGTTCAGCAAGTTAACCAAGGCGGTAGCCGGTAAATCTACTGTCGATGATGACGTACTGGATGAGCTGGAAGAGATTTTGGTAACATCCGACGTTGGCGTTAAAACCACCCTTAAAATTATTGAGCGTATACAAGCCCGTGTAGCCCGCGATAAATACATCGGCACATCCGAACTGAACGGCATACTGCGCGATGAGATACAGCAACTGCTGGCCGAAAATAACAGTAACGATTTCCAGAGCTTTGAATATGGCAACCATAAGCCTTATGTAATTATGGTGGTGGGCGTAAATGGCGTGGGTAAAACCACCACCATTGGCAAACTGGCCCATCAGCTAAAACAAGCAGGCAACCAGGTGGTATTAGGGGCTGCCGATACCTTCCGTGCGGCGGCAGTGGATCAGCTGATACTTTGGGGCGAACGTGTTAAAGTACGTGTAGTGGCCCAGGCAATGGGCTCGGATCCGGCCTCGGTAGCTTTTGATACTTTGAAATCTGCTGTCTCTAATGGTGATGATGTGGCAATTATAGATACTGCCGGTCGTTTACATAATAAAGTTGGCCTGATGAACGAGCTGACTAAAATTAAAAACGTAATGCAAAAGGTTGTGCCTGGCGCTCCGCACGAGATTTTACTGGTGCTGGATGCCTCGACCGGGCAAAACGCCATTGAACAATGCAAGCAATTTACCGAAGCTACCAACGTTAATGCCCTGGCCCTAACCAAGCTGGACGGCACTGCCAAAGGCGGCGTGGTAATAGGCATATCCGATCAGTTTAAGATACCGGTAAAATATATTGGTGTAGGTGAAAGTATGGACGATTTGCAGCTTTTCGATAGGAAGGCATTTGTAGAATCACTTTTTAAGTGATTCTGATTTCACCGATTAAGAATTGATTTCACCGATTAAAAATGGCGAGCGTTGAACAAGATGAATTAACCCATAGAATAATAGGTTGTTGTTATGCTGTTCATACTGCTTTAGGGCCTGGATTTATCGAGAAAATATACGCGAAAGCCTTACAAATTCAATTGAGAAAAGAAGGTTTAAAATACGAGGCAGAGAAAGAGTTTAATGTATTTTTCAATGAAGAATTTGTAGGCAAATTTAGATGTGACCTATTTGTTGACAATAAAGTAATTGTAGAATTAAAATCCGTAACGGGATATATCCCGAAGCTTTTTGAAAATCAGTTATTGTCTTATTTAAAAGCAAGTAAAATACAAACAGGATTACTTATAAACTTTGGCAATGCAAGTTGCGAGGTTAAAAGGGTATCCAAATAGTTATATAATGAGGACGAAAGAATCGGTGAAATCGGGTTTAAAATCTGTGAAATCAAACGAGGCGAAGCCTCGTGTCAATGTAGTGACCCTTGGCTGTTCTAAAAACACTTACGATTCGGAAGTGCTGATGGGGCAGTTAAAAGGCAACGCTTTTGATGTAGTGCACGAGGCAGATAAAGTGGGTAAGAACGATATCATTGTTATTAACACCTGCGGATTTATTGATAACGCCAAGCAGGAATCTATCGATACCATACTGCAATACAGCGAACTGAAGGAGCAAGGCAAGGTAGGCAAGGTAATTGTTACCGGCTGCCTTTCTGAACGCTATAAACCTGAATTGGAAGCCGAAATTGGCAACGTCGATTCATGGTTTGGTACAAATGACCTGCCTAATCTTCTGACTTCAATTGGCGCCAACTACCGTCACGAACTGATTGGTGAGCGCATGCTGACCACCCCATCGCATTTTGCTTATTTTAAAATTGCCGAGGGCTGTAACCGCCCATGCTCATTTTGCGCTATTCCGTTAATGCGCGGCAAGCACCTGAGCACCCCCATGGAGGATTTAGTACGCAACGCGGAATCTTTAGCTAAAAACGGCACGAAGGAGCTGATACTAATTGCGCAGGACCTGACCTATTACGGTCTTGATCTATATGGCAAACGTAATTTGGATGAATTGCTGCGCCGCCTGAGCGATGTTAACGGTATTGAATGGATCCGCCTGCAATATGCTTACCCTTCAGGTTTCCCCATGGAGATATTGGATGTAATGAACGAGCGCGATAATATCTGCAAATACATGGATATGCCGCTGCAGCACATTACCGATAATATGCTATCGTCTATGCGCCGTGGTATTACCAAGCAAAAAACCATTGATATTGTAAACAAGATACGTGATAAGGTGCCGGGTATTGCCATGCGTACCACACTGATCACCGGTTACCCTGGCGAAACTCAGCAGGATTTTGAAGAAATGGCGCAATGGGTTGAAGATACTAAGTTCGACCGCCTGGGTTGCTTTACCTATTCGCACGAGGAAAAAACCCATGCCCATAGCCTCGTTGATGATGTACCTGAGGAAGTAAAACAGGAACGCGCCGATGCTATTATGGAAATTCAGCAGGGTATTTCTTTTGATAAGAACCAGGAAAAGATCGGTCAGACGTTTAAAGTGCTGATAGATAAAAAAGATGGCGACTTTTTTATAGGCCGCACCCAATACGATTCGCCTGAAGTAGATAACGAGGTATTAATTGACGCCACGGTTAACTATGCCACCATCGGCAGCTTTGTGAATGTAAAAATTGACAACGCTGAAGATTTTGATCTGTACGGGGATATTGTGAAGTAATTCACAACCCCATTGTCATTCCGACCAGCGGGAGAAATCTTCCAAATGCAGCCGGCTGCGCGTAGAAGATTTCTCCTCACTCCTTCCCCACAGTCACACGCGGGTTCGTTCGAAATGACAATACACCATTATCGCTATCATATCATTATCTACAAATTGTAAAATATTGGCGATTGCCGGATGCCAATGTTTGAATTCGCATTTTAAAATCTAAATTCGATGTTTATAAGCGGGTTCTGGTCTAATTCCGAACCTGAACTTTCGCAATTCGCATTTACGATTATGGAATCAAGTTGTATAAGCTATAAAAACACCGGGTATTTCTCGCCAACAGTGATCAATTACCTGGAGGATGCCCCGAACCTTAAATCATTTTATAGCTATCGCCCCACACTTGAAGGTTTCGCCGAACAGTTCAATCACAAAAGAGTAATTGCCGATCGTGCGCTGTTAGCTACAGTTTTAACAGAACAATATACCAGCATTCACGAAAGTGAAACCTTTAGCCTAAAAAGTGTTCATGATAATATCAAGCTTTTAAAGTCCCATAATACTTTTACCGTTACAACCGGCCACCAGCTCAATATTTTTGCCGGGCCGCTGTACTTTATATATAAAATTGTTACTGCTATTAAATTAAGCCGACAGTTAAAAGAGGCTTTCCCCGATAAAAACTTTGTGCCTGTTTACTGGATGGCCTCGGAAGACCATGATTTTGCCGAAATAAATTACACCAATATTGGCGGTAAAAAAGTGCACTGGTGGTACGAAGCCAGCGGCGCTACAGGCCGAATCAATCCCGATACCATGCGCCAGGCGCTGAATCAATACAAAGGCGTATTAGGTATGGAAGCCCATGGCCCGGAACTGGCCCAGCTGGTGGAAACTGCCTATACTAAGTTTCACAAATTAGCGGATGCTACCCGTTACCTGGTTAACGCATTATTTGGCCAGTATGGGTTAGTGATTATTGATGCTGATGATACCCGCCTGAAAAAGCACTTCGCCCCTATTATGGAGCAGGATATTATCGGGCAAAACAGTTTCAAAAACATTAGCGAAACCAACAAACTGCTGGCCGCTATTGATGTGCACATACAGGTTAACCCACGCGAGATCAATTTCTTTTACCTAAAAGATAACCTGCGCGAACGTTTGGTTTTTGAGGATAACACGTACAGCGTTTTAAATACAGAAATTACTTTCACCGAAGCGGAACTGAAAGCCGAAATAGCTGAACACCCCGAGCGGTTTAGTCCGAACGTAGTGATGCGCCCGCTTTACCAGGAGTGCATTTTACCAAACATAGCTTATGTGGGCGGTGGTGCCGAAGTAGTTTACTGGCTGGAACTGAAATCCAATTTCGACCATTATAAAGTTGATTTCCCTATCCTTATCCTGCGCAATTCAGGCCTGATCATCCCTAAAGAATACACCCCTAAAATTGCCCGCATGGGACTTACGGCAGCAGACTTTTTTAAGCCAGCTGACGAGGTAAAGAAGAATTGGGTTAAAGCCAATACCAATAATAATTTAAGCCTCCAAAATGAATGGGCACAACTGGAAGCCCTGTTTGAAAACATTAAACAACAGGCCGCCAAAATAGACCCAACCCTTGCCCCCTCGGCTGCGGCCGTACAAGCCCGTTTAAAGCACGCTTTAGATAATCTGGAGAAGAAGTTAGTTCGCGCTGAAAAACGCAACTACAGCACCCGTTTAGAGCAAATAGACCATATTAAAGCCGACCTGTTCCCTAAAGACAGTCTGCAGGAGCGCACCGAGAACTTTGGCCTGTTTTACGTAAAGTGGGGCCAATCCTTTATTGATGAACTGATACGCCATTTTCAACCTTTGGCTTTTGAATTTACGGTATTGGCAGAGTAACGGGCAGTAATTACAATGGCAAAGCGCTTATACTTACTTCCTTTATTGCTGATACCCACCTTCGCCACATACGGGCAAACTCAAACAGGTAAACCACTTACCACCGACACTATAAAAACGGTGACCATCAAAGCTTATCTATCGGCGCAGCCTGTTATCAGCATTCCAGCATCGGTAAGCGTATTAGGGCCGTCACAATTCAAACTGCAGGCCGATAATTCATTCGTACCGGCATTAAACACAGTACCGGGAGTAAAAATGGAAGAACGTTCGCCGGGCAGCTATCGCCTTTCCATCCGGGGCAGTTTATTGCGGTCGCCGTTTGGCGTGCGCGATGTGAAGATCTATTTTGATGAGATCCCTCTTACAGATGCCGGCGGCAACACCTATCTGAATGCCATCGATGTAAACAGCATAAGGAGCGTGGAAATCTTAAAAGGGCCCGACGGCAGCTTGTTCGGCGCCAATTCGGGCGGGGTGGTTATTCTGCGGCCCTTATCAACTTTAGCGGATAGCAATTATGCTAAGGTTGGCTTCAATGCCGGGTCGTACGGTTTACTGCATCAAAACGCTGCTATTCAAAACAGCCTGGGCAAAAATCAGCTCAATATTAGTCAGGCCTATCAAAGTTATGGTGGCTATCGCGAACATAGTTACATGGATAGGCAATATTTTCAGTTAGGTGACAAGTACAATATATCGGCAAAGGACGGATTGAAAGTACTGGCCTTATACTCAAATCTGGCTTATGAAACACCGGGCGGTTTAACGCTGGCACAAATGCAGGCCAATCCCCAGTCGGCACGGCTGGCTACCAAAACAGTTCCGGGCGCTATAGATCAGCAAATACGCATCACCACAAAAGTATTTTTGGGCGGGTTGGTTAACGAAGCACAACTAAGTGATCATCTTAAAAATGTCACTTCGGTATCAACTATGCACGTAGATTTTGCTAACCCGTTCATCACCAATTACGAACAGCGCACCGAAAACACTTATGCCTTGCGCAGTTACTTTGAACTGGCTAACGGAAAAAACAGCTATAGCTGGAAAGTAAACCTTGGCATGGAATGGCAACAAACCAAATCGGTAATTAATAATTACGACAATAATGCCGGGGTAAAAGGTAACCCGCAAAAATTTGATAACATCCACAGCAAGCAACATTTTGTTTTTGGGCGTTACGCAGCCGATATCCAAAACAAATTACATTTGGAGGTGGCGCTAAGCCTGAATTATTATAATTATACGTTCCAAAATATTTACCCTTTAAATCAATCAGGGTTTACTGATCGGAACTTCTCGCCCCAACTGATGCCGAGGCTGGCGCTATCCTATTCCTTAACATACGATTTTATTGCCCGGGCTTCTGTAAGTCGTGGCTATAGCACACCAACTACGGCCGAGGTACGCCCGACGGATAATGTAGTTAACACAGCCCTGCAAGCGCAAACCGGCTGGAACTACGAAACCGGCCTGCGCCTGCGTAACCGCGATGAAAGCCTGTACCTTGATGCTTCGGTATTTTATTATCGTATACGAAACGCTATTGTGCGCCGGCTGCACCCCGATGAAACCGAATATTACACAAACGCGGGGGGGACTAATCAAACCGGCTTCGAGCTGGCCTTTACCGATTGGCTGATCCGCCAAAACAATAGCCGTTTTATCCGTGGGCTGCAGTTCAATACAGCTTATACCCTGAGTAGTTATTTTTTCCGGGATTATAGCGATGCTACTACCAATTATTCCGGTAATCCCTTAACCGGCGTACCCAAACACGTAATTGTAAGCAGTTTGCAGGTAAAAGTACCGCATCAGCTTTATTTGTTTGTGCAGCATAATTATACCGCCAGCATCCCGCTTAACGATGCCAACACCGTTTTTGCGCCGCAATATCATTTATTGCAATCAAAAATTGGCTGGGCGCATGCCATTAATCATAAAATAAAATTTGAACTATATGCCGGGGCCGATAACTTACTGAATGCGCATTATAGCTTAGGAAACGATTTGAACGCGGTAGGCAGCCGGTATTTTAACCCATCGCCATTGCGCAATTACTTTGCAGGCTTTAATGTTATATTTTAGGAACATAACGGTGCAAAATGAATAAGGTAAAGTTATTGATCTACCCCTATTTCTTTTTGACGGATAACCATAGAATTGCTAACCCCATCAAACCTTTTTGAAATAGTAATATGGTTTAGCTGGTTATCAAATATCAGAATATTTTGGGTTTCATCCTTACCGGTAAATGTTAACCGATAACCAAAATGCCTGATCTGTTTCACCAGGTTATCAATATAAGCAGGGTAAACGGTTTTGTAAGTAATGGTTTTTAACATAATACCGTCGCCGGTAGTGCGGTAGGCGCCCGTGACCAGGCTTTCTCCTTTGATCACGCTTTTATTTTTGTCGATACTTTGATAATGGGTGAGTATCTGCCCTAATACTTCCTCTTTATTATTGATCTTAAACTTACCGGTTTGTATCAAAATATTATCTGCCTGGGGCAGGGTTAAATTTGCCAGATCGGCAAGATCGGAAAAAGACATGGTTTGCGCCCGGGAAACAGCGCAGCAAAAAAGCAGGAATGTGATAATCAGGTACTTCTTCATTTTAATCAGGGCGATCAAAAATAAACAAATTTTTAATATTTAAGTGGCTTAAGTTAAAGCCACAAAGGGGTATAAAAAAGCCCCTCCTTTGCAGGAGAGGCTAATGGATTTATTAAGATTATAATTATTAACCGTTTGATAACGCTGCCGCACCGCTCACAATCTCGGTCAGCTCGGTAGTGATAGCCGCCTGACGGGCCTGGTTGTAAGCTAATTTCAGTGCTTTTAACAAGTCGCCGGCATTTTCAGTTGCTTTATCCATGGCTGTCATACGGGCACCATGTTCAGATGCGTAAGAATCAAGCACCGCTTTGTATACCTGGATCTTAATGTTCTTAGGGATCAGTTGCTGAACAATTTCTTCCTGCGATGGCTCAAGGATATAATCAACAGTTGGGGCTTTGGCTACCTTACTGGCTTCCGATTTCGGTACCGGCAATAACTGTTCAGTAGTCAAAATCTGCACAGCGGCGTTGCGGAATTGATTATATACCAGTTCTACCCTATCGTACTGGCCTTTCAGAAAACCTTCCATCACGCTTTCGGTTATTTTCGAAACGTTAATGAAATTCAGATCGTTGTATACGTCGTTATTGTTACCAATTACGTTGTATTTGCGGCGCTCGTAAAACTCCTGCGATTTTTTACCGATAGATACGATAGATACATTACCGGCAGCTAACTGCGTGCTGTATTTCTCGGCGATCAGGTTATTCGCAGTTTTGATAGCGTTAGCATTAAATGCGCCTGCCAAACCACGGTTTGATGTTACCACAATCACCAGCACACGCACCGGTTCGCGCTCCTGCAAAAACGGCGATGAACCCTCTTCCAAACTTGCCGATAGGTTACCCAGCAATTCCTTAAGCTTAGTGGCATAAGGGCGCAAAGCTACTATGGCGTTGGTAGCACGTTTCAACTTAGCCGCCGAAACCATTTTCATAGCCTTGGTGATCTGCTGCGTTGAGCTTACCGACGATATCCTGTTTCTTACTTCTTTTAAATTAGCCATGTTTTAAATGTGCAAATGTGCTTATATGCAAATATGCAAATTGACTTATTCGTTAATTAATTCATGAAGATAGCATCTGCACATTCGCACATCTGCATATCCGCACATTAATATTTACCTGATAATTCCTTAGCTACTGTTTCCAGTACGTTGGTGATATTATCATCCAGTTTACCGGCTTTAAGGCCTGCCAACACTTCAGGGTGGCGCAGTTCTAACTGGCTGGTATATTCAGCTTCAAATTGTTTTATTTTATTCACAGGCACGTTACGCATCAGGTTTTTAGTACCTGCGTAAACTATAGCTACCTGCTTTTCAACCGATACCGGTGAGTATTGACCTTGTTTCAGGATCTCTACGTTACGGGCACCTTTATCAATTACGTTTTTGGTCGAAGCGTCAAGGTCTGAACCGAATTTTGAGAAGGCTTCCAACTCGCGGAACTGTGCCTGGTCAAGTTTCAGGGTACCTGCTACTTTCTTCATTGATTTGATCTGCGCGTTACCACCTACACGTGATACCGAAATACCTACGTTGATAGCCGGACGAACACCCGCGTTAAACAGGTTCGACTCTAAGAAGATCTGGCCATCAGTAATAGAAATTACGTTGGTTGGGATGTAAGCCGATACGTCACCAGCTTGTGTTTCGATAATTGGCAGCGCGGTTAACGAACCACCACCTTTAACGATACCTTTGATAGACTCTGGTAAGTCGTTCATCGCTTGTGCTATCGCGTCGTTAGAGTTGATCTTAGCGGCACGCTCTAATAAACGGCTGTGCAGGTAGAATACGTCACCAGGGTAAGCCTCACGGCCCGGTGGACGACGTAGTAACAATGACACCTCACGGTAAGCAACTGCTTGTTTAGAAAGATCATCATAGATGATCAAAGCAGGCCTTCCGGTATCGCGGAAATACTCGCCAATGGCAGCACCCGCAAATGGCGCGAAGAACTGGGTTGGTGCAGGGTCAGAAGCGTTAGCGGCTACTACAATTGAGTAAGCCATAGCGCCGTTCTCTTCCAGTGTACGAACGATGTTCGCAACGGTTGATGCTTTCTGGCCGCAAGCCACGTATATACAAATTACAGGCTGGCCTGCGTTGTAAAATTCTTTTTGGTTGATGATGGTATCGATACAAACCGCAGTTTTACCTGTCTGGCGGTCGCCGATAACCAACTCACGCTGGCCACGGCCGATAGGGATCATCGCGTCGATAGCTTTGATACCGGTTTGTAAAGGCTCGGTAACCGGCTGACGGTAGATAACGCCTGGCGCTTTACGCTCTAAAGGCATCTCATAGGTTTGGCCTGCAATAGGGCCTTTACCGTCAATTGGCTCGCCCAGTGTGTTTACCACACGGCCAAGCATACCTTCGCCAACTTTAATAGAGGCAATTTTATTAGTACGTTTAATAGTATCGCCTTCCTTTACACCTTCTGAAGCACCCAGCAATACTACACCCACATTATCTTCTTCAAGGTTTAATACGATACCTTGCAGTCCGTTTTCAAATTCAACCAGCTCACCTGATTGTACTTTTGTTAAGCCGTATACACGGGCAATACCATCGCCCACCTGCAATACCGTGCCTACTTCTTCTAACTCAGTTGCTGACTTAAAGCCCGACAGTTGCTGACGCAAAATTGCCGATACTTCGTCTGGTCTAACCTCTACCATTTGTTACTTTATTTTGTGTTAGTTTTAATTTATTGTACTACCCACGGGTTATTACCTTTTGGGCAAAATCTTTCTTAATTGTTTTTAAACTGGTGCTTACGCTGGTATCAATCTGGCGGTCGCCAATGGTTAATACAAAGCCACCAATTAACTCAGGATCAACCTTGGTATGTAATATTACATTACCACCGGTCACTTCTTTCACCTCAGCGGTCAGCTTCTCTAAATTTTCTGCTGATAGCGGAGTGGCCGATACCACACTGGCGTTGATAATGTTTTTGATCACATTATACTGGTTTACAAATTCAAGCGCGGTTGGAAACAATATTTCCGCGCGGCTTTTGTTCACCATAATATCAAAAAACGATACGGTAACTTTACTCACCTTCTCGCCAAAAATAGCATGCAGGATACTTTTCTTTTTTGTATGCGCGATGATAGGGTTGCGCAAAACAGCCTGCAGCTCTGAACTGGCTTTCAGGGTCTTTACAAAAAATGCCATATCCTCGCGTACCGCATCAAGGGCATTCTGCTCCTGTGCAAGGTCTATCAGCGACTTGGCGTACCTGGTGGCAACTGTTAATTCAGACATTCTCTTCTTTTAGTTGAGAGTTATGAGTTTCGAGTAATGAGTGCAAAGAAAACTTAGAACTCAGGACTCAAGACTTAGAACTTATTTCAATTTCACTTCTTTTAATAGATCGCTCACCAGTTCATCCTGCTTGTGGGCATCTTCAAACTGCTTGCGTAATATTTTTTCAGCAATTTCAATAGAAAGGCTGGCTACCTGGTTTTTCACATCAGCCAAAGCAATGGCTTTTTGATTGTTAATTTCAATGCGGGCATTTTCTATCATGCGGGCACCTTCGGTTTGCGCAGCTTCTTTGGCTTCACCTACAATCTGGTCTTTCAGTTGCTTTGCTTCAGCTAAGATCATATCACGCTCGGCCAATGTTTTCTTTAACAAAGCTTCGTTCTCGTTAGTCAGGCGCGACATCTCATCTTTAGCAGCCTCTGCTTTCGATAAGGCTTCTTCAATAGAACGCTCACGTTCGGTAACGGCGCCTAAAATTGGTTTCCAGGCAAATTTTCCTAAAATGAATAACAGGATAACGAACGATATCAGCGTCCAAAAAATTAAGCCTATCGCGGGTTGAACAATGTCCATACTCTTTTCAGATATATATTAAATTTTCAATTTCTTTAATTCTAAAATATGTCGCCCGGAGCCAACCGCTCCGGGATACATATTTTGTTTTTACGTAACCTTAAAAGATTACATCAATGCAACTACCACCGCGAACAGAGCCACACCTTCTACAAGGGCTGCAGCAATGATCATGTTGGTTTGGATTTTAGAAGCAGCTTCTGGCTGGCGGGCAATACCTTCAACGGCTTTACCACCAATTTGGCCAATGCCGATACCAGCACCGATAACCGCTAAACCAGCGCCGATAGCGCCTAATTTGCTTAGGTTTACAACACCAGCTGTAGCAGCTTCTGCAATCATTCCGATCATTCCAGTCATTGTTTGTTAATTTAAAACGTGTATATATAGATAATTAATAATTCAAATTAGTGCTTGTGGTCGTCAACAGCCATGCCTATAAATAAGGCTGAAAGCATGGTGAAAATGAACGCCTGCAGGAAAGCCACCAGTAACTCAATACAGTCCATAAATACTACAAACGGAACTGATACTGAAGCCATCCACATACTTTTAAATATGTAAATCAGCGATATTAAGCTCAACACAATAATGTGGCCCGCGGTAATGTTAGCGAACAAACGTATCATCAACGCGAATGGCTTAGATATGATACCGATAATTTCCACCGGAACCATAATTGGGTATAACCATAGCGGGATATCTGGTGCGAAAACGTGCTTCCAGTAATATTTGTTACCGCTAAAGTTTATTACTATTAATACAATAACCGATAAGGTTAAAGTTACCGCTATATTACCTGTAAGGTTAAAACCACCCGGAAAAATCGGGATCAAACCAAGCAGGTTATTTATTAGTATAAAAAAGAATATAGTTAGCAATAAAGGCATGTATTTAGTATGCTTTACGCCAATGTTAGGGATAGCCACATCGTCGCGCACAAAAAGGATAATGGGCTCTAAGAACGACTGTAAACCTTTAGGCGCTTTGCCCTGGCGTTTTTTATAGGCTGATGATATGCTGCCGAAGATCAGGATCAGGATGATCATCCCCATCCACATACTGGCTACGTTACGGGTGATAGAAAAATCCCATACTTTTTTGGTCGCCGCCTCATCCACTTTACCTGCCGCGTCAACAACTTTTACTTTATCTTTTTCTAAAGCATAGCTGTAATGATTGCCCTGATAAACGTGCAATGGCGCTTCTTCACCTTCCGACTTTATTTTTGCCGAAGAAAATATTTCCAGGCCTTTATCAGTATATAAAATAATAGGTAATGGTAAGGCATGCTCGCCTAACATTGTCCACGAGTGCGAATCGCCGATATGTTCGAAAATGATGTCTTTGGTGTCTACCTCTTTTTTAGGCTCGCCGGCAGTTTTTTCCTGGCCAAAACCAAGAACCGGAAACAGGGCCAGCATCACAAAAAACGCAGAAAATAGCGAAAGTTTAAAATTTTTTAAGTTCAAAATCGAGCCGTTATACATCTAAATGAAGTTTTCTACCTTAAATTTTGGTTGCGCAAGTTACGCAACAAACCATAAACTTCAAAGGCCGTATTTAAGAAATATACATAAAAAAAATCGCCTGCAAAAGCGAAGCGGTTTACGGGGTTTTTCCGCAGAAAAAACAGCACAAAAAACAGCGTTGCCAGTATCTTAACCGTGGTTGACGCTAAAAAGGACGGGGCATATAATTCCTTATTATTTTTTTGCACAGTAAGCACCGTAATAATAACCATTAGCGTTAAAGCCGATAAATAACCAAATAATAACCAAAATTTAGTAATAATATATTCGGTTTGCCCGGTATATATCATTATTGCCGGGGGTATGGCTATTACCAGCACAAATACCAGGTAGCGCAAAATAGTGTTTGATAGTTTCAACTTTTTACAGATCTGATAACAAGATATAAGGAAATAAACACCCCGGCCAGTGACATTGCCGCGGTTACCCATTTGGTTTGGTGCCCGGCATGCTGGTCTATTTTATAACCCGCGTAGGCCATAATGCCTATAATGGCGATCATCTGGAAAGCCAGGCCGGTAAATTTGGCGTAGCTGTTACCCTGTTTGCCTAAATTATCCTGTTCGTTTTTAGTCATGTGCAAATTTATTAAACCTATTGCATAATGTTTAGTAAATTAGCGTTGCTTTTAAAATAGGCGAATATTGCTTTGAGGAGAGTATCTGCATTATATAGTTTACCACAAATTGGGTTAGTGTTTTTTGTTTTGCTGTTGGCTGGTTGCTCCCTTGAAAAAGAAAGCGGGCTTAATCGTAGCCTGCAAAACCTTACCGCGCACTACAACATTTTATTCAACGCCAACGAACTGCTGCGCCAAAAGCAGGAGATCTATGAAACATCATACGTTGATGCTTATGACGAGATACTGAGCGTTTACCAGGATACCACCGCCCACGCAAAAGCTGCGGCAGACAAGGAACTTGATGCCGCTATTACCAAAGCAAATACCATCATCAGTGTAAAAGAACAAAGCCATTATATTGGTGATGCTTACCTGCTGCTGGGTAAGGCCAATCATTTATATGGCAATTATTTCAACTCAATTGAGTTTTTTAGATATGTAACCTTATCGTTCCCTAAACAGAAAGACCTGGTACAGGAGGCACGGGTTTGGCAGGCGCGGTCTGCTATGTATCTTAACCAAATGCCGCAGGCTAAACTGCTTATTGATTCGGCGCTGAAAAATGTTAATCCTAAAAAGAACATTACTGCCGATGTTTATGCTATCGCCTTACAATACTATATCCACACCGGCGAATATACGAATGCTGAAAGCATGGCCAAACTGGCGGTAAAATATGCCAATAATAAAAGGCAGCGCTTGCGCTGGACCTTTATACTGGCCCAGTTGCAGGAATTAAACAACGAGCCGCAGGATGCTTATTTAAATTATAGCCATGTGGTAAAAAGCAACGCATCGTTCGAGATGGCTTTTAACGCCGACCTGAACCGCATCCGTTTAGAAGATAGCCGGGCCAACCGCAACCTTACCCGCATGGAAAGGTTAAGGCGTTTACTGCGCGATGATAAGAACGAAGATTTCATTGATCAAATATATTACCAAATGGCGCTGCTTTACCTGGCCGATAATGATATCCCTAACGCAGTAAAAAACCTGCAGCTATCTATTCGCAACAGCACTAAGAACCAAAACCAGAAAGGGCTCTCCTATCTGCGCCTGGCCGATATCAGCTTTAAAAACAATAACAACTATGTACAGGCGAAAAAGTATTATGACAGCACGCTAACCAACCTATCGCCTACCTACCCTAATTATACCCAGATACAAAAGAAGAGCAACAACTTGCAAATATTAGCCGATAGGCTGCAGATCATTGGTCACGAAGACACTCTACAAACGTTGGCCAAACTGGATGAAAAAGAACGCAACATCCGCATTGATGAAATGGTGACGCGCCATACTTTGCAATTGCAGGCCGCAGCCAACAGCGCAGGCCCCGATCCGTTGAACAACAGTTTCAATAATGTATCGGGCGGGCGGGCTACAGCGGCAGGGACAAGCAGCTTTTACTTTTATAATTCTGCCGCCGTTGGGCAAGGCTACGCCGATTTTAAACGGGTTTGGGGTAACCGTAAACTGGAAGATAACTGGCGGCGCAGCAAACACATTGGCGGCGATGCTACTGCTAATTCAACCAATTTCTCTCAAAACACAGATCCCGATGCAGTGACCTCGCCTGTTCAGCAAAAAATAAATGAGGTATCAGCCGGGAACTACCGCCAAAGTTTGATCGATAACCTTCCGCTAAATGCACAAAAGCTGGCACAGTCAAATCAGCGTATTTATAATGCCTATGTAGATATAGCAGGCTTTTACCGCGATATTTTGGATGATAAGAAAGAAGCTATTGAATCGTACCTGTCCATCCTGTCGCGTTACCCCGACGACCCAAATAAACCTGCTATATATTATAACCTGTACCGCTTATACAGCGAAACGGGTGATGTTGCCAAAGCCGATATCTATAAAAACCTGCTATTAAAAGATTTTTCAGGCACTGTATACGCAAAAATAATATTAGATCCCGATTACAGCCGCCGTATGGATGATAAGGATGCCGAATTTAACGCGCTGTACAATCAGGTGTACGATTTGTATGCTGCACGCAAATATGCCGCTGTAGTTACTAAAGCCGACAGCTTATTACAGATATATCCTAACAACAAACTGGCCGCCCAACTGGCTTACCTGCGCACCATTGCCAACGGCCACCAGGAAAAATATGCGCCTTTTAAAGATGAGCTATTGGCCATTACCACAAAATACCCATCCGATCAGCTAATTGTACCGCTGGTTAACCAGCACATTGTATATATCGAGGCCAATAAGGAAAAAATGAGCGCCCGCGAATTTGCATTGCTGGATAACGACCCTAACGAAGAGCCATTTGTCCCGGCAACCGTACAGCAACAAACAATTGCCCAGGCACCGCTACAGAATAAACCGGCATTGCAAAATAAGCCGGTACAGCCGCAGGTTACGCCAGCAGTTAGCAATAATAAACCCGTAACTGCCCCACAAGCAAACACTGCACCTTTGCCCAACCAACCGCCGGTTGTAAAAAGCATCTTCAGCCTGCGCGATAGCACTAATTATTACTTTGTGATAAATGTAGCCACGGGCACAACTAATTTATCATCGTCGCGTTTTGGTATCGGGCAATTTAACCGGGCTAATTACCAGGGCGGTACTATATCGCACCAGTTAACAAACGTGGGCAATGATAACCAGTTGATATATATCGGGCGCTTTAATAGTCTGGGTGCTGTAAAGGAATATGCACGTGCCATTATTCCTTTAATGCCCCAGATAATGAAGGTGCCGGCAGATAAATACACGTTTTTTATCATAACCAAGGAAAATCTGGATAAATTAGCCGACAAAAAAACGTTAGATAGCTATATTGACTTCTACCAAAAAACCTATTAGCACATGACTGTTAAGCTTACGCAACAAGATATAAAAAGATATAACCGCAATATTTGGAAGGTGGTTATTGGTGGTTTCGTTATATTAATTCTGCTTTTTGTTTCAGTGGGCATGGGCCTGTTCGGCGCACTGCCAACCTTCCGCGACCTGGAAAACCCTAAAAGCAACCAGGCCTCTGAAGTTATAGGCGATGACGGGCATACGCCGCTGGGTAGTTATTACATACAAAATCGTTCCCCGGTTACCTATAAACAATTATCGCCAAACCTGGTAAATGCACTGGTGGCTACAGAAGATAGCCGTTTCTACAATCACTCGGGTGTCGATTTTAGCCGTATGTTCACTATTGTGCTGTATAACCTTGTGGGTAAAAAACAAGGCGGTAGTACCATTACGCAGCAGCTGGCTTTAAATTTATTTCATGAAAGGGCGCATAATAAGTTAAAGCGCTTCGTCCAAAAAATGCAGGAATGGATAACTGCCGTAAAGCTGGAAAGGCATTATACCAAAGACGAGATCATCACTATGTACTTTAACACGGTTGATTTTGGCGCTTATAATACCTATGGTATCAAATCTGCGGCGCAAACTTACTTCAGTACTACACCTGATAAACTAACACCCGACCAGGCAGCCGTACTTGTTGCTATGGTAAACGGCCCCGGCTTATATTCACCTATCCGCCACCCCGATAATGCTTTGCACCGCCGCAATTTTGTATTGGCCCGTATGGCAACCGAGGGGTTTTTAACCGAAGGCCAGGTACAGGAATACCAGGCAAAACCTTTAGGCCTGAAATTCCACAGGATAGACCATAACGAGGGTATTGCGCCGTATTTCAGGGCATCTATTAAAAAAGATATTCAAAAAATCCTGGCCGATGGCGGGTTCACCAAATCGGATGGCACACCTTACGATCTTGACCGTGACGGCTTAAAAATTTATACTACCATTAACCCGCAAATGCAGCAGTATGCAGAAGAAGCGCAAGCTAAATACATGCGCGACCTGCAGGGTCAGTTTAACGGTCAGTGGAAAGGGGTGAACTTATATAAAAGTATACCCACTTTCAAATCACTGTTAGACCGTGGAATGAAATTATCGGACAGATATAAATCGCTGAAACTGCAAAACATGAGCGACGACGAGATACAGGAGAACTTTAATACACCTGATACCTTGGAGCTGTTTACCTGGAAAGGAAAGATCGATACGGTAATGAAGCCTATCGATTCTATTGTGTATAATAAATTATTACTGCGCAACGCCATGATGAGCATGGACCCAACTACCGGTTATATTAAAGCCTGGGTAGGCGGCATCAACTTCGAGCATTTTAAGTACGACCAGGTGGTACAGGGTGCAAGGCAGGTGGGTTCAACAGCTAAACCTTTTACCTATGCGGTTGCTATAGAGCAAGCGGGTTATTCGCCGTGCATGCAAATTAACAATGTGCCCGATACTATTTATTATGATGGCACAGCATGGTGCCCGCGTTCAAGTCCCAGTGAGACCGTACCGGGAATGATCACTTTGCGTACAGCACTTGCACGGTCGCAAAACTGGGTTACCGCACACGTAATGAAAGATGTTACACCGATACCTGTAATGCAATTAATAAAAAAAGCAGGTATTACTACAAATGTACCGCCTTATCCTTCCATTTGCCTGGGGACATTTGATGCCAGTATTTTTGACATGACCGGGGCTTATGGCATATTTGCAAACCAGGGTATATGGACACAGCCAACCTATTTGTTACGGATTGAAGATAAAAATGGCAATATACTATATACCCATCATACCGGTGTAAAACAGGTACTGAACCCACAGACCGCCTATGTAATGACCTATATGTTAAAAGGCGTTATACAGGAAGGAACGGGCACACGCCTCACCTGGAAGTATGGTTTAACTAACCCCATCGGCGGTAAAACGGGTACCACCAACGATAACTCCGACGGTTGGTTTATCGGTATCACCCCGCAACTGGTTACCGGTGTATGGACAGGGTGCGAAGATAGGGATATCCACTTCCGGAGCACCCGTATGGGTGAAGGCGCCAACTCGGCATTACCTATATTTGCATTGTATATGCAAAAGGTATATGCGAACCCGGCGCTGGGCATTAAAAAGAACGTTGACTTTGTGAAACCTGAAAATGTAGATATTGTGACCGACTGCAGTGTGTATAACCAGCAGCAGCAAACCTCGCCTGCCGCACCAGATAAGAAATTAGGGTTCTAAAAGTCATTAGTCATTTCGCTTTGCTGTCATTAGTCATTTGGTCTTATCTAACTCAAACTAATGAACAATGATTTGACTAATGACCAATGACTAAATGACCAATGACATTTGATTACAGGGAAGCTTTAAAGAAAATACCGCATAAACCGGGCGTTTACCAATACTGGGACAGCAATAACGAGCTGATGTATATTGGTAAGGCTAAAGACCTGCGTAACCGGGTAGCCTCCTATTTTAATAAAGACATTCAGCATAACGGCAAAACCCGCATGCTGGTATCTAAAATACGTAATATTACCTTCACGCTGGTTGATACCGAGATTGATGCCTGGTTGCTGGAAAACAGCCTGATCAAAAAACATCAGCCGCGATATAACATCAACCTAAAGGATGATAAAACATACCCGTGGATCATTATTAAAAACGAGAATTTTCCGCGCATATTCTGGACACGCAAGATCATCCGCGATGGCTCTAAGTACCTGGGGCCCTACGGCTCGGTAGGTATGATGCACACCATCCTCAACCTTATACGCGAAACCTACCCCCTGCGCACATGCAACCTGCCGTTAACCCGGCAAAATATTGATGCAGGGAAATTTAAGGTGTGTTTGGAATATCAATTGGGCAATTGCAAGGGCCCTTGCCAAAACTACCAGTCGGAAGATGATTATAACCATAACCTCGAGGAGATCATTAACATCCTTAATGGTAAAACCGGCGCGGTAGTACGTAATTTAAAAAGCGAGATAGAAGCCGCGGTGGCAAATCTTGATTTTGAAACTGCACACCGTTTAAAACGCAAGTTTGATGTGTTGGAGAACTACCAAAGTAAATCAACGGTAGTTAATTCATCTATTACCGATGTTGATGTATTCAGCATCGCTTCTGAAGAAAAGTACGCCTTTGTAAACTTCCTGAAGGTAATGAATGGTACCATTACCCAAACCCAAACTATCGAGCTTAAAAAGAAACTGGATGAAAGTGACGAGGAACTTCTTAGCTTCGCGATCACTGAATTCAGGACACGCTTTAACAGCCACTCGCGCGAGATAGTTGTACCGTTTGAAATAGAACTGGATGACCCATCCATCAGGTTTACGGTGCCGAAGCTTGGCGAGAAAAAGAAGTTGTTAGATCTATCGCAAAAGAATGTCATCTTCTTTAAAACCGAGCGGATAGACCAATACGAAAAACTAAACCCCGACGTGCGCATTGACCGCCTGCTTACGCAGATGATGAAAGATTTGCGCATGAACCAATTACCGCGGCATATTGAATGTTTTGATAATTCAAACTTCCAGGGCAAGTACCCGGTTTCGGCTATTGTGGTTTTCAAAAATGCTAAACCATCTAAAAAAGATTATCGCTTTTTTAATGTTAAAACAGTAGAGGGTCCTAACGATTTTGCCACCATGGAAGAGGCCGTTTTCCGCCGCTACAGGCGCATGCTGGACGAAGGTACGGAACTGCCCCAACTGATCATTATCGACGGTGGTAAGGGCCAGCTATCATCGGCATTAAAAAGTTTAAAATTGCTTGGGATAGAAACGCAGGTAACTGTTATAGGTATTGCCAAACGCCTGGAAGAACTTTTTTACCCCGGCGATCAATACCCTATGTACCTGGATAAGAAATCGGAAACGCTGAAGATCATTCAGCAACTACGCGATGAAGCCCACCGTTTTGGTATTACCGCCCACCGCAAAAAACGTGATAAAGGCACGCTGGTTACCGAATTGCATATTATCCCTGGCATTGGCAAAGCAACTGCTGATAAACTGTTAAAGTATTTCAAATCGGTTAAAAAGATAAAAGAAGCTACCGAAGAGGAACTGCTGGAAATGGTGAATTTAAAACAGGCTAAAGCAATTAAAGCTTATTTTGCGCAGGCGCAAGCTCAATGACAGAAAAACAAGCCTAATTTTTTGTCATTTCGAACGAGGTACGAGGAGAAATCTTATACGGAATACTTGTCATTCGTATAAGATTTCTCCCTCTGGTTCGAAATGACATTAAGTAAAATGAAGAAGCCCCATGATACATCATGGGGCTTCTTCTATCGGGCTAATCTCTATTAACCAATCTCTAATCACTAACTTAATATTGCCACAAATCAAGTTCCCAATCCATCAGGGATTTCTTTATGCGTTGCGATTCATACAAACGATCTATCCCTTGCGCATAATCCTTAATACGTTCGTCTTTATTGTTAGATTGTTTAACAACATAGGCAGTAAACAGGCGTTTCATAAACACGTCGTCATAGCTTAATCCCGTGGCATCGTTATCGCGGTTAATCGCTTCTTTGGTAGCCAGCACCTGTCGTGCTTCAGGGAAATAGATCCAAAAGGCAGGTTGCAGGTCGGCATCAATGCCGGCGGCAACTTTTGGCTTGATCAGCGGGGCGATACCGATAATGCGTACCTCGTAAACCGAACGCTGTTTATCAAACATCCAATCCTCTTTAATACGGTATCTAACAATACTATCCGGGTTAAACTCACCAGCTACCCGTGCGGTACTGATAACATTTCCCGCGGTATCTACTTTACTTACTAATGAACTATCGGCCAGTTTGGTTTTTGCTTCACCGGGTTTTAATGGTTTCGAAAAAGCATCGCCATCCGGGTCATCTTTGCTTGGGATAGGATCATAAGCGGTTAACTCACCAGCGTCGATAGCGCTCATTAAAATATCAATCAGGCGTGATTTTGGCGACGCCATGTAGGTATTTGCTTTTTCCCGCAGGTCAAACTCTTCCCAAACACGTTTTTGGAATACGATGTCGGCTTCACGTAATGGCGCATATGGGGTTACCTTAGCAGCCAGGATATTGGTTTTTTTGAAGTAACCATCCAGCGGGCGGTCAAAAGGTTTTGCCGGTAACGCTGCCTGTTTTTTAGTGGTATCTGTTACCGATGGCTGTTGCACTGGTGGTGTATTAACCGGTGTGGCCGCCGGTTTTTTAACAGCTCCATTTTTAGTGCCCGCGCCTTTTTTAGCCGCAGTACGCCTTTGTGCAAATGCTGTAACGCTAAGTGTACAAAGCAAAATAATTAAAAGTTTCGTTTTCATATACCTCTTAATTAACTGAGAATACTATAGGGTCAATTTCCTGCTGCACACCGTCGGGGCCAACAGCTGTAATATCTCTGAATACTACTGTCGATCCCGGGGTTATGGTGTTTAAGGCTGAATGCATTTCACCACTCAGTACATTACCCGAAGCTGTTTTTATAATTACATCCTGGCGTGGCTTGGCAACTACCAATGTAAAATGTGTAACATTAAATTTGGCGTCAAAATCAAACCCGTCCAGTCTGGCAAATATTCTGTCCTGTGCTTTCAGGTTAGCTGCACTGGTGCTACCGCTGGTTTTGCCGGCAAATACTGCTTTAGGTGGTGGTATACGTTTAGTACGGAACATAGCTGTACCTAACACCATTCCCTTATCGCCTGTAACCGTAACTTTAGATGTACCTATAGACCTTACTTTTACTATATAATGACCGGCCGAACCAGATATCTCGCCGCCCTCAATATTTACGCGGATGCTTTCTTTTGGTACACCTGGTGCAGATACTGATACCGGGTTAGGTACACCAATATAAAATACATTCATTTTATCGGGCGATACTACAGCCGATGGGCGCGATACCGTGTAAGTAGTTGTAAAAGGATAATTCTTATTAGGACCATCAACCTGTTTAACACTTAAATTACCTGTTATGGTATGCACACCTTCGCCACTGGCAATAGTTGTAAAAGTACCTACACCACCGCTTGTTGGCACAGATGCCCCACCCACAGTTATCGTTGGGTTCGAGTGCGAATCGTAAGCTGTTAAATATATTTTAGCAGTATAAGGCTGACCTTGTATAATATAACTGCTTGGCGCAGCTACAACAGGTACAAATTCATTTAAAGTAATTTGTGCCTGATCTATTTTACCTAAGATCTTTTTTACCACCTCGTTTTCCGCATTTTTATTGTCCGCTTGTATTTTAGCAAGTGTGGTTAAGGTAGCCCCTAACGGAATACCATCGCCAAAATAAGCTTCCTGCCATGTTTTGGTGGGTGTGCCTTTCCTTTGTACAGGTTCAGTTATATTCAATGAAAAGTTTGCTACTTTCTGATCTTTTGGGTCTAACAGCTTAATAAGCTTACTTCTTGTTTCTAATATCTTATCCCGTAGTACATCAGCTTTTTTATTGGTTATCATAATACGCGGAGAGATATCAAGGTTATCCCTGGCATCAACATCACCAATCTCGGGATTAAACCCGCCGCCTGCTGCAGTTAGCTCTGCTTTTAGCTTTTCAATATATGTGTTTAGTTCGGCAGCGGTTTTGCTTGCCGCTTCAGCCCTTGTTAACAGCATCCGGGCTTTTTCGGGTTGCTCTTTAAGTTTAGTAGCCTTAAAAGCGGCATAGGTGCTCTCTAAACTGGTGCTTACGTTGTTTGTAGACTGATTTAAACTATTAGTTATATTTCTAAATGAATCAAGTAAACTATCCGGTACGTTTAACGCAATTAAGCCTAAAAGTACCAGGTATAGGATACCGATCATTCGTTGTCTTGGGGTTTCTTTACCTCCGGCCATCTGCTATAAAATTTCTTTTTTCTAAATTATTTATCGAAAAACTAATATTAAGTACGTGGCTGGTTCATAGCCGATAGCATATTGCCATACACCGCGTTTAAAGATGCCAGATTTTTAGCTAAACGGCCCACTTCTTCTTTAAACTGTTTTGAATCTTCCATGCTTTCATTGAAATTTTGCATGGTTGAAGAAAGGTTTGAATAAAACTTATTCATTGATTTCAGGTGGGCGCTTGAATCCTGCAACTCCAGTTCGTATACCGCGTTAAGTGCCGATAGGTTTTTGGCCAGGTTATTTATTTGATCGTGATAGGCTTTTGAATCAATATTTGAATTAGCCATTTCTACAAGATTAGCCGATGCCTTATCAAAAGCAGTGCTTAAACCCTGGTAGCTGGCAGTGGCCGATTTTATACTTGCTGTAAATTCATTAGTTGCAGCGCCGGCGTCGGCTACTTTTGAAATATTGGCTACTTTATCGCCAAAGGTGCGTAACCCTTCGCCCAGGCTGCCAATCAGTTCGGGACCAATTTTAGCATCGGCCAGCATTTTATCTAATGCCGCAGTACTTGAAACACCAGACCCGCCGCCAACTGAGCGCTCTTTTAATTCACCTTTATAATCCTCGGCCAATTCAGGATAGGCACGCGTCCAGTCGATATCTACATCTTCTCTTTGAAACACTCCAATTAACAAGAACAATACTGCTTCGGCCCCTAAGCCCACGGTAATAAAGGTTGATGCATAATTCCAGTGCTGAATTTTAAATAACAATCCAACAATAACAACGGTAGCGCCAATTGAAATTACGTTACCAAGACCGAATGGTTTTTTTTTGCCTGCCATAATAGATTTAAATGGTCCTTTAGAAAAAGAGTTTTAAAAAAATGATTAATTTTTGATTATTGATACAAGGTTATCGTTTGTCTTTAATATCACGGCCAAGATAGCTGGTTACGCTACGGAAACCGATGTACGATTTTGCAGAATCCTGGTATTCAAATGATTTGGATGAGTTTTGCAGAAAATAGCCGATATCTTTCCATGATCCGCCTTTTATCACTTTCCTTTTCACCACTTCAGGATCCGTTGATTTAGCATTGTAATTAAACGTTGGGGCCAAATCGTGCACAAACGATGATGCAGATTCGTCATAAGCCGAATTTGTCCATTCGGCTACGTTACCAGCCATATTATACAAACCATAATCGTTAGGGAAATATGAGCGTACGTTTACGGTATAGTATCCGCCGTCATCAGCATAGTTACCACGGCCAGGTTTAAAGTTGGCCATCAGGCATCCCTTGGCGTTTTTAATATATGGCCCTCCCCATGGATAATCGGTACCGATACGGCCACCACGTGCCGCATATTCAAACTCGGCATCCGTAGGCAGCGCATAGGGCTGACGGTGGGGTTGTTTTATTTTATCTTTATAAGCATCGTTAAAACGTGAGCGCCAGTTGTTAAACGCATTAGCCTGGCGCCAGGTAACACCTACAACAGGATAGTTCCGGTAAGCCGGATGCGAGAAGTATCCTTGCACCATTGGCTCGTTAGCGGCGTACGAAAAATCGCTTAACCAAACCAATGTATCCGGGTAAACAGGAACAGTATCCCGTAAAATAAAGTCCGAACGTTTTTTTGTCTTGTCGTTACGACCGTTGGCAGCTTCACGCAGTGAAAGGCTGCTGTAATTGTATTTTAACATACGCACATCCAGTTCGTCACGATCAAACACGCGGTCGTCGCCCTGGTAAAACATCCCCTGTAATTTCGACGCATTTGGATTGGCTTTTCCACGAGAAGTGTTGCTCCATATAGGCATACGCTGCACTTTAGCCCAGTCGATATATTTACGGCCATTAGGATTAGCTGCCGCACCTTTGGGTTTGTAATAATATTTATCGTCGTTTAAATAGTTGGTGATGGCTATGGAATCGCGCACCCAATTCACAAACATTTTATATTGGCTATTGGTTATCTCGGTCTGGTCCATAAAAAATGGAGGAATGGTAACCTGTTTGTTCTGGGTAATTTGCGCGAAGGTTACATCCTGATCAGTCTGTCCCATCAGAAATGAGCCGCCAGGGATATAAACCATCCCATAAGGTATTTCAGCACGAAAAGCTTTGCGCGGAGGAGGTTTAAGTTCCCCCCTGCTATCACTGGTTGACCCGCAACCGTATATCACACCACAAGCCAATAGCACCAATAGAAAGTATATCTGCTTCATCGTTTATTCAAATCGGTTAAATCCACAATAGTCTTAATTAGTCTTCGAATATATTAATTTTTGAGTAATTAAATTGCAAAAATGTTTTTGTAATAAACACACTATTGCTATAATAACCAAATAAACAACTTTTTGTTGCACATTGGTTCTTTTACTTTAATTTTTCTCAAATGGTATTCGTATTGAATCCGAAATAAGCTTTATACGAAAATAGCCGAAATAAAGTTTCGGCTATTGTAATTTATATAAAAATTGGCACAAAGTGCCAATGTATCAATTATTTATTATTTGTTTACCTGCTTAATGTATTGTTCAATAGCCATTGTCATAGACGGGGCGTTAGGCGTAGGTGCAGGTATATCCAATATCAGGCCAGCCTCCAGTAGCGCTTTGTGCGTTGTGGCGCCAAATGCAGCTAAACGGGTATTGTTTTGCTGAAAATCGGGGAAGTTTTTATATAATGATTGTATGCTTGAGGGGCTAAAGAAAGCGATAATATCATAAAACACCTCGCGCAGGTCGGAAAGATCGCTGCAAACGGTGCGGAATAATACCGCCGGGGTAAAATTGTAGCCGTTATCCAGCAAAAATTTCTGGGTTTCCTCGGCCGCCACATCCGAACATGGGTACAGGAACTTTTCGGCATTGTGCTTTTTCAAAACTTCAGCTAAATCGGCAGCTGTTTGTTTGCCGAAAAATATTTTACGCTTACGGTATTGGATATACTTTTGAAGGTATAATGCTATATTTTCTGTTAAGCAGAAGTATTTCATTTCCACAGGCACCTCAAAACGCATTTCCTCACAAATGCGGAAAAAATGATCGGCCGAGTTACGGCTGGTAAAGATCACCGCGGTGAAATCGGCCAGGTTTATTTTTTCCTTGCGGAAAACACTTGCAGGTACCCCCTCTACGTGGATGAACGAGCGAAAATCAATCTTTAGATTGTATTTTTTTGCCAGTTCGGCATATGGGTTCTTGTCGTTCTCTGGTTTGGGCAGGGTAACCAATATGCTTTTTACCTTTTTCTTTCTATCTTCCAACTTATAATCGTTCTAACTATTTACCTTAAGTACTATATATTCAGTGCCTTTATTAATATTAAAACAGGGCAAATTTCGAGGGCACAAAGATAGATAAATAAATAAAATTTATGAAATCTAAAATTCGAAATTATGTTTACACTGCTGCGCAGGTATTGCCAAACAAAAACCACAATGGCTAAAATAAGCGCCACAATTAATATCGCTTTACTATATTGTGTGGGCAGCAAGCAAAAACAAAGCGTTAACGGTAAAAAAACAAAGGCGATATTAAAGTAGGTAAGGTACAGGATGGAGATATATTCACCCACTACCTTGTTAACGTTAAAAATAAAACCAATAAACCTTAGTACCAGTAACTTAAGCGCGAAAAGCACCACAATTATTACCGATAATGATACGAACAACTGGAAACCTGTTATACTGTAAAATTTATCGTACGCGGCTGATACCTGGTAAATAAACAGCCCTGATGTTAACCCGAACAGTACAAAAAGCGCTATAAAGGCCCGCGAATTTAGTAAGCTTTCTTCTTTACCTGCCTGTACCGACCGTTTATTATAGAACGATCGAAAAACAATTTCAATATCCTTATCCATTACCAGGTTTAGGATACCTGCATACAGCAGCAGCAATATAATAATGCCAATGGTCCACTGCTCGCGTTTAACCCTTGCGCTACCCTCGCGCACTACACTTTTAGCTTTTAAATGGATATCAAGAAACCCATAACCTGTATAAAAAAGGGTGGTATCGTGCATCATTTGCACGGCAAACATGTTTACACGGGTCGAATCGGGGTAGCGGATATATTGCATGGAAAGCGAATCTTCCACAAATTTTTGCCGTGCCGCCATAGCAGCCGCAACCGAGTCTATTACGTTTACCTGGTTATAACGGTTGGTATCCGGGCGCCTAAGTGCCGATGTATCCTGAAAGGCGAAAGCCTGCAGATAAAACATCAAACAAACAAAACACAGCACAATTAATCGCATACGCTACTACCAGCCTTTAAATTTTTACAAAAATACCTTAATATTTTACTGTTTTATAGCCCCCGGCAGAATTTATAGGATTTTGGGACCAACCCTTTATAAAAGCGGCGACAACAGCCTGCACAACTTTTCGGGCAATTGTTTAAACATAGTGCGCCTGGCCCAGGTTTTAGGGTTAATTTGGCGCGCGTTTTTCAGGTCGTTATAAAATACATCGCGTAACTGACCGGCAATCTCATTATCGTAAATGAGGCTGTTTACCTCAAAATTGAGTTCAAAGCTACGGTGGTCCATATTGGCGGTGCCAATAATGGCCAACTGCCCATCGGATACAACGGTTTTGGCATGTACAAACCCTTTTTGATAAAGGTAAACCTCGGCGCCGGCAGCCAGGATCTCGCCATAGTAAGACCGCGCGGCAGCATTAACCAAAGCCGAATCGGCTACAGCCGGTACCAGTAATTTCACCTTAACCCCACTCATTGCTGCAATACAAAGCGCGTCGAGCACACTTTCGCCTGGTATAAAATAAGGCGAGGTGATCAATAACTCCTCTTGCGCCAGGGCAATAGTTTCCAGCAAGGAAAACATAATGGTGGGCGTGTCCGAGTCGGGGCCGCTGGCGGCTATTTGTACAATAGCTTTACCGCTTGTTTTTTTAGTGCAAAAATACTCGGGCACTATAGGCAATCGCTTACCGGCGCAAAAGTTCCAGTCGCAAATAAAAACATTTTGCAGGTAGGCCATCCCCGGGCCATTGATCATTACGTGGGTATCGCGCCAATACACCTGCTTTTTACCGGTATTGATATACCTGTCACTCACATTTATCCCGCCTACAAAGCCGGTACAACCATCAATAACAATAATTTTGCGGTGGTTACGGTAGTTGGTACGGTTAGATAGCGCAATGAACCATATCTTGTAAAACGGATAAGCCTCCACCCCGCCGTCTATCAGTTCCTGTACAAATTGTTTACGTATAGACCGGCTGCCAAAATCATCATAAATTAAGCGGACTGCCACCCCTTCGGCCGCTTTTTGAATTAAAATATCTTTAATCTGATTGCCGATATCCCCATTCTCGAAAATGTAGTATTCCATATGGATATGGTGCTTTGCTGCTTGCAATGCTTTGATCACTTCAGGAAATTTTTCTTCGCCGTTCAGCAGTAGCTTAACGGTATTACTGCCTGTTAACGGACTATTGTCCCTAAGCAGCAGCCGTGCCAGTTTTTGATGCCGCTTTACCTGGGGGTTGCCATTGTTCCATGCTTTTTCAGATTCATTTTTGATATTTTCTCGTATATCATCAAGTAATTTACTGTCGTTGATTATCTTTTTACTATAAATTTTGTTTTTACGATAATTGGCCCCAACAGCAAAATATATGATGATACCAATTCCCGGTAAAAAAATAACCACCAGCAGGTAAGCAAATGTTTTACTGGTCGAACGGATATCATACAACACCTTCAAACAAACAAAAACAACCAGCAGAACATATAAAGCGGTGAGGATATACCAATGCATTTTAGGTTTATTTGCGGTAATGGGCTAAGGTTTGTGCACAACTGTGCCTATAAAATAACTGCGGATGAATATAAGAAACAAATGCCGAAAGCATTCTACCACTTTGCATAGCTGGAGATACTTTTATGCGCCCGGTCTGATTTTGCCCGGTTTTTTAATGCTTATTTTCAATTAATTATAGCGCCCTTTGCGTTGTGGGTCTTCAAGAAAAAGCGAAACAAATATTTTTTGTTCGGTCCGTACAGAATGGATTCCCGGGAGGCCTTTTAAATACCTGTCATCGTAATAGATAAAGTGTTCAAACCCTAAGTTCACATTTTTTATTATCTGTACGGTTATGCGGGGTTTTAAAATACTCATATGATTGATACCTGCCGCACCAACTGTGGTGTGCAGCAAAAAATAGTAATAAACCAGCGATGCACTGGCATATTTGCCAAAATTTATGGTGCTTTCAACCTTTGCTTCCATACCATTATTGTAGGTATAATCCCTAACCTGCGAGGTATCCGGCCCAAAGCGGGTGCTATATCCGGCTAAAGGCACCAATGCAAAATGAGCATTGGTATAAACATTAATTGCTTTGCTTATTGGATATTTAGTGAATACGCCACCGCCAAAACCAAGTGCACCTAACTCAAAAGTTTTGTTGTCCCAATAATCGTCATACTGAAAAGCGCCATATAGCATAGATAACTTACCCCAATGGGTATTATCTCCTATCAATATCCCGTAACCGGTTAAATTATCCAACAACTTACGGCCCGAGCCAAAACTAAACTCAGTACGTAGCCTAAAAAAGTCGAATGGTTTACGGTACCGTTCTTCAAAGGGGTTTCCATAGTCAAGCTGCAGGTTATACAGCATCTCGGTAGGCCCTTTACCAAAAACCGTTTTATTATCTACGTTAATTTTATGCACCCCGGTAAACATGGTGATATTAAGAGGTTCTTTCTGGTATACCTCCTTAGTGGTTTTTCTAAAAGATTTTCCTTGTAACAGCCTGTTAAGTCCCCTAACCGGATCAACAAGACCCGCAGCAATTTCCCTGAATACCCTTTCGCCGCCTGTAGTACGGTCATCTAAAATATTCGAGCTTAACCGGTAAAAAATTTCGCCCAAAAAGGCGCCGTTAAGGGGCGTATTGATCACATCGTTATAAGATGGGCGCGTATTCTCGCCAAAGTATTCCCACATCAGGCTGCCGCCTATTGCAAAAGGGATGGATTGCACATAGTTGTAGCCCTGCGAACGCGCTGCATTAAAATACATAGACCCGGTATATGGGTGCCCAATGAAATTGATACCAAAACGGTCTGAATCCCATTCCCAGCCTTGCTGTATATTATATTTCCATGTTGTTGGGCCAATGTGCGAAAAATCCTGGTTAAGGATAAACCTGTCTAACGACCAGGTGAATGCATTTATCCCTACAACTTCAACGGCCGGTTTCCAGATAGGGTATTTCAGGTTATACTTCGGATCGTCATTCAGTAAATCGCCATATTTATTTTGGATGGTTGTATCTATCAACGGGCTTTTTGGAGGCTCGTTCACAGAGTCGGTAAGTAATTTCTTTTTGGTTTCTTTTATCTCTTTCAATTGCTGCTTACGGGCCCCTTGTCCCGGTACAATGGTATCGGTTGCCAGTGGCTTTATTTGAGCAAATAAGCAATTACATGTAATTAACAGGATGGTTAAACACATTAATGCCTTTTGTTTGCGAAGCAGATATGAAACCGGGCCATTAGTAAAAGTATTAGGATACATGATACTTACCTATTAGTGAATTTATTACGCCATCAGCACTTAAACTATGTGGATAAACCGTTTGCCGGCAATCAACACCAGTAAAAAGGGAACTATAAATTATAAGTAATTGTTTGCCCCTGATAGCGTTTATTAACTATTATCCCCATGTTTGCATACCAATCGATATTAATTTATAATGGCCGGCATCTACATCCACATCCCTTTTTGTAAACAGGCTTGTCATTATTGCGATTTTCATTTCAGCACCTCGTTGAAATACCGCGATGAAATGGTGCAGGCTATTTTGAAAGAGATCCGCTTGCAAAAGAATTACCTTGATAATGAAACCATTGAAACCATTTACTTTGGCGGCGGTACGCCATCTTTGCTCAAAGCAGAGGAGATCGATCAGATCATTAATACCATAACCGGTTTACATACAGTGGCTGCGAATGCTGAAATAACGCTGGAAGCCAATCCCGATGACCTGAACCAGCAAGCCATACAGGCTTTACGCCAGACACCTGTAAACCGTTTCAGTATAGGGATACAATCTTTTTTTGATGACGACCTGCAATGGATGAACCGTGCCCATCGCAGTCATGAAGCCGAAGCATCGGTAAAACGCGCGCAGGATGCTGGTTTTGAGAATATCACCATCGACCTGATTTACGGCTACCCCTTGTTGACGGACGCTAAATGGCAACAAAATACAGCTATGGCCTTCGCGCTGGAAGTGCCGCACCTATCCGCCTATTCGCTTACGGTAGAACCACGTACGGCATTAGCATCATTCATTAAAAATAAAAAGCAACCGCCCGTAAGCGATCAGCAAAGCGCCGATCAATTTATAATGCTAATGGACGCGATGCAGCAACAGGGTTTTGAGCATTACGAGATATCCAACTTTAGTAAACCCGGCCAATATTCGCGCCATAACACCAATTACTGGCGTGGTGTAAAATACCTGGGCATAGGCCCCTCGGCACATAGCTTTAACGGTGATACCCGGCAATGGAATATTCCCAATAACGCCAAATACCTTGCCGGATTAGCTACCGGCCTTGTGCCTGCCGAAACCGAGATACTAACCGAAGAGAACCGCCTGAACGAATACATTATGACTTCCCTGCGGACCATGTGGGGGCTTGACCTAAATAAATTAGAAAACATTGCCGCGGGCACAAAACACCTATTGTTAAAAGAGGCACACCTGTTTTTTGATAAAGGCTGGTTGTTTCAGAATGGAGGAATTTTAACGCTTACCCAAAGCGGAAAACTATACGCGGACCATATAGCGGGCGAGTTGTTTTTTTAATGTTGTAATTGGCTATACTGCATCGGTATGGCATTTCATTATAAAACAACGTTATAACCTATTAAAAAATTTCGTGCTCCAATAGTGTAAAATTGATGTTATCTATAGCATAACTGAAGTTTTGGTTAACTAAAATTGCCTTGTACTCTTACTGCCATTATTATTTTAATTAATACCCCATGATATCAGCCCATACATTATTATCGCCTTTCGACCTGGAATCTAAATCATTATTAACGCATTTGCGCTGCCCCGAGTGTGGTAAGATATACGATGCTTCGGTTGTACAAACGGTATGCAATAATGGCGAGTGTGACTCGTCGCTTTTTGCGGAATATAACCTTGACGACGCGCTATCTAAAGACATATTGATCGGTCGCCCTGCTAATATGTGGCGTTACCGCGAATTTATGCCGGTGACAGAACCCGAAAATATTGTTACCCTGGGCGAAGGGTTTACCCCTATCCTGCCTTTACAAAACCTGCAAGCTATAGCAGGCGATATTCAGGTTTACTGGAAAGATGAATCAGGCAACCCAACTGGCTCGTTTAAGGCCCGCGGCATCAGCGCGGCAGTGTCAAAAGCAAAGGAATTAGGTATCGATACGATAGTTACGCCAACTGCCGGCAACGCGGGCGGTGCTTTGGCAGCTTATGCCGCAAGGGCGGATATAAAAGCAGTGGTTTACATGCCAGCGCTTACCCCTAAGCTATTTAAAGATGAATGCCGTTTGTATGGGGCACAACTGATAGAGGTTGATGGCAGCATTAGCGATTGCGGTAAACTTGCCCATGCCGATGCTGTTAAAAATGGCTGGTTCGAGGTATCAACTTTAAAAGAACCTTATCGCCTTGAAGGCAAGAAAACCATGGGCTATGAAATTGCCGAGCAGTTTAACTGGCAACTGCCCGATGTCATTTTATACCCTACCGGTGGCGGCACAGGCTTGCTGGGGATATGGAAGGCTTTTGACGAAATGGAGTGCCTGGGCTGGATCGATAACCACAGGCCAAAAATGGTGGCTGTACAATCTGATAGCTGCAATGGTATAGTAAAAGCCTTTCACACCGAATTGAATGTTTCGGAGTTTACCGATGGTGGTTTTACCATAGCAAACGGGCTGCGTGTACCAAAACCTTATGCAGACAAACTTATTTTAAAAGTTTTACGTAAAAGCCATGGTAACGCTATCAGCGTAAGCGATGCTGACATGGCCATAGCTTTAAAAGAAATAGCCTGCCATGAAGGTATGCTGATAGCACCCGAAGGCGCCGCTTTGTGGCATGCGTTTAAACAATTAAAAAGTACAGGCTGGCTGCACAATGGCCAAACCGTATTGCTGCTAAATACCGGCAGCGGTTACAAATACCTGGAGAATTTATCCTGAATACCCCATACTTAGTTAAATAGACACGTTATGTGAGCACCCGCCAAATTATTTGGCGGGTGTTTTTTTTTGCCGCACTCGTTACACTTAGTTATTAGTTTATCCCTGTTGTTTTTATCCAAAAAACAAGGCTACTCCATTTAGCTATACGAATTATTAATACCTAATAATTTAAAAATCAATTATTTAATTAAAGTTCGATATTTTATAAAATCCGCCTAAATCAAATTCTCGTTAATGGCTACAAATAGAAAAACATACACTAATGAAAAAATTATTTATCACAACAATTGCTTTAGTAGCTATCGCGATTGCTCCTAAAACTTATGCGCAAACTAAAATGGTTGGAGGCGCTGCCATGTATCCCACAAAGGATATTATTGATAATGCAGTTAACTCGAAAGATCACACCACATTGGTGGCTGCAGTTAAAGCAGCCGGACTTGTTGAAACCCTTAAAGGGGCTGGGCCATTCACTGTTTTTGCGCCAACTAACGAAGCTTTTAATAAGCTGCCAAAAGAAACCGTACCGACCCTGCTGAAACCTGAAAACAAAAGCACATTGACCAAAATTTTAACTTACCATGTAATTGCCGGTCGCTTAAGTGCCGAAGATTTGATGGCTAAAGTTAAAGCAGGTATGGGCAAAACCGAATTAACTACCGTTCAGGGCGGTAAATTATGGGTAATGCAACAAGGCAAAAAACTTTACCTGGTTGACGAAAAAGGCGGCAAATCGTGGATCACTATTGCCGATGTATTCCAAAAGAACGGGGTGATACATGTGGTTAACACCGTATTAATGCCTAAATAATTTGCAGGTAGTCGCGATATAAAGTGGCAACGATTGGTGATTGGTATGCTGTATGCCATCAGTCAAAAGTCCCGGTGTGTAGTGCGCCGGGACTTTTGTTTGTCAGGCAGGCATCAAAAACTATATTACATTTTGCTGGCCGGCAATATCAAATATTTTTGTAGCGTTAAATTAACATTACTATGGCATTAAAGCTGACATCAATTGATAGGGTTGACCATATCACTAAAGATGATTTTGTTAAAAATTATCTGGAGCCACGTAAACCGCTGGTTATACGGAAAGCAACTGAAAGCTGGCCCGCCCTGCAAAAATGGACCTTCGATTATTTAAAAGAAGTTGTAGGCGATAAAACTGTACCGCTGTATGATAGCTCTAAAGCCGATCCATCAAAACCTATCAACGCGGCGGCATCTGAAATGAAGTTTGCCGATTATATTGACTTGATACAGTCGCAACCTACCGATCTGCGTATCTTTTTGTTCGATCCCATAAAACAAGCGCCGGGTTTGCTGGACGATTATCGTTCACCTACCGATTTAATGGGAGGTTTCCTGGATAAATACCCCAATATGTTTTTCGGCGGCGCAGGTTCAGTCACGTTTTTACATTATGATATTGATTTGGCGCATATCTTCCATACCCACTTCAACGGGCGCAAACACGTAATACTTTTTGATAACAAATGGAGCGAACGACTATATAAGATCCCGTACGCTACTTACGCGCTGGAGGATTATGATATTGAACAGCCGGATTTTGAAAAATTCCCCGCCTTGAATGGCGTAGAAGGGCAAGAAATTATTTTGGAACACGGCGACACCTTGTTTATGCCTACAGGCTACTGGCATTGGATGAAATATCTGGATGGCTCGTTCTCTATTTCGCTGCGCGCCTGGGACAAATCATGGGGCATTAAAGCTAAAAGCCTTTATAATCTAACCATCCAACGTAAATTTGACGATTTTATGAAAAAGAACTTCCGGGCGAAATATATGAACTGGAAAGAAGAGCTGGCTGTGAAACGGGCGGAGAAAAGTTTGAAGTCGAAAGTCTGAAGTCTGAAGTTTCCTTTTGTCATTTCGAACGAGGAACGAGGAGAAATCTTCTGCATAATGCTTATTTACGTGTATAAGATTTCTCCTCGCCCCTTACACAACCGCTTCAGCTCGTTCGAAATGACATTTTGGTGATCTCTGAGGTATTTTAACCCTCTGAACCTATTCATCATAATATCCCTCGCGGTATACCAGTACCGATTCAGGCATATCGTCTTTACTATCTTCATAAGGCGCATGCACGGTGATACCGAATGTGGGGGAATCGAAACCGCTATCATCCGCTATTAATTCCATATCAAACACCGTAAACAGTTCAATTAGTTTGGTGTAGGTTTCGGCTAACATATCTATGTCCCTGAATTCCGGTTCGGGTGAGAAAAATTCGAAAGCATTTACCCGATCATTAGCGTCAAAATAGATCAGCATATCGCGTTGCGGATAAAAGTCATAATACTCCTTTATCCCTTCAAAATCATCAGCACCGCTTTGATAATCCTGGTTAATTTTATCGCGCAGCATTTGCCTTGTATCGGTAAAATTTAAATCGCCAACGGATTGAAAGGGAACTATCTTCATGCAGCAAAAGTAGGTAAAAGCTTTCATTTTTATGGTTTACACATTTTCGTCTAAAAAAATCTTAATTATCTTAATAACAGCTAATTAAATAACAAAAACGCCCAAATTTTGTAAACCATGTAAACCATGATTTTATACTCACCCCGGCAACCGTACAAAGTATAACATTAATTTAACCAAAAACATTTAGCTTTACTTCATCATATGGAAAAACAGGTTTTATGCTTTGGCGAGGTCTTGTGGGATGCGTTCGGTTACGAGAAAACGGCGGGCGGCGCACCAATGAATGTGGCTAACCACCTAATACAACAAGGCGTAAAAGCCCAGTTTGCCAGCCGTGTAGGTAACGATAGGTCGGGCAGGGAGTTGATATTGAATTTGCAGGACAGGCGGTTGTATTTTGACGAGCTGATACAGGTTGACGAGAAATTACCCACTTGCGAGGTTACTGTTGAATTAGATGCTAATAAACAAGCCAGCTACATTATCCCCAAACCGGTATCGTGGGACAATATCCAGGTTGACGACGCCTTTATAAACGCAGCTAACAATACCGATGTTATTGTATTCGGCAGTTTGGCCAACCGCGGCGATGTAACACGTAATACACTACGAACCCTGCTTGAAGAAAGCAATGCCACCAAAATATTTGATGTAAACCTGCGCGACCCGCATTATGAACTGGCCACTATTGAATTACTGGCGGCTACAGCAGACGTAATAAAAATGAACGAAGCAGAGGCATCGTTATTAATTGGGGGCGGCAGGGGCAAAAAGCTACAGCAAAAAATTATTGAGTTCCAAAAAACGTATCATAATCATACCATTATTATTACACGTGGCCCCGAAGGGGCTATGGTTTGGCACGATGAGCAGTTTTATGAACATCCGGGTGTTAAAGTTGAAACAGTGGATACTGTGGGCGCCGGCGACTCATTCCTGGCTACATTTATTGCAGGTATGTTGGCAGGGCAACCTATTCCGCAAATATTAGCTAAGGCCTGCCATATCAGCGCTTATGTAACTACCCAGCGCGGAGCAAACCCGGTTTACCCCAAAGGGCTATTGGACTAAAAGCGAAAAGATTGAAGCTGAAAGCTTCTTAATTGTCTTTGGCTTTACGCTTTTGGCTTTAAGCCTTCGGCTGATTGTCATATCTGCCTAACAATTCAACTTTTACCCTTTAGGCAGCAAACTTTTCAATAAAAATATCCGTTCCTTTATACAAGAAAGGCTTACATGCGCGGTTACGAATTTTCGAAGTTTATACCCCGCCAAATTCAAAAAGGCGGTTTTGACGAATTATTAAAGCTATTTTTAGAATTGCTGAACTATACGGCCGGCGATGCAGGCGAAGCGTTGGCCTGGATGAACGAGCTGGACAAGCAATACAACCTCACCAATGACGATTATGGCATGGGTGATTTTATTGACGAGTTGAAGCAAAAAGGTTATCTGAACGAGGACAATCAAAATGGCAACTTCAGCATTACGGCCAAAACCGAGCAAAGCATCCGCCAGTCGGCACTTGAAGAAATATTTGGCAAGTTAAAAAAATCAGGGCGTGGCAATCACCGTTCGCCGCAGTCGGGTCAGGGTGATGAGAAAAATGCCGAACGCCGCGAATTTGAGTTTGGTGATAGCTTAGATCAGATAGATATGACGCAGTCTATCCATAACGCGCAGGTTAATCATGGCATCGGCGATTTTATGATGACCGAGAAGGACCTGGAAGTAGAGGAAATGGACTTCAAGACCCTCACCTCTACCGTGTTGATGATAGACATATCGCACTCTATGATCTTATACGGCGAAGACCGTATTACCCCTGCTAAAAAAGTAGCGATGGCGCTGGCGGAACTTATCCGCACCAAATATCCTAAGGATACTTTAGATATTGTAGTGTTTGGTAACGATGCCTGGCCGATAACTTTACAGGATTTACCATACCTGCAAGTTGGCCCTTACCACACCAATACCTACGCGGGGCTTGAATTAGCTACCGACTTGCTGCGCCGCCGTAAAACGCATAACAAGCAAATATTTATGATCACCGATGGTAAGCCAACCTGCTTAAAGGAGGGCACCAAATATTATAAAAACAGCATTGGGCTCGACCGCAAGGTGGTGAATAAAACACTGAACATGGCGGCACAATGTAAACGCCTGAAAATACCCATCACCACGTTTATGATAGCTAAAGATCCCTACCTGCAACAGTTTGTCCGCAAGTTTACCGAAACCAACGGCGGCAAAGCGTTCTACAGCTCGCTAAACGGGTTGGGCGAATATATTTTTGAAGACTATATCAGGAACCGTAGAAAGACGGTTAGGTAAATGTGCAGATGCGGATATACGCAAATGTGCAAATGAAAAAATACGACATCGATGGAATCGAAACCAATCGGTGAAATCAACGAATGACATGAGTAAATTACTAACGATAAAAACATTAGGCGAATTAAAGAAAACCGGCTATCGCAGCCGCTCGGTTAAAGATGAGTTACGCGAGAACCTGATTGCACAGTTACAAAAACACGAAGGTGGCTTTGAAGGCATTGTGGGTTATGAGGATACAGTTATCCCCGATCTGCAAACTGCTATCCTGTCGCGCCATAATATTTTGTTACTGGGCCTACGCGGCCAGGCTAAAACGCGTATAGCCCGCTTGCTGGTTAACCTGCTTGATGAGTATGTACCTTATATTGAAGGGTCGGAACTGTACGATGATCCGTTGGCGCCTATTTCGTGGTATGGCCATAATCAAATAGAGATACATGGCGATAACACGCCTATTGCCTGGATGCACCGCAATGAACGTTATACCGAAAAACTGGCCACACCGGATGTTACCGTTGCCGACCTGATTGGCGACGTTGACCCGATAAAAGCGGCTACCTTAAAACTGACCTACTCAGACGAGCGGGTACTGCACTTTGGCCTGATACCACGTGCACACCGCGGCATATTTGTGATCAACGAATTACCCGATCTGCAGGCGCGTATACAGGTATCGCTGTTCAATATCTTACAGGAAAAAGATATCCAGATACGCGGTTTTAAATTGCGTTTGCCATTAGATATCCAATTTGTATTTACGGCCAACCCCGAAGATTACACCAATCGTGGTTCTATTGTAACTCCGTTGAAAGACCGTATAGAAAGCCAGATATTAACCCATTATCCGCGTTCGGTTGAAATCTCGCGCAAGATAACCCAGCAGGAGGCATCATTAACTTCCCAACAACGCGAAACTGTTGAAGCGGATGGACTGGTAAAAGACCTGGTAGAACAGATAGCTTTTGAAGCCCGCAACTCGGAATACATCGATAAAAAATCAGGTGTATCTGCCCGTTTAACTATATCTGCTTACGAGAACCTGATCAGTAATGCTGAGCGCAGAATGATCATCAATGGGGAGAAGAGCACGTTTGTGCGCATTTCCGATTTCCTGGGCGTTATTCCGGCCATTACGGGCAAAATAGAACTGGTTTACGAGGGCGAACTGGAAGGCCCCGCCAAAGTAGCGAACATATTGGTAGGCAAAGCTATAAAGAGCCTCATGCTCCAATATTTTCCTGATCCTGAGAAAGCTAAAAAATCAAAAAAAGGAAATCCTTATGCCGCTGTGATTGCCTGGTTTAGCGATGCCAATAACTTATCGCTTATTGATGGGTTACCTTTCCAGGAATATAAGAAAGCGCTGAACTCGGTAACCGGGTTAAAAGATCTGGTGAAAGCTTTCCATCCGCAACTGAGCGAAAACCAGCAGTTGTTATTAATGGAGTTTATCCTGCACGGGTTATCCGAATTTTCGCAGTTGAATAAAGGCTTCCTGGATAATGGCTTCGCCTTCTCGGATATGTTTGACAGTTTGTTTAATTTGCAGCCCGATGACGACGATGAGTTAGATCTGGATAATGACCGCTATTAAACAACAGATACTCCTATGCATGGCCCGGCGTTTTTAATTTTTGTTGCTGCGATACTGCTACTAATTGATGCTTATTTACTGCATGGGCTTCGTACCGCGCTGGCAAAAATAGCCATCATCCGTAAACCCTACTTCAACATTTTTTATTGGGTATTTTGTGTAGGGATGGTAACGGGATTATTGTGCTGCGTATATTTTAAGCTGAGTGTAGGATTTCGTGCGTCATTTATGATGTTCTTTTTTGTTGCCCAGGTAGCAAAATTGTGTTTTTTACCATTCATGCTAATTGATGATATCCGCAGGCTTATTATCAATTTAACCAGTAAAAAATCAAAAGCCCAAACGCGTGCGGAAGAAAACACCGAAGGCAATTTAAACATTAGTCGCTCAGAGTTTTTAATGAAAGCCGGGATTGCCGCTACGGCTATACCAGTTATTGGATTAGGTGCAGGTATGGCATCTCGCATTGGTATATTTGACTATCACGTTAAGCGGGTTAACCTATACCTGCCTAATCTGCCTAAAAAATTTGACGGGTTACGCCTGGGGCAAATTTCTGATATCCATTCGGGCAGTTTCCATAAAAGGGACCGTGTGCGTATACGCGGCGGAGTTGAAATGCTGATGAAAGAAAAACCCGACCTGATATTCTTCACTGGTGATTTGGTAAACGATAAAGCATCGGATATTGAATCGGTTTATGATTGTTTTACCGGCATTAAAGCGCCGTTGGGTGTATTTTCATGTCTGGGCAACCATGATTACGGCGACTATTCACATTTAACCGGCCTGCCACGCCAAAAAAACCGTGAGCATATGCTGCAGATCCACAAAAACTATGGTTGGAATTTGCTGCTGAACGAAAACAGGCGGCTAAAAATTGAAGGTGAGGAAATAGGTATTTTGGGTGTCGAGAATTGGGGTAAGCTTAGCCGTTTTCCTAAATATGGTCGTATGGACCAGGCGGTTAAAAACACGGATGACTTGCCTGTAAAGTTATTGCTATCGCACGACCCCTCGCACTGGCGGGCAGAGGTTGTGGCTAAATACCCGCAAATTGACGCTGTTTTTGCCGGGCATACCCACGGCATGCAGTTTGGCGTACAAACCGAGCGTTTTCAATGGAGCCCAATTGAATATCTGTACCAGGAATGGGCAGGCCTGTACCGCGAAGCGCATCAGCAGATATATGTAAATGTAGGCTTTGGCTATGTAGGGTATCCCGGCCGAATTGGAATATTGCCGGAGATTACGATATTTACATTAAAATCAGCTGCCGATCCTTTATCAAAAAACCAGGCATAAACCGGTAGCTGCCTGTACATTACCAGTAAATGAAAAAACTGTTTAAGCCGGTTCTTGATTTTATTCTTTTCAGCAATGTTTTTATGGCATTGTGCGGTGTAGCACAAGCCTTGCTCACTTTTCATTTAATTGACGCTAAGCCTGTATATTCGGTATTGGGTTTATTGTTCGCAGGCACTTTGGTCGAGTATAACTTCAGCATACTTGTTAGTAAGCCCAAACAGCCGCAAAAGTCTATACATGCCCGTGTCAGATGGTTTTTCGCCCATCACAGGTTAATGGTTACGTTTACTATCGTTTCCGTGCTGGCGCTGATCCCTTTGTTCTTTCTGATCTCTATCGAATCGCGTATATTACTTGTTTTTTTAGCGGTATTATGCGTTGGTTACAGCATGCCGATATTTAGTATAGGCGATCATAAATTCGGCTTGCGCCATATACCTGGCTTAAAGCCATTTCTTATTACCCTGGTATGGACTATGAGTTGTGTACTGTTACCTGTGCTTGAAGCGCAGGATATGCACCAAACCACCATTAACATGCGCGATACAACCATATTGCTGGCAAAACGCTTCTTGTTTATTGGTGCGCTTACCATACCCTTTGATATCCGCGATCTTTTTCACGATCAGAAAACAGGGCTTAAAACCATCCCGGTGGCCTGGGGCGAAAAGAACGCCTACCTGTTTTGCCAGTTCCTGCTGGCGGGTTACCTTGTACTGCTTTTTATGTTTAGGAATAACGGCTTTACGCTCGATTTTGCAGCGCTGGCGTCTACTATTATTCTAACCGGTTGGCTCATCTTTAAATCAAAATGGGAAAAGGATGAGTATTACTATTTCCTGTATATGGACGGCGTGCTGATTTTACAGTACCTGATATTAGTAGCTTTTAATCTCATATTTAAATAAGTTGTCATCTAATTACAATAACGCCGCCTGGTTTTACGACCGTCTTTCGCGGATGATTTATGGCGATGCTTTAGTTAAGGCACAAACGCATTTCCTACACTATATCCCGGCAAATGCTAATGTTTTAATAGCTGGTGGTGGTACAGGCTGGCTGCTCGAAGAAATTGCTAAAGTTCATCCCTCAGGTTTGCATATCAGTTATGTAGAAATATCTGAAAAGATGATGGCGCAGGCCAGGAAACGCAATGTGGGGAAAAACATAATCACCTACGTTAACTCCCCTATTGAGGCGGCTATTTTATCATCAGGTTTTGATGTAATTATCACCCCATTTTTATTGGACAGTATCCCACCAGTTAGTTTTGATGAAGTATTTAGACATCTTCATCAATTGCTAAAACCAGCGGGCCTGTGGCTCAACACAGATTTCCAGCTAACCGACAAATGGTGGCAGCCACTATTGTTAAAAAGCATGTATTTATTTTTCAAAACGATTGGTTGCGTTGAGAACGTTGACCTGCCTTTAATTAAAAAGCATTTTGCTGATTATGGCTACCTAACTATTGATGAGCAAACCTTTTTTAGGGAATTTGTTGCGGCGACAATATATAAGAAATAGCGTCATCCCGAACTTGTTTCGGGATCCCACTTGCTAAGTGGCCTTTATGATGGGATGCCGAAACAAGTTCGGCATGACGGAGTGAGCAATACTACAGCGCAAACTTATACCCAATACCTCTCACCGTTTGCAGATATTTAGGTGAATCAGGGTTATCCTCTATCTTTTTACGCAGGCGCACAATGTGCATATCCAGCGTGCGGGTGTTTACATCGGCGTTGTAACCCCATACTTCCATCATCAGTTCTTCGCGGTTAATTACCTTGTTTTTATTCTTCAGGAAATATAGTAATATGCGGTTCTCCAATATGGTCAGTTCCACTTTTTTCCCGTCCTTTATCAGGATATGGGTATTAGGCTGATGTTCCATATTTGCAAACTTGTACGATTCTGACTTTTCACTATTCAGCGAGAATTTGATCTTGTTGTCAATCAGCGCCACCAGTACATCCATGTTGTATGGCTTGGTAATATAATCAGATACGCCAAAGTTATAGGCTTCTATCTTATCAATATCCTGCGCCTTGGCCGTCATCATAATAATCAGCTTGTCAAAACCCCGCTCGCGTATGCTTGCGCATACATCCGAGCCTTGTTTGCCAGGCAGCATCCAATCCAGTAATACAATATCGGGCTGCTCGGCTATTATCATTTTTTCGGCTTCATCGCCATTGGCTGCTTCAAATACTTTATAACCTTCAGTATGTAAGCGTTCGGCTACCAGGAAACGAAGGTTTTCATCATCTTCAACCAGGGCAATTTTTATTTCTTTGTTCATAGTTTAATTTTCATAAGGGAGCGTTACAATAAACTCCGATCCTTCATTTACCTTGCTTTTAACGGTAATCTGTCCGTCCATAAAATTAGCCAGTTCTTTGCAGAATGCCAAACCAAGGCCAACACTACCATTTTGGTTATATTTATTTTCTATACGGTAAAACTTTTTAAATACGTTAGAAATTTCACTTTTGGGTATACCGATACCTTTATCAGCAAATGAAAATACAATATTTCGCTTCTCTGTCAAAATAGTGATCAAAACTTCCTTTTTATCCGGGTGCGAATATTTGTAAGCATTCTCTATCAGGTTTTGGAATATACTGCCCAGCAACACCGGGTCGGTATAAAGGGTTTTTATCCCAGGCTGAATTTTATAGGTTAATTTGAGGTCGGGATGTTTTATACTGAAGGTATCCACATACTTCATCACAAAATCTTCTAAATCTATTTCTTCCTCTTTTATCTTAATCGACCGGTTCTCTATCTGCGTGAACGATAGCAGTTTGTTCATTAAATCGTTTAATTTATCGGCTTCCTCGTCTAATATTTTACCGTAATGTTTCCGTTGGCGCTCGGTTAGTTCAGCCTCGCTACGCAGGTTCGATCCGGCAATTTTTATTACGCTCACCGGAGTTTTGAATTCGTGGGTAAAATTGTTAATGAAATCGTATTGCAGCTTAAATAGCTTTATATTAATATTCAGGTTACGATAAATCAACCAGCCTATCACTACCAAAAAAATATAGATCAGCAGTACAATTCCAGCAGTTGGCATAAACCTTCGCCTTATCTCATCGTTCAAATAATTTTTATCCGATTTAAAATACAGCTTATAATCTGCAAAAGCACCCGGAAAGGCCGCCTCGGTAAAAAGTTTGTCGCTGCTGTTATCCAGGGGATCATAAACTACCGGCTGTATGGATATATCCTTGTATAATTCCTTATGGATGTTGGTTACATCGAGTTGGTAAGGATCAAGGAAAAAGGTCATCATATTTTGCCTTGAAAAGGTTGATGGGCGCCCGCTGCGCTGTAGTTCACGATAAGTCCTGATTTCGGCCGCCCGGGGGATATTCATATAGCTGATCTTACCCGGTTTAATATCGTAAAACGTTTTAAACAGCTCATCGCCGGTTGGGCCACGGGTAGTATCAGCAGCAGCTATGTAATTGCTTAGCTTGTCTACCATCAGCTTAAAATCGCCTTCTTCAGCGGTGCCATATTTGCGGATACCACTAGTAACCCCATCATTTTGGGTATATTGATAAACCGCTTTTGCAGCAATACCCAGTTTGCCTTTGGTATGCTGGGCTGTTTGGTTACCTATGGCTATGTCGTAAAAAACTATTTTTTTCACGAAGGGGTAATCGTTAAACACGTCCGATGCATAGCTGGCGGCCGAGGCCGAATCGAGAAAGCCGTTGTAAGAGGTTATTTGCGGTATCCTGTTTTGAAAAAAATCGGCATACGGCTTAGTGGTTTGCTCCATAATATCGCTCTTTTGCGAGTAAAACTCATTCAAAACGTATTTGGAAGTAAAGTCGTAAGTAATAATAAGGGCAACAACCAGCGTTACCGAAATCATGATCAAAAAAGCGCTGATCAGTAAAAGATTTTTCCGGTAAACGTTTTGAGTAACCTGCATGCCTAACAAACCTACGGTTTAACCCGCATATTATTATCCAGGAACTTTTCAATCTCGGTGTACATCAGCATACGGTTTCGTTCACTAAAAAACGCTTTTTCGTTTTCCTTGAACATAAAGGTTACCGGCACTTTTCGGTGCTGCAATTCACTTACAAATTGTTTTATCTCGCTAATGTTTGCCCTGGGGTCTCGTCCGCCCTGTATAATTAATAAAGGTAGTTTGATCTTGTCAGGGTGGAATACCGGCGAAATAGCCCTGAATTGGTTGGCATCTGTTTCGGGGTTCCCTACCTTTTCATACATCATTTGTATACGCGATTTAAAAAACGGCGGCACATCTTTCATGTAAGTGAAAAAGTTAATAAGCGCGTGCTGCACTATAACGCAATTGTATAGTTCGGGATGGAATGATGCACCATATAAAGCCGAGAAACCTCCAAAACCACCACCCATAATGGCTATTTTTTTGGGGTTGGCAATCTTCTGGGCTATCAGCCATTTCACGCCATCGGTAATATCGTCCTGTATCTTACCGCCTACCTGTTTAAAGCCCGCGCTATAAAAGGCCTTACCATATCCTGTAGAGCCACGGTAATTCACCTGAAATACCGCATAACCACGATTGGCTAAAAACTGCACTTCGCTGCTATAACGCCAGCTATCACGGTTCCATGGGCCATCATGCGGTAATACCACAACCGGTAAATTGGTTTTATCTTTATTTTGGGGCAGGGTTAAATAACCGTTTATCAGCATGCCGTCGCGAGCCTTAAATGCTATGGGCTGCATCGCGCACAATTCATCAGGACTAATACCGGGGTTAGTCTCTCCAATTTTGGTCAGCTTTTTAATAGCCGGTTCGCATAGATAATATGATCCGGGATCGCGGTCGGTATAGGTATTGATAATGAATTTCTTTTCTGCACTATCACGATCAGTTATCCTGATCTTACTACCCTTTAGCTGGTTGCTTAAATCGTTATAAATATGTTCAATATCTTTATCTAAAAAGTGGGTTTGCTGCTTAGCGCCCTCCCAGCTAACCGATTCGATACGGTGTTTATATTTTGCATAGCCAACGTCGGATATATCTGCTTTGTCACTGGCAAACACTACTGTCTCATCCTTGCTGTTCTCGGCATTTATTTTCACCAGGGCGCTCTTGTCGCGGTTGACATTTGATACGGCGTAGAAATAATTTTTATCGCCGGTAAAAGCAATCGGCTGTACCGAATTTTTAAAATTATTTTTAATAATGGGCTTAAAAGATGCGAAATCATTGGCGCGGTAAAGAATGGATTCATCTACTCCATCTGATGATTTTGCCAGGCGTATCTTTCCATCCGGATCGGGAAACCAATCGGTAATATTACCCGGGTTTATCACATATGTTTTCAACTCGCCGGTGCGGATATTCAAACGATAAATATCAAATGTAGCCGAGTCGCGCTTATTCATGCTGATGGTGATCACATCCGGCTGCTGTTTGTTCTTTGTCAGTATCAGTTGCATGCTGGCTTTATCCTGCGACAGCAGGGTGCGCATTTGCATAGTAGCCAGATTAAGCGCATAAAGTTTAATTTGTTTAAAGGAGATCAGGTCCTGCGAGAACACCAATTGATCGTTAATTGTCCAGGCATAATCCCGGCGCACAGCATAGTCGGTAAACGATGTTACACGGCGTTCCTTACCATTGCTAAGATCCTGAACAAACAGGTTTTGCTTTTCTTTAAAAGGCTTTAGGTATGATATGTACTTTCCGTCGGGGGAGATCTTAAATGAGCTTTTTTCGGGTGTCTTAAAAAAATCACGGACGGGTATTTCCCTCACCTGCTGTTGCTTGCAGGCTTGTAAAGCAAAAACCAGTAAAATAATAACCGCGAAAGGTTTATACTTGATTCGATGATACACTTAGCGCTCTCTTTATTAACCAGGTCAAATTAGATAAATACTTTAATCGAAACAACATGTCACTACAATTTTACCCGTTTATTCCGTTATACTATTTATATAGATTGCAGGCTAAAATAATGGCTTTTATTAATTATTTTTGATTTGAATGAAATATTTTAAAACCTTTTTTTTTCTGCTTTTTATAAACTGCACGCGGCTGCTGGCACAAAACACCGACCTGCAACTGGCACAGCAATTCAGCGCCAACGGTGAGGAGCCAAAAGCGCTTGAAATATACCGGCGTTTATACAAGCAGAACGCCGATGCCTACTTTCCTAACTATTTTAATAGCCTGCTTAACTTAAAGAAACTGGATGAGGCCGAAAGCATTGCCAAAAAAATGGTAAAAAAGCATCCCGGCGACTTTCAATATGCCATAGCCCTTGGCAAAGTTTATCGCGAAGAAGGCCATGCCGATAAAGCCGAGAACGTTTATAATGATCTGTTAAAAAACCTTCCCGGCGACTATAATAGTATTGTGAGCCTCGCCACCCAGTTTTACCAGGCCGAGAATACAGATATAGCTATACGAATATTTTTGCAAGGACGTAAAAACCTGCATAACGAAATGGCTTTTGCCATGGAACTGATCAGCTTGTACCGCTACAAGCACGAAAAGGCTGCGCTGATAAACGAATATCTTAACTTTTTACCACGTAACCCTGGTTATATAAACGCAGCCGAGAATACCATGTCGGCTGTATTAGATGGTTCGGCAGATTATGATTTATTGCGCACCGAAATATTAAAACGTATACAGCAAGACCCACAACAGTTTGTCTATCCCGAATTACTGACCTGGCAATACCTGCAGCAAAAAGATTTTGAACAGGCACTGAACCAGGCGCTGGCGTTAAGCCGTCGCCGCAACGATGACGGTAACAGCATATTTGAGCTATGCCAAACGCTTACGGCCAATGGAGCCTATGATGAAGCTATCCGCGGGTATGAATACCTGATAGGTAAGGGTACTAAAGATCAGCAAATGTATGTAAGTGCCAAGGTTGAGCTGATCAATACCAAAAATTTAAAAATTACGGCTAACAAATATACTCAGGCCGATCTTGAGGGGTTGGAGAAAGACTATCTTGACCTGCTAACCGAATTTGGCCGAAGCGCAAGTACCGCCTTTGCTATGCAAAAACTTGCCCGTTTACAGGCATTTAAACTGCATAAATTTGCCGAAGCGCAAAAGTTACTGGAAGATATTATTAAAATCCCCAACCTAAATACCGGCATGCTGTTATCATGCAAGCTTGATTTAGGGGATGTTTATGTGATGAGCAACCAGCCGTGGGAGGCTACCCTGCTTTATAGTCAGGTTGAAAAAGCTAATGGCGATGTTACGATTACCCAGGATGCAAAACTCCGTAATGCTAAATTAGCCTATTATTCGGGCGATTTTACCTGGGCCAAAGGGCAGCTTGATGTATTAAAAGCCGCTACTACCCAGTTAATAGCTAACGATGCATTGAACCTATCGTTGCTGATTAAAGACAACCTGGCCGAGGACAGTACCGGGGGGGCACTAAAAATGTATGCACGGGCCGATCTATGGATATTTAAGGAGCAACCTGAAAAAGCGGTAATGACGCTGGATAGTATTGATAAAAAATTCCCGAACAATTCCCTGGCCGATGATATTTTGATGTCCAAAGCACGTATACTCATCCAGCAAAAAGATTATAACGGAGCAATACCACTGTTAAAAACAATAGCCGACGAGCATAAATTTGACCTTTGGGCGGACGATGCTGTTTTTATGCTAGGCGATATTTACGAGAACCAGTTACAGGATAAAGAGAAGGCTAAAACCTATTACCAAAAGATCATAACCGATTATCCGGGCAGCCTGTATATAAACGAGGCACGCAAACGTTTCAGGATATTAAGGGGTGATAAATTGGATGGTCAGTCATGATAAAATGACTATTTTTGCCTGATGATTATCTACAACGAAACGTATGTAATGGACGAAGGCATCCGCGAGGAATGGCTGGACTGGATGCAGACCAACCAGATCCCCGCTATTATGAAGACCGGCTGGTTCAAATCATACAAAATATTAAGCGTGCTCGATTCACCTAATGAAGGGGTAACCTATTGTGTGCAATTCCTTACCGATAAACGCGAAGATTACACCTATTTTAAAAACAAGCATTTAAACTGGTTCCACCAGTTACATAATCAAAAGTTTGAGAATAGATTTGTGTTGTTTAACACCCTGATGGAACTTATTGGAGAAAAATGAAAGTAACTACCACCGCAATTGAAGGATTGCTAATTATAGAGCCACGTATATTTCCAGATGATCGCGGCTATTTCTACGAAAGCTATAACAAGCCAAAATACCATGAAGCTGGCATCACGGCTGATTTTGTACAGGACAATCAATCGTTCTCGCAAAAAGGCGCGCTACGCGGCTTACACGGGCAAGCCGATCCGTTTGCACAAGGTAAATTGGTGAGGGTGATACAAGGCCGGGTTTTAGATGTAGCGGTTGATATCCGCAAAAACTCGCCTACTTACGGCCAGCATGTAAGCATTGAATTAAGCGGCGAAAACCATTTACAATTTTGGGTACCGCCAGGCTTCCTGCACGGATTTGTAACGCTTGAAGACGATACCATTTTTACCTATAAGGTTACCAACGTTTACGATAAAGCATCAGAGATTGGCGTAATATGGAACGACCCTGCCTTAGCCATTGGCTGGGGCATAGATGAAAGGGAAGCTATTATCTCACCAAAAGACGAAGTATTACCAGCATTTAAGGATTTTGTAAGTCCTTTTTAAACTGATTAGTCATTAGTGGGAATTAAAAAGGGGGATGAGTAAACACTCATCCCCCTTTTAATATATTGCCCGCAATAAAGTATATCAGAGTTACTTCGTAATCAAGTTATACAATTCGTCCAGTTTAGGCGAAAGCACAATTTCAATGCGGCGGTTTTTGGCTAATGCTTCCGGAGTATTCCCGTTATCAATCGGCTGATACTCGCTTTTCCCGGTAGCGGTCAGTCGTTTTGGATCTATCTTTTCCTCTTCAGTTAAATAGCGGGTTACCGAAGTTGCGCGTAATACGCTCAGGTCCCAGTTATCTTTTATCTGGCCCAGGTTTTTCACTTTTTTATTATCGGTGTGACCTTCAACCGCCATATTAATATCAGGTTCTTTATTTAACACCGCTGCCAGCTGTTTTAAGGCCTGTTTTCCTTTTTCGTCAATCACAATACTGCCCGAAGGAAATAGTAGCTTATCGGTTAGCGAAACGTACACCTTGCCATTGCGAATATCAACCGAAAGGCCATTTTGGGTAAAGCCTAACAACGCTTTTTGTAGTTTTTCCTTCAGCGCGTTGGTAGCCTCATCGCGTTTACGCAAAATATCCTCTACCTCTTTTAAACGCGCCTCACGTTTGGCCAGATCGCCGGATAACTGGCTTACCCTTGATGAAGTGCTGTTCAGCTTATTATTTAACTCGCCCAGGTTTTTATTGGCCACGTTATAGTTCTCATTCAAATCGTTATAATTCTTTTTCAATTCGGCTATCTCGTGGTGCAGCCTCGCGGTATCGCTTTGCAAACGTGTACGCTCGCCCTCCAAACTCAAGGTACGCGAAGACAGCGAATCGCGTTCGGCCAGTAAGGCTTTATACTTTTTAGGCGACATTACTACGCACGATTGCAGCACGACACCCACAATAAGGGCAAATAACAAATATTTTATTTTCATGGTATGGATTGGGTTTAATTATCAGGTTAACGCGTTTTGGATAAAACCAAGCAGCGGGTATAGTTCTTTAAATACTTTGCCTACACGTACGGCTACATCCTTCTTCATCAAATCGGCATCGGAAATTTGGTGCATCGCCGCAAAGCTTTTCAATTTCAGCAGGTCAATATTTTCATTATCCGGTTCATAGCCTTTAGGGATGGTTTTCAGTTGCTCCTGATCACGGAATTCGCCAAATACTTTTTTAAATGAGGGCGCGTCAATGATGGCTTTAAACTCGGCAGCATTATAATCTATCTCTTGTCTAATGGCTTTCAGATGGTCGCCTTCGGGCATCCAGTTACCGCCGCCAACAAACGAATGGCCAGGCTCTATATGGATATAGTAACCTGTCCCGCCGGCGTATCTGCCCTGGCTGAATTTATGTATCCCAAACCAGCTTTTATATGGGGTTTTATCTTTACTGAAGCGCACATCGCGGTAAATGCGCATCATACATTTTTTAGGATCGGTATGGGCGTCAACCAGTGGGTCTATCTGGCTTAATTCTTTTAGTACTGCGGCTGTAAAATCACTGATGTTTTCGCGGGCGGCCTCGTAGTCGTCTTTATGATCTAAAAACCAATCGCGGTTATTATTTTCCTTCAGGTTTCCTATAAAGTCAAGCGTGCTTTTGCTGATCATCGGTATCTAAATATGGCTGGTAATGTATTTTCGGCGACAGCCAGTATAACATTAATATGCGCGAATATCGATAATTAAAGGGCGCCAGCAAAATACAGCCACCTAAAATTATACTCAAATAAAGCCATGGCGAATCCATGTTGTGACTAAACATATAAGTGGCTACAGCAAGTGTAACTGCCTCGGCTACATTCATGGCATAACTTACATACATAGCCGCATAAAAATAACCGGGTTCAATCTCAAAAGTCAGGTTGCATTGCGGGCATTTTTCGTGCATTTGGTTACCCTTCCAACTATAAGTGGCGCCTACAAACATATTGCCACGGCGGCAGCGCGGGCATTTGCCGTGCAGCATTGCCCATGATTTTGGTGTTTCGGCCATTGTACTTTATATAAAAGCCTGCAATAGCAGGCCTATTTTCTAATTCAAATGCAGCTTTTCGCCGCGCATTTTTATATTCACGTTTTTGCGGCGATACTTCCTATACCACACATACCCTGCAATGCCTACAGCCAAATAAGGGGCTGCCAGCAAAAACAAAATACCATTGTTTAAACCACGGGTAGTACTTGCACCACTTTTGTTATTAGTTTCGACAGTGGCGGCACATTGCGCACACTGCGCATTAGCAGTTTTAACACTGCAAAATATTACCGCGAATACAAAAATGGTTAAAAACAATCTCAGGCCCTTCATGCTGCAAATTTATTTATTATTTAATTACAAAGTGATAATAAGGCGATATCAAAATATAAACTACCACGCCGGTCACCGTAACATATAACCATATGGGGAATGTCCAGCGTACCAGCTTGCGGTGCTTTTCTACCTGCATTTGCAGGCCGCGGTAAAAGCTCAATAATATTAACGGTAAAACGCCGGCGGCCAGTATAATGTGCGATATCAAAATCACCAGGTAAATGGTGCGCACGCCACCAATGGCCGCCTTCTCTTCGGCGTCCAAAACGCCATCGCCGCTTAGATCGCCAAAAATGGTTTCAGGAGCCATATAATGAAAGCTAATGTATGATACCAGGAACAATGCTGAAAGGCAAAATGCGGTGATATTTATGCGCTTATGCATGGTGATATTACCTCTCCGGATAAACATTAAGGATATAACCAGCAATACCGCGCAAGTACCATTTAAAATAGCATTCAGTTTTGGCAAAAAGTAAATAAATGATGGCAGGTGTGCCGGCGGCGGCAGCACTTTACGGTTAAGCAATAACACCACCAAAAAAACAAAGATGGAAACGGCGGCTACAAAGCGAAATATGAATTTATCTGTCATTGTTTTTGAGTCAAGAGTCAAGAGTCAAGAGTCAGGATTAAACCTTCTCTGATACTTATTAAATCATTTATACCTTCCCTCTATTCTTGAATCCTGATCCGTATCTCGTGATTCTCTTAATAGAGCGGTTTATCCTTCTTCCGCAATTCTTCCGATATCTGTACTTTCAATTCATCAGCCAGTCGTGCTACATCGGTTGGCAAAGTGCCGTCATAATAGCCACGGATACGGTGTTCAGGGTCAAGCAGTATCAGCTTGTTGCTGTAAATAAAATCATCCTTACCGTTTTGCAGGGCATCTACCAGTAAGCCTTTCCGGGCCAGCGGGTAAATTTGCGAAGTATCGCCTGTCAAAAACAACCATTTGTTTTCAGGCTGATGGTACCGTGCGGCATAAGCCTTTAAAACAGCTGGTTTATCCCTATCGGGATCTACAGTTATTGAAGCAAAGGTAACCAGTTTATTCTTTCCGTAATATTTAGCCAGGCTATCCATACCCGCATTTACCTGGTTACAAGTATTTGGGCAGTGGGTATAAAAAAAACTGATTACCAATATTTGCGGGCCAATGGTTTTAAACGATACGGGCTTGCCGTTCTGATCCTGCAAATTAAAATCGGCTACTGTATGGTAAAGCGTATCCGGTATCTTTTTACCGTGGAAAGTATGGAAGGTGCCCGATAACGGTTTCGGGCCAAAAAAAGGGAGCGGTTTATACCTGTTTTTGCCCTGACTGGTTAGTAAATAATATAAAAATCCCGGTACCGCTAATATCAGTACCAGGACTATTATCTTTTTTATTTTGCTCATTATTATCTTAGGTCAACCCAGTGGTGACTTTCGTTGGTCAATACCAGAATTAGACCGATGATGAATAAAATAGGTACTATGATGGTGTAAACCATGGCTACCTTTTCAAATTTTAAGTGCATAAAGTATGCAACAATAAAGAAAGCTTTAGCTAATGTAAGTACAATATAGATTGGGTTAGCCATATGGTATCCAATAATACCATGCGGCACCATGTATAATGCTATAATAAACTCAATTACAGTGATACCCAGCAATACAAAGAATACGTTCCAAATTTTCTTTTTGGACATTCCTTCGTGGTCGCCTTCAGTGTGTATATCGTGTGAATGTTCTGACATGATAATATATCTTAAAAATGTTTTTAAACTAAATAGAAGAATGTAAATACGAATACCCAAACAAGGTCTACAAAGTGCCAGTAAAGGCCTACTTTTTCAATCATCAGGTAACTGCCTCGTTTTTGGTAGGTACCCAATAATACGTTTATAGTAATAACGATATTAATAACAACCCCGCTAAATACGTGGAAACCGTGGAAACCGGTAATGGTAAAAAACAGGTTAGCGAACTGCTGGGTATAAGCTGCATTAACAGGCGTATCTTTATGGAAGAACTCTTTCAACTCTTCTGAATTAGGGATATGTCCCCACCAGAAGCCCTCGCTATGTAAGTGTGTCCACTCTAAGGCCTGGCAACCAAGGAACATAAAACCACCTATAATGGTTAATATCATCCAGGAAACAACTTCTTTTTTAGAATTACGATGTCCTGCCTCAACAGCTAATACCATGGTTACCGAGCTCATAATGAGGATAAAGGTCATGATACCCACAAATACCAGTGGCTGGCCATGCTCTACCAGGAAAGGTACAGATTGGAAAACCAGATCGGGTGCAGGCCAGCTTGGTGAGCTGAAACGCAATGCGCCGTAAGAGATCAATAAACTTGAAAATGTAAACGCGTCGGAAAGCAGGAAGAACCACATCATCATCTTACCATACTCAACCGAGAATGGTGATCGGCCGCCGGCCCATGCTGTGGTCTTTACTTCGTCAATTTTTGATGCTGTTGTACTCATCTGTACTAAAATAAGAGATGTTTAAATTTGGTTCAAAAGTAAAAAAACATAGAGATAAATCCATATAATATCTAAGAAATGCCAAAAAATAGATGCCATTTCCATTCTATATAAATTCTTAACCTGTGGTATACTTTTTATGCTGCCCCTTAACGCGCTGCCCAGCCATATCAGACCGCCAATAATGTGCAGCAGGTGTGCCATAGTAATTACATAAACAAACGATCGCGAGGCGTTAGGATCGGTAAGATATACCTGCATTTTGTACGACAGGATGTACCAGCCGTATACCTGCAAGGCAAAAAACACAATACCCAGCCCGATAGTAAGCCATAGCATTAATTGCTGCATGCCAAGATTGAGTTGCTTGGCAGCTCTTGATGCTGCAAACAGTGTTATACTGCTGGTTACCAATACAAGTGTACTGTATAAAAACGATTTTGGTAAAATTACATTTAAGCCGTGGCCTTTACCACCGGCGTAAACTATAAACCCGCTGCTGAAAGCTGCGAACAACATAAAGGATACAAAAACGAATATCCACATGTTGAACCGCTTGGCATTCAGGTTTATTTTATCCCTATCTTGTTGTATCTGTGCCATCATTACGCTTTAGCGATAAAATCAAATAAAAACATTAACTGCACCACCGGCAAATAAAAGAAAGAACCGAACATTAAAGACCGGGCTGCCTTTATTTCTGTGGTGCGCAAAAGTACAAATCCCTGGTATAAAAATACCAGGCTGCATACTAATGATACACCAAATAAATACCAACCAGCATGACCGTAAATTGTTGGTAATAAACTTACCGGTAACAATATCATTGTAAATAAAAAAGTAATAGCCGCGCTCGGTTTATCGCGCTGACCTGTAGGTAACAGGCGGAAGCCTGCCAACTTATAATCATCATCCAGCACCCAGGCAATGGCCCAAAAGTGCGGAAACTGCCAAACAAACTGTATGGCAAATAAAATCAATGCAATTTCATCAATACGCCCGTGTGGTTGACCGGCTACATAACCAATAAGCGGTGGCAAAGCCCCTGGAATAGCACCAACAAATACCGCTATAGGCGATTTCCGTTTTAATGGTGTGTAAGCAAACGCGTATAACAATATCGAGAAAACGGACAGTAAGCCTGTAAGTAAGTTCAATGTACCTAAAATATAAGTCCCAGCCATCCCCATGGCTAAGCCAAGTACTAATCCCTGCCCGGTGGTCATACGCCCGGCGGGCATTGGGCGGTCCATGGTGCGTTTCATTAACCTGTCAAGGTCAACTTCAATAATCTCGTTAAAGCAATTGGCTGCGCCGGTAACTAAAAAGCCTCCGGCAACCAGTTTCAGCCAGTTTATCCACATAGTTGAGCTATACAGCGAGCCCCAGGTATTACCACCATTAGCCTTTACGGCGATGATAAAAGATATGGAAGCTGAAAACACCACCAGGAAAGTAAGCCTGAATTTGATCAGTTTAGAGAAATCGCTCATCTTCATACACGTACCTCCCTCGCGTTCGCCGACCGCGATAAATTAAGCAGCAAATAAAACTGCGCCCCAAATACCAGGCTGGCTAATAAAATATGTAGTGTTTGCGCAAACGGCGGCAGCGCGAAATAGGATAATGCTATCCCGGTGCCAATTTGCAGCACGATCATCAAAAACGTAAAACTCATTAATTGCTGATGGATAGAATGGCGGCTATAGCTTTTACGCACCAAACCATAAAGCATCACATTCAATACAAATACGGCTAAAGCCAGGTCGCGATGATGGGTGAATATCTCTCCTGCCCTGCCTACCCAATCCTGGCGGTAGCCACCTTGCAGGTGTGTCGATATTTCGTCTATCTTCTCTCGTACCGATGTACCCATGCTTATTTGTACAACGCTTAATAATATCACTATAATAGTCAGCAGGTATACAAAACCTTTTACAGTCAATTTGGGCCTACCCTGTACTTTAGCGGCATGATAACTATAAATGGCCAGCGCCAAAATAGCCAGCGCCAATAGCATATGTACCGTTACTATCCAGGCTACCAAGTTGGTTGATACCACAATAGAACCTAGCCAGCCCTGAAAGCCAACTAAAATTAGGTTCGCAACACTTGCTATCACAATGCCATTATTCACACCTTTATAGCTAAAAGAATAAATAGCGGTAAGTAACAGGGCAAAGCCCGAAAGCACCCCGATTAACCGGTTAATATATTCCGTCCAGGTTTTACCAGCATTAAAGTCTTCAGGAACCAAAATAGATCGATCCTCGCGGATGCGTGTTGCCAAATCGCTGTAGCCAAATAAGTCGAGGGTTTTGGCAAAGCGTTCGTTCTTTTTCATTCGGCCAGCTACATACTTCTGTTTATAATCGGCCGGTAATTGTGAAGCATTAGTGGGTGGGATATATCCACCAAAGCATTTTGGCCAATCCGGACACCCCATACCCGATCCTGTACTGCGCACTACGCCGCCTGCCAGTATCAAAATAAATAGCAAAACAATTGCAGTAAGGTTAAAAAACTGAAATTTCTTTTTTGCCGGTGATATGCTCATTTAATGCTTTTAAAAACTTAGGGTATCTGTCAAGGCAAAATTGCCCGTAACAGATACCCTAAAAAGATCAGATCAGGGACGATCTGTTTATTTTACTTCTTCGTTTGTTTTGTTGGCAACTACCCATTTTTCGTACTCGTGCAGGCCAGCCTCGTTGTCTTCGAAGTCATGGTGTGTATTCGAGCTCATGGTTTCAGACAAAGGCACAGTTTGCGGGATGAAATCCTCTTCAGCTCCAGGTTTGCTGTAATCATATGGCCAACGATATACAGTTGGAATTTCGCCAGGCCAGTTACCGTGTAGGTGTTCAACAGGCGCAGTCCATTCCAGGGTGTTTGCATGCCAAGGGTTTTGGCTTGATTTTTTGCCCCAGAATATAGAGTATATAAAGTTAAACAGGAATGCTACCTGGGCCACAGCCGACATGATAGCCGCCCAAGTGATAAACATATTTACCGATAACCAACGTTTCATTGATTCAAACTCGGTAAAGGCATAGTAACGGCGTGGTACACCATCAAGGCCCATAAAGTGCATCGGGAAGAATACCAGGTAAGCACCGATAAAGGTGATCCAGAAGTGCAGATAGCCTAATTTTTCGTCCATTAGTTTACCAAACATTTTAGGGAACCAGTGATATACACCGGCCAACATACCAAATATAGCAGCCGAGCCCATTACCAGGTGGAAGTGGGCAACCACAAAGTATGTATCGTGCAGGTTAATATCTAAAGCGGCATTACCCAGGAAAATACCGGTTAAACCACCAGAGATGAAGAACGATACCATACCGATAGCGAACAGCATGGCAGGTGTAAACCTGATATTACCACGCCACAACGTGGCCAGCCAGTTAAATGTTTTTACCGCCGATGGTACCGCGATGATCAGCGTAGTGATCATGAACACACCGCCCAGGAACGGGTTCATACCCGTAACGAACATGTGGTGACCCCATACAATAAACGATAATACAGTGATACCGATCAGTGAGTAAACCATGGCATGGTAACCAAAGATAGGTTTGCGTGAATTTACCGACATGATCTCTGAAGAGATACCCATGGCCGGCATAATTACGATATATACTTCGGGGTGACCAAGGAACCAGAACAAGTGCTGGAATAATATTGGGCTCCCCCCCTGGAATGACATTACTTTACCATTCAGTACAATGTCTGATAGGTAGAAACTGGTACCAAAGCTACGGTCGAATATTAACAATACCACACCTGCAACTAATACAGGGAATGCTAATACACCCAGTATAGCTGTCAGGAAGAACGCCCAGATAGTCAAAGGCATTTTCCACAGGTCCATACCTTTGGTACGCATATTTAATACAGTACTTACATAGTTAATACCGCCTAACAGTGACGATGCAATGAAACACACCATACTGATAAGCCATAAAGTCATACCCAAATCAGATCCCGGCATTGCTTTTGGTAAAGCAGATAGCGGCGGATAGATAGTCCAGCCACCGCCGGCAGGGCCTTTTTGGATAAAGAATGAACTAAGCATAATCACACTGGCCGTAAAGAAGAACCAGTAAGAAAGCATATTCATAAATGGCGAAGCCATATCGCGGGCACCTAACTGCAACGGGATAAGCAGGTTACTAAAAGTACCGCTTAAGCCTGCTGTCAACACAAAGAATACCATGATGGTACCGTGGATGGTAACCAGCGACAGGTAAAAGTTAGTATCTAAACGACCACCCGGGGCAAAACGGCCTAATAAAGTTTCCAGTAAAGGGAAGCTTTTTTCAGGGTAAGCCAGTTGGATCCTGAATAAGATAGATAAGATCATTGCGATAACGGCCATAGTGATCCCTGTAATAAGGAATTGCTTGGCAATCATCTTATGGTCCTGACTGAAGATATATTTAGTCAGGAAAGTATCATGGTGATGCTCGTGATCATGGTCGTGGTCATGATGATGAACTCCGTGATCTTGAACTGCTAATGTTGACATAATTGCTATCTGAAATATTAATTATTTAATGCTAACCTGTTTGTTACGCCACTTGTCTGTTGGCCAGCGTCAGCCAATTTCAATTCTTTTCTTAAACCGTCTGTCAGGTAAGGCTTTTGTTTAGACAGCCAGTCGGTGTACTCGGCCATAGTAACCACTCTTACGACCTTTTGCATGTTGTAGTGGCCACCGCCGCATATTTTATTGCAATATAACAGGTACTCAAATTTCGGATTTTCCTCTTTGGCCCGCATCTGATCTGTAGTTAGCGTAGGCACAAATTTGAAGTAGGTTGGTAAGCCAGGTACCGCATTCATTTGTACGCGGAAGTAAGGCATATAAAGACTATGAATAACATCCTGTGCAAAGATATTGATACGGATAGATTTACCTACAGGGATAACTAAGGTATCGGCTTTCAAATCGTCGAAACTGTTACGATCTTTAAAGTTAACGCCTAAGCTATTTGTACCACTAACCAGCTGGTAATTTTTATTACCCAATTTACCATCTTTACCCGGGTAACGAATTAACCATTCAAACTGGTGACCGGTTACATCGATATTGATATCGCCTTTAACGTTAACTGTATTGGTAACCGTCCTCCAGGTGAAGAAACCGAATACCACCAATATAGTTAATACGATAGCCGGAATAATAGTCCATACCTTTTCAATAGTATTATTGTGTGGCAGGAAGTAAGCGCGGCGTTTTTCTGAATAACGGTAGCGGAACAGGAACCAGAATAAAAGTATTTGCGTAATTACAAATACGATCATGGTAAGTACCGTAGTGGTCAGGAACATTTCATCAATTTTCACACCATGTATTGATGCTGCTTCAGGCAAGGTCATGCTGCCCTGTACAGTAAACGACCAGTAGGCTGCAGCGCCACCTATCACTAAAAACAGAATACATATCACCCCCATGATATTGTTCCAGTTCATGGGTTTCTTACCATTCAACTGGTTGGTCAGATCATACACTTTTAATATACGGCCTACAATGGCAACGCCTATGCAAACCAATACAAAAAGCAGTACATAGTACTCAACGCCTGCCCACATGGTTGCTTTGGCGGTATCATCAATAGCACTGGCATCGCCTGCCGCAGTAGCCGATTGCGTTGGTGCCTGCGCCAGTAGCACTTGTGTGCCGCCCAATAGTAACATGGCCAGCAGCGCAGCTATTTTTTTAGAATTTATCAAATTTCTGAATCCCATTATTGTGTTCTTTTGGTATTCTCTTTAATTTACAAAATTAGTAATTATATATGGTGGTGCAGGCTCTCCTGCAGGAACGGGTGCTTCTTTGGAATTAATGATTTGAACTTGCTTACAGCGGTCAGTACCATGAACGTGAACAAACCTGCAAAACCTAAGAAGGTACCTATTTCAATCCAACCGATCTCGCTATACCAGTTTGCCTGCGGGCCAACACTGCCAGGCATTACCATCACAAAATAATCCAGCCAGTGGCCAATTACCAGGATAGTAGCAATTACAGTTAATACACGGGTCATCCTTTTTGAATCGCGCGACATGATTACGAATAGCGGCGCTACAAAGTTTAACACAAGATCTAACCAAAACCATGGTTTAAATTCAGGTTCCCACCTGCGGTAAAAATATTCAGCCTCTTCCGGGATGTTAGCATAGTACATTAACAGGAACTGTGCAAACCAGGTATAAGTCCAGAAAATTGAGAAAGCGAACATGAACAAGCCCATATTATGCATATGGTTTTCTGTTAACCAAGGTAAATAACCTTGCTTACGCAGATAGATCATTACCAAAGTCATTACCGATAGCCCGCCTACCCACATGGCGGCAAAGTTGTACCAGCCGAACATGGTAGAGAACCAATGTGATTCTAACGACATGATAGCATCGAAAGAGAACAGAGGAAATGTAAAGCCTAAAATGGTTAAGAACGCTGCCGAAACATTAAAGCTTTTTTTGTAATTATACATACCGCCAACTTCATCCTCGTTCTCTGAATATTTAACCAGCAACCAGCCAAATACGCTATAAAAAGCCAGCAGGCCTGCAATACGGATCAGGAAGAAAGGCACATTCAGGTAGCCTGATTTCTTCACAACAACCGCATCGAATGTTTCAGAACCTGGTGTAGTGGTGCCTTTGGCAGCCCAGGTATATAAATAAGGAACGGTTACCTGTTTATGTTCTTCGTTTAAAGCAGTATGGGTAAATGATAAACCTGCAGCAATTATTACAATTAATATTACTGCGGCTATGGGCAATACCTTAGCAAAAGCCTGTGGTACGCGCAGCATTGAAGCCGACCAGCCTGCCTGCGCCACATACTGCAAGCCGCAAAAGAAAGCACCACAAATGCACACACAGGTTAAATAATAGCCCATTATTAATAGGTTGGCAAAGGTGCGCTCGGCGTTACCTGTTAAAAAGCCCGCAAGTACAACAATAACACCTATTACAATAGCGGCTAAACTCCAGGTTTTTGCTTTACCTGTAAATTCAAAACGCTCGTCAAAATTAATATGAGTCTTCATCAAAATTTAATTCTTATAAAGTTTGTAAATGGTGAACGTACATAATTACCTTCCAACGCTCTTCTGGTGATAATTGCGACGCGTATGAACCCATTGCGTTTACACCGTAAGTGATGGTGTGGTATATTTTACCATCTGTAAGGTCTTTCATAGCGCCACCGCGCGATGATTGCCCTTTTGAATAGGATGGCGGCGGCGGGAAACCGTGCGCTACCACCGTACCATCGCCCTGGCCTGTTTCACCGTGACAAGGCGAGCAAAAGTGCATATAAAGTACTTTACCTTCAGCATAGTTGTTTTGTGTTTGTGGTAACATCGTTTTCACTTCCGTACCAGCTAGTTCATAGCCATCTTTGTTATTTGGATAATCAAATTTCACAAAGCCTACAGGTATAGTACCTGCCGGTGGTACCTGGGCTGTCTTACCATCTGCAAAGTTCGGATTTTTCTGATCCGGATCGTATGCAATGTGCTCGTACATATTGGGGGCGTATTCCCAACCGGTGCTCCTTTTATCATTACATGATGATGAAAGTACCGTTGCAGCAACGGCAACAACCGCTGCGCCCAATATTCTAAACTTATTCATAGCTAACATATTTTCTGTCGTTATGCTTAATTTCTACCGCTCCTGCGTCTTTTAATATATTGGTAATATCATCATGTGGGATATTACCTTTTGCGTCAATTGCTATTACAAACCTGTCGTCGGTTGCCCTGTAGTCCATTACACGTGGCGTACGGCCCGGGAAAAGGTGTGTGGCATAAAAGAAGGTAGCCACCATACCAAACGCGGTAAATAATACGGTCCACTCAAAAGTGATTGGAATAAAATCGGGTATAGCAAAGTGGTTTTTGCCACCAATATTCATTGGCCAATCATGCACCATGGTGTAATAAATGATGGCGAATATGGTGCTGCCACCTAAACAACCAAACATGAATGCGGCGTAACCCAAGCGTGATGCTTTAACACCTAATTTATCCTCGATACCGTGAATAGGCATTGGGGTATATACATCATAAATAGGCACACTGTTCTTTTGCAGTTTTTCGATCCCGTGCATCATATCATCCGGATCATCAAAAAGGCCCAATATAAATTTAGTACTGCTCATCGTTTAATTATGCTTTTTGGTAATCAGCCAGCTCAACACTGTCAAATTTCGTTAACGCCTCTTTATAAAACTCAACTTCTTCAGGATCCTGGTGACCTTCAGCAATCAGTTTCTTCTTAGCCTGCTCGCTCGAACCTTTCAGTAACAGTTTCACCTCGGCCATCGCTACTGAAGGCAGCACCCTGATGAATAACAGGAACAAGGTAAAGAATACACCTATCGACCCGATGAATACGCTTACATCTATCCAGGTTGGGTAAAACATAGCCCAGCTTGATGGGATGTAATCGCGGTGTAACGAGGTTACGATAATTACAAAACGTTCGAACCACATACCAATATTTACCACAATTGATAAAGCCCATGATATCTGAATATTAGTACGTACCCTTTTGAACCACATTAACTGGGTCATTAGCACGTTACAGCCATACATCATACAACCTGCCCACCAGTACGGGCCAATAAACCTGTTAAGGAAAGTATATTGTTCGTATTCACCGCCTGAATAGTAAGCGATAAAGAACTCGGTAATATAAGCCACACCTACAATTGAACCTGTTACCAGGATGATCTTATTCATCGCTTCAATGTGGAACATGGTGATATAGTTCTCCAACGCTAATACTTTACGGGTAACCAGCAGTAGTGTTTGCACCATCGCGAAACCCGAGAAGATTGCACCCGCAACGAAGTATGGCGGGAAGATAGTAGTATGCCAGCCCGGTTCAAGCGAAGTAGCAAAGTCCATAGATACGATGGTGTGTACCGAAAGTACCAGTGGCGTAGCAATACCGGCTAATATTAATGATATGGTTTCAAAACGCTGCCAGGTTTTTACCGAACCGGTCCAGCCGAATGAACAAATGGAATATATTTTACGGCGCAGGCCAGTAGCACGGTCGCGGATTGACGCGATATCGGGTAATAAACCGCAATACCAGAATACTAACGATACCGAGAAATAAGTCGAGATTGCGAATACGTCCCAGATCAGCGGTGAGTTAAAGTTAACCCATAGTGAACCGTACTGGTTAGGGATAGGTAAAGAATAGATAGCCATCCATGGGCGGCCCATGTGTGCCACGATGTAGGTGGCGGCGCAAATTACCGCGAAGATGGTCATCGCTTCTGCCGACCGGTTAATAGAGTTACGCCAGTTTTGACGGAACAATAACAATACCGCCGAGATCAGCGTTCCGGCATGACCGATACCTACCCACCACACGAAACCGGTGATATCCCAGGCCCAGCCAACTGTTTTGTTTAAGCCCCACGAGCCGATACCATACCAAAAGGTGTAACTAACTGCAAACACCCAAAGCAAAGCACCAAGCGAAGCCACGGTGAAACCTATCCACCAGGCCTTGGTAGGCATATTTTCTACAGGGCGTAAAACGTCATCGGTAATTTTAGCATAGGTAATGTCCTTGCCGGTAATTAACGGTTCCCTGATTATTGATTCATTATGAGATGCCATATATAATCTCTGTTATAATAAAATTAAGCCACTTGTTCGTTTGTATTTCTCACTTTAACCTGGTAACCAATACCCGGCTGAATGTTCAATTCTTCCAGTACATAGTAAGTACGTTCGCTTTTCAGCGCTTTTGATACTTCCGATTCCGGATCGTTAGCATTACCAAACACGATCGCGTTAGCGGTACAGGTTTGCTGACAGGCCACTTTTACTTCACCATCCTTTAACGGACGTTTTTCCATTTTGGCTTTCAGTTTACCTGCTTGTATACGCTGGATACACATTGAACATTTTTCCATTACCCCACGGAAACGGGTGGTAACATCAGGGTTCAATACTAATTGAGTGTATTCATTTTGCATGTAGTTCTCGAAACGAGAATCGTTCCAGTAGTTGAACCAGTTGAAACGGCGCACTTTAAACGGACAGTTGTTAGCACAGTAACGTGTACCTATGCAACGGTTGTAAGCCATGTGGTTCAAGCCTTCGCTTGAGTGTACGGTGGCCAATACCGGGCAAACTGTTTCGCAAGGTGCATGGTCGCAGTGCTGGCAAAGCATTGGCTGGTGAACAACCGATACGTTATCAAAATCCTGCAGTTTAACTATTTCATCTTCTTTGGTAACAGCTGTTGTGCCGTTATCGTTAAAGCTGTAGTAACGGTCGATACGGATCCAGTGCATTTCGCGGCGACGACGAACTTCGTCTTTACCCACAACCGGTACGTTATTTTCAGCGTTACAAGCTACCACGCAGGCACCGCAACCAGTACAAGCGTTCAAATCTATCGCCATAACCCAGTTGTATTGCGGGCGATCGTAATCGTCCCAAAGGCTGGTGGCATTGTAATCTTTTTTCTCTTCGCCCCTGCCGCTGCCTGCTGCCGGGTTTTTCACATATGCTGCAAATGAAGCCTCGCGAATAACGCTACGGCCTTCATAGCTATGGTGTGTTTGTGTTTGTGCCAAAGGCGATTTTTCACCTGTAAGGCTTAAAGTAACCAAACCGGTGGTTTGGAAAGTACCATTGCGGAAGCTGTAGAATGGATAAGCATTTGCACCTACACCATCGCCTACTTTACCGCTGGCGGTACGGCCATAACCTAAAGCAATTGATACAGAACCTTGTGCCTGGCCAGGTTGGAACAATAACGGCAATTTAATGCTGTAACCGTCAACCTTCACTTCAACCACATCGCCTTCTTCAGCTTTTAATACATCACGGCCAAATTTCTCAGAAACTGCCGCGAAGTTTTCCCACGTAACTTTCGATACCGGATCAGGCATTTCCTGTAACCATGGATTGTTTGCTTTTTTACCATCGCCAACACCGTTGTTTACATACAGTGCCAATTCAACCTGGCCGTTACCGGCGGCTAATTTAGCGCTGGCGTTAGCTATAGTTTGTGCTACAGCGTTCAGGTCTTTGCTGAAGGTATAAGTACCTGCTGGTTTATCAGCCAATTTTACAAAGCCGGTTTGCAATAATGCTTCCCATGCTTTTTGGCCCGAACCCATCCCTGATTTAGGGAATATAGTGGTATCCCAGGTGTTACGTACAAAAGTGTAGTAATCTTTTACCGGGCTATCGCTCCAATGTAATAAGCTTTGTTCAGCCTGGCGGGTATTATATACCGGGTTAATGGTTGGCTGTACAATAGCGTAGTAACCTTCCATTACCTGTGCATCGCCCCATGATTCCAAATAATGATGGTTTGGTGCTAAAACAGAGCATAAGGCCGCTGTTTCATCTTTCTGATCGGCAAAAGTTACTTTCAGTTTTACTTTAGCCAGCGCGTCGGTAAATTCCTTTTGCTTATAGTAATCGTAAGCAGGGTTGGCATTCAGGAAAAATACCGCGTCAACCTCGCCCCTGTTCATTTCTGCAATGAAGTCAGTGAACTCGGCATCGTTACCTGCATACTTGTTGTTAGCAGTATCCAGATCGATAGTAGTACCGTAGCTGCCCAATAAAGAGTTGATGGCATTTACTAATACCTGCGCGGCAACATCATTTGTACCGGCAACTACCAGGGCTTTGCCTTTGGCAGCCATCAGTTCTTTGGCCACAACTTTAATAGCGTTAGCCACAACGTTGCTGTCCAGTTTGCCTGAACCCGGCAGCGAAGTACCTGAAAGTTCGTTGTATAAAGCTATCAGCGCCAAACCTTCCTGCGATGGTTTTACAGGTACACGGGTATCGGCATTGGTACCGGTCATGCTCATACCAGCTTCGAACTGGATGTGGCGCGACATTTTTTTGCTTTCCAGCGATTTTGCGTTACGGTTTGATACGTATTGCAGTGTATGTTCTTCAGGCGATACCCAGGTACCCAGGAAATCGGCGCCGAAGCTTACAATCACGTCAGCTTTATCAAAACGGTAGCGTGGTACAACAGCTTTACCAAAGCTATTTTGGTTAGCCTGGATAATACCGGTATATGATACCGAATCGTAATTAATATGTTTAGTGTTAGGGAAAGCAGCTATAAAACCGTTAATAACCGCTAATGTTGATGGGCTATATACAGTTGATGATATGATACGTATTTTTTTACCGCCTGCTTTAATAGCAGCCAGTTCATTTTTCACAAATGAATCAACTGCATCCCAGGTGGTTTCACCCCCATCTTTTTCAGGACCTTTTAAGCGGCCTGAGTTGTATAGATCAAGCACCGACGCCTGGCCTTGCGCGCTGATACCCCCTTTGGTTAAGATATCGCCCGGGTTACCTTCTATTTTAATAGGACGGCCTTCACGGGTTTTCACCAATATAGGCTGGCCTTCAAAGCTGGAAACATAGTAGTTGGCTATACCCGGAGTAACCTCTTCAGGTTTAATAAGGTAAGGGATAGATTTATGCACAGGCACTTTTTGGCAAGCTGCCAAAGTAACTGCGCCAACACCAAAGCCCAGCGCTTTTAAAAAGTCGCGGCGCGGTGTTTTAGCTGATAAGCCCGATCCGCTCAGCACATCCTCAATAGGGATAGGCTCCGCGAATTCGTGTTTATTTTTCTCAACAAATTCCGGTGTGTTGTTTAGTTCTTCTAAACCTTTCCAGTATTTTTTATTGCTGTCCATTTAAGCTATATAAACTGTAATTGCTAAGTTCTTTTTTTTAATATTAATAGTGGCACTTGCCGCATTCTATACCGCCCATTGCTGCCGCGGTAACTTTCTCGCCTCTCTTTATCATATCATGCACAGCCACCATCTTAGTATAATAAGCGTTGCCTTTATAATTAACATCGGTGCGTTTGTGGCACTGGATACACCATTTCATGGTAAGCGGCGAATATTGGTACACCTCTTTCATGGTTTGGATTGGGCCGTGGCAGGTTTGGCAAATAATTTTACCAACTTTTACGTGCTGCGAGTGGTTAAAGTAAACCAGATCAGGCAGATTATGTACACGCACCCACTGAATAGGCCTGGCTTTAGTGCTGTCATATTTCGCAGTGGCCGGATCGTACCCTAATGCATCATAAATTTTATGAATTTCAGGTGATTCTGTTTTAACTGATTTGTGACAGTTCATACAGATGTTTAATGACGGGATGGTAGCGTTTTTAGATTTGTACGCGCCCGAGTGGCAATACTGGCAATCAATTTTCATTACGCCGGCGTGTAACTCGTGCGAGTATTTGATAGGTTGTACCGGTTGATAACCCTGGTGAACGTTAGTATTCCACAATACTTCAAACTGCCATACCGATAAAGCGATAACGCCGCATAGCACCACAAAAAATACAAATTTTTTGTTTTTTGCCAGTTCCTTAATTTTGGCAGTACGGTCAGCTTTTTCAACCGCGGTTACCTCTTCCTCAACAGTTAATAAACCTGTTCTTTTTAATAGTAAACGCTCTAGGCTGCCAATAGCTTTATTTAATACCAGGATAATAATAAAGGCAATGATGATAACCCCGATCAATCCGAAGATTACCATATTACTTGGGCCGTTATCTGCTGCAGTTGCACCCGCAGCGCCCGCAACAGGGGCGGCGGCTGGTTTCCAAGCGCGGGCATAAGCTATAATATTAGCTATATCACCTTCACTCAGGTCGGGAAAAGGCGTCATTGCTGCCTGGTTATACTGATTATAGATAGCTAAAGCTTTAGGGTCTTTAGCTGCAATCAGTGCCTGGTTGTTCTGGATCCATTTGGTCAGCCATTTATCATCTGTTTCAGATTGAATAGTTGGGCCAAGCGCCGGACCAGTCATACGAACGTCCAGCTTGTGACAGGCTGTACATTTTGCTTTGAACAATGCCTCACCTTTAGCCGCATCTCCTTGTGCATGGGCAGCAAAGCCCACTACTGCCAATCCGGCAATCAGTAAAACCGACCTGGAAAATTGTTTAAGAATCAATGAGATACTTCTCATAAAGTGTATTTGTGCTTAATAATTTCTATTTTTTAATTTGAAACCAAGGGCAGATGTATGGAATACCCGCTTATTTCAGTCCACAAAAGTATAATTTATTACAGTATCGCTGACAAATTAATGACAGTAAACTATAATTTATAATTGTTCTAAATAAGTATTAAAAACTGCCTAAATTTGCTTTAAACACAGTTTTTATTAAAAAGCATAGTAACTTATTTTTCTCCACATCTATCCCAATTTCACAAAAGTTGTTAATATCTGTTATAACATCAGGTTATTTATGGCTTTGTTAATGTATTTGATACACTATAATCATTAATTACAAAAAAATCGCTCGTTAAGTATTAAGTATATAATTTTTTCAATACTATATAAGGTGTAATAGTGTAAGACGTTTATATATAGAATCAAAGCTTTCACCTTTGCGCATTATTGGTAAATTCGCCTCGCTTATACATCTGAAAGTTTGAACGACAAGAAAAACATTATCCTGGTAGCGCTTATTGTAAGCGTGATACTGATGGCGGCAAAGTTTACAGCCTACTTCATCACGGGGTCAAATTTTGTGCTAACCGATGCGGCCGAGAGTATTGTGAACGTTATTGCAAGCGCATTCGCTTTTTACAGCATATACCTTACTTCGCAACCCCGCGATGTAAACCACCCCTACGGCCACGGCAAGGTGGAGTTCTTCTCTGTGTTTATTGAAGGCATATTAATTAGCATGGCGGGTATTGGCATATTGGTTAAATCAACCTATAGCCTGTTTTATCCCAACCATGTACATCAACTACTAACGGGTGCTATTATAATAGGTATAACAGGCATTATTAATGGCGGACTGGGTTACTTTATGATAGGCAAGGGCAAAAGCCTCCGTTCTATTACCCTTGAGGCTGATGGCCGGCACCTGGTAGCCGACATGGTGACCAGCGGCGGTTTGGTAGCAGGCTTAACACTAATTTATTTTACCAAATTGCTTTGGCTTGATAGCACCTTATCCATTGGTGTAGGCTTATATATTGTATTTAGTGGATATAAACTGATACGCCGCAGTGTAAGCGGTTTAATGGACGAAGCCGATTTTGATATCGTAAACAATGTGATCAATATCCTTAACGCTAAACGCAAACCTGAATGGATTGACATTCACAATCTGCGCGCACAGAAATATGGGGCGGAACTACATATCGATTGTCACCTGACCTTACCCAATTATTTTGACCTGAACCGGGTGCACGAAGAAGTAAAACTTGTAGATGAACTGATAAATAACGAAGCGCATATTAAAACCGAATTTTTTATCCATACCGACCCTTGCCTGCCGTATTGTTGCCATTACTGTAGCATGCCTAACTGTCCCATCCGGTCGGAAGCCAAACGGGTAGATATCCCCTGGACTATGGAGAACCTTACCCGCAACAAAAAACACTTTGAATAATGTATAATTTCAACGTAAGGGTATATGGCTTGCTTATAAATGAACGCGACGAAATATTACTGAGCGACGAACAGGAATACGGCTATCGTTTTATCAAATTCCCTGGCGGAGGGCTGGAATATGGTGAAGGATTGCTTGACGGCTTGAAACGGGAGTTTATGGAAGAGTGTAACGCCGAGGTAGATATCATTAGCCATTTTTATACAACCGATTTTTTTGTGAAATCAGACTTCAACGATTCCCAGATCATCAGCGTATATTATATAGTAAAGAATACCTCACCGCTCGACTTATCATTTAAAGTTATTCCGTACGATTTTGATGAACAAAGTGATATTATGCAGGCTTTCCGCTGGAAAAAGTTGAGTGAGTTGACCGAAGATGATGTAACCTTCCCCACAGATAAACATGTGGTGAAATTATTGAATGAATTAAAATGACATTGACCGAACGCGACCTTAAAGTAATCTGGCACCCGTATACACAAATGCAGACAGCCTTGCCCCCTATACCTATTTTAAGAGGCGATGGCGCACTGCTGTTTGATGAGAATGGCAAGGAATATATTGATGCCGTATCATCATGGTGGACCAATATCCATGGACATGCTAATAAATATATCGCACAAAAAGTAGCCGAGCAATTACTGCAACTGGAGCACGTAATATTTGCTGGATTTACCCACCAGCCGGCGGTCGAACTGGCCGAGCGGTTACTGACCATTCTACCCAATAATCAGGCTAAGGTATTTTATTCAGACAATGGATCGACCGCCGTTGAAGTAGCCATAAAAATGTGCCTGCAATACTGGCACAACCAGGGTGTAAAGCGTACCAAAGTACTGGCATTTAAAAACGCGTATCACGGCGATACATTTGGTGCAATGGCGGTAAGCGGTCGCAGCGCCTTTACCGCGGCATTTGACAGCTTATTGTTTGAGGTGGAATTTATCGATCTGCCTACTGCCGAAAACATGAAACAGCTAAAATCGCGTATATCTTATCTGCGCAGTGAACTGGCCTGCTTTATTTTTGAACCGTTGGTGCAGGGTTCGGCAGGGATGATCATGTATGAAGCAGAACATTTGAACGAACTGATAGTGCATTGCAAAGCCGAAGGCATTTTTACTGTTGATGATGAAGTGTTCACCGGCTTCGGGCGCACGGGTAAAAACTTCGCTTGCAATTACCTTACCGAACAGCCTGATATCATGTGCTTTTCAAAAGGACTTACCGGCGGCACTATGGCATTTGGCCTGACTACCTGTACGCAAAAAATTTACGATGCTTTTTTATCAACCGATAAAATGAAAACGCTTTTTCACGGGCACTCTTATACGGCCAACCCTATTGCCTGTGCGGCATCGCTGGCCAGTTTAGATATTTTTTTATCGTCCGAAACGGAAGCTAACATCCAACGTATTGTTAAAGCGCACCAGGCGTTCGCAGCTAAAATTAAAGATCACGCCAAAATAAAAACCATCCGGCAAACAGGTACCATACTGGCTATGGAATGGCAAACCGGCGAGGATACCAACTATTTCAGTTCGCTGCGCGACAGGCTTTATAAATACTTTCTGGATGCGGGCATTATACTGCGCCCGCTGGGTAATGTGATCTATATTTTACCGCCATATTGCATTACTGATGCACAGCTAAACTATATTTACAGCAAAATTACTGACGCTTTAGAGGAGATATGACCGCTACCCTACCTACCCTTTTAAATACTATAGTTAAAAATGACACACTGCATGCGCGGTGGCTGAACACGCTATCGCTGATGGAAAACACCGGCGCACGCAAAATATCAGCCAGTGAAGACCCGCTCACAGTTACTTATATTATATTAAAGCATGCCGCCGAGGAGCACCGCCACGCCTTTTATCTGAAAAAACAGATAGAGAAATTCCCGGGTATTAGCTGTCCAACTTATTCTGGTGAATACCTACTGGCCCCGGCTTACAGTAAATATTATTTGAACCAGCTTGATGTACAGGTATGCCGCTATTTAAAAGCTGAGTTAAACCTAAAAGGCGCCGAACTGCGCTTTGCCGCCTACCTGCTGGTAACTTACGCCATTGAAGTGCGTGCCGATGAACTTTACCCGGTTTACCAGGATGTACTGGATAGTGCGAAAAGCAAAGTAAATGTAAAATCCATCATCCTTGAAGAGGAAGGCCATCTGGAAGAAATGATCAATCAGTTACAGCAATTCTCGCCCGATTGGCAAAACCACGCAGATGTGGCCGTGGAAATTGAAACAGGACTGTTTAATGACTGGATCAAAGGGCTGAGTGAGGAATTAGGGTAATATCATCATACGTCATCCCTGACTTGTTTCGGGAGCTAACGGGATAGGTACCTTAATGATGGGATGCCGAAACAAGTTCGGCATGACAGAGAGACATACAACAGTAAAGGCTGCCCTTGGGCAGCCTTTACTGTTGTATGAATACTTTAATTTATTATCTGTTACCGCCAAGCGATTTTAAATCGGTCAGACTGATCCTGTCGAAACCCGCAGGAATACTAAATGTACCTGCCGGTACCTTTTCATCACTGATAGATTTAAAGGCGACATCAACTTTTTGCCCCATTTGGAAAGTAGTAAATTGTACCGGGAAACCACCTGCTTTAGCGTATAACTGGCTCATGCCATTAGCTGGTACACTAATATCGTTGGTTACCCATACGTCAAAGCTATCCCCTTTATCATCTTTAACCGCTACTTTTTTACAGTTTAAGCCGGCAATAACTTTAGTTTCAGTGCCAGGTGTAAATGTTAATGCAGGTAACTGGCTTTTGCCTTCTTCAAGTTCCGCAGGTGTAGCAATTGCAGCTTTTTTCATGTTGGCTACAGGCACATCTACCAATATGGCCAGGTAATCACCTACCCCCTGGGTAATGATGCTAATTTTAGCCGGGCCCGATTGCTGAACGGTTACGCTTGAATCGGCCTTGAAAGAAGTTTTTACATCAAGCGAACCGCGTGAAGATGTAGCTGTGTACGTAATAACACCCTCCTTATACACTTTTTGAGCTTTCGCTTCCATTGAACCTGCCAGCAAAGCAATGCCTGCAGCTACTGATAATAGTTTTAATTTCATGTTTATGCTTTGATTAATTATAGCGCTTCAACAAATATAATTATAATTCCTTAGCGCCTCACATTCATTCAGACTCAATAACCAGCGATTTGTTACGTTTCAGCACGTACATTTTTTTGTCATTTTTCTTTTGCCCGGCCTGCAATGTGGCTAAACGCTGGTTACTGTTATCAGCATCAATTATAAGTGTTTGATACTGATAGTTATTCGCAACATCAGCCATACTTACCCACGGACTACCGGTAACGAATAAATAATCCATTTTTATTTGCGGCTTAAATGTTTGGTATTGTAAATCTTTATTCAACACCAGCAAACTTTTATTCATGAAGCAAACAAGGTTACCTTTTTTCAGCAAAAATGAATTAGCTACGTCCTTATTAAATGGTAATTTGGTTAGTTCACTTATTCGGGCGCTATCTAAATATGGCTGAATGGAATAACGGTAATTCTTATCAGTATCCGTTAGGTTAGTGAGCAACACTGCCCTATCACCCTGTTTAAATAATATGGCAGGATATTTCTTAAGGTTGAGGAATGAAATACTGTTAGATCTTAACCCATCGATCCGTTTAAAACTTAAGCTGATTGATAATACCAGTACACATATTAAAGCTATCTTGAGGAATACTATCCGTTTATAATATAGTATTGCGAACAGGAATACTAACGCAGTGATCAACAAAAGATATTCAACCCGCGTTAACCATATTTTATTTATCGAAGCATAAGGCGAGCGCTCGGCAAATTGCAAACCGGCATCCATCAGCAATATACTTTTCTCCAGCACATAGCCGGCAAGCTTTGCTAATACTGATAAACCCATTTGTGCTAATCCCAAACAAAGGATACCGGCGTACATAATTACTTCAACCGGGATGATAATGAATAAGTTGGTCAACAAAAAATAAACCGGGAACTGATGAAAGTAATACGCACTAAGCGGAAAAGTAATAGCTTGTATAGCGATACTGGCCGAACAAAATACCCACAACTTATCCAGCCATTTATTATCAATATCCCATAAGCGATAAACTATAGGCTGAAAAACGATAAGCGCGGCAACAGCTAAATAGGATAACTGGAAACCCACATCTGTAATTAAAAAAGGATCGAACAGTAAAATAGCGAAAGCCGATACAGCTAAAATGTTCAGCGTATTAATGCGGCGGTTGTAAGTTTTACCGATAATGATCAAACTGATCATCACCGCGGCACGGCATACGGCAGGCGATAAGCCGGTTAATAACGAATAATACCAGATAAACAGGATAGTCAGCACCGCTTTAAATATTTTGCCGTAACGGTACCTGTCCATAAAACCCAGCAGCCAGCCAATCATTACAAAAATAATGGCCACATGTGCACCCGATATCGATAGCACGTGGATAGTCCCGGTTTTTGAATATGCCTGTAAAATATCGTTATCCAGTTCGGCTTTGTAGCCCAGTATCAGGGTTGAAGCTACCGCGATGGCCTCGGGACTATGCATATAAGTTTTAAATTGCCCAACCAGCTTTTGCCGCAATTGCAGCGAATAGGCCACCAGCGGGTTGCCGGCGTTGTGGTTTAGCAACACTACATCGCGCGGATTTAAAAAGGCTTGCGTATAAATATCCTGATGCGCCAGGTATTGCTTGTAGTTAAACTCAGCGTGATTAAAAGGGCCATCGACTGGTTTATATTTAGCAGGGATTAACAACTCATCACCGTAACCAATACTATGTGCACGGGCGCTGTCTACAATCAATGTAATCAATAATGTGCCGCTTGCAGGGCGTTTTGCCCCTTTATAACTGCTCAGTTCGGCCACGGCAGTAAACCGCAGGAACTGATTTTTTAGCTGCGGCTCGCTGTTCACTTTCACCAGCAGCACATCAGCCGGTAATTTTTCAAAATAAGTAGCGTGGTTGCGGCTATCATAATTAATGGTACATAATAACCCGCCCAGCAATATTAACAGATGCATTAGTACTGCACCCACCCAGGTGTAGCGGTACAATCCTACCAGTTGGTAAAGCAAATTCAGCGCAATGAAGCCAATCAGCAATGTAAAAAAGGAAATAGCAATTATAGTTTGATAACCCGCGAGGTTAAAAGATAAAGCCAGCGATATCCCAATCAAAAACGGAACGATCAAAACAACAAAAGGAATTTCGCCTTTATGCGCGGCTAACATGTGGTGTGATTGGGTTGAGGAATAAAACTAAGAAAATTTGAATAACGAAAGTTCGATTTCGGAATTTTACTACTTATCATTTCGCAATTGGCATTCCGAATTTCGCATTGTCTTTACATCTGATCCCGCACCTCCAGCAAAAACTTCTTCAGGTTTTCCAGGGTGCTTATCATGGTTTGGGTCTCTTTGGTTTCGTCGCCGCTTTGCTTTAGGTGTTCTTTAGCGCCGGCCAGCGTATAACCTTTATCGCGGATAAGGTGAAAGATGATCTTCAGGTTCTCTACATCCTCTGGGGTGAAATAGCGGTTGCCTTTTTTATTTTTCTTGGGTTGTAAAATATCAAACTCGCGCTCGTAGTACCTGATGAGCGATTGGTTCACATCAAACATGGCCGATACCTCGCCCATGGTATAATACATCTTATTTATTTCGCGCTCTTTATAAGGCATACGCAAATGTAATAAATTGTCTGAACCATGATTAACCGGATTAAAAAGATTTTCAGGATTTCCTTCTGCTTATCTGCGTAATTGACATTATTTGTCGGGGATATTTCGTACGCATACTATGACGTAACGGTTATTATAAATCATGTAATCCTAAAAATCTGTTAAATCCCTGTTCCGACATTTTTCTATCTTTGCCCTACTATGACTGCTAAAGAGATACGCCAGGCTTTTCTTGATTTTTTTGCTGCTAAGGGACATACCATTGTTCCATCGGCCCCTATTGTTATAAAAAACGACCCTACATTAATGTTCACTAACGCGGGCATGAACCAGTTTAAGGATATTTTTTTAGGTGAAGCGCCTGTGAAGTATCCCCGCGTGGCCGATACCCAGCGTTGCCTGCGCGTAAGTGGCAAGCATAACGATTTGGAAGAAGTAGGTATTGATACCTATCACCATACCATGTTCGAAATGCTGGGTAACTGGAGCTTTGGCGATTACTTTAAAAAAGAAGCCATTGACTGGAGCTGGGAACTATTGACCCAGGTATATAAGCTACCTAAAGACCGCCTGTATGTGACCTATTTTGAAGGCGACGCCAAAGAAGGTTTAGAAAAGGATACCGAAACGCTGAACCTGTGGAAGCAGTATGTTGCTGAAGACCATATCATCCCGGGAAATAAAAAAGATAACTTTTGGGAAATGGGCGAAACCGGCCCCTGCGGACCGTGTTCGGAGATCCACTTCGACAGTCGCCCGGATAACGAGCGCGCTGAAGTAGATGGCGCTACCTTAGTAAACGCCGACCACGACCAGGTAATTGAGATATGGAATAACGTGTTTATGCAGTTTAACCGGGTGAAAGACGGTTCGCTGCACCCGCTGCCGGCCAAACATGTGGATACAGGTATGGGTTTCGAGCGTTTGGTGCGGGTGCTGCAAGGCAAGACATCAAACTATGATACCGACGTTTTCCAGGGATTGATACAGTTTATTGCCGATAAAAGCGGTAAGAAATATAATAGCGCGGCCAAACCCGGCGATGCCGATTGGAACGCTGCTGTGGCCATGCGTGTACTGGCCGACCATATCCGTGCCATCAGCTTTGCTATTGCAGATGGGCAACTACCTGCCAGTAACAAAGCCGGTTATGTTATCCGCCGTATCCTGCGCCGGGCTATTCGTTATAGCTACCAAACCCTGGGCTTTAAAGAACCTTTCTTTAACGAGTTAGTGCCCTTATTAGCAGAACAGTTTAAAGGAGTATTTGATGAATTGTACTCTCAAAAAGATTTTGTGCAGAAGGTGATTAAGGAAGAGGAAGTTTCCTTTTTGAAGACGTTGGCACAAGGCATAATTTATTTAGAAAATAATATAGTTGGAGAACAGGTTTGGAATAAAGAAAATAAGAACATATTTCCCGGAAAGCTTGCATTTGAACTATCCGACACATATGGCTTCCCAATAGATTTAACAGAACTAATGACTCGGGAAAAAGGCTGGACTGTTGATATGGCCGGCTATGAGGCCGCGCTTCAAGAACAAAAAACCCGCTCCCGCGCTGCTACTGCTATTGATACCGGTGACTGGACAGTTTTAAAGAACGATGACAGCGTAGAATTTACCGGGTACGATGAAACCGAAAGCATCGCGCATATTATAAAATACCGCAAGGTAACCGCTAAGGGTAAGGAACAATACCAGATCGTTTTGGATAAAACACCTTTCTATGCTGAGAGCGGCGGCCAGGTGGGCGATACCGGCGAACTGGTTTTCCCCGATGGCGAGGTGATCCATATTACGGATACCAAAAAAGAGAACGGGCTGATCGTCCACTTTGCGGATAGTCTGCCTAAGAACCCCAATGATGCGTTGACTGCTATTGTTGATGCGGAACGCCGCCATAATATTGAAGGTAACCACAGCGCCACGCACCTGCTGCATGCCGCCATGAAACAAGTGTTGGGTTCGCACGTCAACCAAAAAGGTTCGTTAGTGAATGGCGAATACCTGCGTTTTGACTTTTCGCACTTTAGCAAAGTAACCGACGAGGAGATCGCGCAGATCGAGGCCATCGTTAATCAAAAGGTGCGCGAGAACATCCAGTTGAAGGAGGAACGCAGTGTGGCTTATCAAACTGCCATAGCCAGCGGTGTAACTGCTTTGTTTGGTGAGAAGTATGGCGAATATGTACGTGTAATTACCTTCGATGATAACTTTAGCAAGGAGCTTTGCGGCGGTACGCACGTTAAGGCTACCGGCCAAATTGGTTTCTTTAAAATAGTAGCCGAAAGCGCTGTTGCTGCCGGCGTGCGCCGTATTGAAGCCATTACCGGCATTGCCGCGCAGACTTATATAAACGATCAGAACGCACTGATACACCAGTTGAAAGAGTTACTGAAAAATCCAAAGGACATCGCCAAAAGCGTTGAAACCCTGTTGGAAGAAAATACCCGCCTGAAAAAAGAGATCGAAAAATCGGTACTGGAGAAATCAGCCGGCTTAAAGAACGAATTAGCGGCTAAGGCTGAAAATATTAACGGTATTAACTTTATAGCCCAGCGCGTTTCCCTGCCCAATGCTGATGCGGTGAAGAACCTGGCCTACCAGGTGAAAGACATCGTGGAAAACCTGTTTATGGTGCTGGCTACCGAAATTGACGGCAAACCTGGCCTAACCGTAATGGTATCTGAAAACCTGGTGAAAGAAAAAGGCCTGAACGCCGGCAACATCGTGCGCGAACTGGCTAAAGAGATACAGGGCGGCGGCGGCGGTCAGCCATTTTTTGCTACCGCCGGCGGTAAGGATGCAAGTGGCTTGGATAGGGCGCTGGAAAAGGCGAGGTTAGTGATTAGTTAAATTAAGGTCAAGCGCTCGTCATCGCTCATGCGTGTTAGGATATCTTTATGCACCATCAACCTGCGCCTAAATTCTATAAACAATTCCTAACAATTGTTTAAACCGCCGTAAACTACTCCCTAAAAATGGAAGATATCTGATAAAACCCCTTAAAAATCAATATTTAACATTAAAAAAGTTTTTATTAGCCAAAAATATATTCTTACCTTTGCAGTCCCAATTAGGTTGGGAAAAGGAGATAAATTAATTAATGGCAAAAAAACAAGAAGTAGAAAACGAATTAAAAGCAAAAGAGGCTGAACTGGATACAGTTACAGCTACTGCACCTGAAGAAAAGATCGAATCAGAAGCTGATTCACTTTCGATTGACGAGATCAAAGCTACGATCACCACTTCAAACCAGGATTTTGACTGGGACGCTGACGACAAAAAGTTTGGCAATTACAGCGCTGCTGACCGTGAAAAGTTAGAAGCAATGTACGATGTTACCTTCAACTCTATTAACCAGGGTGAAATTATTGAAGGTATTGTTGTAAACATCAACAACAAAGACGTGGTATTAAACATCGGTTTCAAATCTGATGGTATGGTATCATTATCTGAATTCCGCGATACGCCAGATCTGAAGATCGGTGATAAAGTGGATGTTTTTGTTGAATCACAGGAAGATGCTAACGGTCAGTTAGTACTTTCACGCAAGCGTGCTAAAACACAAAAATCATGGGAGCGCATTAATTCGGCTCTTGATAACGACGAGATCATCACAGGCTTTGTTAAGAGCCGTACTAAAGGTGGCTTGATCGTTGATATAATGGGCGTTGAAGCCTTTTTACCAGGTTCACAGATCGATATCAAACCTATCCGCGATTACGATGTGTACGTTGGTAAAACAATGGAATTCAAAGTTGTTAAGATTAACCACGAGTTTAAAAACGTTGTGGTATCGCACAAAGTGCTTATCGAAGACGATTTGGAAAACCAAAAAACTGAAATTGTGGCCAAACTTGAAAAAGGCCAGGTATTGGAAGGTACCGTTAAAAACATTACCGACTTTGGTGTATTTATTGACCTTGGTGGTGTTGATGGTTTACTGCACATTACAGATATATCATGGGGCCGTATCGAGCATCCGCGTGAAGTATTGGCGTTGGATCAGAAGATCAACGTTGTGGTACTTGACTTTGATGACGAGAAAAAACGTATTGCCCTTGGTTTAAAACAACTTACCCCACACCCTTGGCAGTCGCTTGATCCTGAATTGACTATCGGCAGCAAAGTAAAAGGTAAAATTGTTACCGTTGCAGATTATGGCGCATTCCTTGAAATCATCCCGGGTGTTGAAGGCCTGATCCACGTATCAGAAATGTCATGGTCTCAAAACTTACGTAACCCTCAGGAATTCCTGAAAGTGGGCGACGAGATTGAAGCACAAGTGTTAACACTTGACCGCGACGAACGCAAAATGAGCTTGGGTATTAAACAATTAACCCCTGATCCATGGCAAAATGCTGCTGCACGCTATGCAGTTGGCACCCAGCACGTTGCTACAGTTAAAAACATGACCAACTTTGGTGTGTTTGTTGAACTGGAAGACGGCATTGACGGTTTGATCCACATCAGCGACCTTTCATGGTCTAAAAAAGTAAATCACCCTAACGAATTTACTAAAGTTGGTGAAAAATTAGACGTGATTGTTTTAGAACTGGATGTTGAAAACCGCAAGCTTAGCTTAGGCCACAAACAACTGGAAGAAAACCCTTGGGATACTTTCGAAACCATCTTTGGTGTAGATTCAGTTCACGAAGGTACTGTGTTGAAAGTAACCGATAAAGGCGCCATTGTTGCCCTTCCATACGGTGTTGAAGGCTTCGCACCAACCAAACACCTGGTTAAAGAGGACGGCAAAGCTTTGAAAGCTGAGGAAACTGCTGAATTCAAGATCATTGAGTTTAACAAAGAGAACAAACGCATTGTTATTTCACACTCACGTATTTGGGAAGACCAACGTACTGAAGCAAGGGTTACCGACTTTGAAAACCGTAAAAAAGAAGCGAAAGCAACTACAAGCGCGGTGAAAAAAGTTAAAGAATCGGTTGAAAAATCGACCTTGGGTGACTTAAGCGTGTTAGCACAGCTGAAAGAACAAATGGAAGGTGCTGAAAACAAGGCTAAAAAAACCAAGACTGAAGAGTCTAAATAGTCATTAATTTAAATCCTTTATATAAGGCCTCCCGATAAATCGGGAGGCCTTTTTTTGTTGGATCAAATTACAATTTTAATAAATAAGTAAATAGTACCACAAAAGATAAAAAACCTACCCGTAATTGCTGGTAGATTGGTGGTATATTTACACTATGAATAAAGCGAAGTTTCCGGTTTACGATATTTCATCGATATCTAATTTTACAAAAGACGATATCATGATCAGCCGCTTCGCACCTTATTTAGCTGTCCATAAAAATTTATTGCTGCCGCATAAGCACGATTTTTATCATTTAGTACTATTCACTACTGGGGCAGGCAGTCACGTTATCGATTTTCAAAGCTTTCCTGTAAACCCGTATCAGATTTACTTTATGGTACCCGGCCAGGTGCATAGCTGGAACTTTAAAGGACCAGTTGATGGGTATGTGATCAATTTCTCGGTATCTTTCTTTAATTCATTCTTACACCATGCGGATTACCTGTCCCAGTTTGCGTTTTTCGATGGCATAAGTACAGACCAGGTCATCGATATACCTGAGAATGCCCAAAACAGGGTAGGCAATTTATTTGAACAGCTTATCGCAGAAAGTGAAAGTCCCGGGCGTATGGGGGCCGATATGGTACGCGTGCTAATGCTGGAGTTATTTATTACCATTAGCCGCTTGCAAAACGAAAAGCCGATGACCGAACTTTTATCCTATAACTATACGCTGCTAAAAAACTTCCAGCAATTGATTGATAAAAACTTCACCAAATTAAGGATGCCACATGAATATGCTGCCATGCTTTATATAACGCCCAACCATTTAAACGCGCTTTGTAACGATGTGTTAGGCATTTCAGCGGGAGAAGTTATCCGCAGAAGGGTGACACTGGAAGCCAAACGCTTACTGATCAATTTCAAGCTCAGTATCACCGAAATTGCAAGGCAGCTTAATTTTCAGGACAACTCCTATTTTACCAAATTTTTTAAAAAACAGGAAGGCCTTGCCCCTGAAGAATTTAGAAAGAGTTTAAAACAAGAATAATATGAAAACCATAATATTAGCAACCACTAACTTAAATACAACCAGCCTTAAACCCGAAAGTGCTGCCTATATCCCTTCAGCATTTAAAGCTGCGTTACATGGCAAATGCCCAAAATGTCGCACAGGTAATATGTTTGGAAGCAGTCCTTTTAATGTATTTGGGCAAAAAATGAACGAAGATTGCCCTCATTGTAATTTTCATTTTGAAATTGAGCCAGGCTTTTTTTATGTGGCCATGTTTGTTAGCTATGCCATTAATGTGGCTATTATGGTTAGTTTTGCGGTAGCTACCTATATATTAACCGGGAGCGAAAACCCATGGTGGTATGTAGTGGCCACACTGCTTCCCGCCGTGCTTTTTTCGCCATTCACTTTCCGTTACTCACGCGTTATATTGTTATACTGGCTAACGCCCGGTATTCATTTTGATCCCCGCCGGGTTAAAAAAGCTAAAGTAGCACCAGATGATTTTAGGGTGGATTAATAAATATAAATATAGCCTGCTATATTATGGTTATAATTGGCAATAACAACATAATTCTGTATATCAAGTTATTATCATTATATTTAAACCTTTTATAATACAAGGCCGTATACAAATAATATTATTTTATAGGATATTATTTGCAATTTTGATATAACCATTAACCCTAAAAAATTATGACAAGCTTAAACTCTAAAACTTTAAAGGTATTTGGGCTGCTGCTATTATTTTTAACCGCAGCAAGTTCATGTAAAAACAACGATGTTATTAATCCTGTCACTCCAACGTCTACGTTAACAGGTACAATTGATGGCAAAACACTGGATATAAGCCAGGCAGCAATTTCATCCACGTTTTTCAGCACCGCCGGCGATAACGTTAGCGCCCTGCAAACTACCGCAGTTGCCGATGCAGGCGCAAGTTCGCTTACCTTTTATATACCCGACATTAGTGTTGCCGATAATACCATTACACCAAAACTCGGCACTTCGTCAAATCCGGGCAATGCCAATCTTAAAGTACAGGGGGCAGGCGCCACTACTACTGTCACACAGGTTTACGTATCATATAAAACGGGCGGCAATACTTATTATGCAATTTCAGGCACAGTAACTGTTACAACCGATAATACCAAGGTTACGGTTAAATGGAACCTTACCTTTACCGATGCAACCGGCCGTACATTTACATCAACCGGCAGCTTTATTATTTACAACTACAAAGCTGTTACCAAACCCAAAACTGAAATTACCGACCCTACCCCGGTAGCTGCAAGACCAACAATTGATAATATTGCCTCAAACTTTGGCGCTGCAGGCGACTCAGTTGTTATTGCGGGAACAAATTTCAGTACTACTTTAACAGATAACATTGTTAAATTCAACGGTGTTGCGGCAACAGTAAAATCGGCCACAGCTACCAAACTGGTGGTTACTGTACCTTCAACCGGTTCTACTGGTGCTGTAAGTGTTAAAGTAAAAAACAGCGAAACTACTACAGGCCCGATATTTACTTATGTTGCGTCACCAATTATTAGTGGTGTTACCCCGTTAAGCGGTAAGGCGGGTGCGGTAATGACTATTATAGGTAATAACTTCAGCACTGTTTTAACAGATGATGTAGTTACCATAAATGGCACAGCCGCCGTAGTACTTACCTCGTCGGTTGATAGAATGACAGTAACGGTACCTCAAGGCGTAACTACAGGGCAAGTTGTTGTGAAGATACGTGGCAAAGTTGCGACTGTTACCCCAGGTATTAGTACCTTATTCACGGTAACGCTTTAATACAGCTATAGCTACTCATACTATAAAACAAAGACGTCTCCCTTATACCGGGAGACGTTTTTATTTTTCTTCAGCATAAGCCATGGCCATATAGCTTAGTACCTCCTCGTTTATATCATCCGGAAAGTACATCCTGAAATGGTGATTAAATTGATTTTGATCAGGAACTTGTGCTATCTTTTGAAAGCACAGGTTATCAGGATATTCTTGTTTAAACGGAAACACCACATGCACAAAATTTTTACCCAATTGCGTAATCCAGGCAATGCGCTTATTGCTGTTAGATATGCCTATCATGGTTTTTGTCGGTTCTACAATAATATCGCCGAGATTGTTAAAATGGGTAATAAAATAATTGAACAGCATCAATGTTTGCTCACTTTTGCCTGCTAAAAATTCAGCTAATTGTTTTTCTTCTCCGGGTATCACTACTTACTTAATGTAATTTACAATTTCGTTATTAAGCGATGTACTTATTCGCGTTTTACGAATTTATGGGAATTAATTGGCTTGCACTTTACCTACAATAAAAAAGCCGTCCTATATTTATTATAGAACGGCTTTTTGTTTGCCTTATGTTATTTAAACCCAAGTGCCACGGAAATTACATCCGAGGCCAAATTTGTAGTTTGGGTATAATGCCCATAACGCAATTCAATATCATGCAGATGCTGCCAGCCACCCACACCTTTGGGAGGAGCTAACCTGATACCAGCGCCAAAAAAGTTACTGTTAAACGCGGCTAACTCATAATTGCTGGAGAAATAAGTTGCTGTTGGCGGGGTAGCTTTATAAGGTGCAAAATACTTAGCAGCAGTTTGAGTATAATACCGGTAAAAAGGGGATATCGAAAAGAATGGTGATACCTTATATGCAATCTCGATATTAGCGGTATTTGAACGGGTATCCCAGCTATCGGTATAGTAACGATAGTAGGTGCGCAAAATGATATTATCACCGGCAAAATAATTTAGCCTGAAACCTAAGGGAAGTTTAAAGCGCGATGATGGCAGCCTTTCAATAGTATCCTTGCCATTATTAAAGTACACGCGGTGGTAAGGCAAGCTTAAAAAGCCGGTCTGCTGAACCACATCACCCAATAATGAAACTTGTAACCTTGAATTAATGATCTGGTTCCACGCGAAAGAAGCGGTATAAGTATTACGCGGACTGGTTGCAAGGCTTGATTCTGAACTACGTTTGCCATTTACAGATAATACGCGGTTACCGCTGGCCGTAGTAATATAGGTAGAGCCTGCAGGTGCCGGCGGGCTTAAAGCTGTTACCAACTCAGATGGATAGATCATTACTACCTTATCCAAATAAGCCTGGAATTTAGCACTAAACTCACCCGTGCGGTCTTTAGTTTTTAATGAAAAGTGCATATCCGCACCAAATGACTTATAATTATACTCGCCCGAATAGTAACTACCCAATCCAAAGCTTGTGCCTTTGGCCTGGTTTTCGGTAGTCCAGTCTAACGATGGATAAACGCGGCTACCATCCTGTTTACCCTGACCTGTTGTGGTGACATAGGCCGATGATGCCGAGGTATGATGATCTAACCCCATACCTACATTTAAGGTATTCTTGTTAGTGTTGCCCCACCAAACCAGGTTTATATTCAAACCGTTAGAAATATCAGATACCTTTTGGGTACCGATACCGCCGGTTATAGCCGAGTGTTCGCCAGTTTGGTCGTAATAACTGGAGACTAAATTTATTTCATCAATTTTTAATTGCCTGCTTTCGTAATTGGTAGTGTCGGCTTTAGCTGGCGCGCTAACTGTAAATGTCGGCTTGGTAACATTAACGCTGCTTTTTAGCTGGGCATAGGCGTTAACGCGGCATAGAAATGCAAAACCCAGTGCAGATAAATATACTTTTTTCATAATTCTGCTCCAATGTTAATTACAACCACAACCACCACCGGTTTTACCGGCATTAGCGCCTGACGATGCTTCAAGGTACGATTGGAAATTGAGTTCATTTCTTTCAGCTTTGCGATTTGACAGCGCCATTTCCGCATCGTTAATGCGGTTTTTTTGATATTCCTTTAAATGCACGCACGATGTAAGCGATGCCATAAACGCCAGGCAGGCTAATAGTTTCATCAATGGCTTTATCATAATAGGGGTTTATTTAAGATGGATGTTATCTGATGTATATACGTTATTATAGTCGTCAATGATCACGGCTTCAATGTCCTTCAACTGATTGATCATATCCAGCCCGGCACGCACACCCATAATGGTGACCGGCGTAGCCATGGCATCGGCAATTTCGGCATTGGTGGTAATTATCGTCACACTTTTTATCCCGCTAACAGGTAATCCGGTGCAGGGATCAATAGTGTGCGAATATTTTTTACCGTCTATCACTACAAACTTCTCATAATTACCCGATGTTGCTACAGACAAATCTGAGATAGACATATACGATAAGGCCTCTCCTTCTCTATCGGGATTGGCAATACCAATAGTCCACTTTTGCTCGTTTGGCTGCAACCCCCAGGCTGTTAGGTCGCCCGAAGCATTAACCACGCCGCTTTCAACGCCTGCTTGTTTTAATATCATCCTGGCGCGGTCGGCCGCATACCCTTTACCTATTCCACCAAAACCAATGCGCATTCCTTTTTCACGCAGGTAAACTGTACAATTTTCAGCATCTAAAACTACATTACGGAAATTGATAAGCCGTACGGCGTTGCGCGCCGTCGCGGCATCGGGCAAGGCTGTCATGCCCATATCAAAATTCCATAAACTCTTACCAATAGAACCGTAGGTGATGTCAAATGCGCCTTGTGTAATTGACGATATTTTAATAGATCGGGCTATCAGATCAAACACTTCACGGTCAACTTTTACAGGCTGTAAACCCGCATTGCGGTTTATTGCATTGGTTTGGCTATCCTCGCTAAAGGTGGTCAGTAATTTCTCAATACGCTGAATTTCACCTACGGCATCATCAATCCGGGCGTTAGCCCAACCAGCATCATCGGCAACTACGCTTATTTCAAAGCGGTTACCCATTAAACGCATAGCACGTTTGTAAACAGCCGTTTTGTTTAATACGTTAGCGGGCATACTCAGCTATTTCAGTAACAAACTTTTCAGGAGATTCATTTGGAAACCCATCCCAGGCTTTTATCACTTTGCCGGTTTTATCAACCAATAACGTATATGGGAATTTTCCTTGCGGATTGTATTTATCGGCTAAAGCCTCGTTTTGCTTTACCTGTGCTTTATCCAGTTGGTTCTTTTTCTGACGGGGGAAATCGGCACGTACTAAAACCAGGTGGTCTTTTGCGTAGACTTCAAAAGTTGAAGTTTCCAGTATCTCTTTTCGAAGCCTGATGCAAGGGCCGCACCAATCGGAACCGGAGAAATTGATAAGAATATATTTGTTTTCTTTTGTAGCTTCAGAAGTAGCTTCATTAAAGTTTCCTAACCACGGCAAAGTAGTAAACAAAGACAAAAAGGATAGTAATATCAATAGTTTCATTTCAGGGGTATTAAAACATTAAAACGCATACTGATTTAATTTAGTGTATAACTATTTGAATGATCGCCTCACATATCAAAAAACTTACATTAAATATACAGTAAATCCATGTTTAAACATGCTAAGTATAGATGAACGGGAATAATGAATCGATAAACAAATTGTCCCTTGAAAATATAATTTCAATTTAAATAATTTTCAGCATATTTGGTTAACCACGGTCATGTACAGGCCGGCATATAAACCAGGTACCTATTTAAAACAAATAAAAAATGTCAAATTGACGGCTTGGGGCCGGCAGTGACTACATATTCATAAACCAAAATACTTTTAAAACAGCATGGAAAAATCTCGCCGCACTTTTATCAGGCAGGCCACATTGGCCGGAGCCGGTGTATTGCTCACCAAAACCAGTTGGAGCGCTAAAAGCTATAACCGTATTATTGGGGCTAATGACAGGGTGCGGGTAGGGGTAGTCGGCTTTTCCGACAGGCACCGCAGTTCGCACATCCCCAGTTTTATGAACCATTATAAAGAGTTGAACTTTGAAGTAGTTGGAGTGTCCGACATCTGGAAGCGCCGCCGGGAAGAAGGCGCGGCTATTTGGAAAGAGAAGATGCAAAACGATGTGAAAGCCTTCCGTAATAATGAAGAGCTTTATGATAGCAAAATGGTTGACGCAGTGTTTATCAGCACAGCCGATTTTCAGCATGCCCGCCATTGCATAGAGGCGGTAAAAGCCGGTTGCGATGCGTATGTAGAAAAACCGTTTGCCGAAACCATGGAAGATAACCGTGCTGCCTTGAAAGCTGTGAAAGAAACGGGTAAAATTGTGCAGATTGGGTCGCAACGCCGTAGCGGGGCCAACTATCATGCCGCCAATGAGTTTATAAAATCGGGCAAGTTTGGGCCGATAACCATGGTAGAATTAACCTGGAACGTAAACCAGCCGGGGCGCTGGCGCAGGCCCGAACTGTTGGGCGTGCTAAAAGAAGCTGATACAGATTGGAAGCGTTTTATTATGAACCGCCCCTACGAGCCGTTTGATCCCCGTAAATACCTGGAATACCGTTTATTTTGGCCTTATTCATCGGGATTACCGGGCCAGTGGATGAGCCACCAAATTGATACCGTACACTGGTTTACAGGGTTAAAACATCCACGCAGTGTGGTAGCCAATGGTGGTATATACCAATGGAAAGATGGCCGTAAAAACTGGGATACTATTTTAGCGGCCTTTGATTACGGCCCGCTGGATGATATGTCTACCGGCTTCCAGGTAACGTTCGGCTCACGTATGCATAATGGCGATGAACACCCGGCCGAGATATATTACAGCAATGGTGGCGAGCTAAACCTGATCACCAATAAAATATCGCCTAAAGGCGGCCTGACCGAGAAGATGGCGGCAGCTATGGGCATGAAGGCCAATCTGTTGCCGGAGATCAGCTTGAAAAACACCGAAGCGGTAGTAGTATCGGCTAATACCGGCGGCGATGCCCTGACATCTAACCATGTGCGCAACTGGATGGAATGTGTACGCAGCCGCAAGCAACCCAATGCTCCGGTTGAGGCAGGTTACAGCCACTCTATAGCCAATATCATGACTAACGCCGCTGTGCACACCGGATACAAAGCCACATTTGATGAAAAGACACAGGAAGTAATGGCCAATGGTAAAGTGTTTAAATATTAAGGATATGAACAACATTAAAAAAGCAGGGTTAGCAATAATTGCAACCGCGTTCTCTGCAATTGCTATAGCGCAAACAGCGCAGCCGGTGCTTATCATAAAATCAAAAAAAAATAAAAGTATAGATGTATTAATAGGCGGTAAACTGTTTACCAGTTTCCTGTATCCTGATACCCTGGAGAAACCTGTGTTATTTCCCCTGCATGCGGCTAATGGCACCATAGTTACCCGCAGTTTCCCGCTTGATGCCAGGGTGGGCGACCCCACCGATCACCCGCATCATATTGGGCTATGGTTCAATTTTGAGAACCTGAACGGGCTGGATTTTTGGAATAACAGTTACGCCATCCCGGCAGCTAAAAAAAGTCAGTACGGTTGGGTGCGTACGGATAAAGTGCTGGAAACTAAAAATGGCAACGTTGGTGTATTGGCCTACCATGCCAACTGGACAAACCAGGCAAAGGACGTAATACTGGAAGAAACTACCCGCTTTGAATTTAGCGGCGATGCCAATCAACGTATTATAGACCGCACTACTACATTAAAGGCCGATAAAGATGCTGTTTTTAACGATGCAAAGGATGGTTTGCTTGGCTTACGCTTAGCGCATGAATTGCAGATACCGACCAAACAAGACCAGAAGTTTACTGATGACAAAGGCAATGTAACCATAGTGAAAGGCGGCACAGATAATATCCCTAATGGTAATTATTTAACCAGCGCCGGCAAAACCGGCGACGATGTCTGGAGCACCCGCGGCGTATGGTGTAAAGTGTTCGGAAAAATGAGTGCCGATTCAGTAAGTATTGCTATTATAGATCATCCACAAAACCCTAACTATCCTACCTTTTGGCATGCGCGCGGTTACGGTCTGTTTGCCGCTAATCCATTAGGAGAAAAGATATTTACCAATGGTAAATCAGCCAAAAACCTTACTTTAAAGAAAGGCGAATCTGTTACATTTAAATACAGGATTGTAATAACAAATGGCAGCAGTACAATTAGTGCTTCACAATTGAACACAATGGCTGCCGTGTTTGGCAAAAAATAAGCCTATTAAAGAAGACGCTACCCGTAATCAACAGACAGCGTCTTTACGTAAGCCCGGTTAATTTTCCTCCGTATATTTTTTAAAGCTGTCTAAAATAGCCTGCCAGCCCCCGCGCTGCATTTCAATGGGGTTTTGGCTTTCCGGGTCGAAAGTTTCAGTTACTTTAGTACTGTCACCCTTATCTTCAAAAACTACTTTTACCTGGCGGCCATCGTCCATACTGTAAGCTATCAACTGATGGTCTGTCACTTCACTATAGGTTCCACCAAAATCAAAGCTAAAGCTGCCATCTTTAGCGGCCATAGTGGTTTTAAATTTACCGCCTGTGCGCGGGTCGTTTTCAGCGAATGGCGCATGCCAATCGGGCGATGCCTGGCACCATTTGGTAATATGTTCAGGGCTGTTCCAGTAATCCCAAACTTTGGCTATTGGTGCGTTAACAGTAGCTGCTACAGTAATAGCGGTTGTATTTGCAGTTTCCATAATATGTTGTTTTAAATTAGTGATAATTACAATGTAAAGGTACGGTCGACATTTAAAAAGCAGCATGGGCAAATGCGACAATTGCGGGGTGTAATTCCACCAAATAATATAATATCAGTCAATCAATTTGATTGTTAGCGTGTTGTATTGGCATGATGCCTGTATCCACACAGATAGCCTGGTTATTTTTGTTAGCCGTTCCGGTAGCGTGTATAGCCTGGACAGTTACCCACGAAGAGGTTTTTCGCGAACCGCGCGAATTTTGCATTAAGCGCTGTCATAAAAGCAAAACTATAGTCGCACGCAAATTCTTTTACCTGTTCACCTGCGAATACTGTTTCAGCCATTATGTTACAATAGTATTCCTGTTCCTTACCAACTATAAATTATTGCTGGATGATTGGCGCGGTTACCTGGTTGCTGGTTTTGCTTTGGTTTGGATTGCTAATGTGTACATGAGCCTTTTTGGGCTGATAAGACAAGGGATACAGGTAGAAAAACAGGAAGTTGAAGTGCTTAAAAAAGAGATTGACGAGAAAGAATAGGTCAGTTTTTTGAAATAATCAGCATTAATGCCTTTTTAATAAATGGCTTTTATACCACAATAATCTTTTATAGTTTAGGCTTGCGAAAGCATAGCCATAAACACCCGCATGAAAGATGAATTGATACTGGAAACGATAGCCATTACTAAAAATTTTTTCGGCAATAAATCTTCCGGTGTTAATAACATAACCCTGTTTATTCCGCGCGGAAAAATTACGGGTATTGTAGGCGAAAGCGGCAGCGGTAAAACTACTTTACTTAACCTGCTGGCCGGTAAAATGGTACCAGATTCGGGTGATGTATTTTTTCATCAGGAATTATTACCCGACCGCGAAAATGCACGCCAGGAAGTACACCGTTCCATTAAATTCCTAACTCAGGACCATTATGAAATGGACTTGAACGCCACCGTTTGGGAAAATGTAAAGGCGGGACTATCGGAAAGCGACCTGCATTATGAAACCAAGAAAATTACGGAGGCCTTAAACACCTGGAGTATACAACACCTGCATGACCAGGTTTTCAACAAACTTAGCGGCGGTGAAAAGCAGCGGGTTACTATTGCTAAAGCATTGATAAGCTTACCAGAGGTTTTATTGCTCGATGAACCTTTTAACCAGGTAGATGCCCGTTATCGCGAAGGCCTGCAACAGGATATCCGAAATATTGTAACCAAACAAGGCGTTACTGCTATCCTGGTATCGCACGACCCGGCTGAATTACTGAGTATGGCCGATCAGCTGATCGTAATTAAGGAAGGTGAAATAGTAGAAAGCGGCAGCGCTGAAGAATTATACAGCGAACCCAAATTACTTTATACGGCATTAATACTTGCCAGCAGTACCCAGCTTACAGCAGCACAGGCTAAAGTTTGCGGTATCACATCGCGCCGGGGCAATGTAGTTATATATGCCGAAGATATTAAAGTAAGCAAGGGCCTTACCAATAGCTGGGTAGTGAATAAAGTATTGTTCAAAGGTATTTATGAGGAACTAATAGTTGAATGCCAAAAAGTACAGATCCGAGTATTGAACATGGCCAAGGGTAAATACAAAGTTAGTGATAAGGTAAGTATCAGTGTACGCCGGTATCATGAGTTTGGGAAATTTACGAGGTAAATGTGCGATTACACATATCTGCACATTCAATGGTTAATTTTTGTTAAACTTTCCCATAATCCATATATCAATTTATAATAATCACACATAAAGTTTTACCTTTAGACAGGGTTTCTTAATTTCGCAATCCAATAGTTATTTATGGAAGAATTTGAAGAAAGCGATTCAGCTAAAAAAACCAAGACCATCTACATATCAACTGTGTTTGGTATCGCTATGGTTTTACTAATGGTAGGCTTGTTAGGGTTAATACTGGTGCACGCCAATAACCTGTCTAAATACGTTAAAGAAAATATCGTGGTCAATATTTTTGTTGACGAAAGCGCACGCGAAGCCGATGTACAACAGTTACAACATCAGCTGGAAGGTAACCCAATGGTAAAGCAGGCCTTGTATGTTAGTAAAGAACTGGCCGCACGCAACCTCCAAAAAGATCTGGGTACCGACTTTGTGCAGTTTTTAGGCTATAACCCCCTATCGCAATCGGTAGATGTTTATCTGAAAGCGGAGTATGCTAACAACAAAGACATTACCCACTTTAAAAATGAATTGCTGAAAAATCCATTAGTTAAAGAAGTAAAATACCAACAGTCGCTGGTTGATAAAATGAACGAGAACCTGGCTTCAATTACCCTGGTTATACTTGTTTTTGCCGGTATATTTGTAGTAGTATCAGTTGGGTTGATTAACAATACCATCAGACTGGCTATTTATTCGCAAAGGTTCCTTATCAAATCAATGCAATTAGTGGGAGCTACACGGTCGTTCATCCGCAAACCCTTCTTATTATATGGTATATGGCATGGCCTGCTGGGCGCGCTTATAGCCATTATTATTTTAATGGGGACTTTATACTTAGCCAACAAAACCCTGCCCGAACTTGTAGTACTACAAAACTATGCAGAGTTTGGCCTTGTATTTTTAGTGGTGATAGGCCTGGGCATTTTTATATCCGGTTTAAGCACTTACCTGGCGGTTAGCAAATTCTTACGATCAAAAACAATGAGTTTATACAGATAAATTATGGCACAAAAATATACCAGGCCTGCAACGGCTGCAAAAACCACTACCGATAACGAACATGTAAACTTCCTGTACGATAAAAGCAACTATACTATTTTAGGCATCAGTGTACTAATAGTAGCCATCGGTTTTGTGATCATGACGGGTACTACCGATATTTATAGTACCGCTAAAATTGTAATTGCACCAATAGTTGTATTAGCAGGCTTCGGTCTTGGCTTTTACGCGCTGTTAAAAAAACCCTCAACCAAAGCCGAAGATAAAGCATGAGTATGTTTCATGTCATTATCCTCGCTATTATTGAGGGGTTGACCGAGTTTTTGCCGGTATCATCAACCGGGCACATGGTTTTAGCCAGCGCCATAATGGGCATTGGTAAAGACGAATTTGTAAAGCTATTCGAGGTGGTGATACAACTAGGCGCTATCCTGTCCGTAGTGGTACTTTACTTCAAACGCTTCTTCCGTTCTATCGATTTTTACTTCAAGTTAGTGGTAGGCGTGCTGCCCGCAGTTGTAGTAGGCGTGCTTTTTAAAAAGAAGATAGATATTTTACTGGAAAGCCCGCTTGTAGTAGCTTTCTCGTTATTAATAGGTGGTATCATTTTACTTTTTGTTGATAGGTGGTTTAATAAACCTGTAGTTAAAGAGGAAAAAAACATCACCTATTTAACAGCTTTAAAAATTGGTTTCTTTCAGTGTTTAGCTGTGGTGCCGGGTGTATCCCGTTCGGCAGCTACTATTGTTGGTGGTATGAGCCAAAAATTAACCCGCACCGCTGCCGCCGAATTCTCATTCTTTTTAGCGGTACCGACTATGTTTGGTGCGACTGTAAAAGAGCTTTATGATTTTCACAAAAACCACGAACACATGTTCACCGGCGACCAGGTAAAATTCCTGGTAGTAGGCAACGTGGTGGCATTTATAGTGGCCATGCTGGCTATCCGTACATTTATTACCTTTCTTGAGAAGAAAGGTTTCAGGTTATTCGGCTTTTACCGCATTATTGTAGGTATAGCCATTATAGCCATGTATTATACCGGGCATTTAGTTGCATAGTTCAACATACATATTTACAATAAAGGCTTTCAAATGAAAGCCTTTATTGTTTAGTCACTCTGCTCATGGATGCCCCAAATAAATTCGGCATGACATTGGTAAGTATAGATCAGGCTATAGCTTTTAACTCCGCCTTTGCCTTAGCGCACCAGGCACGAGCGCTTTTGCGCTCCATTGAACTTAAATGAGGTTCTTCTTCTAACATGGTAGCAAAAACCTTCCCGGCGTCTTCGTCGCGGTTATTTCGTAAAAGAAACATACCGTATTGGTAGCGCTGCTCGTAGTATGAATAGCGCCCCTGCATAGCTTTAAATTCAGCCTCGGCTTTGTCCTGTTCGCCCACGCTTTCTAACGACATGGCATAAAATAAATGTGCTTGTGAGCGTAAAAACTGAGGGTTGTGGTATATTTTGCCAGCCATCTTTATTGCATCAGCATAACGTTCCTGTTTGTAATATGCAATAATCAGTTGCGTCAGCACGTGCTCATTTTCAGAAAACGCCCCGGTTAGGCTGTTTTCATACAACTCAATAGCCTTATCGGTTTGGCCGGTTTCAAGATAGGCATCTGCCAATATTATGCGGTTGTTAAAAGTGTCGGTAAATCGCAGGTTTTCTTCCAGTTTTTTTATTTTCCCGCCCGGGTTAATTATTGCACCTACATCAACCCTTGGCGCCCTTACCCGGCTTGATGGGATTATCTCCATAATAAGATATACCACGCATCCCACCAGTGGTAAAAATATAATTAGCCATATCCAGTTCTGCTTTCCCCGCCTTAAACAATGTATTACACAAAGCACCTGCAAGGCAACAGTAAAGTAATAGGGGAAATTACCATGGAAAAACATAATTGCGAGGGTTTTGAACTGTTGATATTTCAATCAAAAATAAAAATATTCTGCATTTTATCAATAGGCTGTTGGTGGTTGTCTGCATTTAAAAACACTTCATCCCCTCTTCATAAAAAAACCTATTTTTGTTTACCATTTATATGATGACGGACATTAACCATTTACACCAGCAAGCCATTGGGCTATTACAACAACTGATTCACCTGCCTTCGTTTAGTAGAGAAGAGGATAAAACGGCCGATGTGATAGAAAAATTTTTACAGCAGCAGGGGGTTAAAACGCATCGTAAGCTTAATAATATCTGGGCATGGAATAAACATTTCGACCCAACTAAACCAACAATACTGCTTAACTCGCATCACGATACGGTGAAACCTAATTCTGGTTATACCCGCGATCCGTATGATGCGGCGATTGAAAATGGTAAACTATTTGGCCTGGGTAGCAATGATGCCGGTGGCTGTTTGGTATCACTAATATCAACTTTTCTATATTTTTATGATCAGGATGAGCTGCAATACAATTTGTGCCTAACCGCCACTGCCGAGGAAGAAATTTCAGGCGTAAACGGACTTGAACTGATCATCCCAGAGCTTGGCACCCTGGATTTTGGTATAGTTGGCGAACCCACCCAAATGCAATTAGCCATTGCCGAACGCGGTTTAATGGTGCTGGATTGCACCGCACACGGCAAAGCCGGCCATGCCGCCCGCGAGGAAGGCGAAAATGCGATTTATAAGGCCATGTCCGATATTGAATGGTTCCGTACCTTTAAATTCCCCCGTGAGTCTGAAGTGTTTGGGCCCATAAAAATGTCGGTCACTATTATCAATGCCGGTTCGCAGCATAATGTAGTGCCGGCCAGTTGCGTGTTTACGGTTGATGTAAGAGTAACAGATGCTTATCGTAACGAGGAAGTGTTGGAAATTATCCATCAGCATGTTAACTGTGATGTTAAGCCCAGATCTGTTCGTTTGAAGCCATCAAGCATTGATAAAAACCACCCTATTGTTCAGGCAGGCATTAAACTGGGGCGAACCACATACGGCTCTCCAACTACCTCCGACCAATCATTATTGGATATCCCATCATTGAAAGTAGGCCCCGGCGATTCGGCACGCTCGCACATGGCCGATGAATTTGTATATATAGATGAAATTAAAGAAGGGATTGAGTTGTACGTGAAGATGATTGGAGAATTAGTCTTAAGTTCGAAGTCTTAAGCCTGAAGTTTTAAATCAAGCGCCAACTATATAAGTTTTGACTTTAAACCTAAGACTTTTGACTTAAAAAAGCCTTTCATCAAAAGTAAAAGGCTCGCTTTTAACAACTTTCACTTTCGATATTCCTGGGTGTTGTGGATTGATTAGGTAATTGAACTCTTCTTTTACAATAGCCGATGGCACTTTCATTAATAATTGCTGGTTTTGCTTAAGGAAAAAATCACCGGTACGTTTTAGTATTTCTGGTTCGGGGTAAGCATTCCAATTTGGTGGAAACAAGCGGGTATCGGCTACAAAAATACTTTCAGGTGCATCAATAGTTACAAGGCAAAAATCATCAGGGATTATAGCAGTGGGCAAATGTACTAATGCCTCTAATATGGCTAATGATTGGGATGATGCCGTATAAACCATAGCCTTGCCTATATTATTCCAACGGCCGCCATATAGGCGCGCTCCGGTGCCAGACAGATCGTTAGCATAGATACAGCGGGTAATACGGTAAAGTAACATGCTTAGGCAAAAATACCATGCTCGATACGGCCCAATTCGCGAAGCACCATATCAAAACCGACAGAAGTGTCCAGTAGGGAAATGGGAGTTTCGCCACGGAAAACATGCCCCGGGGTTTTCATCCAGCGTTTAAATTTATCCATAGAACCAAAAACATCCTGGCCACGGGCATATAAACGGGCAAGTTCAATAGCCTTTTCGGCATATTCGGTTTTAACCACGGCATTATCATCGTAACGCTGCAGGGTACGTTCGGAAATATGCATAATGTCGGATAGCTCCTGAAGGGTTAGGGATATCTTTTTAGCCAGCGAGGTTAATACCTTTTTAGGTAACCCCTCGCGGGTAAGTTTTAGAAGGTCAAAATCGGTACTGAAACGAGTTGGTTTAACCCCGCTTAGTAAACTATAAAATGAGTTATCCATGCCTGCGGCCATATATGCTACCATAGGTTCATTAACTACATTTTCATCGATATGTTTTCTTTTTTCAGACATTAATCCAAAAGTAATACACTTTTGTCGGTTTTACAAATTTATTTTAATCTAAGCTTAAAGCCAAGGGCAGACCAAAAAGCCCCTAATTAAAGGGGCCATAATATTTAATGCTTTCAGCTTAGTCTTTTTGCTTTAAACCTACTCAGCTATAATCAAAAAGTAATTCTTTTTGCCTTTTTGCGCCACAAGGTATTTACCATTGATCAGGTGCGATGCGTTAAACACATCATCAACCCCGCCAAGTTTAGCCTTATTAATGGCAACGCCACCGCCCGCTATCATTTTTTTAGCCTCTCCTTTTGACGGGAATACCGCCGTTTTTTCGGCCAGCAGATCTATTACATTTATGCCTTCTGCTATTTCATTTGCGTTGATAGTAAAGTTTGGCACGCCATCAAACAACCCCAGTACTTCAGCCTCGTTCAATTCATTTAAAAATTGAATATCCGTGTTGCCGAATAAAAACTCAGATGCCTTTATCGCTTTCTCATATTCCTGCTCGCTATGCACACGTACAGTAATATCTTTTGCCAATGCTTTTTGCAATATCCGTAAATGAGGTGCAACAGCATGCTCGGCTTCTAAAGCCTCAATCGTTTCTTTATCAAACAAGGTGAATATGCGAATATAAGTTTTGGCATCATCATCGCTGGTATTCAACCAAAACTGATAAAATTTGTACGGTGATGTTTTAGCCGGGTCGAGCCAGATATTGCCGCCCTCGCTTTTACCAAATTTACTTCCGTCAGATTTTTTGATCAACTGGGTAGTTAATGCAAAAGCTTCCCCCTGGCCCTCTCCTTTCCTGCGGATAAGTTCGGTACCGGTAACTATATTGCCCCATTGGTCGCTACCGCCCATTTGCAGGGCACAGTTATGGTTTTTCCACAGGTAATAAAAATCATACCCCTGTACCAACTGGTAACTAAACTCGGTGAACGACATTCCCGTATCGCCGCTGATGCGATTCTTTACTGAATCCTTAGCCATCATATAGTTAACAGTGATGTGTTTGCCTACGTCACGGATAAAATCAAGGAAATTAAAGTTTTTGAACCAATCGTAGTTATTTACCATTTGGGCGCTGTTGGCACCACAGTCAAAATCAAGAAACTGTTCTAATTGACTTTTAATACCATCAAGGTTTTTTTGCAAAACATCTTCTGAAAGTAAATTGCGTTCGGCCGATTTACCTGATGGATCGCCCACCATACCGGTGGCGCCGCCAACCAGGGCAAAAGGCTTATGGCCAGCACGTTGAAAATGGATCAGCGTCATAATTTGCGCCAGGCTTCCCACATGCAGCGAATCAGCCGTAGGGTCGAACCCGATATAGCCCGATACCATACCTTTATTCAGCAATTCTTCAGTTCCCGGCATAATATCGTGCAGCATGCCGCGCCAGCGTAATTCTTCAACAAAGTTCATTTATATAATATGCAAATGTGCGAATGTGCAAATATGCAAATTATAACAAACGTGGCAACCCTTAATTTAACATCTGCATATCTGCACATTTGCACATTCACGCATTTACCTCTATCTTGCAATTAAGGCTATTTATGAATTTTTTATCGCATTATTACTTCGACAGGCATTCCGTTAACTGTTACCATATCCTGGGAACGGTACTACCCGACCTATTAAAAAATGCCGATAAAACTATTATCCTGCACCCCGAAAAGCTGCACCATCATAAAGATACCGTAAATGCATTAATTGCCGGCTGGCAAAAACATCTGGATGTAGACAGGCACTTTCACTCGTCCGGGTTTTTCCTGACCCATAGCCGTAAACTAAAAGAAGTATTACGCCCGGTAATAGAGGGTTCACCCGTTAAGCCATTCTTTTTAGGCCATATTGCTATTGAATTGATACTGGACAACTTATTGGTAACTACCAATAAAATAACTGTCGATGATTTTTACAAACATCTGGGCAGTTGCGACGAAGAAGTGATTAACGAGTTCCTGACTTTCAGCGGGTTGCAAAATACTGATGTATTCCTTACCTTCTTTGAAGCTTTTAAAAAACACAGGTACCTGGAAACTTATGTTGATGCATCGCAAGTGGCTTACGCGCTTAAGCGGATATGTATGCGGGTTTGGCACCATCCTTTTACACCGGAACAGGAAGCGCGCCTAACCGGAGTAATAATGACCTATCGGCTACAGATACATGATACCTTTATGGAAATTTTTGATGAGATAGATTCCAAGCTGAAAAAGCAAGCATAGGCCTCTATATGCTATATAGGGTATTGAAACCAAGTGCAGGCCTAAGAATATTCATATCTAAACACCAATTAATCTGCATTAATTAATATTTTACCCAAGTAAAATTATATTTTTGACCTCGATACAAATTAAGACCGCGCACTATCTACTGTTATGGCAACTTCTGTAAGTGATAAATATGAACTGGTTGTTGGATTGGAAGTTCACGCGCAATTATCCACACAAAGCAAAATTTTCTCATCGGATAGCGCCGCGTTTGGGGCCGAACCTAACAGGCATATCAGCATGGTATCGCTGGGGCACCCGGGCACATTGCCATTTTTAAATAAAAAAGCGGTGGCCTATGCCATTAAAATGGGGCTGGCCTGCCATTGTACCATTAACCAGGAAAACCATTTTGCCCGTAAAAATTATTTTTATGCCGACTTGCCGAAAGGCTACCAGATAAGCCAGGATCTGGCCCCTATTTGTTTGGGTGGCCACATTACTGTGAAGCTAAGCGATGGCAGCAAAAAAGATATTGCCATACATCATATCCATCTGGAGGAAGACGCGGGCAAAAGCATGCATGACCAGCATGGCACCGACTCGTTGATTGATTTAAACCGTGCAGGTGTCCCGCTGATAGAGATCGTATCTGAACCCGACCTGCGCAGCGCAGAGGAAGCCGGGCAATACCTGACAGAGATACGCAAACTGGTACGTTATCTTGATATTTGCGATGGAAATATGGAAGAAGGCAGCTTGCGTTGCGATGCCAATATCTCTGTACGATTAAAAGGCGCGTCTCAGTATGGCAACCGTTGCGAAGTAAAAAATTTAAACTCTATCCGCAATGTACAGCGCGCTATCGACCATGAATTTCAACGACAGATAGATGTAATTGAAAATGGGGGCCATATTGACCAAAATACACTAAACTTTGATGCAGATACCGGCGAAACCTCGGTATTGCGCAGTAAGGAAATGGCTAATGATTACCGTTATTTCCCCGAGCCTGACCTGCCGCCCTTAGTACTTACCAAAGCTGATATTGAACAAATACGTGCCGAAATGCCCGCCTTACCCGGCGAGCTATACCAAAAATATACCACCCAATTCGGTTTATCAGATTATGATGCCGGGGTGATCACATCAGATTATCATCTGGCCCAATATTTTGAAACCATCATAAAATATACCACCAATTACAAGGCCGCAACTAACTGGCTGATGGGCCCGCTAAAAGCAGTTTTGGATGATAGCCACACCACACCACCCAACCCCGAACATTTAGCAGGAATGATAAAGCTGGTAGACGATGGCAAGATCAACCATACCATTGCGGCTCATAAATTATTACCCGAACTACTAAAAAACACCGGCAAATCTGCTGAACAACTGGCTACCGAGCTTAACTTGTTTATTAGCGATAGCAGCGATGAATTAAATGAATTTATTTTGAAAGCTTTGTCTAAATTCCCCGACAAAGTAACTGAGTATCGAAAAGGCAAAAAGGGGGTTTTAGGATTATTCATGGGCGAGATCATGAAACAATCGAAAGGGAAAATAGATCCGCAAAAAACTAACCAATTGCTTATTAAGGCATTAGAAACAAAGTAAATGAAAAATCGTATTTATAGCAGTTTGGCGTTGCTTGCCCTTATCATAGCATCCTGTGCTGATAAAAATGCATTCCATATTAATGGCACATTGGAACACCCTGGGGCCATTAAAAAAGTATATCTGCTGGAAGCCGACAGCGCGCAGGTAAACGTTGTAGATTCGGTAAATTTAAGTGAGGATGGTAAATTCCAATTTAAGCATCCCTCGGTATATGCCAACTTATATAAACTGCGTATTGGGGCAAACGTGTTTGATCTGATAGCCCAAAACGGCGATGATATTACCTTTAAAACCGATGAGGCCGATAGCACCCATGCTTACTCGATCAGCGGCTCGCAGGAATCGGAGAAAATACAGGAGTTTAACAAGATCACTAATGAGTATGGCGCTAAAACTGAAAAGATCGTTACGGAATACCAGGCTAAACTCGCAAAAATAGGGCACCAATCAGATTCATTACTGGCCGTATACAGGCCGCAGTTCCTGAAATCGCAAGACGAGATGAACAAGGCTGTTTATAAATTTGTAACCGAAAACCAAAAATCGCTGGCGGCCTTTTACGCAGCTACATCGCTGGATACTTATAAATATGAGCAGCAACTGGTAGCTTATGCTGATGCGATAAAAGATACTTTTAAAGGCAATGCCGCAGTGCAGCAGTTTGTAAAACAAATGATGCTGGTAAAACCTATCTCGGTTGGCCATAAAGCGCCCGATTTTACCACCATGATGATGGATGGCAAAACGGTAAAACTATCTGACTATAAAGGCAAATACGTGATGCTTGACTTTTGGGCATCATGGTGTGGGCCATGCCGGGCAGAAATGCCCAATGTAGTAAAACAATACGCCACTTATAAAAGTAAAGGTTTAAATATTTTAGGCATATCGCTGGATGATGATAAACAAGCCTGGCAAAAAGGTATTGCCGAACTGAGCATGACCTGGGAACAAGCATCTGATCTGAAAAAGTTTGACGGCCCTACAGAAAAGCTTTATCATATTGAAGCCATCCCCGCAAATTTTATAATTGATCCCCAGGGTATTATCGTAGCTAAAAATTTATCAGGGGCCGATCTTGAAGATTTTTTAAACAAAACATTCAATAAAGGTCAATAACATGTTACCCAAAAGTAACGTTTAACAATTTGTTAATATTCACTTAACCGTTTAGTGCAATAAAGCAGGTACTTTTATATTAAAATTCAACCGCTACATAAATGAGCACAATATCAAGGCAGAAAATATTAATTGTTGACGACGAACCCGATATACTGGAACTGATTGAATATAACCTGAAAAAAGAAGGTTACCAGGTTTATACTGCCAAAAACGGACAGGAAGCTGTAGCCGAAGCTAAAAAAGTACAACCCGACCTAATTGTGCTGGATATTATGATGCCCAAAATGGACGGCATTGAAGCCTGCCGTATTATGCGCACCATGCCCGAGTTTAAAACCACCTTTATGGTTTTCCTGACGGCCCGCAGCGAGGAATATTCAGAAATTGCGGGTTTTAATGTAGGTGCTGATGATTATATAGCCAAACCTATTAAACCACGTGCCTTAGTTAGCCGCATTAATGCCATCCTACGCCGCAATTCGGCCCCCGAAGAGGTAATCGATAACAAATTGGAAATTGGCGATCTGGTGATCGACCGCGAAGCATATCTTGTTTTCCAGGGTGGCAATAAAGTTGTTTTGGCCAAAAAAGAGTTTGAATTACTGTACCTGCTGGCATCAAAACCAGGCAAGGTGTACACGCGCGAAGTGATCCTGAAAAATATCTGGGAGGATTCGGTTGTAGTAACCAACCGTACTATTGATGTGCATATCCGTAAGATCAGGGAAAAGCTGGGCGAGAATTATGTATCAACTGTTAAAGGTGTTGGTTACAAGTTTGAGTTAAGTTGAGTTTGGAGATAAGTGATTAGTTAAGAAAAGGATGTTCGCATCTCCTTTTTCCTTTAACCACCACGCTTTGCAATGACGCTGGAATGAAATAGAAAAGGACACTGAAATCGGTGTCCTTTTCTATTGAGTGTATCGACTATATTATGCTGCTGATTTCTTAGCAGTTGAAGTTTTCTTTTTAGCCGTTGTCGATGCTTTATCCGTTTTAGCCGCTGCTGTTTTTTTAGCGCCGCTATTAGCCGAACTTACTTTGGCAGATGATTTGGTGCCTGTAGTTTTAGCTTTGTCGCCTGCCTTCGACGCTGTAGTTTTGGCCTTGTCAGTAGCTTTGGCGGCTTCTGTTTTAGCCTTTGCTACATTTTTATGGGCGTTCGTTTTTCCATCAGCTATATTTGCTTTTCCACTACTTTTGGCTTCAGTAACTTTAGTTTTTGCGCTGGTGGCAGCTTTGTTAGCTTTAGCCGGTGTTTTTGCAACCGGGCTTTTCTTGGTCGTGCTTCTTGTTTTAGTATTTTTTCCTTTTAGCTCATCAATTTTTTCTCCGGCTGCATCTTTTAAATCTTCGGCTTTCTCTGTCGTATCTTCCCATAAACCTGCTATGGTGTCTTTAACCTTTTCAAAAAATCCCTTTTCTTCAGGTTGTGTGTTATTGGTGTTCATATGCTTTTAAATAGGTAGTTGAATATATCTAACCTGAATAATAACCATGCCAATCTCAAATTCAGCCCTATTTGAAGCGGTGCCGCTATATATTTGGTTTATTAACCGTATTTTTGCAGGCTGTAAAACAACGTATCTGTTTGTGTTTGACTCAAAAAATGAACAATACGCCAACACATTATAATGAAGATTCCAAAATTTACCGAGCTGATCCTTTTTGAAAATGATGACCTGATTGTGGTGAATAAACCCGCCTTTATCAGCACGCTTGATGAACGGGAAGGCGGCGAGATAAATATGCTGCGCCTGGCAAAACAGTATTCGGATGATGCGCAGATATGTCACCGCTTGGATAAAGAAACCAGCGGAGCACTTATTATCGCTAAAACACCCGAGGCTTATCGCTCGGTATCGATGCAGTTTGAGCACCGTCAGGTAAAAAAGGTTTATCACGCGGTGATTGAAGGCACCCACGTATTCGAGGACTTGTTTATTGATCTCCCAATCCTTAATACAGGTAAAGGTAACGTATCAATTAATCGCCAGGAAGGTAAACGTGCTGAAACATGGTTTAAATCCATTAAATTTTATAAGCATTATACTTTGGTTGAATGTAAACCTGTAACCGGCCGCATGCACCAAATCCGTATACACCTGGCTACCCAACAGGCCGCCATTGCAGGCGATGAAATGTATCGCGGCAAGCCGGTATTTCTATCAGCCCTGAAACGCAAGTACCATTTAGGTAAAGATCAGGAAGAGATGCCTATTATGAAACGTTTTGCCTTGCACGCTTACGAAGTAACCTTTAAGTTATTAGATGGGAAGGATGTTATCATTCATGCCCCTTATCCTAAGGACTTTGAGACGTTACTGAAATTGCTGGATAAGTTTGATAGTTAAACACACAAGCCCTCCCGATTCACATCGGGAGGGCTTGTGTTAAATGGTTGTTTTTATTGATTATAAACCAAAGCCATAAGCTATACGTAAACCAACTAAGCCATAGTTATTACCCTGACCAGAGAAGTTTTCATAACGTACGCCTACATCTAATGATTTACCGGCATACCCTAACCCTGGAGCTAATATTAGCTTAGTATCCTTAGCGCCTTTGGTTTCAAAACCAGCACCTGCTTCAGCGCCGAAGTAAATGTTATCAGCAAAGAAAGCTTTAATACCAGCTTTTACAGGTACAATACCTATTGATGGGCTTTTTACAGTTGTGTTACCCACGGTTATCTCTTTACCAAAGGCATTGTAATAGCCAGAGGTTAAAGTCCAGGCTAAGCCTTTGTCAGCACCATATTGCAGGCGGGCAGTACCGCCTAATTCAAAGTTTGATACATCGTGTAAGTTACCTGTTGGTGCACCAGCTTCCAGGCCAATGCCTAAGCGCCATGGATTTGCTTCCTTAGTTTGCGCGTTAGCTTTTTGTGTTCCGAAGAAAATACCTACTGCTGCAACAGCGGTAGCTATTAATTTAGTTGAGTGTTTCATTTTTGTTTTCATTTGTAAGTGAACAATTTTTAGATTGCTTATTCCCCATTTACAAATACTTTGCCAAAACAAATACAAAAAGGTCAATTTTATGCCAATTTAACATTTCAACTGGTTATAGGCTATAACTAAAACTATACACTTAAACGCTGTAAATCAGTAATCAAACAGTTGAAAAACTGTAGCTCATTTTGCTATTCTCATTTAAAAGTCAGGTTTTTGAGAGCCAATTATGGCATGCTTTTATGTCATTTAAGTGTTCAGTATCTATGGCAAAAAATGTACTGTATAACGGAAGTTTAATGGCTTTTCAATAAAAAAAGGTCACCATTTCGCGGTGACCTTTAATATTAAACTTAAAAATGATGAATATTAATGCAACTTCTCTGGGTCTGGTTTAAAGTTTTTATGTAGTTCAGCCAGCTTTTCTTTACCATAAGCCACCTTAGTGATCAGGTAAAATAGCACTGGCACAATAAATATGGCCAGAGATGTTGCACCAAGCATTCCACCAAACACTGTCCAGCCAATGGTTTTTCGAGCCTCGGCGCCTGCGCCCGAAGCAAATAATAATGGTGCCACGCCTAAAATAAACGCCATTGATGTCATAATGATTGGTCGCAGACGAAGCTTTACCGCTTCCAGCGTTGCTTCTTCCAGGTCCATGCCATTATCTACACGCTCTTTTGCAAACTCAACAATAAGGATGGCGTTTTTTGCGGCCAAACCTATCAGGGTAATCAAACCTATCTGCGCGTAAATATTATCAACCAGCGATTTATTTAACGTGAGGAACAAAATAGCGCCGAAAGCGCCCAGTGGTACCGCTAACAATACCGAGAACGGTACCGACCAACTCTCGTACAAGGCAGCAAGAAACAGGAACACAAAACCGATAGACAGCATAAATATATATATCGTTTTCGATCCGGATAGTTTTTCCTCCCGGCTTAAACCGGAAAATTCGTATCCATAACCTTGGGGCAGGGTTTGCGCGGCAACTTCCTCTAAAGCTTTCAATGCATCACCGCTACTATAGCCTTCTTTGGGGTTCCCGTCAATCTCGGCGGAGCGGAACAGGTTAAAGTGCGATATCAGTGGTGCATTTTCTATCATTTTATAAGTCGTCAGCGTACTTAAAGGCACCATCGTCCCTTGCTGGTTACGCACAAAGTATTGCCCCAGGTTATCCATATTGGTACGGTAATTTGTATCGGCCTGCGCCAGTACGCGGAAGTTGCGCCCATAAATAGTAAAGTCGTTAATATAAGCGCTGCCCATATAGGTTTGCAGGGCATTGTTGATGTCAGATATCTGCACACCCAGGCGTTTAGCCTTTTCACGGTCTATAGTTAACTGATAGGCTGGCGTGCGTGCGGTAAAGAAGGAGAATGCTTTACCAATTTCGGGGCGCTTCGCCACTTCACCAATAAAGGTTTTCAGCACTTTTTCAAAATTTTTTATATCTCCCCCTGCTTGCCTTTCTTCTAAAATGAAAGAAAAACCCGCGGTGGTGCCAAGTCCAGGAATAGCCGGCGGCGGAATAACCACAACACTGGCTTCTTTGAAAAATGCCAACTTTTTCTGCAATATAGGCACCAGTTGTAACGATGTTTTTTTACGCTGGTCCCACGGTTTCAATTGCACAAATATGGTTGCGCTGTTAGATTTTGTGGCAAAGCTCACCACATTTAATCCCCCCAATGCCGCATAATGATATATTTCGGGTACTTTTTTTAGCGTATCCATCATTTGGTTCAGTATGGCTACTGTGCGCTCGGTTGATGAAGCTTCGGGCAAATCGTAAGTGATGTAAATACGACCTTCATCTTCCGTTGGGATAAAGCCTGTAGGCTTACCTTTAAATAGCATGATGGTCCCTACTATAATGCAAACCAGTATAATGATCACAAATTTGGAATTCCTGATACCTTTATCAACCCCGTTACGGTATTTCCCCGTAAGCCTTTCAAACCAGGCATTAAACCTAAAAAAGAATCTATCCAGTCCTTTTGATTGTTTATCCAGTTTATGGGGCTTTAACAATAGCGTACATAAAGCCGGTGTTAATGATAATGCCACAAATGCCGATATTAATACCGAAATGGCAATGGTAATAGCAAACTGCTGATACAAACGCCCTACTATACCCGGTATAAAACCTACCGGCACAAACACTGCGGCCAATATTAAAGCGATAGCAATAACCGGCGCCGAAATATCGCGCATAGCGTGCAGGGTAGCATCCTTTGGCGACATATTTTTCTCGTCCATGTAATGCTGCACCGCTTCTACCACCACAATGGCATCATCCACCACAATACCAATAGCCAGCACAAAGCCAAACAGGGTAAGCGTGTTAATGGTAAAATGCAGCGGGATAAAGAAAATGAATGTACCGATAATGGAAACCGGGATGGCCAATACAGGGATAAGCGTTGTACGCCAGCTTTGCAGGAATAAAAACACCACAATAATAACCAAGAACAAAGCAATAATCAGGGTTTCCACAACCTCGTGTACAGAAACTTTTACTACCGTAATAGCCTCAAATGGAACTACATAGTCAACATCAGCCGGGAAAGATTTTTTAAGCTCTTTCATGGTTGCATAAACCGCGTCTGCTGTTTCAATAGCGTTACTGCCCGGTGCCTGGTAAACCAATAGATACGATGACCTTTTGCCATCAACATAACTGTTGCCGGCATAGTTAAATTTACCCAATTCAATACGAGCCACATCTTTTAAATGCACCACCGCACCATTATTAGGCTGTGTGCGGACAATTACATTACCAAATTCCTCAGGTTTGGCTAAGCGCCCTTTTACCAGTACCGAATATTCAAAAGTTTGGCCATGTTCCTGTGGCGTAGCACCTATCGTACCCGCGGCTACCTGTGCGTTTTGTTCGTTAAGCGCGGCGGTCACATCAGCCGGGGTCATGCCAAGGGCAGCCAGTTTATCAGGCTTCAACCAAATGCGCATGCTAAAATCGTCAGCCCGCGATATCACATCACCCACACCCTTCGCGCGCAGCAAGGCATCTTTAATAAAAACGTTGGCATAGTTATCTAAAAAAGTAACATTGTGGCTTCCGTTTGGCGAATATAAAGCCACCAGCAATAATATGCTTGGGTTCTTTTTACGTACGGTAAGGCCCAGGCGTTGTACTTCTTGGGGCAGGGTTGGTGTAGCAATACCAACACGGTTCTGCACATCAAGCGCGGCAATGTTAATATCGGTACCTACTTCAAAGTTGGCCGTCATACTTAGCGCACCATTGTTAGTACTATTACTTTGCAGATAGGTCATCCCAGGTGTACCGTTTACCTGGCTCTCAATTGGTGTGGCTACGGTTTGCTCTACCGTAAGCGCGTCGGCACCTGTGTAGTTACCGGTTATAGTTACCGTTGGGGGGGTTATTTCGGGGTATTGCCCAACGGGCAAACTACTTATAGCTAAAATACCTACCACTACAATCACTATGGAAATAACAATCGCGGTAACGGGTCTTTTTATAAAGGTTTCTGCTATCATTCTAATTTATATTTAAACGGACGCCGCTATTTATTTGCCTGGTTGTGCCGGCTTTTACCCGCTGCTGCAGGTGGCGGGCCTAATGTTATCTTACCGCTATCGCGCAAACGCTGGAAGCCATCGGTAATTACTTTATCACCGGCTTTTATGCCGTCCATTATCACCACGTTATCATTTAAGCGCGGGCCTAATTTTACTTTCTTTTGCAGGGCAATGGTATCCTGGGTAACAAAAACAAAAAATTCGCCCATTTGCTCGGTAACGGCTTTATAAGGGATAATTACACGCTGACCAGAATTATTGTTCAATACTTTTAGTTGGGCGCTCATACCATCCTTTAACATACCGTCAGTATTATCAAATTGCACACGTACCTTAACCGTACCTGTTTGATTGTTAACCCCACGGTCGATGGCCAATATCCTTCCAGGCCTGTTATAAAGGGAATCATTGGATAATTTTAACCTGAAGGTACTATCGGTATTATGTTTTTGGAGATCGTAAAAACGATTGATATCCTGCTCGTTAATTACCACATCCACTGCCATTGGATTATCTGCTGATATAGTATTTAACAGCGTAGTGCCCGGAGTGATCTGCGTACCCAGTTTTACCTGCGATATACCTATACGACCGCTAAATGGCGCCTTAATAACAGCATAAGACAAATCGGTAGCGGCCGATTCCCTTGCTGCTTTTGCTGCTGCTACCTGGCTTTTCGCGGTTTCAAACGCAGCCGCAGCATTATCAACCGTTTGGCGGGCAACAGCATCGGCCTTTAGCAGCATATTGTATCTATCTATATCTTTCTGGGCCTTCACCAGGTTTGCCTGCGCGCTATTTACATTAGCCACAGCCTGAGCGTAAGCAGCCTGATATTTACGGCGGTCAATTTCATATAGCGGCTGCCCTTTGCTTACTAAAGCGCCGTCTTTAACAAATATGGCTGTAATAAAACCTGCCACCTGGCTGCGCAGTTCCACACTATTTACTGCTACAACAGTGCCCTGGTACTGGTCGTAATACACTGCGTTGCCTTGTGTGGCCTCAGTGACGTCTACTGCAGTGGGCGGCGGCGGGGCTTGTTTTTCCTGTTTGTTGCCGCATGATGCGATAGCGATTGACGCCACCGCTGCAATTAAATATATATAGGAGTTTTTCATATAATAGAGGTATCTTCTGTTATTACTGTTTATTAAATGTACCAATTGTCCCCATAGCCCTTTGCAGATCTATTTTACTGCTAAGCACCTGGAACAGCGCGTTAAAGTAATTCAGTTCGGCCGTGCGCAGGTCTGATTGTGAAACAATGACATCAAGATAAGTTTTTATTCCTTCGCGGTATTGTAAGCTAACTACTTTATATACATCGTTTGCCAAATCCACATTTTGTTTTAGCAACTGCCAATTGGTGTAGTTGCTTTTATAATTAGCCAGGGCCTGTGTGTATTGGGTATTAATGGTGTTTTTGGTTTGGATAAGATCCAGATCGGCACGGTCTACCTGTAAATGGGCCTTGGCCAGGTTTTGTAAACGTTTGCCCCCGGTAAAAATAGGGATAGATAAAGTTAAACCCGCATACAGGCTTGGAAACGAATTGCCGTACAGATCGCCCAGTTTATTACTGAAATAGCCCAGGTTGTAGGCGCCATTTGCCGATAAGGACGGTAAAAACCCATAGCGGTAATAATTTACGTTAAGCCCTGTCAGGTTGCGTTGTGCTTCTAATTGGCGGTATTCTATGCGGTTGGTATAATCTAAAACCTGGTTAGTATCAATAAAAGCTTCGCGTTCATAACGGGTCGAATCGTACGATAAACTTAAGGGCCGTTCGGCCGGCATGCCCATTTGCTGTCTTAAAAAAGCCGATTTGCTTTTAATCGCTTCCTCGGTTTGCTTACGGCTGGCAATAGCATTATTAAGGGCTATGGTTGCCTGCTTATAATCAGTTTTATCAACCACACCGGCCTGATAACGCGCGGTAGCATCCTTTAAACTGCGTTGCAGGCGCACAATATCCTCCTTTATAATATCCAGTTGCCGTTGTGATAACAGGACATCGTAAAAAGCCTTACTTACATCGGCTACTACAGCTATCTGGCTGTTGTAGGCATTGTCCTTATAGTACTCGCGCGAATATTTTGAAGCCTTTGATGCCAGCAGCACATCGTTATTATATATTACCTGTGTGGCCTGTATACCTAAAACAGATACATTATGAATATCACTACTGGTACCAACACCAGTGCCGCCATTTGCGCCCCCGCCTGTAGCAGGGCTGCCTTTAAAATAATGCGTAGCGCTGTTATTCGAGTTTACCTGCGGCAACCATGCCGATAATGCAATGCCGATATTTTTTTCGTTTATCGCCTCATCAATGCTGGCTTGCCTAACCGCGGGTTGATTTTGTAAAGCATATTTTATACATTGGTCTAAACTTAACACGGCAGGCAATGAATCCTGCTTTGTTTGGGCCAATAAAGTAACCGGAAGAATTAAAAAAGAAAATATTGTGAAGTGAAAACTGTTTTTCATCGTGGTAATTAAGTGCGAAAACTAACAATAGCTATAGGCAAAAGTTTACCAATCAGGGGAGATTGGTGCGAATATTGCATTAATAAATTTAGGTTTTAATATTTAATAAATCTGTTACATTTATTTGACATTATAACTACCAGATATGGCCCGTGGAAAAAAAATTGAAAGAAAATACAAACTGATGGCTGTACTTTAACAAAAAAATTAATTAATTTGCATATTGGGAAATAGTAGTGCCCGCATAAAGGCATTGTTAAAAAATTTCTCAACGTGATAGAAGATATTAGCTTTTTCATGGTATTTTTACAAAAAATTTAAGCAGAGTTAATACATGGGTAAAAAACTACATGATAAGATTGCTCAGTTCAAAGACGCGGCAGCAATAAGAGAAATGGGATTATATCCTTATTTCAGGCCTATTGAGTCTGGGCAGGATACCGAGGTGATGATTGATGGCAAACGTGTGCTGATGTTCGGTTCTAACTCTTATTTAGGATTAACAAACCATCCTAAAATTAAAGAGGCATCTAAAAAAGCAATTGATAAGTATGGTACGGGATGTGCAGGTTCAAGGTTTTTAAACGGCACGCTGGACATTCATATTGAACTGGAACAACGCCTGGCTAATTACGTAGGTAAAGAGGCCGCGGTATTATTCAGTACCGGTTTTCAGGTTAATTTAGGTGTACTTTCGTGCATTACCGGCCGTAACGATTATTTAATTTTAGACGAATACGACCACGCTTCCTTAATTGACGGCAGCCGTCTTTCCTTCTCGAGGGTAATAAAATACGCCCATAACGATATGGCCGACCTTCAGCGCAAGCTGAGCATTTTGCCGGAAGATTCGGTTAAAGTAATTGCGGTTGACGGTATATTCAGTATGGAAGGTGATATTGTGAAGCTACCTGAGATTGTTCAGTTAGCCGACCAATACGGTGCTAATATTATGGTTGACGATGCGCACAGTTTAGGCGTAATTGGCCATAAAGGCGCAGGTACTTCATCGCACTTTGGATTGACCGATGAGGTTGACCTGATCATGGGTACCTTCAGTAAATCATTAGCATCATTGGGTGGTTTTATTGCTGCCGACGCTATTACTATTGATTATTTGAAACACCGTGCACGCGCGTTAATGTTCAGCGCCAGCATGCCGCCGGCATCGGTTGCCAGCGTTATTGCCGCACTGGATATTATAGAATCGGAACCGGAACGTATTGATAAACTTTGGGCAAATACCAACTACGCTATGCGTTTATTGCTTGAAGAAGGCTTCGATTTAGGCCCTACTGAAAGCCCTATCCTGCCTATCTACGTTCGTGATAACGAAAAAACTTTCCTGGTTACCAAACACCTGCAGGATTCCGGCATTTTTGTTAACCCGGTAGTATCGCCTGCAGTTCCTTCTGATTCATCGCTGCTACGTTTCTCATTAATGGCTACACACACCTTCGAACAAATTGAAGAGGCTGTTGAAAAAATTACCAAGGCATTTAAAGATGTTGGTGTAACCGCCATCAAAGAAAAAATATAAATAACCATAACGCGCAAGGACAGTCTTTTTAAAATAAAGGACTACCTTGCGCGTAATTGTTTATATACATTTGTACCAAGCATATGTATATCCTGTACATCTTCAATTCATAACCTGTGAAAAAAATTTTATCTGTAAGCTCGAAAAACGAATTAGCTGCATTTATTGATTTTCCGCACGATTTGTACAAGGACGATCCGTATTATGTCCCCGAACTTTTTATAGCACAAAGGGATTTGCTTACCAAGCACCCTTTTCATAAGCACAACCAGTTACAATGCTTTTTGGCTTATGATGGTGATAAGGTAGTTGGCCGTATTGCCGCCATTTTAAATAATGCCCACAACCAATATAATAAGGCAAACGATGGCTTCTTTGGTTTTTTTGATTGTATAAACGACCAGGAAACCGCTAATATGCTTTTTGATATAGCCACCAAGTGGCTAAAGGGCAAAGGCGTAATAGGTAAAATAATGGGCCCGGTTAACTTTTCAACTAACGAACCGTGTGGTTTACTGGTTGAAGGATTTGACAGTTCGCCGTTTTTAATGCAGACCTATAACTTCCCTTACTATGCCCAATTAATAGAAGGTTTTGGTTTCCAAAAAGATGTTGACCTGATTGCCTGGCATTGGGACGGGAATAACTACGATGACAAATCGGTAAAGCTGCTTAACGCGTTAACCGAGCGCTTGAAACGCAATAACATTATCATTCGCAAGGTAAACCTGAAGAACTTTAAGGAAGAAACGATAAAACTGCGCGAGGTGTACAATTCGGCCTGGGACCAAAACACCGGCTTTGTCCCCTTAACCGACGAGGAATTTAATTACCTGGCGGCAGACCTAAAACTCATATTAGATCCTGACTTTGCCCTGGTTGCCGAGCAGGATGGAAAAATTGTAGCATTTGGTTTAGCGCTGCCCAACTATAACGAGATATTTAAGAAAATTAAACGCGGGCGCTTGTTACCTACCGGCATTTTCAAACTATTGTTAGGTAAAAAGAAGATACAAAGCCTGCGCATTTATGCTTTAGGCGTGGTTGAAGGTTACCGCAAAATGGGTATCGAGGCTGTTTTATACGGTACAATTATTAAAAACTATACCGAAAAAGGTCTTAAACACGCTGAAGCCGGTTGGACGCTTGAAAATAACACAATGATTAACGAGGCTATAAAAGCCATTAAGGGCGATCCTTATAAAAAATACAGGCTATACCAAAAACAGATATGAGGGAACGGGTTTTGATAACCGGAGCGAGCGGTTTTGTAGGGTATCATTTGGTGGAGGAAGCGTTACGGAACAACCTGGAAGTGTTTGCAGCAGTAAGAAAAAGCAGCCAGACAGAGCATCTTAAACACCTGGATATTAAATACACTTATCCTGATTTTGATAACTTGGCAGCCCTGCAAAAGGAATTTGAGGATAACCAATATCATTATGTGATACACGCGGCAGGCTTAACCCGGGCAAAAAACCAGCAGGCCTACAACGCGGTAAATGTAAACTATACTGTTAATTTGGCTAAAGCAGCTGCGGCATCGGCAACGTTTAAAAAATTTGTTTTTATAAGCAGCCTGGCAGCGTTAGGGCCATTACATACCTTAACCGGTATTATTAATGATAACAGCATACCGCGCCCTGTAACATCATACGGTAAAAGTAAATTGCTGGCCGAAGAGAAATTGAAAACCATTGCAGGTTTAAATTGTACTATACTTCGCCCCACCGCCGTTTACGGTCCGCGCGATAAGGATATTTACATTGCGCTTAAACAATTTGCTAAAGGATTTGAGCCCTACATAGGTACCGCCGCGCAAAAGCTAAGCTTTATTTATGTAACAGACCTTGCCAAAGCAAGCGTAAGGGCGTTATTCAGCGGCAAAAACCAGGCTTATAATTTAAGCGATGGTAATTTTTACGATAGATATGAATTAGCTGACATTACAAAAGATATATTGCGCAGCAAAACATACAAAATTCATTTACCTGTCAACTTTGTGAAAATTATTGCATCGGTATCTGAATTTGTTGGTTATTTGCGCAGTCAAACACCAGTGCTTAACAGGGAAAAATTGCATGAGCTTACTGCAACCAACTGGCATTGCAGTATTGAAGAGGCGAAGCACGATATGGGCTTTTATCCCCAACACGATCTGAAAGCCGGATTACGAGAAACAATAAGCTGGTACAAAGCCAATAAATGGCTGTAGATCAGTATACACTATATCATACGAAAAATAGAATCAAAACCAATGAAAATTAACATTCAGCCCGCCGAAGGTAAACTTGGTATTTTAATACCTGGCCTTGGGGCAGTTGCAACCACAATTATTGCCGGCGTTGAGGCCGTGAAAAAAGGCATCTCAAAGCCAATAGGCTCGCACACCCAAATGGGAACCATCCGGTTAGGAAAAAGGACCGAAAACCGTAACCCTAAAATTAAAGATTTTGTACCATTGGCCAGCCTTAACGATATTGTTTTTGGCGGGTGGGACGTATTTTCTGATAACGTATACGAGGCAGCGATGAACGCCGAAGTATTGGAACCAGGCCTGCTTTTCTCTGTTAAAGAGGAATTGGAAAAGGTAGTGCCAATGAAGGCGGCGTTTGATAAAAACTACGCTAAAAACCTTACCGGCGAACACATAAAAACCGGTACACGTTTAGAAATGGCCAACCAGTTGATGGAAGACATCAAAAACTTTAAAGAGAAAAATGGCCTTAACCGCGTAGTGGTACTATGGTGCGGATCAACCGAGATATACTTTGAACCATCTGATGTACACAGCAGCCTGGCTAAGTTTGAAGCCGGTTTAGCGGCCGATGATCACCTGATATCGCCAAGTATGCTTTATGCTTATGCTGCTTTAAAATTAGGTATACCATTTGTTAATGGTGCCCCTAACTTAACTGTAGATACCCCGGCCTTAATTGAACTGGCTAAACAAACCAAAACCCCAATTGCCGGCAAGGATTTCAAAACAGGCCAGACCCTGATGAAAACCATTTTGGCACCAGGCCTGGCTGCACGCTCATTAGGTGTACGCGGCTGGTTCAGTACCAACATTTTGGGTAACCGTGATGGTTTGGTGTTAGATGATCCGGATAACTTTAAAACTAAGGAAGTATCGAAACTGGGCGTGCTGGAAGATATATTGAAGCCGGAAGAAAACCCTGACCTGTATGGCGATATTTTCCATAAGATCCGTATCAACTACTATCCGCCGCATGGCGATAACAAAGAGAGCTGGGACAACATCGACATTTTTGGCTGGTTAGGCTACAAAATGCAGATCAAAATTAACTTCCTGTGCCGCGATTCTATCCTGGCCGCACCGGTAGCGTTAGACCTGGCTATATTTATCGACCTGGCTAAACGCGCGGGTATGGTAGGCATACAGGAGTGGTTATCGTTCTACCTTAAATCGCCGCAAACCGCGCCTGGCCTGCAGGCAGAGAATGATATATTCAAACAACTGCAAAAACTGGAAAACACCCTGCGTTACCTGATGGGCGAAGACCTGATCACGCATTTAGGGCTTGATTATTACGACGACGTTTTTGCCGACTCGAATAAATAACGGCCTACTATATCAATACAAAGGGCGCAGCAGTATCTTATTGCTGCGCCCTTGCTATTCAGCACATTTATTCTCTCTTTGTCATCCCTACAACATACCCATACATTAGCCAAACATTTGACTTTTTGACCACAATAGTCTATATAGATTTTTTTTAACTTTGGGCGTTTTACAAGCATACCCCCGGTATACCCTAATTCGGACAAACTAAATGTGACTTTAGGCCGTAAGTAGGTGTTAATAAGAAGCAAGGCGGCTTCATCTATTGTAAATAAAGTGCTTAATTCTGGCACTGTTTTACAATTATTTACGGCAAGATAAGTTTGTATAGTGTAATTGTATTTTGAGCAAATGAACTTTAATCATATTTCTAAATTTTCTTTATTCTTTCTTCTGTTATTTTGTTCATTCAATGTAATTGCGCAAAACACCGCGGTTTCGGGTACCATAACCGATGCCAACACTCATCAGCCGCTATCTTTTGTAACCGTATCATTTGTTAACTCAACCATTGGCATTAACAGTAATGACCAGGGTAAATACAGATTAAGCTCATCTCAACAATATTTCCAAATAAAGGCCACGTTTGTAGGCTATAAGCCTGCTTTGCTAACCATCGTCCCTGGTAAAGAGCAAGTGGTTAATATCAGGTTATTTCCCGAGGCTAAGGCATTACAGGAAGTGACCATAAAATCGGCCAAGAGGCCAAAATATACCAACAGGGATAACCCGGCTGTTGAACTGATTCGTAAGGTGATAGAGAACAAACCGAAGAATCGCCCCGAGGCTTATGATTATGTTGAATACCGGGCGTATGATAAACTACAGTTATCGTTCATTAACGTATCAGATAAACTGGCCGAAAAGAAATTCTTCAGGAAATATAAGTTTATTTTAGATAATCGCGATACTACGCTGATACCGGGTAAGTCGTTGCTGCCTATGTACCTGACCGAAAAACTAACCCAGAATTATTATCGCAAAAATCCTGAAAAAAAACGCACCATAATTTTAGGAGAAAAAAGCGTTGATTTTGGCAGTTTTATAGATAACGATGGCCTTGGCCAGTACATCAAGCATATTTATGCCGATGTTGATATCTATCAAAATAATATATTTTTGATCACTAACCAGTTTCTTAGCCCCATATCAAACTCGGCGCCAACGTTTTATAAATTTTTTATTACAGATACGGTGGTAGTGAACAATACCAAGCTGGTAAAACTAAGCTTTACGCCGCGTAACACTACCGATATGCTTTTTGAGGGCAATATTTACATTACCCTTGATGGTAATTATGCCGTACAAAAAGCCGAACTGGTTATTAACAAAAACATCAACCTTAACTTTGTAAAATCGTTACGGGTTAACTTAGATTTTGAACAAAACCCTGATAAACGCTATCACCTTAGCCGGAGTGACATTTTAGCCGACTTTGGCCTAAATAAGAAAAAGAACGGCGGCATATTTGGCGACAGGACTATTACTTTTAAAAACTACATAGTTAACCAGCCCCGGCCCGATACAACCTATACCACCGCCGAAGCTACCGAGATAGCCGATGAGGTGAAGCACCGCAGTGATGACTTTTGGGCTAAAAATCGTTTAGATACGCTAACTACGGCCGAATCTAAAGTTTATAAAAATATTGACAGCCTGCAGAAAATGCCCTCGTTCAGGCGCACTATGGATATTGCCACCCTACTGTTAGCTGGCTATAAATCATTCGGCCCGTTTGAGGTTGGCCCTTCAAACGCGTTTTACAGCTTTAACCCTATTGAAGGCTTACGCCTGCGTTTAGGCGGCCGTACTACCCCCGAATTAAGTAAGCGCTATTATTTTGAAACTTATGGCGCTTATGGCTTTACCGATAAGAAATGGAAATATTTTGGCAGCGCCACTTATTCCCTCAACGATAAATCTATTTATAAATTCCCGCAGAACTATGTGCGTATAAGCGTACAAAAAGATACTAAGATACCGGGACAGGCTTTGCAATTTGTACAGGAGGATAACTTTTTACTATCCTTTAAACGTGGGGAAAATGATAAATTCTTGTATAACGATAACTACAAGATCAACTACGTGCATGAATATGCCAGCCATTTCTCGTACGCATTAGGCTTTAATAACTGGACACAGCAACCGGCCGGTTCGTTGTATTCTATTAGTAATGCCAATACGGCTACGCCAAATGTGGTAAATCACTTAACCACATCTGAAGCTTCGCTGCAGTTACGTTATGCCCCGCACGAACAGTTTTACCAGGGCAAAATATATCGTATACCTATCCCTAATAAGTACCCCATTGTTACTTTTAACTATATCCAGGGTATTAAAAACGTGTTTAACAGTTCGTACAACTATCAAAATGTGGACCTGCGGTTTGATAAACATTTTTACGAATCGTTCCTGGGGTATTCTGATATATCGTTGGAAGGCAACCGCATTTTTGGCCAGGTACCTTATCCGCTGCTTACCATTCATCAGGCTAACCAAACCTATGCTTACGATATAGAATCGTACAACCTGATGAACTTTTTAGAGTTTGTGAGCGACAAATATGTGGCTTTAAAAATTGACCAGCACTGGCAAGGGCTCTTCTTTAACAAAATACCATTGCTAAAAAAATTAAAGTGGCGCGAAACAACCACCTTTAAATTATTGTATGGTAGTGTAGGTGATAATAATAATCCGGGTATCCATCCCCAGTTATACCAATACCCCATTGAAAAAAACGGCGCCCCAATTACTTATGCATTGGGTAACACGCCATATATTGAAGGCAGTGTAGGTATAGAAAATATATTTAAACTGATCAGGATTGATGCGGTTAAACGTTTCACCTACCTGGATCATCCCGGCGTTGCAACCTGGGGCATACGTACACGTGTTAAATTTGATTTTTAACTTTTATCTTTAAAGCAATTTAGCATACAATATGGAAAGCCAGGTTACTAATCCCAACAATACATCCTTACGTACCAGTTTGCAGCTGGGCATTTATAAGGTTATTGATCCGTTTGTTAAACTTTTAATTAAGTTAGGCTTAACGCCAAATATGGTAACGTCTATTGGCTTTGTGCTAAACGTTGGTGTAGCTGTAATTTTTATTATTGGCGCCGAAGAAGGCAACCGCGGCGATTTGCGATATGTAGGCTGGGCCGGCGGATTGATACTTTTTGCTGGCCTGTTTGATATGCTTGACGGCCAGGTTGCACGTTTGGGCAACATGAAATCTACCTTTGGGGCTTTGTACGATTCAGTGCTTGACCGTTATAGCGAACTGATCATGTTTCTGGGTATATGTTATTACCTGGTAGGGCATCATTATTTTATCAGCTCTATAGCCGCTTTTATTGCTATGATAGGGTCTATGATGGTAAGCTACGTGCGTGCGCGTGCCGAAGGCCTGGGTATTGAATGCAAAGGGGGCCTGATGCAAAGGCCTGAACGGGTAGTGACCATTGGTTTGTTTGCCATACTATGCGGCGTAACGTCGTTATATATTGGTGGCGATTGGAAACTGTATATCCCCGGCGTTAAGTACCATGTATTTGAAACCATATCTATATTCACTATACCTATTGTAGCCCTTTCGTTTTTAACAAATATTACTGCCTTTAACCGGCTGATCGATGCAAAAAGATCGTTGTTGGAAAAAGACAAAACTAACTCCTCTAATTAATGCGTTTACTATTTTCATTGCTGCTCTCGTCAACATTATTTCTACAAGGGTTCTCGGTCAAAAAATTTAATACTACTGCCTCCGAAACGGATACCGTTAAACGAAACCTGAAAAAGGACATCCACTTTCCCGAACCGGCCAATATTTCTAAATTATTCTATATACAGCGCGACCCGAATACCAATACGCTGATATATGAATTAAACACCGATAAATCAGGCGAATTGGATACCGACAACCCGCTGCATGTATATTGGATACGTTATGCCGAAAAAGGGCAGCGCGAGGAATTGAATTATATACAACGCAAATTTGCTTATGGCGTTACCTCAAAACAGGTAAAAAGCAATCAATTTGATATCAGATTTGTAGCGTATAAAAAAATGCCCTTAAATTTGCAGAAGAGCGATGATGGGAAATACCATATCTTTGCAACAATTGCAAAAAAACAAGCTATACTAAATCGTATATTTGTTAAAGTTGAAGGCGGATCGTTCTGGATACCCAATATTGTATATGTGGAAATGAAAGGTACCGACCCTGCCACAGGTAAAGAGATCATGGAACGTTTTAAACCCTGATTAAGCGTTATGAAAAAGAATTATGTGTCGAACTCGACAGAGAGTGTGAGGATGTTTAAAAGCGACTTTTTAGAAAGTCTGTCGAAAGTACATTTTACTGTGCCCTTGTTTGCCTTTATCCCCGTTATTTTAATTTGCAGCTATGTAGCGCTTTTTAAAACAGGCTTAGGTATACTTAACTTTTTTGAAATGCTGGCCGCAGGTTTATTTATTTGGACATTGACCGAATACATACTGCACCGCTTTGTATTCCATTATATACCTAAGGCACCCTGGGCATTAAGGCTGCATTTTATATTCCACGGCGTGCATCATGATTATCCCAGCGATGCTAAACGCCTGGTAATGCCATTATCAGCCAGTATACCTTTGGCTACCGGCTTCTTTTTCCTTTTTAAATACCTGCTGCCAACCAATCATGTTTACGGTTTTTTTGCTGGTTTTATAATCGGTTATTTGGTTTATGATATTGGCCACTATGCCATTCACCACTTTAACTTTAAAGGCGGGTTATGGAAAAAAATAAAACAGCACCATATGCTGCACCACTATCAGGACCCAAGCAAAGGCTATGGTGTAAGTTCAGCCCTTTGGGATAAAATATTCCAATCGGATTTCCCTAAGAAACAAGTATGAACCAAGCCGAAGTTCCGGGCGTTGCAGTAAATGCCAGGTCTATTACTTTAGTTACAATCATTTCTGTTGTTTATTTATTACTATCACGATATTTAGTAGGTTTTAAAAGTGATGAGGTAGTGCTGGTGATTATCTGCAATGCACTATTTTACCTGGCGCCTATTACCCGCAAATTTATTACGGGCTTCTGTATTTTTGTAGTGTACTGGATAATTTTTGATTATATGAAGGCTTTTCCTAATTATAATTACAACCCGGTACACATTAAAGATCTGTACGACTTTGATAAAAGCCTTTTTGGCATCCGTTACAATGACAAATTAATAACCGCGAATGAATACTGGCTGATTAACCACACTACAGCCGTTGATGTAATAACCGGCCTGTTTTATTTGTGCTGGATACCTGTGCCCCTTGGCTTTGCCACTTATCTTTTCTTTACCCATAAAAAGGAGTTTCTATATTTTGCACTTACGTTTTTTACAGTGAATATACTGGGCTTTATTGTTTACTATATCTATCCTGCTGCGCCGCCCTGGTATGTTCAGTTGCATGGTTTTCAATTTTTCCCGCATACTACAGCGCATATTGGTGGCCTGGCCCGTTTCGATAAATTTTTCCATACCAGTGTATTTAAGGGTATATATACTAAAGGATCGAACGTATTTGCCGCTATGCCCTCGTTACATTCGGCCTATCCCGTTATTGTATTGTTTTACGGCTTAAAAAACCGGCTTGGCTGGATAAATATATTTTTCGCTATAGTAATGTTGGGTATTTGGTTCACTGCTGTATATGCCAGCCATCACTATGTAGTGGATGTATTGTCAGGCATAGTGTGTGCTATAACAGGCATTTTATTATTTTTTTTCATCGCCAGATTTAACCGCTTACAATCATTTTTAAATAGGTACGCAAAAGTAATTTCCTAATTTATAAGCTCATTTTGCTTGGTATCAATATTTTTAATTACAAATTAATTCCGGCTCCTTTACAAAACTTCCTGAAATACTGTTTGCTGGTAAACGGCATATTATTTGTGTAAATGTTTATAACTTGCATACACATGAAATACTTTTTTTTACTATCTACTTTTATTTTGACAGCTGTTACGCTGACAACGCGTGCCCAAACAGGTACGGTAGTAGATAGTATTAAACCCGCAATATTAGCTTCCCTTCCCGATTCTATTAAAACGGGCACAAATCAAAATACGTTAAACCCGGATACATCCAGGCACCTGTTGGCCGAAAATTTAGGCCCCAAGGTTATTCTTTATAAAAGCTATGTGAAGGTTGAGCCTGCCATGGTAACCCCATTTGTTATAGCAAGCGATGCCGAGATGCAGGCCACTTTAATTAAAAAGATCTCCCCGCTTATTGCGCCTTTTTTTGCGGCCGATACCGCTAAGGATGACCTGACACAGCGGATGCCAGCAAGCATAACAGACCTTAAGCGCCAAATTGGCCTGGTAACCAACGACACCTTACGCGCATTGTATTACCAAAAAATAGCGAACTATTATTTAAAATACGACTCGATAGCGCTGAAGCGTACACGCACCGTTTACCAGGACGCCGCCGCCGATTACACCATTAAAGCACTGCATTCGTATTCACGGTATAACGATAGCAATGGCTTGCTGCTGAGTTTTAATAACCTGGTGAGAATCTATAAGGACCAAAAGAAATTTAGCCAGGCCAAATGGTTCATCCTGCAATCAAACACTATATCGCGTATGCGGAACGATACCCGGAATGTAATAGCCAGTTTAATTGAGTTAGCCGGGATAAAAATGTCTATAAAAGACTATAAACTGGCCCAGCGCGATTTGGATGAAGCCTTAAGCCTGTCGTCACAAAATCATTTCTCTAAACAGGAGTCAATGGTGCAAACAAGCTATGCATCATTATATACTCATCTGAATATGCCTCAAAAAGCTGCTGCTGCTTTAAAACGTCACGATGTTATCGAAGATTCTATTGTAAAAGCCGAACAGGCCCGCACCTTAGCCGCGCTTAAAGCCCAGGATTCAACCCAGCAAGCTAAAAAAAAACTATTGACAGCCGTAAGCAAGAAATCTTCAAAAGCAAGCTCAGCGAAGAAAACAGTATCATTATAATATTAGTTGCCAGCATTACGTTAATAGTTGCCGTCTTATTAATTTACTATCGTAAAAAGAAGTTAAATAAACAATAAAGCAAATTTACTTTAGTGTGATTAAACCTAAGGGATTAAAGGGCAGTCATAAAGGCAATTATGAGGAAAATGATTTTTGGAGGGGGATTACTTCTCATGCTTACTTTAATAGTAAGCACCGCCCGCACACAATACCGCCCGGCAACCGCCGAGAGCTTTAAACAGGAATTTTTAAACTATATTAACACTACGCGTGCCAGAGGCTGCAATTGCGGTACCAAATGGTTCCCGCCAGCGCCGCCGCTTAGCTGGAACACCTCGCTGCAAAAATCTGCTTTCAGGCATGCTAAGGATATGAACGATAAGAGTTACTTTAGCCATACCAGTAAAGACGGCCGTAGTATGCAGGACAGGATTGTATTTGCCGGTTATATATTTAATGGTTACAAAAGCTTTATCATTGGCGAAAACATTGCTGAAGGCCAGCAAAGTATCAGACAAGTAATGCAAGAATGGTTTGCAAGCGAGGGCCATTGCCATAACCTGATGAATCCCGCCTTTAGAGAAATAGGTATAGCACAATATAATGATTACTGGGTGCAGGACTTCGGCGGTCGCGAATCCTATAGCCCGGCCGAGCAAAGGGCTTTAGAAAGTGGCCAGGCCCGGGTAAGTACTTTGGATAAAGGCAAAAACTAACATTTAATTTTTATTTAAACATCAGTACCAATAACAAAAAAGGTGTAAGTATCCGTACTTACACCTTTTTTGTTGATATGAACAGTTCTTATTTATTTTTATCTGTTTTTATCCATTTTTATTTATTTTCTAATTTTGATGCCGCCGCCGTATCCAAAAACCACTGCACACCACCATCTTTTCTGATCAGTTGTGCCGGATACTCTTCAATGTCGGCAGCATCTTCCAGCACATGGTGCACGGCTATAGCCTTGCCCTCACCATATACTAAGAAAGCGATATGCTTGGCCGCATTGATCATCGGTGCGGTCATGCTAATACGGTATACCTGCTGGTCTTCCAGCCAAACTTCCTTAACCGATACGGTATCGTCATGCAAGATGGGCGTATGGGGAAATAACGAGGCCGTGTGGGAATTATCCCCTAAACCTAATAACACCAAGTCAAATACCACGGGTTTACCTTCAAAGTACCCGTTAATGGTATCGGCATAGGCCTTAGCCGCGCCAGCCGGACTATAACTCGTATCAACCGGGAATACTTGCTTTCCATCAATATGCAGCGCATCAAACATGGCAGTTTTAGCCATCAGGTAATTGCTGTCTTTATCGGTATGCTTTACGTTACGTTCATCGCCGAAAAAGAAATCAACTTTTGACCAGTCTGGTTGGTCTTTATAAGCCGGGGAAGCCAGTAACTCGTACAATTTCTTTGGTGATGACCCGCCGGATAATGATACCGAAAAGCGGCCATGATCGGCAATTGCTTCGTTGCCGGCTTTTATAAAAAATCCTGCTAAATTGTCCAATACTTCGGCTTCCGTAGCCGATATATTTAGTTTCACGCCCATTATTTCTTCCCGTTTAATGGTAACGTAAACCAATGGAAACCATCGCGGGCTATTAAAGCTTCAGCATTTTCCGGGCCCCATGAATCGGCTGAATAGTTAGGGAAGCTCAGGCTCTTTTTCCTTTGCCATGCGTTCAATATCGGCATAATCAGTTCCCAGGCACTTTCAACCTGGTCGCCGCGCATAAACAGGGTTTGGTCGCCCAGCATGGTATCCAGCAGCAAGGTTTCATAAGCCTCTGGCGCCTGGTTGGTGTAAGTACCTTTATAATCAAATACCATGTCAACAGCATTCAACACCATATCCAATCCGGGGCGTTTGGCCTGTACCTGCAGGCGGATGCTCATTTCAGGCTGTATGCTAATGATAAGCCTGTTTTGCTGCCAGCTTTCGCTTGATTCTGAAGGGAATACCCTATGCGGTACATCCTTAAACTGGATGGTAATTACCGATGCCGATTGGTGCATGCGCTTACCGGTACGCAGGTAAAACGGGATGCCTTGCCAGCGCCAGTTGTCTATAAAAAATTTAATAGCGGCAAAGGTTTCAGTGTTCGATTCCGGGTCGACATTCGATTCTTCCCGGTAACCCGGCACTTCCTTGCCTTCCATCCAGCCTTTGGCGTACTGTCCACGCACGGCCGAGTTACGCACATCATCGGCGCTGAAAGGACGCATTGCACGCAATACTTCAACTTTACGGTTGCGTACCTCGTCCGAATCGAAACTGATAGGCGTTTCCATAGCCACCAGGCAAAGTAGCTGCAGCAAGTGGTTTTGTATCATATCCCGCAATGCCCCCGAACCTTCATAGTAATCGCCGCGGTCTTCCACGCCTAATTGTTCGGTTACAGATATCTGCACGTGTTCAATATAGTTACGGTTCCAAAGCGGTTCAAACAGCGAGTTGGCAAAACGGAATGCCATAATATTCTGCACTGTTTCTTTACCCAGGTAATGGTCGATACGATAGATCTGGCGCTCATCAAAAATGTTAGCCAGCAGTTTATTCAGTTCCTTTGCCGAATCCAGATCGTGCCCAAACGGTTTTTCAATAACTATACGTACACGTTTGGTATCCTCGGTTAATTTGGCTTTAGCCAGATTTGAAGCAATAATGGGGAAAAAGTTAGGAGACACCGCCAGATAATAGATTACGTTGGCTTTGGTTTTCCATTCTTTATTATACCCTTCTATCTTCCCGCCAAATTCTTTATAGGTTTCCGAATCTTTGATATCAGAGACCTGGTAGGCTACATGTTTCGAGAATTCGTCCCATTTCTTTTTATCGGCCTTACCACTGCGTGAAAAACTGTTGATGCCTTCCAGCAATTTTTCCTGGTAAGCTTCGTCGGTAAATTTGGTACGGCCGGTACCTATAATGGCAAAGTTTTCGGGCAACCACCCATCTAAATATAAGTTATATAACGCCGGGGCCAGCTTGCGCATGTTTAAATCGCCGGTGCCGCCAAAAATTATAAATATGGTTGGTTCTGTATGTGTGCTTGGGTTCATGTCTTTCTTTTTAATTGTTGGTTTTAGCCATCCACTCTGTATGGAATACGCCCTCTTTGCCAATCAGCTCGTAGGTGTGTGCACCAAAAAAGTCGCGTTGTGCCTGGGTTAAGTTAGATGGCATGCGTGCGCTGCGGAACGCGTCAAAATAGCTTAAGCTGGCTGTAAATGCAGGTGCAGCTATGCCCGCAGCAATAGTTTTTGATAATACCGAACGGGTACCTGGCACTACTTCATTAACCAGTTTTTGCACACCGCCATCAAGCAGCAGATGGGCTAAACCGCTATCTTTAGTATAAGCATTATAAATATCGTACAGGAATTTAGAACGGATGATACAGCCCGCGCGCCATATCTTGGCTATTTCCGCCAATTTCAGATCGTATTTATATTCTGCAGATGCATTGGTTAACAAGTGCATGCCCTGCGCGTAAGAAATGATCATAGTGAAGTAGAACGCCTGCTCCAGTTCGGCCAGGAATTGCTCTTTGTCATCTACATTAATAACAGGCACATCGCTATATAACTCAGACGCCTGTACGCGCAGTTGTTTGTATTTAGACAGATCGCGCATCGCTACCGCTGTATCTACCGTAGGGATGGGTGCTTGCAGATCCATTGCTACCTGCGATGTCCATTTACCGGTACCTTTGGCACGGGCTTCGTCCTTAATATCGTCAATCAGTAAATGATCGGTACCCGGCGCTTTGAACAGAAAAATATCTTTTGTGATATCCAGCAAAAAGCATTGCAGGCGGCCATCGTTCCATTTAGCAAATACCTTTTGGATGGCATCATTATCCATCTTCAGGCCTTTTTTCATAATCTCGTAGCTTTCGGCTATCAGTTGCATCAGGCCATATTCAATACCGTTGTGCACCATTTTTACAAAGTGCCCTGCCGCGCCAGGACCAATATAGGTTACACATGGCTCGCCATCTTCGGCTTTGGCAGCAATAGCTTCCAATATCGGTTTCATTACATTATAGGCTGCCTTATCACCGCCCGGCATAATGCTTGGCCCGCGGCGCGCGCCATCGGCACCACCCGATACACCCATCCCAAAAAAGTGGAAACCCTGGCTTTCTAATTCCTCAACCCTGCGGTTGGTATCGGTAAAGTGCGAGTTACCCCCATCAATTAAAATATCGCCCTTATCCAAATACGGTAAAAGTTCGGCAATTACATCATCAACAATTTTACCGGCAGGTACAAGCATCATAATAGCCCGCGGGGTACTTAGGCTGGCAATAAAAGGTTCAACTTCGCTAAAGCCTTTCAGATTTTTATTTTTATCCTCCTGTTCAAGTAAAGCGCCTTTGCTGGCATCCTTATCAAAACCGGCCCCGGCAAAGCCGTGGTCGCCCATATTTAATAGCAGGTTACGGCCCATAGTGCCCAAACCTATCATCCCGAAGGCATATTTTTTTTCTGTATCGCTCATTTTAATTGAGGTTTTCTTTTTTCAATTGTTCTAATATCTGTTTGGTTGTTTCAAAACCGGTGTGCTGGAACGATCGGATACCCAGTTTTTGCGCGGTGGCAACAAACATAGCCCTGTCATCGAAATAAACGCATTGCTTAGGCGATACCTGTGCAATGCCCATGGCCAACTGCCATATCCCCGGATCGGGTTTACGCATTTTTACTTCGCACGATGAGATGAACGCGTCGAAACAATCGTGCAAACCAAATTTCTTTACCCGATAATCGTTCAGTTCCTTACCCTCGTTATTAATGGAAATTACCCTGAAGCCGCAGTCTTTTTTCCATTGTTTTAACCAAGCCAGCATATCTGGTAATTCAACCGATTGCTCAAAAATGAAAGCTTTAAAATCTTCGCGGGTAAAATCGCGCTCGTGGTTAAATATTACCGTATCCAGGTATTCATCCAGCGTAATACTACCAATTTCGTACACGTTAAAAATGAAATTATGCAGGGCGTTCACCTCTGCATAATCCAGTTTAAATTGTTCGGATGCCAGTTTGCGCGACTCGTTTCCCCAGCCGTTGGTGAGCAGTATACCACCCACATCAAAAAACAGGATCTTTATCCGGTCGCTATGCATGGCATTGATTAAGCTTTGTTTTTTTGCTCCTCAATGGCATTCAGCAATTTTTCGAAAGGCTTGTTAAATTTATCAATCCCTTCGTCTTCCAACTGCTGTGTTATCTTGTCAATATCAATCCCAGCTGCTTTTAACCTTTCTAAAGTTTCGGTAGCCTTATCAAGGCCCAATGTTAAAGTATCTGCAGCTACACCATGATCGCGGAAAGCTTCAATGGTTTCTAATGGAACAGTGTCCACAGTATCGGCACCAATTAATGCCTCAACATACTTAGTATCTTTAAATGCAGGGTTTTTGCTGCTGGTGCTGGCCCATAGTAAACGCTGTGGTTTGGCGCCTTTAGCTTCCAGTTTTTTCCAGCGCTCGGTGCTGAATACACGTTTGTATATTTCGTAAGCTTTTTTAGCCGACGCGATAGCAACCTCACCTTTCAAATCGCCTAAGCCTTTTTCATCAAGCATTGGGTCAACCAATACATCAATACGGCTTAAAAAGAAACTGGCTACCGATGCTACTTTGCTTACATCGCCGCCGGCTGCTAATAAATCTTCCAAACCAGCAATATAGGCTTCGGTAACTTCTTCGTAGCGTGGCAAACCAAACAATAAAGTAACGTTGATATTTATGCCTTTAGCAATAGAATCGCGAATGGCTTTTAAACCCGGTTTAGTACCGGGGATCTTTATCATTACGTTCTCGCGGTTAACTTTTTTCCAAAGTTCTTCGGCCTGTTTGGTGGTACCCTCGGTATCTAAAGCCAAAAACGGCGATACTTCCAAACTAACATAACCATCAGCACCTTTTACTTCTTCGTTATAAACACCCTCAAATAGCTTTGCCGCGTTTTGGATATCTGTAATAGCCAGGTTAAAAAATAACTCTTCGTTAGTTTTTGCGGTTTTTGCAAGTTCAGCAATCTCTTTATCATAAGCAGAACTGCTGCTGATGGCTTTTTCAAAAATTGCCGGGTTTGAAGTTACACCGCGTACGCCATCATCATCTATCAGGCTTTTTAATTTACCGTTTGATATGATCTCGCGGTCTATAAAATCAAGCCAGATGCTCTGACCAAAATCATGTATTTGCTTTACTTTATTAGTTGCCATGGTATGCTTGTTTTATTTTTACGTATATTTCTATTTTGTAGATGTATTTAGTAGACATTAATTATTGGCTGCAACCAATACTTCCAGGTTATACCCCATAAAAAGGCCGCTTTCAATTACCCCTGTTATGGCTTTAATGTCTTTTTCAAAGTGGCTGTGCATATTATTAAAGCGGCAGTCTAATATTAAGTTACCGTTCTCTGTAATGCAGGGGCCGTCTTTCCCTTTTGCCGGCCTTAAAACTATTTCATTTGCACCAATTTTCTTCAATTCTTCCTCTACATGCAATAAAGCTTGGGGGAATACTTCAATAGGTACCGGAAAATTCGTGCCTAATTTATCTACAATTTTTGATTCATCAACTATAATATAATTAATTGGGCTGCAACTCATCAATAATTTCTCTTTAAACATAGCGCCGCCCCGTCCTTTTATCAGGCTTTTGTTGGGATCAACCTCATCCGCGCCATCAAACAGCCAGTTGGGTTTATGCTCAAATAAAGTAGTTAAGGGTATACCCCATTTACTGCAAAACATGGAAATTTCCAGTGATGTTGGGATAGCCCTAATATTCAGCTTTTCCTTTTTAACCCGCTCAGCAATAGCCAGCAAGGCCAGGTAGGATGTTGACCCCGAACCTACGCCCAGCACGTCGCCATCCTTCACCTTCGCCGCTATCTCGGCCGCTACCTTTTCTTTTCCGTTGCGGTTAGTGATCTCGGCGGGCCACTCCAGGTTATTAATTAAACTATTTTCCATTAGCTATGACAAATCCGGAACCGTTATATACTCTGGTTCGCGGCGCTAAACTCCTGATTATTTTATAATAGTGCTTTAGCCCTTTTTACTACATTATCAACTGTATATCCAAAATGTTTATACAGGTCTTCCGCCGGGGCCGATTCGCCGAAGGTGGTCATACCTAAAATATCACCTTCATCTGTCACATATTTGTGCCAGCCCAGTGGTGATGCCATTTCTACAGCCAAACGCTTCTTGTTTGCTTTAGGGAACACTTTTTCCTTGTAGGCGGCATCCTGTTTTTCAAACAATTCCCACGATGGCATGCTTACCACACGGGTTGATATACCGTCTTTTTCCAATTGTGCCTGCGCATCCAATATCAGCGATACTTCCGATCCAGTCGCTATTAATATCAAATCGGGTGTTTTACTGGCTTCTGATAGTATGTAGGCGCCCTGCTCCAAACCCGTGGCTTTGCTGTATTTGTTTTGATCCATAATTGGCAGCCCTTGCCGGGTGAATACCAATATTACGGGGCCGCCCTGGTGTTCTAATGCTACACGCCAGGCTTGCGCTGTTTCATTGGCATCGGCGGGGCGTATTAATGTAATGTTAGGAATAGACCGTAATGATATCAGTTGTTCAATTGGCTGGTGGGTGGTGCCATCCTCACCCAAACCAATGCTATCGTGCGTATATACAAATATTGGCCTAATCTTCATGATAGCAGCCAAACGGATGGGCGGGCGCATGTATTCAGAGAATATCAGGAAGGTAGCGCCAAAAGGTATTACACCTTTGGTTAAAGCCATCCCATTCAGGGCCGAGCCCATAGCATGTTCACGAATGCCGAAATGGAAATTACGCCCATCGCGGTTCTCGCTGGTGAACGAATCAAATTCTTTCAGGTTAGTTTCTGTTGATGGCGCCAAATCGGCTGCGCCGCCTATCAAATGCGGCAGGCATTCAGCAATAGCGTTCAGCACCTTTCCCGATGCCTGGCGGGTGGCCATCTTTTTATCAGATGGTTCAAAGGTTGGCAGCTTATCAAGCCAGCCTTTAGGTAGTTTGCCTGCGGCCGCTTGTTCATATTCAGCTGCCAGTTCAGGGAACTTATCTTTATATTCGGCAAAAAGCTCGTTCCAGTCGTCTTCTTTTTTGCCTTTCTCCTCGCCTATTTGCTTATAATATTTAGCCACTTCAGGCGGAATATTGAAGTTCTTATTGGGGTCGAATCCGAAAAATTCCTTCACCAGCTTCATTTCCTCTTCGCCCAGCGGCGCGCCGTGCGACCCTGCCGTACCCGATTTATTGGGGCTGCCATAAGCAATAAGCGAACGTACCCTAATTAATGACGGCTTTTGTGTTTCGGCCTTAGCGTTAATAATGGCTAATTGTAAAGCATGAATATCGTTAACATCATCAACAAACTGCACATGCCAGCCATAGGCTTCAAAGCGTTTGCTCACATCCTCGTTAAAAGCAATATCGGTGCTGCCTTCTATTGAAATGTGGTTATCATCATACAGGTAAATAAGGTTGCCCAACTCCAAATGCCCGGCTAATGAAGCCGCTTCAGAGGTTACCCCTTCCATCATATCGCCATCACTGCATATGGCATAAATATGATAGTCGAATATGGGGAAATTTGGTTTATTATAACGGGCCGCCAAATGCTTTTGGGCTATAGCGAAGCCTACACCATTGGCAAACCCTTGCCCCAGCGGGCCGGTTGTAACATCAATACCCGGCGCCAGGCCATATTCGGGGTGACCGGCAGTTTTGCTGTTCATTTGGCGAAAGTTCTTTATATCATCCAGGCTGATATCGTAACCCAATAAGTGTAAAAAGCTGTATTGCAACATACAGGCATGCCCTGCCGAAAGTATAAACCTGTCGCGGTTAGCCCAATCAGGGTTTTTAGGGTTAAAGTTGATAAACTCTTTCCATAACACATGACCCATTGGGGCCAGCGCCATAGGCGTACCGGGGTGACCTGAATTTGCTTTTTGTACCGCATCGGCCGATAATATCCTTACTGTATCAATGGCTAATGTTTCAATGTTCTTATCTAACGACATAATTTGCTTTTCGTGATGTAAATGTGATTTATTTTTTGGCAGCTACTGCTGTGCCTTTTAATTCTTTTTCCTGCCAAAGCCTTGCCCCACCTTTGATCCCCTGTTCGTTGGTAACCAGTTTCATGTTTTTATCCAGCTTCATGTCAAGCTTGCGTGCGTTGCCACCGCCTATATATAAATAGTCGTAATTGAATACTGTTTTTAATATTTTAAAAACCTTCTTCATACGCTTGTTCCACTTTTTAACACCCAGGTCGTCAAGCGCTATATCGCCGATATAAACATCATAATCCTTTCCTTTTGCTACCGGGTGATGTGAAATTTCAAGGTGAGGCAATAATATCCCGTCTAAAAAGAACGCCGTACCAAAACCTGTACCCAACGTGATCACCATTTCAAAGCCTTTGCCATCAACCACACCAAGGCCCGCCATATCGGCATCATTAACTACACGTGCGGGTTTACCCAGCTGGGTTTGTAATTCTGTTTGCAAATCAAACCCGCTCCAGGCTTTATTACCCAAATTGGGGGCAGTAACTACCACACCGTTTTTGATATAGCCAGGAAAGCCAACTGAAATTTTATCGTAAGCAGGAAAATTTTTCACCAGGCGCTTAATAGCCTTCAGCATATTTTCAGGTGTCGACGGCATGGGTGTCTCTATCTTTTCATACTCCATAGTCAAGTCGCCTTGTTTATTCAGGACGGTGGCTTTTACATGCGAGCCGCCAACATCAATAGAGAGCACATTTAATTGCCCGGTAGTTTTTTTCATGCTTAGTTAGATAGGTGGTTGAACTGAAGTCAAATATCAGCTATTATAGCAACAAATATGATCAATTCAGTATCAAAATATTAACATGATATTGTAAAGGTTTGTTTGGGGTGAGAGATTGGAGATTGAAGGTTAAAGATTAGGCAATAGGTTCACAAAAAAAATCCAATGCTTTTCAGCATTGGATTTTTTTATTAAAAGGCTGGGAGAACTAATCTTTAATCTTCAACCTCTAATCTTTATATCAATTATAAATAAAACTGCCATCGCCGCGGCGTTGCAGGTTGCGGCCGTTACGTGTTGGCCTGCCGCTCCATTTTTGCAGGTTAAGACGGAACCCTACCAGGAAGTAACGGCTTAGTGAACTTGATACCGTATTGGTTACACCTGTAACGGTAGCCGATTGGGTAATATAATTATTCTGGTGCAGCAAGTCGAACACATCGAATGTAAGTGTAAACTGACGCCGCGCGCCAAACTCCTTTTGAAAACCGGCATCGATTACCAAAGGTGTGGCTTTGCTTTGCGGTACATTGCTTACGTTAGGCGAAATAGTTTGATTAATAAATTGTTTTGAAGCATCGTAATGCACCTGGTAGGTTTTAAAGAAGTAGAACCGTCCATCCAAACCAAACGAATTAGTTACTGCTTTGCTTGAAGAACCATCGGCCGAGTTAAAACCACGTGACAGACTTGTGCCAAAGAATGGGTTAAACTCAACATTATCAGTCGGGGTAATACGCGGACCAAAACGCTCATTAAAGTTCCATGATGTTTGATGGTAAAGCACGCCCTGGCTCATGGCCATCGTATAACCATAGTTTACACGGCCTATCAGGTTTAGGTTATAACGCCTATCGGCTAATTGTTTCGATATAACATAGTTACCACCTAACCCTTTTGAACCACTGATGTTCACATAGTTTATATAACGGATTGATCGTTTACTGCCTGTAGGGCTGCCCGGAATAGGTACCAGTTGTGTGACCGTATTAGTGGTAATATCATCAGTATAATAGTTAGCGTTACCATTTAATGAGATATTAAAACGCGAGTTAGGGAAATAATTGTTGTACTGAATGGTTACCTGGTTGTTTAACCCGGCCTTTAATTTAGGATTACCTACTACAATATTATTAGGGTCGGTATTATCAATAAAAGGTTGTATCTGTTGAAACTGCGGCTCTTCATTAGTACCGGTGTAAAAAATGTTCAGTCTTTGCGTGCGCGACCATGCATATGAAAAGCGGAATATTGGTAACACCCTGAAGATACTGATCTCGGTTGGTACAAAGCTTTGCGAATTATTATCCAGTTTAGTGCCGTCTAAATGATAAGGCATTAACGTAGTACCTAATGACATGTTAACCTTGGTACCGTTGTAACGATAATTCAATGCCATGCGGGTTTCGGTAGTGTTATAGTTAAATATCAGGTCCGTTTCCTTAGTTCCGGCGGCTTGAATGGAGTCGGTGACGTTATCTGTACTATGCGAATTACGTGTCATCTGGGCGTTCAACTCCAAACGTGATAAACCGCCCAGTGGCTCAGAATAGGTCATACTACCGCGAAACGTGTTAGTGGTGTTATTTTTTATGGTGATCAAATTTGCAAACAAGTCCTGTTGCAGATTATTGAACGTACTATCGGCATAGTTGATAGTGTGGCTTTGGTTTGTTCCGTTAGATTTACTGTCGGTATGGTTATAGCTTAACTGAGTTGAAAAGTTGCGGCCCGGCTTTCTGAAACGGTGATTAAATAATGCCAGGGCGCCGTAGGTGGTAGTTGGCGTTTTGTTAGAGGTTGTACCGTTAACTACCTGATGTTCATAGCTGCCATCTTTATAATGGGTGCTTGCGTTTCGTGATGATGTTGTTTCATTTTCTGAGGTAGAATAAGAATAGCTCGGCTGCACCTGCAAATAATTTAAGCTGTCGATATCATAATCTAACTCAAAACTGGCCCCTCTTCTGAACGAATTACGCTGCGATGTGCCATTGTTGGTAAAATCGCTGCTTTTAACAACCGTACTGCTATTGGTACCGTAACTTTCGCTAACCGAGTTATTTTTAGTAAAACCATAGGTAGCACTGCTGTTTATTTGTATTTTTTTGTTTAGCTGGTCGCGGTAATTGATGGAAGGTGCAAAACTTTGGGTGGTGCCCGGATTACTGTTGCCACCCCCGCCACCGCCATTGGCGCTGCTGGCTAACCCTGTTGACTGTACACCGGTTACTGTGTTCCTGAAGTTAGCAATAACACCAATTTGTTGGTTACCATTAATGCGCTGCAGGAAAAGGTTGCCGTTATACCTGTCGTTATTACCTGCCTGCCCAATTAAACGCCCCGTTGTACCTACAGATCTATCGGCCTTGGTGGTTACGTTCAATATCTTTTGCGGATCGCCGTCTTTAATGCCGCTATGCGCGGCAGCATCCCCGTAATCATCAACTACCTGGGCTTTTTCAATAATTTCGGCAGGCAGGTTTTGTACAGCCTGGGCTACATCGCCCCCGGCATAATCTTTACCGTTCAGTTTCACCTTGGTAATAGCCTGTCCCTGGTGGGTTACACTCCCATCGCTACCTACTTCAAAACCTTCCATTTTTTTCAGTAACTCATCTAAAGTAGCGTTGGGGCGTACTTTATAATCGCTGGCGCGGTACTCTATCGTGTCAACCTTATAAGTGATGCTTGGGGTACCGTTAATCACTACTTCTTTAAGCTGCTGCGCTTCGGACTTCAGTACAATAGGATCAAGCGTTAAACGCGGTACCGCATCGTTATTTAATAATCGTTTTACTTGTGGGCGATAACCTAAACTACTTACACTAAGTACAAACGTGGCCGATTTTACATTTTTAAATATGAAGATACCATCCGCATTAGTAGCAGTACTAAGGGTATCGTGCGGCGATGTTAATTTAACTACCGCTCCCGGCAGGGTAGTATCGGTCGAATCTTTAACTATACCACTTACCTGCCTTGATGGCAAAGGCGGGGGCAATGATTGCGACCGCTGACCATTTTGTGCAGGCACCTGCGCGTATACTGTAGCGGCAAATAATAAGGTAATTAATATAAGTAGTGATCGTTTCATCAGTGATAAGTTGAATAGTGCAATAAGCGCCCTGCCTGTCTGTGCAAACAGGGCTTTTAAGTTTTACTTGTGATATGAGCTAATTATTGTGCTTTTTTAGCCAGGGTATATTTACCCCAAAAATCAGTCGGGGTCATCATATCCTGTATGTTAAAACCGCCGCCAAAGCCGCCACGGTTACCACCACCGCCGCCACCCCGGTTGCCGCCACCACCGCCAAAGCCGCGATTACCACCGCCGCCACCGCCACGGTTGCCACCACCAAAGCCAGCGTTACCGCCGCCATCGGCCTGAATGTTGCCGTTATTACCACCACCATTACGGTCGCCGCCGTTACGGTCATCGCGGTTACGGTTAAATTGTATGCCATTCACCTTCAGGTTGTAAGCAATCTCTTTTGATTTATCTACCGATAAACCTAATTGGCTAAGCGGTACAGCTATTTCATACACCAGGTTACCGTTAGCATCATAAGCAACTGCTGCTTTAATACTATATTCATTATAGATAGATATTACGCTATCGGGGATATCTTTAAAACCACGCAGTTTAATTTCTTTAATGCTGGCAATGGCTTGCGCACGCTGAGCGGCAATAGTTGCCGAATCAGGCGGGCCTTGCTGGCCACCGCCAAAACCACCCTGCCCACGCTGGCGGCCTCCCTGCCCACGCATAGCTGCACGGTTAATTACCGGGAACACTATTACAAAGGCATCCTTATCTTTCTTTTTGCCTTCGGTATTTATAGTAAAATCGACCCCACCTGCCAATATTTTAGCAGTAGTTTGCTGATCGGCAGACTTAACGGCCAGGTACAGGTTCTTATCGTCGTTGGCTATGGTATAGTTAACATTTACGGTTTTGTTGTTGGCTTCTAACGAGTTATTCCACTCGGTAAGCTTTCCGTCAACCTTAATATTTGCAGGTGCCCACACACTGCCGGCCTGCACATTTTGCGCTTTTGCAGCTAATAAACCCAGGCTAATGCTTAAAGTAAGCAGGCTGGTTTTAATTAATGTTTTAGCGTTAGTATTCATCTTGCTTTTCATTTTTTAAGGGTATTAATTGCTATCATTTTCATGCTGGCCTATATAAGCCAATATCTTGTCTTTATAATTATCGCTTACCGGTATCTCTGTTTCGCCAAGCATCAAACGGTTCTTTTTATAGGCTGTTATTTTATCCAAAGCTACAATAAACGATTTTTGCACGCGGGCAAAACCTTCAGCAGGCAGCTTTTCTTCCATAAACCGCATACTTAGACGGGTAATTACCGGTTTGGTTGCATTGTGTAAGTATATTTTTACATAATCTTTTAATCCTTCTATATAAAGCACATCGGGTATGTTAATACGCACTACCGAATAATCGGCATTTACAAAAATATAGCTCGTATCGGGCGTTGTTTTTGCTTGTACTTGCTGCGCCGGGTTATCTTTTTGCCGGCGCAGGCCCATTAATTCATATGCTTTGTTTACTGCTTTCAAAAAACGTTCAAATGCTACCGGCTTCACTAAATAATCAACCACATCAAAGTTAAAGCCTTCCAGTGCATAATTCTCGTACGCGGTAACCATTATTACCATGGGTGGGTTGGTAAGGCTGTTTAAAAACTGTATGCCCGATATACCCGGCATTTGTACATCTAAAAAAATCAGGTCAACAGGTTCCCGCCGCATAAAATCCATGGCTTCCATAGCGTTTTTGCATTTGCCCTGCAACTTCAGATACGGCACTTTAGCCACGTTATCCTCCATTAGCTCAAGCGCCAGTTTTTCGTCGTCAACCAGTAAACAGCGTATCATTATCTAAGTTTAAGCTTTAAACCGGCAATAAATACATTATCGTTTTGCATAATATCCAGCGTATAATCGTCTTTATATAACAGTTCCAACCGTCTGCGCACATTAGCCAATCCAATACCCGAGCTTTTGTCCTTTGTATGCTGTTGGGGGGCTATGGTATTCATCACCTTAAAATCAAGCCAGCCGGTAGCTTTATCTATACTTATGCTGATGTTGATCTGAGGGTCTTCAACCATACCTACCCCATGCTTAAACGCATTCTCTACAAAGGGCGCCAGTAACATCGGCTCAATATAATAAGCATTTATATCATCAGGGGGGCTGAACATAATTGTTACATCGTCGCCAAAGCGCAATAGCTGTAAAGCAATGTAACTTTTTAGATATTCCACCTCACGGGCCAGCGATACGCGTTCGTCATCATTCTCATACAGCATGTAACGCATTAGTTTTGATAGTTCTATCAAAGATGGTTCCAGCATGTCCGATTTTTTGCGGGCCAGCGCTACCATGTTGTTAAGTATGTTGAAAATAAAGTGCGGACTAACCTGCGAGCGTAAAAAACTTAATTCGGTTTTCAGGTTTTCATTTTCCTTTTCCTTCCGGATCTTTTCCAGTTTTGAATTATCCAGGATGATACGATAGCTGATACTAATGCCTATTATAAAGATATAGGTAATAATATTAGTAAAGTACCAACCAAACCAGCCACGGTCCCAATCGCGGCGGCCGCGCGGGCCATGTGGGGCAAACTTGTGCATGCCATTGCCGCCACCCGGTAAATGCTGACCAATACTGGGCATACCCGCACGCCTGGCTGGCGGTGGAAATAAAAGATTATCAATAAACCGTGACAGGAACATTACCCCAACCACGGTAGCTACTAGCAAAATAATATATAATAGTACCTTTTTGCGCTTATACAATACCGGGTATAAAAAGTAAGCATTAAAGTAAAAGAATGCTGCCAGGAAGGCATTGTTTAGCATTAGTTTGTACTGCCAGTTATTAAACCCTTTCCAGGTGTTGGGGTTACGGAAAAGGTACGGCGATATAATGATGAGCCCCCAAAACAAAACATGTATTGCGGGCTGCAAATATTTATTTGAGTATAGTTTTTTCAGCTCCATTTAGATATAAATATAGCCAGACTATAAATACAAGGCTTAGATAAGCGACAAAAGCAACAAAAATTTAGACGAAAGAGGCAATTTTCGCGATGAAAAATTTGCTGATAATGGTTAGGTTTGATGCAACAGTAATACATTTACCCGCAAATGAACACACTTACTAAGTTTTTAACGGTTATATTTTTAACCGGCCTGGTGCAGACAGGCAGCGCGCAGTCAAAAATTAAAAACATTATTATTGTAACTACCGATGGCTTTAGATGGCAGGAAATATTTAATGGTGCCGATCGCGCGTTAGCTACCAGCAAAACTTTTAGTCATGGCGATTCGGTGGCGATATTGAAAAAATACTGGGATAAAAACCAGGAGGTCGCCCGGGCCAAAATGATGCCCTTTTTGTGGGGGGCTATAGCCCGGCAGGGTCAAATTTATGGTAACCGTAATTTAGATAACAAGGTAAATACTGCCAACCCATACTGGTTCTCGTATCCCGGTTATAATGAAATACTGACCGGCTACCCCGATACCGCAGTTAACAGCAACAATTATAAAAATAACCCTAATACTACCATACTGGAATATTTGAACAAACAGCCGCAGTTTAAAGGCAAGGTTGCTGCGTTTGCCGCCTGGGGCGCCTTTGACAGGATACTAAATAAGCCCAGGGCCAATTTTCCGGTTACCGCTGCATTTGAAAAGACCGGCGGCCTGCACCCTACCGCTAATGAAAGCATGATAAACAAAATGCTGGAAGATAGTTACCGGCCATTTGGCGATGAGGAATGTTTAGATGTATTTACCCATTATGCAGCCATGGAATATTTAAAGCAAAATAAACCGCGGGTATTATACATTAGCTACGGCGAGACAGATGAATGGGCGCACGCGGGCAACTATTATTCTTATTTGAACGCAGTGCACCAGGTGGATAAATGGTTAAGCGACATTTGGAATTATATACAAAACGACCCATTTTACAAAAACCAAACTGCCTTAATTATTACTACCGACCATGGCCGCGGCACAGATAGCCAATGGACCAGTCACGGGCAAAAAATACCGGGTGCTAATCAAATTTGGTTTGCCGTAATGGGCCCGGGTATTACTGCCAAAGGCGAAATGAAGCAAAGCGGGCAATACTATCAACAACAATTGGCGCAAACTATAGCCAGTCTGTTAGGAACAAAATTCACCGCAGAGCACCCTGTTGCCGATAAGATCAGTTTGCCGTAATCAGGGTAGCTTGTTAAAATCTATTTCAGGGTGTGGTGCTGTTGACGGCCCGCGCTCCAGCATGGTTTTTAATGTGGTATAATCATTAAAAAAGCCGCAGTTACGCAGATAAAACTTATCCAGTTGCACACCGCCGCTATAATCCTTACGATAGTTAACATTGGCCGTCGCGTCGCCGGTAAATAATGCCCGGTTAATTGGGTACCATTTGCCATCGGAATCTATCACCCATTGGCTGCCAAAATAAACCTGGCGGGTAACATCACCTTTTTCGGGTTCAAAGTTTTCCAGGAAGGAGTATAAGCCTTTTAAATTGAACCCAGACCGCGGGCGTTTGAAGCTGGCTATCAGTTTCCAGTTATCGTCACCTTTTTCTTTAAAATACGCGGTGAATATGGTGGTCTTTGCTTTGCTATCAGCCTGTGCACGCACCAAAAAGGCATAAGTTTTTCCGGCCACCCAGGGATAATTAAGATAGCTTTGCCCGCCGCTGCCTTCAGTGCCAAATTCGCCCGCATGCACTTTGTCGCCCTTTTTTAGCAATATGGTCTTTAAACTATCAGGGATACTCTTGGGGTCATCCGTTTCAAACGGGCTCCAGATAGAGAACAGGATGTGGCGTTCAGTAGGCGAGTTTACCTGCATGCCGAAATACCCGCCGTTAAAACCATCAGCCATAAAGTATGATCCCTCTACATCGTTGCCTTCCGGTACGGTAACTTCATTGTAAAACCATTCGGCTTTATCTTTAACCGCATCGGGCAACTGATAATTTAAATGTACCGATGGGCCGCGATGCCCCCAGTAAAAATAATTGCCATGATTATCCTTTACATAAGCGGCGCCCTTCGCCAATGCCGGGCCACTTAGAATAAGGTCGGACACCGCGGCATAAACAGGGTCTGTTTTATTAACCCCTTCGAACACAATTTGCTGGTAGCCGGCATAGGGGATAGTAACGCTGCCAAAATTTACAGTAGCAGTATCGCGGTTACTTACTTCTTTGGTTAGTACCGTTTTATTAATAATGACCTTTATAGTGCTTTTACCGCCAGGCACAATTAGTTTTAAAGCTATGTTTAATCTGCCGGCCTGTTCAGTCCTTACATACACACTTATTTTATCGTTTACAGATGACCAGCCGGTTAGCCCTTTTGCGTCAATAACCGCTTTTGAGCCCTTACTAACCCAGCCGTTGCCACCCAGCGGCACAGTTATGGTGGAAACAGATTGGCCAAAACTACTTAATACAGGCAGCCTTATAATAGCACTAACTACAACAATGGCAATAAACTTTTTGATCATATCAGCGGCAATTACTTAAAAAATCTGCTATTCTGCAATTAAACCAACTTACATACCTGCACTCTATTAATAAATGATGCGGGCTTGCAAGTTTATGAAATGTAATATTTCAAGTCGGGCAAACTATCAATTAGTTATCCATGTATATTTAATTTAATGTATAGAATATTACTTTTTTCCTTATTATGTTGCGGCTTGCATGCTTCAGCACAGCATAACTGGAAGTTAGATAGTGAGACTGACGGCATTAAGGTTTACAGCGCGCCGGTAGTTGAATCAAAAGTGAAAGCCTTAAAGGTTGAATGCGACTATAATGCCACACTATCACAATTGATAGCTGTATTGCTTGACGTGAAGACCTGTACCGAGTGGGTTTACAGCACTAAATCGTGCACGCTATTGAAGCGTGTATCCCCATCAGAATTATATTATTATTCCGAAATTAATATTCCCTGGCCGGCCCAAAACCGCGATTTTGTAGCGCACCTAACCGTCACCCAAAACCCCGAAACCAAAGTTGTGTATATGGACGGCCCCGCTATACCCGGCATGGTACCTGTTAAAAAAGGAATTGTAAGGATAGATCATTCTATTGGAAAATGGGTTATCACCCCTGTAGGCGAAAAACGTGTCCATGTAAGCTATACCCTCCAGGTTGATCCCGGCGGCGCTATTCCTGCCTGGCTGGTAAATATGTTTGCTGCGGAGGGGCCTACCCAAAGTTTTAAAAAGTTAAAACTGCAATTGCAAAAACCGGCCTATAAGGATGTGGAGTTGAGTTTTATAAAAGATTGATAGCGAAACAATTACTATAGTCAATTACTCCTGAACGACATTGCAGGCAACCCCACGCTATTTACCAGGTTAGGCTGGGCAATTTCATTCCAGCCCAAACGTGCGTGCTCCGGATCGTTTATTTCGGGATTAGATAGCACTACTTTATTGCCCTTTATTTCTGCTGTGGCAGGTTTGTATATCCCATCCTTACCGGCAATCTCAAACCAGTTTGGCGCCTGGTTATCGCTTGTTTTTAAACCCTCGGCATGGGTGAAGCTAAGGCTTATTTTACCGTCCGATACTTTCATACTTTTATATCGTGGACCGGCATACTCCAACCCTTTGTAACCATACTGTTTTGCTAAAGCCAGGTTGGCCAGTCTGCGGCCTACTATCCATTTATAAGGCGGGTGGATATTGTTTAGATCATCTACCAAATCGCTGATGGGTATCATTTCGGTATTGGGGATGGCTAAAGCAGCAGTTTGCGCTTCCCAAACTAATGGCAAGGTTTCGCTATCGTGTTTAATAGGATCTTTACGGTGCGTGTAATAATTAGGCGCCAGGGTTACATAGTAAAACGGCAGTTTGGTATTGCCCCAGGTTTCGCGCCAGCTTTTTACCAGCGTTTTCATTTTATCGGCATAATGCATGCCGTCGTGTATAATCACATTATTCTCGCCCTGGTACCATAAAAAGCCTTTTATGGCAAACGGGGCCAGTGGCTTAACCATGCTTGTATAAATTTGCCCAACTGCCAGGTTTTTTAGTTTATTGGCTGTTTCATCTATTTCGCCTTTGTAAACGGGATCATTAAGATAAGCCTGCGTTGGTGTCCAAAATTCAATTGGCGTTCCGCCCCATGTTGTATTGATCATCCCCACAGGCACATTAAGTTTTTCCTGGATATCCTTAGCAAAAAAATACCCCGCGGCCGAAAATTGGGCCAGCGCATCGCCATTACATTCCTGCCAGCCATTCGTAACCACATCAGTTACGCCAAGCTTTTTACCTACCTTAAATAGCCGTATCAGTGGTTTATTGGCCGAGAGTTCCAACGCCACGCTATCAGCCGTTTTTACAGGTTTGGCATAGGCATTTTTCATAATATATTCCATGTTCGATTGCCCCGAACATACCCAAACCTCGCCCACCAGGATATTATTTAAACGGACACTGTCTTTACCCGAAACAATAAGCATTTGCGCCGGTGCTGCCGATGCCTTTAATGCTGATAACTGTACTTTCCAATATCCGTCGGCATTGGCCTGTGTTTTCTTTTGCTGTCCGGCAAAACTTACTATAACCGTGCTTTCTTTATCAGCCCAACCCCATATAGGCAAGGATTGCCCGCGCTGTAAAACCATATTGCTGCCAATTACATTGGGCAGCTTTAATTGCGCATTAGCAAAACAAGTAATTAATAATAAGGCGAAGCTTAACAGTGCTTTGGGCCTGCAAAGGTATTTATCCATCAAGTTTAAATAAATTGTTATTAATATTCAGACGCTTGTTTAAGGGATTGTAATAACAGCAATAGCGCTCTCGCTGCAAACAGCGAAGCTCGTATCCATGCTAACGCCTATAACTGTTAACAGGGCATTAATGGGCGGAACCTGTTAATAGTCTGGCTAAATTAATAAAAATCTGTTGGTTTCTTACCCATTTGCAAAATAAGTTTCCCGCCTTTGGTCAGGTCTGAAAACTGCATGAACGGGGCATGCAGCGACTTGCCATTTAGCTTTATACTTTGCACATACATATTTGTAGCGCTATTACCCCGCGCTTCAATAACAAATTGTTTGCCCGTATAATATTTTTTGCTGAGCCTGATGGTGATCTTGTTAAACAACGGGCTACCAATACCAAGCTTTGGATGAATATCTGTTAAGCCCTTCACATCAAACAAGCCCATGCTTGATATCACATACCATGAGCCTAACTGCCCCTGATCTTCATCCTGCCCGTAACCATAGCCGTGAATGCCGTCTACACCATAAAACTCGTTGCAAATGGCACGCACCCATTTCTGTGTAAGCGATGGCTTGCCCGAGAAATTGAACATCCACGCGATATGCAGGTTTGGTTGATTGCCCTGGTTATAAGGCGCATCCAGTCCTGAGAACGCATCTAAGGTTTTGCCGCCGCCAAACGCCCCTTTTTGCGATACGGTAAATACACTATCCAGGCGCTGGTTAAATTCGTCCTTACCGACCTTATTGATCAAACCGATGGGGTCTTGCGGTACGTAGTAAGTGTATTGCTGGGCATTACCTTCCTGGAAACCACGCCAAACTTCTTTAGGTTTAAAGTTGTCGATAAACTCGCCGTTAGCCAGTTTAGGGTGCATTAGTTTCAGTTTCGGGTCGAAGATGTTTTCCCAGCCTTTTGATAAGCGTGATAACAATTCGTAGTCCCGGGTTTTGCCCAAAAGCTTAGCCCATTGCGCTACAGCGTAACTGCTAAAAGCATATTCCAGCGTGTGTGATGCGGAGAATTGCCATAACTCGCCACCACCTTTGCCTTTGTCAAGATGTGGAACATAACCATATTTCACGAAACTGGCTACGTCCGACTTACCCGCACCATGCGGACGGTTTTCGCCATCGATCTCGTTTTTTAACGCTGCCGCGTAGCCTTCCTTGATATCAAAATCGCGGATACCTGCCATATAGGCACTGGCAATTACCAAACTCACAAAGTTGGTGCCCACGCCCGAAACATAGGCGCTGTTGGCAATACCATCGGCCAGCCAGCCCGAATCTTTATAAACCAGTAGCTGGCTTTTAATAAAATCGGAATAGTATTCGGGATAAGCCATGGCCCAAAGCTGGGTAAGGTTCCAAAAGCCGCCCCAAATAGCATCGGTATTGTAGTGGTTATATTGCGGGTGCTTAAATTTATCCAATGGGATCTGCCCCACCGTACCATCATTTTTAGGGTATGCGCCGTTTACGTCACTGGCCAGGCCGCGGCCCAAAAGCGCATGATATAACCCGGTATAAAACTTTACTTTATCTTCGTGATTACCACCTTCTACCTCAACACGGTGCAGGTATTCATTCCAAATGGTATACAGTTTATTTTTAGCCGCATCGAACGATAGGCCGGTTGCCTCACGTTCCAGGTTCAGACGAGCATTTTCAATTGAGGTATAGGATAAACCTGCTTTTATGGTGATGCTTTCCTGCGCTTTGGTGGTAAAACTCAAATATAAGCCTGCCCCCTTACCACTTGTTTCTTTTTGACCCGCTACAATTTCTGCCCCTTTAAATGTGCCCCAGGCATCAGGTTTCTTATCCAATACGGCCGAGAAATACATAGCTACCTGCGCTTCGGGTTGATATTTCAATACGTAAACCGGTTTAGTGATCACATAGCCCTCTATATGGCCATCAGAGGTAATATATACTTTTGCATCCTTCACCTCACCGCTTTCGCCCTGCTTGTTACCAATATCAAACAATATATGCGATTCTTTTCCTGCCGGGAATGTATAACGGTGAAAAGCCACACGCGGGGTCGAGGTTAGCTCGGCCTTAATACCATAATCTTTCAGCAACACCGAATAGTAACCGGCTGTAGCATATTCATCCTTACGGTCGAAGTTGGAACGGTAGCCATCTTCAGGGTGCTCCAGTTTACCGGGAGTAGTTTGCAGTTTACCGGTAATGGGAGCGAATACTACCCCACCTACCTGGAACTCGTGAAAATTGGCAAAACCTTCTATTGATGTCTGGCGATAATCGTACCCCACGGCGTCCCAGCCACGTGGACTGCCATAACTACCATTGGTTGATGCGCCCGGCTTGGCCATCCCAAATGGTGACGCACCCGGCGTAAAGAAAAACCAACGCGAATGAGCCGTGCCAATGCGCGGCTCGACATATTTAGTCAGATCGGTTTGCTGTTTTTGGGCTTTTACAGCAAATGGCATAGCCAATGCCAGCACAAACGCGGCACGTAAAAGCGAAAGTTCAAAGATTGATCTCATAGGTATCCGAATTATATTCATTCCATTCCCTCTCCTTTGAAGAGGGCTGGGGAGAGTAATTAATGTATAGGCATATGCTGGTCATTGGTTTGCTGCGTTGCTGCATCCCAACCTTTTGCTTTCCAGTAATTTTCAATATGTTCCAACGATTGGCCTTTGGTTTCGGGCAGCATTTTATAAACTACTGCAAAAGCCACTATGCAAAAGAACGCGAAAAACCAGAAGGTGCCTGCGCTGCCAAAATCTTTCAGTAGTATTGGTGTCAACTGCCCCACAATGGTATCGGCCACCCACATGGTCATGATACTGATAGCCAGCGCGCGGCCCCTGATAGCATTGGGAAATATCTCTGAAGCCACTACAAATTTCAGCGGCCCTATAGAAAAAGCGAAGCAGGCCAAAAATGCCAGTACACAAACCAGCAGCAAAATGCTTGAAGTAACACCAAAATGGAAACACAAGCCTGTAGCTATTAAAGTAATAGCCGCACCCGCCGTTCCCCATAAATACAATGGCCGACGGCCCCAGCTATCCACTTTCCAAATGGCAAATAAGGTGAATAGCATATTAGCCAGACCAAAAATAACCTGGCTCATTAACGAATTGCTTAACGAGATGCCCGCATTGCTTAAAATTTTAGGGCCATAGTAAATAATTGCATTAATGCCGCTAAACTGCGAGAACAGGGGTAATAAAATACCGATCAGCAGGGCTTTGCGCATACCCGGTGCAAACAGTTCTTTATAAGATCCTTCACGATGAGGGGTTTGGTCTGCAGATGCTTCGTTGGCTTCGTGACCGGCTATCCGGCTAATAATATCCAGCCCTTCAGCTTCACGTCCTTTTTGTATCAGCCAACGCGGGCTTTCGGGTACTATGAATAATCCGGCTAAAAAGAAAAAGGCCGGAATAGCACCCAGGCCAAACATAGCACGCCATATTTCATTATGAAAAGGGCTATCGGCACTTGAGCCGGCAGCATAATTTACCAACCCGGCATTTGTTAAATAAGCCACCAGGATACCGAAGGTGAGCGCGAACTGGTAATAGGTAACCAACCGGCCCCTGATTTTAGCAGGAGCGATCTCCGAGATGTACAAAGGCACCACATTTGATGCGATACCTATCCCGATACCACCCAACAAACGCGACACAATAACCAGCGAAAGTGATGGTAAAAACGCGCAGCCTATGGCCGATAACAGGAACAATGCCGCCGAAAGCAGCAAAGGCTTCCTGCGGCCCAGCCTGTCGCTCAATTCGCCCGAAAATGCTACGCCAATAATACAGCCCAGCAGGGCTACCGATACAAACCAGCCTTCCTGTACCGGGCTTAAACTGAATTGTTTTTCAACAAAGGGTAATACACCCGAAATTACAGCCATATCAAAACCAAACAGAAAGCCGCCCAGCGAGGCCACAATGGTAATGGTACTTAAGCTAATGCTTTTATCTTTCATCTTCTATTGGTTTTAATTGGTTGGTTTAATTATTTTGTTGGTGCCGACATGGATGGGGGCGTATCACCAGGTTTGCTGCCCCAGTTCATATTGGGTTTTGGCCCCATTACCAATACCAAACTACCACCATTTACAACATCCTGGTGATATATCCAGGGTTTGGTAAGCGGTTTACCATTAAATGTTGCCGATTGGATATAACGGTTTACATCCGAAGTGTTTTTTGCTTCGATAGTAAAAGTTTTACCCTTATAATAATGGTTATCAAGCGTGATAGTGGTTTTTGCGAAAAGCGGACTGCCTATCTCATAAAAAGGTTTGGTTGATGCCCCGCCATCGGTTTCAAACAGGCCCATTGAAGCCATTACAAACCACGATCCCATCTGGCCCTCGTCCTCGTCGCCCAGCCAGCCATGGTATGGGGTTGCACCATAGTAGCGGTTCATAATCTCGCGCGTCCATTTTTGGGTTAACCAGGGTTTGCCCGAATAGTTGAATAACCACGCTGCCTGCATATTAGGCTGGTTACCCTGGTTAATTGGCACCTGGTCGTACATATCGCCATCGGCATTAAAGTTAAATTTAACCGATTTTTCGAAACCAGTGTTCAGGCGGTCGTTAAACTCATTTTTACCCATCAGGTTAATAATCCCCTGCACATCATGCGGGTTAAAAAAGCTATACTGCCAGGCATTCCCTTCCAAATAACCCGGGCCGCCAAACGCGGTGCAGCAATAAGGGCTCCAGTCTTTCACCCAGCTGCCATCGCGGTTTTTCATGCGGATATATTTAACCGATGGGTCCCACACGTTTTTAAAGTTATCGGCACGTTTCATAAACATTTCGTATTCTTTGGTTTTACCCAAAGCTTTGCAAAATTGTGCCACGCACCAATCGTCATAAGCATATTCCAGGGTATTAGAAACCTGCCCCTCCTCATTGGGCACATAACCCAGCTTTAAGTACGATTCGTAAAACTTATTCCCCGCAAAGCCGCCTTCAGGGGTTTTTACGCCTGGTGTAGTTTGCTGATGCATCATTGCTTCAAAAGCCAAATTAGCGTCAAAATCGCGGATACCTTTTTGGTAGGAACTGGTAATTAACGCAATCTCGTGCGATGCCTCCATAATACCCGAGTATTCGATACCTGCCGGGCCTTTGGGTAACCAGCCCCCGGCTTTATAAATCTCCAGGAACGACCGCGTCCATTTGCTGGCTACATCGGGGTTAACCAGCGTCCACAATTGGTTCAGGTTCCAAAAGGTGTTCCAGAAAGCATCCGAGCCTAATATTGGTGTGTTGGGGTCGGTTTGGCGCTCTTTCTCGTTCGGATCGATCCATTTTCCATTCACATCGCTCCAAATGGTGCGTGCCACATACGACCGGTATAAATTGCTATAGAATTTCTTTTTATTTACCTCGGTGCTGCCTTCAACTTTTATTTTGCTTAGCAGGTTGTTCCAAACGTTGCGGGCATTGTTATGCACGGCGTCAAAGCTCCATTTAAACGGATCCATTTCGGTTTCCAAGTTCAGGCGGGCATCATCAATACTAACCAGCGATATAGCCGTTTGCATTTGTATCACTTCCCCTTTCTTCGCGTCAAAATCAACATAATAGCCCATTTTGCCTTTACCGCTCAACTCTTTAACATCTTTAGATATTTTATTGCCTATCCAGCCGCCATTGCCTTCTATCTTGTGGTCAAAGCGAATAACAAAGTGTACTGTATAATCTTGCCAGCTCCATTTTTGGTGCGAGTAGCCTTCTATTTCATGGTCGTTCACCTTGGTGAATTTGGCTTCTAAAATCTCAGCTGTATTTTCAAACGGAACGTCCAGGTTCATCAAAATGTGCGCCTGCTCATCGGTTGGGTAACTGAACCGGAAGAAGCCTGCGCGCGTGGTGCTGGTCAGCTCGGTAGTAATATCACCGTTCATCAGCTTTACAGCGTAGTAGCCCGGACTTGCCTTTTCGGTTTCTTTATAAATGCGCGAACGGTAGCCGGTGGTCCATCCGGTTGTTGGGTTATCAGCCGAACCGCGTTTGATATTCAGCGCACCCACTGTAGGCATTACTGACAGGCCGGCCATCGTCCAGGAGTGGATATGACTGAAACCGCCGATATTGTTTATCGAATATTCGTAACCCGATTTCCAAACCCCTTCCTGGTTATCGGGCGCCAATTGTACCATCCCGAAGGGCATGGTGGCGCCGGGATTCAGCATCCAGCGCGATTCTGATGTACCCAACAGCGGGTCAGCATAATCTACCGGTTGTTTCTTTTGTTGTGCGTTTGCCGCTAACAGCGTGGCACAAATAAGGGTGGGGAACAGCAAGGATCTTTTTAATGTCGGTATCATGGGTTCGATGTTTACGATTTAAGGAATGCTTTGATCACTTTAGCGCGTTTGGCGCCATTATTATACATGGTATAAGTGTTGGCCGCAGCCGGGATTACAAATGTTTCGGCATAATGGTAGGTGGTTTTGCGCCCATCGGCGGTTACCACGTCAATGGATATACCTTCAACCAGCATCAGCACATGGCACACATCCTCGGTTTCTATAGTGATGACTGAATCAAATTCTACGCGGTGCACATCATAAAAATGTTCCTGGTGTGTGGGCACATGCACCAACTCCCAGTCCTCGCCTTTTTCAATAACCGATTGTTTCGAGATCAATTCGCGGGTAACCTTCTCGCCTTTACGGTCGAATTTCAGGTTGTTGAACGCGTGCTCAATATTAATGGCACGTGGCTCGCCGTTCAGGTCAAGGCGCAGCCAATCGTACATTTTAAAGGTAAAAATGTATGGGGTCGCGCTAATCTCCAGCACCATATTACCAGCGCCGGCACTATGTACGGTACCGTTAGGCAGCAGAAACAGATCGTGCTTTTTAGCCTGGTGCGATTGCACATATTTAGTAATTCCTATCTCCGTGCCAAAGTCACGGCTTTTTTCCAGCTCCTTCCGGAACGCTTCAGGGTCAATATCATCCTGGAAACCCATATATACATTAGCCTGCTCTTCGCAATCCAGTATGTAATAAGTCTCATCCTGGGTAATGGTCTCGCCAAAGTTCTTTTGTATATAATCTACCGATGGATGGCATTGAATAGACAGGTTCCCGCCCTCCCAGGTATCCAGGAAATCGAACCGGATAGGGAATTCGTCGCCAAATTTCTCAGCATGCTTACCTAACACATCATTGCGCCGGGCAAACATCAGGAAATCGAAAGATACTTCCAGCAGGTTACCATCACTTTCAAACACCAAACCATTCTCAGGTACGATCAATTCAAACGACCATGCATAATTCACCTCATTTTTGTTGATACCGTCGATATGTTCTTTAATCCATTGACCGCCCCAGGCACCGGGCTCAAACCAGGGGCGCACCCGGAAAGCTGTTTTGCCCAGCTGTTGTAAAGCCTGTTTAAAATCGGCCGAATGCATCCAGTTCAAATCCTCTTTCCATTGCGCATCGGCGATAATTTCGATCTTATCCAGGATAGATTTTTTATAATTATTCAGCACCACCCAATCTACAAAGTAGAAGCGCTTATACATTTCGGCCGGGCTTTCGGGGGCGTTGTTGCCTAAATTGGTAATGCTGGCTGCACGCATCCTTAATTGTAGTTCGTTTTTAGGCAGGTCAAAGTATACCAAATGCGCTTTATTGGCCAATAAGCCTGCGGCTGTACCGATAACAATGGTTAGTTTATAGTCACCGCCTGGCTCTGCCTGCTGGTTGAAATTATAAAAATCGATTAACTGCAGTGACGTTTTTGTACCCCATACCGAATTTTGGGTACCCAGGTAAGGGGCTACCATCTTTTGAACAACATCAACCGGTTTTAAATAATCGGCCGTGTTTATCCAGTTTACAGCTAAACCCTGTTTCTCAAATTCTTCTTCAAGACATTGCTTAATATCATTCCAAAAAACACCGGCATAACCATCCAAAGCCACAAACTTTTTATCAACTATCCATTCGGCAAGCGCGGGGTAGCCATTAAATATTTTGCCTTCGCCAATTGAGTGATAAGGAAATATATTATATCCCTGCGGCTTACCGCCACCAGCCTTTACAGGCATTAGCGGCTGCATACCTGTTCTCCAATCTGCCGTGTTTTTATTTTTTGGTATGTTTAAGCTTATATCCATATAGAATTGTAATTTACAGTATTAGTCTCACACGTTTGTATATCCTTGTTTAATCAGATACACCGCCAATATGTATGCATATATTAAGCCCACGGTTGCCTTCGGACTTCAAAAAATGCACATGCGGCAAGTTCAAATTTTACAATTGGTTTTATAAACAGGCAGATAATATCATGTAGTTAATATGTACAAACATATAAACATGTACATAATTAACAAAATATTTTTTTAAATTTGTTTTAACATTGATTAAAGAATTAAAACAAACGGCATACAAACAACATAAACCTGAATTAAAGCAAGCCAATATTTATGGCTGCCGATAACCGAATTTAAAATGAAATTCTCGATCAATCATAAAAGCCCGGTCCCACTGCACTTACAAGCCGAAGAGCTTTTACGCAACATTATAAAAGACCCCCAGTACGTAGACGGTAAGTTTTTGCCGAACGAGGTTGACCTGGCCAAGCAACTGGCCATATCGCGCACTACGCTAAGGCAAGCGTTGAACAAGCTGGTTTATGAAGGTTTACTGATACGCAAAAAAGGTATTGGCACTAAAGTGGCAGGGGCGTCGGTTAGCTCAAAATCAAACAACTGGCTTAGCTTTTCGCAGGAAATGGCAGCACGGGGCATCCCTATTAAAAATTTCGAACTGCATATTAGCTGGGTTAACCCCGATGAGCAGATAGCCAACTTTTTTGAAATAAGCACCGATAAAAAAATATTAAAGCTGGAAAGGCTGCGTGGCCGGCTGGAAGGCCCTTTTGTATATTTTGTATCTTACTTCCACCCACGGGTAGGACTTACCGGCGAGGAGGATTTTAAACGCCCTTTGTACGAGATACTGGAAAAAGATTACTCGGCTATTGCCAACCTGTCGAAAGAAGAGATCAGCGCCAAGGCCGCCGATAAGTTTATTGCCGCTAAGCTGGAGATTGAACATGGCAGCCCGATATTATTCCGCAAAAGGTTTGTGTACGACCAGGGCGACCGCCCCATTGAATTTAACCTGGGCTACTACCGTGCCGATGCATTTATCTACACCATAGAAAGCAGAAGGGAGTAGCCTAAGCTACCCCTTTCTACACCAATTTAACTTAACCAAAAGTTATCTTTAATATCTTCTCTCCTGAAACATGTTTGGGATGACACTTCGTTTATTTCTTCTTCAAAAAAGTACTTTCTTCATCTTTATACTTTACCTGTAACGCTTTCAACCGTGCCTTTAAATCAGTAACAACCTGCTGGTATTCAGGCTTATAATAAATATTAGTCATTTCGTAAGGATCTTTCCTGAGGTCATACAGTTCCCAGCCATCAACCGGGTTATAAAAATGCATCAGGGCGTATTGCCTGGTACGGATACCATAATGGGCCGTCAGGTTAAATGAAAGTTCGTAGTAATGGTAGTAGATCTCATCGCGCCATTTTTTAACCAACGGCTGTTTAGCCAGCAACCGTTTCATCGATTCGCCCTGCATATCATCGGGCGGTTTTATCCCCGCCAGATCAAGCAGCGTAGGGGCTATATCAAGGTTTAGTACAAACTGGTTTAGTTTATTACCCGGCTTTACCGCTTTGGGGTAACGGATCATCATTGGTGTGCGGAACGATTCTTCGTACATAAAACGCTTATCATACAAACCATGTTCGCCCAGGTAAAAGCCCTGGTCGGACATATATACTACGATAGTATTTTTAGCCAACCCCATCTTGTCCAGATATTTAAGCACATGCCCAACGTTATCGTCCAGCGACATCACACACCGCAGATAATCTTCCATGTAGCGCTGATATTGGAACCGGGTTATCTCCTCTTTGGTATGCAGGGTCTTAAACAGTTCATACTTTTTCTGATAGGCTTTATCCCATATAGTGCGTTCCTGCGGCGTCAGGCCGGCAAGCTCGCGCTGGTATTCGGCCGGAGCCCAGTTGTTTATTTTAGTGACGGGACACGTATCGCAAGGTATCTTACTATCATAACGGATATCCAGATCGTTTTTTATGGTGATGCTTTGGCGTTGCAGCCCGACTTTGTCTTTATAATCATCATAAAAACTATAAGGCAGCTGGAATTTCACATCGTTAAACTTATCCAGGTATTTTATAGGCGGCATGGCATTACGGTGCGGCGCTTTATGATGCAGCATCAGGAAAAAAGGCTTGCCTTTATGGTCGCCTATCCAGTTGATAGCCAGGTTGGTGATAATATCCGTCACATACCCGCTATACATGGTATCCTTACCCATTTTAATAAACTTAGGATGATAATAATTACCCTGGTCGGGCAGGATGTTCCAGTAATCGAAGCCGGTTGGCGTGCTGAATAAGTGCCACTTACCCACTATAGCCGTTTGATATCCGTATTGTTTAAATATTTTTGGCAGGGTTTGCTGCGCACCGTTAAAATAGGTGCCATTATCCTTCATCCCGTTCAGGTGCGAATACTTGCCGGTTAAAATTACTGCCCTGCTGGGGCTGCATACGGAGTTTGTTACATAGGCCGACTGCATTAATGCGCCTTCGCGTGCAATCCTATCGATATTAGGTGTTTTTATCAGCTTACTTCCATAAGCGCTAATGGCCTGATATGCGTGATCGTCGGCTAGTATGAATATAATATTGGGCCGTTTTGTTGAGCCTGGCGCCGTTTTTTGGGCGTAAACATTAAAATACGATGCCAATACACAAATCAGCAGCAGCCGTTTTTGAAATTTCATACGGTTAATAGTGGTTTTGCAATAATAAAAAAAATTATCATGTATGTACATTATTACATTAAATTAATATTATCATTTAAATATTTCTCCGTCCCAGGCAAACCAATAAACTAAAACGTTGTTTACAAGCCTTATATCGATATTTAACGCTTTATAGCCGATTGTTCTGGCTGTCAATTTGTGGGTTTTAAAACTTCGTAGCAAGTATTAGCTTGGCATTGATTTAGCTTAAACCAAAAATATTTTGAAAAAAATTTGGAATAATAAAATAATTCATATGTTTGTACATTATAACATATATAAACCTCAATCATTCATCCAAATAGAAATGTGCTGGCCAATAGCGATTGTTGCTGATGATGATTGTACCCATACATTAAACAATTATAATAACTGGTACTGGTAAACCCTTGGTTTAAACGATACCAGCAAAACCTGATACCTGCACAAAATGCTGTTAGCAATTAAGTCTGGCTACATTTTGTGCAATAATTTTTTCGCCCCTACAGAATTTAAAAATTCAAACCAATGATAAAAAACAGACCAGACGCTAATCAAAATTGTTTTAAAATGCCCAGCAGGTTTTTAAAGCATCCTACCTGACCACTGACTTCGGCAATCAATTAATTCATTATAAACCAATCAATATGATTTAGTATTTACTTTTATGAGATCTTCTTCACATAATCAAATTACAAAACAAAAACACAGGCAACCTGTAACCAATGGGACTTACCATTTGGCCAGCCAGTGCTTCTCTGCGTTTAAAAAGCCGGCACTTGCCCTGTTAATGGGCATTGTATTGTCGCTTTCAGTTTACGCGCAATCAGTAATACGGGGTACCGTTACCGATGAAAAAGGCGATGCAATGCCCGGCGTAACGGTAACAGTTAAAGGCACCACTTCAGGTACCCAAACTGATGTTAACGGCAAGTTTTCACTCACTGCAAATCCGGGGACAACGCTGGTATTCAGCATGGTTGGCTACAGCCCCAGCCAGGTAGTTGTAGGCAATCAAAAAACACTTTCGGTAAGCCTTACACCCTCTAACTCATCATTAAACGAGGTGGTAGTAGTGGGTTACGGTACACAAAAGAAAGCCTCTTTAACAAGTGCTACATCTTCGGTAACTGCCAGTGAAATTGTGACTACCAAAAACGAAAACTTGTTAAACACCCTTTCGGGTAAGCTTCCCGGTTTCCGTAACGTACAAAACACAGCCGAACCTGGCTCATTTGCCAATAACTACGATATACGTGGTATGGGCGGTGCACTCATCGTAATAGACGGTGTCCCACGCCCTGATCTTGCCCGTCTTGACCCCAACGACATTGAAAGCGTTTCTATCCTGAAGGATGCTTCGGCAGCTATTTATGGTGTACGCGGGGCCAACGGTGTCATCCTGGTTACCACTAAAAAAGGTAAAAAGGGCGAGCTTGCACTTAATTACGTAGGTAACTATGGGCTGCAAGCCCCCTTAAGGTTATCAAGAGGTGTTGGTTCGGCAGATTACCTGACATTGGTTAACGAAAAAGCAGTTCACAATACCGGTGTGGGCTTTAAGGGCAACCCAACCTATACCGCTGCACAAATGGCTACCCTTAGCCAGATAAATACAGATTGGTATGATGTTACTACGAAAAAACACGCGGGGCAGCAACAGCATAATTTAAGCGCTACCGGCGGTACCGACAATAGTAATTATTATATAAGCATTGGTATGTTAGGCCAGGATGGTTTACTAAAAACTAACGACCTGGATTACACACGTTATAACCTGCGCTCGAATTTAAGTACCAGGGTTTCAAAAAATCTTACCTTTGATTTGAACCTGTCTGGTTCTCAGGATAAGAAAAACCAACCGCTGCAGGCGCCTTACTGGATTTTCCGCAGCATGTGGTTCGAGCGGCCTATTTACCCGGTTTATGCTAATGATAACCCGGCTTATTACTATGCCTTACCCAACCCGCTGCACCCTTTAGCGCAGGCAGATGCAAGCACCAGCGGCTACCAAATTTTAGCCAGCAAATATTTCCAGTCATCTGCTGCCCTTACCTATAATGTTCCGTGGGTAAATGGGTTAAACCTTAAAGGGTTATATAGCTATGATTATACCCAAAACGATAACCAGCTTTATAACAAAGCCTATAACCTATATACTTATAATGCAGCTACAAACGCTTATGTAGTGGGTAGCGTTCAGCAATCGCCAAGTACTATCAGGAAAGAGAATTATCAGTATCCTGCCAGCCTGGCCCAGCTATCTTTAAATTACGACCATACTTTTAATAACACCCATCACATTTCGGGATTGCTGGCCTATGAAGAGAACAACCGAAGCGGCGATAACTTTTATGCTCAAAGGGAATTATCTGTACCAATAGAGTATCTTTTTGCAGGCACCAGTACTAATGCCCAGGCCAGCAACAGTTCAAATCCAAGTGTTTTCTACAAGTACAAAAACACTTCTTACTTTGGCCGTTTAAATTACGATTACAAGTCTAAATATATTGCCCAGGTATCATTCAGGTACGATGGTTCCTCACGTTTCAACCTAAACAAGCAATGGGGTTTCTTCCCTGAAGCAGAGTTGGGCTGGCGGATCTCTGAAGAAGGTTTCTTCAAAAACACTAAAGCGTTGTCATTTATTAACAACTTTAAAGTACGTGCAAGCTATGGTGCAACCGGCGACGACGGTGCATCAACCTACCAGTACCTTGCAGGCTTCACCTACCCGGCCAGCGGTTCGGCAACCGGCCAGCCTCCCGGCTCCGTGTTCGATGGTGTATTTTACAATGCTGTACAACCACGTGGTATACCTAACCCCAGCATTACCTGGTTTACCGCTAAAACGCTGGATGCTGGTGTAGATTTGGAGGCATGGAATGGTTTATTCGGCATTACGTTCGATTGGTTCAGGCGCGATAGGGATGGCCTTTTGGCTAACCAGTTACTATCTTTGCCAGATGTGGTAGGCGCAGGTTTACCGCAACAAAACCTGAACAGCGACCGTACTTTTGGTTTTGACTTCTCGGTATCGCACCGTAACCATATCGGCAAATTCAATTATGAAGTAGGCGGTACCTTTGGCTACACCCGTACCATGAACCGTACATATACTGCTGCACGTGCAGGTAACTCATACCTTAACTGGATACAAAAAGGTAGTGTAGCCAACGTACTTACCGGTGCAAACCGATACAATAACGCTTATTTTGGTTACGGATCGGCCGGTCAGTTTGAAAGCTATAAGGCCATTGAGAACAGCCCTATTTACGTAAGTAAAGGAACTGTTGTAGGAGATTACCGCTACCAGGATTGGAACGGCGACGGCCAGGTAGGTGTTGATGACAGTCAGCCTATAGGTTTGTATGGTTTGCCTTTGGTTTCTTTTGGGTTCAACTTTTCAGCCGCATACAAAGGGGTCGATCTAAGCGCCCAGTTCCAGGGGGCAGCCATGGTTTATGCAACTTATATTGAACAATTGCACGAACCGCTTTGGGCCGATGGTAACGCGCTTACGCAGTTTTTAGACAGGTGGCACCCTACCGACCCTGCTGCTGACCCATATGACCCTAATACACAATGGACACCGGGCTACTACGCTTACACAGGTACCTTAGCTTTCGTTAATACATCTGCTAACATGCATAACGCCTCGTATGTGCGGTTAAAAAGCCTTGAAATAGGTTATACTTTGCCCAATAAGCTTATGTCGCGTGCAGGGATCAAAAGCATCCGCCTGTTTGCTAATGGTTATAACGTATTCACTATTACCGGTCTTAAATACATCGATCCGGAAAAACCATCTGGCTCGTCAACATTCATAGCCGCTACTACACAGTACGATTATGCTTACCCGGTTGACAGGGTACTATCATTTGGTGTGAACCTGAAATTTTAAATAAAGAAAGATGAAAAGGAAAATATTTTTATTGATACTTGCTTTGGTAACCGTTGTTACCTCGTGTAAGAAAGACCTGGATATCCCGCCACCTAATATTTTACAGGACCCTGATGTATTTGGTAATACCGCGGGTGTAGAAGCATATATGGCGCGTATTTATAGCGAACTACCTATCGAGGATTTTAAATGGCTGCCAAATGCCGGTTTCAAATCATTCTGGCGTTCCTCGCCGTTCACCATTACCGGCGAGGCCATTAGCCGCGACGCCACCCAACAGCAAACTGAAACCTTTAACTATTGGGCAGATGCTTACTCGCTTATCCGTGAATGTAATTATTTTATGGAAACCCTGCCATCTTATGCAAGTAATTACAATACAACACAGGTAAACAGCTGGCTGGGCGAAGCTAAGTTTATCCGCGCCATGACCTACTTTGCATTGGTTAAACGGTATGGCGGTGTGCCATTGGTGGATAAAGTGCTTACCAAACCAGGGGAAACTATTGATGACATAGTAGCCGAGATTGACAAGTTTAAAATACCACGCTCATCCGAGCAGGCTATATGGGATTTTATAGCTTCCGATCTGGACGATGCCTTTACCAAGCTACCCGATATTTCAGGTACAAAGAAAGGCCGGGTAACCAAATGGGCTGCATTGGCATTCAAATCGCGTATAATGCTGTATGCCGGTTCTATTGCTAAGTACAATACTATTAACCTTACCGTAGGTGGTGTACAACTTTGCGGCATTCCATCGGCAAAGGCTGTTGATTACTTCAAAGCTTCGTACGATGCCGCTGCCCAGGTAATTGGTAAATATTCATTGTATAAGCAAAGCTGGTCTGCAACCGATAAAGCTGCCCAGGCAAACAATTTTGCAGCCTTGTTTATTGACCAGTCAAGCAGCGAAAATATTTTTGTACGTCAGTACCATTATCCCGAAGCGGCACACTGGTACGATGTAGAGATGATCCCCCGCCAGTTGTGGAATGGTGTAGAATCGCAGGAGACCTGCCCTACACTTGATTTTATTGAGATGTTTGAAGGGCTTCCAAAAAATGCCAATGGTACTTTCCAAACGCTTGATGGCGCTGGCCATTACATTATGTATAACAACCCCGGCGATCCGTTCGCCAATGCCGAACCACGTTTAAGGGGTACAGTATTATTCCCAGGCGATCTGTTCAAAAACCAGATCATTGATATCCGTCGTGGTATTTATACAGGCGCGTCAGCAGGCGGTATAAACAAACTGCTGCCTGCAGGTTCTAAAAGCCCCTATCCTACTACAAATATCGTACAAGCGCCGGATGCCAACCAGGCCGATTATACCCTGCCCGATGGTTCGAAAATGAAGCCAGGCGGCTTAAGTGGTTATTTCGTTGGTACTTCTTCCTCAGGTTCTATTTCCGGATTCAGTATCCGCAAGTGGCTGGATCCGAATAAGCCAACCACCGATTTAGCTACTAACCGCTCGGACCAGGCCTGGATTGAAATGCGCTATGCAGAGGTATTACTTAACCAGGCCGAAGCAGCTTACGAATTGTTTACTGCCGGCCAGGGTGCAGCTTACCAAACTACTGCCCTTACTAATATTAACCTGATTCGCGAACGTGCGGGCGCTACCCAGGCAACCCTGGCTGATATGACCAGTGTGGATATTATACGTAAGGAAAGAAGAAAAGAGCTGGCTTACGAGAATAAAACCTGGTGGGATTTAAAAAGGTGGCGCATTATTGATAAAGAGCAAAACGCTACTGTTTGGCGTGTTCTGTGGGGATTTTACTCGTCGCAGGCTAAACAATATTTTTACGATGACCGTTTCGACGAACGCAATACTACCTACACTTTCGATCCGAAGTGGTATTATGAAGCTATTCCGACAGCTGTTATCTCTAAAAGCCCTAACGTAGTTCCAAACCTTAGTAATTAAGATAAACTGAACATGAAAAATATATTTTATAGCATAGCATTGGGCGCGGCCATTCTGTCGGCCAGCTCATGCAAAAAATTCGATAACTATGATGGGCCCGACCAAACGCTGCAGGGTACTATTATTGACGTTAATACGAACAAGCCTATGCAAAGCGATCTATCGGGCGATGCGGGAGGTAGCGCGGGTACACGTATTAAATTACTGGAAACCAGTTGGAGTTCAAACCCTACCCCGCTTTATCTGGCTACCAAAATTGATGGCACTTACATTAACACCAAAGTGTTTGCGGCAACTTACAACATCTCTGCCGAGGGTGCTTTTGTACCCCTGGTACAACCGGCCGCTACCCCACCGGTTGACCAAAGCCAGAATGTTGAAGTTAAAGGGGGCACAACAACAGTTAATTTTACAGTAGAGCCTTTACTGGAAGTTGAATGGGTTGGTACGCCTGTATTAAACGCTAATGGCAGTATTACCGCCCAGGCTAAAATTACCCGCGGTACCACTAAAACAGCATTTCAGGGTAACCTTACCGATGTGTGGTTGTATACATCGCCATACCCCTACATTGGCAGCAATACCAATAGCTACGATACCCGTTATGCAACACACTTAACTTATTCGGGTACAACAGGTACTGCTTTACTTGGCACTACAATTACCATTACCACTTCTTTGTCTTCGGGCGCATTACCTAAAAAAGACTGGTACATCCGCCTTGCGGCACGCACCGACTATGGCTCGAAGTTGTACAACTTCAGCGACATCAAGCTGGTGGTAGTACAATAATAAATTTTGTGAAAAAGGGGGGCATTTAGCCCCCTTTTTCATTTTGCTAAGTGCTGATTTGCAACCCTTGCTATCAGTGTAAATATCCCTTCCCCTATTCTACCCCTGAAAATATGATGATCATAAAATCCGCTTGTATTAGCCATAACTATAAAATTTCCAATGCCCTTATTGGATTCTTCCTGCTTATTTTAAGTTTGAACCTGGTTTGCATAAACGGATGTGCCCAGGCAAATCCATCGCTCACATTCAATGCCGTTGTGCAGCCTTATTATAAATACCGTAAAGATGGTAAGCCTGGTCGTGCCGTATACCTGGCGTTTAAAGGTGACAGGCTTAACGAAGCCGCTTCCATAAAAGTGGAATGTAACGGGACCACTGAAGAAACCGATATCCCTAAAAACGAAAAAGGCCTGGAAGGCACCACGATAATGCTTCCTGCCGGTGCTGGTTTAGATAAATTATGCCAGGCACGCGTTACTATTACCACTGCTAAAAATGTGATGTACCAATCGGTGTTTGTACCGGTATTAAAGCAATGGACGGTTTACATTTATCCCCATTCGCATGTGGATATTGGCTATACCAACACGCAGGAATTTGTGCGCAAGCTGCACATGCGCAATATTGATGTGGCGATTGATATTGCTAAAAAAACGCAGAACTACCCCGAAGGGTCGCGGTTTGTTTGGAACCCCGAAGCTAATTGGGTAACCGAAAATTACCTGAAAGAAGCATCGCCCGAAAAAAGGAAAATTTTTATTGATGCCGTAAAAAAAGGTTGGATAAGTTTGGATGGCGATTATGCCAACGTAAATACCAGCGCCTGTACCGACGAGGAATTGCTGAGGCTGTTTCACAATGGTCATGAAATTTCGGCTGTTACCGGTGTGCCTATTAAAACCATGGTGCAAATGGATGTGGCCGGCGCATCATGGGGGACAGTGCAAGCTGCTTATCAAAACGGTATCCGCGGCTTTTTTATATATCCTAATATTGGTACCATAAGAGACCCTTGGGAACACCGCCCGTTCTATTGGGTTGCCCCCGATGGAAAATCAAAGATCTTTTTTTTACAGGCCCTGCCTTATGGCTTTGGCTATACTATAAAAGGCTCGAAAATTGGTCTGCACAAAAGCCAGGGTAACGACCCATCGCTGGATCGTATCGTTACCGGCAAGCCCGATGAAAATTTTGTAGGTGACCTGGTGTTCGATGAAATAGCGAAGCTGGAAGCCAAACGTTCGCCTTATAACATACTGGTAATACCATGGGCTTTAGCCGATAATGCCCTGATAGATGCCGACCTACCCGATGCTGTGCGCAATTGGAACGAAAAATATGCTTATCCTAAACTAATTATATCCGGCTCGCAGCGTATTTTGGATGATTATGAAAAACGTTATGGCGATATCATCCCCCAGGTGAAAGGCGATTACAGCGAGTACTGGACAGATGGGCTGGGGTCGGATGCTAAACGCGTAGGTGAATACCGTCGCGCTACCGAAAACATTGTGCAAGCCGAAACCGCCTGGAGCATGCTGAATTACACTAAACCAGCGCCACGTAAACTAATTGACAGCGCCTGGCAAAACTGCTTGCTGGGTGCCGAGCATACCTGGGGCTACCAAGACCCTAAAGCGCCGCTGGCCAAGCAAATAGAACAAACCAAAGCATCGTTTTTTGAAAATTCGTTGAAAAACAGTCAGGAATTGCTCAATCTGACATTCAACACTATCAAGAGTGCAGCAAGCAATAAAATAGCGGTGTTCAATACCCTATCGTGGGCCAGGGATGGTTTGGTTACCTTAAGTAAAGAGCAATCAAAAGCCGGTGACCGTGTGCTGGATGAACAAGGGCTTGAAATGCCATCGCAACGCTTATCATCAGGCGAGCTGGTTTTTATGGCTAAGCAAATACCGGCGCTTGGCGCTGCAACCTATACAGTTACAACAGGCGAAAGTAAATTGAAAAATGGTTGCAGTATCAGCAATAATACATTAACAAACGGCCTGCTCACCCTGCATATCGACCCCGAAAACGGCGATATCAACAGCCTTAAGGAGGTTAAAACCGGGCAGGAATATGTAGACAAAAAATCAAAATACGGGTTAAACAGCTACCGCTACCTGCTGGAAACGGATACGGCCAACATAGGTTCGAAACCTTATAACATTAAGTTAAAAATAAAAGATAACGGCCCGCTGGTAGCCTCGGTAGTTGTATCATCAAGCGCCGAAGGCTGTAACTGGCTTACGCGTGAAGTAAAGGTAGTAAACGGACAGCCCTGGGTTGATATAACCAATATACTGGACAAGATAAGCACCCCCACTAAAGAGGGCATTCATTTTGGTTTTGCCTTTAACGTGCCCGATGGTAACACCAGGCTGGATATCCCCTGGGGGACAATGATCCCTGAATATGACCAGATAACCGGCAGCAATAAAAGCTGGTTAACCTTTCAGCACTGGGTTGATATTTCAAATAACGAAACCGGTATTACCTGGACATGTATAGAAGCCCCTTTAATTGAAATGGGCGAAATGACGGCCAATGTGCTGGGCGGTGCGCATGGCCGTAAAAACTGGTATAAAACCCTGCCAAAAACACAAACCATGTTCTCGTGGGCGTTGAATAACCACTGGGGTACCAATTTTCCTTTAGAACAAGGCGGTGTGATGAATTTCCACTATGCCTTGCTGCCTCATCAGATTTACGATGCCGTAGCCACCAATCGTTTTGGACTGGAGCAAAACAGGCCTTTAATCGCTATTCCGGTGGATAAGGCTCCGGCTGTAAAAAACTGGATTAAAATTGGTAACCCTAATGTGCTGATATCAACCTTAAAACAGAGCGACAATGGTAAAGGGATGATATTAAGGGTAAGGTCGGTTTCGGACAAGCCTGAAAAGGTGCTATTAAGCTGGCCCGGCGGCAAACCCCGCAAGCTCTACACTTGCCTTGCCGATGAAAAGCCCGAAAAACCGATAACTACAGATCAAACCATTCTGCCATTGGGCACCATTAGTTATTATTTTGAAATGTAAATTAAGATCACATAAAAGGCTGCCCCAAAAGGGCAGCCTTTGTTTTATCATGTGCATCGGTTTATTAAGCTTCCAGTAACTCGTCCAAATTGCCAAGGGCCATGGTAAAGCCGCCTTCGAAGCCCATTTGGACCAAAGTTTGCATATCGGTTTCCGAATCAAACTCAAGGGTCACATCAACTTTCGATCCTGTTTCTGTAGCGCTGAATGCAATATCCCAATAACTGGTTGGCATAGTGTTGGTCAGGTTACCATCCTCGTCGCAAAAGGCGTGGGCGGTTGTAAAGCTTTTTTGTGGGTCTACAGTTTTAAAATCAACCCGCGACCAATGTTTTTCTCCCTGTGGGCCGGCCATGCAATAAAGCCAGGTACCGCCCTCTTTAAAGTCCATTAGCTTGGTTTGTGCCTGCCATGGCCTGGGTGCCCACCATTTATCCAACAATTCGCTTTCAGTCCATGCTTTCCATACTTTGTTTAATGGCGCATTAAAATGACGCACTACATGTAGTTTCCTGTTTGCCAGGTCCTTGGTAATTTCAGTGTTGTTTTTCATAATTGCAGTTTATAAATCGTTTAATAAATTATCTAACTGGTTAAACCGGTCGTCCCACAACTGGCGGAACTTTTCAAGCCATAAGTCTATTGTTTTCATCTTTTCAGGATCAAGCTGATAGTAAATTTCCCTGCCCCTTTGCTGCTGGTTTACCACTTCGCATTCGGTTAGTATTTTAATATGTTTTGATACCGCCTGCCGGGTGCTGTCAAAATGTTCGGCCAGGGCGTTTGGTGTCATAGCCTGCACTGCCAGCAGTACTAAAATTGCCCGGCGTGTGGGGTCGGCAATGGCCTGAAAAATATCTCTTCTCATAATTTCTTCTATATATTTGCAACCGTTTGATTGCAAATATAAATGCAATTGTTTGGTTGCGCAAATTTTTTTTCATTTTTTTAGTTAAACTATAATTAATATTTTTAATCAAATAGCTCAAAACGCCTGCTATATAACTGAACATGAAGGACTTTTACTACCTGCTGGGGACGGACAGCAAGGCTACGCCGCAAGAAATAAATTCGGCCTATCGGAAGCTGGCCAAAAAATTTGACCAGGACGGCGGCGAATATGATCATTTTCTGGACAGCCACTTTCGTGAGATAACAGAGGCGTACCAATTACTAAGCGATCCTGTTCGTCGCCGCAAGTACGATATTGCTTTAAAGAAGGCCGAGCAGCGGCGTTTTTACTGGTGGTTCAGGGTTAGGCACCTTACTGTAGCCGCATCACTTGCGCTGGCATGTTTTACCAGCTTGTTTGGCTGGTATGTAATAAACTCGTTAAAGGGATCAAAAAAGGCCCTGGTAGTTAAAACTCCAATGCTTAGCGCCGCTAAGGTTAAGCATCACAAAAAAAAGAAACTGCTACAGAAAAAAGCTAAAGATGCCGCTCCCCTGGTTGCAACAACCATAGCAAGGCCAATAAAGATAAAAAGGGATACGCCTGTTATTAAAAAAGTTGCACCCGTTATTGTTACTGCCAAACAAGCGCCTTTAATAGCTACGCAACCGGTAGTCACAAAGCAACCGGCAATAATTAAGTCGCCGGTGGTTGAACCGGATAATGAAACTTATACCGCAACCATACAGGCTAACATGACGGGTATAGTTAACCTGCACCAGCAATCGGGCTATACATCGGCAGTAATTGCCAGTATCCCAAACCATTCGCAGGTTAAAGTATTGGAAAGGGGCCAAAGCTTTTATAAAGTATTCTACAACGGACAAACAGGCTATGTGCCAAAATGGACCATCCCCACTCCCTAATATTTCAATGATCAACGATCGCCGTTTTGCTGTAATGGTATTTCAAAGAAAAAAGTTGTGCCTTTGCCCAGCTCGCTCTCGGCCCATATTTTACCATGGTGGCGATGAATGATCTCGTGGCTTATATATAAACCAATACCCAGGCCAGACATATGCGCGGCAAGGTTTTCAACCCGGTAAAACCGCGAAAATATACGCTTTAACTGATCTTTTGCAATACCTATCCCAAAATCCTGAACGCTTACTTTCAATTTACTATTAGTGGCCTGCCCTTTAATTATTATTAAACCAGCATCAGGCGAATACTTAATAGCATTAGAAATAAGGTTGATAATTACCTGTTCTATACGTTGCTGATCGGCATAGATCAATAACTGATTAGCATCAAATTCCGCACGGATGGTATGAGATGGGTTATTGTGCTGCATCATCTCAATAGCATCGTTAAACAACTGCACAAAATTAAACGTTGTAAAGCTGAAGGGTAATTTACCCGTTTGTATTTTGGATACATCCAGCAGGTCCTCTATCAGCGAGGTAAGTTTAATAACCTGTTGCCGGGCGCGTTTAATAAAAGTATTGTTCAGGTCAGCTGCAGGCATATTGCGTTCTATCAATTGCAGGTATCCGCTTAAACTGGTAACAGGGGTTTTTAGTTCGTGACTGGCCAGGCCAATAAATTCATCTTTTTTGGCATTTAGTGATTTTACTTCCTCGTAAAGTTTGGCGTTATCAAGCGCTATTGCCGCTTGCGACGCCACCCCCGCCAGTAGTTTTTCGTGTTCAATGGTAAATCTGCCAGGTTCCGGATGGCCAAAAAACAAGCCGCCTATTACCCCGTCTGATTTGGATATGACAGGTACCGCAAGATAACTTACTACCGGCAAATGCCCTTCAGGCATACCATAGTGCGGGGGAGTATGTCCATAGCGGGGGTCTTTAGTTATGTCGTCAACCCGCACAATACCTTCACCCTCAAACGTCGGTTTAAAAACAGCGGTATTACGCGGCATTCCAAATTTTTCAAATGCTTCCCGGGGCGCCCCCGATAAAGTGAACAGCATGTACGATTCGCCCTTCTCATTCACTTCGTTGTGAAAAAAAGCGCCGAATGCCGCGCCGGTAAGCTGTGTGGTAGCATCAGTCACTTTTTGTAAAATACCTTGCGTATCCAGGTCGGCAGAGATGATCTGCCCTACCGAGTTTAGTATTTCCAGGTTTTCGGCATACATCTGCAGGCGTTCTTCCGATTGTTTTTGCTTACTAATGTCGCGCGCTATTTTAGAGGCCCCAATTACCTCGCCTTTACGATTATGAATAGGTGATACGGTTATAGAAAGGGGGATGAGTTTACCCGACTTTGTTATACGGATGGTTTCAAAATGGTCAACACGTAAATTGTTCTTTATCCTGTTGATGATTATATCCTCTTCTGCATGTCGGTCTTCAGGGATCAGGGTGGTAATATGTTTACCTATTATTTCATCTTCGGTATATTCAAACAGCTTTTCGGCCGCCTTGTTCCAACTAGTAATATAGCCGCCCAGCGTTTTACTAATGATCACATCGTCAGATGATTCAATAATAGCAGCCAAACGGGCCTCGCGGTTATCATCATCTATCTGCGCGGTAATATCCATTAAAATAACTACTGTCCCTGCAGTATCAGGCAGCGTGGTAATATGCGCCTGTACAATGCTTTTACTACCATCAGGCCTTACAATGGTAAATTCATCATCCTGGCTGTGTTTTTCACAAGGCTTGCCTATTACCGGTATGCTACCCCACAATTTCTCTGCTGCCGGGTTATAAGCCACCAGGTTGTTATGGTCATCGCAGATATAGGCAGCAACAGGCATTTGCAAAAAAACATTAGTATAATTTAAGCCTGTAAAATTTGGAACGTGCATAGGCAGTAATTGGGCATCAAATATAATTAACTTTTAAGTAATATATCACTGGGTCATTTATCAGTCAATTCAATCCAAACCGGACAATGATCGCTGGTTTTTTCCCAGCCGCGCACATGGCGGTCTACCTTTGCGGCAACCAGCCGGCCTTCAAGTTTGGGGCTTAACAAAAAGTGATCGATACGTAAACCGGCGTCGCGGCCGTAGGCGTTGCGGAAATAGTCGTAAAAAGTATAAATTTTTTCTGTAGGGTATAGTTTACGGATGGCATCTGTCCAACCCTGAGCTACCAATGCGTGGAAGGCGGCCCGGGTTTCAGGCCTGAATAGGGCATCATCCACCCAGCGCTCGGGCTTGTATACATCAATATCGGTAGGCATCACGTTATAATCGCCGCATAAAACTACCGGTGTATCATAACTTAATAACTGCGCGGCGTGCAGGGTAAGCCGCTGAAACCAGGCTAACTTATAATCGAACTTTGGCCCCGGTGCCGGATTACCGTTAGGCAGATAAAGGCAGCCTATCACTATGCCATTAATAACGGCTTCTATATACCGGCTATGCAAATCTTCAGGATCGCCGGGCAGGCCGCGCCTTGATTCCTTGATATCGCCATAGCGCGAAAGTATTGCTACCCCGTTCCAGCTTTTCTGGCCATGCCAGATAGCTTTATAGCCAGCATCGTTAATTGCTTGTTCGGGAAACTTTTCCTCGGGCGCTTTCAGCTCCTGCAGGCAAACTACATCGGGTTGGGTTTCCTGAAGCCAGCGCAACAACACCGGCAGGCGCCCATTAACGCCGTTTACATTATAAGTGGCTATTTTCATTACAGAACATTAACAACGTGTGACAAACTTAGTTTGAAAGTAATAAATTATGGTAATTGCCTGTAAAGATACCACAGCTTGTTGCTGATGAATCCCTATCTTAGTTAATAAATTTATATGCTGCAAAACCGTGTAAACCCACAGGGCGATATCATACAAACAAAGGCCCGCGGCGCGTGGCTTGGTAACCGTGGACAATTGCATGGCGCTACCAAAACCATACTGCGCCCCTTTAAACATAAGGCCTGGATAATTTGCGTGCTGCAGTTTAAGAACAGGCACCGCCAAATTATGGCCCCAAACCTTTGGACGGAACTGTTTTTTTTAGACGAAGCTACGGCTTTTGCTGCCGGGCACCGCCCCTGCTTTGAATGCCGGCGCGATGCAGCAAACCAATTTAAAGCCGCATGGCTTAAAGGGAACCCGGCGTATGGTTTTAATATAAAAACCGCTATCGGTAAAATAGATGACATCATCCACACGGAAAGAATAGGCGCCGATCATCAGAAAGTAACATTTACCGCTGCGGCAGCGAGTTTGCCGGAGGGGACCTTTATCTACATAAACAGCGCGCCTTACCTTTTGGCGGGCAACCAACTGCACCGTTGGACATCATTTGGATATGATGAAAGCCTGCCCATCCCCCGGAGTGAAGTCACTGTGTTAACCCCTTACTCCATTGTGCAAGCATTCCGCGCGGGTTACCGGCCACAAATGACGATTGAAAATGGGGCGCTTTGATTTTTAAATACTACGTTTATCTTTATATACCTATAATAACTTCTATGAATTATACCTGTTGCATATTGGCCATTACCTGCTTGTTAGCAAGCAACCGGGTAAATGGCCAGGCAAAACCGGCCACAGCTAAAAAGCCCAACATCATTTTTATACTTACCGACGACCTTGGCTATGGCGATGTAGGCGTATTTTTTCAAAACCAGCGCGCCCGGGATAATAACCGCAGCAAACCTTATACTTATACCCCAAATCTTGATAAAATGGCCGCGGAAGGCGCCGTCATGCTAAATTCATATACTGCCGCGCCGGTTTGCGCGCCATCGCGCTCTTCTATCCTTACCGGGCTAAGCCAGGGCCATGCTCGCGTACGCGATAACCAGTTTGATAAAGACCTGGCCGATAATTATACATTGGGAAACGTTATGCAAAAGGCAGGCTATGCAACTGCGGCCATAGGCAAGTGGGGCCTTCAGGGCGACAAACGCTGGTCGGCAGATGGCGCGAAGTGGCCCGCCCATCCCCTGAACCGGGGCTTTGATTATTACTATGGTTATATGCGGCATAATGACGGGCATGAGCATTATCCGAAAGAGGGTTTATACGAAAAACCTAAACAGGTCTATGAGAACCGCACCGAGGTAAGTAAAGACCTTGATAAATGTTATACCGGCGATTTGTGGACCGCGGCCGCCAAAAAATGGATAGTGGCGCACCAGCAGGGTAAAAAAGGCGATCAGCCGTTCTTTATGTACCTGGCTTACGATACGCCGCACGCGGTGCTTGAATTACCGACCGGCCCTTATCCTAAAGGCGGCGGACTGAATGGCGGTGTGCAGTGGTTAGGTAAACCTGGTGAAATGATCAACACCGCTAACGGTACTATAGATAGTTACCGGCACCCCGATTATGCCAACGCCACCTATGATAACGACAACGACCCCAATACGCCTGAGATACCCTGGCCCGATACCTACAAACGCTATGCTACCAGCACCCGCCGCATTGATGATGAAGTAGGTGACTTGTTAAAACTACTGGCCGATTTAAAAATAGACGATAATACGCTGGTGATCTTCAGTTCGGACAACGGCCCATCTATAGAAGCATACCTGCCTAAGCCCAATGTACCTTATGCTGCCAATTTTTTTGGAAGTTCGGGGCCGTTTGACGGGATAAAGCGGGACGTATTGGAAGGCGGCGAAAGGATGCCGGTAATTGCGCGCTGGCCGGGGCATATTGCGACTAATAAAATTGTTACCACACCCAGCATATCCTACGATTGGCTGCCAACATTTACCGATGCCGCAGGCTTGCCCGCGCCGGTAATTACCGATGGTGTATCGATGCTGCCGGCATTGACAGGCAACGGCACACAACGCGATGGCTTAATATATGCGGAGTATTTTGAACCTAACAAATCGCCAAACTATAAGGAATTTGCGCCTATAAACCGGCAAAAACAACGCAACCAGATGCAAATGATACGCATAGGCGATTTTGTGGGCCTGCGGTACAACATTAAATCGGCCGACGATGATTTTGGGATCTTTAATATCACTACGGATACCCATCAAAGCGCCAATCTGGCTGCGGATGGCAAAATGGCCGATTTGCAGCAACTGATGAAAGAGCGTGTATTACAGGTAAGGCGCATTGATACATCAGCAAAACGCACGTATGATGATGCGGCCGTCCCGGCGAACAGGATAAGCAATACTGTTAATGGGATTAACTGGAAAACTTTTAATGGCAGGTATAGCTGGCTGCCCGATGTGAGTACCCTTAAACCCGTAAAAACAGGCCAGGCCGATATGCCGGGTATCACCAGTACACCAACCGGCGATATATACCTTTTTGAAGGATATATTAAAGTCCCCGAAAATGGTGATTATACATTTTATCTATCCGCAGGCGACAAAGCCTTTATGCGTTTGCACGAAGCCATACTAATTGATGCCGACTATGGCTATACCCCGGGCACCACCAGACAAAGCACCATTAAACTGAAGGCAGGCCTGCATGCCTTTAAAATATACGCTTATAACCCTAAAGGCACATTTAATTTAGAGTGGAAAGGCCCACCGTTTAATCGGCAAAAAATACCAGCTTCGGCATATTACTATTAGTATCTTCCATTCTCAAAATAGTTTTTTAAGCATTTGGAATTGTAAAATAAAGCACTGATATTTGGTTAACCAATCTGGTTAACCAATTTATGCGATCATTAAGAGAGACCCTTCAGACAGTCACTGCCGAGAACCCTGTTGATACCATTATCCAGCAGTTAAAGCAATTGATCATTTCCGGTCAGTTAAGGCCCGGCGACAGGTTGCCTGCCGAACGTCATTTATCTGAAAGGTTTGGCGTTGGCCGCAGCTATGTACGCGAGGCTATTTTGAAACTGGAGTTTTACGGGTTACTTAAAACTAATCCCCAAAGCGGTACCTATGTATCGGGGCTGAGCATTAAGGTGATCGATAATTTGATAACCGATATCATTAAGTTTAATAAGGACGATTTTAGCGCTTTGATAGAGGCCCGTTACTACCTGGAACTGGATGCCGTTAAGCTTGCTGCCGAACGCAGGACGGATGAAGACCTGAAAGCTATTGAGCAGGCCATGCTGGAATACGAAACAAAAACCATGTCAGGCCAGGATGCGGTTGAAGATGATATGCTTTTTCATATGATGATTGCTCGCGCTTCGCATAATTCGATTATCGAATCGATGATCCTGATCCTGATACCCGACTTGATCAAAACCATTACCGAGAACAAAATTTGTGGTGAAAACCGTGGCAAATTAGCCATTGCCGAACATCGCGCCATATATAACGCCATAAATGCCGGCGATATCGACGCGGTTGAAAACGCCATGGCCAGTCACCTTGATGATATACTGCAAGTGAGCAGGACCGGCCATAAATTAGAAAGTATAATAAACCAACATAACCCGGCTTAACCAATTTAAGCACAGCCGTAATTTAAATATAATCCAAAATGAACTACTTAAAAAAAGTGGTAATGTTAATGTTTTGTGTATGCTGCAGCAGTTTGATACAAGCACAGGTACACCCAAACATTATGCTAAGCCAGCAAAATTTGCCGGCCGTGCGCAGCGGCGTAAATAGCTATCCGCTACTTAAAAGCTCGTATTTGGAAGTGAAGCAGGAGGCCGATAACGCTTTAAAAAATCCCATCAGCGTACCTGTGCCAAAGGATGGCGGGGGCGGGTTCACGCACGAGCAGCACAAACGCAATTATCAGTATATACTGGCCTGCGGCACGGCTTACGCCATTACCCAGGATGCGCGCTACGCTGCTTACGTAAAAAATATATTGCTGGCTTATGCTGCCCAGTACGAGAAATGGCCTGTGCACCCCAAACGCGAAAACAGCAACCCGCCGGGCAAAATGTTCTGGCAGATATTGAACGATTGCGTTTGGCAGGTAAACGCTATACAAGGCTATGATATGGCTTATAACGGCATTCCCGCTGCGGACAGGAAAACTATTGAGGAGCATTTGTTTATCCCCATTGTTAAATACATTACCGAGGATTCAAAGGAAACGTTCGACCGGATACATAATCATGGCACCTGGGCGGTGGCTGCTGTGGGCTTAACCGGCTACGTTTTAAACAAACCGGAGTATGTACAAATGGCTTTAAAGGGATCGGACAAAAGCGGCAACACGGGCTTTATGAAGCAGATTGACGAGCTGTTCTCGCCGGATGGCTATTATACCGAGGGCTTTTATTATCAGCGCTATGCCTTGTTACCTTTCATGATCTTTGCTAAAGCCATCAGCCGGTACCAACCGCAGGTGCAAATATTTAAATACCGTAACGGGTTACTGGCCAAAGCGGTCAACATTGCCCTGCAAGGTACTTACAGTAATGGTGCGTTCTTCCCTGTTAATGATGCGATGAAGGACAAAACCTTTGAAAGCTCGGAGCTTATCAGCGCGGTGGACATTGCTTACGCCGATATCAGCAGCGATAAAGGTTTCCTGGATGTAGCGGTACGGCAAAAAAAGGTGATCGTATCTGATGCCGGCTTAAAAGTGGCCAAAGATATTGCCGCGGGTCTAACCCAACCCTTCAGCTACAAACCTATGTGGATGAGCGATGGCAAAAACGGCGATGAGGGCGGCATCGGTATCCTGCGTTATGGTGCAGGTAAAAAGCAGCAATGTCTGGTATTGAAGGCAGCAGCCCAGGGCATGGGCCATGGCCATTTTGACCGGCTGAACATTTTGTATTATGATAATGGCGGCGAGGTTTTCCCTGATTATGGCGCCGCTCGCTTCATCAATATTGAAACCAAAGGAGGCGGCGGTTACCTGCCCGAGAATACCAGCTGGGCTAAACAAACCGTAGCGCACAATACGCTGGTAGTAGATGAAACCTCCGACTTTAAAGCGAACGTAAAAGAGGCATCAAAATATCACCCCGAGTTGGTATACTTCAGCAATACTGCCGCTATACAGGTAGTGAGCGCTAAAGAAAATAATGCCTATCCCGGTGTGCAAATGGTGCGTACATCGGCTTTAATTAAAGTGGCGGAACTACAAAAACCCTTACTGGTTGATGTGGTTACGGCGGCATCGGCTACCAGCCACCAGTACGATCTGCCTTTTTGGTACCTGGGCAATATCATTGATGCCTCGTTTAAAATTGAGGCTGTTAAGGATAACCTGAAAGCTTTAGGCAGCAACTACGGCTACCAGCACTTATGGTTAAACAGCCAAAACAATATCCCGCAGGCAAGTGGTTACATTACGGTAATGCAGGGCCAAAGCTTTTATACCACCAGCTTCGCGGGCAGCTCGCCATTTAGTGTTAAGCTGGTTTCAATAGGCGCTAACGACCCGCAGATGAACCTGCTGGAGGGGAAGGCTTTTATGCTTTCGCAGGCCAGGGCTAATAACCAAACCTTTGTATCGGTAACAGAAAACCACGGAAATGTTGACCCTATTGCCGAAACCACGTCGGGCGCAAAAAGCTCGGTCAGCGGTTTATCGGTCATCTCACCCGATCAAAATAAAACCATCTTCTCTTTCAAAGTGAAGGAAAAGCCTTATACCATTACTATCAACTATCACGATAAAAGCAATTTTATACAAATCAATTAAAGAATTATTCCAGATGAAAAGATTATTAAGCATGATATTACCGGTATTGATAACCATAGCGGCCACTGCGCAGGATACAGCCAAGGTGCCCGCTAAGGTTATTCTTCCGGCTGGTTATAGCGCGCAAATTGATGTGGTTTATACGCGGGTCAATGGTTGGGAGGGCAGGGCCGACCTTTACCTTCCCGCCAAGGAAAAAGGCCCCTCGCCTATGGTAATTAACATTCATGGCGGCGGCTGGAACCATGGTAAAAAAGAAGAGCAAACCGGTTTTGGAAGTTTTTTTAAAAAGGGTTACGCCGTGGCTAATATGGAATACCGCCTGGTACAGGCGGCACCCGCCCCTGCTGCCATTGAGGATACCCGATGCATGCTTATTTACATTATTGAACATGCTAATGAACTGAATGTGGATGTAAATAAAATTGTGATCATGGGCGGTTCGGCGGGTGCACACCTGGCGTTAATGGCCGGCTTGTTAGAGAACGACCATCGCTTTGATACCAACTGCCCCACCAACAAAACCATTAAAGTAGCCGCAATTATTGACCAATACGGCATTGCCGATGTTTGGGATTGGGGCTACGGCACACATATCACCAGTAAATCGGCCGTTAACTGGCTGGGCGCGCATGCTAAGGACCAGGCTTTCGCACAGTCGGTATCGCCCATTTCTTATGTAAAGAAAACAAGTCCGCCAACCCTTATTGTGCATGGCGATGCGGACCCGGTGGTACCCTATCAGCAGTCGGTAGATCTGTATAAGAAATTCCAGGACATGGGCGTAAAGTCGGACTTTTTAACAGTGCCCGGCGGCCAGCACGGCAAGTTTGATCCTGATCAAAAGAAAGTAGTAAGCGCTAAGATCATGGAGTTTTTGAAAAGTGCAGGCATCCATCAATAAGTAACATCTATCACACATGAAAATAAAAGGGTTAAGGTGGTTTATTATTGGGCTAATTGGGCTGGCTACGGTTATTAATTATATAGACCGCAGCGCCATTAATATTATGTGGCCCTACATTTACCACCAGTTTGGTATTGCGGATGTTGACAACAAAAGAACCTTGGCACTCATCACTACCTTTTTTATGATAGCCTACGCGCTGGGGCAAACCTTTACCGGCAAGCTGATGGATTCCATTGGTACGCGCAGGGGTATGGCAGTATCTATTGCCGGCTGGAGTATTTCCATCGCGCTCCATTCCATTGCGCGGTCTATATTCTCGTTCAATATTTTCCGGTTCTGCCTGGGCTTTTTTGAGGCCGGGAACTGGCCCGGCGCGACCAAAAGCAATGCCGAATGGTTCCCGGCTAAGGAACGGGCCATTGCACAGGGGATATTTGGTGCGGGCGCATCGTTAGGTTCGGTTATATCGGCGCCCATTATTGCCCTGCTGTTCGTTGCCTTTGGCTGGAAGGTTACTTTTATAATGATTGGCGCTTTGGGCTTGCTTTGGGTTATCCCCTGGCTTATAATTAACAAAGCCACACCCGATAAACATAACTGGGTTAGCGACGAGGAACGGCAGTATATCTTATCGGACCAGCAAGCAGCGGATAGCCAAACCGCCAACACCACGGTTTTAACCTGGAAACAGCTGCTGGCATTTAAACAAACCTGGGGCATTATACTAGGCCGCTTTTTTATAGACCCGGTATGGTGGCTTTTTGTAACCTGGCTGCCTACGTTTTTAAAAGAACAGTTTCATTTTGATATTAAGCAGATAGGCGCTTTTACCTGGGCTCCCTATTTATGTGCCGCTATTGGCAGTTTGCTGGGTGGCTTTTACTCTTCACAATTAATAAAACGGGGCGTCGACCCCGAGGCCGCGCGTAAAAAGGGTATCACCATTGGCTGCGTATTTATGCTTATTGGCCTTGGCGGGATAGTTTACACGCTGTCGTCGTTAAAAGATAACCCCATACTGGCCATGGGACTGATTGGCACCGTACTATTTGGCTTCCAGTTTTTAATTGGCAACCTGCAAACCCTGCCAAGCGATTATTTTAACGGTAAAAATGTGGGCACCGTTGCGGGAATGGGCGGTACGGCAGCCGTTGCCGGGACACTGTTAACCACCTGGCTGGTACCGGTAATTACCCAAACAAGCTATGTATCATTTTTTGTGCTGGGCGCGGTTTTAGTGCCTATAGCATGGCTGTGTGTAAAGTTTATGAGTTCTAAAATAAAAATCAATCAATAATAAAATTAATATGCGTTTAAAAAACAAAGTTGCCATTGTAACCGGTGGCGCCAGGGATATAGGCAGGGCGGTATCGCTGCAGCTGGCCCGCGAGGGCGCTAAAGTAGTAGTGAATTACTTTAACGATGAAGAGAAGGCCAAAGATACACTTGCCCTTATTAAAGCCGAGGGCGGCGAAGCCACCATAGTGTACGGTAACATGACCCTGGCTGCCGATGTAGCCAACCTTATTGCCAAAACAAAAGAGGCTTATGGCGAGGAAATACACATTTTGGTAAATGTTGCCGGGGGACTGGTGGCCCGCAAAAAACTGCTGGAAATGGACGAGGATTTTTGGGACCAGGTGATCAACCTTAACCTTAAATCGGTTTTTTTGGCTTGCAAAGCCACGGTGCCTTTTATGCCTAAGGGATCAACTATTATTAACTTTTCATCGTTGGCTGGGCGCGATGGCGGGGGGCCGGGAGCAAGCGCTTATGCCACCTCTAAAGGCGCTATCATGACTTTCACCCGGTCATTAGCCAAAGAATTGGGCCCCGAAGGTATCCGTGTAAACGCGGTAGCGCCAGGATTGATAGCCACTACTTTCCATGATGTTTTCAGTTCGGCACAAGGTCGCGCCAATACCAGCAACGCTACACCATTACGCCGCGAAGGCGCCGCCGAGGAAGTAGCCGACCTAGTGGCTTACCTTGCATCAGATTCCTCATCGTTTATTACGGGAACTAATATTGATATTAACGGCGGCTTAGCATTTTCCTAAGTAATTATTATTACAGGTATCCCGTTACCGGGATACCTGTATATAAGAACCAAGCCTATTTCCAATCGATATGAATTTGGCTGTCGCCGGCCACCGTAAATTCCAGGTGCCCATCTTTCAGCTTTTTGCCGGTCAGCTTTTCGTTGCTTCCTTTAATCGTCACCGTAAAATCCGGCAATTTCCCTTTGTCAGTTTTAACCAGCATCAAACGGCAGGTTTGCCGTGGATCGCCCGCCAGTGTAAAATTGACCGGGCGATGTTTTTTAGGGGAAAACCCATAAGTTGGATAATCGGTATAGATCATAAACGGCTCGCCAGGCACCTGCATGTAATGTCGCGGCAGTATACCGAACGCGTTACCCGCGCCATACACTTCCTGTCCCACCTCGCCCGACTTTTCCCAGCCATCATGCATATCCTCCAAAGCTATCCACAGGTTAGGGTCAAGCTCGCCGGTCTTCACGTTTTCCGATAGCATTTCCTTTGGTAATTTTGGTGGATAATAGTACACGGCCCGTTCTACCACATAACGGATATATTCGGCCATCAGCAGGCGTACAGACGGAAGGATCTCCTGCCCTTCGGCATGCCGCAGGTAATCGTGGAAAGCGCAGAAAACTTCCTCTTCTTCATAAACCGCGGTATAAGGCGCGTCGCTAAGCGGATACAAAGCAAAAAACGTTGGGAAATTTACCCCGTGGCCGTAGTTGCAATCCCATAGCTTGGTGTTTTTAAATACATTAGCCAGGCAAAGGTAGCTCAGTTCTTTATAAAGTTCTTTTTTGGTGATTTTATATAAGCGCAATAAGGCCCCGGCAGAGAAAGCGGTATTATTGGCCTGGTAAAACAGTTCGAAGCCCAGTCCCTGTAATTTTTGCGCCGCCCTTTCCGCCTCGGCCAGGTAGCGTTTATTACCTGTCAGTTCCCAGGCCTGCAGCATCACGTGGGCATATAGTCCCGGCACATCTTTTTCGCCCCCTTTACCCGGTTGCGTTTCTGCCTTTATTACCTCCAAGGTATCCATTTTGTAAAATACCGGCCAGGTATAATCAAAATGCTTAGCCACTTTTATCGCAAATTCCAAAGAATCAAGGAACAATTTTTCGGCCGTCTTCTCCCCCTTCAGCGCCAACCTTGACAAGTTAAGCAAAGGGTGGTTTAGGTACCACGAATCCATGACCAGCGGTTTCTTATGCTCCTCCTCCCCCTTCATCTGATCGGCTGTTTTAGGATGCCAGCGCATAATAGTGCCGTATTTCTCCGAATAAAAAGCGGGCAAACCATCTTTTACCTTTTTCATAACCGACAGTTGCGACTCGTTCCATTCTACGTAATCCACCAGCGGCAATAACACCGCTAATTGCACCATAATCTCGGGCGGAGTGGCATAGTCGCACACATAGGCGTTGAAATAGTGGTTGCCATCTACCTGCGCCCAGCAGCCGGGACTATCCATCAGGTCATCTAATCCTTTTTGCAGGATATCCGGCCAATGCTTGTAAGTAGTATCGGGCTTTGGCATGGCCAGGTAAATGGTTGCCAGTAGGTCTAAGTACTGCTGTATCATCGCGGCCTCATTATCCGGTACGTTTTCGTCAAAGGCCACAAAAGCATCGCTTAGCGTATACACCTTGCCAGCTTCCAGCGCTTTGTTTTTTATGGTTGGCGGCAGTGCAAAACCAATTTCAGGCCATTCGCCCCCTACGGTATCCGCTGCAGAAGTTTCTGTCTGCTGGTTGTAGTCGGCCAGTGCTGTCAGGTTCTGCAGGTAGAAGACGGCCCCTGCCTTCGGCCTGGTCAGGTGAAAGTACAATTGGCCCGAACGCGCGCCTACCTGGCTGGCTATCACTTTTCCTTCCGCCAGTATGTCGCTGCCTACTGCCCCCAGCGGCACAATGTCCCGCGGCCAAAACGGAAATAGCAATGGCGCTTTTGGTTTTAAGGTAGTTGTATAGCGCAACACCGGTTGTTCTTCCGTGGGTAGCACCAGTTTTACTTCGTAATCGCCCAGCAAGCATTTGATTTTGAATGTAACCTGTCCGTTCGACTCGCGGAACTGCACATCAAGCTTGTCGTTCGGCGAATACGCCAGCCTGAAAGCAATCCGGCTGCCTTTCGGCCAGGCGACCACCAGCCAGCACGATTCCTCAAGATGATATATCTTAAACGAATAGCCAATTGCTGCTTGTTCAAAAATAGGTTTCCTGTTTGCGACGTTTAACGCCGCGTTTGTGTTTAAAATCCATGGTGATGTTGCATTCATATAAGTGTCTGTTATCGATAAAATTTCCTAATAGGCTATATATTTAATTAGAAAAATAATCTCTATATAATACCTTAATCCTGAATTTATGTTTCACAACCGGGAAGATTTATCACCGAAAATCATAACTTTTCGGACACGACCGGCTCCCGGGCAGATGGCTCTGCCGGGTCAATAATGCATTTAACCAAAAGTTAAATTAGACGGGCACTAAACGTCACAAAAAACCCGTGAGCTGTGGCCGATGGGGTAACTGCATTGTAACAAAACCGGAATATCCTGATGGAAATTTGCCAGCCGGGGATACGCCCGATCACTTGCTAAACCAGATGAAAAAGGGGCGCCAAAAATTCTTAAAAACTCGAAAAAAGCCGCAAAAAGGCGTTATAATTATTAATAATTATTCATTTTATTCGATAAGGTGCGTACCTATCCTGTAATTTTTGGCAAGCCTTTGGTTGCGGGACCAGTCAGCACGGTACCGTCAATATCGTAGCGGGCACCATGGCAAGGGCAGTCCCATGTTTTCTCGGAGCTGTTCCAATTCACAATACATTTGGCATGCGTGCAAACCGGACTCAAAGCATGAATAACCCCGTCTTCGTCCCTATAGGCGGCTATTTTTTCGCCGTCTACTTCCACTACTTTGCCCGTACCCGGTTTAATCCTTTGTAATGAATCTGTTTCATGGATATTAATGCGGTCAGCCACAAAATGATAGGCCACATCGGCATTTTCCTTCACAAACTCGCTAAAACCATCTATCGGTTTCAGGCGGGAAGGGCTGAACAGATCGGCATAGGCATTTGCTTTTCCCAGCACCAGGTCGCTTAGTATTTTAGCCGACACACTGCCCAGCATCATTCCGTTACCATTGTAGCCGGTTGCACAGTAAACACCATCAGCTGCAAAGGGCATTTGCCCAACATAGGGCAAGCCATCAACAGGGATATAATATTGAGATGACCATTGGTATTTAACCGAGGAAACCTGATAATATTTACGGATATATTTTTCAAGATCGGCGAAAGCCTTTTCCGGATCCTCATGCGCGGTTTTATGGTCCAGGCCGCCTACAAGCAGCAATTGCTGCCCCTCAATAGTATGGGTGCGAACATAATGGTACGGGTCCTGCATGTCGTAGATCAGGGCATCAGGATATTTCCCGCTCTTTAATTTAACCGCCATAACATAGCTGCGGTAAGGCGCGCATTCAAAATTGAACACATTGATATTGGGTGGCATATGTGTAGCGTAGATCACTTTTTTAGCCCGAACACTAACACCCGCTGCTTCAGCAACATGAATGCCATCCCCGCTATCCAGTTTTTCTATTTTGGTATTTTCCATAATAATGCCACCAGCTGCCAGATAGGCTTTTTGTAATCCCTGCAGGTATTTTAAAGGATGAAATTGGGCTTGTCCGTCAAATTGTAGGGCTCGGGTATAGGGTACAGGCGTCGGTACCTGTTCGGCATACTGAACGGCAATACCAACCTTAAGCGAACCTTCATATATTTCATCCAGCTGCTGGTCCTGCTTTTCATCTTCGGCATATATATAGCCTGGTTTGCTTTCGTAATCGCAATCGATCCGATAATCGTCAATATTCGATTTGATTAGGGCGAAACCCTCGTTAATAGCATCGGCAAACAGCTGGGCGCCTTCTTCGCCAAAGGCACTTTCCGCCTGTTTATAGGTAGTATCGGCAAACGTATTGATATGGGCACTTGTCCCGCCCGTTGTCCCGAAACCAACACTATGGGCCTCGGCAATGATGGTTTTCTTGCCGGCGTTTTGCAACAATAACGCAGCAGTCAGGCCGGTGATCCCGCCGCCTACTATCAGGCAATCATATAAAATATCTGCTTTATTGTCATAAACCTTGGAGATACTTGCATTCAAACCTGCCTGCCAGGCGCTTTCATTTTCTCCGTCTCTTTGGATATTATTTGCAGTGGTCATGTTTTTATAGTTTACTTAACTAATACAATAATATCTACCTACTGTTTGCTTTTATACTTCCCAAACCTGTTAATAGAATATATCCTATTTTTAACTTAAAAGAAACAACAGGACATTATTACTGTCCTGAATAATGCGCTAAATCTTGTTTTTTATACAGGTTTATATGGCTGATGGTCTAATAATTTAGCTTCATATCGTTATGGTATTCAATTTGCAGGTAATTAAACATCTGCTAACCATTAAAAAAGAAAAGCATATGAGATCATTACTGTATATCATAGCTGTCATCCTGATCATAGGCTGGGCTATCGGAACTTTCGCCTATTCAGCAGGCGGTTTAATACATGTTTTATTGGTAATCGCGATCATTTCGCTGATCCTTGGATTCATCAGGGGCGACACGACCACCGTATAAACTATAAGTTAACCCGGTTTGTAATTCAAACCGGGTTTTTATTTATTTAATCCTAATTTTAATATAGTCGTAAAACAAAAAGACCGCCAATAAATGGCGGTCTTTTTGTTGAAATTTCGTTATTATTATTATTATTTTAATTCGATCTGTCGGCTCACTGTCTTGGCCTCTTCTTTTTTTGCGACATCAATTTTCAGGATACCATCTTCGTAAGCTGCTTCGATGTTCGCCTGATCAGCCAGTTCGGGCAGGGTAAATGAGCGGACAAAAGAGCTGTAGCTATATTCCCGCTTATTGTACTTACGGTCATTGTTCTCTACTTGTTGCTCTACAGAAATATTTAGCTGGTTGTCATCCACACTGATCTTAAAATCTTGTTTTTTCAATCCCGGTGCGGCCAGTTCAATATGATAATGATCTGCCGATTCGCTGATGTTCACCGCTGGTACGCGGGTCACCATCCGGTCGTTAAAGAATGTGTCGTTAAAAATCGATTCAAAAACGTCATTAAAGCCTGGCAATAATGCGTTGTTGGCTTTGTTGTTAAATTTAACCAATGTCATGGCCTTTCTCCTTAAAAAAATTTCTAAAAAATAATTGAACAATGAATTTATTAAATTTTGGATTGATGTCCAGTTAACTTTTTACAAGTCGTATGCCAAATCTCAGTCACCGATTAATATGGCAGCTTAGAGGAAAAATCGACAGCTCCCAAGTGAAAAATTTTCAGTCAGGTGTCAATTTTTCAGCGCTTAACCACCTTCAAGCGCCAGGTTTTTAAACACATCCCGCGTAATAATACGGCCGTTAATAGCAATATCATCGATGGTACAATGTAATATCTGGATCGGTAGCGGGATGCCATTCCTCATTTCGGTAAAGTCCATATGTAAAATTGATTTTTCCGATACCGAATCGGTCCCTTTTAACTGGCTAAAAATCGCTATTGCCTTTTCCCGGTTGTTACCCAAATAAAAGGTACCATATGTTTCGAAACCCAGGGGAGTTTTAATGTGCAGGTCGATATAATACTTGGTTTCCATATGAAGTATTTGAATAATTTAAACCTTTAGAACGTTAAACTATTACAAACTTTATTCCATCCCTTCAAATTTCACACATCTGATCTAAGAATTTGCGCCGACTTACAGCTAATCTTTAGTGTTCCAATTTTAATTACTCAACAGTTTTCTCATCCTGTTTTTTTAGATACATTTTGCGATAATATATATTTTTATATATTTGTGTACGTAAACGTTCAGCATTATTTATCGTATTTTATCTTCTTAATTATGATGGGCCAACACCTGTTCACTAAAAAACGTATCGTTTTTTTGGTTATACTAACATGTAGCTACGTGCGGTTATTTGCGTTTAATAATCAACAAACAAACCTAAAATATGCGCAAATGCAGGATTCATTACCTGCAATTAAAGAGGTTCCGGTAAGACTGCCTAAAACAAAAAACTCTTTTTTAGAGAAAGCCGAAATGAGTGCCGACCCAACCGGGTTCAAAATTCGCGGTACCAAAGGCTGGTCGTGGACACCAGAGCAATACCTGGCAGAGATACCTGTGCTGGCCAAATACAAAATGAACTTCATGATGAATTGCTATATCTCGATGTTCAGTCACCCCCTGCCTGCAGACAGCCTTTGGAAATTAACAACTACAAAAAATGAATGGTGGCTGCCTATCCCTGATGCTAAAAAGAAAGCCTACGAAAGAGTATTTGCAAAAGCCCGGGAATACGGCATATCCTTTTGTTTTGGAGTACATGCACAATTAGCTTCTCCCCGGCCGGCAAACTTATCCAGCGATAAGGATTTTGAGGCAATATGGCAGCATTATGCCTGGGCCCAAAGCAAGGGCATACACTGGTTTTCGGTACCGTTGGATGATGTAAACGAAAAGGACACCAGGATAAGCGGCGAAGAACATGCGCGGTTTGTAAACAGAATATTGTCTCGCCTGCGCGAAAAGGACAAGGACGCACAAATGATATTTTGCCCAACTTACTACCATGCCGATGCCAAGGTGCCTAAAGAAAAAGCTTACCTGGAAGGTGTGGCCAAAATACTTGATAAGGATGTTTACGTTTTCTGGACGGGGAAATCGGTATTACCTACAACCATTACCGTTGCCGATGCGGAAGAATTTAAAAGTATGGTTAAACACAGGGTGATACTATGGGATAATTATCCGGTAAACGACGCCTGGAAAACACTGCACCTGGAGCCATTGACCGGCCGTGACCGGTTGCTGTCTACCGTTGTTGATGGCTATATGGCAAATCCCCATTTTATGCAAAATGATATTAACCGGATCCCCCTGTTCACCATAGCCGATTATGCTTATGATCCCATCAGCTATAACCCCGAAACTTCTATTGGCCAAGCTATTGTGCACCAAACCGATAATATTAAGCAACAGCAGGCGCTGTTGGAGTTCACCCGGCTATATTCAGGTAATATCGTTCGCAATGTTGCATTTAACCAGGTAGTGGAAAATGCAAAGCGTATCATGTCGGCACCTTTTTCGCGCCCGGTTGCCGATGCCTACATCGCTTATCTGAAAAAAGTACAATTGGATCTCGAAAGAGAATTCCCCGGTCAATATACATCTGCTAAAAAAACATTTTCCGAAAGCATCCGGCAGGTAGAAACTGACTATGCCTATAAATATAAATAACAACATACAGCTAAATTATTGCTCATTTCAACAGCACTATTATCATGACTAAAATTACAGAGCAGCCATCTAAATACCGTCATTTAGAAAAAATGTCTATCGAAGAATTGACGGCTAACATTAACAAGGAAGATAAAACTGTAGCTTTTGCTATTGAGCAGGCCCTGCCGCAGATCAATTTACTGATCCACAACGTTGTAACTAAACTTAGCCACGGGGGACGGATGTTTTACCTTGGGGCGGGCAGCGGCGGCCGTCTTTCTGTATTAGACATTATTGAACTCCCCACTACATATGGCGCCCCTAAAGGTCAGGTAAATTCGATATTAGCAGGCGGAGCCGAACATTTAATAGAGGCGCTGGAAGAAAAAGAGGATGATACCGAAGAAGCCTGGAGTAAACTAAGCGAGGCAAGCATCTCACCAAAAGATATTGTAATTGGAATTTCGGCCAGTGGCACTACACCTTTTGTTTTAGCGGGATTAAAAAAATGCAGGGAACACCACATTGCAACTGGCTGTATTGTTAGTAACCCCGATTCGCCGATTGCTGCACTGGCGGACTTCCCTGTTGAAGTAATTACCGGCCCGGAGTTTATATCGGGCAGCACCCGCATGAAATGTGCTACTGCACAAAAAATGATCTTCGATATGATCAGTACTACAACCATGGTTAGGTTGGGTCGGGTTGAGGACAACAAAATGGTGAACGTAGCGCTAATAAACGATAAAATTACCGACCGTGCTGTAAAAATGTTAATGGAAACAGCCAAGCTAACCGATTACCAGCAAACCAAACAATTGTTGCTTGAAAAAGGGAGCGTAAAAAAAGCATTGGATCACTTATCTGCTACAAATACGCATTAATGTCATGCTCATGATCAGGAAATTCCAAGTTGTTCTCGCGCTATTACTGTGTAGTTTGTCTGCCACTTATAGTCAGGAATATTTAACAGGTAGTTCGGTAGTAAGTATAGAACCCGATAGCAGCATATATTCTGTAGCGATTGCCGGGTATGGTGCCCCGCGCGAAGGGCGTTTCAGCATTACGTGGAAGCTGATAAGCGATATACCTGAAACGGCAGCCATTACTACACTAAACGGCAAATTATATGCCGCCGGTAAAGACGGCGAAATAATGGAAGGCGTCCTTTTACACGATCATATCTCCTGGAAAATCCTTGAAAATAAAGCCCCGGTTACATGCTTAACCGTTTTAAATGGTAAATTATATGCAGCGACGACAACAGGCGATTTATTACAGGGAACATTAAGTTTGAACGGTATCGTTTGGCTGCATATAGGCAAAAGCAATAACATTACCGGGCTAACCGGTATCAATGGTAAATTGTATGCAGCTAACAGCAGCAATGGTTTGCTAACGGGGGTTATTTGGAAAAATAAATTAACGTGGGTTAATACCGGGCAAGCTTATCGAATACTTGGCATGGCCAATGATGGCGAGCGGGTGTATTATATTAATTCGGGTGATACCTTGTGGTTTAGCAAACCCGGACAACCATATAATCAGTGGCGCGAGATTGGCCGGCATAATTCGTTTACGTTTAATATTCATATTAAACATATTTTGGTGCTTAATGGCCGGTTATATGCCGTATCAAAAGATAATAAACTTTACCTGGCACACCACAGTACCAAAGGCGATCTTACCGTACGTTCGCTGGCAGTGAAAAAGGGCAGGCAAACCGCAGTAATAACCACGCTTGACGTTACCGGTTTCAACTACACTTTTATTAAAACTATAAAAGCCGAGATATTTAAAAGAAGGGGACTGCCTGAAGCCGCATTATTAATTAATGCCAGTCATACCCACTTTGCCCCCGTCACTCAAGCCTGGAGTGCCTGGGGCGATTTTTATCATACCCCCGATAGCAATTATTTAAACCGCATTGTTAAAAAAGCGGTTATCCGTTCCATTGAACAGGCTTTGGATAACCTTGGCCCCGCACAAATATCTTTTGCACGCGGCACAACCAATATTGGCGAAAACCGCCGTGGCGCTAACAACCTGGCGAAACCTTATGATAAAACTTTAGATATTATTAAAATCACCCATCCCGGCAACGGCAAAAGCGAAGTGTTATTCACAACAGGCTGTCATCCGGTGTTCAATAACTCTGAAGCTAATTCAACTTTTACATTAAATGCAAATTACCCGGGCGTAGCAAAAAGGCTTATCCAGGAAAAAACCGGCTATAAGGCAATCTTTGTGCAGGGTTGTGGCGGCGATATCAATCCACGCGTATTAGACTATGAGAGCACCGGGAAAGAATTGGCTGATGATGTATTAAACAGGTTAAATAGTGATATGAAAAAAGTATCCGGTGATATATCTTACTCGCTCGATGAGATACAGATCCCTGTTAAACCCTGGAGCCTTAAAAAAGTACAGGATTTTAAAGCTGAAAATGCGGCGGCTGTGATTGAAGAAAAAAAGAATACGCCACCCTATTCTGCCGAGGGGCAGTTTGTATTAACCCAGCTATTGGAACGCGAAAAGAATGTTCGTTGGGCAAATATTATGCTGGATAACTACAAAAAAGGCACAGTGGCTAAAACGATGCCTTTATACGTCCAGATTATCAATATAGGGCCGTGGAAATTGGTAGGCCTTTCCAGGGAAGTTACTACAGAATATGCGGAAGCCATTCGCGCCCTATGGCCGGATCAATTGGTTTCCGTAGCCGGATATTGTAATGACGTGCCCAGTTACTTACCACGGGACTGGCATATCCACGACAGCACATACGAGGGTTACGACTCATTTTTTTGGTATGGCCAGTCGGCCGTGCCACCGGCCAATGTGCGCGATATTGTACTTAACGGAATTAAAAAACTGCACCGCTAAACACATATATCATGAACGATGGAAACTATAGCGCTCCTAATATAAACCGGTCGATGATCATCATCGGGGCTTTATTTTTTATATTTGGTTTCGTTACCTGGCTTAGTTCGGTATTAATACCTTATTTAAAAATTGCCTGTCAGCTTAACAACTTCAAAGCTTATCTGGTAGTTTTTTCATTTTATATTTCTTATTTAATTATGGCCATCCCATCGGCCTGGGTGCTTAAAATGACCGGGTTTAAAAATGGAATGGCTATTGGCCTGGTATTAATGGCCGTTGGGTCGATGGTTTTTATACCGGCTGCTATATACCGGACATATGGCTTTTTCCTTACGGGATTATTTATACAGGGATCGGGCCTTGCTATTTTACAAACCGCCGCAAACCCTTACGTTGCTATTTTGGGCCCCCGTGAAAGCGCAGCAAAAAGGATCAGTTTTATGGGCATTTGCAATGGGGTGGCTGGGGCTATGGCCCCTATTATTTTAGGTTCTGTGATCCTGGCCGATTCGGATGGATTGCAGGGGCGTATTAACGCCATGCCCACCCTTAAAAAATTAGCCGCGCTGGATACCCTGGCACAACGCGTTATTATGCCATATATAATTATCAGCATTGTTTTAATGATCCTTTCTGTTGTGATCTACTTTTCCGGCTTGCCCGAAGTTGAAGCTGAGGAAGATGAAGCCACTGGTTCGGCCAATGCCCATAAAACAAGTATATTTCAGTTTCCGCATTTAATAGTCGGCGTATTTACCCTCTTTTTATACGTAGGTGTCGAGGTTATCGCCGGCGATTCTATAGTTAACTATGGGGCATCGCAAGGCATAGCATTATCAACCGCCAAGTTTTTTACAGCCTGTACATTAAGCGGCATGTTAGTAGGCTATATTGTTGGCATTATTTGCATCCCTAAGTATTTCACCCAGGAAAATGCCCTCAAGGTATCTGCAATATTGGGAATAATTTTCTCTGTAGCAGCCCTTTGTACAAGTGGCTATATTTCCATTATGTTTATCGCTTTTCTAGGCTTGGCCAACTCGCTCATGTGGCCTTCCATATGGCCATTAGCTATTACCGACCTGGGGCGTTTTACTAAACTCGGATCGTCACTTTTAATTATGGCAATAGGCGGCGGCGCGGTATTGCCTTTACTATATGGCCGGCTTGCCGATAAGTTTACACCCCATTATGCCTATTGCATAGTGGTGCCTTGTTATTTTGTTATTCTTTATTATGCCGTTTACGGACATAAGTTACGCACAGGCGGTGCAATTAAAATTTAATCTTGTCAGCCTGTACAATACATATTTATACATAGCTATATGAAAAGGAATGCTTTAATACTCTTCTTCTCCGCTGTAACTTCACTGGTGATACTTGTCACGTCTTTTAGCTGTATGGCCAGGAAAGTTAATTATACAGACAGCCTGCTCACCTATAAAAATAAAGCCGGGAAAAATGCACCTATTAAAACATTGGCTGAATGGCAGCGGAAACGGGCCCAAATTCTGGAAGGCATGCAACAAGCTATGGGGCCGCTTCCTTCCATGAAAGGTCTTCCGCCGTTAAATATTAAATATATTGATAGTGTAAAGGAGGATAATTTCACTTGCTATACTATCAAATTTACAGTAGCAGTTAACGAAACGCTCCCTGCGCTTTTATATGTCCCGCATCAGAAAAGCAAACTTAAAAAGCTGCCTGCCTTAGTTGTATTACACGGCACCGATGCTTTGGGCAAAAGGGTGTTAAGCGGCATCAGCCCTAAACCAAACCGTGCGTATGCAAAGGAACTGGCACAGCGCGGTTATGTAGTAATAGCGCCCGATTATCCAAGCTTTGGCGATATGGCTGACTATGACTTTGGAAAAGACCGCTACCAATCGGGAACGATGAAAGCCATTTTTGATCATATGCGCTGTGTCGATCTTTTGCAGGGCAGGGCATATGTAGACCCTGATCGTATAGGTGTTATCGGCCATTCGTTGGGTGGGCATAACGCCATGTTTTTGGGTGCGTTTGATAAACGTATAAAGGTAATAGTAGCAAGCTGCGGCTGGACATTGTTTGATAATTATGATATTGGCGAGGAAGGTTCAAAAAAATTTGGCGGTAAGCTTGGGCCCTGGGCGCAGGATCGTTACATGCCACTGTTGCGCGATAAATACAAACTTGATGCGGCCCGGATACCCTTTGATTTTGACCAGGTTATTGCGACACTTGCCCCACGCCCATTTTTTTCAAACTCGCCTTTAAACGATGCTAATTTTAATGTGGCCGGAGTAAAAAAAGGTATTAGCAACGTATCGAAGGTTTATAATTTTTTAAATGCACCTGCTAATTTGCAGGTAAGATATCCTGAAGCCACACACGATTTTCCGCCAGCAGTTAGATTGGAAGCTTATCATTTTATAGACAGCGTACTTAAACACACACCAACCGAGCATCCATTACTGCCGTAAACTAATAAAATCAGTATAACATATCAATTGATTAAAATCAGGCTTGTTTTCTAAAGCAGGACAAGATTAGTATTTTGGTATGGCTTTAATATATCGCTGTTTACAGGCAATTCGGTAATAAGATAGTCCACTTTGTCGATACCACAAATATTTAGCCGTTGTACGGTGTCCAATTTTTCTGAGATAGTCATTACAACCACTTTTTTAGCACAACGGATAAGTGCTTTTTTTACCTGCACTACTTCCCAGTCTACATCGGTTAATCCATCCTTCACCGAAAAAGCATTAGCGCCTAAAAAGCAAATATCTGCCCGCAATTCGGCCAGGCGGTTAATTACAGCCGAACCTATATGTAAATTTGCATTTTTAACCAGTTTTCCGCCAATAGTGACAACATCCAGGTTACTGTGCTCAGAAAGTGTGATAGCAACCTGAGGGCTTATGGTAAAAAAGGTAGCCTTAATGTGATCGGGGATCATCCGGGCAAGCTCCAGCATAGTCGTACCTCCTTCGGTGACAATAACACTGTTGTTTTTAATTAATTTTAGGGCTTTTTGTACAATTCTTTTCTTTTCCTCGGCTGCATAAACATCTGTTTGCGTGGTAAAGGTTGAAACAAATGATGGGCTTACCGCTCCGCCGTGCACCTTTAAAATTTTACCCGAATCAACAAGTTCTTTTAAATCGCGCCTGATGGTATCATCAGAAACTTTAAGCAACAAACTTAAATCTGTAGATAATACTTTATTGTGGAGATTGATCTCCTTAATGATCATTTTCTGCCGCTCTTCTTTAAGCATAACTAAAATTGGGTTAATAAAAGTAGCAAAAATAAATAGCGGGGAATCAAAAATTTGCTTTTGTGTAATGAATAGGTTATTTTTATTATAATATACTTTATACCGCCCGGTCTAAATAAATTATAAAGGCGATTAGTTATCGCTAAATCAATCTGCTTAAAACGTTAGTAGTCCTATAAATAATGCAGCAATGCATTAATCTGCATTATTTACGGGTACGTACACTATTTATTTAAAATTTTTATTAATCACATACATTATGAAAACAAATCGTCCTTGTAGCGGCACTGAGAAGTTGCCGTTGAAAAAACATGTTGCCAGCTATTTAGCAAATAACATGAAAAAAATTATTGTTCTATCCATCGTCGGTACCGCCCTGGCCATTGGCTGCGCAAAAAAACAACAGGTAAATACCGACCAGCCGACACCCGGTAACAGTAAGCTGATAGTTAACTCAGCCCAGCCTTTGCCACAAGGTAAAACCAATTTTTCTGTAACTATGGGTAATTTTGATAATGTTGGCCGTACCTGGGTACGCATTATTAACTGGACATTCAACGCTTCAAATGGCACAGTTGCTGCCACATCATGGACTTGGTTTAGCGATGTAAAAACGGGTACCGGTGCATTTGCAGGCGGTAGCCATACTTGTACTATGGACGGGGTTACTTCTGTTTGTGACAACTACGTCCCTGCCGGGTGGAATACTACAGGCGCCTCCATTCATCAAAGTTGGTCGGGCAGTTATACTTATAATACATCAACCCATGCCCTTAATATTGCCTGGGCAACAATTGATGGGGTTGCTACTACAGCTACCGATGCATGGGATGTTACTTTGCCACAAACTGGACTGGCCCGCGTGAATTTAACCAGCTCAAATTATAGTTTAACCCATGGCCGCGGCTATGGTAGCAATGCGGCATGGACTGTTTACAAAAACATTTCGCAAATTGTGGCCGCAGGTATGCCAAACTTTACAGGCTCAAACCCTAAACATGTTTATGCGCATCAGGACGCCGCTGGTACTTTAACAATCTTACCAACACAGCCTGTTGGTGGCGGCGCATGGGAACCCGCAGCCTTTAATATTACAGGTAGTACTACCCCTTCTAACCCTACACCTGCAGTCACCTTACATCATTATAATTCAGCGGCAGGGGGATGTACAGCCAGTTGCCAAACCTCGCGTACAGGTAATGTAACCCATTTTACAGTTAGCGGTACTAACCGCCAGGTTGGTTATTCGGTGTTTTGCGCATGCTTACCTTCTAATGCTGAATGGCCATGCTACAGCGGGAACAGACACCCTTTTGCATTAATGCAAATTATTGACGATAGCGGCGCGTTGCAAGCTTATGTTGGTATTGAGGCACAGAATAAATCTGGCTATGCCGACTTCCAGTTTCAGTGTGTAGATTATTCCAATATTCCTTAGTAATTATTACTGAGGTATTGTTTCATCAAAGTCACATGTGTTTAGAAGCCATCTTGCAGAACTGCAAGGTGGCTTAATTAAGGTAAGGTATCACCGTCAATCGAAATTCCTTCCTGACTTTCTTAATACATTATTATAGTTACCATAAAATATCTTCTTTTTTTGCGCTTCAGTAACGTTCGAGGCCAGTATTTTTCCAACACTTTGATAATAACAGTTATCCGAACCGAAGAATAGCCTGTCTTCTCCTAATTCCTTTAAGGCAAAATCGATCATGTTCTCGGGGTTATTACTTCCCGATGTATCTACATAAATATTTGGATGGCCTTTGAACGATTTGCAGGCATACTCCCAATCGCCGCCGCCACCTATATGCGCGTACTGGAACATACCCTCGGGATATCTTGTTGCTATAGCTACAAAATCTTCGGGTATGGAAGTATTGGGTTTTATTTTGGTATCATATTTCATGCGATAACCGGCAACGCCTAACTGGCAATTGGAATGGCAGTGTACGATCATTTTCAGATCGATCATTTTTTCGATGATAGGATAAAACAGCGGATCACTAATTTTTACCTGAGTATAAACTTTTAAACCAACCATCCCGTTGTCAACACAACGTTTTATTTCTTCAAGCGATTCTTTTTGATAAAGTACGTTTAAAGTAAGCTGACCTACAAAACGGTCGGGGTATTTTTTCATGGCCTGCATTACCAGGTCGTTATACGATCTAAAGTTGACAGGTGTACCTTCACCGCTGGTTATTGGCCTCGAAATAATCATTTTATTGATACCCAATCTATCGGCAAATGCAATATTTCCTTCAGGCGGGCCATCAAACAAATTGACGTGGATGTGGGCATCTATTTTCCGGTATTTCATCACTTCTTTCATAACATCGTAAGAAGCTACCGCATCGCTTGTTAAAGGTTCGTCATGTTTATCTTTGGATGATACCTTCAGCAAGCCCGCCGGCATTACCATACCCGCAGCCGATAAAGCCGCCCCCGTAACAAATTTCCTCCTGTTTATCATAGCCGTTATTAGTAAGTCATCATTAGCTGCCGACAACTAATTTAGTTATTTGCCACCAATTTTAACGCCAGCGGCGATTTGGTAGCTGTTTTAACCGTGTACTGAGTTGATACCGCATACAGCGTATATAGCTTACCTGCTTCCAGGGACGCAGTAAGGTCTACGGTATTTACCGGGTCTAAAAGCGCAGCTGCGGATGTAGCACCATATACTCTAAATGTTACCGAGCTTGCGGGCAAACTAGCATAGTCTGAACTAAACAATTTTAAACCAAGTGCTTGTGTTAATGTGGTGGTTGCCGCTGTGCTGCCAACAGTATTTACCTGTAAAAATGTAAGCAACCCTAATGGTGCGTTTAGCGGCTGCGAACTCATATTCACAAAACGCACTTTCGCAGTCCCTGCATCGGGCGCGGTTGTATTGTTATCGGCAACGGCGATTAAACCGGTTTTTAAGGTGGTGGTAATATTAGTAGCATTTGTCCATAACCTATCCTTTATAAAAAAAGAATACTGGATACCATCGGCAATATTAAGCGTGGTATCGGCAAGTACCGCACCAGTGTTTGTTTTGGCCGAAATTTTTCTTGAGCCGTTTGTTAACGGATAATATGAAGAAGCATTTGAAAAGGCCACAGCGCCGCCTGTAGTAAGTTTCACATCATCAACATACAAATCGGCAGGGGTAGCATTGTTGTTATACGAGCTATGTACCAGGCGTAAACTTGTTGCTGCCGTTACATTACCCTGGTTTGTTGTTTTGTCTTTTTTACAAGCAGGGGCCAACACGATAATCATCGACATCAGCATAAAAATGTATTTGCCGGCCGTATTTATTGGTAATATCTTTTTCATAAAATTATTAATAAGACCGGAAGAAAACCCTCCGGGCAATGAACATTTACGGTGTAATAGTGAGTACTATTTGTTTAACCACTTCTTTAGTGCTATTTACAGTATTGTTTGATGCGACAAACGTTGCTTTATAAGTACCTGGCTGAGCATAACTGAACGTGTAGTTAGTAAGTGGGGTGCTTTTTTCCTGGTCTTTAATTGCTACGCTTTTGTCATTTCCCAGGTTAATGGAAGCTGTATTGATAGCCGTACTTACCGCCCAGTTTTCGCTTTGCGGGTCGTTGCCGGGATCGTTCACCGGGTCGTAAAGGTTTCCTAACAAAGTAACCCTGGAACTGCTTACGCTTGATCGGGCAGGGGCAGTTGTTGGGTTTTGGTCAACAATGCGGAAACCTGCCAGTATCTGGTTTACAATGGTTGGATTGACAGGTATGTTGGTAGTGCCTATATTTTTTTTGCTCACCAGTGTAAATGCTTCAAGAAACCAGCTCCTTGCTGTTCCATTGATAGCCTGGGGTTTGGTAATATACTTGTAAGCAAAATAAATAGGCTTGCCTGCTACTAACAGGTCTGATACGTCAACTGAAGTTGAGGTGATCAATGTGGCGGTTGTAGCATATTTAAAACGTGCGGTTATATCCGTCCAAGTAGCTTTGGTAACGTTTGCATAATCATATTGACCGTTAAAATCGGTTGAAGCCAATACCGCTAACTGTGGTGGTGCAGTCGCACTTAAAGTACCCTGGGTACCGCCTGATACGCCGCTATTGAATGATAGCTTTGCACCGCCGTCACTATTGTCTATTATTCTGCCGTTTCGGTAGTCAAATTCCTTTTGCGGTTCGCCTGAATAAAAGGCAACTATATCGGCATCACAGTTGATATTGAAAGTGATGGTTTGCCCTGCCTTGTAGGTTGTAGCATCAGTTGTCACATCAAATGATGGTTCGCCAGGCTTTTGCAGATGGTCTTTGTTGCACGATGCCGTCAGGATAATGAGGGCAGCTGCTAATATATAGTGATATCTGAATTTCATTTTCTGTTGTTTTAAGGTTAATTCCAGCCGGGGTTTTGTGTAAGTGCTTTGTCGTTCAGCAATTCCTGGGCAGGGATTGGGAGTAACACGAATTTGTCAGTCACCAGGCCATACCAGGTAATCATGTGTGCAACACTGGTAGCCCCTACACCATCAGCAGCGGCTTGTGCCGATGCAGCTTGCATAGTATTTACATATATACCCCAGCGTATCAGGTCGAACTTGCGCAGCGATTCAAAGCACAATTCGCGTTTTCTTTCATCCTGTATAAATTTCAAAAAATCCGGTTTCGACATCCCAACAGGGGCATCGGCATCATCTGTATTAAATAAGGTTACGGTAGCCGTAGCCCCCGTGCCATTGCCACCGGTTATAGTAACGGCAGGGGCAGAAGTATACTGCCCGTAGCTTAACCAGGTAACGTGATTGGGTGAAAGATTAATAGCAGTTACTTTACCGCCCGATACAACTGCGGTAGCGGCACCGCCGCCAGCACCGCCGCCGGTAAAGCTTACAGTGGGCGCAGTTGTATATCCTGAGCCTCCGTTGGTAACAGTAATGGTTTTAATACCGCCTATAGCATAAGCCCTTCGCCTTACCTGGTTAAGGGCATTGTAGGCATCGGCTGTGGGGCCGTTTACCGCATTCTCGGCTTCGGCAAACATTAGCAGTACATCTGAATACCGTATGATTGTAAAATTCTCAGGCGTTTGGTTAGGGTGATAAGGACGCACTAACTCATATTCCCTCCTCCATTTGGCATTTGGGAAGGTATAGATAGATGCCTGGTTAGCAGGGAATGCTTTGTATGTCCTGGTGCCGTCGGCAGCAAGGTTGTAATTCTGCACGTTCCAGCCTTTGCGCACATCGCCAGGGGCGTATGAGTTATATAAGCCGGAAGTTACCCACATATAGCCCGAGGCATTACCTACCGTAGTAACCGCGGGCGCCACAGCTGCTGTTTGTACAGCGCCGCAATTGAAACCAACCTGGCCGGTTTCAGCGGAAAACGTACCGGTACCATCGCCCGAGAACTCAACCTCCCAAATACTTTCCTTAATGTCATATTTATCCTGCGCTACTTTAATAAATACGTCCGAATAACTTGGGTTCAGCGCATGTCCTGCTTCGGTATCATCCATCACCATTTTGGCCCATTTGCGTGCATCGGCATATTTAGCTACATCATTCAGCGGTTGACCCGCCATACTGAGGCAAACGCGCGCCAGTATGGCACGCACCGCAGATTTACTTACCCTGCCACCGTAGCCCAGCTGAGTGATCTTCAATACCAGGCCTTCCGCATCGGTCATATCTTTCAATATCTGCGTATATACTTCAGCTATGCTTGAACGCGGCTTGTCCAGATTATTGATATCGGTAACAGGCTCTGTAGTTAATGGAACACCGCCGTAGCTTTGTACCAACAGAAAGTAATAATACCCCCTTAAAAACAAGGCTTCGCCGCGCACCTGATCGCGCAATGCCTGCGGTATGCTTTGGTTACTGTTTACGTTTGCGATTAATACGTTGGCACGCGCAATACCTTTATATAAATCGCGCCAATAGGCAAAAACATCAGCCGTAGATGAGGTGAACTGGTTACTGTTTAAATAAGTAGTAAAGTTACTTGCCCTTGCAAAGCCCTCGTCAGCTTCCCACCCTTTAAGGTAATGGAACTTGGTTTTATAAAGTTCGCCACTTTGTAAAATATTATACACGGCAGCCAGGGCATAATTTAACTGATCGGCAGTTTGGAAGTAGGTGGAAGGCGCAAGGCTATCTTCCGGCTTGGGCTTGCTCAGAAACTTTTTACATGAACTTACGCTTATCAGGGCGATAAGAATAAGTAAGCATTTTAATTTTTTCATATCAATATGTTTTAAATTAACACTGTTAAAAAGATGCGTTTACGCCCAGCACAATTGTGCGGGATTGCGGATAAGGTGAAAAATCGAATCCGGGCATTAATACGCCTAAGCCGCCCCTGGTTGAAACTTCGGGGTCCATACCAGTATACTTGGTCCAGGTAATAAGGTTCTGTGCTGAAACATTAATGCTTAAAGCACTTAGCGAAAATCTTTTCAGATATTTAGCGGGAACACTATACGCAAGTGACGCAGTTTTCAGGCGCAGGTATGAGCCGTCTTCAACTGTGCGTGATGAGAAATAGCCTACCTGCCCCTGGCCACCCGCACGATAGTTTGGCGCATCCTGATTGGTTGGCGACCACCGGTTCTCATAGCTGGCAAATTGGTTCAAATCGGTACGGCCGTTGGCATTACCCTCAAGAATAATACGGTTGGCATTATAAACATTGTTTCCATACGACCATTGGAAGAACAGGTTCATGGTGAAATTTTTATAAGTGAAGTTGTTTGAAAAACCTCCATAATGGATGGGTTGGCCACGGCCGATAACCGTCCTGTCAAGCGAGTTCACCGTTCCGTCCCCGTTCAGATCTTTGTATTTAATATCACCGGGTTGTTGTGTAGCGGCGCCATTTGTAGGCACACCCGGTTTCAGTACATATACGCCAGGCGCGGGATTGTTAAAATCAGCATATTGATAGTTGCCATCCCATACGTAACCGTACATCTGGCCAACTGGCCCGCCTAGTTCGGCCAGGTACATATCGCCGAACGAAACATCAAACGATGGTGAGTTTATAGTTTGTAACTGACCGCGAGCTAAAGCAACTATCTTGTTTTTGTTGAAGCTGATGTTGAAATTACTTTCCCATGTAAATTTGCGTGTTTTAATAGGCGTGGTAGTAACACTGATTTCCAAACCACGGTTTCTCATCGAACCGATATTTTGTGTAGCTGTGGCAAAGCCTGTCCATGCCGCCAGCGGTGCGCCGGATATTAGCAGGTCTGTAGTCGATTTATCGTAAACGTCTACTTCCAGTTGGATACGGTCTTTGAATAAACCTAACTCATAACCAATATCTTTAGTGGTGGTCTTTTCCCAGGTAAGGCCGAGGTTTTCAATACCAGTAGTATAAGCGCCTAATGTTGGCGCATTATTAAAGGTATAGGCGCCGTTTGCAGTAGCATTAACCGCAATAGTTGAATACCAGTCGTAATCGCCAATACGGTTGTTACCGGTTACACCATAACTGGCCCTCAGTTTTGAATAGCTGATGAAAGGGATCTTCTTAATAAACTCTTCGTTATGCATGTTCCACCCAACACCGGCTGTTGGGAAATAGCCCCACTGTTTAGGGAATTTTGAAGAACCATCGGCCCTTAATGCTACTTTGAGATAATATTTGGATTGATAATTATAATCGGCAATGCCAAAGAATGAAGAAAGCCTGCTGCCGGTTGCAGTGGCTACCGGTGCACTTGCGATGCCCTCATCAAGGCCCGCCATACCTTCGCTTTCGTTCGGCAGGTTGGTGCCGGTATAGCCATAAGCACGACTGTGAGATGATTGCTGACTGTTGCCTGCAACTACGGTAAGGTGATGAACGTTATTAAAAGTATTTATATAGGTTAATGTATTTTCATTCGACCAAATATCCATGGTTGTTTGCAGGATCGACCCGTAAATGCCGTTAAGCCTTAACGGGTTCAACGGGCTGCCTTGCGGTGTTTTTGAGTTATAAAAACGGTCCTGTTCGGGGCGCAGCACATTTTTAATACCCGTAACTTTTAATTGCAGATGTTTTACAATATCCCAGGTAAGGTATCCGTTAACCGTCAGGTTTGCGTACGAACTATAATTATATTCATTTTCTGCAGAAATTTTGGGGTTAAGGCGAATATCTGAAGTATTGATACTTTCCGGGTCGCCATCAGATTCCAGCAGGTTATAATCAGTATTGGAACCTTGTATCGGGCGATAGGCCCATGCCCTAAACCACTGCGCGCTGGAAAGCGAGGCGACTGGTGTACTTGAAGCTTGTACGCCATAAGCCTTAACTTCCATATAATCCGCGGTGAAGCCTGTTCTGAATTTCTTGCTAATGGTTTGATCAATGGTGGCACGGCCCTGATATTTTGTGTAGCCAGTATTGATCAGCACACCTTTTTGATCGAAACTTGCCACCGACACCGAGTATTTGGTTTGTGCATTACCTCCTCTTAAAGCAACATTATTTTTAAGTATCGACCCTGTCCGTGATATTTCACCAGGCCAGTTGATGCCTTGCATATTACGGTATGATTCCAGTGTTTTACCATTAGCAAGATAATTGCTGGTCGCATCAGCTGCATTACGCTCGAATTGATATTTTACAAATTCGTAAGGATCCATCAATGGAATTTGCCGGCGAATAGATTGTTTGCCATACGAGCTTGTAAAGGATACTACCGGGCGCCCAATTTTACCTCGTTTTGTTGTTATTACAACCACACCGTTAGTACCGCGCGAGCCATATACCGCAGTTGATGCCGCGTCTTTTAATATATTTATCGATTCAATATCATCCGGGTTAAGGTTAGCGCTTTCATAGTTTTCTGTAGCAAAACCATCAATAATATATAATGGCTGCACGCTATTGTTAAGAGATGAAGCACCTCGGATTTGGATGTTCATCGTATTACCGGGCTGTCCGTCATTTGATGATACCTGCACACCGGCCACGCGGCCAGCCAATGCTTCAGCAAAGTTTGAAACAGGGGCTTTATTAATATCGGCTATCTTTACAGATCCTACAGCGCCGGTCAAATCAGCTTTTCTTACGGTTTGGTACCCTATTACCAGTACTTCGTTTATGGCAGCAGGCTGCTCCTTCATTGTGACATTAATGGTCGTTTGTTCACCCACAGCTATTTCCTGGGTTTCCATGCCTACAAAAGAAAATACCAGCACATCGGTACTTTTGGCCTTGATACTATATTTTCCGTCATTTCCGGTTGCAACTCCTGTCGTTACACCTTTAATTTTCACACTCACACCTGGAAGCGGCTGTCCGGATTCTATTACTGATCCTGTGATTGATTTTATGTTTTGTGAGAAGATTTGTTGTGGGAAAACAAAAAGCGCGAAAAGGATCATTATCATCATCCCTATACTTAAAGGACTGTTTGATCTGGGTCTTCGCATTGGCGTATAAATTTTTCGCATAATGAAATTGATTAGGAGGTTAATACTGTGTACGTACCCGTAATATGGGTAAAGTTTATGTCTACATTGTATGCTTTCTATACATGACGTTAATAAATGTATCCTAACTAAAGGGCTTATTACATTACTTTATTGCCGGTCGCTCTTATGCGTTTATTATCCTTTAACTACTTTCTTCAAACGCTCGGCATTAGCGTGTGTCTTTTCGATAGCAGACGCTATGGCGTCCATATCTGCTTTGCTTCCTAAAAGCAGGTTCTGTGTAAACCATACCGCTTCATTACATAACTGATTATTCTGGGGGCACTGGTTCCTATCCATATAATCTTTGTAATTCAGCATTTCCTTAGGATATATTTTTTTATAGTTTTTAGATTCGAAAGTTTCTTTAATAAATGGCTGATCGTTCAATGTAGTGTATCCGCTTGAACATGGGACACCCTCGGCCCTTAGTGATTCCAGGAACCCAGCGCGTGATAACCCCTTAAACTCTTCGGATTTATAGCGGAACGGAAAAAGGTGAAAAGCAGCCTGCGTTACATTGTCATAAAGTTTATAAGGCAATATACCCGGCACTTTGGCAATTTTTGCACTTAGATAAGCTGCATTTTCATTACGCGTAACTGTTTGCGCCTGCAAGCGGGCTAGTTGGGCCAGCCCAATTGCAGCCTGGTATTCTGTCAGCCTTACTTTGGTACCCTGCATCAGGCTTCCGGTATTTGGCTTTCCAACAAAACTGCCATATGGCAAACCCAGGTTCTGATAGGAGAAACACCTGTCTAAAAACGCATCATCACTACTTACAATAGCTCCACCCTCGCCTATTGGAATATTTTTTGAGTTCTGGAAGCTGAAGCATCCGGCATCGCCAATTGTCCCTACCTTTTTATGATTTATCTCGGCTAACGGCGCCTGACAGGCATCCTCAACAACAAGCAAGTTGTGTTTCTTCGCAATCGCCATAATATGATCCATGTCCGCAGGCAAGCCTAATATATGTACAGGCAATATCGCTTTGGTGCGCGGGGTAATTTTTGCTTCGATCTTATTTGGATCGATCTGGAAAGTTTGCGGATCAACATCAACAAACACCGGCATAGCACCGTTGGCTAAAATAGCTTGTACTGTGGCAACAAATGTATATGGTGGCACAAGTACCTCATCGCCCCCGCGTATGTTTAATTGATCGAGCGCGACAATTAAAGCATTAGTACCATTGGAAACTACAAGACTGCGTTTAGCGCCTAATGCTTGTGCCCAGGCCTTCTCAAATTCGGCTACTACAGAGGCCCGCGACCATACACCGCTCCTTAATACTTCAAGCACACGCTTTTCGTCTGTTTCTGGTATCCATATTGGCCATTTTATCCACCTTGAGGTATCCCAGGCGGCCTGGCCACCCAGCAATGCAGGCGTCGAGGCTGATTTTGAACCTATGGCGAAAACAGATGGGGCTGCATTTAATGCTAATACAGTGCCTATGCCAGCAATGGAACTTTGTTTCAAAAATGTGCGTCGTGTTGAAGTAATTCTATTTTTCATTTTATGATCGTTTAGAGAGTGTTAGTATTGTAGCTGTTTGATATGATGTAAATTCTCAGTTGTGTTTTAAGATATTGAGCTTATTCTTTTGTTATGTTACTATCCCATATGGCATGTGATGGGATTTGAAACGGGGCGCCTTCATCAAAATCGTATAAATATTGTTTTGGAGATTCCCCAGAGCCGCGCACAAATGAAATAGGCCCGCAAAATATTTTTGAACCATTATTATATTTCTCTACACTTGTTATTGTATAACAGGCATCGCGTTCGCTGTTTGCAGCAACCATAATGGGCTGTCCGTTCAAACTACCATCTGTCGGGAGTTTCGTGTCAACCACTATCCATCCGCCACCCGATAGTTGTTTATTCATGGTTACTACTTTACCTGTTAAGGGACCAGTTGAATGGAGCGTAAAATTATTATAGGCTAATGATGTACCGTTTATCAAAGCTCCCGCAAGCGCTTTGCCGTCATTTTCGCGTACATACCCCACCATACCATTCATAGAAGGGCCGTTAGCTAATTTTATAGTCTTATCAGTAAGTGAATTATATAGCACTAAATCGGTATTACCATTCATTAGCTCTACTTTAAGATAAACATAAGTGCTTTTACCATCATCCAGCCTTTTTACCGACTTTATAAAAGGCCGGGTTTTATAAGGCTCAATTACTGAAACAAATGTGCTGTTAAGGTTATTACCCTGGTTGTGGATCAATACATAATCCAGTTTACGCGGGTTGCCCGGTTTATTTTGCGGTGGATCGCCATCGGCCAGGGCCACATCTGCAGATTGATTTAAAGCGTAATATCTTAAATGTATATCATCTTTATCCGAAACATTCCTGTAACCTGCTGCAGCCTTCCAGTCTAACATAAATTGTGCAGGCGGATTTTTATCTGCCCTTACATTGTACAGATATGAATAGCCTATAGGGAAATTTCCCTCTGCTGCTTTGGCGCCCTTTTCAATATTTACTCCGGCATAAGTACCTGTAGTTTGCAATTGCAAGTTTAAACCCTCACTGTTTACCAATCCCGGTGGCCCATGAAAGCCATAAACATGATCATCACCGCCCGCTACCCTAACAATATCTACGGCATACGCGTTACTATCGGAACTAATAAGACACATGGTACGGGTGTAGGTTTTAAGGCCGGGATATGCTTTTTTACCGTCTATCTCTACTGCTGCAAATCCATTTAATTGCTTAAAAAAATTGATTTTCCCACTCCATATTTCCTTTTGAGGTGTTTTGTTTACCAATACTGTATTATGCGAAAGTGTGGAGCCTGTCCATTCCTGGTTACTGGGCCAGTTGGTGGCAAATTCAGGATAACCCTGATCTGGCGCAAGCCAATTATTAAAGCCCCAAATATCAAAATTTAGCATATCGGGATGCGCGTGCTTAATAGTGCGCCCATAGTTGAGGGCCAGTGATATAGAGGACTTGTTATCCGCACCTAATACCGCTAATCCAAAACCACTTACCAGGTAACCATTTTGGGGAACAACTTTTGTATTCTCGGCAACTTGTTTTATCTCACGGCTTAACGCATCCGGATCGGCAGCATAGATATCCCGTCCTAACACTTCAGCCGAATTCCCATTGCTTTTATAAGCGGCTACGGCAATTTCAGGATCGCGAGTGTACCGATAGCCCTGAGCCATAAACTGCGGATCGACACCTGAACTGCTAACTAAGCCTGTAGCGCCTGAATCGCCCGAATTGGGAATAGCTTTACCATGTATAGCCAAACGGTACGGTAGTAAAAAGGCAGGGGTAATATGGGGGAACTCCTTGAAAATATCGTGGTGTGTGTATGCGGGGTAATGTTTCAGTTCGTCGGCTAACCGGGCAATCATTTTTCCCCATAAAAATGTATAGTTTGGAGCACCTTCATCTGTGCTGCCATCATGGTCCATGGTATTTACCATTAACCAGGGTATATTTCCGCCAGTAGAGGAAAATAACCAATCCAGCCATTCTGTAGTTTCAGGAGCGGTATTTAGCGCTATGGCACAGGTAGCAACTGTTAATTGGTGCATCCCCTGGTTGCCACGTATTTTTTTAGAAAGTACAGCCTGGAATGCGGTACGCAATATCCCTTCATCAATATTATCCACCAACAGCTTGCGGGTACCTTTTTCCGATTTTAGTTTATACTTTTTTGATTGCTGAAGCAAAAACTGGTAAAGCTGTTGGTCATTTTCAGTACCACTTAAGATCTTATCGTACGAAGTTGCCATTGACTGTGCTAAACCAGTCTCTGATATTGATCCGCCTATTTTACCCAGGTTAGACCCGCCGTCTGAATTGTACCAGCCTGCATCTGCATAAGGTTTCCATTCCATATCCGGATAAACGTCGGCTATGCGATCAAGGAGAATGGCCGCCTTATGTGCATAAATTTTATCACCTGTATATAAATAGGCATCAGCAAGTAATGCTATTCCATTAAGCAGATAATCCCAATACTTATAAGTGAAATAGCCAATAAACCTATGTGGCTGGTCATCTTTATCTATATAACCATAGCCGTCATCTACGCCAAACATATGCAGCGGATCTTTAGGGTCGGGATGGGCGGTGTTGTACAATAATTTCCTATCGGCCTTAGCCGGATTAAAGACCCCGGTCTCATCTATACCGCTTTGGTAATACTTTCCAAAATCGTTTGTAGGGAAAACATTATGGCATGATGGGCAGGTCAGCTTCCATGGTTTATTCAAAATATCAGGCTCGTAGGGATAGTTACCGAAACTGAATATTTTTTTACCACAAACCAGGCATCCAATCGCCTTTGTTTTACCTTTACGCCTATCCAGCGTAACATCAATACACCGGGGTAAAGCCTGGCCTGGCACCATACCCCACAACTGTTCATCGCTAATTGTTATCCAATGTTTTGCATTTGCTATAGCCTTGGTTTGAAGCTTTTTACCCCAAACGTATTTATCGCAATTATTACGCAGGTTTGCAATGCGCTCTTTGGTATACATACCGCCAAACTCCCGCTGCGCGCTTGCGCGGGTAAATACTGCAATAAGTATCACAATTGCTAAACAACCGGTAATTCTTTGTTTGTACATAATCAGGTCAAAAACATGCGCTATTAGTTTTAATGGTTATTTTCTTATTGCTTTTGCGCGTTTATACATATCGTCCATACTTATTGGGGCACCATTGTTTTTCTTGCTTTCGTCTGCCGCCTCCATAAAGGCACATATTTCAAGCGTTTCTTTTTCTGTCACCGGTGGTATACCTGTTTTAAAGAATTCAAGGACTTTAATTAATAAGGGATCATACCCCCCATAGGCACCTAAGGTGGTCACCCCTTTATCGCCGAATACTGTACCGCCATATTGCTGCTTCCCATCATGAAGGCCGCGGAAAGTCCCTATACGTTCGCCCTCCCATATCCCTACCACTACGTCTGCGCCGGGAGTTGTAAAACGGCTTACCGTTTTGCAACCTGTACCCATTACCGTGAAAAGTGTTTCTACACCGTGGATACCATACCAAAACAGATCAGGGTGTGTTTTTTCAAATTTCTCGGGGCTATAAGCATCTGCACCTAAAACTTTGCCTACACTACCAGCCACTACTGCTTGTGCACCGGCTGTAAAGCGCAGGGACGAAGAAGAAAATATTGGTACGTTATATTTTTTTGCTACTTCAAAAATGGCTATCGCATCAGCCAGCGATGCGGCTATCGGTTTATCTATAAATAACCTTTTACCCGATTTTAAAACTTCTGTAGCTTGTTCAAGGTGCAAACGACCGTCGTTGGTTTCAAGCATTACCACATCCACTTTCTTAAGCAGATCCTTTATTGAACCAACAATTTCAACTCCCAGTTTCTTCACTTCTGTAGTATAACCCGGTATTCTTTCAACACTGGTTTGAATATCGCGGCTACCCTGTGGATAAGCAGCAACTACCTTATATCCCATGTACTCGGCATTTGCCTTATCTTTATTTAGCGCCTGCACAAAAGCTACACTGTGCGATGTATCAAGCCCTATGATTCCGATGCGCAAATTATCTGACAACTTGTTTTTTGCATAAGAATAAAAGGGGGCCTGGTTAGCCAGTGTAACACCTATACCTGCAATTGCGGCATTACGGATAAAATTGCGACGGGAATGATCTTGATTCATTTACTTGAGTTAAAACGCGGTTATTAGCACATCGGTTACGTACCCGAATGTATAAATTATATTTTATATTAAAAAATCAAATTTTATTTTAATTGGTAATTAAACTAAAAACGCCCGTAGCTTTCATCAAAATGATACCTTATTTAGGGCCATATCTATACACCTGCATATTCAAGTATCTACCTTGATTTGCATTTATTAGTAAGTAAGGAGTAGTAGATTAAAGGCAGTATTGTTTAAAGATAAATGCCAAACTAATGGACATTCTATATAACCTGAATATATATCAGATGGGAAACATGCGGCTGGCTGATACCAGTAAAACCTTCCGAAATCAAATAACTACCCGGAAGGTCAGGTTGACCCTGGCTTTCATTGGCTTAGGAGACTTCGCGATGCGGTGTTCCCAATTTTCCTGCAACCCTGCTTTCATTAACAGGAATGAACCATGTTCCAACCGCACCGAGTAATGTTCACTGTGGTCTGCCTTATTACGAATATCAAAACTGCGTACCTGTCCAAAACTGACCGAAGCAATAATAGGGTTCTTACCCAACACACTTTCTCGGTCGCTGTGCCAGGCTACAGAATCGTTTCCATCGCGATAATAATTCAGTAAAACGCTATTAAATCGTATGCCAGCTACCTGTTCTACTCTGTCTTTTAGCATTAACAATTCGTGTGTCCAGGGATTGGGGTTAGATATTTTGCCGGATATTGAATAATCGGTGCCTGCATCACCGTACCAGGCCGTTAATCGCGGAGTAAGGTATTCTTTCTCCCACATCTTTTGTATGGTCTGTTTCCAGGGTGTTTCGGTAATAAAGGTATGTAATAAACGATCGCTGGTACCCCTGTCAATAAATCCGGCACGGTATTCCAACAGTTCTTTTGGCAATCCTTTACTCTGCCCGGCTTCTGCAAAAAAACTTAGTTGTTCCATTCTCTTATTTTCAGGCTAACTTTTTTACTCTTCAATAATTATTTTTCGGATAGTGTCAGCCGGTAATTAATTATCTTTTTCATATGGTTTCAATATGATGAATGATAAACCTTGCTACTTGCTCCTGTTCAATAACTGCTAAATCGTCGCCATCATATATCCAATAACCCTGCGCGTCAAACAAGATCCGTCCACGGTATTCAGGCTGTTTTTCATAGGCGGTATATAATAAATACGTTATGCCCCCTGTATTATTTTCCAGGTCGGGTATAATCTTAATTATCTCTCCAGTGCCACTTTTATGCCTGATCCAGGCTTTGGCCTCGGTTATGGTATAACTTTGACGGGACATTTTTACTTCCTTAATATTTTTCAAATATAACAAAATGCTAATATTATTAGTATTTGCGATTAATAATTTTTACTAAAGGATTTATACATCCAGTCTTTCGCAGTTCCACTGAAACTTGCATTTTTTTTGACGTTGAAATAATAATACGCAGCTATTACTTTTAAAAATTATTATTTTGCACCCCTTAAATATTCCCGCCCTAATATCATATTAGATGGACAATAAGAACGTTCGTATCAAAGACATCGCTATAAAGGCAAAAGTTTCTACGGGCACTGTTGATCGTGTGTTACATAACCGCGGCCGGGTTTCTGAAAAGGTAAGGGTACGGATTTTAAAGATCATTGAGGAAATGAATTACCAGCCCAACCTGATGGCGAGGGCCCTGGGATCAAACCGGGTTTATCAGTTTGCAGCGCTTATCCCCGATCATCATTACGATTCCTATTGGCTGGCCCCAAAATCGGGGATTGAAAAAGCTGAAACAGAACTAAAGCAATACGGAGTTAAGGTGACCCAGTTTGTTTTTAACCCGTACGATGCCGGGTCTTTTATACAACAAGCCCAAGCAATCAGTGCCCTCTCTCCTGATGGTATTTTATTATCTCCCATTTTTTATCGCGAGGTGTTGCCTTTTTTTGAAGGATGGAAGAATAATAACATTCCGTTTGTATTATTTAATACACAAATTGCTGAATTTGATCCGTTAAGCTATATCGGCCAGGATTCATATCAAAGCGGCTACCTTGCTGGAAAACTGATACATTACGGTCAACCGGAAGCCGGTACAATATTGATTGCACACATTGACGAGGAAATAAGCAATGCAGCTCACTTGATGAAAAAGGAACAAGGCCTGAGAAATTATTTTATCCAAAATTCGCTGCCACAATATAAGATTGTTAAAACCGAACTGAATATTGCTAAATCATCAACCTTTATTAAGCAAATGGACGAGGTAGTGGAAACTATCCCTGATTTGGCGAGCGTGTTTGTTACCACCTCGAAAGCGCACGAAATAGCCAAATATCTTGAACAACGCTTTATCAAGAATGTACGCATCATTGGGTACGATCTGTTACCGCAAAACATACATTTTCTTAATAAGAATATCATTAACTTCCTAATCAATCAAAACCCTCAGGGACAAGGCTATTGGGGCATATATCAACTGGCCGACCACTTAGTATTTAAGAAAGATGTCCCCATGTTAAAATATTTGCCATTGGATATTGTTACAAAAGAAAACCTTAATTATTTCACAGGTCAACAATAATTTTTTTATTCAAAAGTGTGCGCGCACACGCAAATATATTATATTTGTTTGCGTGCATATCGTAATTACAATATAAGCGCCATGCCTAAGGCAATAAGCACCTGAATGAGACAGTTAAATATCCCATTTTTATCAACTATTGATAGTTTAAGCGACCTGTGGGAAGTTTCATTATTAATGGACTTACAAAAGAGACATGCTATTAGCGCCACTCCATGGCCATCGCACCCGTATCAGCCTGAGGTTCATTTTAATATTTCGCATGGGGTTGATTGTATTTTTTTGAAATACTATGTTAAAGAAAATAACATACGTGCACTTCATCGCAAAATCAACTCTCCCGTATATACCGATACCTGTGTAGAATTTTTCATCGGTTTTGGCAATGAAACAGCTTATTATAATTTCGAATTCAATTGCATGGGTACATGCCAGGCTGGCTACGGCGCTAACAGGGAGAACAGGCATTTATTAGCCGAAACCGTTATCCGCAATATCAGTTGCCTTCCCTATCTTAAACACATTACGGGTAATTTTAGCATTTATTGGGAATTAACCTTAATTATCCCATTTGGGGTATTCCAGCATCATAATGTTTCATCGCTGGCCAATACAGTTTGCCGGATGAACTTTTATAAATGCGGCGATGAACTACCGGTCCCACATTATTTAGCCTGGAATACTATCGTATCAAATGAACCTAACTTCCATCTGCCCCAATTTTTTGGTGAGGGCTATTTTACAGATATAACCGATCAATTAAGCGTATGAAAAAGCTATTTATTTTATTCCTTGTTGCCCTGTGCGGGTTAATTGTACAGGCACAAAATTCAATCAGTACTGTATCAAACAATAACTTAAGCCTTATCCCTTACCCTTCAAACCTGCATATTGCCCCTGGTACATTTATAATCAATAGTCAAACCGTTATTATAATTGATGGCAACGGCCTGTCGCCTATCGCCGGGATCATATCAGAGGCTATCAGGCAAAAAACTGGTTTTAAGATCGCTGTAAAAACCGGGGCCGTAAATGTTCGTAATAGCATTCTCTTATCATTAAAAGGCGCAGCCGATACGCTTGGCAATGATGGGTATACAATAGCTGCAACATCAAACTTCATCAAAATAGCAGCGAATAACCCAAAAGGTATATTTTACGCTGCGCAAACACTAGAGCAGCTAATGCCAGTTCGTTCATCGGCTGCACGCATCCCATGTGTAAATATTACAGATAAACCACGGTTCAATTGGCGTGGTTCTATGCTTGATTGCGGCAGGTATTTTTATTCGGTCGATTTTATAAAAAAATATCTCGACCTGATGGCTATGTATAAGTTAAACACATTTCACTGGCATTTAACCGAGGATCATGGCTGGCGGATAGAAATAAAGAAATACCCTAAACTTACCCAGATAGGTGCCTGGCGGGCCGGAACCCAATTTGACCGCTCGCCCAATCAAATAGACAAAAACCCGCATGGAGGTTATTATACCCAGGAACAAATAAAGGAAATTGTAGCCTATGCCGCTGCAAGATACATTAATGTGGTACCCGAAATAGAGATGCCGGGGCACTCTCTGGCAGCCCTGGTGGCTTATCCCGAGCTTTCATGCACTGGCGGGCCGTTTAAAATGCCTGTACAATGGGGAATTCAGAAAGATGTTTACTGTGCCGGCAACGAACAAACATTTAAATTTTTGGAGGATGTGCTTACCGAGATCATACCACTTTTTCCAAGCCCTTATATACATATTGGCGGCGACGAATGCCCTAAAGACCGCTGGAAATTATGCCCTAAGTGCCAGGCCCACATCAAAGCTAAGGGGCTTAAAGATGAGCACGAGTTGCAAAGCTATTTTATAAAGCGCATTGAAGATTTTTTACTCACCAAAAATAAACGCATAATTGGCTGGGATGAGATACTGGAAGGTGGGTTGGCGCCGAATGCTACTGTGATGTCATGGCGGGGCATTGCCGGTGGTATCGCAGCTGCGAAATTGCATCATGATGTGATCATGACCCCATCAAGCTTTATGTATTTTGACTACTACCAGGGAGAACCCTACCAGGAACCTGTAGCTATAGGCGGCTTGCTCACACTACAAAAGGTTTACGATTACAATCCGGTACCCGATTCGCTGCCCGCTACTGAAGCAAAATACATTAAAGGATTGCAAGCCAATATCTGGTCGGAGTATATTCATTCGCCTCAAAAGGTGGAGTACATGGCTTTCCCCCGGCTTGCGGCCATGGCCGAGGTTGCCTGGACTGAACCTGCTTTGAAAAACTGGGAGGATTTCAAGAAACGCATGGAAACTGAATATCAGCGTTATGATCAGTTAGGCATTAATTATTCAAAAAGCGCCTATAACGTGTGGCAGCATGTCAATATTAACAATGGCGCTGATGAAGCTACCATTACCCTGACTACAGACAGCTACAAACCCCAGATCCATTACACTACCGATGGTAGTGAACCTACACTTACCTCACAATTATATACACATATATACACACCCGTTTGAGCGTAAATATCCCGCAATCATCAAATCGGCTAATTTTAGGGGGCAAAAACAGATCAGTCCGGTAAGCTCGACCGCAATAAACCCTCAAAATGCGGCATTTGAAGTAAAGCCGTAATTAACATACCAATATAATTTAGATAAAAGAACACTATGACAACTGCACAACAAACCGGCCGGCCAAATGCAAAAGGCTTGTCACCCATCATCATTATTGGTGCCTTATTTTTTGTTTTTGGTTTTGTTACCTGGGTAAATTCAGTGTTGATCCCTTATCTGAAGATAGCGTGCCAGTTGAACAACTTTGAATCGTATCTGGTGGCGTTTTCATTTTATATTTCATACCTGGTAATGGCCATTCCCTCGGCGCGATTATTAAAACTGACCGGTTTTAAAAATGGTATGGCATGCGGCCTGATAGTTATGGCTGCAGGCGCACTTATTTTTATCCCTGCCGCATTTACACGTGTATATGGACTGTTCCTATTAGGTTTATTTGTGCAGGGTACGGGCCTTGCAGTACTACAAACAGCATCAAACCCGTATATTACCATATTAGGCCCGGCCGAAAGCGCCGCGCGGCGCATCAGCATTATGGGTATTTGTAATAAAGTTGCCGGAGCCATTGCGCCGATCATTCTGGCAGCAATTACATTAAAAAATACCGATGGCCTTACTCAGCGCATAGCACAAATGAACCCCGTGCAAAAAACAGCTGAACTCAATGCACTTTCATCCAGAGTGATATGGCCATATGTATGCATCATTGTTGTATTGGTGATACTTGCATTAATGGTATACCTATCCACTCTTCCAGAGATAGATACGGATAAAGAAGATAGCAGCGGCGCTATTGGCCGTACTGCTAAAACAAGTATATTACAATTCCCGCATTTACTTTTAGGGGTAGCAACCCTGTTTTTGTATACCGGTGTTGAAGTATTAGCCGGAGATACTATCATTAGTTATGGTGCATCACAAGGGATCGCTTTGTCTACCGCCAAGTTTTTTACCACCTGTACATTAATATGTATGATCATTGGTTATATTATTGGCATTATCGGCATACCGAAATACATCAGTCAGGTAAAGGCCCTACAGATATCAGCAATAATAGGGGTCATCTTCTCTATTGTAGCTATTTTTGCACATGGTTATACATCTGTCATGTTCATTGCGCTACTTGGTCTGGCCAATTCGCTTATGTGGCCGGCTATATGGCCCTTGGCTATTAACGGCTTAGGGAAGTTTACCAAAATTGGTTCATCATTACTTATAATGGGAATTGCTGGTGGGGCCATCCTGCCTTTGCTTTATGGCCGCCTGGCTGATGTATTCAACACGCAGCAAGCCTATTGGATATTGGTGCCATCTTATATTTTCATTCTTTATTTTGCTGTATCGGGCCACAAGGTTGGTTTGACCACCCAAGCCTCAAAAAATGCAGAATGAGGAAATTATAAACTGCACACTAAGCCCTTTATATGGACGCTGGTAATCAATGACTTGCCTTCCCAGTACAGATCATTGGATTCGATTTCATTTTGACGTTTGCAAAATGCGTTTTTCTGCATGTTTTTAAATAAAAATTGGCATAAACGTTCATTTTTTAATTAATAATTTATATACCTTTATTATTAGTTTTGCAATTATGCGTTTTTCTGCATGTACGCCTAATTACATTACCTACAAACAACCTATTAATTAACCAAACAACGCAAGTATGAAAAACAGTTTACTGCTCGTTTTCCTGCTGCTTTTTTGCGCTATGCAAAGCCTGGCGCAAAATACAGTCAGCGGGAGGGTTACATCAGCCGAAGACAATACCCCATTGCCTGGTGTCACTGTAAAAGTCAAAGGCACAACTACCGGGGTACAAACCAGTGTAGATGGCACTTACACTATCAAAGCAAGCCAGGGCCAGGTATTAGTATTCTCTTTTGTGGGTACGCAACCTGTTGAGCAAACCGTAACAGGCAGCGGCCCGATCAATGTAAAACTAAAAGCAGATACCAAAAGCCTGAACGAGGTAATTGTAACTGCTTTAGGTATTAAACAAAACAGACGTGGCCTGGGTTATCAGGCACAGCAATTAAATGCTGCAGATATTGCAGAAAGCAATCAAACCAATCCGCTGAACGCCCTTAAAGGCAAGCTGGCTGGGGTGCAGATAACCAGCGATGGTGGCGCGGCCGGCTCTGGTACCAGGATACAGATAAGGGGGATCAATTCATTAAGCCCATCGGCAAATAACCAGCCCTTGTTTGTAATTGATGGTATACCCGTATCAAACAATACCGACCAGTTTGGCGGTGCCAGTGGTGATGGTTTTCAAAATTCAAACCGCTTTTCCGATATCAACCCCGACGATATTGAGACAATGACCGTGTTAAAGGGCCCGGCAGCTTCGGCGCTATATGGTTTACGTGCAGGTAACGGCGCTATCGTTATCACCACAAAATCAGGCAAAGCCGGCAAAACCAGCTTCAACTATAAAACCAGCTTTAGCTTTGATGATGTAACACGTACCCCTCCTATTCAAACTACTTATGGCAACGGTAACCTTGGTGCTAATGCAATTACTTTAAATACCTGGGGGCCTCCTATTGCACCGGGTACCCCTGTGTATAACCCTTATGATCTGTTCTTTAAAACAGGCCATATGCTGCAAAATGCATTTACTACAAGTGGCGGTACTGATAAAATATCTTACTATACATCTTTTGATAATGCCCATCAAAAAGGTGTTGTACCTAATTCTACCTACGATAAAAACTCTTTCCGTATCAATACAAGTTTACGGGCATCGGATAAACTTAAATTTGATGCAACCGCAAACTACATTAATGCCAATTCAACAAACCCACGTACAGGAGTAAGTTCTGGCGCCATTTATTACCTGATGAAACACACCAATACTGTCGATCCGTCAGATTACCTGAATGCCGATGGTACACAAAAAGTATATAATGCCAGTATTGATAATCCCTTCTATTTCGCGCAAAATGCTTATCTGAAAACTAATGTGAACCGTATAATCGGAACTTTAGGTTTCGATTTTACACCTACCAATTGGCTGGACATTAATTATAAAGTAGGTGTAGACCATTACACTGATTTTAGGCAAGCATATATCGAAAAAGGGTTAATCATTAGCCGTTTAGGTTCAATGGACGAGCAGAGGCTGGGCTATAATGAAATCAACTCAAATTTTATAGCCAAAGCAACTAAACAATTTAACAGCAAGTGGTCAGGATCATTACTTGTTGGGCAAGCTTTCACCAATATAAAAAGCTCAAGCTTATCAACAAATGCATCACAAGCTATTGTAGATAAATTCATCAGTATCAATAACTATTCTGTTTATGCGCCGACAGGTTCATCAAGTAAAAGGAATATATTCGGTGTTTTTGGAGAAGCCAATTTAAGTTATAACCGCACGCTTTATTTAGATGTAACCGGGCGTAACGACTGGTCATCAACCCTACCGGAAAGTAACCGTTCATTCTTCTATCCATCGGCAAGCTTATCTTATGTGTTTACAGAAACTTTGGGTATGCAAAACAACCCGATATTCAATTTCGGTAAATTAAGAGTATCGTATGCTGCTGTGGGTAAGGATACTGATCCGTATCAGATTGGGTTATATTATCAAACAGTCCAAGCTTTTAATGGCGTAAGTGGCATCAGGCAGGCAACAACAATTGGTGACTCCAATTTACTGCCAGAACGTAATGCAGGCCCTGAATTTGGTGGTGAATTCCATTTCTTAAATGACAGGATTACTTTGGATGCCAACTATGCTATCACTTACAGTACTAATCAAATTGTACCGGTGCCTACAAGTTTAGCTTCGGGCTTTGATACTTATGTAACTAACTCCGGCAAAATCAGAAATAACTCTATTGAGTTACTATTGAGCGCAACTGTATTTAACAATGATAAATTTAAATGGACAGCAAATGCCAATTGGTCAAGTACAAAAGGCAGCGTATTAACTATGCCTCCGGGTGTAAGTGAAATTGCTTTTCAACCGGCCACGCCCTGGGTAAAAGAGATTATTAAAACCGGTGGCAGGCCAGGCGATTGGTATGGTTGGCCGTATCAGCGTGTTAGTGACCCGAACAGCCCGTACAATGGGCAACTGATCATCGGTTCTGATGGTTTCCCAAGTGTAAATCAAAATCTTGCTGTTAATTACCTGGTTGGTAACGCCTTTCCTGATTGGGTGGGCGGTATAGGCAGTACATTTAGTTATAAAAACTTTACCCTGTCGTTCCAATTCAACTTCCGCAAAGGCGGCGATGTATTTGATATATCCCGATACCAGCGTTACATAACGGGTATTGGCGCTGAGACACAATTTAGAAATGCAGCTGTAGTTTATAAAGGCGTGGTTAATACTGGTACTGCCGCAGCTCCGGTTTATGCTCCCAATACTCAAACAGTTAACATTACACAAAGCTTGTTTAGCAATCTGTACGAGTATGAAGTTGCTACAGAGAACAACGGTTTTCAGGATGCTTCATGGATCAGGTTACAAAATGTTGGCCTGTCATACAGCCTGCCAAAATCAATATTAAGCAGAACGTTTATCAAGTCGGCTACGCTATCTGTAACGGGAAATAATTTATGGGTAAGTACTCCGTTTATTGGTTTTGACCCCGAATCAAGCACCTATGGGGCTGCTTCAAACGCTGTAGGCTATGTGGGCACGGGTATACCTGCAACACGCAGCATATTTATGGCACTTAATGTAAACTTCTAATCTTACTAAAATGACCAGACATACAAAATATTCACTAATAACCGCAACTATATGTTGTGTGTTATCAGCATCATGTAAGAAGGCGTTAGATATTAATACCGACCCTAACAAACTTTCACCAGAGCAGGCTACAATTAACAACCTGTTACCATCTGGCGAGCAGTACCTTGCATCAGCATTTTATGGTGCTTCGCGCTACGGTATTTTTTATACGCAGCAATTAGCGGGCAATGCCAGCTATGCAGCAAATATCGACTCATACAACCCTTATGGCTTTGATGAGCTTTGGAGTTCGGCTTACTTATCTGCCATGCCAAATTACAAAGATATTTTTACCCGTGCAGACGCCGCCGGCGCCCCCCAATATGCAGGTATAGCCCGGTTAATGATGGCGCTAACCTTAATGCAAAGCACTGATGTTTGGGGCGATGTGCCTTATAAAGAAGCTTTCCAGGGAACGGCCAATATTACCCCGCATTATGATACCATGCAGGATATTTATAACACATCCCTTCTTGATCTGCTAAATAAGGCTATCGATAATCTGAATCAGCCTATACCAGCTTTAGCTTCACTAAAAGTTGGCACTACAGACCTGATCTATGCCGGTGATATTACCAAGTGGAAGAAAGCTGCTTATGCCGCCCGCGCAAGGTATTATCTGCATCTGGCAAAGAAAACAGCTGCAGATTATCAATTGGCTATAAATGATGTTAATAATTCATTTACCGATGCGGCCGATTTAAATGGCGCAAATGATCTGCAATTAAAATACAACACCACTCAGCAAAATCCGTGGTTTACAAACGTTTCAAACGTTGCAGCAACCAGCCGTTATGTACGCCCATCAAATTATCTCGTCAATTTAATGAATGGCGATGCAACCGCGGGCTTATATCCCGGGTTGTTAGATCCACGCTTGCCCAAGCTGGTTGATAATGGTGGAAAGCCAACTTATATTGGCCGGCCGGTAGGTACCCAGGATAACGAGCAAGGCGCAAATTTGGCAAATGTTGATATTACTTCAAATACATACTATGGCCAGAATATATCGCCACTGCCAATTATTACCTATGCTGAAATACAGTTTATAAAGGCCGAAGCTTATTTTAATCTAAATGACAAGCCTAACGCATACACAGCATATCTTAATGGTATTAAAGGCAATATGACCAAGCTTGGCGTAACTACCACTGATATGAATACGTACGTTAATAACCCATTGATATCAAAAGGTGCTGCTAACCTCACCTTGTCAGACATTATGCTGCAAAAATATATCGCACTATTTCTGCAAATGGAAACCTGGACAGACATGCGGAGATATCAATATGATACATCGATTTATAAGAACCTGACTAAACCGTTCCGAAATTTGTTACCAGGCGGCCCATGGGTGCAACGTGGAAATTATTCAAACAGTGAATTTGGTGTTAATCCAAACGTTCCGAAGAACTTAGATCAGACAACAAAACTTTGGTTATTTCAATAATTAAAATGAATGTCATGAAATTTAAAATATATCAACTGCTATTTATACCAGTTATAGTAGCAGTAATTGCAACGGGCTGTAAAAAAGTTGCCCCAAATCAATTTTTAAAGGATAATGTGACCATTGTAGGCTATAATCCTGTTATTGCCAGCTTTACCACTACCCCAGCCGGAACCACCACTGCGGTAGCCGGCAGCACTGTTAAGCTGGATCTGCGTTACTGGTCGGATGACCCTATTGATAAGATCAACCTGAATGCGACAGTAGGTAGTGGCGGTAAAGCAAATATCTCAAGTACAGCATATCAAAAAGCGTATTCAACTGTTTCCCGCACCGATTCGTTAAACCTGCAATACCAGGTTCCTGCGGGGACTGCTGTAGGAACAATTATTACTGTAGAGGCGCAAGTTGTCAATAAAAATTCGTTAACAGCCACTTCTACCATTAGCTTAAAAGTGCAGTAACAGCACTTCATAATAATAAGCCCTTGCCTAAAAGCAAGGGCTTATTTATTAACTTATCCCAATACAGCAAGACAGAGCAATACCACCTACCGTTTCACAACAACGTGTGCGCAAGCAATATTTATCAATTTTCATTTGATCCGGTGCTTGTTCATTATTAAGGTCCCGATAGCCAAGGACTCTTCGCACATTGGTTGGTTTCACTTATTAAGTTGTAATTTTGGTATAGTGATACCACAACTGCTAAGTCATATCAGGAAATGTTGCTCGATCCAGGTGGAGAGTGCTTCAATTGAACCATTTTTTGAGCAGAAGCACTATAAGAGAAAAGCCCTTCTGTTAACCGAAGGACAGCACTGCTTTGAAAAGTTCTTTTTAATTAAAGGTTGTGTCCAGTTGTGTTACCTGAAAGAAAACGGAGCGGAGCAAACGATTGATTTTGCCATAGAAAACTGGTGGATTTCTGATTTTACGGCATTTCCTAAAGGCGGTATCGCGCAATTTTCCATTCGGGCCACCGAGGATACTGACGTGTTAAGCATCAGTGCAGACCGGCAATGCCAACTACTTAAACAATTGCCAGAAATAGAGGCCTATTTTCATCTGGTTTTCCAGCGGGCTTATGCCGCGTCTCAAATGCGGTTAAGGTATCTATATGAATTTTCCAAAGAGGAATTATATTTGAATTTCCTTCAGCAATTCCCCGATTTTACCCAACGGGTTCCCCAATACCTGCTGGCTTCTTTCCTGGGTTTCACACCGGAATACCTGAGTGAATTGCGGAAGAAGTTTATTTCTTAAACCAGTTTAAGAACTTCAGGGTTTATGTTTCTCACCTTTGTGTAACATAAATTAATTCGTGATGAAAAAAGTAATTAAACACCGGTTGGATGTATGGGCGGAAGAGCCCCGCTATTGGGAGTTCATGTCGGGAATGGACAAGCGCCTTCAGGAGTCTACCCTAGCAAAAAATCTGATCGATCTGATCAAGATCAGGGTTTCACAGATCAACAAATGTGCCTATTGTATCGATTACCACACCGAGGAAGCATTACAGCATGGCGAGACCGTCCGCCGCATATTTGCTTTGCCTGCCTGGCAGGAAAGCCCGCTGTTCACTGATACCGAACGAGCGGTGCTCGAAGTGGCCGAGGAAATGACGCTGATTTTCCAGCATGGTCTTTCCGATCAGGCGTATGAAAAACTACAGGCATTTTTTACAAAAAAGGAAATTGCCGATATAATGATAGCGATCAGCCATATGAACTTTTTAAACCGCATTGGGGTATCTACTAAAACACAAGCATTATGAAAACAATAGCCGGTATCCAAATACCCGACAGTGCCATGGCCAGCCAGGCCACGGAATTATTGCGCGAACATGGGAGTGAACTGTTATACAACCATAGCTTGCGGGTATTTTTGTTCGCTGCCCACAATGGCCAGCAAAACAAGCTTCAGTACGACGCGGAATTGTTGTATGTGAGCACCATGTTTCATGACCTGGGCCTTACTCCGCATTACCGCAGCGAGGACAAACGTTTCGAAGTGGATGGGGCAAACGCTGCCCGCGATTTTCTGCGTGGCTATGGCGTTTCGCCACAAGCACTTCAATTGGTCTGGGATACTATCGCGCTGCATACCTCGCCGGGTATCGCGGAATATAAAGAACCAGAGGTTGCCTTACTCAATTATGGCGCGGCGCTGGATGTTATCGGCAAGGGCTATGATCAGTTGCCAGACAGCATCCGTGAAGAAATTGTCCGCCAATTCCCGCGCAATGACTTAAAGAAAAAGATGATCGCCACTTTTTTTGACGGGTTTAAACATAAACCCCATACCACCTACGGCAGCATCAACGCCGATATTTGTGCCTGTATGATGCCGGACTACCAGCCAAAAGACTATTGTGAGCTGATCTTGCATTCGCCCTGGGCGGAGTAACGGCGCAGCTTAATTAGTTTTTCGTTAATATCAGATAAACCAACAGCGCAAGAATGGAGGTTTGCTTAATCTAAGTATCCTTTTAATACCCAGGTACGGGAATTAGCCCGCAGCCTGGCCAGTGCTTTGTCTTTTATCTGCCTGACCCGTTCACGCGTAAGCTCGTATTTATCCCCGATCTCTTCCAGGCTGTGGGCCTGACCATCGCCCAGACCGAAAAATAGGGTTAAAACATCTCTTTCTTTTTCGCCCAGTACCCGTAAGCTTTCCGCAACCTCGGTAGATAAAGATTCGGTCATCAGTGCTTTGTCCGTTCCAGGTTCGGGGCTTTGCAGCACATCCAGTAAAGTGTTATCTTCTTCACTCGAAAAGGGCGAATCATAGGAAATATGCCGGCCGGAATGGCCCAACACATCGCTTACCTTTTCCACGGTGATCTCCAGGCTTTCAGCCAACTCTTCCGGTGTTGGCTGCCGTTCATACTGCTGTTCTAAAGCTGATGCGGCTTTGGCAATTTTGGAGAGGTCCCCAACTTTGTTTAAAGGTAGCCGGATCATACGTGATTGCTCATTAATGGCCGACAGGATGGATTGCCGGATCCACCATACAGCGTAGGATATAAACTTGAAACCTTTGGTTTCGTCAAAGCGCTTGGCGGCTTTAACAAGTCCCACATTGCCTTCATTGATCAGATCGCCCAGGGTCAGCCCCGAGCTTTGGTATTGTTTCGCTACCGATACTACGAATCTTAGGTTCGCAGTTGTTAGCCGCTCTAAAGCGGCCTGGTCGCCTTCACGGATTTTTTGCGTTAAGATCACCTCTTCCTGCGGAGTAATCATCGGGATCTTTGCGATATCTGACAAATATTGATTCAACGACGCGGTTTCCCGATTGGTGATCGACTCACTTATTTTAAGTTGCCTCATGTATGTAAATGTTAAATGTGAATGCTAAAGATCTGGTGCCTTAGTATACGCGATGAGCAAAATAGTTCTCAGAGAGATTACAGTGAATACTGGTGCTTGCGGGAGAAGGTGCTGTAAATCTTTAACATACAAAGATAAGCACAAGAGCAAAAAATAATGTTATTTGGATGTCAGGAAGTGAGCTGCACAGCTTTCGCGGTAGCCTTGCCGATCCTTTTATCCCGGCGGCCAATCAATTCGCAAAGGTTAATAGCGGCTTCTTCAAAATCTTCGTGGCCGTCTTTAAGCAAAAGCCAGTTGGGTTCGGTAACGTGATCCTCAAATTCAAAATCGGTAAGCGCAGGGATTGCTGCTTTCAGGCTGGTGTGGTCTTCGCGCTGGGTGGCGATCCAGATGCCATTGTGTTGCGGGTTTTTATTGACCTTGCGGAAAATAAGGACGATCTTGCCCTCAAAATAAATATAATACATGCCGATAGCGGGTTTAATGACCACTTTAGCGGGCAGGTAATCCAGCAGAAAATCAAAAGGCATGGGTTTTTTCATCACAACAAAGATAATTTAGCTTTGTTGTAAAATACAATGGCAAAGATATTTATCACTGGTTCCGCAGATGGTTTGGGCCAGCTGGCGGCTAAGGAATTAATAAAACAGGGACACGACGTAGTGCTGCATGCCCGAAATGAAAAACGTGGAGAGGAAGCGTTGCAACAAGTGCCAGGCGCAAAGGATGTGCTTATAGCAGACTTAGCTGATATGGGCGCGGTTAAAGAGTTGGCAGCAAAGGCCAACGCACTGGCAACTTTTGATGCGGTAATCCATAATGCCGGCGTTTACCAGGTGCCTTCCTCGCAATTATTGGCGGTGAATACATTGGCGCCATATGTGCTGACAGGGTTGATGCATCATCCTAAACGACTGATCTATCTGAGTTCGGGAATGCATACAGGCGGGCATTTTAAACCGGATTTTAAAACGGTTAATTATTCTGATACCAAGCTGCACATAGTATTATTAGCTAAAGCGGTAGCACGGCTATGGCCGGATGTGCAATCAAATGCAGTTGATCCGGGATGGGTGCCGACCAAAATGGGCGGCGCAGGTGCGCCGGATGATTTGCGCCAGGGCTACGAAACTCAGGTTTGGCTGGCTACACATGATGGGCCAAGTGGCAAATATTTTTTTCACAGACAAGAAAAAAGAAACAATCCCGAAGCCGACGATACGAATTTACAGGACCGTTTTTTAGCGACTTGTGCAGAACTGACGGGAATCAAATTCAACTAACATGGAAATTACAAGAATAGCAAGCAAACCTTCAATGAAAGGCCCAGCCGAATGGTTTACCGGTGCCGTCAGGATCGATCCTTTATTCGATGCGAATGGAAGCAGGCGCGGCGCATCTGCAACTGTGACCTTTGAACCGGGCGCGAGAACCGCCTGGCATACACACCCGCTTGGACAAACACTTATCATTATAAGCGGGCTGGGCTGGGTACAGCGCGAGGGCGGGTCGGTGGAAGAAGTGCGCCCTGGCGATGTAGTGTGGTTCGAACCAAATGAAAGGCATTGGCATGGCGCTTCGGCAACCAACGCGATGAGCCATATTGCCATTCAGGAAAACCTGAATGGCAAGGTCGTGGACTGGATGGAGCAGGTTACCGAGGAGCAGTACCAGCATTAACAAGACATTCTTACGGCCGCCTTTTCGGTTGATCTTCAAATAAATTCGTTTGGTTTAAACCCGGCGTTGCTTCCTCAAACGGATATTTGCCTTTGATGTGCCGGTTGAACCAAATGCCCTTGACCATGGTGGAGCGCATTTCCCTAAAGACCTTTTCGGGCACATTAAGGTAATGATAGACCTTGCCGGAATGATAGATAATCTCCAGGGTTTCACTGGCGGCATCGTAACTATATTTTTTGATAACGGCCGAGGGCATGGTCACTTTTCATTTTCCGGTATTTCGTCCGGATGTTCTTCAAAATACTGCCGTGCACGCTTTAATCCCGTGGCAATAGCAATGCCTTCATCGCCGCTTTCTTTGATAATCTCATTGGCGATCTCTACCGCCTTTTCACGCAGATAGACCGGCTGGTTCTTATAAGATGGCGGGTAATCGCCGTTGTACCAGGGCATAAATCCTCCTTTTTTATTTATGGCGCACCTTGCAATTCACGGTTGCTGTCGGCTGGCTTGTCATGTTTAGCCGCATCGGTATCACGCGGAATTCCAGCAGTAGCGTCATCACCTTGTTGTTCGATCGCTTGGTTTACTTCATTGCCGCTTTCTAAGTCATCACCGATCTCATCGGTTTGTTCTTTATTTTTTTCTGGTATGTTCATTAGCTATATGATTTGCCACTGGTTTTTCTTACTGTACGGCGTGTACTGTTCATATACCTGCGGCCATTTTCCCGTTTAAAAGAAGCGCAGCTAAGCCAGGTTCGCTGCCACATCTTTACGCTGATCGGCATCGCCCTCTTTACAAATGACCGGCTATTTCACTTTCTTTTCAATGGCGGCGCGCTGGTTGCCTACCGATTTCTTGGCTTCTTTGATGGCTTTAGCACTGGTGCCTTCTTTATGCGCTTCGTATTTGATCTCGTGGGGCTGATCCGAAACGGAATTCCTTTCCACTTTACTTCCTCTTGTACTCATAGGTCAATATATTTGTTATTAATAATTAGTTAATAGTTAACAAATTTTATTCCAACTAGTTTATGGCATCAAGCGAATTATTAAGAATGGACAATATGGGGATTGTAGTGGAATCCCTGGATAAAGCGATTGCTTTTTTTACCGAGATCGGCCTGAAGCTGGAGGGACGGATGGTCGTCGAAGGTAAATGGGCCGGCCGGATCACAGGCCTCCCTGACCAGCGGGTAGAAATTGCGATGATGGTGACGCCGGACGGAAATAGCCGTTTAGAGTTATCGCGTTTTCTCGATCCCGGGGTCATTGAGGATCACCGCAATGCACCAGTCAATGCGTTTGGTTATTTGCGGGCTATGTTTGCAGTGACGAATATTGATGAACTGGTGAAGCGGTTACAAAAACAGGGCGCAACGCTGGTTGGCGAGATTGTACAATATGAAAATGCCTATCGGCTTTGTTATATCAGAGGTGCCGAAGGACTGTTGGTGGGTTTAGCCCAATCGCTTTAACGCAGGCACCCTTTGGGGTAATTATTGCTTACATTTATGAAAAGGCTAAATTGATGAATGTAAATTATTGTATGCCGGTGATCCCGAGCGCAGACCTTGAGAAAAGCCTAAGGTTCTGGACGGAAGGTTTGGGCCTGGCCGCAGACCGGGAAATGCGCGAAGACGGTCGCCTGGTTGGTTGTATGGTGCACAGAGAAGCTATGTTCTTTTGGTTGAACCAACGGGCGGGGGAGCCTGTTCCGGAGCACTGCGAGGGTGTGCGATTTTACTGGACGCCAGATGATCTGTTGGGCATACACCGGCATTTGAAAAATTTGGGTTATGGGGTGTCTGAAATTGTAGCGCAGGATTATGGTCAATCCGAATTCTTTTTGGTTGATGATGATGGCTACAGCCATTGTTTTGGTATGGCGACCAATGAATTACCAAAAAATGAATGATAATTAAAAAGACGGCGATCAGGTCATTCTCTGATGCAAGCGGTCATATAATGATATCGCGGGGCGATCATGCTAAATTTGGGTTTATCAAATTTAATTGTTCCAATACTTCGCCCTCATAGCCCTGAGCGGTGACGAGGCTGATGACCGCGTCTGTACAGATCAACAGGCCTTTGCCGAAGCACCTTTTCTGATCCTCCAGGTCAAAGTTGATCTCCACTAAAGGAAATTGTACGGCGAGGACTTTGAGCAGGGTTTTAGCCTTTTTGTTGCCGGACATGGCCAGGAAGATATCGGCTGGTAAGCTGGAAAAAATAAAGTATCGGTGTTTTGTTGGTCAGGCCATTGCTGCTGTAATTCCTTTTGCCAGTAAAGGCATGTTTCATTAATGGCTTTACTCTCAAAAGGCAGCTGCCGGAATTGGGGTGCTGGTAAGCCAGCTAACTTCTTTAAATTGTCTTGCTGCTGGCAGAGCCAGTTCTGGAGATGCGTTGGTAGGCTTGCATAATTTCGGTCTGTTATTCTTCGAAGGTCAACGATAAAATAAAAAATATCATTTTTTGTACATCGTATATTATTATTACTTATTTTTATCATAACAAGTTGTAACAACCTTATTAACACATACCTAAACCTGATATCATGGCAAATGACACGGGGCAACCCGATGTTCCACAACTGAGCTCCACGGAGCAGACAGGCGCGGTCGCGATCGTGCTGGGGACTTTTATTTTTTTATTGTTCATCATATTTGCCTGGTGGCCCGCCGATCCCGGGTTAGACCGGAACGCCTCCTTTGTCAATCGTCCGTTCCACGTACGGCCGGTCAGCGCTCCTGCAACGACTGCGGGCACTGCAGAGGCCGATGCGGCCCAGAAAAAACTTGCGGTACTGACAGTTGAGATCACCAAACTGGGTAAACCCACCGATACGGTCGCTAAGAAAACGTTGGAAGCAGACCTTAAGCTACAGAAAGAATTACAGGATAATTTGACCAAACTAAAAGAAAAAGCGGCTGCTATGAAATTGGTGGGCGTCAAACCGCATTGCACCATACAGTTGGGTAATTTGCTGTTGATCCTGGTGGCAGCCTTTGGTTTTTTGGGTAATATGATCCATGTCAGTCGTTCACTGACCTATTATATCGGAATGAAGCTGTTCCAGCGGAGCTGGATCGCCTGGTATTTTATCAAGCCCTTCATGGCTGCCGGGTTGGCGCTCATCGTTTATTTAGCGACCAATAGTTCGGTACCGGCTGCCGGTACCCCGGTCAATCTGTTTACCATCATGCTGACCGCAGGGTTGACCGGGCTGTTCACCGATGTCGCACTGCAAAAGTTAAAGATCGTTTTCGACGCTCTTGTTTTCGGCGGTCCGAATCCGACCGGGACCCCGCCGGGCGACGGCAAAGGAGGCGGTGCTGGCGGCAATGGCGGCCCTAACCCCAATGGTGATCCTGCGGCCAAGAAAGTTTCGGTCGACATGAGTAAGGTCGTTCCGGTCAAGATTGATCCGAAAGCGGTTAACCATGTCAAGATACCAGGCGCGAACCTGGATCCGAAAACGATCGTGGTGACCATCAATGACGAGGTGGTCGCCAAGCCCAGGGTGACCGCTGCGGACATCAGTTTTGATTACCAGCCAACTGATGCGGCGCTGACGAAGTTCGTTTTGAAAGTGACGGACGGTACCCCCAATTTAAAGGAGGAAAAAACATGGGGAGTTTAAGGTTCGGTATCGCGCTTTCGGGCGGGGGGTATAGAGCGGCGGGGTTTCATCTCGGGACGCTTCGCAAAGTGAACGAGCTGGGTTTATTGTCAAAAGTTGATGTCTTGTCGACGATCTCAGGTGGTTCGATCACCGGGGCCGTATTTTGTATGACTGACCAGCCTTATGCCGAATTCGAGGCGGAGATGATCGAAGCGCTTTCCACGAAAAGCGTGATAGGTTATGCCTTGCGTTCCTGGGAATTTGTCCGGACGGTACTGCTGGCCTTGCTGTTCATTGTTGCCTCGGTCGCTTTGAGTTTTACACATTGGGCACCTTTGGCGGCCGTTCCGATCTTTCTGCTGATTTATATTTTGGTGCGTTTCCAGTTCCGTTTATTCCCGGCAGGGAAAGTAATAGAACGTGCTTACGACGCGTATTTCTATCATGGTGCCAAATTGCCTGCGCTGAGCTTCGGGCCGAAGATCGCCATCGGTTCGACCAACTTACAGAGCGCCCGGCCATTTACGTTCTCCAATGATTATATGGGCGATTCCTTTTATACCAAAGCAGAACCGCCGGTTCTTTTTGTGAACAATGGTTTCCCGGTCGCCCGAGCGGTCATGGCCTCCTCCTGCGTGCCTTTCGCTTTTACGCCGGTGTCTATCGCCCCGGAATTTTTTGCGGATCAGGAACAGACAAAAAGGATCGATCCCAAGCTGGTCGATGGCGGGGTGTTCGATAACCAGGGGGTGCATAAACTGACCCAGGAAAAATCCCGTTTCAATTGTGATATCGTACTGGTGAGCGATGCAGGGAACAAATTGCCTTTCGAACGTGCCTATAACAATACCTTTACCCTGCTACTGCGTACAGTGGATGTCTTTATGGCACGGATCAAGAACGTGCAGATAACACAGAACATTTATCAGAATGCCAGCGGGAAAGACATCGCTTATGTTTCTTTGGGGTGGGGCTTGGATAAGCTGGTCAGCGGCTTTGTAGACAATATGATCGGCGGCAAGATCACAGACGCCTTGACGACGGCACATCGTTTGCCTGCTGCCTGGGTCGCCGATCCAAAAATCTTTCGGCCAGAGATTACGGCACAGCTGGAGGCTAATTGCCGTTTTGCCGATGCTATCCCTTTGGGTGCAGATCGGCTGGAAGCGATCCGGCAAATCGGCACGAACCTCACCTGTTTGAATAAAACCTTGATCGAGGATATGATCAGCCATTCGGCGGCGATGACCGAAATCCAGTTACGATTGTACTGCCCCTCTCTATTTTAATAGTTGAAGCCCATGAGCAATAGCGCACCTTACCTGATCCGCAAACCTGACCACCGCAAACTGCGGGGTTATGCCTTCGACCCTTCCCTATCTTTAAAGATGGACACGGTCGTGATCAACGAGATCGTTTACAAAGTTTACTGGGAAGAAGGGCTGGAAACAGGGCCTTCAGGCGAATATTTGGAGGTCGTGGATTATGACCCTTCAACCGGGAAATTTTATACGGGAGTCGATCTCAACCATCCGCATATCCTGGCGTCCGATGGTTTGGATACGAGTGAAAGCAACCCGATGTTCCACCAGCAAATGGTGTATGCCGTTGCGATGACAACCATACAGAATTTTGAAAAAGCTTTAGGCAGGCGGGCGATGTGGAGCAATCGTAAAATCGATAATGAAAAAGGGGCCTATTATAATCAATTCGTCGAAAAACTGCGGATCTACCCGCATGCTTTGCGGGAGGCGAACGCTTATTACAGTCCGCAGAAAAAGGCTTTGTTGTTCGGTTATTTTTCAGCGAGTCCGGACGATGTAACCCTGCAGATGCCGGGATCGCTGGTCTTTACCTGCCTGAGCCATGATATCGTCGCGCACGAGACCAGTCATGCTTTGCTGGATGGGATGCACAGCAGTTATACAACACCGGCCAACCCGGATATGCTGGCCTTTCATGAAGCATTCGCGGATATTGTCGCCCTTTTCCAGCATTTTACTTTTCCCGACGTGCTCAAGCACCAGATCCGCAAAACCCGAGGTGACCTGGAAAGTCAGAATTTACTGGGCGAACTGGCGCAGGAATTTGGCAAGGCGATCGGCCATTATGGCGCGCTGCGGGATGCGATCGGCGGTATCGACCCGGTGACCCGACAGTGGAAGCCGCAGGTACCTGACCCGACGGCTTATACCAGTACGTTCGAACCGCATGACCGGGGCAGCATTTTGGTGGCGGCCATCTTCGAAGCGTTCTTATCCATCTATAAAAACCGCATCGCTGACCTGCTGCGGATCTACACCGGCGGAACGGGTATTTTACCGGAGGGGCAGATCCATCCGGATCTGGTGGACCGTTTGGCGGACGAAGCGGCCAAGACCTCCGGGCATGTCCTGCGGATGTGTATCCGGGCGCTGGATTACTGCCCGCCAACCGATCTGAACTTCGGTGATTATCTGCGCGCACTGATCACAGCGGATGTGGACAGTATCCGGGAAGATACACGGGGCTACAGGCTGGCCTTTATCGATGCTTTCCGCAAACGGGGCATCTACCCTACCGGAATCAAGACCCTTTCAGTCGAAAGCTTGTTGTACAAAGCAGAGAATATACCCACACTCAATTCCTCATTTGATATTCTGGGTGTCTTTTTACGGGAATTTCGGGAAGCAGTTTACTATACGGATAACCGTTCTAAGATATTCGAGATCACCAATGCTTTTATCGCTGGCGGCGACACGGGTAATGGCAGGATCATGGGTTTACATCAAAGGATTACGACTAAATTCGACGGTTCCGCGGAGTTCGAAAAGCTTACTGGCCTGGTTTTTACCGATGGCTGGCAAGCTTTGGGCATCAAAACATCGAAGGCGCACGGGTTTGAAGCGCCTTCGTTCAGTATTGATAGCCTTAAACTGGCGAACCGGGTCGGCCCCGATGGCAAGATTATTAACCAGATCGTCCTTACCATGATCCAGCGCAGCGTCGTGCGTTTTAGCTTCAAAAATCCGGATGACTGGGATTCGGTAACCTTCGCGGGTGTCGATCCGCAGCCTGCGGCCCCCTTTCCGGAGCATTGTTTCGAGTTCCGGGGGTCCTGCACACTGATCTTTGACCTGGATACCTTGAAGTTAAAGTATGTGATCAGTAAACCGCTGATCGACCTGTCGCAAATGGCGCACGGGGTCAAGGCGCTGAACGAGGACCGATTAAAAAAGCAGTTCCGATTCATGTGCAACGAAGATAATTTCAATGCTTTCAGTTTATACTTCGGCGATGCTTTCCAAAGCTCGCCGGCCGAGCCATTCGCCCTTATCCACCAAAGCTGCTAATTATGGAAAAACAAGTCGACCAGATCATACTGCGCACCTACCGGATCGGTACCGGTGATTGTTTTACTCTGAAATTCCTGAAAAAAGGAACGGTTTCTTTTACCATGATGATCGATTGCGGTTCCTGTAAAGGCGATGGCGATTATTTTAAAAAATTCGTCGCGCTCATCAATGACGATCTGAAAAGCAATATCGACCTGCTGGTCATTACCCACGAGCACCTGGACCATATCATTGGTTTTTCCCGCGCCCGTTCCGAATTCGATAAGATCGCGATTGGGCAGGTCTGGGTTGGCTGGACCGAGGACCCGACCAATGAGCTGGCCGCCACACTCAAAAAGAAATACGGGAAGAATGTCGAGTCCCTGAAATCTGCCATCAGCAAGATGAACGGATTTTTAGCGGACCCGGATTATAAAGCGAAGTTCGGCGGGGAGTTCGGTATGGCGCAAACTTTAGATGCCAAGCAAAGGTTCGCTGACAGCTTGCAGGAATCACTAGAACTTTATCAGGAACCCTTAGCGGCAGCGGATGGTAGCGGCGCGACAGAAATGTCGCGTGCGATGGATTTTGTGATGAATGTTCTTCGGGCTAAAAGTGGCCAAGCGCCGTTCTATTGTAAGCCGGGTATACCGGTGCCGGAATTGCCTGGTACCGAAGGTATCCGTTTTTATGTACTGGGGCCACCGGAGAGTGAGCTCTCCCTCAAAACGGAAGAGGTCAAGGATGATGTTTACGACAGGAAAACCTCGGTTGGTGATAACCCCGGTTTCGACATGGCGCTGGCTGGTGTAATGAACGAGGACAGTCTTCCCTTTCTTGATTGTTTCGCCATGGGCGAAACTGAAAATAAAGCGGCAAAAGAAAAGTTTTTCGGGCAGAAAGAAAACAGCTATCGCAATATCGATTGCGACTGGCTGAACTATGCCGGGAGTTTGGCCATCCGGCTGGAAAAATACATCAATAATACCAGTTTGGTACTGGCGATCGAATTTACGAGCAGCGGTAAGGTATTGCTTTTCCCGGGCGATGCGCAATCGGGCAATTGGGAGAGTTGGCATAATCCGGCGTTGAAATGGACTGTGCAAAAGAACGGGCAGGAGATCACCGTGACGGCGAAAGACCTGCTCAAACGCACGGTGTTTTATAAGGTCGGTCATCATTTGAGCCATAACGGTACGGCTTCGCGGAGCGGGCTTGACCTGATGGAAAGCCCCGAGCTAATGTCCGTCGCCACTTTGGATTACGGGCATATCAATACGATCTGGAAAAACACCATGCCTTCGCCGGGGGTGCTCGGTACGCTAATCAGCAAGACCAAAGGCCGGGTGTTCCGAATTGATGAAGCCTTGATCCAAACGACCGAAGCGGTCGCGGAAAGAGCCAAATTCACCAATGCCGAAAATGAAGCGTTCGAAAGCTGTTACAAAGTTACCCCTGAGTATATTGAAATGACTTTTAACGGCTAAACTATGAGTAGCTATTACGCTTACGTAGATAAAGTAGATTCGGACGTGCAAGATATTTTCTTGGAGTTCCATTGTCTGCTTATGAATACCGCAGGCGGATGGGTCCATCTGCGAAGCCAGCAATTTCGTAATGCCTTAGCGGAAAGCCGGGTACCTGCGATTTCTTTGAAGAGTTCGCTTAAGCGTTTTCGCGAGCAATTACCGGGCATTGGAGAAGGCCGGGAATCGAACTGGTATGAACTGCATACGAATAAGGAACAGCGTGGTCTGCCCGCTGATCTTTACGCGGACGAAAACGCCGCCGGTGACGCGATTTTTGTCGAACGCATTGAACCACTCAGCCCCTTGATCGCTGACTCATTAAAAAACACTAACCAGTTTCGATATTCGAGGTGTTCCTTGTGGCGGGAGCGGCTGCAGCCTGTCGATTGCACAAAGTTACTGATCCTTAACCTATTATGTTTTTTTTAAAATTTAAAGCACCAAAGATTTTATCAACTATGAAACGCCTTATACCTGTCTTTGCGCTCTTTTTTTGCCTGGGTTCATGGAATGCTTCCGGGCAGCTCCGCAAACCGGTGATCGTTTCCGTCAATATCAGCGGTACTGTGCTAGCAGCAGATGCTTCAAGTTCCGGGATACCGTTCGACGAAGCGTTTGTCATGGCCGGTTCGGCGACAGGTATTGAAAAGATAGAGTTGACCTACCGGATCGATCCCCGAAACGCAAATTACAGCCGGTGGTACGCCATTGGACTTAAAGTGAAAGGGAAACGATATAAGATCACTGGAGACAAGGACGGTATCGATTGGGCGACCAAAAATGACTCCTTATACATTACCGTCAATGAAAGCGACTTTGGCTATACCGGAAAACACAACGTCAAGTTTACCATCAAAGAGAAAGGAAGCGCTGGTACGGGGGATGAATATACTTATCAAAATTATACCTTGGTTAAAACCGCGGTAACGCCTCCGATAAGCTGCAGTTTTATCGAATCTCCCCATTATTATCCAAACGTAAATACCATCGGAGCCGATGGTTTTACAAGGGTTCCCGAGGTGTGGAACCGTCCTGACGATGCAACGGCCACTTTCTCGTTAAATGCCGGGCCATTACACGATAACTTGAAATACAATTTCCGTTTCCGGGTCTACCTGGCCAATAACATCGGGGCCAAGCAAGGAGAACTGGCCGCAAAGATCGTGGCCTTACTGAAGACACAGATTACCTTTGAGACGATCAACAAACGCCAGGGGATCGATAATGCAGCTCTTGGTCAGGCCGCAACGGCTGTCATACGTACTTATACCGATAAACGTGGTGATCTGGTCATGGGTGATCAAAAGCCACTGCTGATCGATCTTACTCAAACCCCTTTCAAGGAATTGAAAACGCAGCTCGCTTTATCATCTGATCGGGTGGCGCGGCTTAAAGCTGCTAAACAGGAAAGTATCGACCGTTTACTCAAGAAAATCGATGCCTTTTTGCCGGGTGCAGCTTTGTCGGCTTACCAAGGCTTATCCGACGACATTACGGATATCAGCAAGGGTACCGCGGTGTTAACGCCTGATGCCAAAAAAATATGGAATGCGGCGGTACCTGGTTTCACCTGCAAATTAAGTGATATCGCCACAACAGTCGCTGATGGCACTAAGGTCCTCGATGTGATCAAAGGCGATAAAAAGATCAACCCTGACGGTACGCTTGCAAACACCGGGCCCGGTGCGGTCGATCCGGCATCCATTTCCGCCTTATGGTTTTTTTGTCAGACGATCTCTGCCAACGAAATGCTGGCAACCTATGGTAGAGGCTCCCCTAAACCGCTTTTCCTGACCACTGGATTCCATCGGTTCAAGGGCTATATGGAAGTCCTGTCCGCTGCGGCATCGACTGGCGATACGGAATCGCTCAAACAGATCGCCAAAGAAATGTCCACCGCGTCGCCTGGCTTACTGAATGACCCGGGATCCCCTATCACGGTCAAATTGGATCAGGCCATTGCCAAAACAAATTTATCGGACGCTACCAAAAATTTACTGGACCAGCCACTCAACGCATCGATCCCAGACTATAAGGCGATGACGGTACTGGATGCCCTTACGCTACTGGATAATGGTTTTGCGAACCCAAATATCTTTGCCGCATTGATCAATGGCAGCGGCAAGATCAGCGGAACGTTTAAATCCATTGAGCCCACGGTGGACGGGCAAGTCAGCATTCCGTCGCTACAAGTACTGAACAGCATTTTTAGTTTACTGGACACCAAAGCTTTTTTTGGGGATGCTGCACATCCGGGTCAACTTTTTAGTCCGGTTATGCATACTGACCTGATCGCCAACCGCTTGTTTTACTATTTAGCGAAATTGAACGCTATCGCACCGGAGTTGCAGGACTACACGACATTCAATGATCAGTTCGCCCGCCTGATGGCCGATACTTATATTAAAAAAACTTATCTGCTAAGCGGCGCGTCGATCGCCGACCAAAACGTTGATGCGAATAAAAATCTGTATGTTGGTGTCGATATCGGGATGGGTAATGCTTTTGGCATTAATACTTTTTTCGTACATGAAGGGCTTAATATTTACCTCAGTCCGATCAACAGGAATGCGTCCATTTCTTCACTCCATGGCTGGGACCGGATCCGAAAAACCTTTAGTCTTTTCGTGGGACTTACACAAACTATCTCTGCCAGCAATGTCAACGATCGCTACTCGAATCTTTTTAATGACGGCGGATTTAAGACCAGCGCTTTGTTTGGCATCGGTTGGCGCTTTAGTACCCTGGCGCGGTTGAATTTCGCTGGCCTGGTTTACCGGGAAAAGAGTCTGAACCCGTTGGTCACCTCGACACAGGTCAAGGTCGCACCTGCGGTAACTTTAGCGATCGATATCGCGCTTGGGAAATTGATCAAATCTTTATCTACATTATAATAAAATCATGTCAGCAGTCAACATCACGATCGTATCCCAGGGCGGACCTGTTCAGTTAGCTTATCCCGCCGGTTCAAAGAAAGGCTCCAGCACCAATATCGATCTACAGGTAAAAGTAGCCGTAGACCCTTCCGACGAGGTGCCCAAGGTGCTCGCCACGCTAAATTTACCTCCAGGCCATTTTACTTTCAGTAATGGCAGGCGTAAAATAACTTCGCTTTTGGGTAAATTGGCGGATGGTGATGAAGCGACCATTTCCTTTTCGGTCAATTGTGATACAGATGACCCAAGTGACCAAATGGCGATGCAGGCAGCTGTGCAGGATAAGTTCGACCAGCCAACCACACCGGCAGACTTGGTCTACAATGTCGTAAAAATATAACAGAAACTATGGAAGCAATCAAACGGGTCTTTTATTTGGCTATAGTGATACTGGCCGTACTGTCAGGTTGTAAAACAGAGGTGCCAGAGGTAACGCCAATCGATAATATAATTAAACTCACTTTGCCGGACTACAAAACACTTTCGGATGCCAAAAAGGTGCACGCCGATGGCGCGACGAAGCTGCAGTTGGTGGCGACTTTGCCTGGTGATGCCGATGCGGCCAATCGTACGGTGACGTTCAAGTGTTCGCAGGGGACTTTCAATACAACGGGAGCTTCCGCAACGCAGGTGGACATCCTGGCGATACCAGCGAGTGACGGCAAGCATTTTGAAGCGAAGACGGTACTGACCCTGGGCACGGTATCGGGCCCTTACACGATTAGCGCCCTGATCAAAAACCAAACGCAGTATGAGCGCGATACAACGATCAATGTTCCTGCGATGAATGTCAGCGACCTGCTTTCCTTTAGCATTGATAATTATGCGGCGCTGGTGGCCGGGAACTTGCTGAAAGCGGATGGCGTCACCCGCATCAAACTCATCGCTTCCCTCCCGTTGAGCACCTTGAATAATGACTTGCAAGTGGTTTTCATCAGTTCTGCCGGGTCCTTTGATGTGAGCGATGCCAATAAATCGACCAAGACCGTTACCGCGGTCTTGCAAAATCCGATGGATAACCATTACGAAGCCTGGGCCTATTTGACACTCGGAACAACTGCGGCTAATTATACGGTAAATGCGCAATTGAAAACGAAGCCGCTCTATACCTCTGACCTGATCTTTGCCGTACAAGCTTTGAAACCCACCGATGTGCTGAAATTTACTTTCAGTCCAACGACAGGCTTGCGGGCCGATGGCGTGTCTTTACTGAAGATCAGTACGGCGGTCACCGGGATACCGCTGACACATCCCGTTACACTCACGGTCAGTGACGGGGTATTCCAAGGTTCGCAGACCCCAAAAAGTGTCACCCCGAGCTTAAGTCAGGCTGGTACCGCTGATCAGTTCCTGATGGTTGGCAACGATCCGAAAACTTATGTGCTGACTGCGAACATCGCTGACCTGTCGTTGAGCCTGAGCCAAACTTATACGGTACTTCGTGCGAACCCGGATGATATGACACTGGAACCTAGTTCGCTCAGCGTAGACCAGACTGGATCGGGAATCTCTTTCAATATTTTCTTGAAACGAACTACGGGTACCGTTAGCCCGGGCACGGCAGTAAGCGTCAGGGCCTATCAGACAAACTCCAGCGGCGGGCAAATCGCTGTCGGCCGTTTCACCGGCACGACCAATGTTTCGGATATTTCCGGTAAGATCACGATGGTCTATGTCGCCGACACGGGCACGTTCGACCTGACCAAACCAGTGGTCATCGAAGTAACCGGTACAAATGATGCGGGCAGCAGTGTGGTCAAAACTTTCTCACTGGCCGTTAAATAACCGAAGACCTTTATGCAGGCATTCGTCGAGGATGGCTTTTGCCTGCATAAATCCTTTCCTTGCGGTATTTAAGTGGTGATGATGTCTGGGTAGCCAATTGATCGGGGTGATTGCGTCAACACCTGAAAATTCTGCAACAGCTTTTCCGGCATTTCCTGACATCGGCAATATCTGTGCTTTTGCTGCCCCTATCGGCCAGGCGGAGTCAAACAGCCGGTAATCATTAAGGCTAACCGGGGAGGTTGCCCCTAATTGCTCAAGGGGTGATTCACCGGAAATTATCCGCGCGCTTGCCAGGATCGAACGGCCATAAAATGTTACATTTAAGCTGAAGATAGTGCAAAAAATGAGAACAAATGAGAGAAAATCTACTTTTATGAAAAATAATGTAAACAATTAAAAATCAATTATTTGCCGATACAGAACTTACTAAATATATTATCCAACAAATCATCTGTAGTAACGGTGCCGGTTATTTCACCAAGGTAATGAAGGCCTTGTTTAATGTCCATAGCCAGAAAGTCTGAGGTGGTTTGGGTTTGGATGCCCTCAAGGACGTGCATAAGCGCCTGCTCTGTTTTTTGCAGGGCTTCCAGGTGGCGGATATTGGTGATCAGCGTTTCATCGGCGCTTAGCTGACCTTTTACGGTACGCTGATAGATCAGTTGTTTCAGCTCATCAATATGCTGCTTTTCTTTAGCAGATACCTGCACAAGATCAGTGCCATCAGGAAGTTGCACCTGAATAGTGGCAGCAGTAGGCGCAAGTAAATCTGTTTTATTAGCAACGATGATAGCTGGAATACTAGGTTTCACCAGTTCAGCAATGTCCGCGGTAAGGTCGGTTGCCGATAACGCATTTACATCATACACATATAAAAGCACAGCGGTCTGACTGATCTTTTCCATCGTCTTCTGTACTCCTATTTGTTCAATCGTATCGGTTGCTTCGCGGATACCGGCAGTATCTATCAGGCGGAAGTTGATGCCATTAATATTCAGCACCTCTTCAATAGTATCGCGTGTGGTGCCGGGGATATGGCTCACAATAGCGCGGTCTTCGTTCAGGAGAGCATTCAGCAGTGTCGACTTCCCCGCATTTGGCCGACCGGCAATTACGGTGTTTACCCCTTGTTTAATAGCATTGCCTAACTCAAATGATTGGATCAGTTTGCCTATGATAAGCACTATCTCGTGCACCAGCTTGCGCAGTTGTTCGCGGTTGGCAAACTCTACATCTTCTTCACTAAAATCAAGTTCCAGTTCTATTAACGAGGCGAAGGTGACCAACTGTTCGCGTAGGGCCTGTAATTGGTTACTAAACCCGCCACGCAGTTGCTGCATAGCGGCTTGCTGGGCGGCTTTAGAATTGGCCGCTATCAAATCGGCTACGGCTTCGGCTTGGGATAGATCGAGCTGACCGTTCAGGAAGGCGCGCATGGTAAACTCACCTGCCCTGGCGGCGCGGGCCCCGTGTTTGATCAGCAGCTTGATGATGGATTCAATAATATAGTTAGACCCATGGCAGGATATCTCCACCACGTTCTCGCGGGTGTATGATTTGGGCGCTACGAACAGCGACATCAGCACTTCATCCAGTATCACGTCACCGTCCATGATGTGTCCAAAATGGATGGTATGCGATGCCTGCTTTCTCAGGTCTTTACCCTTAAAAACGCTGTTGGCAATAGTAATAGCCTGCGGGCCGGACAGGCGGATAACGCCAATGGCGCCAACTCCGTTAGCGGTGGCAAGGGCTACTATGGTATCTTCCTGGTGTTGGGTCATTGAGACAAAAGTCGGTATAAATGGGCAATCTTCCTATATGGCAAGGTGTCGGGGCGGGGTAAGCCCTCCAAATCATGGTTTACATGGTTTACAAAATTCGGGTGTAATTCTACTACAAGTATTTAATAATCAATATTTTATGATTTTTTTGGGCTAAAAAGTGTAAACCATGATTTTCGGCGTTCCATGAGGTTCGATAACTAAAAAATGACTTAATGACGAAACGGCTTCACGACAATTAGTAACTTCGCCGGTATATGGTAACTTTTTTCGACGCTTCACTGGAGAGTATCTCTGTGCACCACGTAGGCAATCAATCTTTAAACGAGTTATATGCGCTATCCAAACAACCGCTAGCGCTGAAGGATGAACTGCTAAGCAAGTTACTGATGCAATACTTTTTGACCCCATTCGAAAAATCGACCGAGGTTTACCATTTGATGCACCCCAGCGATCTGGAATTGAACACCATCTATCATTTTGCTACGCAGATATTTGAAGAACCGGATAAGTTTCACGATGCCAGCGAACAGATCGCCAAGTTCCTGTATAATGTCACCAATCACCCTAATATTAAGCCCGGCGAATTGTATGTGGGGTTATTTAAAGACGTACAGATTGAGGGTAACCAATTGGATGTGGTGGGCATTTTTAAATCGGAAAACAAGGAAACCTATTTAAAAGTATATCCCGATACCGGCGGCTTTACGGTTGATTACGAAGAGAACGCAATTAACATTAATAAGCTGGACAAAGGCGTGCTGATCTTCAGCATAGAAAAAGAGAACGGTTATAAAGTGGTGGTTATCGACAAAAATAACAGCGGACAAGACGCGGCGGTTTACTGGAAAGACCAGTTCCTACAGCTGAAGATCCGTAACGATAGCTTTAACCAAACCAACAATACGCTCAGCATCTACAAAAACTTCGTCACCCAGAAGCTGGACGATGAGTTTGAAATGAGTAAGGCCGATAAGATTGACCTGCTGAACCGCAGCATGAAGTATTTTAAAGAAAAGGAGACATTTGACCTTGATGAATTTACCGGCGAAGTTATTGGCAACCCCGAAGCCATACAATCGTTCAAAAGCTTTAAAAGCAATTACGAGCAGGAGTTTGACAGCCCGATAAACGACAATTTTGAGATATCCGGCAACGCAGTAAAAAAGCAGCAGCGGGTTTATAAAAGCGTATTAAAGCTGGACAAAAACTTCCACATTTACATACACGGCGATAACAAGCTGATTGAAAAGGGCTTTGATGACGATAGAGCTATGAATTATTATAAGGTGTATTTTAAGGAAGAGCAATAAAAGCTTGTTATTGCGGGGAGCCTGCCTCGGAAACGTGCGTTGGGGCGACGTAGCAATCTCCTAACTTGATATACCAACTATGAGATTGCCACGCTATCGCTCGCAATGACAATATTATCATAACAACATATTAAACTTCTACGATCGCTCTTTTTTTACCTCTCCCCTGCCAATAATAATACCCCAGGAAGACAATTACCCCAACACTAACAGAAACATCGGCCATATTGAAGATGCCGGTTTGGAAGATGCCTAAGCCAATGTGCATAAAATCGGTAACGGAATGGTACAGCAGCCTGTCGTACACATTACCTATACCCCCACCTATAATAAAACAAGCGGCTATCAGTGGTATAGTGGCAATCTTTTTTTGATAGATCAGGTAACCGAGCCCGCCCAATAATACGACAATGGGTAGCAAGGTCAGCAGCACAAATTTTATGGGTGCGGGGATGCCATCGCCCAGGCTCAAAAACGCGCCGGTGTTTTCCACTTTCATCAGGTGAAAATGATTATAGGCCAGACTTATGTAATCAGCGCTGCTGATGCGCTCGCGCACAATATGTTTGGATACCTGGTCGCAGCCAATATTGGCCATTACTACAGTTAGTATTAGTGCTATCTTTAGTAATCTAATTGCTTTGCTATTCATTCGCTTGTTATTGATGCATAAATGTAGCGGTAATGCTTAATCAAAGCAAATACGATTACTATTACTAGCGATGCAAGCCGGAGATGTTTCGCTGTGGCTAAACATGACGCGTTTGTAATCAATGAAATCCAGGTTTCCTTCAGGATGATAAAAGAAAAAGCCGCCCTGGTATCCAGAACGGCTTCCTAAATCGGTGTAATCAACCCACCAATCGGTGTAATCAAATTAATATTATCTCCAATGCCCACGGCGCCAGTAGTAGCCACGCGAACCGGTTTCCCAGGTTCCCGATATCCAAACCCGGTTACTACGCGGGCGTGTCCAATACCCGTTAGTATATACATAATGGCCATTACGCCATGTCCATTCGCCTGATACCCAAACTGCACCCGGATAAGGCGCTGCAGGGCGGTAATAAACCGGTTCAGCAGGCCGTTCGGCTACATAATAACTGCCCGCGCACGATGCTAGCAAACTACCGGCAAGGGCAATTCCTATTAATATTCTGCTTGTCGTTTTCATAGTTAAGTAGTTTAATGAAATATAAGACAAGCGATCTTCCGGATAGTTTAAAACTTATCCCTTGCTAAACTTATCAGCCACTACCAGCTCTTTACTGCCGGCAGTATATTTATAAAACCCACTGCCCGATTTGGCCCCCAAATGCCCTGCCATTACCATATTAACCAGCAACGGGCAAGGCGCATATTTTTGATTGCCTAAACCATCGTACAATACATTCAATATAGCCAGGCAAACATCAAGGCCAATAAAATCGGCCAGTTGCAGCGGGCCCATGGGGTGCGCCATACCCAGTTTCATCACGGTATCAATTCCGTGCACGCCGGCTACACCTTCAAACAGCGTATAAATAGCCTCGTTTATCATAGGCATTAAAATGCGATTAGCTACAAAGCCAGGGTAATCATTCACTTCTACCGGTACTTTATTCAACTGTTTGCTCAATTCCATCACAGCGTTGGTTACCGTATCGGTTGTGGCGTAACCACGTATCACCTCAACCAGTTGCATTACGGGTACGGGGTTCATAAAGTGCATCCCTATTACATTACCCGGTGTTTTAGTAACAGCGGCAATGCGGGTTATACTAATAGATGATGTATTGGTAGCTAAAATAGTATCGGGCCCGCACAGGTCGCTTAGTTGTTTAAATATCCCCAGTTTAATTTCGGGGTTTTCGGTGGCGGCTTCAATTACTAATTGGGCATTGGCTACAGCATTAGCAAGGTCGGTTCCCGTTTTGATATTTTTAAGCGTAGCTTGTTTTATTTCATCGGTGATGGCGCCTTTGTTTAATTGTCTGTCTAAATTTCGGGTAATAGTATCTATTGCCTTTTCAAGCGCCTCAACTTTCATATCCACCAGTTGCACAGCAAACCCATGCTGGGCAAACACGTGGGCTATACCGTTTCCCATTGTGCCTGAACCAATTACTGTAATATTTTTTATCATAAATTGCTATAATTATAACTTATAACCTATAAAGCGTTAGGTCATAAAATTGCCATTGTTTTAATTTTTACCTATTTTTTTTGCTACAAACATAAATAAAACATAATTTACGCCCTTTTAGAAATTATTATTAATTCAATCTTAACAAAAATGAAGAAAAATTTACTTTTATTTTTCATGCTGTTTTCCTTGGCACTGGGAAGTGCCTGGGCACAAAACAGGACAATTACTGGTACGGTTACCAGTGCTTCCGATGGGTTGCCTCTTCCAGGCGTTGTTGTACGTGTAAAAGGCACTAGTACCGCTGTATCAACTAATAGCAACGGTAAATTTTCTGTAAATGCCTCAAGCAATTCTACATTAGTATTTTCATTTATAGGTTTTACTACGCTTGAATTACCTGCTGCATCAGATCTGTCAAACGTAAAATTGACTGAAAATAACAGGCAATTAAATGAAGTTGTGGTTATTGGTTACGGACAAAAACCAATACGTGAACAAAATGGGGCAATTGGCCATGTAAATGGCTCAAGTGTTGCTGCACAGCCTGTTGAAAGCTTTGAAAAAGCACTGAGTGGTAAAACCGCCGGTGTGCAAATTTCAAGTGCAGGAGGTACATTAGCCGATGGAGTTAGTGTACGTATACGTGGTGTTAATTCGATATCATCCAGTTCGTTGCCATTATTTGTAATTGATGGTGTCCCTGCCAATTCTGTAGAAAACTTAAGTTTGTTTAATGGGGGAAACGGCACACGTTTTGATCCGTTAGCTTTAATTAACCCTGACGATATTGAATCTATCGATGTATTGAAGGATGCTGGCGCAAGTGCTATCTATGGTTCGCGTGCAGCTAATGGTGTAGTTGTTGTTACTACCAAAAAGGGTAAAAAAGGAACTTCAAAAATCAGTATCGACTCGAAACAAAGCTGGGCTAATCCGGCAAAAGTTCAAAACCTTTTGAGCGCTGATGATTTTATGACCATCAATAACGAAAAAGTTAAAAATCGTTTCGGTAGTACAGCCCCAACAGTTGCAGTGAACAGTGATATTGATGGTGATGGTAACCCAGATAGAACCGATTGGATGAAAAAGGTTTTTAATCAAGGATTTACTACTGATAATACGCTTGCATTATCAGGAGGGTCTGATAAATCGGCTTATTACGGTTCGGTGCGTTATGCAGATCAAAAGGGTATCGTATTTAACAACCGTTTGCAAACTGCACAAACAAGGGTAAATCTTGATCTGACACCTAATAAGTATGTTCATGGTGGTATTCAGTTATCATATACACATTCTTTCAACAAAGGGGTTTTAACAGACAATTACCTGGCGGGTGCAACCATTTCCGGTTATAATGCATTCCCAACCATTTCTCCATATAACCCCGCAGGCACAACTTTGCAGGGTGGCTATAACTTAACCAATACAGGCGCAAAAGAAGGTGGTGTTGGGTATTTAGGTTTAGGAAACAATATTTTAGCAATTAACGGTACAAGCTTAATTGGTAACCGTATTTATAATCCATTAGCGTCTGCAGCATTACAACGTAATAATATTACGCCTGAAAACATAGTTGCCAATGGCTTTATTGAAATACAGCCTATCACTGGTTTAAAGTTCACTACTAAATATGGCGTTGATCTTTTAAAATCATTTGAAGACCAATATAGTAACCCTGTAATAGCAGGTTTAGGTGCATCATACTTAGGTTTAGTGCAAGATTATTACACTACCCGTAACCAGGCTGTATGGCAAAACTATATTAACTATGATCATACCTTTGCACAAAAGCACCGAGTTTCTGCAACTGTAGGTAGTGAGTATCAATTTACCAAACAGCAGCTTACTTATGCATCAGCAAATAACTTTGCCGATCCTTTTTTTACAAGTATAATTGATGGAGCGTATAGCGGTGCTGATCCAAGCTCTGCATCGGGCGCATTATTATTAGCATCAGGCGGTTCATTATTTACCAGCGGCTTAGAATCATATTTTGGCCGTTTAGGTTATAGCTTTGATGAAAAATATTCCCTTGAAGGTTCTATTCGTAGGGATGCTTTCTCTGGTTTTGGCGCTAACTTCAGATGGGGCACGTTCCCAAGCGTCTCTGCAGGTTGGATTGTTTCAAAAGAAGACTTTTTGAAAGACAATAAATACATTAGTTATTTAAAAATTAAAGGCAGCTATGGTAAAGTGGGTAACTCCAGAGGTGTAGGTGCATATGCTGCAAGGACACTATATAGTGGTGGTTTATATGCCGCACTTAATGGTTTCTCCAGCAGTCAATTAGGCAATGCCGATTTACATTGGGAAACTCAGTTACAAACAGATATCGGTTTTAGCATATCAGGCTTTGATAACCGCATCACTTTAGATGCCGATTATTTTAACAATAATATCAACGGTTTAATTTTAGCTGCCCCTGTATTGTATACGGTTGGTGTGCCAGGATCGTCGATTACAACTAACATTGGTTCAATGAGAAACCGTGGTGTCGAGTTTACCTTAAACACCAAAAATGTTACTTTGAAGGATTTTAGCTGGACTACTTCGTTTAATTATACACATGTTGCTAATAAAGTATTAAGCTTAGTTACATCAAATAACAATGCTGATATTACTTCAGGTAATACTGTAGCAAGCGTAGGTCGCCCGTTGGGTACATATAAAGTTTACCGTTCAGCAGGTGTTGACCCGGCTACAGGTTATGCCATGTGGTATGGTGCTGATGGTGTTAAAAGAATGTGGAATCAGGTATTGCAAAAATACACTGCACAAGATGGTAGTGCTATCGCTGCTTTAACAGCAACCGATCAATCATATCTGGAAGGCAAAACCGGTACACCAACTTGGTATGGTGGTTTCGATAATACCCTGGTTTACAAAAATTTCGATTTTAATTTCTCTTTTGTATACTCTGGTGGTAACTACCTTTATAACGTTACTTACTCCGGTTTGTTAACAAACAATTTCCAAAATAACGATGCCAGGATTTTGCAACGTTGGACTACTCCCGGACAAATCACTTCTGTGCCACGTGTTTATAGCTTGGATGTAAATAGCAACCAAGGGTCTGATCGTTTCATTGAAAAAGGTGATTTTGCTCGGTTAAGAGTTGTTTCTTTAGGATATCGTGTTCCTAAAACAGCACTAAACCGCTTGGGTTTATCAGATCTTCGGATATCAGCTCAGTTATATAACGCATTTGTTATTACAAAATATAGCGGAATAGATCCTGAAGTAAATAGTAACCGAAATAACACCAATCTTCAAACTGGCCTGGATAACCGTGCAGTTCCTCAACCAAGGACTTTCACTTTGGGCGTAAATGCTTCATTTTAAAAAGTAAAGACATGAAAAATATAATTAAATATAAATCAGCCATACTTATCTCATCGATTATTATTGCTGTAGCTGGGACATCTTGCCGCAAGCAACTGTTCCAGGAACCATATACCAGTTTATCACCTTCTTCTGCTTTTTCAAGCCCTGATCGTGTAGAGAAAGCCGCTGTGGGTATGTATGATCAGCTACAAAACGCAAACTGGTTTGGCGGGCGCGCACTCATATATGTAGATGTAAGAGGTACAGACGTTAACCCTCCAAGCTATTTTAGTCCGCTGCCATTATTTAATTCTGTAACAGCAAGTGAAGGTTTTACTGCCGGAGCGTGGGCAGGAGCTTACCGGACAATTGGTGAAGCAAATCTTTTCTTGAAAAACTTAGCGGGTGCCGCCGGTGTTGATGCTGCTAAAATAAACCAATATACCGGCGAAGCTGAATTTATACGTGCTTTGAATTACTTTTATTTGGTAAACCTATTTGCACAACCTTATAGCTTTAGCGCAGGCGCAACACACGCAGGTGTCCCACTTGTGTTAACAAGTTCCGACTCTCCTTTTGATGCAACAAACCAACTTCCCCGGGCAACTGTTGCCGCTGTATATGCACAGATAGAAAAAGATTTGTTAGATGCTGAAGCAAAATTACCAGTAACGTATAACGATCCTAATTTCTCAAATGTGGCAAGGGCAACCAAAGGGGCTGCACAGGCGCTGTTGGCCCGTACTTATTTATATGAAAATAAGTACTCAAATGCGAATTCTTACGCTGATAAGGTAATAGCAGGCGGATATACTTTAAATCCAGATCCGTTGACCCCATTCCGTACATATACTACTAAAGAAAGTATCTTTTCTGTGGCAATGAATGGTGCTGATAACCCTAATACCAACAATGCTTTAGGTCAACATTATAACCCTGCTAAGCGTGGAGATATACAGGTTAGCAATGAATATGTTGCCTTAATGGACCAAACTAAAGATCTCCGTTTTAAAAATATGATATTTTTACAAGGTGGTTCATATTGGACCGGTAAATACGTCGGAACAGCCGATTGGGTACCTGTGTTAAGATATTCGGAGGTTTTATTGATCAAAGCAGAAGCTTTGGCTAACCTTTCTGCAACCGTTGATATTACCGCTCTTAGCCTGTTAAACCAAGTTAGGACAAGATCTCAGGCTACACCTGTTGTTGCTGTTACTAAAACGGATTTGATCAACGCTATTTTAACAGAAAGGCGTATTGAGCTAGCATTTGAAGGCCAAGGTGAATTTGATTACTTACGAACAGGTCGTGGCATTCCAGCACATGGAGTTGTGCTTGCGCAACCTTATGGTTCTAACTATGTTATATTACCAATACCAAAGTACGATACAGACAAAAATCCTAATCTGGTGCAAAATCCTGGTTATTAATTTTTGATCAGATACAAAAAGAAAAGCGCCTCATTACGGGGCGCTTTTTTTGTAGTAAAGGTTCGATTAATTCAAATCTTTCTCTTGATTTAATCGATAATATTACAATGCTTTATAAATTACCTGCTACTTTAAGTATACTTCCCTTATTAATTTCAAGTATGCTGGGCACATGATAAATGGGCACAACATTTTTTGTATATGTACGGATAGCCTGCTCTGAATATTCATCGGTATTCCCGTTTACTACTATGGCCTTTACCGGTATACCCCGGCCATTTAATGCATCAATCGATAACAGCGTATGATTAATACTACCCAGGTAATGGCGGGATACTAATATAACCTCGGCATTCAGGTGTTTGATCAGGTCTATAATATAGTGTGTACTGTTTAACGGCACCATTAACCCGCCTGCGCCTTCTATAATTAGCTGATTATTGGTTTCAGGCAGGGTAATTTTATCAATATCTATCTCAATACCATCCAGCGCGGCCGACTTATGTGGTGAATATGGTTCTGTTAAACGGTACGCCTCGGGGTGAAAAACCGATTTGGGGTTGGATACTAATCGTTTAACTTTAATGGTATCACTGTTCTCCAAATCGCCCGACTGAACAGGTTTCCAATAGTCGGCCTGTAGTTTTTCTACCATAATGGCCGATACGATAGTTTTACCAATATCAGTACCTATGCCTGTTATAAATATAGGTTGGTTCATGTGGTGAAATTATTGATCAAATTCAGCATTCCTGCAATCTCTTGTCCGGTATTATAGCTGTGGATGCATATGCGTAACCGCTCGCTGCCCGCGGCCACTGTGGGACTTAAAATAGGCCTCACGTCATACCCATTAGTTTGCAATAAACCCGCTAAGGCTTTGGCCTTAGCATTACTTTTTAAAAGGATACATTGTATGGCACTATCGCTGGCTATCAATTCAAAACTGGGGTTTTGAAAGATGTCTTTAAAATACCGGATGTTTTGTTGCAGTAATAACTGTTCGGCACCCGACCGCTCCTGCAGTTGATAAGCCATTTTAATAGCCGCCAAATTATGCATTGGCGCGGCCGTGGTATAAATAAACGAACGGCTAAAATTAATGAGGTAATTGCGCAGCAGGCCGTTGCCCAAAATCGCGGCGCCATGGCAGCCTAAAGCCTTGCCAAATGTTACTACCTGGGCAAAAACCTGCTTTTGTAAATTAAGCTGATGCACCAGCCCCAAGCCAAATACGCCGGTGGCGTGTGCCTCATCGACAATTAAGTTGGCGTTATATTTTTGTACGATAGCGCAAATCTCTGCCAGGGGCGCAGCATCACCATCCATCGAATAAATGCTTTCTATAGCTACATAAACTGTCCCTTTAGCTAATTTTAGTAATTCGGTAAGGCTATTAAGATCGTTATGTTTAAACTTATAGCGGTTGGCGTAACTTAACCGTGCACCATCAATAATTGAAGCGTGCGCTAATTCGTCGGTAATAATAGTATCGCCCCGTTGCGGTAATGCTGATAACAGGCCCAGGTTGGCATCGTATCCCGAGTTGTAGATCAGTCCGGCAGGATAACCGTGAATGCTTGCAACTTCTGCCTCCAATGCTTCAGCATAATAAGTATTGCCAGCCAGTAACCGCGAACCGGCAGCCCCATTCAAAACGTGTGCTTGCGCCCCTATTTCGGCGTTAATGTTAGCTTTTAATATTGCTGAGTGCGCAAAGCCAAGATAATCGTTACTGCAAAAATCAATTAAGCCAGCTTCAGGGCGCAGCTGACGATAGTTGCCTGCTGCCTGCCTCTCCTGTAGTTTGTTTTGTATGAACTGATCCGCGCTGCTCAAAGTAGAATAATTTATGCTAAAATAAAGAAAGCGGCCCAAAAGCCGCTTTCTTTAAAATCCTTTATCTCAAAAAATTTATTTTGATGGTGGAGGAGGAGGTGTGCCACCGCCGCCGCCCTGGCCGCCCATACGGCTCATTCTTTCAGCCATCATTTTTTTGTAAGCATCTTTTTGCTCGTCTGTAAGTATTGCCTGAATTTTTTCATTTGAAGCTTGCATTAAGGGACGCATTGCCGACCTGTCTGCGCCAGCTTTCATCATGCTGTCTCTTTTAGCTGCTTGCGTTGCATAAATTGCAGTAATTTTAGCTGTTTGATCGTCAGTTAACTTTAACTGAGTTTGTAAAGCTTTTGCCTGCTCTTCAGGGCTTCTGCGCATACCACCGCCTTGGGCGAAGGTTGCTACTGTTGCGCCGATAACGAAGCAACATACTAACATTAATTTTTTCATTATTTTCCAGTTTTTAAGTTTAGATAAAGATATATGGTAATAGTTTAATATCAGCCATGTAACTTAATTGTTGCTGTTTTTTTGAAGGTCGGCAATTGACCGTTGCATTTGCGCCATCATGCCTGTCAGGCTTTCCATGGTGGGCTCGGGGGCAGGTTCGGGCAGGTGGGTACTAAAGTATCCTTTGGCCTTCCATATCTCCAGAACGTCTTCGCCGCTAACTTCATACGGATCGTACACCGGGTTATCCGATACCAGCTTTAGTTTCTTACTATCCTTAAATTTATTTCCGATGCGTTTATATACTACCCCTTCGCTTTTTGATACTACAACATAGGTGTCACCCGGTTTAATATCACTCCAGCGCTCCAGATACTCGCCTATAATAATACTACCCGATTGTAATGGCAGCATGGAGTCGCCGCTTATCTCGAACGCGCGGTAGGTACCCTGCTTAAACATGGGCAAATAAAATTTGGGTAATTGCGCCACATATTGCGGGTCGGCATAGCCATTTAAATAACCCGCACTGGCTTTTACCGGTACCATTTCAATATTCTCGTTATCCTCTTTATCTACAGTAATACTAAGGATGCGAAGATTGTTAGGATCGCCTTTAGGTTTTGGTGCCCAATTAGCATCAATGGTTTCATTAATAAAGTCGTCTAAACTTACATCAAAATATAAAGCTAATTTTTTTAGTAGGCCATATTTAGGATCGGCACGATCTTCTTCGTAAGCACCTACTAACGAACGTTTTATACCAACCTCATCGGCGAAAGCCTGCTGGGTTAAACCTTTTTTCTTGCGTAGGAACTTAATATTTTGTGAAATAATTGACATAAAATTTGGATTTACTAAATTTATTAGTATTTTTATGCTCATAAAATTAGTAATAAATTCCGAACCAGCAAAATTTTTTTAAAATGAAGAGCTTTATTTATATCATCACAGACAGAAACCGTAATAATTTACATGTTGGCCTATGTACCGATCTGCTAAAAACCTTAGAGTTTTACAGCGAAATGCCTACCCTGTTTTTTGATAGTTCGAAACATTTAACCCGGCTGGTTTATTTTGAAGAGATAAACAGCGAGGAACAGGCAATGGACCGTTTTAAATATGTAAGTACCTTTACCCGCGCGCAAAAAGAGAAGATGATCCGTTCTGCCAATTCTGACTGGATGGACCTGACCAAAGGTTTAAAAATAGAACAGGAGATGTACAGCAGAGCGGCTATGCGCCCCGCCGTAACATCAGCCCGTAAAAGCCTTACTTTTTAATAAATTTCAGTGCGCCGCTATTCATGCAATAGCGCTTGCCACCCCTATTGGCCGGGCCATCGTCAAACACATGACCAAGGTGCAAGCCGGTGCTTTTTTCGATTACCTCGCTACGCGAGCCATCGGGGTCGGTGCGTATTTCTACCATATTAGGGGCAGCGGGCTTTACAAAGCTTGGCCAACCGGTGCCACTATCATACTTATCTTCCGATTTAAATAGCACGTCGCCAGTAGCCGCGCTTACATACACCCCTTTTTGATGATTATCATAATAAGCGTTTTTAAACGGATATTCCGTATCGCTGTTCACCATAATCTCGTAAGTGTTCGGGCTTAATATTTTTTTCCATTCGGCCGCAGGTTTCGATTTTGGCCTTTTAGGATCAGGTTTAACCTGGCCGATTGTATTTTGGCAGCTGATGATTGCGATAGCGCAAAAAACTGTAAACGATAGCATTAACTTTTTCATATCTATAAATACGTTTAATTAAACACAATAGTTTCCTGTTCGGACACCCATTGTTATTAATAAGTCGCAATAAAGATCAATGCCTTACAACTATTTATTAATAAGCTGTACCTACTACTGTTTAACGGATTTATTGGAATTATAATATAAAGAAAGCTGATAGCAGGAAATCGTTTTTAAAGCAGCATCGTATAAATTTGAGGCTAAAGCCATCTTATTATCCGAGCGTATCCCGTTGGCTGAAGCCAACGGCAATAAAAAATAAGGTAAGCATTTCATTGCCGTCCCATTTATGGGACGGTTTAGACAAAGTAAAAAGGCTGTAGCGTCAAAAACGGAGGAGAGTTTAAAAGCGATCCCTGAAGCTGACAGCTATTTTATATCACCTTTATTTTAGGAACAATTACACTATCAACCACATGCAGCATACCATTACTTTGTTCCACATCAAACTGACTGATCACGCACCTTCCGCCGGTTTCATCAGTTAATATAATATTGCCATATGCATCAAAAGTAGCTGTTAATTTGCTGCCGGCCAACGTAATATAGGTAGCCGCACCTTTATGCTCCTTTATGTTGCGCGATATATCTTTTGCACTTACTTTACCTGCAATGGCATGGTAAGTAACCAGGCTGCTCAAATCGTATTTATGGGCTGGCAGCAATAAGGTATCCAGCGCGCCTGCGGGCATTTTGGAAAATGCTGAATTAGTTGGGGCAAAAATAGTAATAGGGCCTTTGCTTTCAAATGTCTCGGTTAGTCCCGCTGCCTTTATCGCGTTAAGCAAAACGCTGTAATTTTTAGCATTGGTAAAGTTTTGAATAATATTTTGGCTGGATAGCATGATATAACCATTCACAGTCGCGCTCTTAACGCCTTTATTCTTCTGCAATTTCAGTGCAACGCTATCGGGTTTTTGTGCCATGGCTATGGCTACTACTAAATTCAACATCACAATTAACCAGGTCCTTTTCATTTATATACGATTAGAAAAAACAGTTATCAATTTGCCTGCCAAAACAAACAGGGTGCAAAACTAAAAAAAGGAAGCAGTATAAATTGCTTCCTTTTTTTATGTTGTTTAAAATATTGCTGCTTACCAGCCCGGTGTAAAGCCCAAGCCAAATACCGGCTTGCTCACATCAGTACGGTTAATTGGCCAGGCCAGGTAAGGTTCTAATATAAAGTAGCCAAATACATTTACCCTTAAGGATACACCAGCGCTTAAGGCCGGTACACGTTGGTTAGGATTGTAAACCGGGTCTTTAATTGGTTGGTTGGTTACCGGATCGGTAACTACGTTATTGCTGGCATCTAACCGGGTTTGATACCCGATCAGATCGGGACTAGTTTGAAATTTTATCTGGTTACCGGCATTCCAGGCTAAACCTGCATCAAAAAACAGGTTCAGATCTGAAAACAGGAATTTTGACTTAATAGCCGCCAGTTTCTCCGGGCCGGTAAACGGCAGCCTAACCTCAAAACTGCTTACTGCTATACGGCTGCCCGATAGCTGATCGATAGTGAAGCCGTTAGTTGGGGTTTTGTTATTATTACTATAAAACGTTTGCGATTCGTAACCACGGATAAGGAAAGGGTAACCCAGGTATAACGGGTACAAGTTATTTGCCGACCCAAAACGGCCATAGCCATATAGCCTGGCTGCAAATGTTACCGGCTTAACGCGCCAGTATTTATTCAGATCTATAGTTGGGGCAAAATAAGTATAAGTACCAAAGTTGTATTCGCCGCCTATACGGTACCTGAAACCATTTAATGGTGCTGCGATACCGAAATACGAGTTATCGCCTACAAAAGCGGTATTAAAGTTAAACACGGTGAAGGGTTGCAGGCTAACGCCTCCATTGGCAGGGTCGGATTCGTAATCGGCACGGGAAATGTGGTGTTTTTGAAAATCGATGGTATAGCCGTTAGCATCATAATAGGTGCTGTATCGATCTACGCGGTATGAATAATAAGCCGCGCCGGCACCAAATTCAATACGGTTAACTTTAGAAAAAGGATAGGCTATAAACGCCCCTACCTGGTCCTGGAATATCCTTATAATATCGTACCTTTCCTCGTAGGCGGGGATACTTTGATTATTATAGGTATAAGTAGTAGGCACTATATTATAAGTAGCGTATTGATACGGAATATGCGATATGCTGGTACCAAAATTCCAGCGGCTTTGCTGGTTAATGTAAGTAAGCTGACCGCCAAAATCATAAACCTCGCCATTTACAGCGGCGCCGGCATAAATTTGGTTACGCCCCAAAATATCGCTGAACACACCCTGGATACCGCTGGCCAAACCTGTACCATAGTTACTTACGCCTACACCAACACCGCTGCTGGCCAAGTAATCCAGCTTAAATTGCGGACGGTATTTTATCTGGCGGATAGAATCGGCAGGGATACGCGGATAGGATAAATAATTGTTCAGGTTAGCGTTCAGCAAATCTACACCCACTGCTTTAAATGGCGGCAGCATAGCAGCATCATAATTGGTTTCCTGCGGTTGCACAACTACCGGTTTAAAATCACTCTCCTTAGCATTGTAGAAGGTATATTTCTGTGCTTTATAATAAGAGTACAATACATCGTTATTGGCAGAAATGCTCAGCGCGGGCGAGAACTCGGTGATACCGCTGATACCCGTAAACAGGTTAGTCATTTGCTCAACCTTACCATCGGCCAGGGTATAACGGTACAGGTTGCGGAAACCATCGCGGTTACTCAGGAAATAAACCTGCTTGCCATCCGACGAATAGACCGGGTTAAGGTTATTGGCACCGTTAAATACATTGATATCAGTTACTTTACCGGTAGCTATATCCAGTTCGGCCAGGTTAAAGGATATGGCCTGCGAGGTGGTGTTCTGATCGTAAGTTTTGCGGTCGCTGCTAAAGATGATCTTTTTACCATCCCTTGAAAAACTTGGCTGGTAATCTGAGTATTTATCGTTGGTTAGCTGGGTAACCTTTTTATCTTTAAAGCTGTACATATATAAGTCGCCCTGGCCTTCAGATAAACCCTGAAATACGATATGGTCGCCATCAGGGCTCCACGACAGGTTACTGAACTGCTCGGCTTTACCCATAGAAATTTCATCGATCACCTTGCCGCTCGGTATCTCTACCACCAGCATTTTGTTACGGCCCTTGCTAAAAATACTGAAGGCAAACTTCTTACCATCGGGCGACCATGTACCTGCCGATTCTATAAAGTTAAACTCATCAATATGCGTATTGCTAACCTTGCTGGTGAGTTTCGTTATTATCCGCCCTGTATGCGCATCGGCCAGGAAGAGGTCTATCGTAAACAATTCCTTACTGGAAAGGAACGTGACGTAATTACCATCAGGACTAACCGATGGGGCCACTGTATAATCGCCGCCGGTTTTATAATCTATCAGTTTCTTACCCACCGGGGTATTCACGGTATCTTTTACATAAGGCTTATAAGCACTTACTATCGCATTTTTCCATAAGGCCGACAGCGTTTTCTCATCATATCCAAATGTCCTGCGGATACCGTATTCCAGGCCAAAACGGGCTGTATTTTTAAAGAACGGCACTATAATAGTATCACCGTAAGTAGACCCCAGGAACGACCAGAACGCCTCGCCATAACGATATGGAAAGTATTTATTTGTCTCTGTTAAATCCTTTACCGATGGGATATCTTTGGTTTGATAAGCATCGCGCATCCACATAGCTGTATAAGCATCCTTTTTACCAATGGACAGGTATTCGGCCATACCCTCAATCATCCACAGCGGGATATTGTTGATGTTATCCGTATTGGTGGTATCGTTACCCAATAGCAAATGGTATTGGAAAGCGTGCACCAATTCGTGCCCTATTACGTGGCGGGTAGTTTGGTTGGTTTCCATTATCGGCATCACCACACGGTTTTTCAGGCCTTCGGTTATACCGCCGGTACCTACATCAATTTCGCCATCAATAGCGGTAGTTTGTTGAAAATCGGGATGGTTAGCGTAAAGGATAATTGGGTTAGCCTTCCGGAAGGTATCCCGGAATATTTGCTGGTGCAGTGTATACCATAGCTCGCTTTCCTGCGCAAAACGCTTTAGCAGGCTATCGTTCTTCATGTAGTAATAGATCTCGAAGTGCGGGGTTTTGTACACTTTAAAATCCAGTTTTTTATAGCGCACCTTGTTTTGTCCGAAATATTGCGCGCTGGCCGACTGGCTAACAAACAAACCCGCCAATAAACAAATGCTTATCGCGATATATTTTTTTGCCTTTCTCAATAGGTAGTAATTATTATCCATATAAAGGGTATTGAGCTATTTTAACGTATAAATTTAAACTTATTGCGCCACTTAAAAAAGAGGCTCGTATTTATATATGCCATCTATAACGTCACGTAAACTATCCCGGTACTATCGGTTATTACGCTAACAGCCAGCAAAATGCTACGCCTGCCTGGTATTGCTTACCGCGGTGGTTTTTGTTCCGTCTTTTCCGGTTCAATTGGCTGTGGTTGTTGCGTAGGTACAGCCGATGTATCTACCGGCGCCCAACTGCTGTCTACCTCACCACTGTCCCTGGCCATACGCGGCGATGGGCAATTATACTCTTTAGTGATCTTAACAAAGGGTTTAGGGAACGGCCCATAGGTATAACCCGATTTTGGATCGGCATAAACCTTTTCCATAAAGGCGCCGAATATTGGCAATGCCGTGTGCGAACCTTCCCCACTTTCGCTGGAATTAAAGTGCACGCTCCTGTCATCTGCCCCCACCCATATGCCTGTCACCAGGTCCTTAGTAATGCCCATATACCAACCATCTACGTAATCGCTTGATGTACCGGTTTTGCCGCCTATCTGGTTATCTTTTTTCCAAAGCCCATTATATTCCCACAGGGCTTGCGATGTACCACCTGGTTCCTCCATCCCGCCGCGGAACATGTACAGCATCAACCATGCTACTTCCGGGCTGATCACCTGCTCTTGTTTTAATGTCCACTCGCCTACCACATTGCCCTGCTGGTCGGTAATTTTCGTTACCAGCAGCGGGTCTACCTTTTGGCCCTTGTTCAGGAAGGTGCTATAGGCCCGTACCATTTCGTAAACTGAAACATCATTTGATCCCAGTGAAACCGACGGTATAGCTTTCAGCGGGCTTTCGATACCTACTTTATGCGCATAATCCACAATTTTATCCCAGCCAACTTTTTCTGTTACCTGTGCAGTAATACTGTTTACCGATTTACCCATAGCCCAGCGCAGCGACATATCCATATAACTGAACTTAAAATCGGCATTGTTGGGCGACCAGGTTTCTTGTTTACCATCATAGGTATAACTGATCGATACGGGCTTATCGGTAAACTTATCGCAGGGGGTGTAACCGTTATCCAGCGCGGTGAGATAAGCAAACGGCTTGAATGTACTACCAGCCTGGCGTTTAGCCTGATTGACGTGATCGTACTTAAAATATTTATAGTCTATCCCCCCTATCCAAACTTTTATTTTTCCGGTTGATGGTTCCATGGTCATCATACCCGTGTTCAGCAATTTGGTATAATATTTTATAGAATCTACACTGCTTAGCACGGTATCGCGCTCGCCGTGCCAGGTAAAAACCCGCATCTTCTTTTTAGCTTCGAAGTATTTATTTATCTGCACCGTATCGCCGTTGTACTTTTTATTAAGTACGGCATAAACCGGTAAACGTTGCTCAGCTTTCAGCAGAAAGTCTTTAATCTCCACACCCTTACTATCCCTCCATGGGTTTTTGTTACCCCAGATGCCATAAAAACGCCTTTGCAGCATTTTCATTTTCTCGGCTACGGCTTCCTCGGCATATTTTTGCAGGCGGCTATCTATGGTAGTATATATCTTCAGGCCATCCTCGTACAGGTCGTAATCATTATCCTTGCACCATTTTTTCAGCCATTTCTCTACTGCCTGGCGCAGGTAACTATCGCCGGTCGATTCATTATCTACAAAACTCAGGTCGAGGCCCAGCGGTTTAGCCACATTGGCATCATATTCCTGTTTTTTCAGGTAACCATATTTCTCCATTTGTCCCAGCACGATGTTACGGCGCTGCAACGACTTATCGGGATTATTAATAGGGTTATAGGTTGATGTTGCCTTCAGCATGCCTATTAGTGTTGCTGCTTCAGCGGGGTTCAGCACATCGGGGGTTTTATTGAAATATTTTAGCGATGCTGTTTTGATACCGAACGAATTATTGCCAAACGGTACCGTATTAAAATACATGGTCAGTATTTGCTGCTTATTATAAACGTGTTCAATTTTGTACGCCGTCAGCCATTCCTTTATCTTATACACTACGGTACGCAGTACCGGGATATGCCTGATGAGCCCCTGCGATTTCCTTTTACGGGTGCTGAACAGGTTTTTGCCCAATTGCTGTGTAATGGTACTGCCGCCACGCTTATCGCCTTTAGCGGTAGAAACCATACTGGTAAAAAAGCCATAGAAATCGACCCCGCCATGTTTGTAAAAACGCACATCCTCTGTAGCGACTAATGCGTGTACCAGGTTGGGCGATATTTTATTGTATTCAACCGGCGAACGGTTCTCGTGATAATACTTACCTATCAGGGTGCCATCTGAATAATAAACCTCACTGGCAACGGAGATAACGGGGTTTCTAATATCCTGCATATCAGGAGTATAACCAAACAGCCAAAGGAAATTAAGTTCGATGGCACAGAAAAACAGGATAACAAAATATATGAATATGGTGAAATACCGCAGGTATTTATTACTGATGCTTTTGAACATGTGGTAAATATGGAAAATTATGCCGCTATAACCTAACAGCAGACACAAATTTAACAACGTAATTTTGAAAGCGGAATTGTGTTAGTATAATTTCAACCGTTTTAATCAAATTATACCTATTGCTACTTAATCTCACCAATTTACTATCCTTAAAAAGCTGAATAAGATCAATAATTATTTAGTCTTGATTTTTAGCGTTGAATTAAATCAATCTCTGCCAACCTGTCACCGTTCCGTCACATCCTATGACGATTTAATACGTTTTTTGACTTTTACCTTTTGACTTTCGACTTGAAAAACTGCCATAATCACATTGGCACAGCCATTGTTAATATAGCTGTGTTAAGTAATTTATAAGTAAAGGAAAAAATCAATCATATATGTCTAAAATCATTGGAATCGACTTAGGAACAACAAACTCCTGTGTGGCAGTAATGGAAGGTAACGAACCCGTAGTTATTGCTAACAGCGAGGGTAAACGTACTACACCATCTGTAGTGGCGTTTGTGGATAATGGCGAGCGTAAAGTAGGCGACCCTGCTAAACGCCAGGCCATCACTAATCCAACCAAAACCGTTTCATCAATTAAACGCTTTATGGGTAACCAGTTTAACGAGGTTACTAAAGAAGCTGATCGCGTACCTTACAAAGTGGTTAAAGGTGATAACAACACCCCACGTGTAGAGATAGGCGACCGTAAATATACGCCACAGGAAATTTCGGCTATGATACTTCAGAAAATGAAGAAAACTGCCGAGGATTTCTTAGGTCAGGAAGTTACGGAGGCGGTTATTACCGTACCCGCTTACTTTAACGACGCGCAACGCCAGGCTACCAAAGAAGCCGGTGAAATTGCTGGCTTAACCGTTAAACGTATTATTAACGAGCCTACCGCTGCTGCCCTTGCCTATGGCCTGGACAAAGCACACAAGGATATGAAAATTGTGGTGTTTGACTGCGGTGGTGGTACACATGACGTTTCTGTACTGGAACTGGGTGATGGTATCTTCGAAGTAAAATCAACCGATGGTGATACCCACCTTGGCGGTGACGACTTTGACCAGGTAATTATTGACTGGCTGGCAGACGAATTTAAAAACGAAGAAGGCATTGACTTGCGTAAAGACCCAATGGGCTTACAACGTTTAAAAGAAGCTGCTGAGAAAGCTAAAATAGAATTATCAAGCACTACCCAAAGCGAAATTAACCTGCCATATGTTACGGCTGTTGATGGTATGCCTAAGCACTTGGTTAAATCATTAACCCGTGCAAAATTTGAGCAACTGGCCGATAGCCTGATCAAACGCACTATCGAGCCTTGTAAAACTGCTTTGAAAAATGCAGGTTACAGCGTATCTGATATCGACGAGATCATCCTGGTAGGTGGTTCAACCCGTATCCCTGCTATACAGGATGCTGTACAGAAATTCTTTGGTAAAGCCCCATCAAAAGGTGTTAACCCTGATGAGGTAGTTGCTATTGGTGCAGCTATACAAGGTGGTGTATTAACCGGCGAGGTTAAAGACGTATTATTGTTAGACGTTACCCCGCTTTCGTTAGGTATTGAAACCATGGGTGGTGTAATGACCAAACTGATTGAAGCTAACACTACTATCCCAACAAAAAAATCGGAAGTATTCTCTACCGCTTCAGACAGTCAGCCATCTGTAGAGATACACATTTTACAGGGCGAGCGCCCAATGGCTTCGGCAAACCGTACCATAGGCCGTTTCCACCTGGATGGTATACCACCAGCACCGCGCGGTGTTCCTCAAATTGAAGTAACCTTCGATATTGACGCTAACGGTATATTGCATGTATCTGCTAAAGATAAAGCGACCGGTAAAGAGCAGAAGATCCGTATCGAAGCTTCTTCAGGTTTAACTGAGGCCGAGATCAAGAAGATGAAAGATGAAGCTGAAGCAAATGCCGAAGCCGACAGGATAGCTAAAGAGGAAGTTGAAAAACTGAACTCAGCCGATGCCCTGATCTTCAGCACTGAAAAACAGTTGAAAGAGTACGGCGATAAAATCCCTGCTGACAAAAAAGCACCTATTGAAGAGGGTTTGAAAAAACTGAAGGATGCTTATGCTGCCAAAAACCTGGCTGATATTGATGCTGCACAAACAGAACTAAATGCTTCATGGCAGGCTGCTTCTGAAGATATGTACAAAGCATCGGCAGAAGCCGGTCAACCAGGCCCTGATGCAGGTGCCGGTCAGCAAGCAGGTGCCAAGCCAGAGGGCGGCGCCGACAGCGTAACTGATGTTGACTTCGAAGAAGTAAAATAATTTCATCAAGTATATAAATTGAAAGCCCCGCCGGATTTTTCCGGCGGGGCTTTTTGATTGTATATCTTTGTCATTGCGAGCGGCAGCGTGGCAATCTCGTAGTACGCAAATCATACTACGAGATTGCCACGTCGCTACGCTCCTCGCAATGACAAAAATTAAAAAGCAATAACCATCTCATCCCTTAATAACTCCACCACCTTATCCTTCATCTTCTCAAAGCCATGCCAAACAAAACGCACCTTACTAAATCTCGATTCAAATCTCCCTTCAACAACCGATAAAACCACCTGCTTCTTCCTTGGGTCGAAGCTAATCTCGCGCTTATAATAACTACCCTGCTCGTAATCATAACTAACACCGTCGTCCTCATAATAGGTGAATGATGTAGCTTGCTTGCCATTCCAAATGTGAAGCTGCAAAACGCCGTCACCTGTCTCGTTTGTATTTTGCACTACGCTTTGCATAGGAATAATGGCGCCCGCTTTTACAAACACGGGAAGATCGGTCAACAGCGCCTCTGCTTTAACCTCTTTGCCACCATTAATTTTTTTATCAGTGCTCAAGCGGTACCATTCGCCGGGGGGCATGTAAACTTTAATGGCACGTTCGGTACTGGCTACCGGTGCCACCAAAATGTTATCGCCAAACATGAACTGGTTTTGATAGATATGTTCGTACACAATTTCGTCAAACGGATATTGAATAGCCAGCGTGCGGTTAATTGGTAACCCTGTTTGGTGCGATTGATAGAAGGACGAATAAATGTATGGTAGCAATTTATAGCGTTGCTCAATATCTTTTTTAATGATCTTCTCGTTTTGTTTACCCCAGCGCCATGGCTCGCGCATAGCGGTATCTATCATGGCATGGTTACGGAACATGGGGGTGTAAACACCAAGCGAATTCCAGCGTACCATTAATTCGGGGGTGGGGTTGCCGCTAAAGCCCCCTATATCAACACCGGTGAATGCTACCCCGGTTATGCCCAAACTATTTACCAGACGGCAGCCCAGCAACATATGCGCATCGTTAGCCGTATTATCACCCGTCCACACCGCCGAATAACGCTGTATACCGGCATAAGCAGCCCGGGTGAGCACAAAGGGCCGTTGGCCTTGTAAAAGATGTTTAGTGCCCTTATAAGTACCCCGCGACATTTGCATACCATAAGCATTCCGTACCTCTGGCATATAATGCTCGCCAAACTTCACCATATTGGGAATATTCTGTCCCCAGGCGGCAGGTTCATTCATATCGTTCCAAAAACCTGCCACGCCGGGTTCTGTCAGCGCACTGAACGATTTACCCCACCAGTCGCGCACTTTAGCATCGTAAAAATTAGGGAAGTGGCAGCGTCCGGGCCATACCTCGCCAATATATTTTTCGCCATTGGGATAAGTAGCAAAGTAGTCGTTTGCTACTCCTTCATCATATTGTTTGTAGCCTTCCTCTATTTTAATGCCGGGGTCGACAATAGTTACTAACCTGAAGCCCATCGCTTTTAGTTCATCTATCAATCCTTTCGGATCGGGAAAAGTCTTCTTATCCCAGGTGAATATTTTATAGCCGTCCATATAATCGATATCGCAGTACAACACATCGGCCGGGATGTTGCATTTGCGGAAGTTGCGGGCTATGTCCAGCAGTTCACCGGCGCTCATATAGCTCCAGCGACATTGCTGGTAGCCCAGGCTCCAAAGGGGCGGCATTTCCATCCTGCCAGTCAGCCAGGTATAATCTTTTATAATTTCGGCCACACCCTGCGCACCAAAGAAGTAATAATTCATGTCGCCGCCATCGGCGCCAAGCCAATACATGCTATGGTCGGTACTGGCGCCAAAATCGAAATAGGAACGATGGGTATTATCCAGGAAAAAGCCGTAAGTAAGGCCGCTATGTAAGCCCACAAAAAACGGGAAGGTTTTATACAAAGGGTCGGATTTGGCATGATAATCAACCGCGTCGGTATTCCAGTTTATATAACTGCTGCCACGCCGGTCAAGGTTCCCGGTTTTCTCGCCCAGACCAATAAAACGTTCGCCCTTAAACATACGGCGATAGTTGGTTACGCTTTCTCCCTGCCAAACAGTACCAAAGCGTTCATCATCGCCACTTAACAAAATGCCATCGGGGGTGTAAAAGTTAAATCGTAGCGGTGCTTTGGTGATACGAAGTTCTAATTCGCCGGTATAAATGGATAGCTCATCCGCCGATTCATCATATCTGAGATTGCCTTCAGGTGATTGTATGACCGCGAATGAATGATCGGTGGTGTTAAAATGCTTACTGATATTTACCCGGATAATGGTTGGCGAGTAAACCCAAACCCTGGCTTCTGCCTGCGGGGTTTTTAGAATAATATGATTTTCTTTCTGACTGATATGCTGGGTGTTTCCTGATAGTTCGACTTGCATAATAAAAGAACAGGCTTTTGAAGCATTGGTTTGTAAAAAACAACACATTGCAATAACAGGTAATGAAACAGGCTGATCTGCCTCCCGGTAGTTATCAGTGGACAATCGTTCAATCAAGAGCTATCACCAATTAAACTCTTCCATTCATCTACCAACCTTACAAACCAATAGATGAAGCCCCCTATTTTATCTATCAACCGCCCAAAATGTACTATATCATACTGTTTTTGCTGTTATAGTGCGTTATCGGGTGTTTGTCGATTTATAACGCAAGATGGTCTATTACATATTTTTAACCGGGAAAGAAGTTGTTGTTTTGGTCATTGAAACAATCAAACAAAAAATATTTATCAAATAAAAAAACTCAATAATCATGAAAACTTTCATCAAATCTTCAGCACTTTTAGTAGTATTAGCTTTATTAAGCACAGGTGTATTTGCAACCGATAAAACAACCGGCCCTGCCGCGGAAAAACAAGATGTAATTTCGTTCAATCCCCTTTTAACTGATTTTGGTATTTCTGTAATGGTGCGCAAAGCAAACGTAAACGACTCGTTTGTAACTATCAACGATGCTCAGGGTAATATTATTTTTAAGGATAAATTAGCTGGAAAAAATACCTTTTCAAAAAAAGGGTATGACCTGAGCGAATTAGCCGATGGCGATTACACCGTTAAGGTTACTTCTAACAACACCGTGTCTGAAAGAATAGTACACATTTACCGTGATGACAACGATAAAAAATTATTCTTCTTCAAAATATAATAATAGGTTAAGTTAAAGTTTAGTTAAATGTAAAAATCCCGCTCAAAAGGCGGGATTTTTGTTTGGAGCCTCACCCCAACCCTCTCCAAAGGAGAGGACACAGAAATAAGTACTCATGAATGCTTTAAAACCCTCTCCTTTGGAGAGGGCAGGTTGAGGCCTTACGCCCACAAATTACTTGGGTAGGTGCCATTGGCTACCAAATTTGAGATACTTTGCTGCACAATAGGCTTATCTTCCTTATAAGTTACGCCAAACCACTTAGAAGCAGTTGGTATAACTTTAAAATCAGCAGTGCCGGTTTTTATCAGTTCATCGGCCACCAACGGGATAAAGAATTCGGCTTTAGGGTTGTTTTCATTAGCCGCCACAAACCGCTTAAACATTTCTTCGCTCTGTTTAAACACGGCCGGGGTAAAGCCCCAGAAGTTCATAGATACACGGGTATCTTCGGGCAGCGGGCTTTCGCCGTTCGCATCTTTATAAACAATGCCGCCGTCCTTAAAATAAACTTCTGTGCGCTCGGTTACGCCAACCATGTTGCCCTTATCGTCGATATCGCAAACACCGCGCGATACTGAACCATATTCAGACAATGTATTGCCGATCTGATAACCCACCAGCGAGTAATGATCGTCGCGTACTTCGCTGGTCAGGAACTTGGCCATTTTTTCAAAAGCATCATAGCCATAATAATCATCAGCGTTTATCACACAAAAAGGCTCGTGTACCTGGTTGCGGGCCGCTAATACCGCATGGGCAGTTCCCCATGGTTTGGCGCGCTCAATAGTTTTATCAATACCAAAAGGTTTAAGGTCGTAGCTTTGAAAAACATAATCGGTCTCTACACGGCCTTTCAGCTTAGGTTCAAATATGGCTTTAAACGAATCCAGGAACTCTTCGCGGATGATAAAGCTTACCTTACCGAAGCCCGCTTTAATGGCATCGTAAATAGAATAGTCGATAATGGTTTCGCCATTAGGGCCAAAGCCGTCAACCTGTTTCATGCTGCCATAGCGGCTGGCCATGCCTGCGGCCAATATTAAAAGTGTTGGTTTCATTGTTTTAATTGGTGATGATATTTGCTATTGTAAAAGGTGATTTTTGTTAAATGGTTTTAAGATCGGCAATTATTTTATATACCTGAAATCCTGCCCTGCTTCAATATTCAATAATGTTTCATAAATCAGGCTGATCACGTTATCTACGTCCTCTTTATGGATCATCTCAACCGTGGTATGCATATAGCGCAGCGGTAGCGATATTAATGCCGATGGCACACCATCGTTTGAATAGGCAAACGCATCGGTATCGGTACCTGTAGACCGTGAAGAAGCCTGGCGCTGGAAAGGGATATTTGCCTTTTCGGCAGTCGCTATCAGTAATTTGTTCAGGTTGTTTTGTACCGCCGGTGCATAAGATACCACCGGTCCGCGGCCGCAAGCCAAATCGCCCTGGGTTATTTTATTGATCATCGGCGTACCGGTGTCATGTGTAACATCGGTCACAATGGCAACGTTAGGTTTTATGCGGTGGGCTATCATCTCTGCACCACGCAGGCCAATTTCTTCCTGTACGGCGTTTACGATATACAACCCGAACGGCAGCTTCTTTTTGTTTTCTTTCAGCAAGCGGGCAACCTCGGCAATCATAAAGCCGCCGGCACGGTTATCCAGCGCGCGGCCAACGTAGTAACGGTTGTTCAGCACCATAAACTCGTCTTCGTAGGTAATTACGCAACCTACATGGATGCCCAATGCTTCAACCTCGTCTTTAGTGGTGCAGCCGCAATCAAGAAAAATGTTTTTTAACGATGGGGCTTCTTCCTTTTCGCCACCTAAACGGGTGTGGATAGCAGGCCAGCCGAATACCGCTTTTACAATGCCCTTATCGGTATGGATATTCACCCGTTTTGATGGGGCGATCTGATGATCGGAACCACCATTACGAATAACGTAGATCAAACCATCGTTAGTAATGTAGTTTACAAACCACGATATCTCATCGGCGTGGGCTTCAATTACTACCTTGTATTCGGCTGTTGGATTAATTACGCCTACGGCCGTACCGTAATTATCGGTGTAATATTCGTCGATATAGGGTTTAATATAATCCAGCCATAGTTGCTGCCCCATGTATTCAAAGCCGGTTGGCGATGGGTTATTGATATATTTTTCAAAGAAGGCTAAAGAGGCATCGGTGACAACCGGGACATGCTGTTTTTTATCCTTATTATCCTCAGTGTTTTTTTTAGACATAAGTGTTCTGCTTTAACTACCGCAGTGCGCAAATATAACAAAGCGGTTGATAATGCAATAATTAATACGGTACAGTGTGTGCTTTTTACACAATGTCATGAAAAAAGATTTATCTCCCCGCTATTAAACCTATTAATTCTCTTTACCATCAAATTGGCAAATCAAATGGCCTTTTCCATAATCACATAGTTTAATCCATTTTTGCTGAATGTTTCTCCGGTTTCTGCAAACCCGGCTTTAGTATAAAAATCGGTAGCAGTATCGCGGGCATTGCACCACAGGCGCTTGCCTCCGTTTTCAATAGCGTAATCAGTAATATATTGTAAAAGCATAGCCCCAACACCCTTGCCCTGCATGGGCGTATCTATAGCAAACTTGCGGAACTGGAAATCGGCGCCTGTATTAAATAAAGAAACAACGCCTGTCAGTTTGCCCTCAACAAAAGCGCCGAAATGCGTGCCGTGGTCATCTTCAGGCATGGCCATGTTATGTTTATACTCGCTGGGGTAAAGTATGTCGCGTCGCAGCTGCCAGGTAAGCTCCTGCGTAATTTGTTCTATGTCAACCTGGGGCATCGCTATGTAGGGCAATTGTTAAATGTAGTGCAAATGTGTTAAATATAAAACCAATAGTCAATTAAGCAGGTTGTAGTATGTAACTTGCTGCCATGAAAACGAAATACTTTGTGTTTATTATCCTATTTTTTGCCATCAGGCCCCTGCATGCACAGATATTAAAAGGCTCGGTTGTTGAATTGGGGAAGAACCAGCGGATATCAAATGTTTTTATACGCGATATGAATAGTAAGTCGGTTGCATTGAGCGATAAGAAAGGGAATTTTGACATTAGCACCGAACCCGGGCATACCTTGATATTTTCATCGCCGGGATATGTATCAGACACCTTATATGTAACTGATATGAAATATAAACGGGTTGAAATGGTTGTACAGGGAATAGCATTACGCGAAGTAAATATTTCGGCTACCCGTACTACATTTAACCCGCGGGTTGAGTATGCCGACGTTTACCGTAAAAGTAAGGTTTACCCCATGTCGCCAAGTACCTGGTTTAGTAGAGAAGGCCGGAACGCACGGCGGTTAAAACGCTACTTTGAACGCGAGGAACAAGAGCGGCATATCGATTCGGTATTTAACCGGGTTTATGTAAGCAGCATTGTGCCCCTGCGTGGCCAGGAGCTGGAAGATTTCATGACACTGTACCGCCCAACCTATGCTTATATAATGAATAACAATGGCCCTTCGCTGGCAGCCTACATTAACGACTCTTACAAAAAGTGGAAGGCACTGCCGCCCGGGAAAAGGAAGACGCAGCGGTTATATTAGTAAGGGGGATAACCGTCAGTAAATAATATCACCAAACGTTCCGATGGAACGTCGTAAATAATTTGCATAATACCCTACCTACCCATCGTTCCTACGGAACGGCATTTATTCATCCCATAGGATCGTTTTGGTAGGTAGAATAAATATCTCTCCACCCATCGTTTCTGCGGAACGATATTTATTCATCCCATAGGGATGTTTGGTAGGTAGCGTAAATATCAAAAAGATAGCAACGTTCCATGGGAACGTTTGGTGTTATGGAATCACCTATCTAATCATAAACAATATTCTTTAAACGGGTAAACAATTAGTAACATTCCTGTGGAATAGCCAATCGGTAGCAACGGTATAAAGTGTTTTGTCGTTATATTTATGAAACCATTTCAAAACACTAAATCAACTAACATGCATCGCCGTCAATTCATCAACACCAGTTTATTATCAGCCGGAGCGCTGGCATTGTTCAATAAAAGCAGTTTTGCAAACCTGTTGGCACAACAAACTTACCAGTTTAAACCCCTGCGCAGCAACATGGGCATCTTTACCGAGCGGGGCGGGACTATTGCCTGGCTATCAAACAAAGATGGTATTGTAGTAGTAGATGCCGAATTTCCCGATACATCGCCACATGTAATTGCCGAACTGCAAAAACAATCCGACAAACCTTTCCAATGGCTTATCAATACCCATCATCATGGCGACCATACATCTGGTAACATTGCTTTTAAAGGCCTGGTGAAAAATGTAGCTGCGCATGCCAATTCGCTGGCTAACCAAAAAGATGTAGCCATTAAAGGCAATTCTGAAGCGAAACAGTTATACCCTGATACCACCTTTACCGACCAATGGAAAATGAAAGTTGGCGACGAGCATATCCACGCTTATTATTGGGGCCCCGGCCATACCAATGGCGACGCGATGATCCATTTTGAAAATGCTAATATTGTGCATACCGGCGATCTGGTGTTTAACCGCCGCTATCCGGTGGTTGATCCGGCGCATGGCGCTTCCATCAAAAATTGGTCGGTTACTTTACAGAAAGCGCAAAAGCAGTTTAATAAAGATACGCTGTTTGTCTTTGGCCATGCTTTCGATCCCGAAAAGGTGACGGGCAGCATGGATGATATTAAAGCTATGCAAAACTATATGGACCGCCTGGTTGATTTTGTGAGTGCACAAATAAAAGCCGGCAAAACAAAAGATGAAGTATTAACAGCAACTGCTATACCGGGTGTAACCGATTGGCAGGGAAATGGCATTAAAGCCAGTTTAGGCGCAGCTTATGATGAGTTAAAATAAAACGATACTCCAAACAAAAAAACGCCCCACTCGAACCGAGCGGGGCGTTTTTTGTGCTTTAAAAGCGGAATAAATTACTCGCCTTTTTCTGCGTTTTCTTCGTTGGCAGCTGGTGCTTCCGGAGCTTCTTCTGCAGCTGGTGCAGCTTCTTCAGCTACTACCGGTGCTGCTGCTTCAGCAACTGGTGCTGCTGCTTTAGGCTCTTCAACAACGGCTGCTACAGGTTCAGCTTTAACTTCGGCAGCCGGAGCAGCTTCAGTAGTTTTGCCTTTGCCTGAACCACCACGACGACGGGTTGATTTCTTAGCAACGGCAGCATCGCCTTTAGTGTAAACAGTATTGTAATCTACTAATTCAATCATTGCCATTTCAGCATTATCACCTAAACGGTTTTCCATTTTGATGATACGGGTGTAACCACCCGGACGGCTTGCAACTTTTTCAGCAACTTCGCGGAACAGGATGCTTACAGCATCTTTATCCTGCAGATAGCTAAATACAGTACGACGTGAGTGAGTAGTATCTGATTTTGATTTAGTGATTAGGGGCTCAACATAAACACGTAGTGCTTTTGCTTTTGCCAGTGTAGTGGTGATACGCTTGTGCAGTATCAGTGAAGTAGCCATGTTGCTCATCATCGCTTTACGATGACTGTCGGTACGGCCTAAGTGGTTAACTTTTTTTCCGTGTCTCATTGTTTTGTTGTTTGTGGCACGTGCATACCGTTGGGCGGCTTTTCAGTCAAGCCCGCGGAATTACGCGATGTTTAGTGACTTGTTAATTAGTGATCAGAGATTAGTCACTGTGTCCTCTCCAATCAATACTTTATAAATAAAAAGAGGTTAGATATTAGCTAATCAACTAATGTCTAACCTCTAATCAGTATTATTCTTCGTCTAACTTGAATTTAGATAGGTTCATACCAAAAGATAAGCCTTTTGATTTAACCAGGTCCTGAATTTCAGTCAATGATTTTTTACCAAAGTTCCTGAATTTCAGCATGTCGGCAACGTCGTATGATACCAGGTCAGCCAGGCTGCGGATATCAGCTGCTTTTAAGCAGTTCAGTGCACGTACAGAAAGGTCAAGGTCAACCAATTCAGTTTTCAGGATTTTGCGCATGTGCAGAATTTCCTCATCAACTTCTTTAGTTTCTTCCTTAGCCTGCGCTTCCAGCATCATATTCTCATCGCTAAACAGCATAAAGTGCTGGATAAGGATCTTAGCTGCTTCTTTCAGCGCATCTTCAGGGTGAATAGAACCATCGGTAGCAATATCCAGAACTAATTTCTCATAGTCGGTTTTTTGCTCCACACGATAGTTTTCGATGGTATATTTTACGTTTTTGATTGGGGTGTAGATAGAATCGATAGCGATAACGCCTACAGCCGCATCAGGGTTTTTATTTTCCTCGCTGGCAATGTAACCGCGGCCTTTATTAACCGTAAGTTCAATTTCCAGTGTAACCGATGTATCCATGTTGCAGATCACCAGGTCGGGATTTAAAACAGTAAAGTTGTTTGAGAATTTGGTGATGTCGCCAGCTTTAAAGGTATCCTGACCGTTGATGATCACAAATACTTTTTCGCTGTCGCCAGATTCGCCTGTTTTCTTCAAACGAACTTGTTTCAGGTTCAGGATGATCTCGGTAACGTCTTCAACAACACCTTTAATGGTTGAGAACTCATGCGTAACACCTGAAAAACGAACAGAAGTGATCGCATAACCTTCAAGCGATGAAAGTAAGATACGACGTAAAGCATTACCAATAGTTACACCGAAGCCTGGTTCTAACGGACGAAATTCAAACGTACCCTCAAAGTCGGTCGACTTCTGCATGATAACCTTGTCTGGTTTTTGAAATGCTAATATTGCCATTTATATCCTTGTTAATTGTTTGTTTATTGATTTGATTAAACTGGAAAATGATTGACAGAATTTTGCCAACCATTTTCCAGAAAAGTATCGTATTATTATTTAGAGTATAACTCGACGATCAGGTTTTCCTTGATGTTTTCCGGTATCTCATCACGGTTTGGATAGTTTAACAACTTACCGGTTAAGGCGTTGGCATCCCATTCAAGCCATGTATATTTACTAATCCTGCGGCCCGCTACTGATGCGGTAATTGCCTCTAACGTTTTTGATTTTTCGCGTACGGCAACCACATCGCCTGGTTTAACAGTGTACGAAGCAATATTCACAACTTCGCCGTTAACAGTAATGTGTTTGTGGCCAACCAGCTGGCGTGCACCAGAACGGGTTGGGGCAATTCCTAAACGGTAAACCACGTTATCTAAACGGGCTTCCAGGAATTTTAACAGGTTCTCGCCGGTAATGCCTTCTTTAGCAGAAGCACGGTGAAACAGGTTTTCGAAATAACGTTCCAATACACCGTAAGTGTATTTAACTTTTTGTTTCTCTTTTAACTGTACAGAGTACTCTGACTCTTTACCACGCCTTTTTGAGGGGCCGTGCATACCCGGTGGGTAGTTTTTTCTTTCTAACGCCTTGTCCGGGCCGAAGATCGGCTCGCGAAACTTACGCGCAATTTTTGATTTTGGTCCTGTGTATCTTGCCATTGTATGTTCTTTTAAAGTATCATACGGCCCGCAGCCGCTGAATCTTAGCTTTAAAAATTAGTTAATTAAACTCTTCTTCTTTTTGCAGGACGACAGCCGTTGTGCGGCAGTGGTGTAATGTCCTTAATTGTAGTAACCTCGATACCGGTAGTCTGCAAAGTACGGATAGCTGACTCGCGACCTGAACCCGGGCCTTTTACAAATACTTCAACTTTACGTAACCCTAAATCGTATGCTGCTTTACCGCAATCCGAAGCTGCCTGACCGGCTGCATAAGGGGTGTTCTTTTTAGAACCTTTGAAACCCATTTTACCAGCTGAAGACCATGATATAGCCTGGCCGCTGTTGTTGGTTAAGGTAATGATAATGTTGTTGAATGTAGCGTTAATGTGTGCCTGACCTACAGGTTCAACCACTACGATACGCTTTTTGGTTACTTTTTTAGCTTTAGCCATTTTATGTTTTTACTTTTTGTTATGGATTATTAGGTTGTTAAAACCAAGACCCAAAACACATTTTAATTTGATATATATTCCTAATGAAAAATGAGTAAAGAACGAATCTCTACTCACAAATCACTAATCACTATTTAGTAGCTTTCTTTTTGTTGGCAACTGTCTTACGTTTACCTTTACGGGTACGTGAGTTGTTTTTGGTGCGCTGGCCACGTAATGGCAAGCCTTTACGATGACGGGTACCGCGGTAGCAACCAATATCCATTAAACGTTTAATGTTCAGTTGTACTTCAGAACGCAGGGCGCCTTCAACCTTAATTTTATCGTTAATAATGGTACGGATGGCTGTTAACTGCTCGTCAGTCCAGTCCTGTACTTTAGTGTTGAAGTCAATACCAGCTTCAGTTAAAATATTCTGAGCTGTAGTGTGGCCTATACCGTAAATGTAGGTAAGCCCTATCTCGCCTCTTTTATTCTTTGGTAAATCAATACCTGCTATCCTTGCCATATTTCTAATTTGTGTTGTTACGTAATAACCGAACGGCGGCTACCGTTGTACGAATTATTACAATATCTTTTTTAATTACCCTTGACGCTGTTTAAACTTTGGATTCTTTTTGTTTATCACGTAAAGTTTCCCGTTACGGCGAATGATCTTGCAATCAGCGCTGCGTTTTTTAATGGATGCTCTAACTTTCATCTCTCTTTTATATATTATTTATATCTGTAGGTTATCCTGCCTTTTGTTAAATCGTACGGGCTCATTTCCAGTTTCACCTTATCACCAGGTAAAATTTTGATGTAGTGCATCCGCATTTTGCCTGATATATGTGCTATAATTTCGTGCCCGTTCTCCAATTCAACTCTAAACATAGCATTTGATAATGCTTCTCTAATTGTTCCGTCTTGCTCAATTGAGGACTGTTTAGCCATATATTATTGATTATTACTTTATTATCCGCCTCCCAAAGCGGGACGCAAAATTAAATAAAATAATTTAATTTTTATTATTTTTCTTTTAAAACTTCGTCTATATATGAAAATGTCGAAAGTATATCCACTTTCCCTTTTTTCACGGCCACCGTATGCTCATAATGGGCCGATGGTTTTCCATCTACGGTTGATACTGTCCAGCCATCATCCCAAAACTTCACCCCTGCACGGCCTGCATTTATCATAGGCTCAATGGCAATCACCATCCCCTCTTCCAGTTTAATGCCGCTGCCGCGTTTACCGTAGTTTGGCACTTCAGGCTTTTCGTGCAGGCGTAAACCCACACCATGGCCAACCAATTCCTTCACTACACCAAACCCGTTGCTTTCAGCGTGTTCCTGCACTGCGTAGCCAATATCGCCAATGCGCTGGCCCACTATGGCTTTCTCTACACCGCGTTCAAGGCATTCTTTGGTAACCTTCATCAGTTTCTGCGCCACCTCGCTTACCTCGCCAACGGCAAAGGTATAAGCTGAATCGCCGTAGTACTTATTCAGGATAACGCCGCAATCAACCGATAGCAAGTCGCCTTCTTTCAACGCGTAATTTCCCGGAAAGCCATGTACTACCTGGTCATTCAAAGAGATGCATAAAGAGTAAGGGAAACCGCTATAGTTTAAAAAGGCAGGCACCCCACCGTTATCACGGATATAGGTTTCTGCCAGCTTATTCAGTTCAATTGTTTTAACACCGGGCGCAACCACCTTAGCAATTTCGCCCAGTGTTTTTGAAACCAGCAAAGAACTTTCTCTTATCAGTTCTATCTCTTCGACAGACTTATAATGGATCTTTGGCATAGTTATTTTTATTTTTTTAGATAACCGGTGGGGTTGTGCCTGCTGCAGTTGGTACTGCGCTGCGGCCTTTAATCCTTCCGGTTTTCATTAACCCATCATAATGACGCATTAATAAATGACTTTCTATTTGCTGCAGGGTATCTAAAACAACGCCCACCAATATAATCAGTGATGTACCACCAAAAAAGCGTGCAAACTGACTGTTAATATGCGCCATATTTGCAAATGCCGGGATGATAGCCACAATAGCCAGGAAAATAGAGCCCGGCAAAGTGATCTTAGAAATTACACCATCCAGGAAGCTTGATGTAGCCTGGCCAGGTTTAACACCCGGGATAAAGCCATTGTTTTTCTTCATATCATCAGCCATTTGGGTTGGGTTAACCGTAATAGCTGTATAAAAGAAAGTGAACAGGATGATCAATATCGCAAACACCAGGTTATGTTGCCATGTAGTATAGTTTGATAAAGCTATAACAATACTGCTTGATGCTATCTTAGGGAAAAACGACCCGATAGTTGCCGGGATAAACATTAACGCTTGCGCGAAAATGATAGGCATTACACCAGCCGCAGTAACTTTTAACGGGATGTACTGACGTACACCACCATATTGCTTGTTACCTACTATGCGTTTAGCATATTGCACAGCAACCTTGCGGGTACCCTGTACAATAAGGATAGTGAACATTACTACCGCCATCAGCGCAACCAACTCAACAATAAAGAAGATCGGGCCGCCGCCGGTACCAATAACTTTATCATTAAACTCGCTGCCAATAGCACCGGGTAACGATGCGATGATACCCACCATAATAATTAATGAGATACCGTTGCCAATACCTTTATCGGTAATTTTCTCGCCCAGCCACATTACAAATAAAGTACCTGCGGTTAAGGTTAAAGTAGTTAACACGGTAAAGTATGGATCTGTCATCAGGTGCCCGTTAGCCGGTATTTGCGAGCGCACATAACCAACAGCCTGCGCCGCGGTAATAAAAATGGTCATGTAGCGTGTCCACTGGTTAATTTTATTCCTGCCGCTTTCACCCTCTTTTTGCATTTTAGTAAAATAAGGAACAGCAATACCCAATAACTGCATCACAATGGATGCAGAAATGTATGGCATTACCCCTAATGCAAAAATAGATGCCCGCGAGAATGACCCACCGGCAAACATATTTAATAAACCAAGCAGGCCTTCTTTACCTTGCTGAGCATTTAGCACATTCGCGTCTACACCAGGTAAAACAACGTATGAACCTACACGGTATATTAAAAGAAATAAGAGTGTGTTAATAATACGCACTCTTAAATCCTCAATTTTCCAGATATTGGATAATGTTGTGAAAAATTTCTTCATCGAAATTTACATTTTAACGATTGAACCGCCGGCTGCTTCAATAGCTTTTTGTGCAGTAGCAGAAAACGCATGTGCTTTAACTTCTAATTTAGCTTTTAGTTCGCCACGGCCTAATACTTTTACCAGGTCGTTTTTAGATGCTAAACCATGTTCTTTCATTACATCAAAATCAATTGCAGTAAGCTTATAGGTGTCTGCCAAAATTTGCAGTGCATCCAGGTTTAAGCTTACATACTCAACGCGGTTAGGATTTTTGAAACCAACCTTAGGCACACGGCGTTGTAATGGCATTTGGCCACCTTCAAAACCTACCTTGGTGCTGGTACCAGAGCGCGACCCTGCGCCTTTGTGGCCACGGGTTGATGTACCGCCACGGCCAGAACCTGTACCACGGCCAATTCTTTTTCTATTTTTAGTAGAACCTTCTGCAGGTTTTAAATTACTTAAGTTCATAATATTAAATATTTTCTACTGCTACCAAATGATTTACTTTACGCACCATACCAATAATAGCAGGTGTAGCTTCAACCTCAACACTTTGGTTAATTTTCTTTAAACCTAAAGCTTCGATGGTTTTTTTCTGGCGCTCACTTCTATCGATCACGCTTTTAATCTGAGTTATTTTGATTTTTGCCATGACTGATTATCCGTTAAATACTTTACCTAAATTAATACCGCGTTGCTGTGCTACAGTATAAGCATCGCGCATTTGCGATAACGCCGATACAGTTGCTTTAACCACGTTGTGCGGGTTTGATGATCCTTTTGATTTAGCTAATACGTTGTGTACGCCGGCCGATTCTAACACGGCACGCATTGCACCACCGGCAATTACACCAGTACCGTTTGCAGCCGGTTTAATAAATACAAAACCACCTGAAAACTTGCCATATTGCTCGTGCGGTACAGTACCATTAATAATTGGCACTTTTACCAGGTTCTTTTTAGCATCATCAACACCTTTGGCAATAGCCTCGGTTACTTCTTTTGCTTTACCTAAACCGTAACCAACAACACCATTCTCATCGCCCACTACCACAATGGCACTGAAGCTGAAAGTACGGCCGCCTTTGGTTACTTTGGCAACACGTTGTATGCTTACCAAGCGGTCTTTTAATTCGATCTCGCTTGTTTTTACTCTTTTTACGTTAATTGTTGACATCTTCTGTTCCGTTTAAAAAATTAAACCACCTTCACGTGCACCTTCAGCCAATGATTTAACACGGCCATGATATAAGTAACCATTACGGTCAAACACTACAGAGGTGATACCTGCTGCAATAGCTTTTTGAGCAACCATTTTGCCAACGGCAACTGATTGATCTGACTTGTTGCCTTTTTCAGCAAAATCTTTTGATAAAGATGATGTTGAAACTAACGTTTTACCGGTTACATCGTCAATGATCTGGGCATAAATACCTTTATTGCTCCTGTACACTGATAAGCGCGGGCGCTCGGCCGAACCAGAAACACGTTTCCGGATGCCTTTTTTTATTCTGTCTCTTCTTGATAGTTTAGCTGCCATGACGATTATTTTTTAGATGCTGATTTACCTGCTTTTCTTCTTAACACCTCGCCAACAAACTTGATACCTTTACCTTTGTAAGGCTCTGGTTTACGTAACGAGCGTATTTTTGCCGCTACCTGACCGATCAGTTGTTTGTCGATTGATTCCAGGATGATGGTTGGGTTTTTACCCTTCTCAGCAGTTGTTGAAACTTTAATTTCTTTTGGCAATTCGAATACATAATGGTGAGAATAACCCAACACTAAATCTAATGTATTGCCGGTATTGGTGGCACGGTAACCTACACCCACTAATTCCTGCTCCACTTTGTAACCTGTGGTTACACCAATTACCATGTTATTTAATAACGCGCGGTATAAACCATGCAGCGCTTTATGACGTTTTTGTTCAGACGGGCGTTGTACTAACAATTGGCCATCTTCCTGTGCAATAGTGATATCACTATCCACAGCCTGCTGCAATTCACCTTTAGGGCCTTTAACGGTTACCAGGTTATCACCTGATACGGTTACAGTAACGCCTGCCGGTAATGCTATAGGTGCTTTTCCTACTCTTGACATTGATTAATTCCTCCTTAAACTATTAATAAACATAGCACAAAACTTCGCCACCTACGTTTTGCTGACGTGCTTCTTTGTCAGACATTACGCCTTTTGATGTAGAGACGATAGCGATACCTAAACCATTTAATACACGTGGCATAGTTGCGGTGCCTGCGTATTTCCTCAAACCTGGTTTACTGATACGCGATATGTTGCGAATAGCCGGGATTTTAGTTATCGGGTGGTATTTCAAAGCAACTTTGATGATGCCCTGAGGACCATTATCCTCAAATTTAAAATTGGCAATGTAACCTTTGTCGAAAAGCACTTTCGTGATTTCCTTCTTCAGATTTGATGCAGGAATTTCAACAACCCTATGGTTGGCCTTAATAGCATTCCTTACTCGTGTAAGATAATCTGCGATTGGATCTGTATTCATTTTTATTGTTTATGATAGTGGTTTCCTTCCCGTAACATCCGGGGCGACCTTCTATCGGTTTGTATTCTTTTTTAAAATCGAGCCGCAAAGGTAGAAAAAAAAGCTAAAAGCAGAAAGCTAAAAGCATAATGCTTTCTCTTTCCTGCTTTTCGCTTTTTCCTATAAGCTTGCGCTCTATCTCTTTCAGGCTTAAAGCTTTTGGCTTTTAGCCTTCAGCTTATTACCAGCTTGCTTTTTTAACTCCCGGTATTTTACCAGCCAGCGCCATCTCGCGGAAAGTTACCCTCGAGATACCGAACTGGCGCATGTAACCACGCGGGCGGCCAGTAAGCTTGCAACGGTTGTGTAATTTTACTGGTGATGCTGCTTTAGGCAATTTGTCTAAACCTTCATAATCACCGGCTGCTTTAAGTGCTGCTCTTTTTTCAGCATACTTAGCAACTAATTTAGCGCGTTTAACTTCACGTGCTTTTACGCCTTCTTTAGCCATTGTTATTTTGATTTTTAAATGGTAAACCAAATTGTTTCAGCAACTCTAATGCTTCAACATCATTTTTTGCCGAGGTTACAAAGGTAATATCCATACCCATAATTTTATTGATCTTGTCAATGTTAATTTCCGGGAAGATAATTTGCTCGGTAACACCTAATGTATAGTTACCGCGGCCGTCGAAACCTTTATCGTTGATGCCTTTAAAGTCACGGATACGTGGCAGGGCAACAGAGATCAGACGATCTAAGAATTCATACATTGTATTATCACGTAAAGTAACGCGTACACCAACCGGCATATTTTTACGTAACTTAAAGTTCGAGATATCTTTTTTAGATTTTGAAGCAACAGCTTGCTGACCGGTAATGGTACTTAACTCGCTAATAGCTACGTCAATCAGTTTTTTATCAGTAGTAGCAGCACCAACACCCTGGTTGATGGCAATTTTCTCCAGTTTCGGAACCTGCATTACACTTTTGTACTGAAATTTATCTTTCAGCGCGGTGCGGATCTCGTCCGAATACTTAGTTTTTAATCTTGGTACGTAAGTCATTACTTAATTTCCTCCCCTGATTTTTTTGCTACCCTTACTAATTTACCTGCATCGTTCTTTTTACGGCCAACGCGGGTTGTTGCACCTGTTTTTGGATCAACCAAAGCCAGGTTTGAGATATGAATAGCGGCTTCCTGCTTAACAATGCCACCGTTAGGGTTGGCAGCGTTAGGTTTGGTATGTTTTGATACCATGTTGGCACCTTCAACAATAGCCCTGTTTTTAGCAATAATAATTTCAACTATTTTGCCTTGTGTACCTTTAGAGTCGCCGGCAATTACCTTAACCAGATCACCTTTTTTGATCTTTAATTTGGCAGGTTTGTTTATTTTCTTTTCCATATTATAATACCTCCGGTGCTAATGATACAATTTTCATGAACTGTTTTTCACGCAATTCCCTTGCTACCGGGCCAAAAATACGGGTACCTCTTGGCTCGTCCTGGTTGTTCAACAAAACGGCTGCGTTATCGTCAAAACGAATATAAGAACCATCTTTACGACGGATTTCTTTTTTAGTCCTAACTACTACTGCTTTAGATACTGTACCTTTTTTAACGTTGCCTGATGGCAATGCGCTTTTTACGGTAACTACAATTTTATCGCCTATTGATGCATACCTTTTACCGGTACCACCCAACACACGGATCACCAGCACTTCTTTAGCGCCACTGTTATCGGCTACATTCAGCCTTGATTCCTGTTGTACCATCTTATTTAGCCCTCTCTAAAATTTGAACCAATCTCCAATTTTTGCTTTTGCTCAATGGGCGGGTTTCCATAATTAATACGGTATCGCCAATACCACAGGTATTGTCTTCATCATGAGCCATAAATTTGGTAGTTTTTTTCACAAACTTACCGTAGATCGGGTGTTTTACTTTACGTTCAACCGCTACAACGATAGATTTTTCCATCTTGTTGCTAACTACCAGGCCGGTACGTGTTTTTCTTAAATTTCTTTCCATTTCCTGATAAATTATTTCGCCTCGGGCGCTGGTGCGGCTTTGCGTTTGGTTAATTCTGTGTTTAAACGGGCGATGTCCTTGCGTACTTTAGTGATACGGGTAGGGTTCTCAATAGCCGAAACCGCGTGCGCGAATTTCAGTTTATTCAGATTTTTCGTTTCCTCGCCAATTCTTGCTGCCAACTCTTCAGTTGATAGCTCTGCAATTTCTGAGTTCTTCATTTGTTAACTTGTTGTATGCCGCAAGTTGTGGGTTGTTGGTTTTGTAAACAGTAAACCCACAACTCATCAACTTACAATTGTTTATATTACACTACAGGTATTCATTAAACTGTTTACCACCTGTAGCTACCACGTTTTTTATGCTTCGGCGTAATCCTTACGAACTACGAACCTTGTTTGTACCGGCAATTTTTGCGCGGCCAGGCGAAGTGCTTCTTTGGCAATATCCAATGGCACACCTTCTGCCTCAAAAATGATCCTTCCGGGGCGTACTACCGCTACCCAATATTCCGGAGCACCTTTACCTTTACCCATACGTACCTCGGCTGGTTTTTTAGTTACCGGTTTGTCAGGGAATATCCTGATCCAAACTTGTCCCTCACGTTTCATGAAACGTGTTACAGCGATACGCGCAGCCTCGATCTGACGGCTGGTGATCCAGGCCGGCTCGAGTGATTTTATACCGAAAGAACCGAAAGATAGTTCAGCACCACGACTGGCGTTGCCCTTCATCTTGCCTTTTTGCATCTTTCTGAACTTCGTTCTTTTTGGCTGTAGCATTTTTTTAAGCTTTTATATTCTAAACGATGTCTATCTCGACTTTGATTCTGTTAATTATCTTCTGCCACCCTGGCCACCACGGTTACCACCGCCTTGTCCGCCACGGTTACCACCCTGGCCTGGGCCACGGTTGCCACCTGGGCCGCCTCTGCGGTCGCCACCCTGGCGACGATCGCCACCACGGTCATTACCGCCACGGCCACCACGGTCGCCAAATGCTGCTGCACCTTCAGGGCGTCCGCCTTTGCCGCTTGCGCTGCTGGTTTGGCCAATGTTAGGCGACAAGTCGCGTTTACCGTAAACCTCGCCTTTGCAAATCCACACTTTAACACCTATTTTACCATAAGTAGTTAAGGCTTCACCTAAAGCGTAGTCGATATCGGCACGGAACGTGTGCAATGGGATACGTCCCTCTTTGTACTGCTCGGTACGGGCCATTTCGGCACCACCTAAGCGGCCTGAAGTCATTACCTTGATACCTTCGGCGCCCATTCTCATGGTTGATGCGATGGTAGTTTTCATGGCACGACGGAAAGAGATACGTGCTTCCAGTTGTTTCGCTATGCTTTCAGCAACTAATTGTGCATCAAGCTCGGGGCGTTTAATCTCGAAGATGTTAATTTGAACGTCCTTTTTAGTCAGTTTCTTTAATTCTTCTTTGATCTTATCAACTTCCTGGCCGCCTTTACCGATAACGATACCCGGACGGGCAGTATGTATTGTAATTGTAATGCGTTTTAAAGTACGTTCGATAACCACTTTAGATACACCGCCTTTTGAAATACGGGCCGAGATGTACTTGCGGATCTTTTCGTCTTCAACTAATTTGTCGGAGTAGTTGTTGCCACCGAACCAGTTAGAATCCCATCCTCTGATGATGCCTAACCTATTACCTATTGGATGTGCTTTTTGTCCCATTTCAAATTAATTGTTAACGTTTTTACTATCCACAATAAGGGTTACGTGGTTTGAGCGCTTGCGGATACGGTATCCCCTTCCTTGCGGTGCAGGGCGTAACCTTTTCAGCTGACGGCCACCGCCTACTGATACTTCGCTTACATATAAAGCGCTGTCCTCAACACGTTTGCCTTCGTTTTTTGCTTCCCAGTTTTTAATTGCCGATAACAACAATTTTTCTACACGGATAGCGGCTTCTTTATTAGTGAACTTTAAAATGTATAAAGCTTTCTCTACGTTTTCGCCACGGATAAGATCCACAACCAAACGCATTTTGCGCGGAGAGGTTGGGCAGTTCTGTAACTTAGCAACAGAAGCGCCGCCTTCCTGGGCTTTCGCCGCTTCTTTGCGTTGTCTGATAGCTACAGACTTTTTAATTTTTGTATTTGCTTCCATTGCCTGTTATTTTTTCTTTTCTGCGTGACCACGGAAGGTACGGGTTGGTGCAAATTCACCTAACTTGTGTCCTACCATGTTTTCTGTTACGTACACAGGGATAAACTTGTTGCCGTTGTGCACTGCAAATGTATGACCCACGAAATCAGGAGAGATCATGGAACGGCGTGACCATGTTTTTACAACCGATTTTTTATTTGATTCATTCAGGGTAAGTACTTTCTTATCCAGGTTATGATCAATATAAGGTCCTTTTTTAATTGAACGAGCCATTATTTCTTCCTTCTTTCAATGATGTAACGATCAGATGATTTCTTTTTATCGCGGGTTTTGAAGCCTTTAGCTAATAAACCTTTGCGTGAACGTGGGTGACCACCTGAAGCACGGCCCTCGCCACCACCCATAGGGTGATCTACCGGGTTCATTGCTACACCACGTACACGTGGGCGGCGGCCCAACCAGCGCTTGCGGCCGGCTTTACCTAACACTTCGTTCGCTTTCTCGGCGTTTGAAACGGTACCAATAGTTGCTAAACAAGTAGCCAGTATCATACGGGTTTCGCCTGAAGGCAATTTGATAACTGCATATTTACCATCGCGGGCAGCAAGCTGCGCGTAAGTACCTGCCGAGCGGGCAATAACCGCGCCCTGGCCAGGGTTCAATTCAATTGCATGAATTAATGAACCCAGTGGTATGCTTTTTAATGGTAAAGTGTTACCAACCTCTGGTGCAACGTTCTCGCCCGACACTACGGTTTGGCCAACTGTTAAACCTGTAGGAGCGATCATGTATCTTTTCTCGCCGTCAGCAAATACTAATAAAGCAATACGTGCCGAGCGGTTTGGATCATACTCAATTGTAGCAACCTTTGCAGGGATGTCAAATTTGTTACGTTTAAAATCGATCAAACGATACGATTTTTTATGGCCACCGCCCAAATAGCGCATGGTCATTTTACCGGAGTTGTTACGTCCGCCTGATTTCTTGATAGCTACTACTAACGTTTTTTCAGGAACGTTGGTGGTAACGTCAGAGTAATCGGCACCTACCCTGAAGCGGGTACCCGGGGTAACCGGTTTAAATCTTTTAACTGCCATCTCCCTTTTTATAAATTGTTATAAAAATCAATTGTCTCACCGTCTTTCAATGTAATAACTGCTTTTTTGTAAGTAGCTATACGGCCGGTTACTACACCAGCTTTAGTTGAACGGCTTTTTAATTTGCCTGCGTATTTCATTGTATTTACGGCAACTACTGTTACACCATACATTTCCTCTACCGCGGCTTTAATTTGTATTTTGTTAGCTCTGTGATCAACCTTGAAAACAAAGCGATTAAGTTTCTCAGTTAACTGAGCTACTTTTTCGGTAAGTAAGGGTTTTGTTAATACTTGCATAATTACTTAGCGAATGCTTCCTCCAAAGTTTTAACAGCACCTGTGGTTAACAGTAATTTGCCGGCGTTCAACACATCATAAGTGTTTAACTGCTCAACCGAAATTACTTTCGTTTTTTTCAGGTTCCTGCTTGATAAATACACATTGTTATTTTCGGCACCGGCTATTACTAATAATGTTTTATCATTAGTAACGTTCAGATCAGCCTCCATTTTAATGTAGCTTTTAGTTTTGATGGTATCAAAGCTAAAATCTTCCAATACTAAAATGTTGTTGTCCTGAGCTTTGTAAGTTAAAGCTGACTTACGAGCCAGTGATTTTAACTTTTTGTTCAGTTTAAAGCTGTAATCGCGCGGCTGCGGACCGAATACACGGCCACCACCATTAAACAATGGAGATTTTACGCTACCGGCACGGGCACCGCCTGTACCTTTTTGTTTATATAATTTGCGGGTTGAACCTGCAATTTCATTACGTTGTTTTGATTTATGCGTACCCTGGCGTTGGTTAGCTAAATATTGCTTAACATCCAGATAGATAGCATGATCATTAGGCTCAATCGCAAAGATCGATTCAGGAAGCTGCACCTTGGCACCTGTTTCTTTACCTGAAACATTTAATACTTTAACTTCCATCTTATTTATCCACTATTACGTATGAACCTTTAGCTCCCGGTACGGAACCTTTAACTACTAACAGGTTTTGCTCAGCGAATACCTTCACCACTTCAAGGTTTTGAACCTTAACACGCACATTACCTGTTTGACCAGCCATACGCATACCTTTAAATACGCGTGAAGGCCATGATGATGCACCCAAAGAACCTGGCGCACGTAAACGGTTGTGCTGACCGTGAGTTTGCATACCCACACCACCAAAACCGTGACGTTTTACCACACCCTGGAAACCTTTACCTTTTGAAGTACCTGCAATATCCACGAAATCGCCTACCTCGAAGATATCAACAGCAACAGTGTCGCCTAATGATTTTTCTTCTTCGAATGATTTGAATTCAACCAGTTTACGTTTTGGGGTAACACCGGCTTTCTGGAAATGGCCTTTTAAAGGTGCGGAAGTGTGTTTGTCCTTTGCTTCACCATATGCTAGCTGAACAGCTGCATATCCGTCTGTTTCTACAGACTTAACGTGGGTTACCACGCAAGGGCCAGCTTCGATCACTGTACAAGGAATGTTCTTCCCTGTCTCGTCGAATATGCTGGTCATACCTACTTTTTTACCAATTAATCCTGACATTTTCTTTATGTTGTTAGTGTCCATCGAAGCAGTAGGGCCTCGTTCAAGACATATTATCCCCCCGAAAGGGACGGCAAAGATAGAAATTTTAAATTAACTGTCAAATAGTTAACCAGTTATTTTTCAAAGTTTTTTGCAGCGATAGTTTTGGGGGAGGCAGGGAGATTATATTTAGAAAATATCAGGGTACCAGATGAGGGAGGTGAGCGATTTCGATGGGTTTGTCATTCCGAACATTCTGATTTAGGTCGATGCCTGCGGTCCGGGCTTTCCGTTGCAATTCCTCGCTACGCTATGCTTTGTTGCGGGATTTCCACTGCAATTCCTATCGCTAAGATCCCTTACGTAGTGCCGAACCCGGTTCAGTATTTATAATATATTCATCCTGATCTATACACGCAGCATTCCTTTTTCTTATCTTTCAGGCACTATATCTTATGAACTTCTATACACGCAAATGGGTTAAGCCCGAAGACTTAAACGCACATGGCACCTTATTTGGCGGCAGTTTGCTTAGCTGGATTGATGAGGAGGCCGCTATTTACGCTATCATACAGCTGGGCACTAATGGCTGCGTAACCAAATATATTTCCGAGATCAACTTTATTAGTTCGGCCAAACAGGGCGATATTATTGAATTGGGGATTAAGGCTACACATTTTGGGCGCACATCATTAACGCTCACCTGCCAGGTGCGCAATAAAATAACCCAGCGGGTGATACTTACGGTTGATAAAATTGTGTTTGTAAGTGTTGATGAGAACGGCACACCTGTCCCGCACGGCAAAACCGAAATACATTATACCGATGAACGCCTGAGGGAAAGTTGAACCTAACCTTTAATTAGCCATATGAATATCCACACCTTATTATCTGTATCACTATTGGTATACTGCACCATAATTTCAGGTTGCACGGGTCCACAAGCGCAAAATAAAATAATCAAACATGCCATTGTTAAAGCCAACAACATATCATCATCAACCGATCATTCCCTGTGGGTTGGTAATTGGGAAAGGCGCGAGTTTCAGGAAGGCGCAGGTATTGAAATAAAAAGCATTGAGGGTGATTCTCTTGTATTCAGCGCCGATGCTCAGAGTGGCGGGCACACCGGTCAGATTGAAGGCAAAGCATTTATTAATGGCAACACGGCTATCTATGTTGACAAAGATATAAAAGGCGCCTCATTTATTATGAAGTTACAAGGCGATTCTGTTATCCAGGCTGAAGAAAAATTTGGCGAGGGCATAGGCTTTGGTGGCATAGGCGTTGGTTTTGGTGGTCGTTTTGTAAACTTAAAATACTTGCCCAAAGAAGGAAAAAAAGAAACGCTGGTTAGCATTAAGATATTAAACGAGCAACAGGATGCCATCTTCCGCAAACTGGTTGATACCAGCTATGATCATTTTGTCGAGAGCACACAGTTAACCGAAGACCGTACCCGCGACAAGGACCTTGACCCTGATTTGCACGCCACTGTATTTGCCTCCGGGGTACGAGGTTTATATACCTTTATGGAAAATATTATAATGATAGATAAGGAAAACACCATTTGGGCGGCAGTATTGAACGGCGAAAAAGTATACTATTTCACTAATAACAAAGCTTACGCGGAAAAGCTACCTAATACCATTGAAGAGTGGCGGTCGCGTTTTAAGGATTACCCGGTAGTTTATATGTCGAAATAGTGGTTATTATCTTCTTACCTGCTGTTGCACAAACCGTATTACCCTTTGCCAGATAGTACCTTTACGATGGCGAAGGAAATGTTTAATGGCCTGGTAAGCCTGCTGATTTTCTTCGATAACATCGGGGAATGACGTTACCGGCTTTTGGGCTACCTGCACACCATACATATGTTCGTTATTGGAGTGCGTACCTGTGCCATCGTTACCTATATTATGTATTAATGAATGCGAGGGGTTTAACGTTAAACCACTTTTCAGAAATATAGAGGCATACCAGCGTATAGCCCACGAGTTATTTTTACCGGCTTTGAAACCCTGCATTTGTTTCCAGAAATTCATGGTACCTTCAATAGAGAACCTGTTGATCTTCTGCTGGTCAAACTGTGGCATCAATGTATCAATATCGGGTTCAAAACTTTTCCAGGCGCGGGCCCAGGTGGCCCAGCCCCAACTGGTGGCTGCGCGGAACATAAAGGTTTGCGGCAAGGTTTTATCCTGCAGGTTATACATATACGCCCCAATATGCATCACCTGCTCTTCGTTCTGGTAACGGGCAAGGGCTTCATTAAAATATTGCAACGTATAAGGTGATGACAGCAGGTCATCCTCAAACACAATTATACTACCATATTCATTTACCAGTTGGGTAACCCCATCAATAATGGAATTAGCCAAGCCCATGTTTTGCTTGCGCTCAATAACCTTTACAGTTTTAAAGCCTGTTATATTGCCTATAATGTTACGTACCTCGGTTACCTTATCCTGTTCGGCAGCAGTTTTAGCCGCATCCGAAAAAATGAACAGGCGCGATTCATCGGCCAATACATTTTTTTGCAAATAGCTAAGCGTGCGGCGCGTATGGTCGGGCCGGTTATAAACAAACAGGGCTATTGGGGCAAGTTTTTGCATTTTATAAGAGAAAGCTAAAGGCTGAACACACCAAGCTTTAATTCAATAATATATCGGTATTAGTTAAAACAACTCCGGTTGATGTTCGGCTTTTTTACACAAAACGGTGTAGGCATTAGCCAATCCTTCACGTTTTTTCTTCCCCATTATACCGGCCATCAGGTTCTTTAACGTGTATTCGGCAGTAATTTTTATACTGGTTAGTAAATTTTTATTTTTCTTCTGGTTAATATAGGTATTAAAGCGGGTAACTTCCGGTTCAATCATGCTGGTCAGGTCGTTAACAACCTCCAATCCTTCGGTACCCAGTAAATAGCGCAGCGATGTTGGCGTATATACATTAATATGCCCGTAAGCCAAAAAATGTTTAATACGTTTATCCACGCCCACACGGTAATCAAGCGGCACTTCTATCACAAACATCTTAGCTACCCGTTTTATCTCGCGCAGCAGCATCCGCTCGTGTTCTACATGCTCCAGCACGTGCGAGAGGATGATCAGGTCGAAACTACCATCGCCGAAAGGCAACTTATAACCATCAAACTCCTGCACCGAACGCAGGTTTTTTATCCCGGCGGTTTTTATTAACCCTACCCCGCTGTCCGATATCTCTACCGCATCATATCCCGGTGCAAAGTTTTGTTCAGACAATAATTTCAGGATACTGCCATCGCCGGCGCCAACTTCAAGCACCGTGTTAAATGAATGGCCCTTGCACACATCAATAATATGCTGTGCTTTATATTTGGCACCCAGCATACGCCAGGCTACATCGTGCTTTTGGTAAAACTCGTCGTAAGCAGCCTTTACATTGGTGCTGATAACCTTCCCTTCCATTTTATATCCCTAAACAGTTAGCTGCCTTATAAAAAACCGAAGTAGCTTTATTATAGAACAAGCCCGGCGATATACCACTAAACGATAGCTGTTTAAACCCTTTGTCTTTTAAAAACATAATCGCTTCATTATAAAACTCCCGTTCCGAATCGTCCAGCACTATTACCCCTTCCGGTGTTAAAGCATCAACTGCCTGTTTACAACAGTTAACCCGGTCGCGACCGTCTACAATGACAATATCAAACTTTTGGTCGAGTTTTACCGGCATGCGGCAGTAGTCGCCGTTGGTTTTAAGCTCAGTAAATATCATTTCGGCGTTATCGGGCTTTGTAGTTACAATTTTGTTATACCATTCCTGGTCATGCTCAACCGATACTACCTTACCAGCATATTTGGCATAAAAGAAAGTAGAGTTGCCCGAACCAAATTCAAAAACGCTATGCTGCTTGCTAATACGTTCTTTCATAAAATCGATAAACGAATAGGTTACCCATGGTATAGGGTTACCAAGCCTGTCAACAGGCGCCTGGCGTTCTAACGAGTTGAACCAGCCAATCTCTTTTAAATAACCTTTTTTGTTGAATGAAAGCAGGGAACGCAACCTTGCCGGCTTAGTCAGCAAGCCTATTATAGATGATAAATTACTCAACGTTTAATAATTTTTTGAAAGAGTGAAATTAGGAATAATGATTTTAACATCATAATACCCTGTTTACTTACTTTGGGAATAAACAATATAAAAAAAGTAGCGCTGGCGTAGGCCACCAAAGTAGCTATGGCCGCTCCCATCATCCCCATTTTAGGAATCAACAATAAGTTTAAAAGGATGTTAACTATTGCCCCAAAGCCTGTGCGCACAAATGTGAGTGTATTGAAACCTTCTGCAATTAAATATTGGCTGCTGGCCGCCCCTAAAAAGACAAATACACCCGACCATATGTGTACCGACAAGGTAGGCGCAGCATAAGCGTATTCCGGGCGGAACAGGTATTTATAAATAAAGGGTGCGGCAAAGGTGATGGTGATAGCAATAGGTAAACTGATGTATACCATCAAATCGTACAAATGCTGGATACGTTTTTTGTAGCGCCCAATATCATCGCGACGGGCATTTAGTATAGCCGGAAACAACGAGGTTACAATTACCGAGGGTATAAAGTTCCATGCTTCGCTTAAACTGGCTACTGTACTGTAGGCGCCAGCTTCGGCAACGCTATACAAATTTTGCAACATTAACTGGTCTATTTTCATGTAAAGCGATACCATTATACCTGAAATAATTAACGGCCATGAATATAATAACAGCTTTCGGGCTAATTGGTTATTATACACCCAGTTAAACATGCTGCGCCCTTTACGCTGATACGTAAAATAATATCCAAGCGATATCAGCAGGATATCTAAAGCATAAGCATAAACAAAATATATCAATGGCATGTGCAGGCATATTAAAGCAAGCTTTATAGCTGCCGATACCAGGTTACCTGCAACCTGCACTTGCATAATATATTTAGACTGAACCTGGGACTGAAAATAAGAATCGATAACATTGAAGGCTTGAATTACACCCATACTGGAAAAAATAAGAATGTAATTATATGGAGTGCCTTTGGCAGGATAAATTTGATAGGTTAACCAAATAAGCGGAATGCAGCATAGCCCCGCCAGTATTTTCATGCCGAAGGAAGTCCCCAGTATCTGATCGCGGTTCTCGGGGTATTGATGCAGCTCCTTAACAATAAACTGATCCAGTCCTAAGGTGGCAATTGCAGCAAACAGGTAAACATAAGTTACACCGCCGGTTATAACGCCCAGCGTAGCTTTACCGAGGTAGTTGGCCACCATAATACTAACGGCCATTTTTATCAGCAAGCTGCCAACGCGCCCAATAAACAACCAGCCCGTATTTTTAAAATACTTTTCAAGGGCCTGCTGGTCAAAACCGGGGATGTTGGGGATACGCATAGTTAAGGCGCAAATGTATAAAAAAGAAAAGAGCTCCCTGTAATTACAGAAAGCTCTTGTTATTAGTTAAACCGAAGTTGGATAATTGATTCGTATCTGAGTAGCAACCTAATCACTAACCAACTAATCACTTACAATTATTGGTTCACAAACTTTTTAGCGTTTACCTTACGCTCGTTCTCGTTCAGGAATATTTTACGTAAACGTATGCTTTGCGGGGTTACCTCAATGTATTCATCTGCCTGTATGTATTCCATCGACTCCTCTAACGAGAATTTAATAGCCGGGGCAATCCTAACGTTGGTATCGCTGCCTGATGCACGCATGTTGGTTAACTGCTTGCCTTTGGTTAGGTTGATCACCAAATCGTTATCGCGGATATGCTCGCCTAATACCTGGCCTTCGTAAATATCAACACCCGGATCGATAAAGAAACGGCCGCGGTCTTGCAACTTATCAATAGCGAAAGCAGTGGTTTTACCGGTATCCATAGATACTAATACACCATTTAAACGGCCCGGGATATTACCCTTCCATGGCTCGTAAGCTTTAAAGCGGTGTGCCATAATAGCCTCGCCGCCGGTAGCGGTTAATACGTTATTACGCAAACCGATGATACCGCGTGCAGGGATCTCGAATTCCAAGTGTTGCAAGTCGCCTTTTGGTTCCATTACCAACAGGTCGCCTTTACGTTGGGTAACCAGTTCAATTACCTTACCGGCAACATCACCCGGAACGTCAACGATCAGTGTTTCAACCGGCTCACATTTCACCCCGTCAATTTCCTTAACAATTACCTGCGGCTGACCAACCTGCAACTCATAACCTTCGCGGCGCATGGTTTCAATCAGTACCGACAAGTGGAGGATACCACGGCCATAAACCAGGTACGAATCCGGCGATTCGGTTTCAACAACCTTCAGCGCCAGGTTTTTCTCCATCTCTTTGTACAAACGGTCGCGCAGGTGGCGTGATGTTACAAACTTGCCTTCTTTACCAAAAAACGGTGAGGTATTAATGGTGAACAGCATGTTCATGGTAGGTTCGTCAATATGGATAACTTCCAATTGTTCAGGGTTTTCAAAATCGGCAATGGTATCGCCAATATCAAAACCATCAATACCAACCACGGCGCAAATATCGCCGGCTGATACTGAGGTTGCTTTTACTTTACCTAAACCTTCAAAAGTGTATAGTTCTTTTATACGCGATTTCTGGATAGTACCATCGCGTTTTACCAAAGAAACCGGTTGGTTCTCTTTAATGGTGCCGCGTGCTACACGGCCAATAGCGATACGGCCAACGAAAGATGAATAATCCAGCGATGTGATCTGCATTTGCAGGGAACCCTCATTAATAGGTGCCGGCGGGATATTCTCCAGGATAGCATCCATTAACGGGAAGATATCTTCGGTAGGTTTTTTATAGTCGGTGCTCATCCAGCCTTGTTTTGATGAACCGTAGATAACCGGGAAATCCAGTTGTTCTTCAGTTGCTTCAAGGTTGAAGAATAATTCAAAAATCTGCTCGTAAACTTCTTCAGGGCGGCAGTTTTCTTTATCTACCTTGTTTACTACCACAATTGGTTTTAAGCCTAAAGCCAAAGCCTTTTGTGTCACAAAACGGGTTTGCGGCATAGCGCCTTCAAAAGCATCGCATAGTAGTAAAACGCCGTCGGCCATTTTCAACACACGTTCCACCTCGCCGCCAAAGTCGGCGTGACCAGGGGTATCAATAATGTTTATCTTAACGTCTTTATACATTACCGAAACGTTTTTTGATACGATGGTAATGCCACGTTCACGTTCCAGGTCGTTGTTATCCAATATCAGTTCACCAGTTTCCTGGCCTTCACGGAAAATTGCACAGCTGTGCAGGATCTTATCAACCAAAGTAGTTTTGCCGTGGTCAACGTGTGCGATAATCGCGATGTTTCTTATTTTTTGCATTGAAATGCGCCTCTTAAATTTTGCGCAAAGGTAAGGTTAATATATGGGAATAAAAAGGATTAACACAAACCTAACCTGTGTAAATGACAAATTAATTACGGGAATGATCGTACGTAAGTCCCCAATTTATGGTCATTAGCAATTGTTTACATTGCAGTTTGCCCAATTAATCCCAAATACCGTTTTGCGCCGTAAATATCACCGGCTGTCCGCCGGTTACCATAATAGTATGCTCGTGCTGTGCAACAAAACCACCTTTATTCCCCGTTAGCGTCCAGCCATCGGCCTGGGTATCGGCTATTGTTGACCGTGTGGAAATGAAAGTTTCTATGGCCACTACCGAATTCTTTTTGAAACGCGCGGTGTTATACCTATCGCAGTAGTTAGCTATCTCGTGCGGTTCTTCGTGCAGGCTGCGGCCTACGCCATGTCCGGTAAGGTTTTTAATTACCGTGTAACCAGCTTTTTTGGCTTCGGCTTCTATCAACCTGCCTATCTCAGATATCCTGACACCGCCTTTGATATTACTGATCGCCTTCCTCAATATTTCTTTCGACGCTTCCACCAGTTTGCCATGGCCGTGGATATCCTCGCCCAATACAAACGAACCGCCGTTATCGGCCCAATAGCCATTCAGTTCTGCCGATACATCAATATTTACCAGGTCACCCTCTTTCAATAGCTTATCTGCCGATGGTATGCCATGCGCGGCTTCCTCGTTAATGCTAATACAGGTATGCCCTGGGAAATCATAAGTTAGCTTTGGTGCAGAACGGGCGCCCATCTGTGCCAGTAATTCGCCGCCGTACTCGTCAAGTTCCTTTGTCGAAATACCTGGTCTGGCATACTCCCGCATTTTCTTAAGGGTGATGGCAACAGCATCGCTTGCCTGCTGCATCCCAATTCTTTCGTTTTCGGTGGTTATAGACATTTTATTTTTATCTATGGTAAATTTAACACTTAATATGTTCGATGCTATTACCAAACACAGACTAAATGTGTGTTTGTTTTGGGAAAGCAATGCTATTGCTACAATCAATGTTTATTCCCGCTTTCCGTTCCAACTCCTCGCTTTCTTGCACACACGCCCCAACACGCTGCGGGGTTTCCGCTACAATCGGGTTTACTTTTCGAGCGGTTCTGCACTAATGACTAACGACCAGTGACAAATGACTTACTTACTTCCCAAACGCTTTCACCAAAAACTTAGGCATGGCTTTGGCCCAGGTGGCAACGTTATGTTCGCCGCCTACCATTTCAATATAAGTAATATCATCGCGGGTATAGCCTTTGGCCTGCAGTTCTTTTATCAGGTCAATAGTATCGTCAATAGCATCAATAATGCCATTGCGGTTGCGGTCGACGGTTTCATCTTTGGTGCCGGTTTGCAGCCAGAACTTCAGGTTGGGTTTGATTTTGCTTTCGCGGATAATACGGTGCATTATCCGGTCGTCATCCGTATAGCCCTTGCCCAAATCCTTACTACGCCACCATAACGAGCCCGAGAACACACCCACCATATTAAATACATCCGGATTATTCCAGGCAATATCCAGCGCCGATAAGCCACCTAAAGAGAACCCCGCAAAAGCCACAGTACCAAACACCCCCATCCCCAGTTGATTCCTGATATCAGGCAGCAATTCCTCTATAATAAACTTGGTATAAAGGTCGGCTTTTGAACCACGCTTTTTAAAATCAGGATGACCAGCTACACCATATTCCTGTATGCGCTCGTCGCCGCAATTTATCGCGACTATGGCTGTTGGCTTAATGCGGTTGGCATTATATAAGTCTTGCAATGTATCAGCCAACTGCAGGTTTTCGGCTTCCTGTCCGTCATTCAACAATAATAAATTTAGTGGCTCGGTACCGGCAAATTCATTTGGCAGCAGCAGGGTATATGTAACCTCGCGATTAAGGTGGGTAGAGTTTATGGTTAAAAGCGTTTCGGTAACGGTCATTTCAAGATCGGGCCAGCACAAATTCATCATCAATAGTATTATATATGCATATGTCAATTATTCACCCCTTTGTAAGCCATTGCTATAGCACTGTCTTAGTTTTCCCCTGAATCAGGGGAAGACGCTGTCTCTGCAAGTTGCAGTTTCGTTAATAAGGGGTCTAACTAAAAGACAAATATTAAAGCCACAAAAGTACGCTTATCAACCTAAACATAAAATTAAAACCTATTAATTTACACGGTGTTGTCTTTTTAAAACAAAGCACTTATCTTACCGTACTTAAAAATCAAGATATATTGTGACAGAACAATATCACCGCTGGTATTCGCATAACCTGGGTACCGACCTTGAGATGCTGGTTTTTGGCGACAGGGGCTATCCGCTTATCCTGTTCCCTACCACCAAAGGCCGTTATTTTCAAAACAAGGATGAAGGCCTTATTGAAAGCGCGCGGTGGTTTATTGAGCAGGGGTTGGTAAAAATATACTGTCCGGATAGTATAGACCACCTGACCTGGTACAACAAGGAAGTACACCCTGCTGCACGGGCTTATAACCATGTTTGGTACGACCGTATGCTGAACGAGGAACTGGCGCCCTGGACCATGCACGAGACCGGCGTTGGCAAAGTAGCCGTAGCTGGCTGTAGCTTTGGCGGTTACCACGCTGCCAATTTTGCTTTTAAACATCCCGATAAAGTGAGCAACCTGTTTACTATGGGCGGCGCGTTTGACATTAAGCAATTTACCGACGGCTTTTATAACGACGATATTTTTTACAACAACCCGGTAGATTTTGTGCCGGGCGATAATAACCCCGACCTATGGAAAATGAATATTATACTGGGGACATCTGAACATGATATGTGCAAGGGTTATAATATGGAGATGTCAAACATTTTGAACGCTAAGGGTATTAACCATTGGTTGGATATCCGCCCGTTCGCTAACCACGACTGGCCCATCTGGCGCGAAATGTTCCCGCATTATTTATCGTTGATAAAGGGTTAAACAAATTAGACAAGGATATGGCACTATAACAGCAAACCGATAACCGCAATACAAACACAGACACATATGAAAAAAATAGGTATCCTTTTCGGGCAGGAAAATTCGTTCCCGCAGGCATTTGTCGACCGGGTGAACCAAAAGACGGGGGGCAAAGGTATCAGCGCCGAATTTGTCCGCATAGATAAAGTAATGCAGGCCGAACCTATGGGCTATTCGGTTATTATCGACCGTATATCGCAGGATGTGCCCTTTTATCGCGCGGCGCTAAAGAACGCGGCCATTTGCGGTACCGCTGTTATTAACAATCCCTTTTGGTGGAGCGCCGACGAGAAATTTTTCAATAACGCCCTGGCTGTGAAGATTGGCGTACCGGTACCTAAAACGGTGATCCTGCCATCAAAAGAATTACCTGATGATACTACCGAAAAATCGTTCCGTAACCTGGCCTATCCGTTAGACTGGGAAGGCATTTTTACTTATGTAGGGTTCCCGGCCTATATGAAACCATTTGATGGCGGCGGCTGGAAGGAAGTGTACCAGATCAACAGTCTTGACGACCTTTGGGACAAATACAATCAAACCAAGCAGTACGTAATGATGCTGCAGGAGGAGATCATCTTTGACGATTACTTCCGCTGTTATTGTATTGGCGGCAAACATGTGCGCATTATGCAATATGAACCGCGCAATTCGCACCATCTACGTTACGAACATGGCAAAGCCCCGGCTTCAAAAAAATTGCTGGATACCGTTAAAGATTACGTATTGAAACTTAACCAGTATTTAGGTTACGATTTTAACACTGTTGAATTTGCCGTACGCAACGGCGTACCCTACGCTATCGACTTTTGCAATCCCGCTCCGGATGCTGAAGTGACCAGCGTCGGTCAGGAAAACTTCGATTGGGTAGTGGAAACATCGGCTGATTACGCTATTGAGCGCGCCAAAAAACAAAAAGACAACCAGGACAATTTAACCTGGGGCGAATATGTAAAAACCGGCGCGGCGGGCAAACCATTAGTATCGGTCAAAGCCGTAAAAGGCGATGTGAGTATTGGCGAGATACCAAAAGTAAAGAAAGCGCCGGCAAAAGCCGCGGCAAAAAAACCGGCTGCTAAAAAATAATAAACCATCGTCATTGCGAGGAACGAAGCAATCTTCAAACTATCTATTCCGGATTTGCTTATCGGTAGATTGCTTCGTTCCTCGCAATGACGCATTAATGAGCAATAGAGAAACCCATAACCTAACCAATTATGAACGAGTTTACCTTAGGTGTTGAAGAAGAATTTATGGTGGTTGACCCGGTTACCCGGGAGCTAACATCGCACGAGCAAAAAATTGTGGATGGCGCGCAAAAGATACATGAAGACCAGGTAAAGGCCGAAATGCACCAGGCTGTGGTTGAAGTAGGCACCCACATTTGCCGCAACACCGAAGAAGCGCATAAGGAGGTAGCCAAACTACGCCTCACTGTTGCCCAACTGGCCGGTGACCTGGGCCTGCGCATTGGCGCGGCAGGCACGCACCCTTTCTCGCACTGGCAGCACCAGTTGATCACCGATCACCCGCGGTATTTTGATATTGTGGATGAGTTGCAGGAAGCCGCGCGCAGTAACCTTATTTTTGGTTTACATGTACACGTGGGTATCCAGTCGCGGGATATGGCTATACATATTGCCAACCAGGTGCGCTACTTTTTACCGCACGTTTACGCGCTGTCAACCAATTCGCCGTTTTGGGAAGGGCGTAATACAGGTTATAAATCGTTCCGCACCAAAGTGTTCGATAAGTTTCCACGCACAGGCATCCCCGACTTTTTTAACAGTATCGAGGATTACGATAATTATGTGAAACTGCTGGTAAAAACCAACTGTATTGATAACGCCAAAAAAATATGGTGGGATATCCGCGTGCACCCGTTTTTTGAAACTATAGAGTTCCGCATTTGCGATTGCCCTATGCTGGTAGAGGAAACCATGGCATTTACGGCGCTATTCCAGGCGCTTTGTGCCAAGTTATACAAACTGCGCCAGCAAAACATGACGTTTATTACCTATAACCGTGCCCTTATCAACGAAAACAAATGGCGGGCGGCACGTTATGGCATTGACGGCAAGATGATAGATTTTGGCAAGGAAATGGAAGTGAACACCCGTGCCCTGATTATGGAACTGCTGGATTTTGTGGATGATGTGGTAGACGAACTGGGCAGTCGCCAGCATTTGAATTATGTATTAAAAATACTGGAAAACGGCACCGGCGCCGACAGGCAGCTGGCGGTTTACCAGCAAAATAATAACTTTGCAGATGTGGTAGATTATATCACATCGCAAACATTGAAGGGAATATAAGTGGGAATGACAGAAAACACAATTAAAGTAGCCATTATCGACCTATACGCAGGTATAGTTAACCAGGGTATGCGCGGGTTCCAGGAGATCCTGGACAGGTATCGTACAAAAAACAATTTAAACTTAACGTACCAGGTTTTTGATACCCGTGGCGCTAATATATTACCCGGGACTGATTTTGACATTTACATATGCAGCGGCGGCCCTGGCGACCCATTGAGTAGCGAAACCGAACCCTGGGACATTGGCTTTATGCAATTAATGGACGAACTGGAAGCCCACAATAATTCCGCCGCGCCGGATAAAAAACATGTGCTGTTTGTTTGCCACTCGTTCCAGATGATGTGCCGCAGGTATAAATTAGGCCTTATTAACAAGCGGCGTTCGCCATCGTTTGGCATTTTGCCTGTGCATTTAACCGTAGCCGGAAAGCGCGAACCAGTTTTAGCAAACTTATCCGATCCGTTCTACAGCGTCGATTCCCGCAGCTGGCAGGTAATACACCCTGATGAAAAACGCTTTACCGAAATGGGTATGCAATTACTGGCTATTGAAAAAGAGCGGCCCTATGTCGATCTGTCCCGCGCTATGATGGCTATCCGTTTCAACGATTATTTTATCGGCACACAGTTCCATCCTGAAGCCGATGCCCGGGGCATGAAAATGCACTTAATGACCGAAGAAAGGAAACAGGAAGTGATCAGCGAACATGGCAAAGATAAATACAACGATATGCTGGAACGCCTGGATGACCCGGACAAAATAATGCACACGCAAAACACGCTGATCCCTAATTTTTTGGATGAGGCAGTGCAGCAAATAATTGCGAAAGGCGAAATGTCAATTGCGAAATAAATAATCCCTATGGACGCAGCAGCCCGCCAGGCATTTAATGCCAACTTTACCGATGCCAAATATCAGCAGCTACTTACTGATATGAATACCGGCTTGCGTGCACCTATCCCCTTCCGCCTGGCCGAAACACCGATATTTATTTCGGATGATTTTTATGCCAAACTTTTACAGGCGGGTGAGGATATTATTGCTACCATTAAACAACCTGATTTTAAAGAGTTGACCGAGCGCGCCATCCCCGATAAATGGTGGGTAGCTAACGAAAATGACCACGCCCATATCATTGCTTTGGATTTTGGCGTTTGCCGCGATGAGCACGGCGAACTGACACCTAAACTAATAGAACTACAGGGTTTCCCCTCGCTGTTCGGCTTCCAGGCTTATGCCGATGAGCATTACCATAAGGCATTCGATATCCCCGAAGAATGGACGGGTTACCTGAGCGGATTAAACAAGGAAAGCTATATAGAACTCTTGCGCAAAACCATCGTTGGCGAACATCAGCCTGATGAGGTTGTGCTGATGGACGTGAACGCGCCCGAACAAAAAACATCCGTCGATTTTTATATTACTCAAAATTACCTGGGCATACCCGTAGTTTCGCTGCATGATCTGGTGCAACAAGGCGATCAGCTTTATTATAAAGATAATGATGGCGAACTGAAGCGCATCCGCAGGATATATAACCGGTTGATATTTGACGAGATTGACGGCGACCCGCATATATTTGACAAGGTGGTAGATTTCCGCCAACCACTTGATGTGGAATGGATACCGCACCCTAACTGGTTCTATCGCATCAGCAAGTTCACCATGCCCTTTCTTGAAGGAGATTTTGTGCCCAAAACACAATTCCTAAACCAGATAGAAGAAATGCCTGCAGACCTGGAGAACTACGTGTTAAAGCCCTTGTTCTCATTTGCTGGTCAGGGGGTGATTATTGATGTACAGGCTGAAGATATCAGCGCTATTAAAAACCCTGAGAACTGGATCTTACAGGAAAAGGTAAACTACGAACCCGCCATACAAGCTCCCGATGGCGGCGTAAAAGCTGAGATACGGTTACTGTACCTATGGCCCGATGGTGATGAAGACCCCACACTGGCTATTACCCTCGGCAGGCTAAGTCGCGGTAAAATGATTGGTGTGCGTTATAACAAGGATTTTGATTGGGTGGGCGGTACGGTAGCCTTCATCAAAAAGTAAAGATCAGCATACTTTTGTTACAATACTATCGTATATATACATATAATAGTTAAATTTGCATCATGATACAAAGCATCATTATTGCGGTAGTTTTTGCAGGGGCATTGTTTTACATTGGCAAAATGTTTTACAATTCGCTTTTTGTAAAAAAAGGCTGCGGCAGCAATTGCAAATGCGGAGTTGATTTTTCGAATATTGAACAAGGCAAACCCGCATCCAAATAACCCTAATTGTTTACCATAATTCATTGCAAACAATTAAACCGATTAATTATTATATCCTTTAATGGCTGGCAAACAGGTTTTTCAGGCTGATACCCCCGGTAGGTGGAACCGTTTCAAGTGGCTTAGCAGGGCTATTATTATCGTTATTGTCAGCAGTATTGTTGCTGCTATAATTACCATATATTCTACCAAATATCCTTCTTTACCCAACCTTAACCAGGCCGTAAAAAAATTCACCAAAGAAGACCTTGATTATATTAAGCGCACACGTAAGTTCAAGGATTTTAAAATTGACACCCAGCGACTGGTAGAATTACGCCACAATTTGCTGATACACCGCCGCAAACACCCCAATAATAAAGACAGGCTAAATGTAGGCTTTTACCGTGCCTGGGAAACACAAGCCTACACATCGTTACGCGATCATATAGCCCGCATGGATATGATTGTTACTGAGGGGTTTGTAATAACCCCAAAAGCTGATACGGTTACTTTAAAACTGGATACGGGGCTTATAAACCTTAACCGGCGCTATAACAAACCAGTTATAATTTCGCTATCAAACTATATTAACGTAAACAATGCATCGGGGTATCTGGATTCGCGCGATGTGATGCGTATCATTAAAAATAAAAAATCGCGTACCGTATTTATCAATAGTATTGTTGCCAAACTATTAAAATATAACTTTCAGGGCGTTAACCTTGAATTTGAAGACATTAAAGACCGTAATGCGCCAGATTATATTGCCTTTCAAAAAGAACTGTACCAAACCCTGCACCCTCAAAAGTTTCTGGTAACACAAAACGTAGCTGCCGATGACGAAGCCTACGATTTGAAAATGCTGCAGCATTATAATGACTATCTTTTTGTATTTGCGATAGATCAGCACGGCGAGAACACCACCCCCGGCGATATATCCAACCAGCACTGGGTAGAAGAGATACTGGACAGGGTTTGCAACGAGATACCCAGTAGCAAAGTAATATTAACCATCGCTGCCGGCGGGTACGATTGGGGCGAGAACCGCCCGGGCAGCCCCATGGGTTATCAGCAGGCTATTAGTACCGCTCAGGAAAACAAAAGCAAAATAGAATACGATACCGAATCGGCCAACCTGCACTATATTTATACAGCGCAGGATAGTGTTAAGCATACCGTATACTTTACCGATGCGGCAACCAATTTTAACATTATCCGCATGGCCGACGACTGGGCCACCGGCGGCGTTGCGTTGTGGCGTGTAGGTGTCGAAGACCCACGTTTATGGTCGTTCTTTCAAAAAAATCTATCTATTGATTCTTTACGCAAAACTGGTGTTGACACTACCCCGCTCACTTCGGTTGGGTTAAATAATCATATAGATTATGCCGGCGACGGTGAGGTGCTGGACCTGGTGACTACCCCGGATAAGGGTAAGATCAATATCACGCTTGATCCCCAAACCTTTACTATTACCAACCAGCAATATATTAATCTGCCTACCAAATATGTAATCCGCAAATACGGCTACAAACCCGGTAAGGTAGTGTTGACATTTGATGACGGCCCCGACCCTGATTACACGCCGCGCATTCTGGATATTTTGAAACGCGAACATGTACCTGCGGCATTCTTTGTGGTAGGGTCAATGGCCGAAAAAGCTATACCTATTCTTAAGCGGGAATATGATGAAGGATACGAGATAGGTAACCATACCTATTTTCATCCCGACATCTCAACGGTAAGCATCCAGCGGGTAAACCTTGAACTGAACGCTACCCGCAAGCTGATAGAATCGGTTACCGGGCGTAGTACCATTCTGTTCCGCCCGCCTTTTAACGCCGATGCTGAGCCGCAAACACTGGCCGAGGTTATCCCCGTGGCCGAAAGCCGCCGCCAAAGCTATATTAACATCGGCGAATCTATCGACCCATGGGACTGGCAACCCGGCGTAACCGCCGATAGTATTATTGCCCGCACCATTCGCGATCATGATAAGGGTTCGATGATATTGCTGCACGATGCCGGCGGCGATACCCGCGAAGAAACCGTAAAAGCCCTGCCTGCCATTATCCATTACTTTAAAAGTCACGGCTACCAGTTTACTACTATTGCCGATATTTTGGATAAAAAGCGCGACGACCTGATGCCGGCTATAAAAGACGATGCCAACAGCGGTGTTACCGGTACGCTGTATGATATTTTTATTGCCAGCTATTTTTACAGTAACTGGATATTGCAATATATTTTCCTTACGGCCATTTTCCTGGCCATTGGCCGGATACTTTTAATTGGCATATTAGCATTCAGGCAGTATTTTGACAACAAGCGGGAAGAAGAACACATGCCCGACCCGACTATGCTGCCGCCGGTAAGTATTATTGTACCCGGTTATAATGAAGAGGTTACTGTTATACGCACCATTGAAAGTTTGCTACTGACGGAATACCCGGTTTTCGAAATTATATTTATTGATGACGGGTCAAAAGATAAAACGCTGGATATAGTTACTAAAGCCTATGGCGATCATCCGCTGGTACAAGTATTAACTAAACCCAACGGTGGCAAGGCATCCGCCCTTAACTTTGGTATTACCCATGCCCAATACGAATATGTAATTTGTATTGATGCCGATACCCAACTAAAAACCGACGCGGTTTACCACCTGATGCGCTATTTTACCGACGACGAGATTGGCGCGGTTGCGGGTACCGTAAAAGTGGGCAACACCCATAACCTGATCACTAACTGGCAGGCTATTGAATATATTACCGCCCAAAATATGGACCGCCGCGCTTTCGACCTGTTAAACAGCATTACCGTAGTGCCGGGCGCTATTGGCGCGTTCCGTAAATCGGCCATATTTAAATCGGGCGGGTTTACAACCGATACCCTGGCCGAGGATTGCGACCTGACCATGCGTATCCTGAAATTGGGTTACATTGTGCGTAACTGCGACGATGCTATTGCCTACACCGAAGCCCCTGAAACCCTGAGCGCATTGATGAAACAGCGTTTCCGCTGGAGTTTCGGCGTGATACAAAGCTTCTGGAAAAACAAGGATGCCCTTTTCAACAAAAAATATAAATTTTTTGGCATGGTGGGTATGCCTAACATCCTGCTGTTCCAAATTGCACTGCCGCTGTTCTCGCCGCTGGCCGATATATTAATGATATTTGGTTTGTTTAGTGATAAACCCGGGAAGATCATCGCTTACTACACGGTGTTTATTGTGATAGATCTGCTGGTATCTATGCTGGCCTTCTGGATGGAGAAAGAGGACTACAAAAAGCTGGTTTACATTATCCCGCAGCGTTTTGTGTGGCGTCAGTTAATGTATTGGGTGCTGTTTAAATCGGTCCGCCGGGCCTTAAAAGGCGAGTTAAGCGGCTGGGGCGTATTAAAACGCACCGGTACGGTAAAAATGAAACCCGGCGCCAGCGGGAAATAACTTCCATCCTATCCACATCGCCATGCCTTCAGGGCCGTTGTTGGTTTGTCATCAACAACTTGCCCGGAGCCTTAGAAATTGTTGGTGACAACACCAACAGTGGCGATAGGAAACATCTCCCCATCCCACATCGTCATGCCGAATTTATTCCGGCATCCCACAGGATATTCACTTCGGGCCGCTGTTGGTTTGTCTCCAAAAACACTGCGCAGTCTCTTTAGAAATTGTTGGTGACAACACCAACAATGGCGGTAGAAAGGCGTGGCTTGTGCGATTCCCCTCTTGAGAGGGGTGGAGGGGTATGTCCTTTTAAACCTAAATGAAATGATATAAAACGATTTTCCTGATGCCGTTATGGAATATTACCCTCATATGCATCATTAGGTTATCCATTTATTGCTAACGTTATGAGATCGGTTTTTTTGGCCATTTTATCGGTACTAATACATGCTATATCCGTAGCACAAAAAGACAGCAGCCCCGTCCTAACTACTGCAAAGCCACCACTTATTATAAAAAGTACCAAACCCCTACAGGCGTTCACCCGCATTGAAACCAGCAAACACCCCGATACAAACAAATACACCATACGCATATGCGCCCCCAGTCGCGGGAAGTTAATGCAGCCTTTATACATTATTTTTTTGAATGGTAAAGCCATCTTCCGGTCGGACACATCACAAACAAACCCGGTTGCTGCTATTAACCCACAGGATATTGATAAAATAGATATATTAAAAAATAGCACAGCGGTTGAGAAATATGGCAATGCCGCAAAAAATGGGGTGGTTTTAATTACCCTTAAAAGCGGATCGCCCGGGATTAACAAAATTTTTAATAGCGGGCCGGGTAATTAACAGGCGTTTATATTTTTTCTATCAAACAAACCGCATACGCTACCACGCCCTCCTGGCGGCCTATAAAGCCCATCTGTTCGTTAGTAGTAGCTTTTATAGAGATATCGTCTTCATCGATACCGGCCGCCCTGGCTATATTAGCTGTCATAGCCGGGATATGCGGGTTTATCTTTGGGGCTTCCAGGCATATCATCGCATCTATATTACCAATGCCCCAGCCTTTTTCCTGAAGCATTTCCATTACGTGTTGTAACAGTACCAGGCTGCTAATGCCCTTCCAGCGGTCGTCTGTGTTTTTAAAGTGAAAGCCAATATCGCGCAGGTTGGCTGCACCCAGCAAAGCATCGCAAATAGCATGTAACAATACGTCGGCATCCGAGTGGCCGTACGCGCCGGATGTGTGCTGCAAGTTAACCCCGCCCATTATAAACGGGTGCTGTTCTTTTAACTGGTGTACATCAAATCCAAACCCAACTTTTATTTTAGCCATTTACTTTTTCCCGGTTTGGTTATCCGTTTTGGTATCGGTTTTTTTTGCCGCACCAAAATTAACAATAAGCGAGAACCGCAGTGTGTTTGATAACGGGCTTTGCTGTTGATTAGCCGCCAGGTAAGAGAAATCGATATCAAAGTTATCGTACTTAAAACCAGCCCCCATGGTAAGGTATTGGTTGCCTCCGTAAAGCGGGTTCTGATAAAAATACCCTGCCCTTAAGGCAAATTGTTTATTGTACCTATATTCGATACCCGGCGAATAGGTTAATTGCTTAGCCTGTGTAGAAAAACCCTCGCCAAATGAATTAAATATGCCCGATGGCACCGATTGATCGTTGCTGACTACATTACCGTTGCTGTCGGTTATGGTTAATGGCACCAGCAGTTTACTAATATCAAAGGCAAAGGTAAACTCGTTATAGTCATCGATGTACCAGGTATTAGCGGCGCCTATGCGTAACGTAGCGGGTAAAAAATCCTTCGGCCCGTTATCCGTATAACCAATTTTCGACCCGATGTTAGATAGATCGACACCAAAAGCAAAAAGCGCTTCTTTACCAAATTGCTGCGTGGTTTTTTTGTAGTACATGGAAGCATCGGCAGCTACAGCGCTGGCCGGTTTTGTTTGCTGCCCGGCAGAAAAGCTTCCGTTGGTTAAACTTGAATAGATATAACGGCCGGTTAAACCCAATGAAAAATCCTGACCAAATTTTCGGGCAAAGGAAACATCGAACGAAAACTCGTTAGGGCGGTAACTTCCCAATGGGTTTTGCAAATTATCAACCAGTTCAATTGTACCTAAATTAAAATAACGTAAAGATGCCCCTAAGGTATTACGCTCATCCAGCTTGCGGGCGTAGCTTAAATAAGCCAGGCTAACATCGGGCACCAGGCGCCTTAACCATGGGCTATAGGATAAAGAAAGATTATTTTGCCCTTCAATATATGCCAGTTTTGCGGGGTTCCAAAAAGTTGCGTTAACATCCGGAGATAGCGCAACGCCCGCATCGCCCATAGCTCCCGAGCGGGAATCGGGGGATATGGTCAGGAACGGCGCCCCGGCCCTTGGCGCATTTGCACTGGTGCCGTTGGTGTTGGTACCTGTTGGCCCAACAACTTGCGCCTTAAGCGCCAAAGGCAGCATTACCGCAACAAATGAACTTATTTTAAAAAAACCAGGGGAAAATATCTTCATTATAACGTTGTTTCAAATTTTTCAACACACGCAAAACACATTTGCAAAATTAATGTATAAATATAAAAAACTTATTGCCAATCAAAATTATTCAATTTAATATAACCTAAACCGCATAAATTTCGTTTAACGGTAATATTGTAACATGATTGAAAAATTATCGCTAATTTAGAATCGGTAATAAGTTTCAATAATTTAATTAAATTTACGCTCTGATTAATTGTAATTGCATGAAAATGAATTTTAGCAGGTATGTTTTAGTGCTGTTGGGCTCTGGTTTTTTACTGGCTGGTTGTGCTTCAAAGCAACAATCACCAAAAACAGGGATGCGTTATAATGATAAATACAATGGCGGTTTCCAGGTGTTTAGAAAAACACACCCCGCCCCCGGCCCTGGCCTGATAGCTATTGAGGGCGGTACCTTTGTACAAGGCGGCAGCGCTGGCGAAGACGTTAGTTACGAATACAATAACGTACGTAAAAGAAAATCTATCTCGACATTTTACATGGACGAGACCGAAGTTTCTAATAACGATTGGCGCGAGTACCTGTACTGGCTGCAAACTAATTTCCCCGACGACCGTGAATTATACTACAATGCCATTCCGGATACGCTGGTTTGGAGAAGGCCGTTATCTTACAACGAACCTTATGTAGATAATTATCTGCGCGGCTCTGAATTTCAGGACTATCCCGTTGTTGGGGTAAGCTGGGACCAGGCGCAGGATTATTGCGATTGGCGTACCCAACGCATGAACGAGAATATTTTGCGTGAACGCGGCCAGTTGGTAGATTGGAAAACACGTGCAAAAGGGGGCGTCGCAGGTGCTACTGGCGGCGCGGCTGGCACTACAGCGGGAACCGGTGCAGTTGATTCAAGTAAGATCCCTTTCAATACAGATATTTATTTGAATGGTCAATATAAAGGTACCGGTATTGATGGCAAAAAAATGCCGCTTGATCTTAATCCATTAAAAAACACTGGTTCGGGCAAAGTAAGGCGCCCTGTACGCCGCGAAGACGGTATACTACGCCCTGGCTACCGCCTGCCTACCGAAGCTGAGTGGGAATATGCCGCTTTAGGCTTAGCCGGTAATACCCAATTTGAAAATATTACAGAAGGTAAAATATATCCCTGGAATGGCATGGGTGTGCGGTCGCCGAAAGCAAGAACACGCGGCTTGATATTGGCCAACTTTAAACGTACCGGCGGCGATAACGCCGGTGTTGGCGGTTACCTGAATGACAAGGCTGACATTACAGCCCCAGTACGCTCATACCAGCCAAACGATTTTGGTTTGTATAACATGGCAGGCAACGTAAACGAGTGGACCGGCGATACTTACCGCCAAACTTCGTTTGAAGAGACAGATGATTTTAACCCATTCCGTGGTAACGAGTTTACGAATAAACAATATGCCGACGCCGTTAAAGGGTTATATGCTAAAGATAAATACGGCAGACCAATAAAAGTGCCTGCAAAATCGAACAAAAAGCAAACCTGGGCAGAAATGGTTGCCGAGCAACAAGCTGCTAAAGGCGGTGCGCCGGCAAATACTACTGCTGCTGCTAAGCCCGCTGCTAAAAACCCAATTGCCGGTAAACCTTATACTCCGGACGTACGTGGTTACAATGACACTGTGAGCACTGTACTTTACGGCGTTACTACTTTGATCAGCGATAAATCAAAAGTATATAAAGGCGGCTCGTGGAACGACAGGGCCTACTGGTTAAACCCGGCAACCCGCCGTTATTTAGACGAGGATGACGCCAGCGCTGAAATTGGCTTCCGTTGTGCTATGAACTACCAGGGACCGCCTGAAATTAATCCCAACGGCAAACCGGAGTTCAGCGTGAAGAAAGCGAAAAACTTTAATACGAAGAAGTAAAATATTAGAAAAGCAAAAATATTAAAAAAGGAAGGCCTGATGAAAATCGGGCCTTTTTCTTTTAATACAATCCCCCCTCCTCCTACAACTATTGCCTCAAATTTATCTCATCAAAAACCAGGACAATAGGCAAGAAATAAACAGACGGGGTTCTATGGTTTAAAAACCGGGAAAACCACCAAAAAACTGCTAATAATTTATTATTATCTTTAATTATTTATAATTATTCGAAACGGTTAAAATGCTACCATTTTTTAGCAAAAATAAGCAATAAGATGCGCTAATAATTTTAATTGACCGCTTCCTTCTGTTTTGGGAAAACAAGCGATGCTATCACGCTTACCACTAATATAGCCAGGATAATAAGCAGTGACCTCATAGTGGTTAAACCTACCTTTTCAGCGTATTCGCCAGCCAGCATTTTTACGCCTATAAAAGCCAGTAACACAGCCAGTCCGGTTTTTAAATAGTGGAATTTATCGATAATATTAACCAGCAAAAAGAACATGCTGCGCAGGCCCAGGATAGCGAAGATATTAGAGAAAAATACGATATAAGGGTCTTTTGTTACCGAAAAGATAGCCGGGATAGAATCTACCGCGAAAACAAGATCGGTTACCTCGATGATCAGCAATACCAGGAACAATGGAGTGATCAGTTTTTTACGGTCTATCCTGATAAAGAATTTGCCGCCCTCGAACTTAGGATGAACTGCGAAGTATTTTGACGCGAACTTAACTACCTTATGATTTTGGGGATCGATCTCTTCCTCATCATTACGGTTAATAAACATCATTACCCCTGTATACACTAAAAATGCCCCGAAAATATACATAACCCAATGGAAATGTGTAATTAACGATGCCCCAACAAAAATGAACAGGAAACGCATAACCACCGCGCCAATAATACCCCAAAGCAACACCTTATGATAATACCTTGGATTAACCGCGAAAGCAGTAAAAATGAGCACGATAACGAATATATTATCAACAGAGAGAGCGTATTCTATCACATAACCTGTAATAAATTCTAAGGCCAGGGTTTTACGGTATAGCTGTAAACTGCCAGCAAAATCGTTAGGGTTAAGCTTAAGCCGGTGCAGATGGTCAATATTAATTTGCTGTAATGCCGCAAAGTTATCTATATGGTGTAAAAGATGGCCGTAATTCAGGATTAATACATAAAAACTGAGTGAAAGCAGTACCCATACCCCACTCATAATACCGGCTTGTTTAATAGATACCGGTTTATCCGATTTACCAAATAAGCCAAGGTCAACAGCCATCATTAAAAAAATGAAAACCACAAAACCCAGTATAAAAATCAGTTCGTTCGACATTATTTATTTCGTTCAGTAGTAAAGCGCACCAATTGTTCAAGGCCGGTACGCGCAGCGCCGGGGGCAAAAGTATTTAGTATTTCAAAAGCTTCAGCCTGGTACTTTTTCATTTGCGTTTCGGCATATTCCAGTCCACCGGCATTATTTACAAACCTGATGATCTCAGTAATTTTTTTCGCATCGTCATGATGGTTCTTTACCAAATTGATGATATGCTTTTTTTCTGATGACGAGCAGTTTTTCAGTGCGTATATTAGCGGAAGTGTAACCTTCTTTTCTTTAATATCAATCCCCAAAGGTTTGCCCACATCATCCGTACCAAAATCAAACATATCATCTTTTATCTGGAAGGCAATACCTATCTTCTCTCCAAATAACCGCATTTTCTCGATAGTGTTTTCATCTGCACCAGCCGATGCAGCACCACAGGCACAGCAGGAGGCAATCAATGAGGCTGTCTTCTGTCTGATCACTTCGTAATATACCGGCTCATCTATATCCATCCGGCGCACCTTTTCTACCTGTAGCAATTCACCTTCACTCATTTGTTTTACCGCTTCCGATACGATTTTCAGCAAGTTAAAATCGCCGTTATCAATAGAAAGCAGTAGCCCTTTTGATAGCAGGTAATCACCTACTAAAACGGCTATTTTATTTTTCCATAGAGCGTTGATAGAGAAGAACCCACGGCGCTGATAGGAATTATCCACTACATCATCGTGCACCAGGGTTGCAGTATGCAGCAATTCAACTAAAGCAGCGCCACGATGTGTGGCTTCCGTAATCCCTCCGCACATACTGGCCGAAAAAAACACAAACATAGGCCTTATCTGCTTGCCTTTCCGTTTTACAATATAGTGGGTAATACGATCGAGCAGCGGCACCGAGCTTTGCATAGACGCTTTAAACCGGTCTTCAAAAACATCAATATCAGCAGCTATAGGTTTTTTGATCTCGTCGATGCTCAACATGCGGGCGTAGGCAGATTTTATTTTTCTTTTTTTAATAGTATCCGCAACAAACATAAGTAAAAAAACCGTTCTGCATTTTTGGCCACTTAATTTTTTTACCGATTAAACCATTATTGATTTTTTGCATCATACCATCTACAGGAATTTATTAGAGCCTGGTGTGGTTACCGGCTTGCGTATGTAATAGTTTTTGTAATTAGGTTTTGGTTAAAGCGTGGCTTTGTGGCTGCGCTTTTTTGTTGTATAACCGCCGGATTGTATTACTTTTGCAATCCGCAAAAAAATCAGGAGAGGTGTCTGAGTGGTCGAAAGAGCACGCCTGGAAAGTGTGTATACGCCAAAAGTGTATCGAGGGTTCGAATCCCTCCCTCTCCGCAACTTCAAAATTCAATACCAGTCAAACCCACTTAAACTATCATTAAGTGGGTTTTTATTTTTTACATCGGTCAAACTTGTCTGAGTCATAATACGTTTTCTATTTATGGAACAAAGTAGTCGATTAATTCTTTCCCGTTTCTTTTCGGTTCCACCCTCCGCTGTTTTCGATGCCTGGACAAAACCTGAATTGATGAAATCTTGGCTGTTTAAAAGTCTTGACAACCAAATCCTTTCTATAAAAACAGATTTAAAAGTCGGTGGTAAATTTTCAATTTTAGAACTAAATAAAAATGAAAAGGTTGACCATTTCGGCGAATATTTAGAAATAGAAAGACCTAATAAATTAGTTTTTACATTAGAAGTTCCCCGGCATTTTTCCGGAGTAAGCAAAGTATCAATTAAAATAAGAAATAAACAAAACGGTTGTGAACTAATATTTTCGCAATCGGGAATTGACACAAGTAAAACAAAAGAAAGCTGGGAAGTAATGTTTGAAATGTTAAAGGTCGTCACAGATAATTAACAAGAGATAGGAGTAATTAGAATTTAATGTAGGCATGGTAACCGTTTTAAGGCTAATAAGCGATTTAATAATATTATTAAAATCATTACAATTATGCCAACATAAAATTATAGAGGATACACAACAGTGCATGATGGTTAAAAGTATCTTTTTTGTAGATTAGTGGTGTAAAAACCAATTTGATCCGATCAATTAAGAATTTATATTTTTATTGACAACTCGCAAAGCAGTACCCCTTTAAAATAGATCCAAAGGACTTTCAATAATTTGTTTGGTTATTAAAATGCGGGTTATTATTTGTTAATTGACAATAAGCTATAAATCCAATTAAACCTCCTGCTTTTAGCGGCAAGTGCAATTATGAATAATTTCGATAATTATACTGATAGTGACCTGCTTAATATCTTCGTTGAAAATGATGCTGTAGTATTCGGAAAGATTTATAAACGCTACTGGTATAAGTTATTTGTTTTCGGAAACAAACGTTTAAGATGTAAAGAATCATCAGAAGAGATCATACAGAATTAAATGTAAAAGGCTCCCTTGAAGAAAAACGAAAACTGGAAGAGTAGTTATTTGAACGGATTATGCGCGCCATTAATAGGTTTGATGTTGCCAGTCCCAATGAGTTATTAAAGGCGGATCCCAATTTGGAAATTGAGGGCGAAAAAGTTCTTCTGATACAGAAAAATCTGGCAAGCCGTTTTACAGGTGGTTCTGTTGCCGCGTCGCCACCCTTGTCAATTCAATGATCTCTAATGTACCGGGTGAGGAGTTGTTTTCTGTTTTAAGAATAAACAGTGGGCGGCACAGGCATGCAGCTTGTAATTCTTGTGCGTGGTTCCCAAATTATGCCCTGCAGGATCAAGTATCTCACACTCCTCAGCGTCTTTATCCGCCACCTTCAAAACCTGCTCACCTTTGTTGTTGAAATAAAAGCCGTTCTTTGCTGCTTTTCCTAATTTGTTCCCCTTAGCATCGATAACATTGCCTTCGCGGTCTATAAAATATACTTTATTGCCCTTGGCATCGCTTACGATATCATCTTTACTGATATAACCTAATAAGGTACCACCGTGGTCATGTATCTCACCTTTTTTGTTAATGTGAATTTGATTTGCAGCCACTGATCTGGGCTCTGTTTGCGAATACGCAGGTGCAAAACCAACTATAATTAAAGTGGTTATTGCAAATATTAAATAGATTGCCTTTTTCATGATTCTTTTTTAAGCCAAAGTAAAGCGCGGACGGAAGAAAAGGGCTGATAACTGTCAGTTTTAAAAATGATTAACATCACTATCAACACGTTATGTATTTTTTATAATTACTGTGGTTCGCGAGATTCGGTTAATTTTATAAAAACGAAGAAAAATTATATAAAACCCTAAGCGCTGAAATGCTAACATTTGTATCGTGATCAGAAACTGTTCATACCCTTTATCTGTAGTGTCTCTGCGTTTTCAGGGCACCGCCGGCTTAACTTTGATTATCAAAGAAATTGGAAATGTACAACGTTAAAATACTAAAGACAAATACTATGGAACATCAGCATCATCAGCATAACATGACCGAAACCGCGGCTTATGAAAACGGACATTATGGTATGGATCATCAGCATATGGGACATGGCGGCCATAACCATAATGCAATGATCGCTGATTTTCGGAAGCGTTTTTATGTAGTATTGATATTAACGGTACCGATCTTGCTTTTGTCGCACATGATACAGCAGTGGCTACAAGTGCAGATCAGTTTTTCCGGCAGCCAGTACCTCCTTTTTTTGTTGTCAACCGTAGTGTTCGTTTACGGAGGATGGCCCTTTTTGACAGGCTGGTTTTCGGAAATGAAAGCAAAAAATCCGGATATGATGACCCTGATCGGGTTCGCGATAACTGTAGCTTATGGCTATAGTGCCGCAACAGTATTTGGACTTAACGGAATGGATTTCTTTTGGGAACTGACAACGCTCATCCTCATCATGCTGCTTGGGCACTGGATCGAAATGAGGTCGGTCGCAGGCGCTTCACGTGAGTTGGAACTACTTGTTCAACTCATGCCCTCTACTGCTCACCTGATAAAAGACGATGGCACAACGGACGTTAAGACGGAAACGTTGAAGGAAAGCGACCTTATTCTGATAAAACCAGGTGAAAAAATCGCGGCAGACGGCCTGGTTGAAGAAGGTGACAGTTACCTGAATGAGTCTATGCTAACGGGCGAATCTAAGCCCGTGCAAAAAACAAGGGGACAAAAGGTGATTGCGGGCTCGGTTAACGGAAACGGTTCATTAAAAGTTCGGGTTACCCATAGCGGCAAGGATTCCTATCTCTTTAAGGTAGTTGATTTGGTGCGAAGCGCACAGGAGGCTAAATCTAACACACAATTATTGGCTGATAAAGCCGCACGGTGGTTAACTATTATTGCCCTCCTGGCCGGTATTGCTACGTTTGTCACCTGGATAAGTTTAGGCCACGATATCGCCTTTGCTATGGAGCGGATGGTTACCGTCATCGTCATCTGCTGTCCCCATGCGCTTGGTCTCGCCGTTCCGCTTGTTGTTGCCAAGTCAACTTCGCTATCTGCACAGCATGGCCTGCTGATTAAGAACCGAACTGCTTTTGAAAACTCCCGCAGAATCACATCCGTTGTATTTGACAAGACCGGAACCTTGACCAAAGGGAAGTTTGAAGTGTCACGGATTGTTACCATAGGTGAACAGCCTTCAAATGAAGATGAACTCATTCGCTTAGCCGGTGCCCTGGAAGCTAACTCTAAACACCCTATTGCAACCGGTATTATAAGTGAAGTAAAAAAACGTAACCTGGCTTTGCCTCACGTGGAAGATTTCAAGGCGATCACCGGTAAAGGCGTAGCGGGCGTGGCAGAAGGGAAACACGTTAAGATCGTTAGTCCCGGTTATCTTAAAGAAAACAATTTGCAACTTCCTCCGGATTACAGCGCGACTGGCAATGAGACGGTGGTGTTTGTGTTGATAAATGATCAACCGGCTGGTTTTGTTGCCCTGGCTGATGCTATCAGGCCGGAATCGGCAGACGCCATAGCCACATTGCACGATAATAATATTAAATCAATTTTGCTAACCGGAGACAACAAGCAGGTAGCTGAAAGTGTAAGTACACAATTGAAAATGGATGGTTTTTTCGCGGAAGTGCTGCCCCATGAGAAGCTGGAAAAAATTAAAGAGCTTCAGCAAAAAAATGAGTTTGTGGCCATGACAGGTGACGGCGTAAATGATGCCCCGGCTTTAGCTCAAGCCGATATTGGCATTGCCGTAGGTTCAGGCAGCGATATTGCTGCTGAAACTGCCGGAATTGTTTTGGTCAACAGCAATCCTAAAGACATTGTAAACCTGATCCTGTTTGGTAAAGCCACTTACCGGAAAATGATCCAGAACCTTGCCTGGGCAACTGGTTATAACATTATAACCATACCGCTTGCGGCAGGCATTTTGTACAACCAGGGCATTTTGTTGAGTCCGGCAATTGGCGCTGTGTTGATGACCGTTAGCACGGTTGTGGTTGCCATTAATGCAGGTTTATTGAAAGTTCAATCTTAATTATAGAGAGCATCTCAAACAAACCGTCGATAGCTTCCAATAGATCCATATCTAATTATGTGATATGCCGCCTTCTATATTGGCTGAAATAATTCTATCAAATTTCCAGACGGATCAATAAGCAGTATTTGAGAACCTCCCGGGCCGGTAATAATTTCATTACGAAAATGAAGCCCTTGGGATTTAAGTTTCGCAACCTCAGCTTCTAAGTCGTCAAAAATAAGCTGGAAACGGTTCCATCCGCCCGGAACAGGTAATGATCCGTCGGGCATAGCTTTGCCTGCAGAACTTGTCCTTGAACTTAATAATAATCTTAGGTTCCCTTTAATTACGGCAGCAAACGCAGGAGCTGCATTTGTCGTCAATGTAAAACCGAGGTATTGCGTGTAGAATTGCACTGCATTATCAACATTTTCAACCATGTACCGGATATTTACGCTATTGGTATCCATTACAAAATTTTATCAGTTGAGATTAGTATCTATTTTTTTATAACGAAGGGCCAGCCAGCTAAACGTTATCCCAATTAAGCTGAGTATCAGGGCAACAATTGCCCCGGCTTTTCCACTGCCCGATCCGAAAACAGCGCCAACAGAAGTACTAAGGTGAAGTATACTGAGAATAATGCCCGCAAGCCCTAATATCAAAGCAACCATAGCGCCATTCTTTCCTTTACCGGGCCCAATCTGTCTAACGGCGCGCCTCCTGGCCGATAAGCCAACAATCAGACTTGTTAACCCTACGGCTACGGCCATAAGCGCTTTCGCCCGCCCGGGCGTTACACCTTTTACATAGGTAGTATTTCCCCCCTTCTGGTCTGTTTGAGAAAATGCTTTTTCTGTTAACAAAAAAGATAAAGCACTTATCAGGCAGATCGATAAGGTGTAGAGCATATAGTTTTTCATATGATTATTATTTTTGATGCAAAACTATCTTTCGGGAAGCTATTGAAATTGTAAAAAAGCGACATTTTACTTTTTAAACTCAATTGTCCCCCGGTCAGTAGCAGCGATCGTTTCCGGTTTGAAATAATCTTTGGGATTATAACCTGAAAATTTTTGGAAATCGTGAATAAAGTGCGATTGGTCATAATAACCGCAATCGTAGGCTATTTGAGCTAACGATCTATTCTGCGAAAGTTTGTTTAATACGGAGTTAAACCGCATGATCCGTAAAAATAATTTGGGATTGAATCCGGAAAACTCTTTGAATCTCCTTTCAAACTGCCTTAATGATAAAAAGTTGTTTTCGGCCAAAGCTTTGACAGAAGTTACCGGCTGAGTCATCGAAATCGCGTTAATAAACGAATGCATTTTTGAATATTCAGTCTTGATGTTCCTTAGCCGCGATTCCAAAAAATCAGCTATGAGTTTAATTCGTTCGTTGTTGTCTAAAGCCAGCATTATTTTTTCTTCAAGAACTTCGCCGTCATTACCGCAAAGCATTTTCATATCTGCATAGTGGTTTGTTAATTCGTTGGCCGGGATGCCAAATAATTGCATAAAAGCCTGGGGGTATAAATAACAGGCAAAGATTCCGAAATCTGCTTTTGCTGTTACCTTGCTAAAGGTATGCGTCTGTCCATAAATACCGGGAGATAACGTTTGCCCCTTTTCAAATCCAAACAGGTAGTTGAACTGACCTTTGTAGCAAAAAGTAAGTTCGGGATAGGAATAAGCAAATGCGTGATGTACAAATGGATTATCTATTGAAGCACTGCCCTCTAAAAACCAAAAGAACCGAACATAACCCGCAAGTTGTGGCGGCGGTTGTATGATTTTAAAGTTCATTGCTATTTGTTTAATTTATTTATACTGCTTTCAAGCCCCCACTAACGGAAACGTAAAAATAACAATATCAAGTTGTTATAATATACTTCGGTATATTTTAAATAGTGTTTGCTACGAATTAAATTTAAAGAGACAGCAATCGCTGAGTGTAATATATTCAAAAATAATTTCAAATATATTTGCGCAACTCAAAAGTTGCATATATATTTGCAACCTGAGAGTTGCTCATTTTAGTATTCGAATATGAAACAAGATATATTCCAGGCCATAGCCGACCCGACCCGCAGGGCTATTTTAACATTACTGGCTATACAGGCATTGACACCCAATACAATGGCCGAAAAATTTGATATGACCCGCCAGGCAGTATCAAAGCATATTAAAGTATTGCACGAATGCGAATTAATTAAACCCGAACACAGCGGCCGGGAGATATATTATCACTTTAATGCAAAAAAGATGCAGGAATTTGACCACTGGTTAGCCCAGTTCAGGCGAAACTGGGAAACTCAGTTTAACCAACTTGACCAATTATTAACAACCATAAAAAAACAGGAAAATGAGTAACGGTTTGCTATTTGATTTTAACGTTGACAAAGCAGCGAAAAAGGTATATATAACCAGGGAGTTTAATGCCGGCTTATCATTAGTGTGGGATGCCTTTACTAAGGCAGAACTACTGGACCAATGGGGCGCGCCCGCACCTATGCGCGCCAAAACCAAGTATATGGATTTTAAAGTAGGCGGTCGCCGGTTTTACGCAATGATAAGTCCCGATGGGGTGGAGCGTTGGTCGGTACAGGAATTTACCTCCATTACCCCGAAAACCAACTTTAAAATGTACAACGCCTTTTCGGACAAAGACGAAAACCGCGAACTGCCGGGATCTGACTGGGACTACAATTTCAGCGAACAAAATGGTATCACTAAAGTGGATATTACTATTTACAACGAATCGTTTGAACGATTGGAGAAATTGTTGGAAGGCTTCAAGATAGGCTTCACCATGACGCTAAAAAACCTGGAAGAGCTATTGGCCACCTTATCGGAAAAATAACAAAGAAAAATTTACAATCACATTTAAAAATAAAAACTATGAGAGCAATTAACCCCTGGATCAACTTCAACGGAAATGCCGAAGAAGCGTTCACTTTTTACAAATCAGTTTTTGGCGGCGAGTTCACAAAGATCACTCGCTTCAAGGACCTGGCAAGCGATGAATTTCAAGTTGCAGAAAGCGAAGCAAATAAAATAATGCACATTGGTTTACCTATTGGCAAAAACAACGTATTACTGGCAAATGATGTACCTGAATTCATGGGTCGGGTAAGCGAGAACGAGAATAGGTCTAAAATAGCAGTGTGTGCAGAAAGCAAGGAAGAGGCCGATAAAATATTCAACGGACTATCAGCGGGCGGAGATGTTGAGGGCCCTATCGGCGAAGGCCCGTGGGGTACTTATGCCGGCATGTTTAGAGACAAATATGGTATAGAATGGATAGTGGAGTTTGACCCTAATTATAACGGGTAAGTTTCACCGAAGCAAACGGCAGTACTACATAACCTAGCCGCTGTTATAAACCAAACCCTGATAAAAACGACCCATAAGTATTGGTTGATTTATAGGGTTTGGTAAAAAAATCATCGATATTATAATTGAACTTTCTTTTGTGTTCGAACAAGGTGCCATGGCCCGAATGCGAAACTACCCATAAATTTGCCCGGGGGATATGCTTGTAGATGTTTTCGGTATGGTCTCTCCTGATCATATCATGATCGCCGCACATAATTAACGCGGGGCATTTTACTTTACTCAGTTCATTCAGCGCTATATGCGGCTGTAGCCAATCAAGCAAAAACATTTTTTGCTTTTGCTTCTCCACCGGGCTTCTGTTCATCTTTTTTTCAAAACCTGGTGCTTCGCGCTTTTCATCCAGCCACACTTTTGGTTCCATTGCGGTTGAATCGGGCCAAAGGTTTGCACCTGATGACACAAGTTTTTTTACCTTTTCGGGATGACGCATAGCCAGTAATAAGGCATTGATACCCCCATCGCTCCAGCCAATAACATAGGCCGAATCTACATGCATGCTATCAAGCAGGACGGCATAATCATCGGCCATCATTTCAAAGCTGATAGAATCCCTATCATCGCGCGATTTGCCCTGCGCCCGGCTATCGGCAACTATAACCTTATACTTTTTAGCAAAATAGGGAATATTACCCGCAAATGTACTGATACTGCCCCCGTTACCATGTATCATTAATAATGGTTCCCCGCTACCATATGTTTCCGCATACATTTTAAAACCACGGATATTATAAAATTTGCCAGCCCTGCTATTATCACCATAAGGTACTTTTGTACAAGCAGCTATTACTAAGCAAATAATAAATACAGTTAGTAAAACAGGGGTTTTCATACTAATGTGGTTTGTAAGTAACATTTACTATGTAGCAGCTTTGTATCCGGCAATATCATCCAAATAATCTAATATTTTTTCATCTTTCTCCGTATCAAACTTACGGGCATAAAACTTACCTGAATCTACTAATATTTTAGCATCGTCCATGGTTAATATATCCGGGTTGGCGTTACCCCTTTTAAAGCGGATGTATCTTAAATGATCGTTTATAACCCTGTCTTTAAGGTGCGAGTTAATAAGTATGGTTTGAAAAACAATTTCATCGCAGCCCCAGGTCATTTTAAAAAACCGGAATACATTAGGGTTTTCCCTCATGTAATCTATAGCGTAGCGCGCGCATACCGGGTCGATAGCAAACCATTGCGACCGCCCATAAGCTGTTAAGTTATTGGGCAATCGCTTTTTAGGGAAAAACCATGGAAACTTAGTTACCAGCCATTGCAGGCGATACTTTAACGGGAACTTGTAAACACCAAAGTGATATTTTTCCAACCGTGATATAGTTACAGGCCAATCTTTATAAATATCGCGGTAACGCATAAACGTTTTATCGGGATGCTGAAAAAGGAATGCCTGGATATCTTCGGCACTTTTTAAAGGATAGTCCTGCCCGCTTAACAGGTTAATGTGGCTATATGTTTTGCCGGTATTAAGGATGTCGTCAAAAGCGTCTAAACAAACCGGGATACAAGTAAAATCGGCCCAGCCAACCGGCTTTCTGGGTTCGGTGAAAAAAACGTTGGGTAAAGTTGCTATGTGTTTGTATGGTGTTATATCCGTTTTTGCATCCAGATGGATATAAATATCGGCATCGGCATGCATTAACCTTTTTACCAAACGTTCAAGTTGATGAGGGTTTTTATGGGCGAGTATAAAATGTGCTAATCTCATAATTTAACTAAAATTACGAATTCATTTCATCTAATCTGCGCTGAAAAATGTTTGCCAGTATTTTGGAGTTACCTTCATCAAACATATCCTTATGATCGCCCGGAACGGAGTGCACCTCGACCCCATCTAATGCATATTCACTCCAACCTAAATATTTTGAATCATCTATATAGTACAACCTTTTTTTAGCTTTAAATATGTCAATTTTTACATGATAAGGCTGTACCCGATATTTTAAAAAAGCATGATTTAATTTGTTCGATATCTCCTGCATAAATTCCGGCAGGCCTTCGCCATCTTGTTTTTCTAAAATGCCAAATCTGTTTAACATGCTTTTTACACGGGCCTTGTTGTTTTCTCTTAAGTATTTAGCCAGATCGAGCGGTTGGTTTAGTATTGTAAAAATGCGATAGCCAAATTTTTTAAACTGACGTAAAAATTTAACAGCAAATTTTTTGGGTAGTGAATATTGATGTGACGGCAATTGAAGGTTGGTATCAAACATGGCCAGTAGTTTTACATCTTTGCCCATGGCTTTTAGTTGTTTTACCATTTCAAACCCAATAAAACCGCCAAATGAATACCCTGCAAAGGCATATGGGCCCACCGGGTCGTGCTTTAAAACTTCTTTAATATAAAAAGCGGCTATTTCTTCTATCGTATCCGGCACTTCCATAGTTCCGTCAAGACCGATGGACTGGATGCCATAAACAGGCTGCTGGATATCCAGATTGGAAACCATATTGTATACATTAAGCAAGTTTAAACCAATGCCATGGATAATGTATACAGGGATCTTACTCCCTGCTGGCTTAATAGGTACCAGGGTTTTATAGGTCGATTGTAGCGAAGGATTTTCGATAACCTGTGCAAGTTCCTTAATGGTCGGATATTTCATCATTACCGACAGCGGCAAGCGCTTACCAAATTCTTTTTCAACCTGCACCATTATACTAACAGCCATCAGCGAGTTGATCCCTATCTCGAAAAAGTTATCGTTGATGCCGATCTTATCCGTAGCTATACTTTTAAGGCAAATGTTGGTTAAGGCAATTTCTGTTGCGGTATGCGGCGCTTCGTATGATTTTGAGTATTTATTAATAACCGGCTCAGGTAACGAGTGGCGATCGATCTTGCCATTAGGCATAAGCGGGATGCTATCAATTACCGTATAGATGCCCGGTACCATATAAACAGGCAGTTTCTCGCCCAAGGCTGATTTCCACTGCTTCACAAGATTGTCCTGATTTGCAGGGTCTATTTTTTTTGCAGGGACTACATAAGCAATTAAATGTTCGTTATGCAAGCTATCCTCGTACAAAGTGATAAGGGCTTCCTTGATATTAGGCTGCTGCTTTAGCTGAAACTCAATCTCTTCGGTTTCAATACGGTACCCTCTGATCTTGATCTGATGATCGACCCGGCCAAGGCATAATATTTCGCCGTTGTCCAAAATCTTGCCCAAATCGCCGGTCTTATACATTTTACTGCCGGGTGTCCCCGAGAATTTATTGTCAATAAACCTTTCTGCTGTTAGTTCGGGTTTGTGAATATAACCCTCGGCCACACCTGCACCAGTTATATAAATCTCTCCGACTTCACCATCGGCTACTTTATTCAGGTTTTCATCTAAAATGTAAACCTGCGTATTATCAATAGGGTGACCAATGGTTATCACCTCATCGTCCTGCTCAACTTTTTTAATGATAGAGTAGATGGTAGTTTCGGTAGGCCCATACATATTCCAAAGTTCGTTGCACCGTACAACCAATTTTTGTGCAAGGTCTTTGCTCATGGCTTCGCCGCCGCAAAATATTTTAATTGGCAAGCGTTGTACCCAGCCTATTTCCAGCATAGTGCGCCACATAAACGGCGTACCCTGCATAATAGTGATATTTTCGTTAATGGCGGTTTCTAATAGCGCCCGGGCGTCCCGGGCTATTTCGGCATCGGCAATTACAACCGTAGCGCCGGTAATAAGGGGCAGGTATATTTCTAATTCGGCAATATCAAATGATATGGTCGTGATATGCAACATCACATCATCAGCAACCATGCCCGGTAGTTTTTGTACGCTTAACAACAAATTTGTTAAACCAATATGTTTTACTTTACAGCCTTTAGGCCGGCCGGTTGAACCAGATGTGTACAGAATATATGCGAGACTATCCTCATTAATTAATACCGGCACTGTGTCTGCATTGTAGTTATTACTTTCACACACCATGTTTTCCACACAAATAACTTTGAAATTATCCTGGTACTGGGTTTCAAATTGTTTTTGTGTGATCATCACCTTCACCCCCGAATCATTAAGCATATAATTAATACGGTCGGTCGGGAAGTTTATATCTATTGGCAGGTAGGCGGCCCCTGTTTTTATAACGGCTAACAGTAAAATAATCATCTCGGGCGAACGGTTTACCGCTACACCTAAAATGTCGCCCGGCATTACGCCGTTTGCCATAATAATTTTTGCAAATTTATTCGAAAGTTCGTTTACAGCTTGGTAGGTACAAGTACGCTCACCATGCTTTATTGCAATTTTATTAGGATGTATGGCAGACTGATTATCTATTAGTTCGGCTACAGTAACCATATTTTATTTTATCGGGCCAAGTTTAGGTAGTTCATGTATACTTCTAATCGTTTTAAAAATATAAATAAAAACCACACCATTTGGTTTTATTAACTTTTAAATCAAAATTATTACAGAGGAGAGGTATAGTAATGCCCAACTGGGCGCAGGACAAATCTAATTTCGCTCAGTTTGCCACCGATTAATTAGCTATAAATGATCAAGGTTGTAGTCCATGCGGATCAACTACGTTAAAAAGCCAACGGAATGGTATTTCTAAATAATATCAGGAAGCCTATGGCAGATGTTTATCGTTCAATAACATCCCGGCCATGGCACCGTCAAGCTGGTAAATATCTTTCCGGAAGTTTAGTCTCTGTTCACGATCTATAAACGCGGTAAAATACGTAATGAAAACGGGCACTTTATTCTCTATCGTTACATATTGCTCTTTGCCTGCGGACATTGCTTTTTCTATTCTTTGGGCGTCCCAGCCTTTTTTATCTTTTAGGAGAAAGTTGGCAAGTTTAGCCGGTTCCTGTACCCGGATGCAACCATGGCTGAAAGCCCGTGTTGTTTCGCCAAAGAGCGATTTAGATGGCGTGTCGTGCAGATAAGTATTATAATTGTTTGGAAACAGGAACTTCACCAGGCCCAATGAATTTTCGGGACCAGGCAATTGCCGGATAACGGGCAGGCCTTCCTTGTAGCCGGTAATTTCCATTCGGTGTGTCGCTAAATAATCCGGATTTTTTTTCAGTTGGGGGATGATCTCCTTACGTACAATACTTTGCGGCACTTCCCAATAGGGACTAAATACCACATACTTAATCTCTCCATAAAATAAGGTGGTTTGGTGAACAGTTTGCCCGACAACTACATTACAACTCCATAACAAGCTGTCGGCATGATATACATGCAGCTTAAATTCGGGGATATTCACCCCCAGGTAATCCGAATGGAGGTTCACCGGCAACCAGCGGCTGCGTTCCATATTAACTATCAGTTGTTCTATACGGCTTTTTAAAGGCACATTAAGTTCCGCCATGGTCGCCTTATTCAATAAACCATCCACTAATAAGCCATGCCGGTATTGAAAACGCTTAACTGCATCCTGCAATTCCGTGGTGAAAACGCGGTTAAGGGTATCTCCATGAAAATCATCTAATTCAAATAGCCTTTTTTTGATGAGCGGAACGACGATAGCTGAATCACCCGGCCGGATTTTGGCAGACAAGACAATTGGTGACCAGTCTCCGCGCACAGCCAATTCGCGATACTTTTTCAAAAAAGCCCTTAACAGATCATATTGCCGGTAAACAGGTTCGGCTGGCAACTGGCTTTTTGCGGTTTCTTTTAATAAACTATCCAGGTATTGCTGATAATCTACCTTTTTGCGGGGCAGGTACCACCGGGCCGAACGGCTCATCGTATCATCCATACCTTGCCAGGCCAGTTTAGAGAAAACAAAATATTGAGCCGTCAGCATTAACTCCGTTTGGATATTTGGCTGGTGCTGATGTATATCGGCATTATAAATTAACGAGTCCAGTTCCTTTTGATAAGGGGCCGGTTGGTTGATGCCTTCATTTTGCAGGTTTAATACCCTACTGGCCAAATTATTTGCTTGCTCAATTAATTTTTTATTTTCAAACCAGGCATAGGCAAAACCCCTTCTTTGGTAAAAATCATGGATCTCGCCTGCATAAGCACTGAATTTAGGATGCTTTTTTATGAATTGGGTAATCTGTATGCTATCAAAAGTATTTTTTGTTTGCCCGCTAAAATTGCCCGGTATAGTTTGTTTCCAATCATGCGTTAGCGTGTCAGCTTTATATTTACCCTTAATACGCTGCCCGCAACCGCTTAAAGTTCCGGCTGTTAATAAAAATGATAATACAACAAATTGAAGATGCTTATGATATATCATGCTGCCTACCAGAACTGACTGGTATCTTGCTAAGATAAATCTATTAAAAAACAAGGAAAATGATGCAGGTCATTATCTGGCTGCCATTTATCATGTTAGTTTGATCCATTTTCGGCATAATATTGGCTAATTGATTTAAGAGATGAAAAACAGTTTTAAAATAGGCGACCACGTAAAGTGGAATTCAGAAGCAGGTTATGTAACCGGCAAAATTATTAAAATCCATACCGCTGATTTTAACTACAAAGGTTATATTCATCATTGCAGTCCCGAAGACCCGCAATACGAAATTAAAAGCGACAAAAGCGACCATATTGCTACCCATAAAGGTTCGGCACTACAGAAAATTTAGGGTATTAACAGCTGCCCCGGTAAACAAAAAGTCCCCCTGGCGATTTAGTCAGAGGGATCTCTTTTTTTATAACAGCTAAATTATTTTGAGGGCAGTAATACCCCGTTCAATCCATTGACAACGCCGTTACCGCCAATTAGGTCATACAGCGTAACTTCAGCCGTGCTACCAGCCGCGTTGGTTAATTGCAAAGTACTTGTTTTGCTGATAGACAGGGTTAAGGTTTGCCCGTCAAGCGTAGTTAGTGTGGCTTTGCCCTTACCTGCGGTTAAGGCTTTAATAATATCTGCCTTGGCATATTTACCATTAACTATATGCCCCTTTAACAAGGCTGAAAGTTTCACAGGGTCTTTCATTAAGCTATCCAGTTTACCGGCGGGCAACTTAGTAAAGGCGTTGTTGTTTGGGGCAAATATGGTATATGGCCCCCCGGTTTTCAACACGCTTTCCAAATCGGCGGTTTTTACAGCGAGTGCGGCTGTGGTATAATCGGGGTTACTGTTTAAAGCGCCAACTACATCGGCAGCGGCATTGTTTGTAGTAGTTGTTGTAATGGTGGTAGTTGTAGTTGTTTTTTTAGCGGTATCAGTTTGTGCCATTGCCTGGCTGGCCGTAAAACAAACTAACAAGGATGCAGCAATTACTAAAAAGGACTTTTTCATAATATCAATTTACTTTTAGGTTTTATTAAAAATGCTAATGTGTAAAGTATTGCTATGATGTCTCCTTTTTATAATTTACTTAATTTGTTAAACTATAACTTAATTTTGGTCAATTTGTTGCTTTTTTAAGGTTTATTGTGTTTAAGCTACTGGCTATCAGTCTAAAAAATCTCCCTGCTAATAAGTACTCATTATTTATCGACGGTTTGCATTGTCGTTCATCCGAACAATTAATACACAATTTTTACCTGGTGCTTTTCTAACAAGCCAGCCACGCCATCAATGGAAAAACTTGCTTTACGGATGTTATTGATCTCGGGATCGATACTGTAGTTGAATGAAGTAATAAAGTCGACTGATGAAAGATCGGTTTGGTTAAAAACAGCACCGGAAAGATCGGTTTGATCAAACACCGAACCTGCCAAATTAGCTTGTGTAAAATTAACTTCCTTTAAAGACGACTTCACAAACCTGGTCTTCAACATCTTTTTCAGCATAAACGACGAGTAATCCATAATGCAGTTATCGAAAAACACACTGAATAGGAAATCCTGGCACTCATAAAACAGGACACCCAATATTTTACAGTTTTTAAATTGCACATCGTTAAGGGTTGCGCCACTTAGTTTGAGCATGGAGAGGTTGCAGCCATCGAAAGTGCATTCCAAAAATTTATTCTGAGCGAAGTCGCTGTTACTGAAATCGCATTTTTTGAACACACAGCTTTGAAACTCGAGACCCTTCACTGTCATTCCGGTAAAGGATTGATCTTCAAACAGGTGGTCATCGTAAATTAAGGCGTCCATATCTATAGGTTTCTGTTTATAAGCATATGATAGCGGTATTGGCAAAATTCGGCACGGCTATGCTAAAATAATCCCATTCCCGGCATTTTTATATGATGCAGTAAAGCATACCTTGCCAATAAGAATGCCACAAAATCTACAAAAAAGTGCATGATGATTAATACATGGATATTGCGATATCGCTGATAATGCACTCCCGTAATAATGCCGATAAGGAATGTGAAAATGATTTCGCGCAGGTTAAAATAACTAAAATGCAGCACCGAGAACAGTGTAGCTGAAATAATTACCGGCATATAAGTATTTTTAAACAATTGCTGCAACCGGGTAAGCAAGTATCCCCTGAATATCAATTCCTCGGTAATGCCGGCGGTAATGGCACAAAATAGCAACAGCCAATAACGGCTGACAATTATGCGCATCCATTTCATTAACACCGCCGTATTATCGTGCCAGCCAAACCAAATAGGTATGGCCGATACAATTTGGGCCGCAAAAGTGAGCAGGTAAAGTAATATGACCCATTTAAAATAAAACTCTACGGGATAGTGCTCGTCCCATAGCAGAAAATCCTGGTGTTCGGCCTTGCGGGCATATATGTATAACAGACCGACCAGGCTTATATAGATAAACCGCGACAACACCAGTGTGGTAAGGCTATCCAGTCGGGCTAATACCAGTAAGCGGCCAAAAATTAGCTGGAAAGCAAATATCAGTACAATCCCTATAATTAATACGGTTTTGCCGGGTTTTGGCGATAGATCATCGCCTTGGTTTAATTCCATCAGTTGTTATTGTAGTAAGGGCTGAATGTATGAATTTTAAAGCCATCTGCTAAATCAATTAATCGCTTAACTCAGTAGTTTCGCACTGCTGCCGAAATGATATACTTTTGTTCCTATGAACACCACCAAAGCCATTATATTCGATCTGGGAATGGTCCTAATTGATTGGAATCCTCATCACCTGTACCGGAAATTATTTGACGACGAGGAACAAATGAAATATTTCCTGGCCAATATTACCACCATGGACTGGAACGAGGAACAGGATATGGGGCGTTCTTTACAGGAAGGTACCGATATATTGATCAACCAATATCCCGAACACGAAGCCAACATCCGCGCCTATTATACCCGCTGGGATGAAATGCTGGGCGGTATTATTGAAGGTACTGCAGCTATATTTAACCAGTTAAAAGCAAGCGGTAAATATAAATTGTATGCGCTAAGTAATTGGTCTGCTGAAACATTCGACATTGCACGGCAGCGATACGTAGTTTTAAACCAGTTTGATGGTATCGTAATCTCCGGTGTAGAGAAAGTTCGCAAGCCATTCCCCGAATTTTATCATATCCTGCTGAACCGCTACCAGTTAAAACCCTCCGAATGCTTGTTTATTGATGATAATTACCGGAATGTTGCAGCGGCCGAAGAATTAGGGATACCATCAATTCATTTTGTCGGCCCCGATGAACTACTGGTGGAATTAAAGAAACGGGGCATCATTCCCGACACAAACGGACCAATCGCTTCAGCATAACTAATTCTTCATTTGTGCCATCCCTAAAATGGCTATGTAAGCAAATTCGGGATCAGGTTTTCAAAATTGAAAATAAAATATACCTTTGCCCCATAATTCTCAAGGGGGTGCCTTGCTTTGAGCAATCAAAACTGAAAGACAGGCTGAGATCATACCCATTGTTTAAGTATAAAGTCTAAAAGTATTTAGTCCGAAGTCAGCGCGTTCGACTTAAGACTTTAAACTACCGACTTAAAACTTAAACATACACCTGATCCGGATAATGCCGGCGGAGGGAAAGGTAATAAGTTAAGTGTACTGCACATTGTACCCTGGTGGGCAGATGGTTTAACAAGTTTTATTTAACACACATTGAAAAAATTATTCACGGCGATAACCGCCCTGCTGCTGCCTGTCCTGGCCGTGGCACAAATTGTAGTATCTGGTACAATATCAGATATCAAAACCCATCAGCCGCTGCCTGGCGCTACTATCAGTATCCAAAACACATCTATTCAAACGGCTGCCGATCAAAATGGTAAATACCGGCTAAACATCCCTCAAAGCGGTAATTATGTTATCAATGTATCATATATCGGCTATTTTACAGCCACACATACACAGCAGATTAGCAGCAGTTTGGTATTGACGATCGCTTTATCACCTAATACCTTTTTAACCGAGGAAGTAACCGTAAACGGCACGCGTGCAAGCAGTAAATCGCCAACGGCATTTACCAATCTTAACAAAAAAGATATCGATAAAAATAACTCGGGCCGGGGTTTTGAATACCTGCTGGAGCAAACACCATCAACCGTGGTTACTTCAAATGCGGGCGCAGGCGTGGGTTATACCGCTATCCGTATTCGTGGCTCTGATCCTACCCGTATAAATGTCACCCTGAATGGCATCCCACTTAATGATGCCGAAGACCAGGGCGTTTATTTTGTCGATCTGCCCGATCTGGCTTCATCGGTAGATAATATCCAGGTGCAACGCGGTGTAGGCACATCAACCAACGGTGCAGGCGCTTTTGGTGCCAGTATCAATATCCAAACCACTACCCGCCGCGATTCGGCTTATGCCGAGTTGAATAACTCGGCAGGTTCATACGGCACTATCAAAAATACCGTAAGCCTGGGCACAGGTTTATTAAACGGGCATTTCAGTGTAGATGGCCGCTTATCGCGGATGAACTCGGATGGGTATATAGACCGTGCTTTTTCTAAATTGAAATCATATTTCCTAAGTGGTGCTTACTATGGCAAAAGCAGTGTGTTACGCCTGAATGTATTCTCGGGTTACGAGCAAACCTACCAGGCTTGGGATGGCGTGCCCGAGGATAGTGTAAAAGCCGGAAACAGAAAGTATAACGAGTTGGGTTATATTAACAGCAATGGCTCTTACTATAAAAACCAAACCGATAACTATACGCAAAATTATTACCAGTTACTGTACGACCAGCAATTGAGCAGTAAGCTTTCATTCAGCGGCGCGCTGCATTATACCAAAGGCTTTGGCTATTACGAGGAGTTTAAGAACGATCAGACCCTGGCCGATTATGGCGTTACCCCTGTTACCGTTGGCGGGACTACCATCACAGAAACCGACCTGGTGCGCCGCCTTTGGCTGAACAATGATTTTTATGGGTTAACTTATAACTTCAATTACATAGCATCGAACAAACTTGATTTAAAACTGGGCGGTGCTTACAATGAATATAAAGGTCAGCACTATGATAATATTGAGTGGACCCAACAAAGCACTAATATTTTACCTGATTATGAGTACGCCCGCAATAATGCCAAGAAAACCGATTTCAATATCTTCGGCAGGGCTGAATACCGTTTAGGCGATGTATTGTTGTATGGCGATTTACAATACCGCCATATTTACTATTCGTTCCTGGGGTTTGACCGTAACCTGAACAATGTGCAACAGCAGGCCAGTCTAAACTTCTTTAACCCTAAAGCCGGTATAACTTATAGTCTTAATGATCAAAGCAATATCTATGCCTCGGTTGCAATTGCTAACCACGAACCTAACCGCAGCGATTTTACCAATTCATCACCGTTAAGTCGCCCGAAGGCCGAGCATTTGACTGATTTTGAGGCAGGTTATCGTTTCAGTCAGCCAAACTTTGGCGCAAGCATCAACGGCTTTTATATGCTGTATAAAAACCAACTGGTACTAACCGGATCGCTGAATGATGTAGGAGAAGCTATCCGTACCAATATTGATAACAGCTACCGGGCGGGTATTGAAGGCAGCGCGCGGATAAAGATTGCCCAACCGTTAACATGGTCGGTTAATGCAACGGTGAGTGCCAATAAAGTAAAGAATTTTAAACAGTTTCTATATAACTACGATACCGATAAGCTGGATGCAACCCAATACAGTAAAACTGATATTGCCTATTCGCCAAACTTTACCGGATCGAGCACTATTGCTTATAGCCCGATAAAAAATACTGAGATTGCTTTCATTAGCAAATATGTAAGCAAACAATACCTGGATAACACCTCGACCGCGAGCCGTTCCCTGGATGCTTATTTTGTGAATGATGTGCGCCTGAACTATAATTTCAGCTTTAAAGGTGTTAAAAATGTAGGTGTAGGCTTGCTGGTAAATAACGTATTCAGCAAAAAGTATCAATCAGACGGGGCTACTTACCCAGATGTTGAAGGTGGCAAAGTGGTGAACTATAACTACTTTTTCCCTCAAGCGCCGATCAACTTTTTAGCAAGTTTGAATGTGAGGTTTTAATAACCTGGTATTCGAATAATACACACCATGTCATTTCGAACCGGAGGGAGAAATCTTTTACACGCGACAATCATGCCGTAGAAGATTTCTCCTCGTACCTCGTTCGAAATGACATTTTTATTTATTCCTTAGCCTTAAACCGCGGCTTAAAACCCATGGGTTTTGGTGCAGTAGAGGCGGGCTGTTCGGCTGGTGGTTCATCAGTTTTTTCTTGGGCTGCAGGCGGCGCGGCTTCAGCGGGCTGTTCTTCTGCCGGTTTGTTGGTTACTCCAGCTTTAAAACGTGGCTTAAAACCCACTGGTTTTGGTGCGGTTTCAGCAGACTTTTCAACTGTGGCATCTTCCGTTTTTTCTTCAGGTGCCGGTATAACCTCAGCCGGCTTCTCTTCAGCAGGTTTATTTGTCACACCTGCTTTAAAACGTGGCTTAAAGCCCACCGCTGGTTTGGCCTGTGGCGCCTCAGGCGATTCTTCAATAGGTTTTGCCTCTGCGGGTGTTTCCTCTGCAGGTTTTTCTTCCACTGGTTTACTTACCATACTTGCCTTGAAACGTGGTTTAAAACCAACGGCAGGTGCCGGGGTTGGCGTTTCGGCAGGTTTGTCTTCAGTTGGTGCAGGCATTGCTTCAACCGGCTTATCTTCCGCTGGTTTATTAACTATACCCGCCTTGAAACGAGGTTTAAACCCTACTGATGCCGGTGCGGCCGTTTCAGTCAACGCTTCTGTAATAGTCTGTTCAGCAAGTTGATTTTCAATATGAACCTTCTCAACTTTAGCTTCAACAGGGGCAGGAAAGCGGTGGCGCAACTGGTTGAACCAATACTTTTTGGTATGGTCGAAGCTTTTTTCGCCCATCCATTCATAGTGGTCCTTAAATTCAGCAAATAATCCAGGCTCGCCGTTTTGCAGGGCGGACAGATCTATTTTCTTCTTTTTAAAAAACTCTTCAAACGTCATCAGGACAAGTTTATATCAACATTCAATCTTTCCCAGCGGATGCCTTTATCGGTCAGATGCCAGTCGGCTTGTTCATCGGCGCTGGCATTTTTTAGCTGCGGCATCCAGGTAAGCGGAATAGCCTGCTGCTTGCCATCAGGTGTTTCCACAAAAAGCATATCATCCTGAAAGGATAGTTTAATATCTTTTTTTTGCTTACGCGATGTGAACAGTGCCATACAAAGCAAAGGTGGTTAATTTGTGTTGGGGATGGAAATAAAAAATGAATAAACCATAACCAAAACACGTCATTGCGAGCGTAGCGTGGCAATCCCCGATAAGCAGAGCGGCTTGCATGTCGGGGATTGCCACGTCGTTTCACTCCTCGCAATGACGTAGTTGTATATTTACCGCCATTGTTGGTGTTGTCACCAACAATTTCTAAATAGCCCTGCGAAATGTTGTTGGAGACAACTCCAACAACGGCCTGAAATTTAAATAATAATTTCACTCAACGTCATGCCGAACTTGTTTCGGCATCCCACTTGTAAGTATTAGCGTAGCAGGCATGATGAGATCCTGAAACAAGTTCAGGATGGCGCTTTTGTTAGCTATTCATCAAAAATGGACAACTGCCCGGTATTATCCTGTTTGGGCGGGCGTTCCTGTAGTTCGCCAAAGTTGGATAGTGATATACCCAGCAAGCGGATGCGCACATTTTCAATGCCGCTGTTCAATAGCAGGTTTTTAGCGGTAGTTACAATAGTTTCATAATCATCTACCGGTTTGCTGAACGATTGGTTACGGGTGATCTGCCTGAAATCGCTGTATTTTACTTTGAGCGTAATAGTCCGGCCCTGCAATTCATAACGCCTCAGGCGCTTAACAACGGTCTCCCCTATTTTGTCCAGTTCGGCATTCATCTCTTCTACCTCCGTCAAATCATACGGAAAAGTATCCTCGGCGCCCAGTGATTTTGTCTCGCGGTGCGGCTGTACGGGCCGGTCGTCAATCCCACGTACTATCTGGTAATAAAACCTGCCCGTCTTACCAAAATTGCGGGCCATTTCTTCCTCGGTCAGCTTTTTCAGATCGGCACCAAAATGCAGGCCCATACGTTTCATTTTATCGGCTGTAACCTTGCCAACACCATAAAATTTCTCCACCGGCAAGGTTTCCATGAACGCTTCGATATTAGATGGGCCAATGAACTTCAAACCGTCGGGTTTGTTGATATCAGAAGCTATTTTGGCAACAAATTTATTTATGGAAACACCCGCAGAAGCCGTCAGTTGCAATTCATCTTTAATAGCTTGCTTTATTTCTTTGGCAATATCAATAGCCGAGCCGATACCCAGTTTATCAGTAGTGACATCAAGGTAGGCTTCGTCTAGTGATAAAGGTTCTATTAAATCGGTATACCGGCTAAATATCTCGCGGATGTGCCGCGATACTTCTTTGTAAGCTTCAAATCGCGGCCGGATAAATATGGCATGCGGACAAAGTTGCTGCGCCCTTTTAGATGGCATGGCCGAGCGGACACCAAACTTACGCGCCTCGTAACTGGCAGTAGCTACTACACCTCCCCTGCCTTCAGGTAAGCCACCAACCACCAGCGCCTTGCCCCGGTACTCGGGGTTATCCCGCTGCTCAACCGACGCGTAGAAAGCATCCATATCAATATGGATAATTTTACGGTAAATGGTTTCAGCAGTGGTTTCCATTGGCCATGCAAATTAGGAAATTTTGGCAAAAGCTATCGTAATTAGCCACCCCGGCGTGCCCGCAAATTGCGGCAATATTACCACACCCTGACAAACCATTTTTTAGCTTTGCTGCTTAAATAACTAATATGATGAAAGTTGAAATATGGTCGGATGTGATGTGCCCGTTTTGTTATATAGGCAAGCGCAGGTTTGAAGAAGCCCTGGCACAATTCCCCAATGCGGATAAGGTGGAAATTACCTGGAAAAGCTTCCAGCTAAACCCAGACCAGGTGACCGACCCAACCATTAGCATACATCAGTACCTGGCCGATATTAAAGGCTGGCAACTGGATTATGCCAAACAACTGAACCAGCAGGTGAGCGATATGGCCCAGTCTGTTGGGTTACATTACGATTTTGACCGTGCCGTGGTAGCTAACAGTTTCGACGCGCACCGCTTGGTGCAATTAGCCAAAAAACATAACCTGGGTGATGCTGCCGAAGAAGCGTTGTTTAAAGCCTACTTTACCGAAGGCAAAAACATTGCGGACAATAATACATTAATTGCATTAGGCACAAGCATTGGCCTTGATGCTGATGAGCTGAAGCAGGTGCTTAATACCGATGCTTACGCCGACGCCGTTAAGCACGATATTGAAGAAGCCCAACAACTGGGCATCCGCGGCGTGCCGTTTTTTGTAATGAACGATAAATATGCCGTATCGGGCGCGCAACCCACCGAGGTATTTTTGCAAACGCTGGAAAAGGCGTTCGAAGATGTTCAGTAAGTCGCGTTAGGGTTGGAAGTGGATACCGGCCTCGTGGCTAATGCCTGCAGTATAAGCGTACAGCCCGGGCCGAAGGCAACGCTATATTTATTAACTTTCAATACCGTCAATGTGGATAAACAAATTTGCCAACCTGTAGGCATATCCCTATGTTTACTTAAGGATTGTGGTTGAATTCTGCTAATATTCTAAGCTGAAAATCAACGTTTCAGAATTTCTTTAAAATAATTACTAAAAAAATTAGTAATTGTAAATTATTTATTTACATTTGTATATACAATTTTTAAGATGAGTAACGCAGATAAATTAAAAGCATTGCAGCTTACCCTTGATAAGCTGGAAAAATCGTACGGTAAGGGAACTATTATGAAACTTGGCGATACCGAGATTGAGCCTATCGAGGTGATTTCGACCGGATCGTTGGGTTTGGATATTGCCCTGGGTGTAGGCGGTTTGCCTAAAGGCCGTGTGATAGAAATATACGGACCGGAATCATCAGGTAAAACTACTTTAGCCATACACGCCATTGCCGAATCGCAGCGTAACGGTGGTATTGCTGCCTTTATTGATGCGGAGCATGCGTTCGACCGCTTTTATGCCAAAAAATTAGGCGTAGATGTAGAGAACCTGCTGATCTCTCAGCCGGATAACGGCGAGCAGGCTTTAGAAATTGCTGATAACCTGATCCGTTCGGGCGCTATTGATATTTTGGTAATCGACTCGGTTGCGGCTTTAGTGCCAAAAAGCGAGATAGAAGGCGAAATGGGCGATTCGAAAATGGGCCTGCATGCACGTTTAATGTCTCAGGCATTGCGTAAGCTTACCGGTACTATTAGCAAAACCGGGTGCTGCTGTATATTCATTAACCAATTGCGCGATAAAATTGGCGTAATGTTTGGCAACCCCGAAACTACAACCGGTGGTAACGCCTTGAAATTCTATGCTTCAGTACGTTTGGATGTACGCCGTATATCGCAAATTAAAGATACCGACGAGGTTTCAGGTAACCGGGTAAAAGTTAAGATTGTGAAAAACAAAGTGGCACCGCCATTCCGCATAGCCGAGTTTGATATTATGTTTGGCGAAGGTATATCCAAAGCTGGTGAAATTATCGATCTTGGTGTTGATCATAACATCATTAAAAAATCGGGCTCGTGGTTTAGCTATGGCGAAACCCGCCTTGGCCAGGGCCGCGACGCGGTGAAACAACTGATACTGGATAACCCGGAGCTGATGGAAGAATTGGAAGCTAAAATAAGGGAAGTAGTAACCGGCGATAGCCTGGCTGAAGCGGAATAAGTTTTTTTGAGTTCCGAGTCTTAAGTCGGATTTTATATAACGAAAACGTCCTGATCGGTAAACGGTCAGGACGTTTTTGTATTTGGAGAGTATTAAAAACTTTAGACTTATGGCTACGGACTTTAAACTTATTTCCTACCTTTGCCCAAATCAACCCAACGATGCTTAATCCTACCCTGCTCGACGGTCCGAAATTTCAAATTACCATACAACGTTTATGCCGTCAGTTAATTGAAAATCATAACGATTTTTCTAACTCAGTCATTATCGGTATACAACCACGTGGTATTTATCTGGCCAAGCGCATAGCAGAAGAATTACGCAAGATATTACCAGAAAGCACTATCCTGCACGGCGACCTTGACATCACTTTTTACCGTGACGATTTTCGCCGCCGCGAGCAATTAATACCCAACCAAACCCGTATTGACTTTGTGATGGAAGGTAAAAAAGTGATCCTGATGGATGACGTGCTTTGGACCGGCCGTACTATCCGCGCGGCTATGGATGCCCTGATGGCTTTTGGTCGCCCGGAGAAGATAGAATTTTTGACACTGGTGGACAGGCGTTATTCACGTCACATTCCTGTCGCTGCAGATTATACAGGCATTGAGGTAGATTCCATAGCGTCGCAAAAGGTAGTGGTAAGCTGGAAAGAAACGGACGGTGAAGATAAAGTTGTTTTATTATCAGATAGAAACTAAAATATGGCTTTAAGCACAAGACATTTATTAGGAATTAAAGACCTTACAGAAAACGATCTTCAACTGATATTTGAAACGGCTGATAATTTTAAGTCGGTGCTGAACAGGCCGATAAAAAAGGTGCCTTCGCTGCGTGATGTCACTATTGCCAATATCTTCTTTGAAAATTCAACCCGCACGCGTCTTTCATTTGAATTAGCCGAAAAGCGCCTTTCGGCGGATGTAGTGAACTTCGCGGCTTCTTCATCGTCGGTAAGTAAAGGCGAAACACTGATAGACACCGTAAACAATATCCTGGCCATGAAAGTGGACATGGTGGTAATGCGCCACCCCTATGCGGGTGCGGGCGTATTCTTATCCAAACACGTAAAAGCCCAGATAGTGAACGCCGGCGATGGCGCACACGAACACCCTACTCAAGCCCTGCTTGATGCGTTTTCCATCCGCGAAAAATATGGTGATGTGGCCGGTAAAAAAGTAGTGATTGTTGGTGATATCCTGCACTCGCGTGTGGCGCTTTCCAATATCCTTTGCCTTAAAATGCTGGGAGCTGAAGTTATGGTTTGCGGGCCAACCACTTTGATCCCCAAATACATTACATCCTTAGGTGTAAAGGTGGAACACGATCTGCGCAAAGCCTTAAACTGGTGCGATGTAGCCAATATGCTGCGCATACAATTAGAACGGCAGGACATTAAGTACTTTCCCTCGCTGCGCGAATACACCATGCTATACGGCTTGAATAAAGAGATACTGGATTCGCTGGATAAAGAGATAACCGTGATGCACCCGGGCCCGATAAATCGTGGTGTGGAGATCACAACAGATGTAGCCGACAGCAAACAATCCATCATACTTGACCAGGTGGAGAACGGTGTTGCCATACGTATGGCAGTGTTATTCCTCTTAGCAGGTCAAACGGAATAAGAGATCTGTATTATGATGCGGCTATCTCATGTACGCATATTTAGCTAACAGGAGATGTAAATGATAAGACGGATTTGGCCCTTCATTGTATTATTAAATCTAAGCGTTACGTTACATGCCCAGCGTATGCCTTTTCCCCGGCATGTAAAATATGCGCCTGGCAGTATTAAACCCAATCATCTTTCCCAACAGCAATTAGACAAACAGGTAACCACGTTCTATATCCAATGGAAAAAGCGGTATGTAAAACACTCATGTACACCGGGCGAGGACTATATTTGGTTTGAACGCCCGGGCAATAAGCAAAGTGTAAGTGAGGGACAAGGTTACGGCATGATGATCACCGCGCTGATGGCTGGTTATGACCCTTCGGCTAAAGCCACATTTGATGCTTTGTTTCGCCACTATAAAAGTCACCCGGCAAAGTCAGGCCAGCATCTAATGGGCTGGGCACAAGGCAAGGGTTGCAAAAACACCGATCATTCTTCGGCCACAGATGGCGATATGGATATTGCCTATGCGTTATTGCTGGCGGATAAAGAATGGGGCAGTAGCGGGCTTATGAATTATTCCCATGAGGCGCGATTATTATTGGCTGATATTATGCGTTATGAGATCAACCCTAAAACCTACAACATTCTCATCAGCAACGGCGCCGAATATGACAGTGCTGATTATTACGATACCCGATCGTCTGATTTTATGCCATTGCACCTGCGGGCTTTTAAAGCGGCTACTGGCGATGCGCGCTGGGATAAAGTATTGAACAATACTTACCGGTTGTTCATCACCATGCAAAATAGGTACAGCCCCGATGCTGGTTTGCTACCCGATTTTATCCGAAATGTTAAGCACCCGCGCCCTGCCAAAGCATATTATCTCGAATCAAAATATGACGGCGCTTATAACTACAATGCCTGCCGTGTACCCTGGCGCATTGGGGTTGATTACTTGTTAAATGGCGATGCCCGCGCCAAAGCCATCACCGGTAAAATAAATCGGTGGCTGCGTGAAACTACCAAAGGTAACCCTGATAATATATCAGCCGGTTATTCTTTAGAAGGTAACGATTTACCGCAGCGGTACTTTGAGGCGCTGAGTTTCATCGGCCCTTTCGCAGTATCGGCTATGACAGAGAGCAGAAACCAGCAATGGCTTAATTCAGTTTGGGATTATCTGATCCGCTTTAAGCTTAAGGATTATGATTATTACGATAACAGCATTAAAATGCTGGATATGATAATTATCAGCGGCAATTACTGGGGACCATGATTTAAGGATGGCAGGATTATTCTCATGCACGTCATAGCGAGCGTAGCGTGGCTATCCCCGATAAGGAAGTTGCCTGCAAAGTGGGGATAGCCACGTTGTTACACCCCTCGCTATGACGGACTAAAGCCTCTTGCTGACTTTCCTAACTTTCAGCCTTTCCCACTTCCCCCAAAATCCGTATTTTTGCATACTTATGAATATTTCTAAAACGTATCAGCCCAAGGAAGCCGAAGACAAGTGGTATAATTACTGGTTAAACAATGGTTTTTTCCGCTCAGTACCCGATGAGCGCGAGCCTTACACCATTGTGATCCCGCCGCCAAACGTCACCGGTGTGCTGCACATGGGCCACATGTTGAATAATACTATCCAGGATGTGCTGATACGCCGTGCCCGCATGCAAGGCAAAAACGCCTGCTGGGTACCAGGAACCGATCACGCCAGTATTGCTACTGAAGCTAAAGTAGTAGCCATGCTGAAAGAGCGTGGTATCGACAAAAAAGACCTCAGCCGCGCTGAGTTTTTGAGTTATGCGTGGGAATGGAAAGAGAAATATGGCGGCATCATCCTTGACCAGTTGAAGAAATTGGGCGCTAGTTGCGATTGGGACCGTACCAAGTTTACCATGGATGATGACCTGAGCGATGCAGTAATAGAGACCTTTATACATCTTTATAATAAAGGCCTGATCTATCGTGGCGTACGTATGGTGAACTGGGACCCGCAGGGTAAAACCGCAGTAAGCGATGAGGAAGTTATCCGTAAAGAAGTAAATCAGAAACTGTACTATATTAAATATCCTTTATTAGGTGTAAATACCGTAAAATCTGTTAATCATAAAGCCGAGCTCCCGGACCATATTGTCGTAGCCACTACTCGGCCAGAGACTATTATGGCCGATGCGGCTATATGTGTTAACCCAAACGATCCAAGATACGTTAACTTAATTGGAAGGCAGGTAAGAATACCATTAATAGACCGTCCAATTGATATAATTGCGGATGACTACGTTACAATGGACTTTGGCACGGGCGCCTTAAAAGTTACCCCGGCGCACGATTTGAACGATTATGAACTGGGCCAAAAACACCATCTGCCGGTTATTGATATTTTGAACGACGACGGCACACTGAATGAGAACGCCCAAATTTTAGTTGGCGAGGAGCGTTTTGCTGCCCGTAAAAAAATAGCTGTGTTGCTTGATACTGCCGGCGCACTGGAAAAAATTGAAGATTATAAATCGCAAATTGGTTTTAGTGAACGTACGGATGCGGTTATCGAGCCCAAACTATCTATGCAATGGTTTTGCAAGATGGATGAGATGGCCAAACCCGCGCTGGATTATGTACTAAAAGGCGATATCAAGCTGATCCCCGAAAAATTCATTAACACCTATCGCCACTGGATGGAAAACGTGAAGGATTGGTGCATTAGCCGTCAATTATGGTGGGGGCAGCAAATACCGGCCTGGTATTTACCTAATGGTCGGTTTGTAATTGCTAAAACTGCTGAAGAAGCGCTTGAACAAGTCTTAAGTTCTAAGTCTGAAGTCTTAATAAAGAACTTACCTTCGGACTCAGAACTAACGACTTCAGACTTGACACAGGATGAAGACGTACTGGATACCTGGTTCTCATCATGGTTGTGGCCAATATCGGTTTTTGATGGCTTTAAGGACCCTAACAACGCCGATATTAACTATTACTACCCTACTAACGATTTGGTTACCGCACCCGAGATCTTGTTCTTTTGGGTAGCACGTATGATTATGGCCGGGCACGAATTCCGTAACGAGGTGCCGTTTAAAAACGTATATCTTACCGGCATCGTTCGCGATAAGCTGGGCCGCAAAATGTCTAAATCATTAGGCAACTCACCCGACCCGATTGAGCTGATGGATAAATACGGCGCAGATGGTGTACGCGTAGGCATGCTAATGTCATCACCCGCGGGGAACGACCTGATGTTTGACGAAAGCCATTGCGAACAGGGCCGTAACTTTGCCAACAAAGTTTGGAACGCGTTTAAACTGATAAAAGGCTGGGAAGTTGACGATAAGCTAAGCAACCCAAATACCACTGCCATTGAATGGTTTGGCAGCCGCTTTAATGAAGCGCTGGCCGAGATTGAAGACAACTTTAAACAATACCGCCTGTCGGAAGCGTTAATGGCCACCTACAAACTGGTATGGGACGATTTTTGCGCCTGGTACCTGGAAATGATCAAGCCGGTTTACCTGCAGCCTATTGACAGGGAAACCTACACGCAAACCATTAAATTTTTTGAGGATGTATTGAAAATCCTGCATCCGTTTATGCCCTTCATTACCGAGGAGCTTTGGCATGATGAATTATTTGGAGAACGTTCTGCCTATGATTGCTGCATTGTGGCACAAATGCCCAAATCCGGGAAATTTAATACCCAGCTTACCGCTGAAATAGAAGTGATTAAACAAATTATTGCCGATATACGTAACACCCGCAACAGCAAGCAGCTATCGCCAAAAGAGAGTTTAGCGCTGAGTATAAAAGTTAACTCGGGCATTAATTACCAGCAATACCAGCCGGTTATTGCCAAACTGGGTAACATTAGCGCGATAGACTTTGTAAACGATAGCATTGCCGGGGCTTCCAGCTTTTTAGTGGGTACAGATGAGTTTTACATACCCCTGGGCAACAATATTGATGTGGCTGCCGAAACCGAACGCCTGCAAAAAGAGATCGAATACCAGCAGGGGTTTTTAAAATCGGTAATGGCTAAACTTTCTAACGAACGTTTTGTACAAAATGCAAAGCCGGAAATTGTAGAGAATGAAATGAAGAAAAAGGCCGATGCGGAAGCAAAAATTAAAATACTTACAGAAAACTTAGCAGCGCTGGCAAACTAATTGCATCAGGACAGGTACACACAATAATATTTGATCTTTATCATATATTTAAATGTTGTTGGTATAACTGTAAATGAGTAAAAAGCCTGACTTTTTTAATATTTTCTTAAGAAATATATTATCCGGCGAGCAATCCATGCTCGATCAGGCGCGTATCCGTTTGCTTTATTATGGCTTGTTCCTGGCATTTGTGGCATTAAGCTTTCTTACAGTTAACGTTTTACTACAACATCAGGCCATATTTACAGCACTATCGGTATCGCTGCTAATTAGCGTAGTTATCCTGTTCAAATATCTTACCTGGGTACCCAACTGGAAATTCATATCGCATGCCTTGCTGGTTTTGGCAGCTACCATCAACTTGCTTAATGTTTTTGTAATCATTCAGTCGGTTGATATTGTTTCTATTCAGGTCATCATACTCTCGGTATTATTTAGCTTTTATATGCTGGGACAACGCTGGGGACTGATCTACTCGCTGGCTAACCTGATACCTGTACTGGCCTTTATGGTGTTTGAATATGGTAATAGTTATTTTATAGAATTCAAACCCGAGAAAGTTGATCAGAGTACTATTATTATTGGTATACTGGCCAATTTTATCATGATTATTTATATCCATAGCCACTTTTATAATGCCTTCGTTAACAATATCAGGAAGCTGCATGATACCGGCAAAGAGCAGAGCATGTTGAATGCCGCCTATCAAAAATCGATAGAAAAGGCTGAAAAATCATCACACGCTAAATCGGAGTTCTTGTCTACCATGTCGCACGAGATACGTACGCCGTTAAACGCCGTAATTGGGATGAGCAACCTGTTAATGATGAGTAACCCGCGGGCAGATCAACTGGATAATCTGGAGATACTGAAGTTTTCGGCCAATAACCTGCTGTCTATCGTAAATGATGTGCTCGATTTTAACAAAATCGAGTCGGGTAAGGTGGAATTTGAAAAAATCAAGTTCAATTTAATTGAACTGATGGAGAACATTTGCGGCGGCCAGATCATTAAAGCGGAAGAAAAAGGCCTGAAGTTTTACCTGGATGTTGACAGCCGCCTGAAAAACAAAATCATATTTGGCGACCCTACACGCATTACCCAGATCATTTTTAACCTGGTGAGCAACGCTATTAAATTTACCCAAACCGGCAGCGTATGGGTACGCGTAACCTCATTAGGCGACAGGCACAATACCCTGTCTATAAACTTCGCTATCAAGGATACTGGTATTGGTATCGAGGAAGCTAATATGGAGGCTATATTTGAGCCATTTACACAGGAATCTATCACTACCACCCGTCAATACGGCGGCACTGGCTTAGGTTTGGCAATTGTTAAACGCTTGCTTGAATTGCAGAATATACAAATGCATGTGACCAGCAAGGTGGGTGTTGGTTCAGAATTTTCTTTCAATATGGAATTCCCGGTATCAACTGAAAAAGTGGTTGAAGTTACTGAAACTGAACCCGTTCAAAACGCCGACCCGATGGATGGTTTGCAAATATTAATTGCCGAAGACAACCCGGTTAATGTAATGCTGATGAAAAAATTATTTAGCAAGTGGAACATTGTGCCCACCTTTGCCGAAAACGGCGAGCGGGCAGTTGAATTGGTGCAATATGGCAACTTTAACATTATTTTAATGGACCTGCAAATGCCCATAATGAATGGGTTTGACGCCGCCATTGAAATACGCAAAATGACCGACCCCAAAAAATCGGCCATCCCTATCATTGCCCTTACCGCGTCGGCCCTGTTCGATATCAAAGAAAAGGTATACGATTCAGGAATGAACGATTACGTATCCAAACCTTTCAAGCCTGATGAGTTGAAGGAGAAGATATATTCACTGGTGGAAGCGGTGTGATTTAGTCCATAGTTTTGAGTTGTGAGTCTAAAGTCTTATTGCTCAATTTATCTCAGAACTTAAGACTACAAACTTCTATAATCCTCCCTTGCGGGGTTAAAAATATCGATCAGTTTGCAATCTGTTATGGCTTTGCCGCCATGTTCTACATTTGATGGGATGATAGCGTACTGCCCTTTATCCAACTGCTGAGAGATACCATTTACCGTCAATTCGAATATACCTTCCAGCACAAACGACATTTGCTGGTGCACATGCCTGTGCAACGGCACCGAACAGCCTGCCGCTACTTCAATAAAGTTAACCGTATTAGTATCGGTATGTATTAGTTTGGAGAAAAAACCGGGGGCAATTTCCTTTACTGCTATATCATCAAATTTAAAAAAAGTGGGGTCAGCCATTTGGTTTGTAGTTAATTAAGTGAATGGTTAATTAAGTGAGTAGTGAATCTTATCCACAACTCATCCAATCAACCCACAGCTAATATACTAAACACGGGCTTTTAATCGTTCCTGTAGTCCAAACAAAATGTACATTGTTGTACTTGTTATTTATATACACTCAAACTAAAAACAACATGGCAAGCCGCGATATAAAAAAATTGAACCAGGGCAAGGCAAACCTTTCCCAGCATAACCATTACGATTTAAGCGTAATGAAACCTTTTGTAAAATTTGGCATTGGTGCCATGGGCGCCATTGCACATACCCTGGTGGGCATTGTAAAAGCCATACCAAAACCGCACGATAACCATGATGAGAAACCAGGAGAGGGTAAAATTATTAAGATTTCATAAATAGCTTTTATTTAAAAAGCTGGTGCTGAACCACATCAGTTTTTTTATTGGTAATGTTAATTATTCAATATAACATTTTTGTTTTGGTTAAAAACCAATAGCTTTACTGTAGTAAAAAACCACTTTCCAGCGCGCAAGCCGGCATTTTCTAAAGTTTATTAAACCATTCATAATCAAATATATTTATTCACATTGCTTGTTAATATTGTGTTAGCATCGGCGCTCTCCTTGTGCATATCTTGTTGACAAAAAGGATATTATCTTACTAAACAATAAATTTAACTACATGTTATTTTATTGTTGTATTTGATGGAAAAATAAAACTTGAACTTATGAACGCGTTTTATCAAAAACTTACCCAATTTGGCACATTGGTACATACCAGCAGTAGTGTAAAAAAAATGGATATGGCCAATTATTTTACCGTGATGCACCCGGCACATCCCATCATAAATGATGAGGAAAGCCCTCGCCCGGCAATACGGTTTGAAGAAAAGTGCCCCCGCGCCGTAAAGCGCGAAGTAGCTATACTATGGAAGATGGTGTTTGGAAGGTAAGTTTTAGTAGCAAGTGATGAGTTCTGGGTCTTCCAACCGAACTCAAGACTATGGACTCACAACTGTAAAACTGATAAATGGTCACTACTTATTTACCTTTCTACTACAAATAAGGGCGTTAAAATGTGTATCTTTGCACCATCAAAAAACAATTTCAAAATATTTAATGAAGGTATTTATTTCAGGACTGCCCTTACAGGTTGGAGAGGGCGAATTAACAGAAGTTTTTAGTGATTTCGGGCCGGTAAAATCGCTCCGCATCATTAAAGATCATCAAACCAAACAAAGCAAAGGCTTTGGTTTCGTAGAAATGGTAAATGAAGACGAAGCTAAAGAAGCAATTAAACACATGAATGGCCAACGTTACTACGAGAATATTATCCGTGTTAACGTTGCCGAAGATAAAGGCCCACGCCCGTCAAACGGTGGCAATGGCAGCCGTAAGCCAAGGTTCTAAACCTGGCACTACAGCACAATTCATTATACAAAATCATGAGCCGGTACCGTCCGGCTTTTTTTATGGAACTTACCCTACTCTCCCAAAAGGAGAGACGATTGTACACGCCCTACTAATCTCTGATTAACTAATCTCTAATCTCCAACCTACTCCTCTTCATAAACAATCTTCACCTGCACGTGCAGGTCATCGTTTACACGGGCAAACTGTTTGGGATTGCGTGTAAAATCTGGGTCGGTATCTAAATATATTTCGGTTACCTTAATAACCTGCGGGTCAAATTCGTTGCCTGTAGCGTATTCATATTCGGCATGGTGCTCCAGGTATTCTTTTATATGCTGGTACTCCTTACCGGTTACCATTATTGTCTTTTCTGCTTTCATTATTATTTAATTTGTCCCTATTAAATTTCTTTTTTGTTAATATATATCCCACACCTGCTTCACAGTTGCGCCCTTCACATCCCTAACTCAATATATCCGCAATCTCGTTAAAGCCTTTCTCTTTAGCTAAATCGGCGGGTAGTTTACCCCCCTCCATACGGGTGTTCACTTCGGCGCCATGTTCCAGCAGCATGATCAGGATATCTACGTTGCCATTTTGTGCGGCCGAATGCAGCGGTGTTGTACCGGCCTGCTGTTTTACATTTACCTGCGCGCCGTTGCTAAGCAGCATACGGGTAATATCGGTATAATTACCAGCCACAGCCGAATGGATAGGATACACATGAAAACCATTGTTTGATGGCAAGTTTACATCGGCGCCTTTAAGCACCAGGTAACGCGCTACCTCGGCCTGACCAAAATAGCAGGCTAAGCCAAGCGGAGTGAACCCATCGGGTGCATAATCGTTAACCGAATCGGGGTGATTGGTAATTACATAAGCTACCACATCAAACTTACCTACCGCCGCGGCTTCAAACAGGTTTATCTCATCAACAAACTTCAGCAACAGGTTGGCTACCTCGGGCTTGCGAAAGTAACAGGCCAGCATTAATGGCGATACCCCATGCGTAGTTTGCGCTTTGGCAAGTTCAGGCGTATTTGTTAATAAGGTATTAATGCTGTGCAAATCGCCGGCGGCAATATATTCTTCCAGTTTGTCGGTATTCATTAAATCAATAATACGGAAAAATTATGATTTGATTACATCGATTGTGGGATGATTTCACCGATGGAGTGTACTGCCGACATGATTGTCAGTGCACAGCCTGTTAAACCTAAACGCGATTGCAGCGGAAAGCCCACAGGAAGCGTAGCGAACGAGGACTTGTAGCGGAAAGCGGGGCTGCCCTTGCCATGAAATATAAACGTTCATTTTCCAAAAAGTATGCCATATTTAACTTGTTTCAGCCAATCGCGGAGTGGCTAATTCGTTACAGATGGGATGCCGAAACAAGTTCGGCATGACGTTAAAAAGAATGTTAAATCCAAAATAAATAAAATCCTGCCCCGATATATGTTTTATCTATTAACTTTATATTTGCGATATATTGCTCATACAGAATGCCGGTAAAAGGAAATCAGTTTAAAACAAATACGTTTAAGGGGGATAGGGATGAACCCGGGCAGGATAAACCCAGGAGCAGCAGCCAAAGACCTGCAAAACCACGCGGAGAAAGTATGCCTTCGTTCAATTTTGAGAGCGGTAAGCTTATTAAAATTACAGGGTTACTTTTATTGGTTACCTCTATCTTTTTCCTTATCGCCTTTACATCGTACCTGTTTACCTGGCAGGAAGACCAAAGTTATGTATCGCCGGCAAATGGTGGCTGGCACAACCTGTTTAAAACCACCCAGGAATTATTAGATAGCGGCATAAAAGACCCGGTAGTGAACAATTGGCTGGGTAAACTGGGCGCATTATTAGCTAACCAGTTTATTTACGAGTGGTTTGGTGTTTCATCGTTCCTGTTCATCGGCGTTTTCTTTATTATTGGTTACCGTCTGCTATTTAGGGTTAAGCTTTATTCTATTCCAAAAACCTTGGGCTACGCCTTTTTTGGCATTATATTCTTTTCATTGGCCATTGGTTTTGTACATGGTTTTGTAAGCGATTACGCGCACTACCTGGAAGGCGAATTTGGTTTTTGGAGTAACCGCCTGCTGGATGCGCAAATAGGCCAGGCCGGGGTTGGTTTTGGGCTATTGTTTGTTGTGCTGGTATTTTTAGTGATAGCCTACAATATTGATTTTAAATTACCGCAACGCACTAAAGAGCCGGTACTTGCCGGCGATTTAAGCGGTATGACACCGGAAGCTATTGAACTGTTGGACGAGGAAGTATCAGAACCGGTAGAATGGAAGAAGAACGGGCGCGAGCATGTACCCATTAATACTGAAAAGCTTCAGCAGCCAAATGTATCTGTCCGCCCGGTTAATTTTGATGAGGACGATGACGAGCCTGCTGTACCGCGAAACACTAACCTTGAAACACAGAACACCCTGCGCCACGACCCGGTGACCCTGATGCCGGAACTGACCGCTGAGCCCGAAGCCGGAAGCGACATTCCACTCACGGTTGAGACCGAGCGCCCTACCCCAATTACCAGCATTGAACAAAGCGATACTGGCCAAACGGCTAATGCATTGGTAGAACAATTTGGCACATTTGACCCTAAGCTTGATCTGTCCAGCTATAAATATCCTACGCTCGATCTGCTGGAAAATCACGGGTCGAACAAAATCAGTGTAAACTCGGAAGAGTTGGAAGCCAACAAGAATAAGATTGTTGAAACGCTGAACCATTATAACATTGAGATAGACAAGATAAAGGCCACCATTGGGCCAACAGTTACCTTGTACGAGATCATCCCAGCGCCTGGTGTGCGTATCTCTAAGATCAAAAACCTTGAGGATGATATTGCCTTAAGCCTTGCGGCTTTGGGTATCCGTATTATCGCGCCAATGCCGGGTAAGGGTACTATTGGTATTGAAGTGCCTAACCAAAACCCAGAGATGGTTTCCATGCGATCTGTTTTGGCTACCGAAAAGTGGCAGAACAATACCATGGATTTGCCTATTGCCTTGGGTAAAACCATCAGTAACGAGGTATTTATTGCCGATCTGGCTAAGATGCCGCACTTACTTGTCGCGGGTGCTACCGGTCAGGGTAAATCGGTTGGTATTAATGCCATATTAGTTTCGCTGTTATATAAACGCCACCCTGCCGAACTGAAATTTGTATTGGTTGACCCAAAAAAGGTTGAGCTAACGCTTTTCCGCAAAATAGAGCGCCACTTTTTGGCTAAACTACCCGATGAGGCCGACGCGGTTATTACCGATACCAAAAAGGTGGTAAACACGCTAAACTCGCTGTGTATTGAGATGGACCAGCGTTATGATCTGCTGAAAGATGCCGGCGTGCGTAACTTGAAAGAGTACAACACCAAATTTATTAACCGGAAACTGAACCCGAATGATGGTCACCGTTTCCTCCCATTCATAGTACTGATTGTTGATGAGTTTGCCGATTTGATGATGACCGCCGGCAAGGAAGTAGAAACCCCAATTGCCCGATTGGCGCAGCTGGCCCGTGCCATTGGGATACATTTGGTAATTGCTACCCAGCGGCCATCGGTAAATGTGATTACAGGTACTATTAAGGCCAATTTCCCGGCACGTTTGGCGTTCAGGGTATTATCTAAAATAGATTCACGCACCATATTGGATTCGGGAGGTGCCGACCAGCTGATTGGTCGCGGGGATATGCTCCTGTCAACCGGCAGCGACTTGATACGCTTACAGTGTGCCTTTGTGGATACTCCTGAAGTTGAAAAAATTGCCGACTTTATTGGCGCGCAACGGGGTTACCCATCAGCCTTGTTATTGCCTGAATTTGTGGGTGAAGGTGAAGCCAGCAGCCCGAAAGAATTTGACCCGGACGATCGCGACCCGATGTTTGAAGATGCAGCCCGGTTGATCGTTTTGCACCAGCAGGGTTCCACCTCGCTTATTCAGCGTAAGCTTAAATTGGGCTATAACCGTGCCGGTCGCATCATAGACCAGTTGGAAGCCGCAGGTATAGTTGGCCCATTTGAAGGCAGCAAAGCCCGCGATGTGCTATATCCTGATGAATACAGCCTGGAACGCCATTTGGAAAGTTTAGCGGGTAAGGGGGAGTAACACTTAAATTTGACGTCATGCCGAACTTGTTTCGGCATCCCATTTGCAAAGTGGCTACCTGTCCTGTGAGATCCTGAAACAGATTCAGGATGACGCGTCGACCATGTTAAACTTCTTTAAACAAAACCCATCTAACAAGTATTATAATTCCACATGAAAAAGATAACCCTATATATTATACTGTTGCTTACCGCAACGCATACCTTTGCCCAGCAGGACGCCAGGGCTAAAGCTATACTAAGCCAGGTTAGCGCCAAATTCCGTGCGTATAACGTGGTTAAAACCAATTTTACATTTACCATGGACAACCCGCAGGCTAATGCTAAACAAACGCAAAGCGGGATCCTTTTAGCCAACGCCAAAACAGGCAAATTCAAAGTCACTTTGTTTGATCCGGCTAACAAAACCGTAGTTCAACAGGAAATTATTAGTGATGGTAAAACCCAATGGACTTATTTGAAGGCCGACAAAGAAGTGCAGATAAACAATGCAGGGAAAGGCGATGATGAGTTGAATCCCGCCCAGTTATTTACCATATACCAACATGGTTATAAATACATTTATACCGGCGATCAGAAATTTAACGGCAAACTTTGCCAGGTGATAGATCTAAGTCCTGAAGATGCTGGGAAGAATTTTTTTAAGATACGCCTGAGTATTGACAAAGTTAAAAAGCAACTATACAGCGCTACGATATTTGATAAAGGCGGCAGTCACTATACCTACACCCTTAATACCATTACGCCAAATGTTAAGGTAAGTGATAGTGAATTTACTTTTGATAAAAAAGCACATCCGGGTGTTGAGGTAGTTGATTTAAGGTAATGTACCTGTTACCACGCCCTATCGCCAACCAAAGGTACAAACCTGAAGGTACCCAGTACAATTTTTTCGTAATCGTTATCGCCGGTTTTTAATACGGTCACCATTTTTTGGGCGTCTTCATTCCCAACGGGAATCACTATTATACCGCCAACTTTTAACTGCTTAAGCAAGACATCAGGCACGGTAGGCGCCCCGGCAGTTACGATTATTTTATCATAGGGCGCATGTGCAGCAATACCTATCGAGCCATCTCCCAAAAAGAAATTGGCCTTATAGCCCATTTTGGCAGACAACACCCATTTGGCACGATCGTATAATTTTTCCTGACGTTCGATAGTATACACTTTAGCGCCAAGTTCCATTAACACACAAGTTTGGTAACCCGACCCTGTTCCAATTTCCAGCACTTTATCGCCTTTTTGAATATGCAATAATTCGGTTTGGTAAGCTACAGTATAAGGCTGCGAAATGGTTTGCCCCTCGCCTATGGGGAACGCAATATCTTTGTAGGCCTGCACCCAAAAGGTTTCATCGAAAAAATAATGGCGCGGTATTTTGCCAATGGCCTCCAGCACCCGCTCGTCCTCAATTCCTTTTTTCCTTAACACTTCCACCAGGCGCTTACGCGCGCCTTTTTCCCTGTAATTATCTATGTACTTATGTGCCATTTACAGTGCTAATTTAGGCAAAAGACGGTGGTTTTCGCAGACGCGCTTTGAGGATAATATCCACATTGTTATTAAGCGGTTGAGAATAAATGCAGTAGTTTTAATAAGGATCCACATCCGGCTGTACTATGCTACCCTTGCTTAGTTTAGTGGTGTTGTATTGCAGTATCACCTCGCGGATGGTGGCTTTTACTTTTGGCATGGATATGCCTTCTTTTTCAAACTTCATCATAATAGATTTGATGAAGTAATTACGGATACGGCCCACCAGTGGGTATTCAGGCCCAATAACCCTATCGTCAAAATGCTTACGCAATTCCTTAGCCAGATATTCGGCCTGGTGGTATAGCACTTCCGGATCTTTATGCTTAATATCAAGTTGTATCAGGCGATAGAACGGTGGGTATTTAAAGCTTTTCCGTTCCGTCATTTCGGTGTTATACAGATCAACATAGTCGTTATCTATTACCTGTTTAATTACCCGGTGGTTCGGGTCGTAAGTTTGTATCACCACCTTGCCTTGCTTGCCCCGCCTGCCGGCACGTCCGCTTACCTGGGCAAGTAACTGGTAGGCGCGTTCGTTAGCCCTGAAATCAGGGTACTTTAATAAGCTATCGGCACTGATAATGCCAATAACCGTTACACCTGCAAAGTCCAAACCTTTGGCTACCATTTGGGTACCTGCCAGTATATCTATACGCTTTTCGTCCAGATCGTTTAAGATATTCTGAAAGCCGTTTTTTGACCGCGTGGTATCCAAATCCATACGCGCTATGCGGGCATCGGGTAATAATAGCTTCAGTTCGTCCTCTACTTTTTCAGTGCCAAAACCTTTGTATTCTAATTGTGTCGATCCACAAGCCGGGCAAACCGAGGGCGATTCTTCTCGGTAACCACAATAATGACAATGCAGTTTACCGCTGCTTTTATGATAGGTAAGGCTTACATCGCAGTTAATGCATTTAGGCGTATAGGCGCAAACTTTGCAAATAATTACCGGTGCATAGCCGCGCCGGTTCTGAAACAATATTACTTGTTCTTTCGCTGCCAGCGCCGTATGTATATCATTCATCAGTACACTGGTAAAGTGTGACTGTATGGTTTTCTTTTTAGTTTCCTCGGCAATGCTCACCACTTCAATTTGCGGCATTTGTACACCGCCAAAACGTTCGGTCAGTTGTACAAAACCGTACTTACCATTGTGCGCGTTAAAAAACGACTCCATCGACGGCGTAGCCGAACCCAATAACACCTTAGCCCGATACATATTCCCCAGATAAATAGCCGCGTCGCGCGCATTGTAGCGGGGTGCAGGGTCAAACTGTTTGTACGATGTTTCGTGTTCCTCGTCAACAACTATAAGGCCTAAATCGCTAAACGGCAAAAACACCGATGAGCGTGCGCCCAGAACAACACGGTATTGTCCGGTCAACACCTTCTGCCAAACTTCCACCCGCTCGTTATCATTAAACCGGGAGTGATAAACCCCAATACTATTCCCAAAATAACGGCGCAGGCGTTCTACAATATGGGTGGTCAGGGCAATTTCGGGCAACAAATAAAGTACTTGTTTGCCATTGTTCACCATTTGCTCTATCAGGCGAATATACAATTGAGTTTTCCCCGATGAAGTTACCCCATGCAATAACAATACATCTTTCTGTGTAAAGCCGTCCTGTATTTCGGTTAAGGCCACTTTTTGCGCCGGACTCAGTTCAAAATTGCTTTCCAATTCGTCATCGGCATCAATTAAGCGGCTTACGGTTTTTTCTTCGGCAAATAATACTTCTTTTTCAATCAGTCCCTTTATAGCAGTTGCGCTGGCGCCACTGGCTTCGATCAATTCGTTTTTTGAGATAGTTTTTTGCTTACGCGATAGCTGGATGTAGGCCAGCACAGCATCGGCCTGTTTGGGCGCACGCTTTTCTAAAATAGAGAATAATTCCTTTAGCTGATCCTGATTGTGATAAACCGGGTTAAGCGTAATAAAGGTGCGGCGGCGGGGCTTGTAGCGATCATTAACCTCTTCAGAGATATGGATAATGTTCTTTTCGAACATCAGTTTCAATATCGGCATCACAGTTTTTTGCCCCAGCAGTTTGGCTATATCGCTTACCGTTAACTCGGGCTGCAATTCCAACGCGTCAACAATTAAAAACTCACGGTCGTTTAGTGTCGACCTGTCTATTTCAAATTCCTTATTAAGTTCAATCTTAGTTTCACTGGCCAGTTTTAGTGCCGATGGCAGGGCAGCGTTCATCACTTCGCCAATATTGCACAGATAATAATCGGCCAGCCAGGTCCAAAACTGCAATTGCGCGGCGTTAACTATTGGTTCTGCATCCAGTATATCCATAATATACTTGGCCTCATACTTAGCCGGCGCCTGTTCTGTAATGTGGGCAATAATGGCTGTATAGATCTTACTTTTACCGAATTGCACAACAACACGCTTACCAACCTCTACCTGCCCGTTCATCTCGTAAGGGATGCGATAGGTGTAGTTGATAGCAATAGTCAGCGGGAGGATCACTTCAACAAAAAGTGTCTTCCTGTCGGTATGCTGTGCATCGGCAAGTTCTAACATAAAACTATTTATTACGGTACGCCGCCAGTGCCAAAGTTATCCAGCCAATTATAAATAACAATCCGCCCAGCGGGGTTATAAGGCCAAATTTGGTAAGCCAGTTCCAGCCCAAAGCATCGCGGCAGGAAAGCAGATAAAGCGATCCAGAGAAAAATACTATACCAAATGTAAATAGGTAATAGCTGGCAGTAATAAGTCTGCTTTTAAACCTTGCAAAAGTAGAAAGGAACAACAATGCAAAAACGTGGTAGAAATGATACTGTACAGCAGTATGCCAAGTTTCCAGGTGTTGGGGTGTAAGCACAGCTTTTAAGCTATGCGCGCCAAAGGCACCCAAAATAACGGCCAGCATCCCAAAAAACGAAGCAGTAATGATGATCTGTTTATTCATACCCGGCTAAGTTACCAATTGAAAGTATTAGTTTAATGATAGTACTTAAAAATCCTACCTTTGAATGACAGCAAGCTATGAGGAAACTTATTATCACTACCACATTATTATTGGCCGCTACCGTGGCCATAACTGTAGTGTATTTTAAAAACTTGAGTACTCCCACTGCATATACCACCCGGGTAATGCAAAGTATACCTAATACTGCCGCGCTGATATTTGAATTTAGTAACGATGATGGCTTTTACGACATATTTGGTAATAACAACCTGCTAAACAGCCTGATAGGGAAGGAAAAAATAAACGATCTTGCTACGTTGCGCGCTCAATTATTAAACAACCCACTGCTAAAGAATTTTTTTACCGGCCAGCATATTTACGTTTCGCTGCAGGGGCAACCACGCGATAGTATCGATTTCCTGATCACCATTGCTGGCGGAGAGAAATTTGACAGCAGCCATCTGGACCAGTTAGTTAAGCAAAATAATAAAGATATCCTTATCACCACCTTGAACTTAGGTGGTAAAGATGCTTACAATATTTACTTTGCCGATCTAAAAAAACGCTTTTATCTGGTTAACCGCGGTAATCATATCCTCTCGGGCAGTTTTTCAAAAGACCTGGCGCTACAAAGCGCGCAATACCACCCTGCAAAAAGCCAGCAAAGCTTTATCCTGATACCCGATCAGCAAAACACAAACTCGCTGGCAAATCTTTATATCAACTACGCGCAGCTTACCCCGCTTTTCGACCAGGTTTTTAAAGATAAAAACACAGGCATATTTAAAAGCCTGCGTATGTTGCCCGCGCTGTCAGCTTTAACCCTCAACTACAAAACAGATGCGCTGATGTTTAATGGGTTTACCAATATACAGCACAACCAGTCAGCTAGTTATTTAACTCTGTTCCGTAACCAGCAGCCGGTCGAAGGGAAACTAAAAGAGATATTTCCTTCTACCACAGCGCTTAGTACCTGCTTTGGGTTATCCGATACCAAAAGGTTTACTACCGATTTAGCACGATACTATGTTACCGCAGGGTTAGCTGCGGAAAAGGCAGACCTGTTTAAAAAAATTAAAAGTGAAACAGGCGTACAACTGCTTAGCGAGTTTAATAATTTATTAGCAGGTGAATTTGCCATATTAACAACCCGGTACGACGAAAAATTAGGCATCATTACCGTAAAAGACGGCTCACAATTACGCCCGCTAATGGTAAACATCAGTCAGATGATGAACGATGATGTTGGTCAATTTAAGTATAATAAATTGCCCTTTTATCTATTAGGAGATAGCTTTAGCATACTTAATCATCCCTATTTTATGATACTGGATAATTACCTGATACTCGCCAATAGTGTTAATGAATTGAATAGTTATAAGGATAGTTATTTAAACCAAAAGTTCCTGAACAGAACTGTTGGGTATAATGATTTTGACAGCTTGTTACCCGAACGCAGCAACGTTGTCTTTTTTCTACATTTCAAGAATATATTCCCCATATTAAAACGGGATATGAAACCTGAATTCTCGCCTTTATTTAACCCTGAAAATAATATCGAAAATAAATTTTACGCGTTATCATGGCAATTCAGTGCGGCCGAAGGGAATTTCTATACAAATTTTAATATGCGCCTTAACAAAACAGATACAACAGCGCTTAACAATTAATTTGTAAAAAAATACGTAACTATTGGTATTATTATTGCGTTTAAAGGACATTAAACTATTTAATTAATTGCGATATAATTTTTGAATTATATCTTTATTGCCAGCGCACTAAGCTACTTGAACGGAATGAAGAGATTTCTATTTGTTTTGATTTTCCTGACACTTCATTTCTGTGTATCGGCCCAACAGTTTTCCCAATATAATACCGGGACTTTATATGATGCTTTTGAGAACCCTGCGCAAAAAGCCTTTATCCCCGATTCGAGCCGAAAAGTAGCTTTCAACCTTTTTTTTCCAAACTTTAATACCGATGTCACTTTAGCCGGAAATGTACAGGCCGCACTAAAAAACCGCGCGTTTTTGGGCCATTATGAGGATAATGCCTTAACTATTGGCAAGCAAAACTTTAATTATGCTAACGCCAATATAAACGCTTATTCCTTTATGCTTAAAGTTTATAACAGCCTTAACGGCGACCAGGAACTTGGCTTTTTTGCACAAAGCCGTTTTGAAGGCCGAGGAGTGTTTTCAGATGAAAGCGTACAACTTGTAGCCGATAATACTGCTTTCTCACAAGCCAGTTACTCCGACTTGTTTAATAACAGGTTTAACTATCAGGCCTATCATCAGATCGGGGTCAGCTATCGCGGAAATGTTGACGAACATCTTGCTTTTGGTGTTAAGGTAAGCGCGTTATTGGGGGTAGTGATGAATAAGGTTGATATTAACCGTTCGATCATCAATTTTGACAGAGCCAAAGACCGTGCTTTCCTGAGTATGGAAGGTAATTACTACGCCAGTTTTGATCCGGGCAAATTTTCTATTCACGACCTGTTGCCGAGTACTAAGAACCCTGGCGCATCCATTAGCTTCGGCACTTTATATATAGCCGATGATAAAACCAGGATTCAATTGAACATTAAAGACCTTGGCTTTATACACTGGAACAGCTTATCCCATACCGGTCATTTTAATAACACGGGTATAATTGATAGTCTTTCTTTTCCCGGTATCGAAAACCGGATGGCCAGAACCGCGTCGTCATTAGTGCAGAGCAACCCTGTTGAGCATGGTTTTACTACGCCTACAAACAGTAAAGCGGAAGTTAGTGCATCAAAAGCTTATTTATTAAATAGCTATATTAAATATACGCCTACCGTGATTTTATCAAAGGAATTGTTTTATACTGGCTTTACCGCCGCAATGGTTAACCATTTTCAATACCACAATTTAGTAGGCACATTAACCGGCGCTTATAGTGACATGCATTTTTTTAGTATTGGCACTCAATTAATGATAAAATCGCCTAATGCTGAATTTTTTATTGGCACAGACCGCCTGGTACAAAGTCTAAGCTTAGCACGGTCTACCAATACAACATCGAGCCAAATTTCAAAAAACAGTACATTTTCCGGAGCGAATTTCTTTATGGGATTCTCCATTAAAATGGGCGCTGTTATCGAACATCCTTACAATGCCAGCAGCATCCCAATGGGCGATCACCGTAACTTTGTAAAACGTTTTTGGCAGCGCATCACTAAAAAAGAAGATTAAACTATCTTTTTTACACCGGCAATAAATTCCTTCAGGTAATAGGGTTCAAAGTAGGCAACGTCTTCAAAATCTTTGCTGTTAAACTTTTTTAGTGCTGCAAAGGTGAGGTCATTGGCACTATTTTCGTAACCATCAATAAAAATGGCGTTAGGGTGGGTTAAAGTTTCTCGGCACTTGGCGGCACCATCGCCAAAAAAGTATATTTTATGATCATTAAGTAAGTCGGCAAAACTGCTTTGATCAATTATTTCTGCAGACGTGGGTGTTATCTTGTTCCCGTTTATATCAAATATTGCTGTGAACACTTCCATCCGTCGTGCATCAATCATAGGGCATAACAAACTTTCAGGGGTAAGTGTCAACCGGCTTATCATACCATCAGCCATGGCCTTTAGCGTTTCTACAGCTATTAAAGGCTTATCCAATGCATAGCATAACCCCTTGGCTGTTGAGACCCCAATACGCAAGCCTGTATATGAGCCTGGCCCGCTGCTCACGGCTATCGCGTCCAGATCGGCATATTGTTTATCAGCATGCTTAAAAACACCCTCAATAAACAAGGTCAGCACCTCGGCATGTACATTGCGCTGGTTCAATTCTTTTTTAGCCAATACCTGTCCATCTTGTGTTAATGCAACAGAGCATGATGTAGTAGCTGTTTCTATCTGAAGGATCATCTTTTAAGTCTTAAGTAGATAGTCTTAAGTTAAAAGTCTATTGTCCTGCCTTAGAACTTTCGACTTAAGACTTCAAATTTCAATCCGGTACCGGATCGTGCCCGTGGCCGCCCCAAGGGTTGCAACTGGCAATCCGTTTCAAAGTTAACCATCCGCCTTTAAACGCGCCATGCTTTTTTATAGCTTCTACCCCATATTGCGAACAGGTGGGCGTATAACGGCATGATGCTCCGGTTAACGGTGAGACAAAATATTGATATATTTTAATAATAAGCAGGAAGATACTGCCTATAAAGGTTTTGAATATATTCCACAACCATTTCATTTTTGCAAAGCTTCGGCTAATTGAATAAGCATCTTCAGCATTTTCTTCTCTATAAAATCGTACGCCAGTATTTCGTTACCCACATACACCAATGACAAGGCAATATGCTGATTACGTTCCGTAAGTAAATCGTACAAAAATTGTTGCTTATGCAGGCGGTAAGCCTCACGCATGCGGCGCTTTACCAGGTTGCGGTCAACCGCGCGTTTATAACGTTTTTTTGGTACACCAAAAACTACCTGGGCAGGTGCCGGCGCGGTTTCAATAAAAGCCCATGAAACCTTATAGGGGTAACATAAAAAAGAAGAACCGTTATGATAAAGCCCATCAATAAGCTTTTTATTACATAACCGTTCTTCTTTTTTAAAGGTATACATTATTGCTAAATTGACCCGATATGATTGTGCATAACCGGTCAAACTCCATTACCGGAGCAAGCAATCCGTACTATGCTTTATGACGACGCTCGTCAGATACTGTTAATCTTTTTCTGCCTTTAGCCCTTCTTGAGGCCAAAACACGCCTGCCATTGGCAGATGCCATACGCTCACGGAAACCGTGTTTATTTCTTCTTTTACGCTGAGAGGGCTGAAACGTTCTTTTCATGACTTATATTTTCTATTCGTTCCTTTTTAAACAGGAGTGCAAATGTAGGGTAAATATTTAAAAGTTTCAAACCTAATTTTAAAAAAGTTCAGTATAGTATCTCCTATAGAGACAGATGATTATCCATCTCCCGTATTGAAAGTATTTAAGCTTGAAAAACGAAAGTCAGTTTTTCATGGCTGCCGATAGTCCCGCTATCCTTTCCAACTCCTCGCTACGCTGCGGGGTTTCCACTACTATCGGAGTTTATGTTGAATGGCCTCGGGCTATTGCCGGTTATCCACACCATGTGCATATCTACGTATTTGCACATTTGCACATTTACCACTACTTTTAACTCGAAATTTAATTTATTGCAGTATGAACCGCTTGATTGGTCTTTTCAAAAATAAATTCTTCCTGGTTACCGTAGCTTTTGTGGTATGGATGATATTTTTTGATAAGAACGACCTTTTCTCGCAATATCAATACCGCCAGCAGGTAACTAAGCTGCGCCATGAACGCGATTTTTACCAAAAGGAAACCGCCGAGGTAAATAAGCAGCTAAACGAATTGAATACCGATAACAACGCCCTTGAAAAATTTGCGCGCGAAAAATACCTGATGAAAAAGGATAATGAGGATGTTTTTGTAGTGGTCCGGGATTCAGTAAAAAAATAATCGGGTTACCGCGGTTTATCTTCGAGCCAAATTTCCTACATGATGAGATGCCGAAACAATTTCGACATGACGCCCCTATTTATATTAATCAAATCCCTTCCCGTTTCCGCATGAACCATTCGGTACTTAGCAGCAACAGGATCAGCGCAAAAACCCATTTCAGGTCTATCAGGTCGGTATAGTGTTTATCCTCGTATTCAACAGTTTTAATGGTCTCGTTCTTGCGGATCAGGTCAACAAGTTTACTGATCTGCGATGGCTGCAGCATTTCCCCGCCCGATTGCTTGCTGAGCGCATATAACAGCTGATGGTTAGCCGTGCTTTGGCGCGCCTCCTGGTTCAACGCTTTAATGTTGAATTGCCCATGCGCCGCTAACGACCTATCACCCAGTTTTACGCCTGCTGTATAAGTGTATTCGCCGGCAGGCAGCGTCCCTGCATCAAGCTGATAACTTTGCCCATTGCGACTGAACAGGAAGCTATAACTTTTGCCTGTTTCACTCTTAATGTCCGTACGCACATCGGGCGTGTTTATCAGTTGTAAGGCATCATTATATAATTCCGCGTTTAGCAGTACATTGTCGCCTTCATCAAATATATTTTTGGCTGGGTAAACCCTAAAGCGTTGCTGACCGGCGTTTACTGTAAGGTATTGTACGCTTTGGCTCAACAATTCCTCAACCGCGGCGTGGCTGCCATAAGTTTGATATTCTGAAAGTTGCCAGCGCCAAATGCCTTCTGCCGTCATTACCGCTTCCCTCCGACCGCCTTCTTCCCCGAAAATTAATAATGGATATGGTGTAGGTACCTGACCAATCTTTTGCTTTAACAAGGGCATACCATTAGCTGGTGAGCTATAATTGCCATAGGGCGCCAGCAGCGGCGGCAATTTAGTTAACTTTTGTTGTGTAGAATCGGACAGGGTGAATAAGGAGAACCCGCTTGATTGCAGTGCGAACACCTCCTGCATTTCCTCGCGGTTGGCATTAATCTGTACAATTTTTTGCACCTGATTAAGCACGTTCAAATCAGTCTGACTGCCTGCGATATACCACACCGGCACCTTACTTTTACCCGCCAATGCTGCCATGCCCTCGGCTGGTTGATACATAATCACCAGGCTGTAATCGTTCCAGTTGATAGCCCCGGCTTCAGCAGCACGGATAGTTTTTAATTCGTAATTCTTATTGCTCTCTATCGCCTGCTTAATTACGGTAATATCCGGATGTGGGCTGTTGTATAACAATAATATCTTTTGGCGTGCATCCAGCACTTCTACATAAATAGTTTCCGTATTGTTTTGCAGCGATATCTCGTTCTTAACCGGCGCTATGCTAATAGTGAATTTATGGATGCCCTTTTTATCTGCGCTCAGCTTTATTTTAACGCTCTTTTTAAACGCATCGTTGGTAACAGGTACTTGTTGCGATGCCACTGCATGCCCATCTTCGGCTACACTTAGCCTGATATTTTCACCATTACTTTGATAAGCCGCAGCCATTACTTCAATTTCAAAATCGTTACCCAGAAAGGCCGTTTTATTATAGTTTACGTTAGCGATCAGCAAGTCGCGGTGCGGGATAGTATCGCCAAGGGCAATAGTATAAATATTGGCTTTGATATTTTTAGCCTCGTATTGCGGATCGGCACCACGGTTGTACAAACCGTCGGTAGCCAACACCACCGCGCCAATGTTTTGATTTACAAACCGGTCATTCAGTTGGTGCAGCGCCGCTGAAATATCTGTTTGTTTGCCGGTATAATCATTGGTCAGGCCATCGTGCAGAGTGGCGTCGAAATGATATTCACGCACATCGTAGTTATCGCCTAAGGCTTTCTTTAGTCCGCCCAGATCTGTAGCAAATTGTTGGGCGTCAAAACCGGGCGATTTGAACAGTTTGATGGATTCTGAATTATCTTGTGCTATCAACACCAATGGTTTTTGCGGCTGGTAACTCACCGATTTCACCAAAGGTGATACCAGCAGAAAAGCGATAGCAAACGCCGCTAACCCACGTAACGCGGCTAATATATTGCGAATGGTTGGTGTAGTATTTACCGGGTTGCGGTACATCAGCCAGGCATACAGTGCACCAAGCAGCAGGCAAACAAGCGTCCACCACCCTGAAACCGAACCCCAGTTAATTGAAAATAGAAACACCATATATTAACGTGATACGTATTACGTTGAACGTTTTACGCTTACGCAATATGCGAAATTATGATGAATGTTGATAGGCGGGAATGAGGGTTATGTTAAAGATGTTACACCTGTATAATCACTATATAAAAAAGAGGCGCAATCACGCGCCTCTACAATATATCTTTTCAGGACTTTCCGACTTTCGGTCTTCCGGACTTGAACCTACAACATCCCACCATCAACCGGGATTACCTGGCCGGTGATGTAAGTTGCCATATCTGATGCCAGGAATACGCAGGCATTCGCTACGTCTTCGGTTTCACCGCCGCGTTTAAGCGGGATAGCCTGCGCCCAGCCTTCAACCACTTTAGGGTCAAGCACTTCCGTCATTTCTGTTTTAATGAAGCCCGGCGCCACCACGTTGCAACGGATATTACGCGAACCTAATTCTTTAGCGATAGATTTTGAGAAACCAATGATGCCGGCTTTTGAAGCAGCATAGTTAGCCTGACCAGCATTGCCCTGCACACCAACTACCGAACTCATATTAATGAACACACCGTTGCGGTTTTTCATCATAATTTTAGAAGCGGCCTTGGTAACATTGAAGATTGATTTCAGGTTCACATTCAGCACTTCGTCCCAGTTTTCCTCGGTCATGCGCATTAGTAAACCATCTTTGGTGATACCTGCATTGTTCACTACTACGTGCAGTGTACCAAAATCGGCAATAATATCATTGATCAGTTTTTCAGCTTCATCGAATTTAGAAGCATCGGAACGGTAGCCTTTTACTTTGGTACCAAAACTTTGCAATTCCTGCTCTAACGCCTGCCCTTTTTCAACAGACGACAGGTAAGTAAACGCCACGTTGGCACCATGCTCGGCAAATTTTTCAGCTATTTTGCGGCCTATGCCTTTTGATGCGCCGGTGATCAGCGCGGTTTTTCCTTCTAATAATTTCATGTTCCCCAATGATTTCGGGCGGTGAAGATAGGGAATTTTTGGGAAGTCCGAAAGACCCTAAGCCGGGAAGGCCGAAAGATAGTAAAATTGCAGAACAGGACGTAATTAGTCACACGAATATGAATTTATAAGGTAAGTGTTTTCTCCAGCTTTTTTAATAGTTAAATCTCCTATGGCATCGGCCATATAGGTGTAAACATTGGTGAATAACAAGGCTTCACGGTAAGTGATATTTTTAAGCGTAATAGTTTCATCTGAGCAGCCATCGTAGTAGCTTGTGATCAATATATTGCCATTAGGATAGGTATACGTCTTTTTATTGCCACGTTTAACTGCTACCACTTTTGGAGTGCCGAAGTTTCTGCGTAAATAGGTTTCTGTTTCCTCGCAGCCGGTCGCGTCAACCCGTGGACAAGGCAGGCTTGAAAGGTACCCATCAAAAACATACCCTTGTTTACCATCAACAGTTATTTTGCTCCAAAACCCTCGTATTGGGACAGGTTTATGGATAATATTCCCTTTTGCAACCATGGTAACTTTTGTAGGTAAAGTCAACGCTTTTATCTCTTCAACAATGATTATTTGCTTGCCGTAGGGTATCATGCGGATTACTTTAGCTGCTAAGGTTGGCTTAGCATATAACTTAACTCCTTCTAACCGCCATACATTAGGTTTATCCCCTGGTTTAAACTGAGCTACGGCAGTATTTAAAACAGCGCATAAAAAAAATGTAAAAAATAGTGGTATACGATACATAGGATGATGTTTTTGCTAAAATACGTTTTTAAATAAATGCTATCGTATATTAATTGTTAAACTTCTACTTTTAAAAATGCAATCCGTTGAAGATTTTTACGATCAGCTAAGTTCGCGCTATACCGACCTGATCAGCAAGTGCGTACCACGTTACGATGAGTTGTTTTTTAACTTGTTTTATTACTTGCCCCATGACTTATCCCCCCGGCAGATATTAGACCTGGGCTGCGGTACGGGCAACCTAACCAAAGCGGCTTTAAAACATTTTCCTGATGCTGATATCCACGCGCTGGACCTATCTGCCGAGATATTGAATGAGTGCAGGACACGCTTTAAAGATAACACCAACATCCATTATCATCAGCAAGATTTTAGTAACCTCGATTTCCCCGATGAAGGTTTCGACCTGATCATCTCCAGCATTGCTATCCATCACATTGTAGATGAAGAGAAGGCCAAATTATACAGCAAATTACATCGCATTTTAAAGCCGGGCGGCGTATTTGTTTTTGCCGACCAGACACGGGGCATTACTGAAGAAATATATCAAAAACACATTACCCGCTGGAAAGAAGAAGCCCTGAAGCTGGGATCGACCGAAGCCGACTGGCAATTATGGATGGCCCACCAGGACGCGCACGATCATCATACCCCCGTAGGCTGGCACTTGAAAGAGTTGGAAGCCGCCGGATTTAGCCAGGTTGATGTGATATGGAAAAACATCATGTGGGCGGTGATCTGGAGCAGAAAATAGAAAGCGCCCCAAATATTCGGGGCGCTTTTTATCTAACTTTTGTCATTGCGAACAATAGCATGGCAATGATAACTTACTTCCGGTCTTCCAGGCCATCCACAATAAATTCCTTCTTCAACTTAATATCCTCGCTGGATTGGCCTATGCGCACTTCAAACGCGCCTGGTTCAACAGTCCAGTTCATGTTTTTATCAAGTAAAGCCATATCATCAGGATGAATGGTAAAGCTTACCGTTTTCTTTTCTCCCGGGTTTAGCGTCACGCGTTCAAAGCCACGCAGGTCGCTATCGTAAGTGGTTACGCTGCTTACCTTATCTTTCAGGTAAAGCTCAACCACATCATCTCCTTTTACTTTGCCGGTGTTGGTTACATCAACGGTAACAATAACATCCTGTTGGTTGGCTACACGTGCCGGTGCGGTAAGGTTACTATATTCAAATGTGGTATAACTTAAGCCATAGCCAAAAGGATATAGCGCGCCATTAACGCTGGTTTTGCCATAACCATTTGGCCCGCTGGTAGGCTGGTTAGCCTGCGATGCCGGTTTGAACGGAAAGTTAAACTCAATTTGACCTGTGGTTTTTGGGAAAGTGATAGACAGCTTACCGCCCGGATTATTATCGCCAAACAAAGTTTCAGCAATCACTCTGCCACTTTCCGGACCAGGGAACCAGGCTTCTAAAATTGCGGGTACGTAGCGGTTCTCCCAATTAATGGTTAGCGGCTGACCGTTGATCATTACCATAACTACTGGCTTGCCTGTTGCCTGCATAGCCTGTACCAATTTCAACTGGCGACCTGGCAAACCTAAGCCCGTACGCGATAAACTTTCGCCTACGCGCTTTTCATCCTCGCCTACAACAACCACAATTACATCGGCTTCCTTAGCACGGTTAACGGCATTGTTTATTTCGTTATCTTCCTCTTTGGTCAACGGCGTTTCAATGATCTCGCTTTCGGGCCAGGTGGCATCAACTACATCGCAGCCTTTAGCCCCAATTACCACACCCTTATTGCCCACATAGTTCTGTATGCCTTCCAATACCGATATTACTTTATTGTGCGATGGGCCGTACCTGCTGGTGGCATAACCTACATTGGTAGCCAACGGACCGGTAACTAATATCCTTGGTGTCTTTTTCAAATCAAGCGGCAGCAGGTTACCTTCATTTTTTAATAGTACCATGCTTTCTCGGTTCATTTTCAGGCCCATTTCCAGCGCCTCTTTGTTCTGCACTATTTTATCGGCAGCTTTTGGATCTTTTACGTAAGGCTCATCAAATAACCCCAAACGGAATTTCACCCGCAGCACATCGGCCACGCGGCTGTCCAGAGTTTTCATAGACACTTTGCCTTCGTTCACTAATTCGCGCAGGGGCATTATAAAGGTTTGCGGCATGGTAAAGTTGGTACGAACATTTAAACCCGCTTCTACCGTTTGGCGTACTGCCTCTTTATAAGTATCGGCCACGTGGTGTTTGCTAAAAAGGTATTCTACTGCTTCACTATCGCTTACTACATAGCCATTAAAGCCAAACTTTTGTCGCAATAGCTCTGTAAGGAAATAATAACTACCTGTGATGGGGACGCCGTTCCAATCGTTATAACTGCTCATTACTCCCATCGGGTGCGCTTCCTGTATTACCCTGCGGAAGGGGTACAGATAAATTTGCTCCATTTCGCGCGGCGCAACATGCGGATCGGTACGGGCATTGCCGTCGCGGCCGCCTTTAGGGACACTATATACGGCAAAGTGCTTCAGGGTTGATGCTACACCCTCTTCCTGGATACCCAGCACCATTTGCTTGCCCAGTTCAGCTATCAGGTAGGGGTTTTCGCCGTAGCATTCCACCACACGGCCCCAGCGTTGATCGCGGGCGGGATCCAATATCGGGGCGTATACATTGGTATAACCCAGCGCTTTGGCTTCGCGGCCAACTACCTGACCGGCAGTACGTACCAGGTTTTTATCCCAGGTAGCGCCAATGCTGATAGGCGCCGGCAGCGAGGTAGCCCTATCGTGGTTCAATCCGTGGATGCCCTCGTTGGTGAAATCAACCGGGATGCCCATGCGGGTTTCTTCTATAAACCATTTTTGGATGGTGTTGATAGCGCCCGCGTGCTTACTGTAAGGATAGGAATATTGCGAGTTTGCCGCGTCGGTGTGCGATGCCAGGCTGTTCAGTTCCTCGTCTATATTGGCAATGCCATCTTTCCAAACTTCGTTTTTCCAGCTTGGGGCAGGCATTTCCTCCTTCAATACGCGCTTGTAGCCGTATAAGGTGGCCATCTGACAGGTTTTCTCGTCAACCGTCATTTGGCTGAGCAGATCGGTAATGCGTTTTTCTATGGGCTGAGTGGGGTCTTCAAAAACGTCCTTCTTGCCGTTCTTGTTAAAGTCTATCCAGCCTTTGTGATAAATGTTCTTTTCCTGCGCTTGTGTGCTGATGGTCAAAGCAACCAGTGCCGACGATGCCAGGTAAATACGTAATAATTGGTAACTTCTTTTCATTTGGTTTATAATGCAGTATATACCCTCCAAAGGTAGTTTTCACTTACAATAAAAATTAAAGCTGATATGCAGAAAATTCAAATGAATTGTCGGAACCTGTATTTATAAGATCTATTGATGACAAGATAGTTTGATTAAGTAAACGGATCGGTGAAATCGATATATAAATCTGTGTAATCATTAATTTAATGATTATGCTTTTTATGAATATCCTTCACCAAACACAATTTTTTGATCTCTTCAAGCTTAATCACAAAGGGCGCGTATTTCAGGCGGTTGCCTACCATTTCGGTGGTATTGTCCGAATGCGCAATTACTTCGTCGGGGTTATCGCCGGCCAGCAGGCGTTTGTACATGCGGTAGTCGCCCCATTCAATATAATAAACTTCGCCGGGTAGTATTTTTGTATCGTGAATTACCTTTAAGGCTACCCAGCAGCCGTTTTCTAAGTAAGGATACATGGAGTGGCCCCAAACTGGCAAGGCAAAGTCGCAATCCTCTATCCCGGGGAAATTCATGTGGCCTACGGGGTTGGCATCGTTAATATCGTTATAAACCTCTACCCCCGATGCCGTGGCGATCACCTCGTACATGGGGATGCCTTCAAAAATAGGTTTTTTAGCGCTATTTTCTGTAATTTCTTGTTTTTTAGGTGGATTTATATAATCTCTGTATTTTTCTTTAAATATCTTTAATTTTTCAGGATCGATGTTCTGTCGGCTCTTGATAATTTCAGTAATTGAACTGGCCGAATTGAATCCCAGCACTTCCGCTAATTGGATATTCCCTGTAAAGGCTTTCCCCTTTAACTGATTATAAAGTATAATAAATTCCAGCGTTTCGGGGCGCACGGTTTTTATTTTCGATGGCTTTTCGGGTAGTTTCATAATGTGGAAAACTTCTTTACTAATTTCTTTAGTATTATAAAGATATCTCTGTATATTTGTTCATTCAATAATCAAAATTAGGATTAATAATCAATAAAACAAATAATTATAAATAAAGAAGTACAGAGATAGTGGTTAGAGATTGGTTAATTTAAGATTAGTTAGCAAATCTCACCGACAACCCCCAATCTCTAATCTTAAAATCTAATCTTTAAACAACATGCACCTCGCTTATTCCGCACTACGCACAACGGGCAAACGCCCAGGTAACAACCGGGCCACTGCCCGCTACCGGGGTTACCGGGCCGCTTGTGAAAAGCACCGGGAAACCATTGCCCAGATACAACAGTATTTGCCCGACTGGCAGCCGCGGCCCCCCAGCCCCCTGAAGAGGGAGCCGGTTCGAAATTTAATCAGCATATAATCAAAAATAATCCCTGTTCACTACAATCAAATGCTCCCCCTTCAGGGGGCTGGGGGGCTACTAACACCATGATAAAAATTCCGCACAAATTGAAGAATGAGCTTTGGTGGCTCATTATCTCGGTCGACTTTGATTACAGCCGTATTGCCATTGCCGACTATGAACTTAACGGCGAAATACTCACCCTTTGGTTAGAGGATAAACAGAATTACAAAAACGCGCTGGACGAATGCCTGCAGGCCGATATCCACATTAAGCAATTTGCCCGCATTATTAAAACCGAGGGACTGAACAGCTACGAGGGCACGCGGGTACACCCCGACAAAAACTTCGCCTACAAAAGCCGCATCGCCATTAACGAACCTATCCGCTGGTATAAAGAAGACGCATCGGCCAGCGAACAGACCTGGGCGCGCGAAGCTATGCTGAAAGCCATTTTAACCCAATTGGTAGAGACGGAGATCTATGCAGAGAGTGTTTAACGAACCGTCTGTTTACAGCTCCAGTTTCAGGCCGTCGTAGGCGAGTTTGATGTTGGGGGGCAGCTGCCTGCTCACGTCCTCGTGCCGCCCCAGGCGGTGGCTGATATGCGTAAAATAGGTAGTCCCCGCGCCCATTTCCTGGGCAAAGGCAACCGCCTCGTCAAAGGTGAAATGCGAGATATGCTTATCAAACTGCAGGGCATTGATCACTAATACCTTCGAGCCCCTGATCTTCTCTTTCTCCACATCGCTCACCGTTTTGGCATCGGTGATATAGGTAAAATCCTTTATCCGGAAGCCCCATACCGGCAACTTATAATGCATCACCTCTATAGGGGTGAAATACACCTTGCCAATATTAAACGGCTCGATGCCGATAGTATGCAGGTTAATTTGCGGGATACCGGGGTATTTAAAATCGTGGAAGATGTAGGCGAACTCCCTTCGCAGCGTTTCCTGAACACGCTCGTCGGCGTAAACATCTATAGCCTGCTGCTGGCGATAGTTGAAAGCGCGTACATCATCCAGTCCGGCAACATGGTCTTTATGTTCGTGGGTAAACAAAATGGCGTCCAGGTGCTTTACACCGGCGCGCAGCATCTGGTAACGGAAATCGGGGCCCGAGTCTATCACAATTACCTCGCCCTCTGCCTCCAGCAAAACCGAGGTGCGCAGGCGCTTGTCGCGCGCATCTGTTGATGTGCATACCTTGCAATCGCAGGCAATAACTGGTACCCCCTGCGATGTTCCGGTGCCTAAAAAGGTGACTGTCACAGCGCTAATTTTGTTTGTTTAAGCTGATGTAAAAAAGCAATTTGCTTATCGTCCAGCAGGTTTTGATCTATCTCTACTTCGCGCGCCAGTTCGGCCAGCGCTTGTATGCGGCTCTCCAGGTTGCTGAACTTATTAACAACCACCATCCTATTATGTTGTAATAAACAAGCGCCGGTTTTAAAGTTGCCCCGCTCGTAACGTACCCTGTACCCCGCGCTTTTTAGCAGCAGTTCCAGTTTTTCCAGCGTATGGGCCGTCATGGTGAGCATGGTTTCAAAATTAGTAAAATTGGTCGTAATTTATATCGATATCATTACGTCCTTCGCCCCCACCACGTCATAGTGAGCGCCAGCGAACTATCCCCGTTATGCAGGGTCACAACGCGCGCCATCTTTTTCCTTAAGGCCCCTACTTACCAATTTGTCATTGCGAGCGGTAGCGTGGCAATCTCGTAGTATCAAGGGCAGTTTGCCTATCAACGTCAGTCCGCTCATAGCCGCGGTGGCCTAGTTCTTTTCCTTGATGAAAAGAACGAAAAATCAAGACGAAAAAAAAGCTTCTGCCCGCCCTGCGTTTCAAATTTTCGCAAGAGAGCGATTTGAAACGGCATTCCCGCTTACGCCGGCCCGCTTTTTCGTCAGGTTTGCGCTCATCAGTTCGTCATTGCGAGGAACGAAGCAATCTCAACGGTAGCAGGTTGTTACAATTGCAGTTTACTACAAGCGGAGGACGCTTGCGGTAGCGTGGGGATAGTCAGTTTATTTTAAGGTCAGTAACAATGATTTTTGTTTATCAGAAAATGAAACGTAGCCATTAATCTCACTTATTCCTTTATTAAGAACATGCAAATCTTGAGTATGTTGTAATGCAGGATGCTTTTCGTAATCGTTTTTAGTTTCAAATTTGATATAACCGTTCTTATCAAACAATATTCCGGGAAATCCTTTTAAATGATGATACCATTTACCGTCTTCCCTATATAAGGAATGCATTGCACTAAGTGATAAAAGTAGGTTCAATTTCTTACCAGTTATCATGACTCACATCGTTAGTCTTAATTCATTTTTCATTAAAAAGATCATTGATTTCAGTAAATACTTTTTCGAAATTCTTTAATGTCACGCTGCTAAAGAATTTTTCATCTACACCCTTAGATGCCAATTTATTAGCAGGCCTATAATGATTAAAGGTCGTTATGTTGAGAAATTTACTTATCTGAACAAGGATAGGTTTTATCTTGTCGTTTAGCTGATCTATAGTTATAGCACTTGAGAATGCTTCGTTATAGAATTTCAAATAATCATTTTTCTCAAACAAATCTTCAATATCAGCACTAGTGTAATCTTCTAAAAATTCATCAAAAAATCGTATCTTTTTTTTGTTAATTATTCGGTGTTCAACCAAATCATCAAGCTTTGATTTGCCTTTAGCATCTTTAAATGTATCCAATAGACAAACAATAGACAAATCACTCCCTCTTAATAAAGATATAAACGTTGATACCTTGTCTAATCCGCCAGTCGGAACAATGGTAATCTTTTCATTTAGCCCGGTTCTGCCTAATGATTGTAATAGGGAGGACATTACTTGCAAATAAAGTAAATCGCTAGCGCCCTCTACTAGTAAGTTGTGCTTAGAAATAAACAAGTTTTGAGCGATATCATAACCAAGTGCAGCTTGTAGTGGAAATAATGTATTAGGATCTTTTTCTTGAATACTATTAGATATAATTGAACCTTTTTCAGTTTCTAAAACAGTTCTTACCTTTTCCAAATTATGAGATTCAATCATAAATGGAGAGTGGGTAGTATATATTATCTGATAGTTCTCAGATAAATCTTTTAAAAACCTAAGTAAATTATTTTGGGCTGAAGCATGTAAATTTAAACCAGGTTCATCCAATAGTAAAATGTAGTTGTTAGAATTATCTTCTTGTATTTTCTTAAACCAAACTAAAAATGAAAAAAACCAGTTGAAGCCCTTACTCCTGTTTTTGAGAGGTAACGATACACCTGATCGTCTATTTTTAACTCTTATATCAAGTATATGTTCTACTACCTTAACATCTTTTATTGTTTCGGTTTGTCCATACGCATTCCTAGTAGTTCTTTCAACTTCTTGTTCTCGTTTATCTATATCAAAAATAATTTCGAGGTTATTATTTGATCCCCAATATTTGAACAGTTCATTAGTTATTGTTGCCTGAGTTGCTTCTAGTTCAGCTTTAAAATCTTCATAGTTGTCGGAGTTTATTAATTCATTAACATTAATATCTGCTAAATCAAATAAAGCTTTAGCTGTTTTCAATTCTTCATCATCTAACTCATCATTTTGGAGATTTTCAATGCTAATTCGAGAAGGTAAAGCGTAATATTCATCATAATATAAAAACTTCGGAAGGTTTTTAGAAAGATGAACTCTGGATATATATTCACCAATTGGGTCTTGTGCCCAATTCCATTTGTTTTCGAAATATTTTTTTAACGTAGCTATGCCTTTTGTGAGATTTTCGTCTTTATATTCAGCGATTAACGCCTCTAAATTTTTTGTATTTTTTACCAAATAAAGTTTGTCATTTAGGGTTTTACTTGATATACCTAATGATGATGTTTTATTTTCAATAAATTTTTTGCTATCACACGAGATATTATTATAAGTACGGCTATTTGAAAACTTATAATTAATAATTAATGACTTTTGGGTAAATATACCATCACCAACATCTGCACTAATAGCCTTCAGTATATCTTCAGAGATACTATATGTAGCCGTTATGGCTTTAGGATCGTCCCCACTTTTATCAAGGCTTTTTTTCTCTTTGCGAGGGTAATCATGAGTAGGGGTAAACTTGAATTTTTTATCATCCACAAAATAGTTAGATTTAGCAAGCGCCTCTAATACAGAAGTCTTGCCTGACTCGTTCATCCCAACGAGAATCGTTATGTCATCTTCAATGTCGAATTGCTGTTCGGTTTCGATGCATTTGTATTTATGGATTACTAGTTGTTTTAGTTTCATGCGGTTTAAGTTTGATTAAATGTACTGCAATTTTGTTATAACTGCAATAAGGTTTATACCATTTTCTTTATTGCTTTGATCACTTGACTTGTTGTCATTTAGTATGCGTTAGACACTCATCATTGTTAATACTGTTCTTATGCTCCTCTTGTGCACATTTGAATATGTCTTACTTAATTTAAGACCTATCAAATATAGAATATAGGCACAGAGATATGGTGGCGCAGATGTGTCAGTTCCTCTAAACTAGTGCTACAATCCCCCGCTACCGCATGCGTCCCCGCTTATGGTCATAACATAAATCAACAGCACCACTTCAATTGTGCAAACAATAGAATTAAAGTTTAAATTAGGCGAAAATTTATTCAACCATGAAACCTTTTTTAGCCATTCTGCTGGCAATTTTTACGTTAAGTGTAAAGGCGCAAACCAGTACTGCCGCGCTAACCGATACCACCGTTTATACCGACAAGGAGGTAAGTGTTAAGCCGCAATATGTTGGGGGCATGGATCGTTTGGGCAGTTTTTTAGCCCACACTGTCCGTTACCCGGCTGTTGCCCGCGAGCGTAATACACAAGGCCGGGTACAGATATCCTTTATTGTTGAAAAGGATGGCAAACTGTCAAACTTCGCGGTGACGAAAAGCGTAAGCAAGGAGCTTGATGAAGAATCCATGCGGGTTATGAAACTTTTGCCAGCCTGGAAGCCTGCCCGAAATAATGATCAACCCGTACGCTGCCTGGTAGAATTGCCTGTAACGTATACGTTAAACAATAGGTAAGCTAATCACCGCCGCCTTACCCCAATGCCGGCGCACGCATGCCTTATGTGCTTCTACCCCGCGTTAGCGATTGCAACGGATACCGGCCATTGTGGCTAAGGCCTGTGCAGTATGAGTGGAAAGCGCGGGCCGCAGGTAACGCCCTTATCCGTAGAAAGGACATGCCCCTGACCCCTCTCAAGAGGGAAGCGTGGTGGCTTTGCATAACGGGGATAGTTCGCTGGCGCTCACTATGACGTGGTGTATGGTTAGTCCATAGTCAATAGTCCATGGTAGAAGGTGAGACGGGAAGTTGTCCATAGCCTGTCGTTGATCATAGCAAAACTGTAGTTACTATGGTCTATGGACTATCGGCTATGGACTAAAAAATCCTACTGCACTTCCAACCGTATCACATCATAACATATCCCGTTGGCTACGCCGCCTGCGGGAATGGTTAATACAATTTGGTTTTGGCCGGGTTTCAGCAGGGCGGCGTCGAAGGTGAAGTCGCGCTCTACCCAGGTGCCTTCTATCCCATCGCGGATCATGCTGGCGCCACCGCCGCCAATATCGGTGAAGGGGCCAACATCTTTACCGTTAACGGCAATATCCAGCTGGCGCGCGCTCGAGCCAGAGATACCGAAGCGCAGGGTGGCCTTGCCACTTGTCGGCGCACCGGCCGGCATGGTGAAGTTGATGGTCCACGGCGTGGCACGGCCCTGATCGCGGCCATCGGGCTTGTTATCTATATCGTGCGGTACGTGGTATATGTACCAGTCTTTAGCCGGGTTGCTTTTGCCTACGGTAAAGTTCACATCGTTAGGGAAGTATTTGGCATATTCAATATACATGCCCCAGTGCCAGTGGTCGTCGCCCTTGTAAAACTCCTTAGCCGAGCGGTTGGGCGTGCCCACCTGGAATATCTGCTGGCCGTAGTGCACCGGGCGCCATTCTATAGTACCCAGATCAAGCTTTTGGCCGGGCGTGATGGTGACGCTGGCCGTAGCATCGTAAGCCCCTAAAACGCCATCGGCAATGGCATGCAGCTGGTAAGTTCCTGGGCGTACGTTAGCGAGGGTAAAGCTGCCGTCGGCATTGGCGTTGGTCCAAAATTCGTAGTGTTTGGCATCGTTTTGCCAGGTAAGCTGCTGCCGCGGAAAGTTAAAGGCCGGACGGGCGCCTTGCTGGCGCGGCGGCAAATAGGTGCCGCGGTTAGCGCGTTTGCCGTTGGGCAGTAGTTTAACCGACGTATCGCGCGGGGCGGGAGCAGGTTCATCTATACGCACAGCATTATTTACCGGATCGACCGGGCGGGGGATACGTATAGTGCGCCCAACCGTATCGCGCACATAATTGGTGTAATCACGCTTTGGCGGCGTTTGAACTACCACCCCGGTGGTTATCGGAACCAAATTGTCTGCAGTTAGCCGTGGCCGACTTGGCACAGGCGGCCCATCCGGGTAGCTTAAACCCACCAGCAGGTTGCTAAATTTGGGCATGGCCAGTTGCGGGTCAATTAGTTTCATTTTGCCTTTCACGGTAGCGCGCTGGTTGGCCAGCGGGTAATCTACCCCCTGCACAAAGCTGTAGGGCCAGCGGGTCTGTTCGGTTTTGGCTTTTTGTTTGGCATCGGTAAATAAAGTCTTTGGGTCGTTACCGGTTGGCACGTAAATAAATATGGGGCCAACCACTTTTGTCCAGGGTTCGTTAGCGGCAAAGTTAAGTTCGCTGCCGCCGTAGTGGGTGCCGCGCCAGTAATCCAGCAGGGTGGGGTCGCCGCCGTCGCCATCGTCCAGGTGACCGGTCAGCTCGAAGTGCAGGGGACCGCTGCTCAGGTATTCGAACGATGGGTTGATGATATACAAACCCACTTTCTCTTTGGTTGATGACCAGCCAAAGGCGGGGATCTTGGATTGATCGGCCGAGTAATCGTACTTATGTTCGGCGCGGCCTTTGTAAATACCTGTAGTCAGCCTGCGTGATTCCTTCATGTTCAGATCGGTGCCCTCGTCCCAATCCTTACCAGTAGGCATCAGGGCGTTGCGCTGCTCGTCGACGGAAAGCCAATCGAACACCGAGGCCGATAGCTTAAACCCAAACCTGGATTCGCCTACCGAACCGGCAGGGTAAGTATCCTGGTGGGTGAAAATAGCGTAGGTATACAAGCCATGCGCACCGCGTTCCAGCGTGTAGCGGATCTCCAGGTCGGCAATTAACCCGCCCCCCTGACCGGCAGCCGTAGGGTTCCTGCCCAGGATAGACTGGCCGTCGGAATAGCCTTTAACTGATACCTCGCCACGGTCGCCGTTAACTTTGGCAGGGTCGATGGTGATGCTGGCTACCTCACGTGGGGCCAGCGCCGGGCTTTGCTCCCAATAACCAGCATGATGGCCTGATACATAACCCATCAGTTCCACATTAGGCGTAACGGTTTTGGGCGTTTTCACGGATGTCAGATCGCCGGTGCGCTTGTTCACCTTTACAGTAAGATAGCCATTGCTAAGGGTGTAGGTCGGGCCGTCATCAACCACCGTAACGGGTGGCGCGGCAGGGGCTAAAGTTTTGCGGGGCTTAGGCCCGGTAAATCCACATAGTGCTACTATGGCCGCAGCCAGTACCAGGGTATATTTGCTTTGCATAAAAAGGTATTTATCAGGTAATTGGTATAATATGCAACCAATATATAAAGGCGGTAAATAGTAAGTATCCTGTAGTGTGCTGGTGATAGGAAATTGTTACAAAGGGGGGAGGTTAGAGATTAAAGGTTGGAGATTGAAGATTAAAGATTGGGGGATTATTTGATGTTTATAGTTTATCGGCTACCTTCAGGCCGCTATCCAGGGCGGCTTCTACGGTGCCCATGGCGGGGCCATCGTACAAATACTCACCGGCGAAAAAAATAGTATCATCTACCGGTTGGTTCAATACCTTACGGGCACGGGCGCTGTCTACGGTATCATAAGCGTATGATCCGCGGGTGAAGGGGTCTGCCGTCCAGTTAGCCACCCGCCAGGTGATCAGCCGGCCCTTTAGCTCGGCCATATCCAGTTTAAAAACATTCGCAAGCGATTGCATGGCCAGTTGCCATATGGCCTCATTGGTTGTTTCCGCTAATTCGGCCGCGCCGCCACCACCCAGCCAGCCGGTTAGCAAAGCGTTGCCGGTATCCTGTGTCCACCAGGTGGGTATCTTTTCTTCGGTAAACAAAAAAGCCGGGGCCTTTATACCGCCATACTGTTCGTCTTCCCAAAAGGGCGCGTTAAACTGCAGCAGTATCTTAATAATGGCGCCAAAACCAATCTGGCCTATGGCTTCCGTGTGTTCTGGTACCTGCGGATGAAATTTTACCGCACCCTCCGCTTCCTCCGGTAACTGCAGCACGCCCAGGGGCAGCGTTATAATAAGTTGTTCTGCTTTATATTCCACGCCATCCATGGTAACGGCGCGTACCTGTTTATTGTCCCAATAAACATCAGTTACCGCGGCATCTAACTTAATTATGCCACTATGCTTTTTGCATTCACGGGCCAGGTAGTTTATCAGCGTGCAATAGCCGCCGGGTACGCGGTGCTGGGCATCCTCATCTTCGTTTTGCCATTCTTTACGCAGGGCAAACGCACTGGCTTTTGCGGGGTCGGCGGTATCATACCCTGCTACAAACTGCAATACCGATTTAGTAACCGCCGCATATTTTTCACCGCCAAAGTTTTGCTGCATAAATTGGGCTATGGGCATATCGGTTTTTAGTGCGGCCAGTTTTTGCATTACCTCGTCCCAGTCCTCCACTTGTTCTTCTTCCTGTTTAAATTTGCCATCGCGGTAACGCCACATTTGCAGCGCTATGGTTTGCGGTGCAATGCCGGCATCTTTTAATAAGTTAAATGTAACGGGCAAATCGCCGTGGACAAATTCGGCGCCCAATTCAGCCCTATCAAAAAACGAGGTTTGGTTAAGGGTATTGATGCGCCCCCCTATGCGTTCCCGCGCTTCTAAAACGGCAACCTTTTTTCCGCTTTTAGCCAACGCGTATGCCGCTGCAAGGCCCGCCGCCCCTGCGCCTATTATTAATACCGTGTTTTTCATAAAGATAGCTGTGCAAGATAGGGTTTAACCAATAGTAAAACAATATTGCGTACGGGGTGAATTTCAAATAGATAACGTGGACAAATGCGGGACACGCTACTACGTACCTACAGAATATTATATTTTTGAACCTATAAACCTGATGAACAACAAATAAAAAATATGGACGCTGTTACAATGGCCATGGTTATAGGCGCGGTAATTATTATGGTGGTAGTGTTTTTTGCTATCCGCAATAAAAATGATGCGCAGAAAATGCTGGAGCAAAATGTAGATGTGGTACCCCTGATGCTGCAAAAAGCCACCCAGATAAAAGTAGCCCGTTTACAACAAGCCACACAGCACGATACCCGGGCCAACGAAAACCTGGCAAAAATGGTAGCGGCTTATAAAAACAAACAGCTAACTATTGACGAATACAACCACAAGCTGGATGCCCTGGTGAACCAACTGGAAATAGACCTTTAATATTTTTAATATTCCTGTTAGGTTTTATCCCTTCAAGTTTTAACTTTGATAATGGCCATTATTGCGCTTGTTATATTCGGTTTTGTAATATTAATCTTTATACTCATTTTCAGGCCCAGGCATGATGATGGTGTAGATAAGATGCTAAAGCAAAACAAAAACGTGCAGCCGCTTTTTAAAGTACGGTCGGCGCAGCTTAAGTATCTTAGTCTGCACCAGGCTTTAGCGCAAAACCCCACAGCATTACAAGCGCTTGAACAATTACATACCGATTACGAGGATAAGGTAATATCTGTTGATGATTATCACACCGCGCTGGAGGAATTGGAACAGCAGCATCTAAAACATTAATATTTGCTGTACTTAATGGTAATTTTATATCATTGCAGTATCAAAACAGTAAATACCATGGCACCTGCAGATGACGGCGTAGTAAAACGTTTAAAAGTAATTGTGAAAGAGCATGGCGGTCAGCTGGCTTTAGCCAACCTTATCGGGGTCGATCAGGGCTTTATCAGTAAGGTGATCAATAAAAAGCAGGACGTTAGTTATTACCTGATCCGTAAATTATGCTTCCAGCTAAAATACTCGCCCGAATGGCTTATACTGGGCACGGGAAACAAGCAAATACTGAAGCAGGAATCGGCTAAACTAATTACAGAGATACAAATGCTGCGCACCGAGGTGGATATACTGCACGCCCGCATGAAAGCTTACGAGATGGAGTTGAAGGAAATGAAAGCGCAGCCCCCTAACCCCCTAAAGGGGGAATATAAAGCCGGGGCTTAACAAAAGCTCTCCCCTTTAGGGGTTGTGGGCACATTTACTCACTCGCCTCCTCCCCTTTTTCGCCAAGTCCTACAATGTCGCCTTCTTTAAAAAGGATAGCTTGCAGGGTTTTGCGCCATACGGGTTTTTGGCGCAGCAGAAATTCAAGGTCCATACCAAAGTGTTTAAATTCTTCGTGCTGGGCGTTTTGCATAATTGCTTTAGCCTGCGGATCTTTTTCTACCGATATACGCTGCTCGTACCAGTTAATGGCCTCGGCTTCTTCGCCCAGGGAAACTATCATGCGGGCAAAGGTGCGGGTTTTGTCGCTTAGTTCGTTTGCCGGTTCGTGGTACTGATCAAATGCCATAAGTTTGTTTTTAAGTTGATGATATGATAAGCAGATGAAGCGGGAAATTGTTTGTCCCCTGCGTCCTTAAATGCTAAATAAGATTTATTCAACATCAGATTGCAGAGTGCAATAATTTTTTGCTAAAAATATTTGCATTTCAATTTTTATTTCTGTACATTTGTATACAATATATGCCAATCGGCATTTTAAGCATAAAACCTCGGCTTTCATGAAATTCATATCTACACGCCAGCTAAGGCACCTTACTACGGCCTATTTTTCGTATATTAAAGGAAGTTTTCATTTTGAACAACTGCCCGCGACAACCGCCAGGGGAAAAGCCAAACAACAAAAAGTGTGGGACCGCCAGCCCGAGCCGCCAACCTTAACCGGTTTAGCATTGCACCTGGGGTTTGACAGTCTTGCCGAATTTGAGGCTTACGAACAAAAAGGCGAATTATCTTCGGAACTAAAACGCGCGCGTTTGCTAATCGCGGCCGAATACGAGAAGCGCCTGCACCAGCCCTCGCCCACCGGCGCCATCTTCGCGCTGAAAACCCTGGGCTGGAACGAACATGACCACCCTGTCGATAACGATCAATCATCTAAAACCTTTACCATAAACATGGTAGATACGGGTGTACCCATTGCCCGCAATGAAAAGGATGTGAAACTGTAACCCGCGTTAGGGATTGCAGCGGATACCGGCCTTGTGGCTAATGCCTGTGCAGTATAAGCGGAAAGCCCGGGCCGCAGGTAACGCACAAATAATGTGCAAATGCGTGGATGCGCAGATATGCAGATGAATGCTCTAATGACCGGCTTATGCCCTTATTAACGGCAGTGCCATAGCACTATCGGAGCTTTCCCCTAATACATTTACCAACCGTTCCAATGGAACGTTACAATTTCTCTTATTTCTACTACCCACCAAACATCCCTACGGGATGAAAAATAAGAAGTGTTCCATTAGGAACGATTGGTTGGTAGCACTGTAAACCAGCATTTATTACGTTCCATCGGAACGTTTGGTGTAATCTGCTCTTTCGTGGGCTATTACGCTCAGAAGAGGTAAACCTCCCCGCTAATAACTCAATAACTTGATGACCCAATGCCCCATGAACACAACTACCCTATTTAAACAAAACTATAACGCCGGTACCCACGTGGTGGTAAACCAAGGCGGCACCTATTCAGGCAAAACGTTTGCTATTATGCAGGTGCTGTTTTGCCTGGCTTGCAGCGAGGCTAAACAGGTAATTACCGTTGTAGGTCAGGATATACCCAACCTGAAAGTGGGCGCCCTGCGCGATGCCGCAAGCATATACAACAGCTCGCCCGCGCTGCAACAAATGGTGAAGAACTTTAACCGCAGCGACAGGGTTTACGAGTTCCACAACGGAAGTGGAACAGTGGGATAAGCTGGCCCAATCGTGGGAATCGCAAAGCCTGGCGCCGGGTGCCTTCGGCGACTACGAAGGTGTGGTAGACCTGTCCGACTTTATGGTTCAGCGCTACCTGACCAAAATTCAGATCGCCAACGAGCGTTTGTACTGGCTTGGCAAAGCAGCCACCAAAGAAGCCACTTTTACTGCTGATTTCACCGGTTTGTTACCGGCTATTGCAGCAGCAAGCGGCGTCTACAAAGTTGGTTTAAGCAAATCGGCCACCAGCATGGCGGCAACTGCTATCAACGCATCCGGCGTAGTGACTGTAAGCAGCACCGCTACTCTATCGGATGGCGACGTGGTAACCATCACCGCGGTAACCGGTACCAGCAAAGATACCACTAACGGCGGTTCGGGTGTAGATGTACAGGGACAATCGTACTTTATCCAGGTGTTAAGCGCTACTACTTTTAAACTGGTGCGCAACTATAACGAGATTAACACTCGCAAATCGGCAACCTTCAGCGGCACATCAACTGCAGCTACGGTAAGCTACATAAATGCCAGCAATGTGCTGGGTGTATTAAATGGTGTGTTTTCGCAACTGGACCCGGCCGACCGTAGCCAGGAAGATTTTAACCTGCAAATACCATTGCATGTAGGCTATGCTTACGCCCAGGCACAGGCCAACAACGCTACCAATGTGCTGAATGCCTTTACCGATAAAAAGAAAATGGATTACTTAGGTATCCCCTTGCAATTGATGAACCACTGGCAGGCCAACACTATTTTAGGCGCCCGCTCATCAAACCTGTTCCTGGGTGTCGATCTGTTAGGCGATGCTTCAGAACTGTCAACCGTTTACATGAAGCCTTATACCAACGATAATGTGGTACGCATGAAGGCCCGCATGAAAGCAGCGGTAAACTTCAAGTTTGCAAACGAACTGTTCTATCTGTCAGCGTAGCCGACAATGAGTGAGGGATGGATTGAGTGATTGAGTGAATAATTAAAATACCGCTTCGTCCCATTCACTCATTCCATCAATCACTCATCCACTCATTAATTCAATATCAATAATTAAAATTACACCCATGCCCATTTACAATAAAATAAACGCAGGCTTTGCACTTGGCACAGCCGAACCGGTAACATCCGGTATTGAAGACGTAATCTACATCTTTAACGAAGATGAAATCGCCCTTACTTATGATGCTTTGAATTCGCTGATCGTATCAGGCTTGACAGCCGTTGGCAGTGCCAAGGTTTACAAGTTTACCGGTACCAATAACAGCTTTAACAGCACATCAAAACTAACTAAAACCCAGGTTGGCCCACGCTATACCGAAGAGATTGACTTCAACATTGCTGGTCTTTCTACATCAGTTAAAGCACAGCTAATGGCTATGGGTTACGGCAGGGTGCGTGCCATCACTATCAACAACTACAAAGCCGGCGATTCAGCCATTGAATTATTTGGCGCGGTAAACGGATTGATCCTGACCGATGCCGAGCGTAACGCTGCCGACGAAGGTGTTGAAGGCGGCTACAAATTAAAGCTAACCAACCCCGACAAGCTGAAAGAGCCCTACCCGCCACGCGCCGTATCTATAGCACCTGATTCAGGCTCGGCGACCTATGCCAGCACGCTGGCCGCTTTGGAAGCACTGGTAGATTAAGCCCCCGCCCCCTAAAAGGGGAATTTATAAATGATTTACAAACATCTAATCAAAGTCCTCCCTTTAGGGAGGATTTAGGAGGGCTAAATATGAAGAAATACATCCTAAAACCCGGCAAGCACCAATTTGTTCCCGGCGAACATGCCCGGCACAATAACGATAACCTGACCGATGCTGAAGCTAAATGGTACCTGGAACGGTATCCGCATATACGGTCGATGTTTAGGGATAGTCCGGAACCGGGGGAGACGAAAAGTCTTAAAGCAAAAAGAAAACGAATCGGTGAAATCATACCAAAATCTGTGAAATCTAAAACAAATGAAAACCTACCTGCCACAAATTGAACGTCGCATTATAGTTCGCCCTAACCAAACCTATGGTATACTGAATTATGATGCTGACAATGCTTACCCGCAGCGTATGCTGGAACTGGTGGGCGCATCGCCTACGGCAAAGGATTGCTGGAACAAGCGCGCCAAGTTTATTGCCGGTAACGGGTTTGAGGAAGCTGATTTGGGTAAACAAGTAATTAACAGCAAAGGCTTAACACTGGCTAAATTGTTAAAAGCTATCGCATCAGATAAGGCGCTTTTCAGCGGATTTGGCATCCATGTAAATTATAATGCCAATTTTAAAATAGCCTCGGTTAATTATGTAAAGTTCGAGGACATTCGTATGGGCGATACCGATTGCGCCGAAACCGCTGACAAGTACGCTATCTATTTTGACTGGGGCCGCAAAACTTGGAAAAACATCATGCGCAGCAAGATCACTTTCCTGGATAAGTACAATCCCGACCCGGAAGTGATCACCAAACAGATATCAGCAGCAGGTGGCTGGGAACAATACAAAGGCCAGCTCTTTTATTTCAACCCTGAAGTTGATGATTACCCACTGATAGAAGCCGACAGCGTTTGGGAAGATTTTGAGACTGAAGCTGGTATCAAGATATTCAACAACCGCGAAGTGATCACCGGTTTCCTGCCATCAACCATGCTGTTTATGCCATCGCGCCGCGAGGAAGCCGACAATGCTGGCCCCGATATGGGCGATGAGCCTTATAGCAATGTACCAAGTCAATTGGAAAAAGACCTGGGGACTTTCCAGGGTGCAAAAAGCGCGCAAAAGATCATTGTTATTGAGTATGAAGATGAAGCATCAAAACCGGAGTTTAAGCCCTATGCTATCCAGAACAACGATAAGCTTTTTGAAAGCACCGAACGCTCGGTCGAGGCGCGTATCATCAAAGGCTTCTCTGTTCCAAAGGAACTGATCAACTCAGAAAAAACCTCAGGACTTAGCAACGGTGGCGAAAAGAAACAAGCCATCCGCGAGTTTAATGACAATACCGCGCCCGAACGCCTGGAGATAGCTGAAACATTTGCCGAGATCTTCGGCAGGTTTTACACTAGCATCAATCCATCAGGTAACTGGAACATCATCCCTGTCCCTGCCGATGTAGCCGACGATAACGCAGGCATACTGGCTGGCAGTAGCATTAATCAGCTGTTACTATCTAACCTGCCTACAGCCAACAAAACCGCTATCCTTATCCATGCCTACGGTTTTAAACCTGCCGAGGCAGAAGCAATGACGAATTAGCTATGAGTTCTGAGTGATGGGGTTTGAGTCACTATTACAATTACTCCCTATCACTAACTCATAGCTCTCTACTCAAAACTCATAACTTATATGAACATCATTAACCAAACCACTTTTCAGCGCTTTGAAGATATCAGCCTGAATATTAAACCCGAACGCCTTAATGTGTTCATTAGTAAGGCACAGGAACTTGACCTGAAACCATTTTTGGGTTATGCCTTATACTTTGACCTGCTTAAACATTTTAACGACGATGGCACTCTGAAAGATGATGCACCACAACCGTATAAAGACCTGATAAATGGCACAGAATACCTGGATAAACGCGGCTATATAGTGCTGTACCAGGGCCTTGGGCCGCTGATGGTGTACTTTACCTTTGCCCGCTTTATTGAGGACGATGCAGTGCATTATACGGCTACAGGTCCGGTAATAAAACAACGCGAAAGTGGCAACTCCTTAACTGCTGCCGACATTACCAAACTGGTAGAACAGCAGCGCAGTACAGCCAACGCCTACGCCAATGAAGCAGAACGCTTCCTGCGCGATCATCAAAGCGATTTCCCGCTGTGGAGCTATAACCCTAAAAACAAATCGGCACGGCAGGCTGGCCCGCGCATACGTGGTGTCGACAAAACTGAGCGTACACCTTTCCGCAGCGATGAATTTAACTGTCTGTCGCCTGTATAACCTATAACCAAGTAACTTATTATGGATAAAAAACTAAGCGAATTAACATCGGCAGCCTCTATTGACGCGGCTGATGTTTCCCTCCTTGTCCACAACAATACCGACTACCAGTATAGCTTTGCCACGCTGCTATCGTTCTTAAGTAGCAATCTTTCCACCGGTGCAGCCATCAGCTTCGGCACAACCCTACCCCAAAACACAACGGGTAAAAACGGCGATGTGTTTGTGAATACCACAGCAGGCAGCTTCGCGCAAAAAATATCGGGCACCTGGAATGTGGTATATACCTTACCATCAGGCAGTACCCAAAACAATGGCACTGTGCTTTATGGTTTAGGTGTCCCCACCAGCGCAACCGGGCTTAATAACGATACCTATATTAATACTGCCACAGGTATCTTCTACAAAAAAACAGCCGGCGCCTGGAACCCTGTATTTACCATGCTAAATGGCCCGGCAGGAGCCAAAGGCGACAAGGGGGATAAAGGAGATACCGGTGCTGCCGGACGTACCATATTACAAGGCGCAACCAATCCATCAAATAGTACAGATGGCGTTAACGGCGATTTTTATATCAACACCTCAACCTACACGTTGTTCGGCCCAAAAACCGCTAGCGTGTGGGGAACAGGGACTACGCTGATTGGTCCGCAGGGTGAAAAAGGGGATACGGGGGATACAGGGTCGCAGGGAGTGGCCGGCGCCAAAGGCGACACGGGTGATACAGGGCCCCAAGGAGTTCCCGGCGAGAAAGGTGACACAGGCCCTGTCGGTCCGGGTCTTCCAGTTGGAGGTGCGGTGGGACAGGTGCTAAAAAAATCAAGTAGCGAAGACTATGCTATTGAGTGGGCTAATGAAAGCGGCGGCGATGGCGGCAGCGATTTAGATGCGAATGAAATAGTGTTCGGGAATACCGATGGCAGTATGCTGCAAGATGATGAATTAACATTCGATCCGGAAACAAAATCGTTACAGGTTGGATTGGTTATAGAAGAACCCGCAGCGCCTACTGGCAACATTGTGTTTTTTGGAACTTCAATAACCGAAGGGGGTGGTGCTTCAGCAGACGCTTTTCGCTATAGCTCATTAGTGGCTCAAATACTTGGTTTAACAGAAGTTAACCTTGGCTTGCCGGGTTCTTCAGTTGAGAAACGCACGCCATATAATTTGCCAGCAAACATAAGCTTTATTGATAGGATAAGCACAATTCCCGTATATGCTGATACTGATATGTGGATAGTTGTAGAAGTTGGGCCAAATGACTTCTATTCGGCAAGTGCAAATTATAACCCAGGAAATTACGAAACAGATTTAACAACATTTATTAACGCAGTCTTATCTGCTGGTTGGCCTGTCAGTAAAATTTTATTGTTGTCAAACTCGTACCTTAAAACAACGATTTATAACGGAACTACCTATGTAGACACTGTTTATCAAGATTTTATTACAGCTACCCATAATGTCGCAACTACTAAAGGGGTGCTATATTTAAACATGTTTGACTATTTAAATGATCGCGGCGGTGATGTTAACATGAATGACAGCTTGCACCCTAATGACAGGGGGCATAGCTTACAAGCAAACGCAATTATTAATAAGTTATCCCCTCCCGCCGTTTATAAAAATGGCCAAAAATTAGCCGTTAACGGTTTAGCTGAATTTTCTGAATTAAAACTTAATAGCGATGCCGTCATTGCCGAAAGCGGCCAGGTACTAATTGGCCGTGGTCCTGATGGAAGATTAGGGGTGCTTTTAAAGCTTCCGGCCAATATAAAAACGGGGGATGTAATCACCATATCGGGCCAGTTAATTACGCCTACTGGCATCGAGGGAACAGGGTATGCACCTGGGGTAAATGATTGGTTGCTGCCTGAAAATGTACTATTTGCTCAAAAAGGAGATCAAGCTGGTATTCATACCGAAACGCGTCTTGTCAATTCAAACGGGGGATATAGCTTTAAAACTTCTTTTGATAATGCAGGGTATCCGCTTGTTGACTGGATAAACGGCGCTGGCGCTGTAGCAATGCGTGTGCTACAAAGCGGCGATGTGAATGTTTTGGGAAGTTTAAATGTTGGGCAGGGTGCATTTGGGTTAAAGGCCGGTGTTAGTCCTGAAATTTATGGGACGTTTGAACCATTTAACGTGGTGGGAACACTTATAAAGAATAGCTATCACGAAGGATATATAGCATTTATGCCGCCTGATGGGATAACTGACGGCACGTTAATTGAAGCAATGCGCATAATGGCTGGCGGTGATGTTGTAATAAAAACGCATCTTATAGGTAACGCCGACTTTAGCGCTAAAGGAGACGATAACGCATATGCTCAAAGATGTTTCGTTTTGCCAAAAGCTAAAACCGGCGCTGTCGTTTCTTTTCAAAGGGAAAGTATATACGGTACGATAGCCTTACCAATAACAGGCGATATTAGTTTTGTTCAGGTTGCTGACCCGGACGATCTGCAGGACAAGTTCGGGATGGTATGTCAAATGATACACAATGATTCCGCAGAGCCTTCGTATCCCTCTGCATTTAAAAAACTAAGCGGTTCGGGCGACTATGTGCCAGGTGAAAATAACTACATATTTTGCGAATATTTAAGCGACGATGTAATTCTTTATAACATTCAACAAGCAAGCTAATGTTAAAGAAAATGATGTATAGCGGGGGCGTCGTTTTGCCTAAAGTGATTTTAATAAATAATTCTTCAGTCGGTTCCGCTACGGTAGATTTAAGGCTATCAAGTGACCCAACTACGGGCGCAGGAGTGATTACGGCCGATGCGGGGGAAAAGAACACCTATAACCTATTTAATTTTAATTCGCTTGACGTTAAGGTATTTGTTTCAGGTGACGGCCCTTATACTGTAATATATAAGGATGCTGTAAGTAGTGGTAGCGAAAACATATACGCAGTCCCGCCCGACGATCCCCAAACCACGATATTCAACCAAACACCCAATATTAAGATAACGATAGAAGATGCTTTTTAAAACAGTTTAAAAGTGTAGTTGCTTTTTGGGTATGGTTTCCCATTCATCGCCGGTATAAAAAGCTTGTGAGGCCAAAGGGTCACCTAATTGGGGGGCAACATCCCTTATCTTGCTACAGCGCTTACACTAGTTTAGCCTTGTCTTACGGACATGTATATTATTCCTTAGATAACGAGCTTAACTATAGCTGACTATAAAGACAATATGTCAATATTAAACCCCATTCTTATAATTCCAATGAAAACTTCTCCCCTATACCGCCTTAACCTACAGGATGTGGGTAAAGGCCTAATTATCGCCATTGCCGGTGGTTTTATATCGGCTATAGAAGTAAGCTTTAGCGCTGGTTCGTTTACCTTTAACTGGAAACAGATTGGCATGACTGCACTTGCTTCCGGAGTGGCTTACCTGGTCAAAAATTTCTTTACACCCGCAAAATTAATCAGTGATGATGCAGTTAAGTGATTATGGTGAAGCCCTCATTAAAAACTTTGAGGGACTTAGGTTATCTGCCTACCGCGACAGCGCGGGCGTATGGACCATTGGTTATGGCTCAACCCGTTATCACGATGGCAAAGTTGTAAAACCCAGCGATAAACTGGCCAGCGACGCACAAGCGGACGCGTTGTTCCGCAATACCCTGGGCGTTTATGCAGATGCCGTTAACCAGCGTGTTAAAGTTCCGTTGACACAAAATCAGTTCGATGCATTAGTATCATTCGTTTACAACACCGGTACAGCCTCGGGCAAAACCTTGTTCGAAAAACTGAATGCGCACGATTACGCCGGCGCGGCAAATCAATTTTTGCAATGGAATAAGATCACCGATCCGCATACCGGTAATAAAATAGTATGCGATGCTTTAGTAAAACGCCGCGCTACCGAGCGCGCTTTATTTTTAAAACCATGACAAGCATTGAGCATCAACAATTAAAGGGCATTACTGTAAAGAACCTTGTAGTAACCGTAGTAAGCACAGCAAGTATTGTGGCATCGGTAATGACCACCTATTTCCAATTAAAAGGCGACATCTATGCCGTAAAGGTAACGCAGGAAGCCCAGAACCGTGTAAACGAGGTCCGGTTAAAAGTGTTGGAAGGGCAAGTGGCCATATTACAAACTGAAGTTGAACAATTAAAAAAACAAAATTAACATGAGTTTAAAATCATTTTTAACCAAAATTTGGGCAAGCATTAAAGCGTTGTTTGATGGTATGCCCGCCGAATTAAAAACTGCCATACATATTGGCGTCGTCGTAACCGAAAACATTAAGCAATTTGTTGATTCACCGGCGGCAGATGTGTTGACCGTACTTATTCCCGGCGACGTGGACGATAATGTAAAACAGTTATTACGCACTAATTTGCCAGTTATATTAACAGAATTGAAACTGGCCGATAGCTGCGCAGAGTTAACAGACCCCTCACAAATAGCTATTTGCGCCATTAAAGTGTTACAAGGTTTAGACGGAAAAGTACAGGGTGCTTTTCTGCATAACATCTCTATTATGCTTGCCCAGATTGTTGCCGATGGTAAACTAAGCTGGAGCGATGGGGTTTATTTACTGGAATGGTATTACCAGCATCAATACAAATCTGCAGCTTAATTCACCACTATCTGCCTAGGCTCTAACGCTACAATCTCTAACTGATTTTTATACAATATAAGCACACCGGTTGCGCATAGGTGTTTTCCTTTCAAATTAGCCCAATCTAATTGTATCCGGTTCCCTTTTATAGCCACAGTAAATTTTTGATGCGGATATATCCCGCCCATATTTAATAAGGTGAGTGTATCAGCAACGATTTTTATACCGCTTACATAATCACATAAAGTAACGGTTTTGCCCAGGTGCTTTTTAATATTCAGGGTATCAGTTATTTGCTGCGCCTGGCTTATAAAAGCAAATGCAAATATTAGAATAATGATGGTAAAAAGCTTTCTCATGCTATTAACACAACAGCGCTTGCAATAAGTTTTATTTAATAAACCAGCATGCATAAAATTGTTAAATTAAAAAGGAGAATTCTGCCCTGGTACAATGAGGTTACCCGCCATCTTACAAAAACCAAACCCAATATATTCGCGACAAAACGGTAGAGATTGCTAATGAAGTATTAAAAATCACGGAGAATGAAGAAGAGGCAATTGCTACCGTCTTAAACAGGCCAGGTGACATTTCACCAAAGAAAAGAAAAATAAGCTCTATGGATATCCAAGAGGTAGATAGTAGCTCGGGATGCACATTATTCCTATATTCTCAAGCGCTGTTATTTTAATGGTATATTAAGCGTTGAAATATCAGATGTTACATTATTGCCCCGCACAGCGATCAAGTACAATCTATGTGTATATATATTTTGCGGCATGGTTACATTAATAAAAGGCCCTGTCCCTAACAAAGTCATTGCAAAACCATTTCCTAAAGTATCAGTTTTTATAAGATACCATTCAAACGTTAGTTCGGTTTTGGTATTATAGGCCAAATTCCATTTATTATTAAGGTACACCAGCGCGTTATAAGTAAGTCCTCTGTGGGCCAGCGGTGTTAAAGCCGGCTTCAGTATCTTTACCGGTGGAAGGCTATTAGCAGGGATAGCACCGTGCCATTTTTCGCTAATCTGATTCAAAGATGGCTTATTACGGCCGTATACATCTTTCAATCCATCAAATGTAACAATGGACGCAGCCTCCTGATCTTGCCAATGGGCATAAAACACGCCGCCTGCTGGCGGTGTGCCACCATCCTTTAATACTGCTGGATCTAAACTGCTAAAAAAATAAGGGACATTCAGTTTATCTGTTATATTTTGAAATGCCTTGCTATCATGAATGACCAATCCGAAAGCATCAATTGCAGGTATTTGTTTGTGCAGTAAATTAGCTGTTAGGTTAAGGGTAGATGAGGCGGTAACATCAACAGTAATTTTTCGGTGGCTATCAATCTGTTTAATTTCATTTACCACTCGTTTCAGCCATTTGATGAAATTGTTTTGTGCATAATATAACTGTGGCGCGCTATAGTAATTTGTTAATTGCTGCAACGTACTGTTACCTAAATTCCAGTTAGTTATAACCTCGTTATTTTTGTTTTTTCTAACTGTTTTTAGAATACTTTTTTTCAGCGATTTAAGATTATCGGTATTGTGTATAAAATCCGCAGGACCTGGTATCCAAAAGCTATAACTGATATTTAAATTATGTTGTTCGGCTGCATAAAAAATAGACCCATCGTAAATATTAGGGCCGTATATTTTAACTTCATTTATTCCCGCCAGTTTCATTTCGCCAAAATCACTAATGATATCCTTTTTGGTAAGCGGACGAATATTTTTATACCAATAACTTCCTTTTGTATAAATAACCCCTTTTGTTGCCAGGGTATAAGTTGGCTGTGGGATTAAGCTGGCGTAGCTATTCAAACTATCTTTTGAGGACACAACCGTTTTATCCTCCTTTTCCCATACTTTGTGTTCCTCTACTATAGCAAAAAGACCTGCTGTATCTTTTTGATTCATACCGACCAACGGCTTCTTATCATTTGTCTTACCCCATTTCAAGTGGTTCAAATAAGACGAGGTTGTTAAATCCCGGTCTTCGGATGGCTTTGTTGATATATATATGGTGAAACACAGCGCAAATGCACTCAATAATAAACTGACGGGTCTAATAATGGCGTAAACCTGCCTTCTGAACAGCCAAAAACGGCCTTTAGCATTTTTTACATGTTTAATTGTTTGATTCAAATATGAGTGATATGTTAACCCTGCCCGGAATTTTAATTCTGAACTGGCTATAAGCATAAACACCATAAACAAACAATTTAAGCCGACAAACCCCGCCATAAAAATAGTATATGGGTTCCAGTCGTTTATCAAACCATAAATAATAGCTGTGATAGAAATTAAGAGAACAATAACGTTAGGCAGGTTGATTTTGAAATTCTTTTCGTCTTTTATTTCTTTTGGTGTTGGAATGTATGGTACATCTTTCCGTATAAAAGTATAAATGACACCTAATATAAATATCCACCAGGTACCTATAAATAATAATCCGCCTATTACATGAAAACCCTCTTCATTGTTTTTCATAACCCAGCGTTGTGCATAATGTCTTATTAATATAACCGACGTTATAAAAGGGGTGCTAACCACTACAAAGGCCAAAAAATCCATTTGTAAAGGAAAAAGATCGGTTACTAATGAAATTGCTGGAACCAGGAAATTGATTAGAAATATAAACCCTGATAAATAAAATAGTGGCAGTAAGCTGTAGTGTAATTTTTGCCGCCAGGTAAATTTTTTAAAAAGTTTAAAATAAGTAGTTACAAATAGTTCGAAAACACCTCGCGACCATTTAAGCTGTTGCTTATAATAGGCGCTTAACGTGGCCGGAACTAAACCCTGTGTTAAAATTTTTGGCACGTAAACCGACTTCCATTGGCGCGCTTGTAACTGCATGGAAGTATGCATGTCTTCGGCCAGGCCAGGGGCATATCCTCCAATTGATTCAAGTGCGCTGCGGCGAAAAGTACAATTAGCGCCGATAGCCTGTACCGTATTATAACTATTCATGCACATCATCATTGGACCATAAAACTGATATGTTTGCTGCGCTGCCCCTTTAGCTATCCAACTGGTATGCTGGTTGTAATACGCCTGCACTATCTGTACATACCCAATTTCCGGATTATCGAAATGCGAGATAATAGCGTCGAAAAACTCGGGGACTGGAATATGATCGGGATCTAATATTAAACACAGCTCGCCCGACGACTGGCGTAATGCATTATTAATGTTACCTGCCTTTGCATTAATTTTATCGGTGCGTGTGATGTGGTGTATACCTAATTTTTCACATACCGATCTGAGATAAGGGTCATTAGCTTCGTCACACAAATAAGTTTCGTGCGGATAAGTAATAGCCTGTATTGCATTAAGCGTTTCTAATATCATCTCATAAGGTTCGCCTGCACAAAATGTTGTAAAAACATCAACTGTATATTGTTTGGTAACAGGTGGCGTAACCGGAATGCTAATAGACCAATAGTGGTACCATTCAAAAATAATTTTAATAAAAGCAAATATGAATGTTAACAGCAACAACACATAAAGCGGCTTAAAACCAATAACATCCTTATTAAGCAATGCATTCATAAAAAAGGCAATGCTGGCCAATCCTATTATAATCATTACTCGCAGAGTTATGCGATGCTTACCCGATGGGGGCTGTATAGGTTTAGTAATCATGGATTGGCAAGCACGTAAAATGGAGTGTTGCAGGTAGCAACATAACCCTGTTTATTGTACACAAAAGCTAATAGGCGGTAAGGGCCTTCGGTATTGGGTGCTTTAAACTTTATACCTGTACCGTTAATCTCAACTATAGCATGTTCAATAGTCTTTGGCTCTTTTGCACTAAATATGTTATTAGGGCTAAACCAGTCTTCGGCAATTAACTGCCATTTAAACGTTAGACCCTTTTCGGGTTTATCTAAATGAACGATAGCTTGAGTTATACTATCAGGCTTTAAAAAAATATTGTCGGGCCCGTCTTTACCATTAATCAACATGTATTTAACAGCAGGTGCATGGTAAGTTGCTTGTTTACCTGTCCAAATATATTGCATAGTATTAACCGCTTCAGTTTTTGTACCGTTTTTATCAAACATACTAAACCAGGTGGGGGTCAGTTCTTGCTTTTGGCCCCAGTAAAAAACCATTTCCCCTAAAAATCCTGGGTTGTTTACCGGCATAAATTTTTGATATATTGATAAATACTGGTCTGCCTTTTCAGTGCTGTTATACTCAATTTTTGCAGCCCATGCGTTTTGCTTGTCCTTTCTCCATGGTCCTTCTATCCCCCACTCAGTAATTAAAAATGGGCCATTCCACAACCATTTAAAATCGTCTAAATCTTTAGCCAATGTATGGATCGAACCAAATATGTTAAAAGAAATGAAATCAACATTTGTACGTAATTTAATATTGGCAATATTTTTACGTCTAAACGTCATGATAGTTGTAGTAACAGGGTGATCCGGGTCATCCCGGTGGATCATATCCACAATGCTATTAAACGCTTTGTAAAACCTATTGAAATTCGGCTTCCATGGGAACGCTATCTCGTTACCTAAACACCAGCATAACAAAGCAGGGTGATTTTTGAACTTATTAACCGTCTGGGTGATTTTTTTAAAGCTCGCATTAACCTTGACGTCATTATTATAAAAAATATCCATGTTGTCATTAAGCGGTAAAGGTATTCCAACTATAACCGCCAAATGATTGGCTTTTGCCGAATCCAAAACTTTAGTTAATTGCAAAGTATCCCATACCCGTATGGTATTGCCACCAATTTCGTGTAACTCTTTTAAATGGGTATACCCCGCTCCGCCTTTAATTATAAAAGGCTTTCCATTGCGATACAAAGTATATTTTCCATTTTCCTTTTTAATTTCAACTGCTTTTATTTTTCCGGTATTGGTTTTAGTAGAATTGCAGGAGATAAAAGAAAGCCAAAAGCCAATAAGCAGCACAGTTCCTTTCATGTAAGAAGACATATGTAAGTTATTTCAATTTTGCGTTATTAACTTAAAGCAGTTGTTATTCGCATCATTCAATTAACAATGGCAAATATCAATGATGATGGTCACTTACAGTAATATTACAGGCGTTATTTATCATATTATGCCATAAATGCAAATAGCCTCTCTAAAAAAATTAGAGAGGCTATTTTGTGATCCCGCTGGGACTCGAACCCAGGACCCCAACATTAAAAGTGTTATGCTCTACCGGCTGAGCTACGGAATCATCACTTTTTAAAACGTTTAACCGTTTTGTTTAGAGTGGTGCAAATATAGGACTATTACATTTTGCCTGCAAGGCTTTTTTAATTTTATTTTTAAGGCATTTTTAAGCACTTCATTTCCAATAAGCTACAACCTTAAATTGACATTTTGCCCTCTGTTATTAATAAAACCTGTTCTTTTTTAGCTTTTGCGGTAGCTATAATTCATATATTATTTGCGGACAAGTGCAGCAAGTAATGTTACCGCCTTCAAGGCAAATCAATAAGATAGTGTCTAAAATGAGTAAAATCGGTATAGGTTACATGCGCTTTGCGGCATTAACTTTAATCGGAATTACTTGATCATCTCTTTATGCCTTTTAAAATCATATGCATTGTTATTTTATTATGCTGCGTTAATTTATTATATGGAGCAGATACAGTAACAAATAGATCTATAAGCCCGCTTCCAACTACTGGCCGCAGCATTTGGGTAAAAAATCTTGCTGGCAACTGGCTTTTTAACCCTGCACCCGAACCAGGGTTTGAAAAAGAGTCATCGTGGACAAACTCATCGTGGAAACAAATCCGTGTTCCCGGCGAGTGGGTAATGCAAGGATTTAAAGTCACTAAAAACACATGGGCAGGATATGCATCAAAATGGATCATTCCTGATGAATGGACGGGGCGGCGAATTAAGCTACGTTGCGATGGTATATATAGCGAATCCCAGGTGTATGTTAATGGCAGGTTAGCAACATCACATATAGGTGGGTTTACACCTTTTGAAATTGATATCACCGATTTTTTAGGTGAAAATCATAATTTGCAGCTGGCTATCAAAGTTAAAAATGAAGGCTTTGCGGATAGTACTTCTGCAGCAAGTAGTTACGCAGTACATGCACTGGGTGGCATTACACGCAAAATACAGTTGATTGCGTTACCGCCGGTCAATATAGGTGAATTTCAGGCGGACACTAAATTTGACAGAAACTATGATAACGCCATCCTTACTACAAAATTTACTTTAAAAAATGAAGGCAAGCAGCCAGTTAAGCCAACTTTGCTATTTGAACTTGTTAATAATAAAACCCATGGCACAGTATATACCAGGCAAATACTAATCCATGATCCTATCCAACCGGCTTCAGTCCTATTCTCATCTTATCAGTTTGATATACCCCACCCTGCTAAGTGGGATAGTGAACATCCCAATCTTTACACCTGTAATGTTAAGTTGCTGATTGAGGGACAGGTTGAAGAAAGCACTGAACTTAAAATAGGCTTCAGGCAAATTGAATTGCGGGGCAATCAATTATTTGTGAATAATAACCCGATTAAATTACGGGGTGTTTGTCATCATGATATTATGCCATTGAACGGCCGGGTAGTTACAGCGACGCAATGTGTGGAGGATGTTAAAATTTTTGCGCATGGCAATGTAAATTATATACGAACTTCACATTATCCTCCTCCGGAGGAATTGGTACAGGCCTGCGATAGCATAGGCATGTTTTTAGAAATCGAGGCTCCGTTTTGCTGGGCAGAAAGGGCTGCGGTCCCTCCAAGCCTCTATCAACAAATATTGGTAAACCAAACGCTTGATATGGTTGATTTTTTCAAGTCGCACCCTTCGGTTTTAATTTGGTCGATGGGAAATGAAAGTAAAAAATATGTCGAGTACTTTAAAAAGACAAGTGAACTTGTTAAACAAGCAGACCCGTCCCGCCCAAGAAATTTTAGCCAATACGAACCTAATGGTGACAATGGTGAACTGGAAATTGGTAACCAGCATTATCCCGGCCCTGACGGCATAGGTAAATATAAAAATTCTGCCAGGCCAATTATATTTGATGAATACTGCCATCTTAACGCATATAACAGATACGAATTAGCTACCGACCCCGGCTTACGCGATGCCTGGGGCATTGGTATGGCAGATATGTGGGAAAGGATGTACGCATCGCGCGGAATATTAGGTGGTGCATTATGGGCCGGTATTGATGACACCTTTATATTGCCAGACAGCACGGTGGTTGGCTTTGGGTCCTGGGGAGTAATTGATGCCTGGCGGCGTTTGAAACCGGAGTACTGGCATATGAAGAAAGCTTATTCGCCTGTTAAAATAAAACCGTACGGGAACTGGCAAAATGGCTATGTAAAGTACGTTGTACAGAACCGGCATTGCTTCACAAACTTAAACGAGTGTGAATTAAGATGGAACCTTGGTGTAGCCAGTGGAATATTGAAACCGGATATTGCCCCGGGAAAATCTGATACGATAAAGGTTTTTTGCACAAAACCCACGGCCGACCAAAAGCTAAAACTGGAAGTAATCGATGCCAGGCACATGCTAATCGACGAATATCTATTCGATAATATCGTTCCAGTGTTTAATAAGCAAATTGCGAAACAAGTTGCCAGTAATAAAATAAACTGGCGTTATGAAACAAAAAATGATTTGGTAAGGGCTACGGCTGGGAAAATACATATAGTATTGAATAACAGCAGCCTGCCTGGGCTGCAGATGTATGCAAACCACATGCAAATTATTAATGATTTTGGCCAGTTAATGATACTTCCGCTTAATCCCGAGGGCGATGGCGTGCAAATGCGGGGTAAGCGAAAAGACTTTTCACCTTACAACCATACGGCGGACAATCATATAATTACTAAAATAACGTATCAAACACAACTACAAATGTTTACCATACAGGTTTGGGACCAGTATGATGAGGCAACAGGAACAACTACTTACCGATTTAATACCAACGGAAGTGTGGAGGTACAATATCATTATACCTTAACTAAAAATATAAACCCAAGGCAATGGGGAATGGTCTTCAAACTGCCCGCTGATTTTTCTGTGATGAGTTGGGTTCGGGAAGGGCTATGGAATTATTACCCGAAAGACCATATAGGTCGTTTAAGTGGTACAGTGTATGTTTCAAATGCTCAGCCATTTTCCGGCCCGGCCGGGCCTCTGCATCAACCTTTAGCGTCGTGGTCGGCAGATCAAAACAGTTTAGGTACCAACGATTTCCGGTCGACAAAAATGAATATAAAAAAACTGGCCCTTGAAAGCAAATTCGGTAAACTTGTCTTGACTTCAGACGGCTCTCAGCATTCGCGGTGCTGGTTGGGCACTGATAAAAACATTCGGTTATTGCTTGCCGGTTACAGCAATCTTGGAGCAGAGAGCTTCTTTCACAGTCAGGCTGCCGAATTTGAATATCCACTACATGCGGGTAGTATTATAGAGAATAAAATAACCTTTAAAATTTCTGCAGACAAATAACTGCTAATTTCATTACTTATTATTCTTCAACGCATTCTGATATTCGTCCAGGCTTTTCTGAAGAGAGAAGCCTTTTTTATGGATACAATCGCAAAAAACGTTACAGGCGTTGGGGTTTTTATCGCTGTTACATTGTTGTTTACAATCGGCAATATTATTGCGCGGCATAATATGATATATATGGGTAAGCACCAGCACTAAAACAATAACAGTTGTAACAACAGCAGCAAAAAATTTTACAGGGAACTTATTACTGATCTGCCCCTCGCCTTCGATATGTTTATTAATTGTAGCTGGTTTAATAGGCAGGATATATTTTAGCCTATCATAATACCAGCATAAGAGAAACAAATTGGATAATACCATTAAAGGTGAGGAAAGTAATGATCCTTCAAAACGTACCGCAAGTGATAAAACACAGATATTTAATATAATAGGAAAATAAAGCAAAGCTCCAAGTAACGCCGTGCGGGGTATCAGCAGCAAAATGGCTGCCGCTATCTGGGCAATGCCAATAAATGTGTAGTAATAACCTGTTTGGTGAAGGGCGTCCAGATAATGCCCCATTGGGTGGTTAACGGATAAGCCACTGGCAAACCGCTCTCCAACAATTTTCACCATGCCTGCAATTAAGAATCCGGCGGCCAATGCTACGCGATTAAAAACAGCAAAATATCGTATCCAACTATTCTGCTTTATCTGGGAATGTATGCTGTCAAGTGTAGAAATATTCATAAACAAAAAGAATAAAAGTACTTTGTTATACAAAGTTACTGTTTTTAAATTAACTTCAAACGGTAATTTATAATTTGGAAGCATTTGTTAATCAGGCAGATCAACGTCTCAATAAGTCTTTACGCAGTTAGAGTAACAAAAATGATTTGGTAGCTAATAGATGCTAATAAAGTCCACTGACAAGAAATATCAAACTAATACGGGATAGGCTCAACCACGGCTTTGGCGATGGCAGTAGCTCCATTTTCCGCGGGAACTACGATTGCTTTTCCATCGGCATACAATTTGCCCCAGCTGCATAAACTGTCTAAAATGGGAACCAGGTCAACCCCTTTGTTGGTTAATATATATTTTATACCCGTCGGAACCGTATTTGGGATTTCTCTTTTTACCAAAATTGCGTGGGTTTCCAATTCCTTTAGCTGCCTTGCTAAGACCGTCTCAGAAATATTGGGCAGTTTTTGTTGTAACAGATGAAATCTATCATTTCCCTGGGAAATGTAATAAACTATCTGTCCCTTCCAACGTCCGCTGATCATACTGATAGCTGAATTACGCTCACAAAGTTCAAATAATGACTGTTCATTAGCATAATCGGTAGATTCTTTTTTCCTCATAATTGCAAATTTGATCACTAACAATTTTGTCAGTTATTGCATTGGATGCAAAATGGTCTCAATTTTACCTATTATCTGATAACATTCAGTTTAACAAAAGGTGTTGAATTTACAACGTCAATTTACTAAACTATAATAATAACAACAATGAAAATTAGCGTTTATATCGCAACTTCCGCGAACGGACTTATTTCAAATTCAAGGAATGTACCGGATTGGTTGTCCCCTGAATACGGTCAGGGCATGTATGCTATAAGTCAGAAATTTAAAGCGGTAATTATGGGTAAAACCACCTATAACATTATTGCACCCGATCACTTACCACTTAAGGAGGAAGGAACAACAATTGTTTTAACTACAAATGACACCGCAAAGCCGGATAATCCAACCGTAAAATTCACCAAAGAAGGTCCAGTTAAAATCAAAAAAATGTTGGAACGCGAAGGCTATGCTGACGCGGTAATTATTGGCGGAACAATGACCATCAGTCAATTTATAAACGCCGGGTTGGTCGATGAGATCTATTTTATCGTTGAGCCTGTATTGTTTGACGGTGGCTTGCCATTATTAAAAAATGTAACTGGTGAGCTAAAGCTTAACCTGTTGCAAGTATCTAAATTAAACGGGAATACAGTTCAACTTCATTACCAGGTAGAAAACGATTAGGACCGAGCCGATATGAATAACGATTCAAAACCAGTAACAGTTTTAATTACAAGCAGGATAAAGCCCGGTAAAATGGAAACTGCAAAATTTGAGCTTGAGGCAATAATTAAAACAGTAATTGAAAGAGAAAGCGCCTGTAAGGATATTGGTGTATACGATAACCCTGATGATCCTCAGCAACTGCAGATCATTGAAAAATGGGATTCAAAAGAAATATTTCTGGGTCGGCATATGCAAGAGCCACACATGATCGCATTTATGAAGCTCGCGGAATCATTTCTCGATGGTAAAGCAGAATTTACCTTTTGGAATGAGGTGCTATCTATGCCTTAAAACCACAAAAGGCATTTTTACATTAAACTCTTTTAAATCAGTCTTGGAGTTCTGTGAAAATAAAAAGCACTTACAATAATTTGTAAGTGCCTAAAAATCAGTGTGGAGAATATCGGAGTCGAACCGATGACCTCTTGCATGCCATGCAAGCGCTCTAGCCAGCTGAGCTAATCCCCCCTTTTGCAAGTCTAAAGTTCATAGTCGAAAGTCATGTTTTTTTACTACAGACTTATGACCTCTGGCTTAGGACTTCCCCATCGGGATGGCAAAAGTAAAAAAAAGTTCATCAAACACAAATTTTACTTTCATTACACTGGTATAAATAAATATGGAATGTATTTTTGCGGGCCAAAAAGCTTTAAAAAAGTAAAGCCCCTGATGGGCAGGGGCCTTTACTAACCAATTATAAACCTAAATTATGAGAAGACTATTTTGTGTATTTTTAATACGGTGTAAAAGTAACACTTAGTTTTGATATCTGTTAAAAAATTTTAATTTTTTTCACTAAAAATTGTCATACTTATATCAAAAAACATATTTACTATAAAAAATCAATAGTCATGAGCTATTTTTTATTCTTTACGGTGTAAATATATACAATTATCATTAACATCACATGAAAAAACAAACAAAATCATACCTTTTTATTAAAATTATTGTAAATACATAAAAATACAAGCCATAACAACAGCAAATAGCTAACAGAAAACATCAAAACTTTAGTTAACGTTAAATTTTAATCAATTTATTGTTAAAATTTCGTGTAAAAAGCACATGAACGATAAAAAACCGACTCAACCGCAGCTAACTCCACTGATTTTATGGATAATGACCATAACTACAGGTTTTGTAGTAGCCAACATTTATTATAATCAGCCTTTACTGAATGATATTGCCGTTACTTATCATATAAGCACAGCAAAAGTTGGACAAGTGGCTATGATTACTCAAGTAGGTTATGGTATCGGATTATTATTTATTGTCCCGCTGGGCGATATGTTTGAACGCCGCAAACTAATGCTGATAGATTTTGTGTTTATGGTCACCTCCCTTTTAGTAGCTGCCTGGGCACCCAATATTTTAGTATTATTAATAGCCAGTTTATTTGTAGGCATTACCTCGGTTATTCCACAATTAATGATACCTATGGCTGCGCACCTTGCTAAGCCCCGGGAACGGGGAAAAAAAATTGGCTTTATTATGAGTGGCCTTTTGATAGGCATACTATTATCCCGCACGGTAAGTGGTTTTGTTGGCGAACATTTTGGATGGCGGACCATGTTTTATATAGCTGCCGGTATGATGTTGCTGATATGGCTGCTGGTTTATTTGCAACTACCAAAGGTTGAGGCCGATTATACTGGTAAATATGCCACCTTAATGAGATCGCTTGTTAAACTGTTTAAAGAAGAACCTGCCTTGCGTTTAGCTTCATTTCGTGGCGCTTTGTGTTTTGCCAGTTTCAGTGCATTTTGGACAACCATTGTATTTTTATTAAAACAGCATTTTAATTTGGGTAGCGATGTGGCCGGCGCTTTCGGTTTATTAGGTGCTTTAGGCGCAGTAGCCGCCGGATTAATGGGTCGCCTAAGCGATAAGACAAACGCTTATAAATTGTCGGCTTTCACAATCATTTTAATTATTGTATCCTTTATAGTATTTATGGTATGGGGTTATACCCTTATTGGCCTGGCGGTTGGTGTAATACTAATGGATGTCGGCGTGCAGGCTACACATATCTCTAACCAGGCTATTATTTTTGCATTAAATCCATCGGCACGTAACCGTATCAATACTATATATATGGTGTCTTACTTTATTGGCGGTTCACTGGGAACATTTCTGGCTACTATAGTTTGGGATAAATACCAGTGGAACGGCGTATGTACTATTGGCATCGCTTTATCGTCCATCGTGCTGGTGGTCCATCTACTTAACCATCAAAAGATGAAAGTGCATCATCAAACCGTCCGCTCCTGACCACTCTACAAAACATAGTGTAGGTTTTAATGTAGCTTTTTTTGATGCGATATCCTACGTATAGCGCCTGCTTATACACTTTTTTAATTCCAAACGCGCTGTTATGAGACTTTTTTAGGTTACTAATTGATTTTTGGCACTGAATTGGAATAACCAATAACAGATCAGTTAAAAATTGAAAATGATAGTCACTAACCCAAATATGGAACAACCGGAAGAGGAAAAAGAGTGGGAAGACCCACAACATCCTACCGAGCCTTCAGACGAACGTGACAAGGAACAGATACAAAGGCAATACGAAGAGGCTAAGCGCCGTAAAGATAACCTTACTGAAACCGATCATATTGATAAAGAAAAAAAGAATTAGTTAAATAACATTTCAACAAAAACATTACCACTATGAAAGCTCAAAAAAAATTATCTGTAACCAAAATGATGGACCGTTTTGATAACGAGTTAAAAAACATCCTGATAAATGACCTATCGGTTGCTAAAAATACTAAAGCCAATCTTGTTAATACTATCCAAAATGGCTTTAACAATCGTTTAAATGCAGCATAGTCAAAACATTTAACTATAAAACATTCAACCATGAAAAACTATAACAGTAAACCAGCACCGAGTAAATTAGTTGCCCAGTTTGACAACCAATTGATAAAGATATTGATGGAGGACCTGAAAGCTTTCCATGATAAAAATCCAACTATCCGTAAAGCAGGTATACAGCAGAAACAAGCTGCCTAACCTATATCTACCTGTAAAATTCTTTTACATTACCTATTGAAAACGGTAAGGCCCTTTGTAAACAGAGGGCCTTATTTTTATCCACCGCCTTTTCATTTCGAACTAATTCCAGATTCAACCTTTCAAATATCCCAAAATTAATTCAGCGGCCTTAGCTGACGCGCCGGGGGTACCCATATACACGTCAAGTTCATCGTAATTAGTTAACATTTGGGTGCGATAGGCTGCATCATTTAATAGCAAGTTTAGTTCTGTAGCTATTTGCTGTGGGTTACAATCTTCCTGTATCAGTTCCTTCACTACCAGTTTATTCATAATCAGGTTTACAAGTGATATAAATTTGATAGATACCACCATGCGTGCAATAGCAATACTAATAGCGCCACCTTTATAAACCACTACTTGCGGCACATTAAATAAAGCCGTTTCCAGCGTAGCTGTGCCCGATGCTACAATTGCAGCTTCGGCGTGGGTGAGCAAATCGTAGGTGGCATTGAATACAACGGGTATTTCCTGCTTATCCACGTATTGATCGTAATAAGCTTTATCAAACGATGGCGCACCGGCAATTACAAATTGATGATGAGGGAACTGTGCTGTTACCGCCAGCATATCAGGTAATAACCTGCTGATCTCTTGTTTGCGACTACCGGGTAACAGCGCTATGATCCTCTTACCTGTCAGGTGGTATTCCTTAAGAAAACCTGCGGTAGGCTCAAATGCTGCTATGGCATCCAACAGCGGGTTGCCTACATAATCTACATGCATACCCCATTTGTTGTAAAAGTCAACCTCGAAGGGCAGGATGCAGAACATATGATCGACCACGCGTTTTATTTTCAGGACGCGTTTTTGGTTCCAGGCCCAAACTTTTGGCGAGATATAGTAGCAGGTTTTAAAACCTTGCGCTTTGGCAAAATCAGCGATCTTCAGGTTAAAGCCTGGAAAATCGATCAATATTACCACATCGGGCTGCCAGGCGCTAATATCTGTTTTGCATGCTTTCAGGTTTTTAAATATGGTGCGCAGGTTGGCCAATACTTCTACAAAACCCATAAAGGCCATATCAGCATAATGCTTTACCAGCCTACCGCCCTGGGCCTGCATTAAGTCGCCGCCAAAGTACCGGAATTCAGCTTCGGGATCGCGCTCCTTCAGTGCCTTCATCAGGTTGGCGCCGTGTAAGTCGCCCGACGCTTCGCCCGCTACCAGGTAGTACTTCATTTATTTATATCTGAAAAAATAAACCACTATTAAAAACACAAAAGTAACCAGCATAATACCCTGCACAGTCTTCTCCTGGTGCTTGCCGGCAAAGTAGCGCAATACACCCAGGTTTAAAGCTGCCACTATAAAGTATGGCAAGCCCCGGTTTGCCGTAATCCAGATAGGATGCATCACTACCTCAAAAATCAAGGCGGCTATAACGGGCAATATCAGCCCCATGATAATCCCGTTGGGTATGGTGTTTTTATTGAGCATTTGTTTGTTACTAACTATTAACCTCAATGCCGAAACAAGCTCAGCATGACGTATCTTTTTCATCACGTTTTCTTGCAGTGCCTAATAATCCGCCAGTACCAAAATTTTATCACTTATTGGCTGTATCCTTTCGCGGCCATTTAAAAAACCAAGACCAACCACAAAACTGAAGCCTGCTACTACGCCGCCCATTTCTTTTATCAGTTCACTGGCTGCGGTTACGGTGCCGCCGGTGGCCAGCAGGTCGTCGTGTATCAATATGTGCTGACCGGGTTCAAAGGCATCAGTATGCAGTTCAATAGTGGCGGTGCCGTATTCCAGTTTATACGCTTTTTGTTTAATGGTAAACGGCAATTTACCGGCCTTACGCACCGGGATAAACGGCACGCCTAACCGGCATGCCAAGGATAACCCAAACAAAAATCCGCGACTTTCAACCCCCGCAACTACATCTATTTTGGTATCTTTTAGTCGCTCGGTAAAAGCATCAAGTATCTTATCACAAAGTATAGGGTCTTTTAAAATAGGGGTGATATCCTTAAATACAATACCGGGTTTCGGAAAGTCTGGAATATCCCTTATGGCGCTTTTAATTTGTTGTTCTATCATTTAAAACTGATGTATGGTTCAATTTTACGCAAAATTCCGTCATCAATAATAGGAATGTTCTTTAAATCGCTCAGTTGAGTGTAGTCGCCATGTTGATTTCGATATTCAACAATGGCATTTTTTTGCTTGTAAGTCAAATAAGGGAATACCAGCAGGCGGTCTTTATCCGGGTGATTGATATTGATCTTGCTGATCTTCCGTGCATCAATCTTAATAAACGGCGCAATGTCTAAATACATTGCAGAATCTATCCCGTAAATTTCCTTCAATTGTTCTTTTTTGCAGAAACCACCCAACCTGTCGCGGTAGCGGATAATGCGTGTGGCAAAACCATTACCAATGCCGCCTATTTGGGTAAGTTTAATAGTGTCGGTAGTGTTAATGTCCACAACCGCGTTGGTCTTTGCAGTATAATTTGATTTTTCGGGCAGGTTAATGTAAGGGGCAAGGCGCTTGTAATCATCGCTGCTGATTGCGTATATTTTCTTCAGATCGGCCTTGTTGTAAAACCTGCCGCCCTTAGCTTCATAATTTTTAATGGTGGTTATTTGGTGTTCGTTTAATCCCAATTTTTGCCAGGCTGTATCGGGTAAATGATTGGGATCGAACAAAAATAATTTGACGTTGTTGAGTTTAGTGGTATCAGCGTCCATTTTTGGTAACCGTGCGGCCGCCTCATCAAAGCCATTTGGATTTACCAGCTTGTAAGGATGCAGTTTTTTATAAACACCGGGGGCAGCCAAAACCAAAGTTATCAGTATAAGCAGAACAATTAATCCGTTCCACTCCTTTTTAGTAACTGACAAGTAATTTTTAAGAGGCGAAGGCATGGTTATAGCTAAATATTGGCGTAAAATAAAGAATTTTTAAGGATATTTAACTCTTAAACACAATATACCCCTGCCGCGAAAAATGAAAATAATAACCACCAACGAATTTGCAAAAGCTATAGGGCTGGACAAGCTGAAAATGCCCGGTCTTGCTGCGTTGCTAATGGAAATTATGAAGATAAACCAGGTGAACGAATTGTTTGCCAGCGCCCAGCATAAACACGGTATTGAATTTATTGATGCTATTTTAGAAGGAGTTGGGGTTACGGTTGATTTTGACGAAACCGAACTGCGTCATATCCCTGCCGACGGCGCTTTTATCGCTATTGCCAATCACCCTTATGGCGGTGTTGAAGGGCTGGTGTTATTAAAAATGCTCTGCATGGTTCGGCCTGATGCTAAACTGATGGCCAACTTCCTGCTGAAGAAAATACCTAACCTGAGTGAGTACTTTATTGCCGTAAACCCCTTTGAAAATATCGATCATTCATCCAGTATCAGCGGGATAAAAAGCACACTGGGCTTACTGGCGGGAGGCACCCCTATCGGCATATTTCCCGCGGGCGAAGTGTCCACCTATAAAATTGAAACCCAGCAGGTAACCGACCGCAAGTGGCATCCGGTTGTAGGAAAGATCATCGCGAAAGCAAAAGTGCCGGTGGTCCCTATTTATTTCCATGGGAATAATGGCCTGTTGTTTAATTTGCTTAGCCTGATCCATCCTACGTTACGCACTGCAAAGCTACCCTCGGAATTATTTAACAAGCAAGGCCACACCATTAAGCTACGCATTGGCAAGCCCATACATTTTGAAGATATCCCCGAAAGTAATAACCCTGCAAAACTACTGAATTACCTGCGTGCCAAAACCTATGCTTTGGGTGCAGGGCTTGAAGAAGAAAAGAAATTATTCAACCCGCGCAATTTGTTCAAAATAAAAAGCGAACCCGAGGAAATTGCTTTTGAAACCGACCGGAATATCATTGAAAAGGAACTTGAACCTTTACGGGAGAATTACCTGATCTGGACGGAGAAAAACTACGAGGTATTTATAGCCCCCACATCCACTATCCCCAATATTATACGCGAAATTGGACGCTTGCGCGAAATCACTTTCCGCGAGGTGGGCGAAGGCACTAATAAAAGTATCGATTTGGATGAGTATGATATTTACTATCATCACCTGTTTATCTGGGATAGCGAAACTAAGCTAATTGTAGGCGCCTACCGCATTGGCCTGGGCGATGAAATATTTTACAGTCGTGGCAAAAAAGGGTTTTATACCGCTGAAGTTTTTAAAATAAAAGGCCAGTTTACTCCCGTGTTAAAAAGCAGCATCGAACTGGGGCGTTCGTTTATCCGTTCAGAATACCAGGGCAAGCCGCTGCCTTTATTTTTATTATGGAAGGGCATATTGAAGTATTTACTGGATAACCCCCGTTACCGCTATTTGATAGGGCCGGTAAGCATCAGTAATTCATTCAGCACATTCTCAAAATCTTTAATTGTAGATTATATCACTAAGCATCATTTCGACCATGAAATGGCGCAATATGTGCGCCCGCGTAAAAAATTCAAGGTTGATTTTTCCAAGATCGATACAGACCTGCTGATGGAAGGCGCTGATGATTCATTGAAAGGACTGGATAGCATTATATCCGACGTGGAAACTCGTAATATGAAGATCCCGGTATTACTTCGACAATATATCGCGTTAAACGGAAAGATCATCTGTTTTAACATTGATCCAAAATTCGCCGATTGCCTTGATGGTTTCCTGGTGCTTGATCTGCAGCAAGTTCCGCGCGAAATGCTGGAAAAGTTGGGAAAGAATCTGTAATCAGTGATTGGTTAATTAGTGATTAGTTGTTGAATGGCAATCACTAATTAACTGATACTAACTTAAAACTTAAATACCAATCCCATACCTGTTACAATAGCCGAATAACTGGTAGCCGCAACGCCCGTATAGCCGCTTGGAGGATTATTATTAAGGTTCCCGCTTTGTATAAAAAGGTTATAACCGGTATACGCATCAATCTCTACATTATTGTGCACAGCAAAACCAACACCCAGTTTAGGTGCAAGATAAGCTTGTTTACAGGCCCCACCCAGGTAAATGTTATTATTATCATCCGTATAGTGTGTATAGGAAGTGTTGTAGCCCATGCCAATATTTATACCGCCATAACCTGTTAACCGCTCGGTAATGGGTACATTATATACGCCGCTTAAATAAAATAAAAAAGCGGTATAGTTTGAATAGGTAAGTGTGGCTTCGTTTCCGGCATCTATTTGAGTGGTTGTCATCAGGGTTTTGGGCCTAAATTCCCGGTACGAGAAATGAGCACCAAGGGTGATGTGATCTAAAAGCCGCATAAAGCCAATACTATAGCCAAGGGTGCTTTTATAGCTCTCCATGTTTTTGCCCGGCAATTCAACATCGGTACCTATCCTTATGCCATAATCTGTTTGTTGAGGAAAAAAATCCTGCGCATGGGTTTTAACGGATACTATCACAGCTATTAACAGCAAAAAGACATAACGATTCAGAACGGCTAATTTACGCGGGGCTGGCTTTTTCAAGACACTAAGCCCGGAGGAAAGGGACTGATACATAGGTGATGGAGGTTTAATTAATGTAAAGATATTGCATTTACGTATAGTTAAAATAAAATTAATCGGGACAAATGAGGGACATTTTTACAGCCTGATAATGAGACGATAGCGTAGCATTAATCCTTTCAGTTGAATTAATTTTTAAACAAAAAAAGCCCTGCAAAAATTGCAGGGCTTAAAAATATTTGCGTTAAACTATTAGAAAGAATAGCGAATACCAAACTGCATTTGGTAACGCGAAGCAAATTGGTCAACCGCGTAAGGTACACCCGGGTTAACAAATTTGTAGGTTGGGTAAGTTGTTGCCGCATTAGCAAACGATGGCGTAACATTTTTGGTTAAACCAATACTTGATGTTGAATTGAAAGTATTTGGAGAATAATAGTAATGTCCCCATGCTTTGTTCAACAAATTAGTAAGGTTGATGATATCAAATGTAAAGGTTAAAGTTTGCTTATGGGCGTCAGTACCAATGTTAAAGTCCTGGGTAAAACGGAAGTCGGCATTAGTGTTCCACGGCGTGCGCGCACCATTACGCTCGGTAAATTTACCACGGCGGGTTTTTAAGTATTGGTCGCCATCAATAAATTGGTCGAATGCAGCCGCCTGTGCCGATTCTGCAGCAGTTGGCGCATTTGGTGTAGTGCTGAATAGTTTAATAGTTTCGCCAACGTTTGGAATATAAGCTAAGCTAACCTGCTGACCGGTTCCCTGAATTGAACTTGGCAGGAAGCCAAATGAATACGGGGTACCTGAAGTTGCACTAAAGAAGATAGCAAAGTTAGACGATGCTTTTTTGCTGCTTATTTTATAATTCAGGTTAGTGATGATACGGTGACGCACATCAAAGTTAGAATAAGCTAAGGTTGGCGCGTTAGGGTTTAAAGCCTGGTTCAACTGCCAGTTTGATTCCATTGAGTTGCGGATACCGTTGGTGATATCTTTAGACTGACCGTAGGTGTAAGCAAAATCAACATTTAAGCCCATAGGCCATGTTTTACCAATTTGGCCGGTGATGCTATAACGGTTACCCTGATCGGTGTTTGACAACAGATAGGCATTGGTAAAGTTAGCCGATGGCTTGCTGTTCACAAATATTGGCTGTTGGTGCTGGGTATCGTATGGGTAATAAGTCGCCTGATCGGTAGTGTTGGTTTGCTGGAACTTTAAATCGTGAATAACTTTAGTATAAATACCTTCTAATGTGAACCGCCATTGGTCCTGGGTTTTATAGTCTACAGCTAAGCTGCTTCTCCAGACCTGTGGCATTTTAAAGTTGTTATCAATCATATCTACCTGGGTAGGGCCGCTTGCACTGGTATTTGGCACAGGGTTGGTTTGTTGATTAACAAAACCTAAGCCACCGTTGGCAGGCGCTTGTGTTGGATTAGTACCCGGGGTAATGGTGTTGGATGTACGGTTAATATTGTTTTTATCGTAAGCACCATAAGTATCGCCGTTGTTATAAAAAGCGTAACCAAACCATGCAAATGGTACACGACCGGTGAATGTACCGGTACCACCACGTACAACAACGCTTTGGTCGCCATTAACATCGTAGCTGAAAGATAAACGGCCGTTAATTTCGGTATTGTCCAAAAACTTATTCTGGATGTTCCTTGGCTGGGTGTAAGTAAAAGTAGTACCGTAATTAGGGTCAGCAGCAGCACCGGTAGTTTTGCTGCTTAACGGTTGTTTGTTAGGTACACCGGCATAATCTAAACGGATACCGCCGGTAATTTTTAAATTATCTGTAGCCTGCAGTTCATCCTGTGCATATAAGCTTAACAGGTTCACTTTAAACTGTGCCGATGGATTAGCTAAAATGTAATCGCGGGTATTGTTGGTATAGTTAAAGTTAGCCCTTACACGCGATGGGGTAAATGTTACTGTGGTGGCCGGGTTTGAGTTGAACGCGCCAGTAAAATCATCAATACTTGCGTAAGAATCGCGACCGTTCCACGCATTTACAAAGTTGTAAGTAATGTTATAAAACTCGTTATGCGTACCAAAAGTAAAGCTGTGTTTACCAGTGTTTAAGGTGAAGTTATCGGTTATCTCGGTAGTTTTTTGGTGCATATCAAATATAGCAGCCTCACGGTCGGTACCCAGGAAGATAGTAGTACCAGGGGTGCGGCCGGTGATCTCGATCTGTGGCAATGCCGGGTTCGAGTTAGGATCACGATAATCGTGTACGTTCGAATAACCAAATAATAAGCTGTTGCTGATGGAATTGGTAAACCTTGATTTTAACTCGGCAACAGTTGAAGTTGAGTTGTTGTGCGATGTATAATCAATACCGCTGAAACGGAAATTCTGCTGATCACGCTCAAGGTTGGTAGCGGTAGACGAGATCGTGTTATTTCGCAAAGTCAGCTGGTTCTTTTCATTAATGTTCCAGTCTAAACGATTGAAAAACTTGTTCGAGTTTGAAAATATACTGGCTTCGCCGGCTGTTCCAGGGCTTAAACCGCCGGTGTAGCTGGTAAATGCTTTGGTAATGTCTGTTGCGTCCTGTGCAGAAAGGATGGGGTTAGCACCAGCGCTGCCTGCAGGGAAGATCACCGGGTCTTTCCGGCGGGCAAATTCCTCGTTAGTGAAGAAAAACAATTTGTCTTTCACAATTGGCAACCCTACACGGGCACCAAATTGGAAATCATGGAAAGCAGACGGTTCTTTTGAATTATCGCCGCCCACGTTGGCCGGGATGCGGTTTGGGCCGATAAGGAATGCTCCACGACCGAAGCCATATACCGAACCGGTAACCGTATTGGTACCGCTGCGGGTAACGGCGTTTATACTACCCCCTAATACGTTACCAATTTTGATATCGTAAGGTGCAACATAAACTTGTATATCCTGTATCGCATCTAACGATACCGGGCTGGTACGCGTGCTGCTGCCAACCTGACCAGATACGTTGTTCTGACCACCTAAAGATGGACTGAACCCGATCGCATCATTATTGATGGCCCCGTCAAGCGTTACGTTGTTGTAACGGTAGTTGGTACCCTGGAACGAGTTATTGCTGCTTTGCGGAGTCAAACGCGTCAGGTCCTGCAAGCTGCGGGTAAGCGATGGCATATTACGCAGCTGATTTTGATTAATGCGTGTGCTGGCCCCTGTTTTGGTAGCGCCACCGGTTGATCGTACTACTACTTCTTTCAAGGCGGTAGCTTCATCTTCCAGTTTAAAATTATAAGTGGCATTGCCAAGGTTTATGGTAATGCCGGTTAATTCTTGTTTTTTGTAACCCACAAAGCTGGCGGTAATAGTGTAAGGCCCTCCGGGGTTAACATTCGAGATAGTATAACGGCCATCGGCATTGGTTTGATTGCCGTAACGGGTGCCGGTACTGGTGTTTACCACACTAATAGTTACACCTGGCAGTGTTCCGCCTTTTTGGTCGGTAACCTTGCCGGTAATAACACCGGTAGTGATTTGTGCATTAGCCACACTTGCTGCAGCTAAAACCAGAACGGTTAGGATGATAGATAAGAGCTTCTTCATTTTGTGATTTTTGTTTGAGCACAAAAGTTCAGCTATAATGTTAACCGTGTGTTAACCCTGCATTATATTATTAAATGAAAATTTAACAATAATTAAAGATTAAATTTCTATTACTTGCAATTAATTTCTTTTGATGATGTTTTCGTTTCGCAGGGTTTCATTTGGAAAAATAGCAAGAAAATACCTGATTTGTTATGAGAGTGGAAATTAACGTAACTGCAAAATAAAAAAGGCCGCTTCCGGATATATTCGGAAGCGGCCTTTTTTATAAAACTTAGAAAGATATATTATAACTGTTTAACCAGTTTATCGGCCAGTACTGATTTTGGTACAGCGCCAATTTGTTTGTCAACTATCTCGCCATTCTTAAAGAACAGTAAAGCAGGGATATTGCGGATACCGAATTTCATTGAAATGCCGGGGTTATTGTCAACATTTACTTTGCCAACAACAGCTTTGCCGTCGTATTCTTTTGCAATTTCTTCCACTACCGGGCCAACCATTCTACAAGGGCCGCACCATTCTGCCCAAAAGTCAACCAATACGGGTTTATCAGATTTAAGCACAAGCTCCTCAAAGTTTGCGTCAGTAATTTCTAAAGCCATGTTATTTTTTTTAAAAGTTCAACAAACATATATATTCAAAATGCTTGCCACAAGTGTTGTGCTGACATTCTGACAAATAAATTACGTGCCGGAGCCTTATTTATAAATTAATGACGATAAGGCATTGATTGTATGCTGTTTTGGCCGAAGTCATGCAAACTTACCGCCCTGTATGTTTTAATTTAACCTTTCACCTTTCTGCTTTGACCTTTCACCTTATTTACTATTTTTGCAAAAACTATCTCACCATGAGCGAACTCATTAAAAAACAGTTAACTGATGCAAAAAGCCTGATGGACAAGGCTATTGACCACTGCGATAACGAATTGGGAAAAATACGTGCCGGCAAAGCCAGCCCCTCCATGCTTGACGGCGTAATGGTTGATTATTACGGGTCGCCTACCCCGCTAAGCCAGGTAGGCAGTGTAAATACGCCCGATGCTAAAACCATTGTAGTGCAGCCATGGGAAAAAAGCCTGCTGGGCGCTATTGAAAAAGCCATTATGGAAGCTAATCTTGGTGTTAACCCTCAGAACGACGGCGTAATTATCCGTATAAATGTACCACCGCTAACTGAAGAGCGCCGCCGCGACCTGGTTAAAAAAGCTAAGGCTGAAGCCGAAAACGGCAAAATCGCCATACGTAATATCCGTAAAGATATTAATGAGAAAATTAGGAAACTAAAAACCGAAGGGGTATCTGAAGATGAAATGAAAACCGGCGAAGCTGAAGTGCAAAAACTGGTTGATGGCTATATATCAAAAATTGATTCGCTAACAGATGCTAAGGAAAAAGATATAATGACGGTATAAGCTTAACAGCGTAATGTCAAAAAAAAGGGGACGAGCTACTTAGCCGTTCCCTTTTTTTATTTTTGTTAAATACCTGGATGTCCATTGCCGGCATAAGCCTGTTGCGCAATATGGCTTCAGTTCACAATTACGATATACATTTGCATGAAGACTCTTTTATCATACTTAAAAAACCATCGCTGGGTAGTATTGCTGGCCCTGGTGCTGGCCGCATTAAATATAGGCTTCTCGCTGCTCGATCCAATGATCACCGGGAAAATAGTAGACAACTACATGATGCCTAAAAGCGGCAAGTACTATACCTATGAGTATCGTTTACACGGATCGCTGATATTGGTAGGGCTGGCCGTGGGCGCGGCTATGGTATCGCGTATAGCAAAAAACTTCCAGGATTATTTTACTAATATCATCGTCCAAAAAACCGGTGCTAAAATGTATGCCGATGGCCTGAAACATTCGCTTGAATTACCGTACCAGGTATTTGAAGACCAGCGTAGCGGCGAAACACTGGGGATTTTACAAAAGGTGCGCCTGGATTGCGAAAAATTTATCACCTCCTTCATCAGCGTATTGTTTGTAAGCCTGGTGGGTATGGTATTCGTTATCATTTACTCGTTAACAGTAAGCTATAAGGTAACACTGGTATACTTCGCGGCCATTCCGGTAATTGCTATTGTTAGTACTTTGTTAAGTCGCAGGATAAAAAACATCCAAAAGAAAATAGTTGGTGAAACTACTGCCCTGGCAGGCTCGACCACTGAATCGCTGCGGAATATTGAACTGATCAAAAGCCTGGGACTGGTGAAGCAGGAAATTGAACGGCTGAATAAAACTACCTACAAAATACTGGATCTGGAGCTGAAGAAAGTAAAATTTGTGCGCAGCATGAGTTTTATTCAAGGCACGGTAGTTAACCTGGTGCGCAGCTGCATGATCGTTATTTTATTGATCCTTATCTTTAAGGGTACATTAACACCAGGTAATTACTTTCAGTTCCTGTTCTACTCATTCTTTTTATTCAACCCTTTGCAGGAATTAGGTAACACCATACAGTCATGGCGCGAGGCACAGGTATCACTGGCTAACTTTGAGCGTATCCTAAACACACCGATAGATATAAAACCTGTTAAACCTGTGCTGATTGAAAGGGTAAAAACCCTAACATTCAACAATGTCAGCTTTAAACACCTAACCGCTAACCGCAACGCGCTTAACCATATTGATTTTGAAGTAAACAGTGGTGAGACGGTAGCATTTGTTGGCCCTTCGGGTTCGGGAAAAACCACGCTGGTGAAGCTGCTGGTAGGTTTGTATCAGCCTCTGGAAGGCGATATCATGTATAACAATGTATTAAGTAAAGAGATTGATCTTGACCAGTTACGCGAACGTGTAGGGTTTGTGACGCAGGATACCCAGCTGTTTTCGGGCACCATCCGCGAGAACCTGTTGTTTGTGCGCCCGGGTGCTACTGACGAGGAATGTATGAACGTATTGCACCGTGCAGCCTGTCAAAGCCTGTTGGCCCGAGCCGATAAGGGGTTGGACACTTTGATAGGCGAAGGTGGTGTAAAAGTATCGGGTGGTGAAAAACAACGCCTTTCCATTGCCCGCGCACTGCTGCGCCGTCCGGATATTTTGGTGTTTGACGAGGCTACGTCGTCACTTGATTCGATCACTGAAGAAGAAATTACCGAAACGATAAAGGATGTATCCGATCAGACCGATCATATCACTATCCTGATCGCTCACCGCCTGTCTACCATTATGCATGCCGATACCATTTATGTATTGGAGAAAGGGCATATCATTGAGTCGGGCAAACACCTTGACCTGATACAGCAAAAAGGTTTATACTATGCTATGTGGCGCCAGCAAATTGGCGAGAAAGTGACAGCAGAAGTAGAACTTCCTTAAGAATGTGCAAATTAGAAGATGTGCGTATATGCAGATGATTATTTGCACATCCGCATATGCGCACATTTGCACATCTTTTATGCTACCGGCGGGCTTATCGGCTCTTCCTTTTCAGGTAAATGAATATCGTTCAATCCCAGGGGCAGCATTTTGCGGGTTTTGAAATAGGTAAAGGTAACAACACCCAGCGTCATAGCGCCACCGAAAAGTACGGCCGGTATAGTGCCCAGGAACTTGGCGGCCATACCTGATTCAAAATCGCCAAACTCGTTTGAGGAACTGATGAACATTTGATTTACTGACGATACCCTGCCACGCATTTCATCGGGGGTGAGTAGTTGCATAATTGTTCCCCTGATAATTACGCTCACGCTATCGAACGCGCCCTGCAGGAACAGGAATAAAAGCGACAGCCAGAAAATATGCGATAAACCAAAACCTACTATCGACACACCAAAACCAGCCACCACAATAAGCAGGTTACGCCAGGGTTTATTCATAGGCGAAAAGCGGGTCATGACAATAAGAGTTAAACCCGCCCCTACTGACGAGGCCATACGCATAATACCCAACCCTTCCGACCCTACTTTCAGTATATCTAAAGCAAATATGGGCAGTAAAGCCACTACACCGCCAAACAGTACCGAAAACAAGTCGAGGCTTATCGCGTAAAGCATCATTTTGGTTTTGAAAACAAATCGCAGGCCCTCGGCCAGGCTTTTCCAGATATTATCTTTTGGAATAAATGTTGCCGGGTATTTCCGCAGACTTGCAACCACCAAAAGCGATATCAGCATAAACAGGATGATTACCACAAAATTGGCTGTAATACCAGCCAAACCGGGCATAATTTTATCGGAAAAGCCATAAAGGAAACCACCAATCAGCGGGCCTAAAATGGCCGACATGTACCAGCTTGAACTGCTCCAGGTGGCAGCTATTGGGTATAATTCTTTGGGAATACTATTGGAATATACAATAAATACCGCCGGCCCATAAAACGCCCGGGCAACACCATTGCAAAATATCATGGCGTAAATAACTGCCAGTATCCAGCCTAAAGTGATATGCTGTGAAAATGCGCTAAAGGTAACCGCACCCATCACCAATGACGAAAGGAACACGCCGGCAAATATCCAGAGCAGCATTTTGCGCTTTTCGTACTTATCGGCAACGTACCCTCCAAACATGGCCACACAAACCGCAGGGATCACCTCGGCCAAACCAATATAACCAATGTATTCAGCCTTGTGGGTGAGTTGGTAAACGTAGAAGCCAAGTACCGTAGTTTGCATTTGGTAGGCAAACGTAAAAAAGAAACGCATGCTGATGTACGAGCGAAAATCCTTATACCGGAGCGGCGCGTATGGATCTTTACGGGTTTTACTATTTCCTTCCTCGGGCACTAATTTTGTTTTTTATAAGCGGTTGCTAATTTAGGGGATAAGGCTTAGGGATGCAAATAAAAATCTTCCTCCATCCCCGTGCCCTAAATAAGCCTAAAAGAATTATCGCAAAGTTTTGTATACGCCTACGCGGTTTTTGCTCCCTTCACAAATGTTATCCCAATCCCTGCCAGTACAATTATACTGCCTGCTATCTCTTTCAGCTCCAGCTTCTCTTTTAATAATATCGCTGCGAAAATAGCAGTAACCACGGTTTGCGCCAGTAAGGCTACTGCTGTTTTGGTAGCCGGCAAATGGCTGATGGCATAATTAATGGTAAGCCACCCTAAAAGCTGGCAAAGTACGCCCATCCCTATAAAGTAACCCCAGGTGCTTGCCGGAAATTGAATTAGCTCTGCCCCCTGTATCAAATTCACAATTAATAAAAAAACAATGGCGCCCAGCATATTATAAAACATAAAGGTGACGATATCTGTGCGTTGCAGCACATTTTTGCTAAGCATAATATAGGTAGCATATAATACGCTGGCAGCCACAGCCAGCAGTATGCCGGCGCTAAAATGCAGGGTAACCAAAGCCTGGTAGCCCACCAAAACCAGCATGCCGCCGATAGCTATAGCCGTTCCCAGCCAAAAGGGCCAGCCCGAATGTTTTCGCAGGAATATAAAGCTCATTAACCCCACCCAAACCGGCACCAAATTGGCCAGCAGTGTTGATACCGTAGCGCTGATCTTTAATATAGACATATTCCACACCGTAATATCGGTAGCGAATACCACACCGGCCAGCAAGGCAATCCACATATCCTTCCGTGCAAAGGTGGTTTTACCTTTTATCAATACATAAGGCAATATAATAACCCACGCAATTGCCATGCGGTAAAGTGCGGCAGTTGCCGGTGCAACGCCTGCCAGCTTTACAAATATGGCCGAGAAGGCAATGCAAATAATACCAATAACAAGGCTAAGCTTTGGATTCATACGATGGCAAACTTAGGCAATCGCAGCCGCTAATAAAACAATAATAGCGTTTCGACCGTCAGGAGTGCCATTCGCTAAAAACTAAAATTTTGCATCGGGAATAGAATGGAAAGTTGTATGAAAAAGTTCCTCTTTTTTTGCGTCTATAAATTGTGTAAAACTTACCCTTGATGTGCAAAACTTCGGCGTACAAGAAATGGGGTCAGCCGTTACATTTGTTTTAGTTCTTTCACCGCCGTCAAAATCTACTGAAAAACGGTTAACGCAGTGGTAATCATACGTTAGCAAAAAGTACGGTTTGGAAAGAATGTTTACAACCATAAATTTATTAGAAGACAGGTTCTTTTTAGCTGCTTTCAAAAAAAAGAAAGAAAAGCAGGGTGGCGTTGTCGACTTATAACAAATGGTTACAAAAAATAAATAATAAAAAATAACAGGGAATATGAGCCAGGAAAATGAATTGCTTTTAAGAGAAAACAAAGACCGCTTTGTAATTCTGCCTATAAAATATCCTGCCATTTGGGAGATGTATAAAAAGGCCGAAGCGAGCTTTTGGACAGCCGAGGAAATTGACCTTTCTGACGATTTAAAGCACTGGGATAATATGAACGATGGCGAGCGCCATTTCATATCGCACATCCTGGCATTTTTTGCAGCGAGCGACGGTATCGTGAACGAGAACCTGGCCGTAAATTTTATGAGCGAGGTACAATTGCCTGAAGCGCGTTGCTTCTACGGTTTCCAGATCATGATGGAGAATATCCACTCGGAAACTTATGCCCTACTGATCGATACTTATATTAAAGATTCAGCCGAGAAAGACCGCTTGTTCCACGCAATTGATACCATACCGTGCGTGCAGAAAAAAGCCGAATGGGCCCTGCGCTGGATAAACAACGGATCATTTGCCGAACGTTTGGTAGCATTCGCTGCGGTAGAGGGTATTTTCTTTTCGGGCAGCTTCTGCTCTATCTTCTGGTTAAAAAAACGTGGGTTAATGCCGGGACTAACCTTCAGTAACGAGTTGATATCACGGGATGAAGGCTCGCACTGCGAATTCGCCTGCCTGCTATATAGCATGCTTGAAAATAAGCTGAGCAAAGATGCGGTAACCAAGATCATCACCGACGCGGTGGAGATTGAAAAAGAATTCATCAGCGATGCATTGCCCGTTTCATTAATAGGTATGAATGCCAAGCTAATGAGCCAGTACATTGAATTTGTAGCCGACAGGTGGCTGGGCGAACTGGGTTATCCTAAGCATTATGGCGCAAGCAACCCATTTGATTTTATGGAGATGATATCGCTGCAGGGTAAAACCAATTTCTTTGAAAAACGCGTAGGCGATTATCAAAAAAGCGGTGTGCTAAATAATTCCGGCACAACAGACAGCAAAGCGTTCTCATTGGACGAGGATTTTTAGGGGAAGTCCCTCCCAACGCTCCCCGGAAGGGAGGATTTTGGAAGTCTCCCCTACCGGGGGAGATTTAGAGGGGGCGGGTTCAGACAGACAAGAATTAATTAACAGAAATAATAAAACGTTCCGGTAAGGGAACAAAAAAGAGGGGGACACAATGTTTGTAATTAAAAGAGACGGCAAAAAAGAGACCGTAAAATTCGACAAGATCACCGCACGCATCGAAAAACTGTGCTATGGTTTTCCATCGCTGGTCGATCCAATCGATGTGGCAAAAAAAGTAATTGAAGGTTTGTTCGACGGCGTAACCACGTCCGAACTGGATAACCTGGCGGCAGAAACGGCAGCGTCGTTAACCACCAAGCACCCCGACTATGCTTTGCTGGCATCGCGTATAGCAGTATCGAACCTGCACAAAAATACCATCAAATCGTTCTCTGAAACCATGAAGAATCTATATGAATATGTAGATCCTAAAAATGGTAAAGCCGCGCCTTTGCTGGCCGATGATGTGTACCAGGTAATTATGGCCAACGCCGAAGAACTGGACAGCAGCATTATTTACGACCGTGATTTTGGCTTTGATTACTTTGGTTTTAAAACCCTCGAAAAATCATACCTGTTAAAGCTTGACGGTAAAATTGCCGAACGCCCGCAGCATATGTTTATGCGTGTATCGGTAGGTATACATAAGGAAGATATTGAAAGCGCCATCAAAACTTACAACCTGATGAGCGAACGCTGGTTTACACATGCAACCCCAACATTGTTCAATGCCGGTACACCAAAACCACAAATGTCATCGTGCTTTCTGTTAACAATGAAAGATGACAGTATTGATGGTATTTACGATACACTGAAACAAACCGCCAAAATATCGCAAAGCGCGGGTGGTATCGGTTTAAGCATCCACAATGTGCGTGCAACCGGTTCATACATCAGCGGCACTAACGGTACCAGCAACGGTATTATCCCAATGCTGCGCGTGTTTAACGATACCGCCCGTTATGTAGACCAGGGCGGCGGCAAGCGTAAAGGCGCCTTTGCTATTTACCTGGAGCCATGGCATGCCGATATCTTCGAATTCCTTGACCTGCGTAAAAACCACGGTAAAGAGGAAATGCGTGCCCGCGATCTGTTCTACGCCCTTTGGGTATCTGATTTGTTTATGCAGCGTGTTGAAGCTAACGAAGACTGGAGCCTGTTCTGTCCGCACGAAGCACCGGGACTTGCGGATTGCCATGGCGAGGAGTTTGTGAAGCTTTACACCAAGTATGAAAAAGAAGGCCGCGCCCGCAAAGTAATTAAAGCGCAGGAACTTTGGTTTGCCGTGTTAGATAGTCAGGTTGAAACCGGTACGCCATACCTGTTGTATAAAGATGCCGCCAACGGTAAATCTAACCAGCAAAACCTGGGTACCATAAAAAGCTCGAACCTGTGCACCGAGATCATCGAGTACACTTCGGATAAAGAGGTTGCGGTTTGTAACCTGGCATCGCTGGCCTTACCACGTTATGTTATTAACGGTGTGTTTGATCATCAGAAACTGTATGATGTTACTTACCAGGCTACCATTAACCTGAACAAGATCATCGATAATAACTACTACCCGGTTGAAGAAGCCCGCTACAGCAACCTGCGCCACCGCCCTATTGGTTTAGGTGTGCAAGGCCTGGCTGATACCTTCATACTGCTGCGTATGCCGTTTGAAAGCGACGAGGCTAAACAACTGAACAAAGAGATTTTCGAAACCATTTACTTTGCCGCCATGACCGCCTCTAAGGACCTGGCTATTAAAGATGGCCCATACAAAACCTTTAAAGGTTCGCCGCTATCAAAAGGTAAATTCCAGTTCGACCTTTGGGATGTGAAACCCGATAGTAACCGTTGGGATTGGGAAAACCTGCGCCTTGATGTGATGAACCATGGTGTGCGTAACTCGCTGTTGGTAGCGCCAATGCCTACCGCTTCAACATCGCAAATTTTGGGTAATAACGAATGCTTTGAGCCATACACTTCAAACATTTACACCCGCCGTGTACTGAGCGGTGAGTTTGTGATCGTTAATAAACACTTACTCCGCGATTTAGTTGACCGCAAGCTTTGGGACGGCACCATGAAAGATAAGATCATCAGCGCAAATGGTTCTATCCAGGATATCACCGAAATACCACAGGATATGAAAGACCTGTACAAAACCGTATGGGAAATTAAGATGCGTAACATTATAGATATGGCTGCCGACCGTGGCGCCTATATCTGCCAGTCGCAATCGTTAAACCTGTTCATCAATTCGCCAAATGCAAGCAAACTTACTTCAATGCACTTCTACGCATGGAAGAAAGGCCTGAAAACAGGTATGTACTATCTGCGTACACAGGCAGCATCGCAAGCGGTTAAGTTTACTGTGGAGAACCAGGGTGGTAAAAACATGGATCCGGTTATCCCTGAATTAGTTGACCAAATTGTCGACGAAATTCCAGCCGGCCCAACCTGCTCAATGGAAGAAGGTTGCGTTACATGCTCTGCATAAGTTCTAAGTCTTGAGTTGAAAGTCTTAAGTCAGAATACAAGACCGGGAAGCGAATAGTTTTCCGGCCTTTTTTATTATTACCCCTTTGTCATTGCGAGCGATAGCGTGGCAATCGCACACCCAAAGAGCCACCTGCATAGTCCGCGATTGCTTCGTTCCTCGCAATGACATAGTGTTTTACAAATCAATGATTACCAAAATTTCCATTTCCCGCTAATCTTCCCGACTTTCGGTCTTCCGGACTTTCCGACTAATGATAAAACACGAGATCATCCACTGCGAACGCTGCCGCGCTACTTTTGAGTGTAAGGCCAATGCATTCACCAAGTGCCAATGCAGTACCGTGCAGTTAACCCTGAACGAGGTGCAGTATGTGAGTGAACTACACGATGGCTGCCTGTGCGCCAAATGCCTGCTGGAAATACAACAGCAATACCGGGTGGAGAACGGATTAGTATAACACAGCATGTCTACATTCCTGCAACAAATATCCTGCGAATTCGATGAAAACTACTCCGTCCTGATAGAAGATGATGGCCGCGTGGCCTACGCTTATCTGCTGGAATACGGCGATGTTATTGGCGATGTATGGCTATATAATCAGGAAGCTGCACCAATGGATAGTAACTGGGCCAATCAATCTTCCCCTTATTTAAACCCGGCAGAATACCTGGATAAAGGCGCGGCAATCTCCCCTATTAGAAACGAGAAAGAGGTACGCTGCGAGTGGACAGAATCGCTTAATGATGGTTCAATAGAAGTTGGCATCTGGTTGCGCGATAAATTTATTGCGCAGGTAAATGCCGGCTCGAAGCCTGGCTGGTCTGTTTTGGTAGTAAAGGACGGGCCATTAGCGTTGGTCTATTGAAGATTTAACGCAATAAGATCCAGCGCCATATTATTAAATTAATTATTTAGATATTTTAATTCAATAACCTGATTTACAATATAATATAATAATAATTAAAATTCTTAATCCTCTATAACTATTTAATAAATCTTCTTGTTTTGGTTAATTTCAAGTGGATGGACAACTCTCTTTGAAAAAAAACCTCTATCCTCTTGTATTATTGAATAATAATATATATTTTTACAGCGTTAAGCAATACAAAATGGACAAAGTGATAAATCCATCTGATATCAAGGCCAAGATACAAGAGCATTTGAACAAAGCAAAAGAGCTACAAGCTGCTTTGGATGTTATTATGTCTATATTTCCGGAGGAAAAAGTGGAAAAACCTGCCCCACAGCCTTATGATTTTTCCGGATTTAAGCCTGTATTACGCAATACGTTTAAAAACACTATTCTTGGGATATTAAGGAAAGAGGACAAGCCGCTGACAGTAAGACAAGCACTGTCTCTTTATCAGGACGAGACACATAGAGACATTGTATTCCCGAGCTTTTCAGGGCAATTTAGTATTTTGAATACTAAAGAAAAAGCCATTAAAAAAATTATATTTCCAAATAACCCAATTGAAGATAGGTTTTATTATGGGCTTCCTGAATGGTTTAACGGAAACGTTTTAAAACAAGAGTATATGAAAAAAATAAAAGCCGGATAAATCCGGCTTCAAAAAATTGGTTCGCACCCAATAGGGCTTAGCATTTGTTGTAAAAATGATGCCCGTAACACAAGCCTCTGTGTAAGTAGCAATGCTTCCGTTGTAAGGAAAGCAACTACAATAAGCAGGGGATTTGTTATTTATACAAACCTATACAGAAAATTCGATATATCAAAGGTGTTTCTACTGATATACAATCTACGATAATTAGAATGTAATCCATTTTCTGTTGTAACCAGGTTAGCTTTAGTAGTGTAAAATGTCGTTGGTGTATTAATATAATCTCAATGAATTAAGATCGTATCACCCACGTAACACTAATACTCGGCGAATACTTCATCCGGGTAACACCACAACCACCGCTCACCGGGTTGTGCCGAACTGATGACCGGATGCCCGGTTTCATGATAATGTGCCGTCATGTGTTTCATCGGCGAATCATCGCAGCATAAGGTTATACCGCAGGTTTGGCAGGTACGCAAATGCACCCAGGTGCCATGGTTTTTAATGCATATCTCGCAAACTAACTCATCAGCAACTTGCAGGGTGGTAAGGTCTTTAATGTGTTGACAGATATTTTGTTGTGCCATGGATAATTTTTTAAGATTAACAGTCAATCAAAACCTAACGTCATTGCGAGAAGTGAAACGACGTGGCAATCCCCGATGTACAGAGCGCTCCCGCATATCGGGGATTGCCACGCTATCGCTCGCAATGACGTATCGTTTATAAATCCGAATTACAATAGATCAAATCCTATATCTTTCCTAAACACCTTCCCATCGTAATAGATCCGGCTGGCATCGGCGGTGGCTTGCTGCAAGGCTTCAAACATGGTATCTTGAAGACTGGTTACCATTAACACACGGCCACCGGTGGCAATCACCTCGTCGCCTTGTGTGGCGGTACCCGCCTGGAAAACCAGCGAGCCGCGCATATTATCAAGCCCGGTAATTACCTGCCCCTTCATGTATTCGCCCGGGTAGCCACCGGCCACGCAGACTACAGTGGCAGCAGTTTTTGGCGATATCACCAATTCCTTTTCGTGCAGGTTGCCTTCAGCCACGCCTTGTAGCAAATCAACAAAATCGCTGTCAATACGGCGCATTACGCTCTCGGTTTCCGGGTCGCCCATGCGGGCGTTATATTCAATGGTGTAGGGTTCACCATCGCAATTCATCAGGCCAATAAATATAAACCCTTTATAAGGGATGCCTTCTTTCTTTAATCCTTCCACAGTAGGGATCACTATACGATCCTCCACCTTTTTCATAAACGCGGCATCAGCAAAGGGTACCGGCGAAACAGAACCCATACCACCGGTATTCAGCCCGGTATCGCCCTCGCCTATGCGTTTATAGTCTTTGGCTTCGGGTAGTATTTTATAGCTGTTGCCATCGGTCATCACAAAAACCGACAGTTCTATCCCCTGTAAAAATTGCTCAATAACTACCTTACTGCTGGCATCGCCAAATTTGGCTTCGTTCAGCATTTCTATTAATTCCTGTTGTGCTTCCTGCAAGCTAAGGCATATCAGTACGCCTTTACCGGCGGCCAAACCATCCGCTTTTAAAACGATGGGTAGACCAGCGGTGGCCAGGTATTCAAATCCTTCCTGCAAGGTATCGCGGGTAAACGTGCGCGATGCGGCCGTAGGTATACCGTGACGCTGCATAAACTGTTTGCTAAAATCCTTGCTACCCTCTAACTGGGCCCCCTCGGCCTGCGGACCAATCACCGGAATATGTTTGATGGCATCATCAGCCAAAAAGAAATCGTGTACACCCTTTACCAGCGGTTCTTCGGGGCCAACCAATACCAGGTCGATATGTTGATCGAGGCATAGTTGTTTTATCCCTTCAAAGTCGTTTACTCCAATATTTACGGTAGTACCATATTGCGATGTACCGGCATTACCGGGGGCAATAAAAAGTTTATCACATTTGGGGCTTTGGGCAATTTTCCAGGCAAAGGCGCTTTCCCTTCCGCCCGAACCGAGGATCAGGATATTCATAGTGAGGGCAAAGATAATATTAATGTGCAGATGTGCGGATGTGCAAATATGCAGATGAGGATATAATTTAGAAAATGTGCAGATACGAAGATGTGCAAATATGCAGATGAGGATATAATTTAGAAAATGTGCAGATACGAAGATGTGCAAATATGCAGATGAGGTATAATTTAGAAAATGTGCAGATACGAAGATGTGCAAATATGCAGATGAGGATATAATTTAGAAAATGAGATAATTTGCACATCTGCATATACGCACATCTGCACATTTTCTTACCTTCACATTTGCACATTTGCATATACGCACATTTGCACATTTACCAATGCCCCGAAAATTACGCAAATACGAAACGTTACCGGTTTACCAAAAATCGCAAGAGTTGTTCGATCTGGTCGACGTGATATCCGAAGCCCTGAAAGAGGACGATATGAAAGAATCGCTGTCGGTACAAATGTGCAGCAACGCGGCGCTGATACAGGCCAAAATTGCCGGCGCCGAGGGCGGCGGTTTATATTCGCTGCGCATGCAAAACGCGGTGCTGATAAAATTGGCCGTGCAGGATATGTTCAACGCCGTATCGTTTGCCAGCATGGTGAAGATAAACGAGGAAGATTACGTGCAGCTGATGCGGGATAAAGTAGAGGAGTTCCGCATTGAGTTTGTGGCCTGGATACGCGGGTTCGACAAAACATACGATATCCCCGACAACTGGGCCATCCGCTTTGACACCAGTACCCCCGAACAGGAAAAAATGGAAGAGCTGATGTTTGATGAAGACCGCTTTTTTGAAGATTTTGACGAGGACGATTTCACAGATGATGAAACCGGGGATGATGATTTGGATGATAAGTAGGGCCGGCACAACAAAGCCGCGTTAGGGATAGCAGCGAAAAGCCCGCAGCGTAGCGAGGACTTGTAGCGAATAGCCCGGGCCGAAGGCAACGCCCAAATTGATATATAAATGGAATTGGTAAAGAGTAAAAAATATCTGAAAATTATTTTACCTATAGGTGGTTTTATATTAGGTGTTTATTTAACAGGCTTGGCATTTACAACCAAGCTTAGTTCACCGGAAATGAACAACACCGTATTTTTGTTGGGCTCAGCTATATATGTTTCTTGTGGTATATATATACTCATAAAATTTATTAAAATGATTACAAGGTGATTTTCAAGCGCAAGATTACCTGCGCTCAAATTAGATTGTTATTACTAATGCTGAAGTAAAAAACAACCTATTCGGACTTTCCGTCGTCCCTAACCTTCCTACTTTCCCCGTAAAACCGTAACTTCGCCTGCCATTATGACTTTTAAATTGCACTGGCGCAATTGTTGAAGTTGTGATGCCATATATCACGAGATCGAATAAATCATGCTGAATTTTATAAGTAAGCTTTTTGGAAGCAAATCGGACAGGGACGTTAAGGGAATACAACCTATTGTTGAAAAAATAAAGGAAGCCTACGCTCAATTGGAAACATTGAGCAATGATGAATTGCGCCAGCAAACCATCAGCTTTAAAGAAACCATAAACAGCGGCCTTGCCACTATAGACGCTGAAATAAAAGCGATAAAAGACCGTATAGAAACCGAGCTGGAAATGCCGGTTGACGAAAAAGTAGCCCTGTATACCCAACAGGATAAACTGGAGAAAGACCGCAATAAAGAGCTGGAAGTGATCCTGATGGATATACTGCCACAAGCATTTGCTGTAGTTAAGGAAACTGCAAAACGTTTAAAAGAAAACGCAACCCTTGAAGTTACCGCCACTGATTTTGACCGCCAACTGGCCACTAAAAAACCCAACGTAGTTATAAAAGGCGATAAAGCCATTCACCATAATACCTGGCTGGCCGCCGGAAACGAAGTGACCTGGGATATGGTACACTACGATGTGCAGCTGATTGGTGGTATTGTATTGCACCAGGGTAAAATTGCCGAGATGGCTACAGGTGAAGGTAAAACGCTGGTGGCTACGCTGCCCGCTTACCTTAACGCACTGGCCGGGCAGGGTGTACACATTGTAACGGTGAACGATTACCTGGCACGCCGTGACTCGGAGTGGATGGGCCCGTTGTATGAATTCCACGGCCTTTCGGTTGATTGTATTGATAAACACGAGCCAAACAGCGAAGAGCGCCGCAATGCCTACCTGGCTGATATTACCTTCGGCACTAACAACGAATTTGGTTTCGACTACCTGCGTGACAATATGACACGTAGCCCGGAAGAGTTGGTGCAACGCAAATCGCACTATGCTATGGTGGATGAGGTTGACTCGGTATTAATTGACGACGCCCGTACACCTTTAATTATATCAGGCCCTATCCCGCGTGGCGATGAGCATGAGTTTTATGAACTGAAACCACGTATAGAGCGTTTGGTAAATGCCCAGAAAAATTATATCAACGGCATACTAAACGAAGCTAAAAAACAAATTAACGAGGGTAAAACCGATGTTGATAGCGGCGGCTTAGCTTTACTGCGCGCGCACCGTGGCTTGCCTAAAAATAAAGCCTTAATAAAATTCCTGAGTGAAGGCGGCAACAGGACTGTCCTGTTAAAAACCGAGAACCATTACATGCAGGACCAGGGCAAAGAAATGCCTAAGGTGGACAGTGACTTGTTCTTTGTAATTGATGAAAAGAACAACCAGGTTGAACTGACTGAAAAAGGTATCGAATTGATCACTACGTCGGGCGAGGACCCGCATTTCTTTGTAATGCCTGATGTAGGTACCGAGATTGCCGAGATCGAGAGATCGAGCTTGAGCGCCGAGGAAAAAGTAGCTAAGAAAGATGAGCTGATGCGCGATTTTTCTATTAAGTCGGAGCGTATCCATTCGGTTAACCAGTTGTTGAAGGCTTATACTTTATTTGAAAAAGATACCGAATACATCCTTGATGAAGGGAAGGTAAAAATTGTAGACGAGCAGACCGGTCGTGTGCTTGACGGTCGCCGTTATAGCGATGGCCTGCACCAGGCAATTGAAGCTAAGGAGAATGTAAAGGTTGAAGATGCTACCCAAACCTTCGCTACCATTACCCTGCAAAACTACTTCCGTATGTACCACAAGCTTTGCGGTATGACGGGTACCGCGGTTACTGAAGCAGGCGAGTTTTGGGAAATATACAAACTGGACGTGGTGGAAATCCCAACCAACACGCCAATCAGCCGCGATGACCGCCAGGATCTGGTTTACCGTACCGTACGCGAGAAATATAACGCGGTTGCCGATGAGATAGTAGCTTTAACCCAAGCCGGTCGCCCGGTACTGGTAGGTACTACCTCGGTAGAAATATCGGAATTATTAAGCCGTATGCTTAAACTGCGCGGCATTAAACATAACGTACTGAACGCCAAAATGCACCAGAAAGAAGCCGATATTGTGGCCGAAGCTGGTAAAGCAGGCACCGTTACCATTGCTACCAACATGGCTGGTCGTGGTACGGATATCAAATTAGGCCCGGGCGTTAAAGAAGCCGGCGGTTTAGCTATTGTAGGTACCGAGCGTCATGAATCGCGCCGTGTCGATCGTCAGTTGCGTGGCCGTGCAGGCCGCCAGGGCGACCCGGGTTCTTCGCAGTTCTTCGTATCGTTAGAAGATAACCTGATGCGTTTATTCGGATCTGAGCGTATTGCCAGCCTGATGGTGCGCATGGGTATTGAAGATGGCGAAGTTATCCAGCATTCGATGATCTCTAAATCTATCGAACGTGCGCAGAAGAAGGTGGAAGAGAACAACTTTGGTATCCGTAAGCGCCTGCTGGAATATGACGACGTGATGAACTCGCAGCGTACCGTTATTTATGCCAAACGTAAAAACGCGCTGTTTGGCGATCGTTTAGATGTAGATATCAGCAACACCATTTTTGATGTAGTTGAGGATATTGCTACCGAATACAAAGAGCAAAACAATTACGAAGGTTTCCATTTGGAGATCATCCGCGTGTTCTCGGTTGATGTAAATAGTTCACAGGATGAATTTGCTGCTACCAACCTTAATAAGCTGGTTGACGAAACGTTTGCCCTGGTAAGCGATTTTTACAAACGCAAAGCCGAAGGTATAGCCAACCAGGCGTTCCCGGTACTGAAAGATGTATTGGTGAACCGCGGCGCGCAGGTTGAAGATATTATTGTTCCGTTTACTGATGGCATCCATGGTTTGCAGGTTGTTGTGCCGTTGAAAAAAGCGGTAGAAAATCACGGCGTAGAGGTATTTAAATCGTTTGAAAAGAACGTGACGCTGTATCTTATTGACGACGCCTGGAAAGAGCATCTGCGCGAAATGGATGAGTTAAAGCAATCGGTACAGAATGCCGTTTACGAACAAAAAGACCCGTTATTAGTATATAAATTCGAGGCTTTTGAATTGTTCCGCCAGATGCTGGCCAACGTGAATAAAGAATTGGTGAGCTTCCTGTTCAGAGGGATTATCCCAACGCAACAGGCGCCTGATGAGGTGCGCGAGGCCCGCCCGCAGCCACGTACGGATATGAAGAATATGCGTACATCGAAACCAGAACTGGTGAGCGATAGCGGCATGCCAATGGAAGATACCCGCGAACTGCAAAAACAAATGCCGGTAAAAGCCGAGCAAAAAATAGGCAGAAACGACCCTTGTCCTTGCGGCAGCGGTAAAAAATATAAAAACTGCCACGGCGTAGGGCAGGCGTAACCAGCCCCACCCAACCCTCCCCGGGAGGGAGAGGGCTAAATAACAAATAAAAGCGCGTCATTGCGAGCGCAGCGTGGCAACCCCCGGTAAGCAGGTCTACCCTGCATTTCGGGGATCGCCACGTCGTTACACTCCTCGCGATGACGTTGATTAATAAAAATGCATACGATGGAACAAACAGCATCATATTATCCGGCTTTAAGCAGATTAATAGGGTGCTGTTTGTTTTTTTTTATAGCTATTAGCGCCCATGCGCAAACCCGTGGCACACTGGAAATTATAAAGGACCCGCGTATTGATACCCTTGCCGCCCGCAGGTTAGAAGCAGTAAAAGGAAGTGGTGGAAGCACCGGCGGCGCTTATATAGCTACGCAAGGCTACCGGGTACAAATATTTAATGGTTCCAGCAGGAATGATGCGTATGCGGCTCAAGCTAAATTGCAGGCCCATTATCCAGATATCCGTACCTATATCAGCTATCGGGAACCCGATTTTAAAGTACATGCCGGCGATTTTCGCACCCGCATGGAAGCTACTAAATTATTACAGGAGCTTAGGCCTATGTTCCCTGTCATGTTCATCATCCGCGAAAAAATAAATCCACCCGTTCAATGATCAAAGAAAAGATACAGCAACTTTCTAAAGAAATATTTAATGAAGTTGTGGCTAATCGCCGCCATTTGCACAGCAACCCAGAATTAAGTTTCCACGAGGTTAAAACATCGGCTTATGTAGCCGCGAAACTGGATGAACTGGGTATCCCCTATCAGCGTATGGCAGATAATGGATTGGTTGGATTAATTAAAGGCGGTAAACCCGGAAATGGTGTTGTAGCCCTGCGTGGCGATATGGATGCGCTGCCTATTACCGAAGCTAATGATGTGCCTTATAAATCACAAAACGTTGGTGTAATGCATGCCTGCGGTCACGATGTGCATACCTCGTCACTATTGGGCACAGCTAAGATATTATCTCAACTGAAAGACGATTTTGGCGGAACAGTTAAACTGATATTTCAACCTGCCGAGGAAAAATTACCCGGCGGGGCCAGCCTGATGATTAAAGAAGGCGTACTGGAAAACCCTAAGCCACAAGCCGTAATTGGTCAGCACGTAATGCCGTTGATAGATGCCGGTAAAGTAGGTTTCCGTTCGGGCAAATACATGGCCAGTACAGACGAATTATATGTTACCGTAAAAGGTAAAGGCGGCCATGGTGCGCAGCCACAGCAAAATGTAGACCCGGTAATTATTACCGCTCATATATTAACAGCGCTGCAGCAGGTAGTAAGCCGCTTTGCCGACCCTAAAAGTCCGTCGGTGTTATCGTTCGGTAAAGTAATTGCCAACGGCGCTACGAATGTTATCCCTAACGAAGTTTATCTGGAAGGCACTTTCCGTACCATGGATGAAGCCTGGCGTAAGGAAGCCCACATTAAAATGAAAAAAATGGCTGAAGGCATTGCCGAAAGTATGGGTGGCAGCTGCGATTTTAATATTATGCACGGTTATCCGTTCCTGATCAACGAGCCGGTATTAACAGCCTCGGCCCGCTCGCATGCCGAGGACTACCTGGGTAAAGAGAACGTGGTAGATCTTGATATCTGGATGGCTGCCGAAGACTTCGCTTACTATTCGCAAGTGGCGGATAGCTGCTTTTACCGCCTGGGTACCCGCAACGAAGCCCGTGGCATTACCTCATCGGTACACACCCCAACTTTTGATGTTGAAGAATCGGCACTGGAATTAAGTACAGGGTTAATGGCATACATAGCGGTGAAGCAGTTAGATTCTGCGATATGAACCTTTAATGTCATTTCGAACCGAAGGGAGAAATCTTATACGTAATAACAGGCTGCTCGTATAAGATTTCTCCTCGTACCTCGTTCGAAATGACAAGCAAAATTAAGTAACCCGTCTCCAATAAACTACATTTCCTTATCCTTTTACACACCGAAAAAGGATATATTACCGTCAAAAACATCAAAATAATCTTACTGATAATCAGTAAATAAGCCACAAAAATCAAATCTCGACTAAGCCTTTTGGCATGGTAATAGTCTATAATAGTAAATAGCGGTTAATTATTTAACTAAAAACTATGTACTATGAAAACTATAAAATCCATAATAGCAGCCTTAATATTAACTGTAGGCTCCTTAAGTTTAGCACAAGCACAAACCCGCTTCCATGTAAGCATAAATACACCAGGCGTGCATGTAAGCGCTGGTAATTATCATCGTGCTTATTATAGCCCGGGTTATTATGAACCGGTTTATCAGCCCTATTATCAACCTGTAGTTTACCACAGGTACTATAGCCGTCCGGTGGTTTACCGCAGCTATTATAGCCGCCCGGTAGTATACCGTGAGTATTACAGGCACGACAATGGCCGCCACCTTGGTTGGTATAAAGGCCACGGCCACGGTAGGTGGTAATATCTTCGTGAGAGATTTGTGATGGGAGTTAGAGATTAATTACACCTACAAACAAAAGCCCGCTCAATTGAGCGGGCTTTTGTTTGTTATCTGTGAAATCAACCCTTCGACAGTCTCAGAAGGTGATATCGGTGTAATCAATATTAAAACTCTGCATTCTTAGGGAACCTTGGGAAAGGGATCACATCGCGGATATTGCCCATGCCGGTTACAAACAGCACCAAACGCTCGAAACCAAGGCCAAAGCCAGCATGCGGACAAGTACCAAAACGGCGGGTATCCAGGTACCACCACAGTTCATCTTTAGGGATACCCAGCTCATCCATACGTTGTTCTAATCTATCCAAGCGTTCTTCACGCTGCGAGCCACCGATGATCTCACCGATACCCGGGAACAAAATATCCATAGCGGCAACGGTTTTTCCGTCATCGTTCTGGCGCATATAAAATGATTTTATTTCCTTCGGATAATCGGTAAGCACTACTGGTTTTTTGAAGTGCTTTTCTACCAGGTAACGCTCGTGTTCCGATTGCAGGTCGGCGCCCCAGCCTTCAATCAGATACTGAAATTTTTTCTTTTTATTATGCGATGATTCGCGCAAAATATCAATAGCCTCGGTATAAGTGATACGCTCAAAATCATTATCCAGGCAAAATTGCAGCTTATCCAGCAAACTCATTTCCGAGCGCTCGTTCTGCGGTTTTTGCTTTTCTTCATCGGCCAAACGCTGGCTTAAGAATTCCAGGTCATCTTTATTCTTATCCAACGCGTATTGTATCACATATTTCAGCAAATCTTCCGCTAAATCGGCGTTATCTTTCAAATCGTAAAAAGCCATTTCAGGCTCTATCATCCAAAACTCGGCTAAGTGGCGCGTAGTGTTCGAATTTTCCGCACGGAAGGTAGGGCCGAAAGTATAGATGTCGCTTAACGCCATAGCACCAAGCTCGCCCTCTAACTGGCCTGATACCGTAAGATTGGTGGCGCGACCAAAGAAGTCTTGTTTGTAATCTATTTCACCCACATCGTTGCGTGGTATCTTATCAAAATCGAAATTGGTTACGTGGAAAGTTTCACCCGCGCCTTCCGCGTCGCTTGCTGTAATGATGGGCGTGTGCAGGTAAACAAATCCTTTCTCCTGTAAAAACTGGTGCACCGCGAAGGCCAGCGTGTTACGCACACGGAATATAGCGCCAAAGGTATTGGTGCGGAAACGCAGGTGGGCGTTCTCGCGCAAAAACTCAAGACTGTGTTTTTTGGGTTGGATAGGGTATTTCTCCGGGTCAGCATCGCCCAAAACTTCCAAAGTGCTTGCAGGTATTTCTACCGTTTGCCCTTGGCCTAACGATTGGGTTAAAACACCTGTTACGCTAATGGCAGCGCCAACAGTTATACGTTTTAACAGCGCGGGATCAGTGTTTTCAAAATCAACTACAATCTGGATGTTATTATTGGTCGAACCGTCATTTAAAGCGATAAACCTGTTTTGACGGAATGCGCGTACCCATCCTTTAACAGTTACTTCGGTACCGGTTGGTGTGCCGGTTAGCAAGGCTTTAATTTTAGTTCTCTGGCTCATTGTATCTTTAAAATTTATTGAACGGCAAAAATACAATTATTTAGCACAGATGCGACCTGTAACCTTAGGTATTTACTTCCAGTTTGCTTTGAAGTTGCCGTTTTTAAAAGACACGATAGTTGGGTAAGTCCCCGCCTGGTTGGTAAAATATTGTGTAAAATTTAAATTAAATGCGCCTTCTATATGCTGGCCATTATCAACAGTAATGCTAACCGTATTACTTTGGGCAGGGTCTAAAGTATATCTCCTTACGGGGGTATCATGCCCGGCAGTTACAAAGTATTCGGCGCTCACTAAAGCATATACATTGTTTACTTTCTTAAGTTTAATGGTAATGCTTTCTACATCCGTCTGGCCTGTAACAAATATAGAATCTGTACCGATATTTACTTTGGCTAACGATGCGCCGGCGCTCCACTCCGTATTATTTTTAAATGCGAACATTACATTTTGTGGCCCCGGGGCACAACAGTTGTGACTACATCCCCAATAAGTTACCGCAATAGTTACGGCAAGAATAAAGCAGGTTAGTTTTAGTTTCATAGCGGGTCGGTTTTTAAACATTACGCCATGAATGCCACTAACGCTACAATTTATTTTGCCAGCGGCACAAACTTCATAGATACACTGTTTACGCAGTGGCGGGTATTTTTAGTGGTCAGATACTCGCCTTCAAAAACGTGACCTAAATGCGCGCCACAGTTGGAGCAAAGTATTTCCACACGGCGTCCATCGGCATCAACTTCTCGTCGTACAGCGCCGGGTATCTCATCGTCGAAACTTGGCCAGCCGCAAAACGATTCAAATTTGTCTTCCGAGTTATATAGCGGCGCATCGCAACGCTTGCACACATATACGCCCTGGGCTTTATTATTTAACAATTCGCCAGTAAACGGACGTTCAGTACCCTTATATAATATCACCCTTTCTTCTTCGGGGGTTAGTTTATTGTATTCCATTATTTTTATGATTTGATTACACAGATTGCGGATTCGATTTCACCGATTTTATACGCCAATCATTTTCCGTTCTATACAATATACGACAATTTTAAGCTGTTGATGTTTGCCTTACGGGATGTTTACACAGGTTTGACAAGCCTACATGGCCAGCACCTGTTGCCATATTTTTTCATCAACGGGGATACCTTCTTTCAAATTTTTCTCACGGGTTTTTAGCGTGCCCTCGCCGGGATATTGAATGTTTTTGCCGGGTTCTGTCCCGCTGGTTTTGGTGTAATCCAGTATTTGTTCAATTAGTTGCGTGGTTTGCGCGTCGTTATCCGGGCGGATACAGATAAACACTTGCGATACGCCTGTTTCCTTTTTCCGTTCGGTGATCTTTTCTGTCGAATCACCTTTGCTTAATACCGTAGCCAACAGATCCAAAACCAATGATAAGCCCGAGCCTTTCCAAAAGCCAATCGGCAATGGCCGCCACGATTCGATGATAGCCGCGGGGTCGGTCGTTAGGTTCCCTGCTTTATCATAGCCACCGGGTAAAGGCAACTGTTCCCCCGCCGCTTTATATTGGTGCAGTTTGCCGAATGAGTATTGTGTAATAGCCATATCCAGCACCACATGCCCATCTTCACGCGGAATAGCTATCACGAGTGGATTATTGCCCAGCCGGGGGTCAATCCCGCCCCAGGGCGGCAAATTGGCAATAGTATTGGTGAATGATATGCTGATACAACCTGCATCGGCCGCTTGCCAGCCATAGGTACCGCCACGCATCCAATGGTTGGTATTGCGCAGGGCTACACAGCCAATCCCGTTTGTTTTGGCCAGTTCAATAGCCCGGGCCATACAAAATTCGGCGTTCAATACCCCAGGACCAAAATTCCCATCCCAGCGCTCAATAGCACCCATCTGGTCAACCAGGGTTGGCATCGCATCTGGGTTGATCAACCCTTCTTGCACATACTGCACAAACACAGGGAAACGGTTTAGCCCGTGTGTATAAACCCCATCGCGGCTATTCTCTGCAAATATTCGGGCACAAGCCTCGGCCTTTGCTTCAGTAAATTTACAGCTGATTAATATCCGTTTAAATTCAGCTTTTAATTGATGGAAAGGGATACGCATGGCAGATGTGATTTGTCCGCTAAACTACAAAATGCCTGGTCATTTGCATATCTGCATATTTTCAAATCTGCCCATTCGGCAATAATATACTTTGTTAATACCCTTGCACGTTAATAGGTTTTACTATTTTTGCTGCTGTTAAATGAAAATCAAATATCTTTTATTTTTCCTGCTGGGTTTAACAGCCATAGGCATGCTAAGCAATTCGTGCAAAAAGGATACGCAAACGAGTGTAGAAAGCCTGCTGGCGCGTGGTACCTGGCAACTGGCCTCGGTACAGGTATATAATTACATAGGCGGCAGTAATACCAGCACCAATGTATTTAATACCACCTGCACGCTTAATCAAACCTTTACTTTTGCCAGCGATGGTACTTGCACTTACCAAAATTTTTCGTGCATCGGTCAAACCACCAATGGCCAATGGAAATTATCGGATGATAAATTAACATTGCAATCAACCTTAAGCTGCCAGGATACTTTAGCCGGGGCCACCATAACAGCTATGCCTTTTAAAACAGCACGGATAGTGAACCTGGGGCAATACTCAATGGTTTTGGAAACCGGCGATATCAGCACTTACTATTTAGCAACAGATAAACGCCATATTAAACGCTATGGTTTCATCAGAAATTAGTACCCCGTATTTTTTATAAAGGGTTTTGTTTAGCGCGTCAAAATTTTATATTTGATGCTATTAACATTTACCTGTTAACTTTAAAACTATGTGGTGTAAAAATTTGTAAAATCAAACAAAAACACATAATAAGGTTTAAGTTTATTGAAAAACTACCAATTTAATGAAAAAACGCATCGCCATATTTGCTTCGGGGTCGGGCTCAAACGCCCAAAAAATAATGGAGCATTTTAAACGTAGTCCCGATGCCGAAGTTGTACTGATTTTAACTAATAACCCCAACGCCTACGTATTACAGCGTGCGGATAATTTTGAAATACCCACCCATATATTTACCCGCAGCGAGTTTTACGATACCGACGATGTGATCAAACTACTTAAAAACCTGCAGGTTGATTTGATTGTACTTGCTGGTTTTTTGTGGCTGGTGCCCCCGGCGTTATTAAAAGCTTTCCCTAACAGGATCATTAACATACACCCTGCCCTGTTACCTAAATATGGCGGCAAAGGGATGTACGGCGATCATATCCATAAAGCAGTTTTAGCTGCCGGCGAAGAGGAATCGGGTATAACGATACATTTTGCTAACGAAAACTTTGATGAAGGCGAGATACTGCATCAATCCAAGTTCAAAATAGATAACGGCGACACCCTCGAAGTTATCAAATTCAAAATACAACAGCTTGAGCATCACCACTTCCCAAGGGTGATAGAGAGTTTACTGAAGAAGATGCGTTCTTAGCGATCAGGGACCTGGTAGCTATTCAATATATATTATTGTTTTCCTTGCATTTTTTCTGAAAAAAACCAGGCGCAAGTCTCTAATCTCTGCTCTCAAATCCCTACCTTTGCGGCTTAAAAAAAGCCCTACCGCATGAGCCAGTCTGTTCAAATTAAAAATGCTTTAATATCAGTTTATTACAAAGATAACCTTGAACCCATTATTCGCGAGTTAGATCGCCTTGGTGTAACCATTTATACCACTGGCGGCACCGAAACTTTTATTAAAAGTTTGGGCGTTGATGTGGTAAAAGTGGAGGACCTTACCAGCTATCCATCCATACTGGGCGGGCGTGTAAAAACCCTGCACCCTAAAGTATTTGGCGGCATACTGGCCCGTCGCAGTTTTGAAGGCGATCAACAGCAACTGGCTGAATACAAGATACCGGAAATAGACCTGGTTATTGTTGATCTGTACCCTTTCGAGGAAACTGTAAGATCGGGCGCGGGGCAGGATGATGTTATAGAGAAAATAGATATCGGCGGCATTTCGTTGATCCGCGCGGCAGCTAAAAACTTTAAAGATGTGGTGATCGTAGCATCAAAAGATGATTACAGCGACCTGGAAACCATCCTGAAACAACAAAATGGCAACACTACATTTGATCAGCGCCGCAAATTTGCTGCTAAAGCGTTCAATATCTCGTCCGATTATGATACCGCTATCTTTAACTACTTTAACCAGGACGAAGGTATGCCGGTATTTAAACAGAGCATCGATCGGTCGAAAGTATTACGTTATGGCGAAAACCCACACCAGCAGGGCGTATTTTACGGCAACCTGGATGCCATGTTTAATAGTTTGAGTGATAAGGGTAAAGAACTTTCGTACAATAACCTGGTAGATGTTGACGCGGCCGTAGCCCTGATTGATGAGTTTACCGAACCAACAGTAGCGATATTAAAACATACCAATGCCTGCGGCGTAGCAACCCGCCAGTTTATTAAAGAGGCCTGGATAGACGCCCTGGCGTGCGACCCGGTTTCCGCCTTTGGTGGTGTAATTATCACCAATACAGAGATTGACGCTGAAACCGCTGCCGAGATTGACAAACTATTTTACGAAGTGCTGATAGCCCCGGCTTACACAGATGAGGCTATTGCCATCCTTACCGCGCGTAAGGGCCGCATTGTGCTGGTGCGCCAGCCGGTTGAGTTGCCGCTGAAACAATTTAAAACTTTACTGAACGGCGTTATTGAACAGGATAAGGACCTGGTGATTGAAGGCCCGGCAGAAATGACAACCGTAACCAACCGCCAGCCAAGCGAGCAGGAACTGAAAGACCTATTCATTGCCAATAAGATTACAAAAAACACCAAATCGAATGCTATTGTACTGGTTAAAAACAACCAGATGCTGGCCAGCGGTGTAGGCCAAACATCACGTGTGGATGCCCTGAGGCAAGCTTTAGCCAAAGCCGAATCATTCGGGTTTGATGTAAAAGGCGCGGTTATGGCATCAGAAGCCTTCTTCCCGTTTCCTGATTGCGTAGAGATTGCTGCCGATGCCGGTATCACCGCCGTATTGCAACCGGGTGGTTCTATTAAAGACCAATTGTCTGTAGATATGGCCAACCAAAAGGGTATCAGCATGGTGACTACCGGGGTGCGCCATTTTAAACATTAATACCAAACTAATTTTTACCTGAAGGGCACGAATTAAAGAAAAACAGAGTTATTAATTACGAATTTGAATTATTTTAAACAAATCGTTAAAAACCTGTTCTTATTCGTAACATTCGTATTTATAATTAGTTAGATTTGCAGATTATTTCGAAATACACGCCACATGGGTTTATTTAATTTTTTCACACAAGAGATTGCTATCGATTTGGGTACCGCAAATACCCTTATTATACATAATGATAAAGTTGTAGTTGATGAGCCATCAATTGTGGCTTTTGACCGCACCACCAACAAAGTTATTGCTATTGGCCGCCAGGCTATGCAGATGGAGGGTAAAACCCACGAGAACATCCGCACGGTGCGCCCGCTGAAAGACGGTGTAATTGCCGACTTTAACGCTGCCGAGCACATGATACGCGGCATGATCAAAATGATAAACAAAGGCAAAGGCTGGTTTTTCCCGTCGCTGCGTATGGTTATTTGTATCCCATCGGGTATTACCGAGGTGGAGAAACGTGCAGTGCGCGACAGTGCCGAAATTGCCGGCGCTAAAGAGGTTTACCTGATACACGAACCAATGGCTGCTGCCGTGGGCATCGGTATCGACGTAGAAGAACCTATGGGTAACATGATCATCGATATCGGCGGTGGTACTACCGAGATTGCGGTTATTGCCTTATCGGGTATCGTTTGCGACCAGTCTATCCGCGTAGCGGGTGATAACTTCGACTCAGATATCGTTCAATATATTCGCCGTCAGCATAATATTATGATCGGTGACCGTACTGCTGAAAAGATAAAAATTGAAGTAGGGGCGGCATTGCCTGAACTGGCCGATCCACCATCGGATTTTGCCGTACAAGGCCGCGACCTGATGACCGGCGTACCAAAACAGATCACCGTATCGTATACAGAAATTGCGCATTGCCTGGATAAGTCTATCTCTAAAATTGAGGAAGCGATATTAAAAGCGTTGGAAATAACCCCGCCCGAACTTTCGGCCGATATTTACCAAACAGGTATTTATCTTACCGGAGGTGGCGCATTGTTGCGTGGCTTAGATAAACGTATTGCCGCTAAAACCAAACTACCGGTACACGTAGCCGAAGATCCGCTTCGCGCCGTAGTACGCGGTACCGGTACAGCGCTTAAAAATATTGGTAACTTTAAGTTTTTAATGCAATAGTTTTAGTAATGATTGAATGAGCGAAGGAGTGAATGAGTGATTTTACTGATTCAACTATTCGCTCATTCACTAACTCACTCATTCACTCCTTAACAAAATGCGCAACCTACTGATATTTATTGCCAAGTATAACGCATTTTTTCTGTTCATTATTTTCGAGGTTAGCGCGCTGGTTATTTACGTTAAGTACAATTCGTTTCAAAAAGCAACTTTTATTAACTCGGCTAACCAGGTTACCGGTAACCTATACGCCCGTAGCAATGAATTGAACAGCTACCTTTCCCTGCGCGAAGTGAATGACCGCCTGGCTAAAGAGAATGCCATGCTGCGCAATCAGCTTAAATCATCTTTTTATGTTGATACACTGGCTAAACACAAAGTATCCGACAGTGTATACAAGCAGCAATATGAATATATCCCTGCCCGGGTAATAAACTATTCTATTAATAAACGCAATAACTATTTAACTATCGACCGCGGATATAGCCAGGGCATACAAAAGGGCATGGGTGTAATTTGCAGCGATGGTGTAGTTGGCAAAGTGGTTTACGTATCCGATCATTTATCCTTAGTGCAATCCTTATTGCATAAGGATACCAAAATAAGCGCTATGCTGGCCGATAATAAAGTAATTGGTTCCTTAGAATGGGGCGATGACCTTGACCCAAAGAAAGCGCAGTTGGTTGATGTTACCAATAGTGTAAAGCCGCATATTGGCGAACGGGTAGTTACTTCTGAATATTCTTTGTTCCCCGCAGGCATCCCTATAGGTAAAGTTATAACACTTCATACCAAAAGCGGCGGCTTCTTTTTAAATATGGAAGTAGGCCTTTCGGTTGATTTTAGCAGGCTGCAGTATGTAAATGTAGTAAACAACAAGTTTGCTTTAGAACAGGCGACACTGGAGGCGCAGCGTAAAAAAGATGAGTAGAACGATCCTAATTAATATCGTCAGGTTCCTGGCGCTGATATTTGTACAGGTTTTCCTGTTAAAAAATATCACGCTTTATAACTTATCTATACCCTACCTGTATATCCTTTTTATACTATTATTACCGTTCGAAACGCCTAATATCCTTTTATTTGCCTTATCATTTATACTGGGTTTAACTATCGATACCTTTTATGATACGCCGGGTCTGCATGCTGCAGCATGCGTATTACTGGCCCTGGTACGTATCCTTTTTATTAGCATTACGGTACAAAAAGATGGTTTTGATAACGATCCGGAACCAACGCTCAGCATTATGGGCTTCCGCTGGTTCTTTACTTACGCCCTTATTTTAACTTTATTTCACCATTTCTTCCTTTTCAACCTGGAAGTTTTTCGCCTGTCCGAAATACAATATACCTTTACACGTTTTATTTTAAGTTCAATATTTACAGTATTTTTAATGCTGGTTTCGGGGTTGTTATTTTTCAGGAGAAAAGAACGTAAATGAACAGTTTTTTTGCGCGGCGCTACGTTATAACAGGTATTTTCATTGTCATCTCGCTGGTATTACTGGCCCGGTTGTTTTATATGCAAATTATAGACGACCGTTATTTCCTGTATGCCAAAAACAATGTGGTACATACGGTAATTAAGTATCCTGCCCGTGGTATTATATTAGACCGTAACGGTAAGATACTGGTTGATAACCAGCCGGTTTATGATATTATGGTTACCCCGAAACTGGTAAAACAGTTTGATACTTTAGAATTTTGCAAGCTGATAGGTATAGATATGCCTACTTTTTATAAGCATTTTCAAAAGGCTTATAAATATTCACCCAGTCGCAAATCTATTTTTGAAGGACAGTTATCTCCACTGATATACGCCTCCCTGCAAGAAAGAATGTCCGAATTTCCAGGCTTTGAGGTAGTATTACGGTCTGTTAGAACCTATCCTGATTCCATCGCTGCCCAGTTTTTAGGTTACATTGGCGAGGTTAACGATGCCCGTATAAAAAAATCAAATGGGTATTATCATCTTGGCGATTATGTGGGTATAAGCGGCGTAGAAAGTTCTTACGAACCAGAATTACGCGGTCAGCGCGGCGTTGAGCAACAATTGGTTGATTCGCGCGGGACGGTTAAAGGCCGTTTTGCCAACGGCGCTTTCGATACTGCGGCTGTTGCCGGTGAACGCTTAAAATCATCATTAGATAGCCGCATACAAAAGCTGGGCGAACAACTGATGAACAACAAGGTGGGCAGTATTGTAGCTATTGAACCCAGCACCGGCGAAATACTTTGCTTTGTAAGCAGCCCTACCTATAACCCTAACCTAATGGTAGGGCGTGATAGGGGTAACAATATTGCTAAACTATATCAAAACCCATATATCCCCTTTTTGATAAGGACCATACAGGCACGCTATCCGCCAGGTTCATCTTTTAAGCCCTTAAGCGCGCTTATTGCCATGCAGGAGGGTGTTATTACCCCGCAAACTACCTATTTTTGCCCTGGCTATTATATTGCAGGTAATCGCAGGATACAATGTTACCACGGCGAACGCCATGGCCTGGTTAACCTAACCAGCGCGGTGGCCGAATCGTGCAATGGTTTTTTTGATATGGTGTTTGAAAAGCTAATTAACCGTGCCGGTCCACGTAATACAGATACGTCTTTCACCGCATGGCGCAATAATGTAGCTAAATTTGGCTTAGGTTCAAAGCTTAATGTTGATCTGCCGGGCGAAGGCAGTGGTTATTTGCCTAAAGCATCGTTTTATGATAGATTGTACCATAAAGGCGGCTGGCGTTCAAGTACCGTTATCTCATTAGGCATTGGCCAGGGCGAATTATTGGCCACACCCCTGCAACTGGCCAATATTGAAGCTACCATTGCCAACCACGGATTTTTCTACAAACCACACTTAATAAAAGCCATTGGCGATAAGGAAGTAATAAAGCCTGAATTTACAGTGAAAAATTATGTGGGGGTAGATGCGCAATACTTTGAACCGGTTATAGACGGGATGCAAAGGGTGGTTGAACAGGGCACGGCAGCGGGCTCAAGAATACCTGGCATAGTAATGTGCGGAAAAACAGGCACAGCAGATGTTTCGCATGGAAAACCTAACTCGGTATTTGTGGCCTTTGCCCCCCGTGAAAACCCAAAGATAGCGATAGCCGTAGTGGTTGAAAACTCTGGACAGGGCGCTACCTGGGCGGCACCAATTGCCAGTTTTATAGTAGAAAAGTACCTGCGTGATAGCATTACCAGCAGACCATCAGGCATTGAGCCTGGTTATTACATGAACTCCAATTTATTGCCCGAGATCATCACTAAAACCCCGCCAGTTAAAAAGGCTGCCACCGATACGGCAAAAAAGCCCGCTGAAGCCGATACCTCAAAACGGGTAAAACAGCGTTCGGCACAAAACCATCAAAACAAAACGCCGCTGATGAAACAGACAGCGGCACTTTTCAAAAGAAAGGAATTAGCGTATGAATAACCAGCGCAGTTTTTTCTTTAATGTTGATTGGATCACTGTATTCATTTACCTGGCGTTGTGTACTATTGGCTTGTTCAATATCCGCGCGGCCGTGTTTAACCCCGATCATCCCTACCTGTTGGATATGGATACCAATTATGGGAAACAGTTTATTTACATTATAGTTGCCATTACTTTAGCTATTATTATACTGTTGCTTGAAAGCCGTTTTTTAAGCGCGCTGGCGCCGGTATTTTACGTAATAACTGTATTGCTACTGATGCTGGTATTAGTGATAGGGCGAAATGTGGGTGGCAACCAGGCCTGGATAAACCTGGGCGGGGGCTTCCGGTTGCAGCCGTCCGAATTTGCCAAGTACACCACCTGTTTGCTGTTGGCCCGTTACCTTAGCGGCACCAACATAAAAGTAACCGAAGTTAAATCGTTCCTGATAGCAGGGGGCATTATTTTGCTGCCCATGGTGCTGATAAAAATGCAACCCGATGACGGCTCGACCCTGGTATTCTGCTCGTTAATATTTGTATTATACCGCGAGGGCCTGTCACCATATTTTCTGATCGTTACCGGGCTGCTCATCACATTGTTTGTATTATCACTTATTACACCCAATTTGTGGTACCTCATTAGCGCTATCATCATTATAGGCTTATTCCTTATTTACTTCTTCAGGCGAAACCGCCGGATGGCTTTGGGTTTGCTGGCGGGTATGATATTAAGCGCCGCCTTTGTTTTTGCCATCCGTCCGTTGTATGAGCATGGGTTGAAATCGCATCAGCGCGAACGTATTGATGTGGTACTGGGCATAACGCACGATACCAAACATGTGGGCTATAATCAAAACCAAAGTAAAATAGCTATTGGCTCGGGCCGTATGTGGGGAAAGGGTTATTTGCAGGGTACGCAAACCAAGTACTCGTTCGTACCCGAACAAAGTACCGACTTTATTTTTTGCACCGTTGGCGAAGAATGGGGATTTGCCGGCTCGCTGGTTATTGTGGGTTTATACCTGGGCTTGTTGTTGCGCATTATAGCCATAGCCGAAAGGCAACGATCGCCGTTCTCGCGCATCTACGGCTACGGGGTAGCGTCGGTTATCTTCTTCCACTTCTTCATCAACATCAGCATGACTATCGGTTTTATGCCGGTAATAGGTATACCACTACCCCTGATAAGCTACGGTGGATCATCGTTACTTAGCTTTACCATTTTGATATTTACCCTAATCAAACTGGATTCGAACAGGATGGGGATAGTTTAGCCCCCAACCCCTAAAGGGAGTTTGCGTTATTGTTCCCCTTCAGGGGGGTTAGGGGGTATTACAAGTACCTCCGTTGCAGCAACGCGTAAAACTTATCGGCGGTGGCGGCTTTATCGGCCCAGTTATTTTTGGTGGCGTAGCTGTTTTTTAAAAAATTCTGCGCTTCTTCAAAGGTTTTTAGCCGGTTCAATATATCTAATGCTTCGCTGTAAGCCAGGCTATAGCCATTAAACAAGTCTTTCACATACAGCATTTTATCATTCAACGTAATGGCGCTTTTCAAATCACTGATGGGCTGCCCTACCAGGTTATCAGAAACCCGGCTGGCACTCATTTGCGCCGACATGCGCTGGTTCAATGTGATGACCTGCTCTTCCTCTACTAAAATTTGGGTATGCTTAACCTCAGCTGCAACTGGTGCAGGTACTGGTTTAGCTTCGGGTTTTGGCTCTTCTACAACCGGCTGGGCTACTTTTACCGGTTCGGGTTTTAGCTCCTCTGCTTCCGCCAGTTGGGGTTCCAAGTCTATATCGTCTTCTTCATCCCAATCTTCCCCGATATCTTCCAATGTCAGCTCATGCCTGATGGTTTCGGGTTCGGGCTCTTCCGCTTTTATTAGTATGGGCGCAGGTTCTGCTGCAACAGGTTCTTCTATAGGCTTTGTTTCCTGTTCTGCTTTATTGCCAATTTCAAACTCGATGGTATGCGCGGGCTCTTTAACTTCCTCCGGATTAACTACTGCAGGTTCTTCGGGCGAATCCATTACCGGTTCAAAATAGCTTGGTTCATTTTCCTGTTTTGGTTCAGCAACTTTCGCAGGTTCAGGTGCCGATGCTATGGGTACCGGGGCCGGCGCGGCATGTACGTTCAGTTTTTTAAGGATATCAATATGGTCGGATAAAAAATGGGCGTTAGCCGCCAATAATTCTAATTCCAGGTCGTTGTATACTCCGTTTGCTGTTTCCAGGTATTCATACTGTTCATTTATTTCCTTGATAATACCGCTTATCTTTTTAAAAACTTCCTGCTGCTTCATGGATATAATTTGGTAAAATGACAATCAAAAATAACATTAAATTCTGATATTAGCAGGCTTAAGGAATTGGTAAATGCTGTTTAACGAAGAAGTTTTTAAAAGGCGGAGCGAGCTTGGCGGGAGTGTTGAAGTGATATGCGGATCGATGTTCTCGGGCAAGACCGAGGAACTGATACGCCGCTTGCGCCGCGCCCAGATAGCCCGGTTAAATGTGGAAATATTTAAACCAAAAACCGATACCCGCTATCATGAAACTGAAGTTGTTTCGCACAACCAAAATTCTATTCCATCTACCCCGGTCGATAGTTCATCTGCTATATTATTGTTGGGCAGCCAGGTGCAGGTTGTGGGTATTGACGAGGCCCAATTTTTTGATGATGAGCTGCCCAACGTTTGCAACATTTTAGCCAACAAAGGCGTGCGTGTTATTATTGCCGGGCTGGACATGGATTTCCAGGGCAAACCGTTTGGCCCTATGCCGGGGCTTATGGCTATGGCCGAATCTGTTACCAAAGTACATGCGGTATGTGTTAAGTGCGGAAACGAAGCCCTTTATTCTTATCGGTTAGTACCTAACGATGCCAAGATATTGTTGGGTGAAATGGAAAGCTACGAGCCCAGGTGCAGGCATTGCTTTGGCTTGGAATAACCTCCAGGCCTTAAGTCGTTATAAACTCGCGCTTATAATCCAGCGGACTTTTATTGGTGATTAGCTTAAAGTATTTATGGAAACTGGCAAAGTTATTAAAGCCGCTTTCATAGCATATTTGCTTAACGCTGTATTTATTATCTATCAGCAACTTACAGGCATACCCTACCTTTATTTCAATAATAAACTGCGAATAGGTTTTTTTAGTGCGGGCTTTAAAATACCGACAGAAAGAATTAGGGCTGATACCCGCCACAGCGGCAATTTCTTCCAACTCTATCTTACGCTTAAAGTTGCTGAACGAGTAATCATAAACCACGTTAATGCGGTCGTTCTCCTGCCCTGCATATTCATTTTTAAACCCAATAGACGATAATTGCTGAAGATCTTTAGCGCCGGAAATAACATTCAATATCTCCAACAGCATAATAATCCGCTCGGGGCCTTCGGTTGCTAAAAGCCTGCTTAAAATTTTAGATATAGTTTCTTTAACATCTTTCGATAAGGCAATCCCGCGTTTAGCTTTGTCTAATAAAGTACGCAATACCGTATTTTCAGGCAGTAAAAGGAAGCGGTCTCCCCAAAAATTCTCGTTAAACTGGGCTACGTAAGCCTTAGCCAGCAGGTCATCATCATTGTGGAAATAAATATCATCGAACCTGAAAAAATGGGGCAGGTTTGACCCTATCAGGAAGATATCGCCGGCTTTAAACCGTTTTATACTATCGCCAATAAAATGTGTTCCCTCACCCTGCTTTATCTGAATGATCTCTATCTCGGGATGATAGTGCCAGTTTTTATTAGCCTGTAACCCAACATCTTCCCGGATAGTAAAGGAATGAGAAAGCCCGTTGAAAACTTTAAGTAATTGCGCCTTCATTAATGCCTTTATATAATTGTTTTGATAAAATTAAATAAAATATAGGATATCAAAACGCTAAAAGCGCTAATTGCTGTATCTTTTTTGTGAAAATTAAGAGAATCGTTACAATACGTGCTTGTTAATTATTGCGATCAGGTCGTTCAGGTCGAAGGGTTTTCTTAGAAAGCCGTCTGCCTGCCCGGCGTCGGCAACCTCGCGTATATTGCTTACAGCAGATACGATAATGATAGGAATATGTTTAGTATCGGGGTTGGTTTTAAGTTCTTTACTAATTTGCTGCCCGTTAGCATCGCTTTTCCAATCAGTTAGCCAATTATCCAACAATATCAGGTCGGGTTTGATCTTATGGATAGACTTCAATATCTTCGAATCTTCAGACGCCACCACATCAAACATGCTCTCTTCAAGGGCATAGGTAATAGTTTCCCTGATATCCCGGTCATCTTCAATTACCAATATTTTTTTGGCCATAATCTGTTTTAGCGTTCTGTTTAACGTTTATAAATAACCGGGGCGGTACTACGGTTATTGACCAACCCGTTACCATATAACAATATGAAGTATGCCTTTTGTTTTACCCTAAGGCATTTTTTATGAAATTGGAATGAAATTGTTGCATTAATATCGCATCATACTACGCTATTGAATTATTATATTTCTCAGTTGTTGATTAGTTTAAATTCGTAGCGCTCACCAATACCCAATGACATTCTCTACTAAGTTAATATACAATTTAAGCCGTTTTTTGCTAATTTTGCGCTTTATTTCGCGGATAGTATACTTATGGATTATCAATTTAAGGATATAGAGCAAAAATGGCAGCAGTTTTGGGCTGACAACAAAACTTTTGCGGCTGACAATCAATCGGCTAAGCCAAAATATTATGTGTTGGATATGTTCCCTTACCCATCGGGAGCAGGGCTGCATGTGGGCCATCCGCTGGGCTATATCGCTTCTGATATTTTTGCACGTTATAAAAGGTTGAAAGGCTTTAATGTGTTGCACCCTATGGGGTACGATTCGTTTGGTTTGCCGGCCGAGCAATATGCCATACAAACCGGTCAGCACCCTGCCATTACTACCGAAACTAATATTGCAACCTACCGCCGCCAGCTTGATCAGTTAGGCTTCTCGTTCGATTGGAGCCGCGAGGTGCGCACCAGTTCGCCCGATTATTACAAGTGGACACAGTGGATATTTATGCAGCTATTTAATAGCTGGTATAATAAAGATACCGATAAAGCCGAATCCATCAGCACCCTGGTAGCCCGTTTTGAGCAAAACGGTTCAACCGGTATTAACGCGGTTTGCGATGAAGACATCGAGACCTTTACCGCTGCCGAATGGAAAGCCAAAAGCAACCGGGAACAACAGGAAGAACTGTTAAAATACCGCCTAACCTACCTGCGCGAAAGCACTGTTAACTGGTGCCCGGCATTAGGTACCGTATTGGCTAACGACGAAGTTAAAGACGGTTTCAGCGAGCGCGGTGGCTATCCAGTTGAACAGAAAAAAATGAACCAGTGGAGCATGCGTATTACTGCTTATGCCGAGCGTTTATTGCAAGGTTTGGATACTATTGACTGGCCCGAACCACTGAAGGAAATGCAGCGTAACTGGATCGGCAAAAGTACTGGTGCGAGTGTCAAATTCCCGATTGATAATTCTGACAAGAGCATTGAAGTTTTTACAACCCGTGTTGATACTATCTTCGGGGTGACTTTTGTAGTGCTTGCACCTGAACATGAACTGGTAGCCGAATTAACTACGCCTGAACAAAAGCAAAGCATAGAAACCTACATAGCCCAAACCAAAAAGAAAAGCGAGCTTGACCGCATGGCCGATACCAAAACGGTATCGGGCGCGTTTACCGGCAGCTACGTAAAAAACCCTCTGAACGGCGAGTTGATCCCACTATGGATTGCGGATTATGTATTGGCTGGCTATGGTACAGGGGCGGTAATGGCCGTACCATCGGGTGATCAGCGCGATTATCTGTTTGCCAAGCACTTCAATTTACCGATAGTCCCTATCATCGATATCCAAAATATAGAAACCGAAGCCGACCCGACCAAGGAAGGAAAATATGTCAATTCGGATTTCATTAACGGGCTGGATTATAAAAACGCTACGGCATCGGTAATTGCCAAATTGGAGGAAATTGGCGCCGGCAAAGCCAAAGTAAACTTCCGCATGCGCGATGCCATCTTCGGTCGCCAGCGTTATTGGGGCGAACCGGTGCCGGTATATTTTAAAGATGATCTGCCCTACCTGATAGGCGAGAACGAATTACCGTTGATACTGCCTGAGATAGATAAATACCTGCCTACCGAAAGCGGTGAGCCACCGTTGGGAAGGGCAACCGGCTGGAACTATAATGGCCAGGAATATGAATTAAGCACCATGCCCGGCTGGGCTGGCAGCAGCTGGTATTGGTACCGCTATATGGATGCCCATAACGATAAAGCCTTTGCATCGAAAGACGCTATTGCCTACTGGAAAGATGTTGACCTGTACATTGGCGGCAGCGAGCATGCTACCGGTCACCTGTTATACAGCCGTTTCTGGAACAAGTTTATGAAAGACCTTGACCTGGTGGTTGAGGAAGAACCTTTCAAAAAACTGATTAACCAGGGGATGATCCAGGGCAGGAGTAACTTTGTGTATCGTTTGGTTGATGATGAAGGACGCGGCACTAATACTTTTGTATCAAACGGTTTAAAATCACAATACAAAACATCGGCATTGCATGTGGATGTCAATATTGTAGATAACGATATACTGAACATAGATAAATTCAAAACATGGCGTGAAGAGTATGCCGATGCGGAATTTGTTTTAGAGAACGGTAAATACGTTTGCGGTGTTGAGGTTGAAAAAATGTCAAAATCCAAGTTCAACGTGGTTAATCCTGATGATTTGGTGGAACGTTTTGGCGCCGATACCCTGCGCATGTACGAAATGTTTTTAGGTCCGTTGGAGCAAAGCAAGCCGTGGAACACTAACGGGATTGAAGGTGTGTTCAAGTTCCTGCGTAAATTCTGGCGTTTATTTCACGATGCCGACTGGAACTTCAAAGTATCGGATGCGGAACCAACTAAAGCCGAGCTGAAATCGCTGCATAAGATCATCCGCAAGGTGGAAGAAGATATCGAGCGTTTCTCGTTCAATACCTCGGTATCCAGCTTTATGATAGCAGTTAACGAGTTGACCGACCAGAAATGTAATAACCGTGCGATATTGCAGGACATGGTGATCGTTTTATCAGCCTACGCCCCGCACATTTGCGAGGAATTATGGGTGTTGTTAGGCAACGAAGCCGGTACGCTATCCTACGCGCCATACCCAAAATATAACCCGGCTTATATGATAGAGGATGAGTTTTCGTACCCGATATCTATTAACGGCAAAACCAAAACCAACATCAGCATATCGCTAAGTCTTGACCCACCAGCTGTGGAAGCGCTCATCCGCGAACACGCCGATGTACAGAAATACCTGGCCGGTGCCGCCATTAAAAAGATAATTGTAGTAAAGGGCCGGATTGTGAATATTGTGGTGTAGGAACCTGGATGTCATTTCGAACGAGGAACGAGGAGAAATCTTATACATGCGATAAGTAAACCGTATAAGATTTCTCCTCACCCCGTTACACAATCCGCCCCGGTTCGTTCGCAATGACATAATTGATTTTTATTCATTCCCTTTCAAATACCCATTTCCGCCATTCGCCTGCTGTAATCCACCATTCGCCGAAAAAGCATTGGCGAAGAGGATCAGCCCATTATTTTTGCACCATGTTTATGGATGAAAATTTTAAAAAATCTTGTAACATTTCATCAAAAACAAACTCTTATTCCAAAATTAACCATAAATGAAACGTATAATTTTACTTTTAGCAATATTCTGTTCCGTATTATCGGCCCATGCGCAATTTGGCGGAGGTGGTTCGTCCATCGTGGGAAAGATCTCGGGAACAGTTATAGATTCTATAACCAAAAAACCGGTGGATTATGCCACTATTAGTGTGTTCCACAGCGGTGGTAAAGCACCACTAAACGGGGTGGTAACCGACGAAAAAGGTAAATTTAACCTGAACAATTTACCTTCCGGTAAATATAAAATTACAGTGGCTTTTATTGGTTATGGTACAAAAACTTTCGACCCGGTTGTTACCACGCTTTCTAAGCCTGATAATAACATGGGCACCATTATCCTGGCCCCAAGCTCAAAATCACTTCAACAGGTTGACGTGGTTGGTCAGCGTGCGCTGATCGAAAACAAAATTGATAAGATCGTTTACAACGCAGAAAAAGACCTTACATCAGCCGGCGGTAATGCATCGGATGTGTTGCGTAAAGTACCTTTGGTAGCAGTTGACATCAACGGTAACGTATCGTTGCGCGGCGATCAGAATGTAAAAGTGTTGATCAACGGTAAACCATCGGGCGCCATGGCCAATAACCTGGCCGATGTATTGCGTTCGTTCCCTGCCGACCAGATCAAAAGTGTCGAAGTGATCACTTCGCCATCGGCTAAATACGATGCGGAAGGTACTGCGGGTATCATTAACATCATTACCAAAAGCAAAAACATTTCGGGTGTTAGCGGCGCTATCAGCGGCGGTATAGGTACCCGTCAAAACAATGGTAACGCCAACTTAAACATCAAGCAAAACCGTTTAAGCGTTACCGGTAACTTTGGTGGTAACTTTACCTGGCCACAAGTAACGCCCACTACTTTCCATAGCTATAACGATTCGTTAAACATCACCAGCGATCAAACCTCAAGCCGTACCATAAAACGTTACGCTTACACCGGTTCGGGCGAGCTGAATTATGATTTTAACAACTTTAATGCTATCCATTCATCTATCAGGTTTAACCAGGGTGGTTTCAAAACCAACGGTACTACCAATTACCATACCGTTACATCTACCACCAATTCTATTTTCGACGCCCTGAACGATACCAAAACGGTGTTCGGTGGCTTTGACTGGATTGCTGATTATACGCACAAGTTTAAACAGGAAGGCCACGAACTGACTTTTAGCGGCGAGTGGAGCCATAGCAATACTGATGTAAACTACACCAATATTTTCTCTAATTCATCAGCACCCAGCCAACGTGCTACCAATGGTGGTATAAACAATGAATATACCGCGCAGGTGGATTATACCTTGCCTATCAGCAAAAACGTTAAAATGGAAGCTGGCGGTAAAAGCATTTCGCGTATCATTAGCAGTAACTCAAACTTTTATAAAGGAAGCGGAGACCCAGCCAATTATCCGTACGATGCAGGCTCATCAAACATATACGATTACAACCAGTATGTAACTGCCGGTTACAGCGTATTTAGCTTCACCTTACCTAAAAGCTGGAGCCTGCAAACAGGCGTGCGTGTGGAAAACACTAAAATAGAAGGAAAATCTGCCAATACTACCCTGGGTTTGCAACCCTTTACCGATAACTATACCACCTTTGTACCAAGCTTTGCCGTATCGAAACAAATTAATGGCACACAAACCTTTAAATTAAGCTACAGCAAAAGGATACAGCGCCCAAGCTTATTGTTCCTGAACCCGTTTGTGAACAATAGCAACCCGCAAAACGTATCAAAAGGTAACCCTACATTAGCCCCCGAAGTTGGCCAGACAGTTGAGTTTAACTACTCAACCTATATTGGTGCATCGGTTATTAATGCGTCGGTATACTACAAATACTCAAAGGACTTTATTGAAAGCACCACGTTACCAATATCACCACCAACCACTACATATAATAACATTGGTTATAACAAATCTATCGGTATGTCTTTCTTTGGCTCTGTAACGCCAATTAAGCCTCTAACTTTCCGTACCAGCATTAACGTATATACCTATAACGGTAAGGCTTATCCACAATACGCGTTCCTGCAATCAAGCAACGGTGCTAAATTGCAATACAACATATTTGGCAGCGGCTCATTAACGTTAAGCGGTGGTTTCACTGCTGAAACCTTTGCTATCCTGAATTCGCCAACACGCACTATCCAGGGCAGAAACCCATCATTCGGTTTTATCGGGTTTGGTATGCGTAAGGATTTAATGAAGAAGAGGGCCTCGATTGGTATCAATACCTTGTCGCCTTTCAAAAACACCATCGATTTCGACCAGAATATTTCAAGCCGTCACTTTACACAAACCAGCCATACCGCGTTCCCATTCCGTTCGGTTGGGTTAACGTTTAGCTATAACTTTGGTAAGGTTAGCTTCAAGCCAGATAACCCATTGGCACCTAAAAAGAACGGCCTGAACGATGATTTAAAAACAGGCGGCGACCAAAACGGTGGCGGCCCAAGATAATCCGGGACACTTAATTTAAACTATATCACACAGCCTCCTGAAAAATTCGGGAGGCTTTTTTATGCCTGCAGTGTTGGAAAAGGCATTAATTCATGGTTTACGCATTTTACCCCCTATTTCAATTTAAATTATTGATTATCAAATACTTAAACAAACAAAACAACCGAATTTTGTAAACCATGTAAACCATGATTTGGAGGGGTTGACCAGAATTAGGTTTTGGGATAAGCGGCAAATTTTTAGCTTTGGATAAATTCATCCTTTCCACACAATGAAAAGACCATTACTAATTACCCTCGCCCTTATATTGGGTTTTACCACTACACAAGCACAGCAGGATTCCCTAATGCTGCGCAAGATATATGACGAAGCCCTGGTGAACGGCCAAAGCTATCAGAACCTGCGTTACCTGTGCAAAAATATTGGCGGGCGCTTAAGCGGCTCGGCTAATGCACAAAAGGCGGTGGAATGGGGCAAAAAACTAATGGAAGGCTATGGTTTTGATAAGGTTTTCCTGCAGGAGGTGATGGTACCGCACTGGGAGCGTGGTGCAAAGGAAGTTGGTTATATTATTAATGGCAGCAAGAAAATACCTGTAAAGCTTTGCGCGCTGGGCATGGCCGTAGCTACGCCGCCGCAAGGCATAACCGCAAGTGTGATAGAGGTACATAGCCTTGCCGAATTAGCCACCCTGGGCGAGAAGGCCATTAAGGGCAAAATAGTGTTCTTCAACCGCCCGTTCGATCCCAGGTTTATACAAACCTTAGCAGCTTACGGTACAGCCGGCGATCAGCGCCGCGCGGGGCCATCGGCAGCAGCCAAATATGGCGCGGTAGGGGTAATTGTACGCTCGTTAACCGAGTCGAACGACGATTATCCGCATACCGGTGCTACCCTATATACAGATGACGCACCGAAGATACCTGCAGCGGCGTTATCAGTAAAAGCGGCTAACCAGTTAAGCGCTTTATTAAAATCGCATCCGGTTAAATTTTACTTTAAGCAAAATTGCAGGCAGTTACCCGATGCCTTATCATATAATGTAATAGGTGAAATGACTGGCAGTGAACACCCAAACAGGTTCATCACTTTCGGTGGTCACCTGGATTCGTGGGACCTGGCCGAAGGCGCGCATGATGATGGCACCGGCGTAATACAAGGGCTTGAGGCTTTGCGTGTTTTAAAAGCAACAGGTTATCGCCCAAAAAACTCGCTCAGGGCAGTGTTTTTCATGAACGAAGAAAATGGCGACCGTGGCGGTTTAAAATATGCTGAATTAGGCGATAAGAATAAGGAAGAGCATATAGCCGCCATTGAAAGCGACCTGGGTGGTTTCACACCGCGTGGCTTCAGTTTTGATGGGCCATCAACAGTCCAAATGCAAAGCATTAACCACAATTGGAAAAAACTGCTGGAACCCTACGATGCTGATAAATTAATTGTGGGCGGAAGCGGATCGGATATTGAACCATTAAGGAAATATTATCCTAAAGCTGCATTAATTGGTTTTCTACCCGATTCGCAAAGGTATTTTGACGTACACCATACCCCCAATGATGTGTTTGAAAATGTAAACAAACGCGAACTGGAGTTGGGCGCAGCGGCCATTGCATCCCTGGTGTACTTAATTGATATGCGGGGGATATAAATTACGCCCCCTGAATTACCACAAAACCGGTGTAAACCCATGGTCCCACCCAATTCTGAATAAGCCGTTTTTAAAGACAGCAGTTTTAGGGCGCGGGTGCGATGAATCGTCGTGGTTCAGATTAAAATAAAGCGTGAAGTTACCTTCAAGCAAGGTATCGGTATTGGTGGTTGTGGCAAATACATTACTCTTAGAGGTATCCAAAACATAATCGGCCAGTATAATGTCACCTGAAATAATTTCAAGCCTTGCATCTATCATTGTATAACCGTTGCCCGTTCTTTTGATATAGATAGACAAATGTTCTTCATTTTTATTGCCTGCTAATGATACCGTATCCTTACGCGAATTATACCTATAAAGGTGGCCTTCGGTGCGCCACTCGGCATTGTTTTTCAGGGCAACAATAGTATTGTTCTCTTCGTTCAACGTGCAGCAATTAGTTTTTTTGCAGCTATAAAATAAAGCCGCGATAAGCATGGCAAGAGTGAGTGCGGTTAATTTGGTTTTCATAGATTTTAGTTTTCATTTAAGATTACGGGTACGATACTCCAAATGCTACATACGTTTATAAAACAAGGTAAAATGTGGAAAGCCGTTGATAAATTATGTTTTGTTTAACACAGCAACCCTAACCTATTTCCCCTACATTTGTACCTGCACGTATGATTACCAAACAAACCGTTGACCGTATTATGGAAGCCACAGATATTGTGGAGGTTATAGGTGAATTTGTGCAATTAAAAAAACGCGGCGCCAACTATATCGGCCTGTCGCCGTTCGCTAACGAGCGGACGCCTTCGTTCACGGTATCCCCTGCTAAAGGTATCTTCAAGGATTTTTCTTCGGGTAAAGGCGGTTCGGCAGTTACATTTTTAATGGAACTGGAGAAGTTCACCTATCCTGAGGCATTAAAATGGCTGGCCAAAAAATACGGGATAGAAGTTGAAGAGACCGTAGTATCTGAAGAGAATAAAGAAGAAGAGAACCGGCGTGAAAGCCTGATGATCGTTAGTGGTTACGCAGCTAAGTTTTTCCAGGACAGCCTGTGGGAAACCGAGGAAGGGCAAAACATCGGTCTTAGTTATTTTAAGGAACGTGGTTTTACCAATGAAACCATCCGTAAATTTGAGCTGGGCTACTCACCCGATCAGTGGGAGGCGTTTTCAGCGCAGGCACTGAAAGACGGCTATGTTGAGGAGTTTATTGTAGAGAGCGGCCTATCGGTTAAGCGCGAGAACGGCAGCCTATACGATCGTTACCGTGGCCGTGTAATGTTCCCTATACATAGCTTTACCGGCAGGGTGATAGCTTTTGGTGGCCGCACCTTAAAGAACGATAAGAACGTACCCAAATATGTGAACTCGCCCGAGAGCGAGATCTACCATAAATCGAATGTACTGTACGGGCTGAACTTTGCCAAAAAAGCTATCCGCGACGAGGACAATTGCTACCTGGTAGAAGGTTATGCCGATGTGATATCCGTGCATCAGGCGGGGATAGAGAATGTTGTGGCATCGTCGGGCACATCACTAACGGTAGAACAGATAAGGCTGATCGGTCGCCTTACCAAAAACATTACGATACTATATGATGGCGATGCGGCGGGTATCAAAGCATCGCTGCGCGGGCTTGACCTGATACTGGAAGAAGGCCTGAATGTGAAAGTGGTACTGTTCCCTGATGGGCATGACCCGGATACCTACGTACGCCTGTTGGGCAGTAGCGCCTTCAAGAAATATATTGATGATAACCGAAAGGATTTCATCCTGTATAAAACCGACATTTTACTTAAGGAAGCGGGGAAAGATCCGATCCTTAAAGCTGGGGTGATCCGCGAGGTGGTGGAAAGTATTGCTAAGATACCCGACTCCATCAAAGCGTCCATATTCATAAAAGAATGTAGTACGCTGATGCAGATAGACGAGCGTGCCCTGCTGACTGAACTGAATAAAATGCGGCAGGCCAAAGCCAAAAAGGATGGACAAGGCCAAACCATGCATACGCCCTTTGAAGATGCACCGATAGCCACCGAGCCCGAGCCGCAGAACCCCGAAGCCGACGGCGAATCGCAGGAAAAAGAGATCGTTAGGTTGTTGCTTTTATACGGCAACCGCATGATTGACTGGGACGGCATTACCAATACCTATATTGGCCCGTTTATGATTGCCGAACTGAACGATGTAGAATTTGAGCACCCGGTATGCAAGCAGTTCGTGGCTATTTATCGTACCGAAGTTGATAACGGTAAATTGCCAGATGAACAGCACTTTATCCATTATCCCGATAAGGAAATTGTTGATATTACCGTTACCATGCTGGCCAACCGCTACATGCTAAGTGAAAATTGGATGGACATGCACAAAATACTGGTACACGATGAGTTATCTAACATCAGGGCCGCTATTTTAGGCGCGATATTTCATTTGAAAAAACAAAAAATAGGCAAGATACTCTCTAAACTACTTGCCGACCTGCAAACTACCGAAAGCACTATAGACCAGGAGATATTAATGAACCAGTACCTTTTTATGAAGAAGGTAGAGAAAAAGATCACCGATTTCTTCGGGACTGTGATATCTAAATAATGGCCATCCACAACGACCTTGGCCGCAGGGGCGAACAGTTAGCCAAAACCCACCTGGAAAATACCGGCTATGAAGTTATAGACGAAAACTGGTGCTACGGCAAGGCCGAGGTTGACCTGATAGCGTATAAAGACCGCACTATTATTTTTATTGAGGTAAAAGCCCGTACAGGCACCGGCTTTGGAGAACCTGAAGATTTTGTTGATCTGCGCAAGCAAAAGCTATTGGCCAAAGCGGCAGATGAATACATTTACCTGATGAACCACCAGGGCGAAGTACGTTTTGATATCATCGCCATACTATTTACCAGCGAAACTGTTTATAGGCTGAACCATATTGAAGATGCCTTTTGGCCAAAACCCGAATGATCTTAATTATTAACCGGACTTATTGATCCGTCTTAAGCCTCAGCTGCTTTTTTCCGTAGTCAATTACCGCTTTATACTTCATTAAAATATCGCCGCCTAAAACGCCTAATACTTCAGGGTGGTTCATTTGCCTGTAGGCGATGTTGATGGTAGATAGGTCAAGCACGGCTACCTCTATATCTCGGATAAGCAATTCCCCAATCCTAAGTTCGGGGATTACTGCGGTGAACGATGCCATTTCATTAGTGCCCAGCCCGGTAGAAAGCTTATCGCTCTCCACAATTGTAGCTTCCTCATGTGCCTGCAACAGGGATTTGTCAAATGCTGTTTTTGATGCGCCTGTATCCAGCACTACGGTAAATGCGCGCCCATAAACCTGTATATCCAGCAGTGGATGGAAGCCATCGTCGTGCAGGTCGATAATACGGAGCGGGTGTTTGATGATCATTTTTTAAATGTACAGATATGCGGATGTGCGAATATGCAAATTATCCTAATTAAATAATTGATCAATCATTCGCACATCTGCATATTCATCAGAATGGATATCCTATAGCCAAATTAAATATCCCGCCATGTGAATCAAACTTGAAACGCTGACCGTTAGGCAACCATGGTTTCAAAACAGGAAACCCAAAATCAGTACGGACTACTAATACAGTTACATCAAAACGTAAACCGAAGCCCACGTCGGCAGCAATTTGACTAAGGAAGTTTTTACCAAAAGCCGAGCCCGGCAAATTATCATGCGGGTTAAGGTTCCATATATTGCCGGCATCAACAAATAAAGCACCGCGCACAATGCTAAATAGCTGCGGGCGGTATTCAAGGTTGGCCTCTATTTTTATATCGCCCGATTCATCAGGCAGGAAACCACTGGTATTGCCGTTATTTTGTTTAGGCACGTACACTCCCGGGCCAATTGAACGTGCCCTAAAGCCACGAAGGCTATTGGTGCCGCCAATAAAAAATTGCTGACTGTATGGCATTATAGTAGAATTACCAAAAGGCACACCAACGCCAACCATCATGCGGGCTGCAACGGTGCTTATAGCGCCCAGCTTATGATAGTACCTAAATTCGTTCTCAAACCTAACATATTGATTGTAGTTAGTACCGGCTATTTTCTTTGCATTTCCAGCTAAAGTATCCGCACCTGATATTAACCCTAATAACAATGCCGAGGTACTTACTTTAGCATTGTAATACCAGGTATTGATGCGATTATTCTCCATGGTATTAGTGAAAGTATAGCTATAGGACGGGCCAAAAGTTAATTGGTTATCTATTACATGTTTTAAGGTTGGGTTACCTGTACTTATAATAGTGTCCTGATACTGCTTCGAGATGCTTGCGGCATTCACATACGTAATTTCAGTCAGGTTTAGCTGATGCGAACGGTGGGCGTCCTGTTTCCAATCGTAACCGAACGATGCGCTATAGGAGTTTAATGTATAAAGTTTTACCCGGTTTGTTAACGCGTACTGTAAATTAAAATTGGTATGCGGCACAAAGGCGCTGCTGTTAGTAAGGTTAAACGGACTGATAAAACGCGGCCATGAAATACCCGTTTGTACCCCGGTTTGGTAAACATTGTAACCGCTGTTTTGCCCCGACACCTGTACATCCGTACTTCCAAATAAAGATACCGTTAATAATTCGGCGCCCTTGAAGGCATTACGGTTGCGCCAGCTTAGGTTTACTTGTGTACCGGTAAAGTTGGCCGAAGTAGTGCGCCCTGCAACTTCAAATCGTAGAGACTTACGCTGGTAAGGGGTAAGAAAGTAAAATACGTTTAACTTCGGCGAATCTGTAGTGGATACATCTTCAAAACGGTTCTTTACAAATTTGAACGGGCCTAATTCCACAAAACGGTTTAAGGTTTTATTATGTTCTGTACGGCTATAAACACTTCCCTTTTGAAACTGTACAGTTTGTTTAAATACAAAATCGCGCACATATTCCTTTTTTTGCACAATAAAGTAGTTGCGGTAAGGCCGTGCCTTATCCAGCATCAACGATGTGTCGCGTAAGGTATAGTTTGGATAGATGTAGATGTTGTTAATGTGATAAATATCGCGGGCCCTATCCGCTGTTTGCCGCTTTACCTGTACAGTTATATCTACCTGATGATCGCCCACCGGGGTATCTATACGCATAATCAGGTCTTCGGGGGCGAAGTAGTAAAAACCCTCTTCCTTTAACCGGGCGTCTATCCGCACACGCTCGGCTTTTATAATATCCAGGTTATAGTTATTACCCACTTTAAAAAGTGTTTCTTTTGCAGTACCTGCTATAGCCGTATCCAAATCGGTTTTTCCTGTTGGGAAATGAATATTACGGATACTATAGGATGGCCCGGCTTTTACATTAAAAACAGCCTTAGCCGTTTTATGCTTGCTTACCGTATCGCCACTGGCCTGCGCATAAAAGAAGCCCTCGTTTTGCAGCCTGTTTTGCATGATCTTGCTGTTGTTATTCACATCAACAGCACTGATCAGTACCGGCGGTTCGCCGTATTTGCTAAAAAATTTCTGCAGAAAGTTGCGGCGGGCATGGGTTTTATAATATATCCAGAGTTTTACCCGCAAGCCTAAGATGCTTGAATTTGGCGCGGGCCTCACCAGCTCGGCCATTTCATTGGTGATAAATTTCTGGTCGCTTTTGGTAAGTTCAGCAGTGTCTACTTTAACTTGAGGCCCGGTATACAACTTTTGATTGTTTGCCAAATATTTGGTAGTACTGCATGCGCTTAACAAAGCTGCCGTTACAATTAAATATATAAACCTTTTACCCATGTTAATTTGCTGTTGTTGTTGGAATTTCCCGCTGCTGATCAGGATTTTCCACCATTTTGTTATTTATAACATCAAGCCTCTCTTCTTCCTCCATTTCAATGAATTCGGCGGGTTTAGGCGGGGCCTGTTGCTTTTGCTGATCGGACTGCTGCTGTATCTTTTTGTCTGTCGAATCCTGTTTGGCTTTATCTTCTTTCTTCTGTTCTTTTTGTTGCTGGTTATACTCCTTCTTCATGTTTTTTTCCTGCGGACTGCGTTTGCGGAACAACTGGCTGAAGCGGTTATAATCTACCGTAAGGGTAAAGGCTACGCCGGTTTCTATTACCTCGCCCTGTATTACTATATATTCATCCTTACGGTAAGCGCGCAGCATATAGCGGCCATCTTTACTTAATTTATAACCTACCGAAACATTACCTGCAATGTTAGTAGCCTTTTGCCCAGGCTGGTTTTGGCCTTCCAAATTAAAATTATTGCCCACGGTAACAGTTAGCCGGTCGTTCAGGAATTGCTTAGACAGGCCGACGTTCAAATCGGTACGGTTTTGCGCCTGACCGGTCGAGTAATCAGCTCCCGATTGCAGGTCGAAACTCAAAGCAACACCGCCTATCAGGTCGCCCGCCATTTTGTTTAACTGATCGGACAACAGGCTGCTTACGCTGTTGCGGATAGTACCGCTTACGGTTGGGCCTGCACCCTGGCTTTGCAGCGGGTTATCGCCAATAAAGTGGCCCAATACCAATACGCCTAATACCTGCTTATTTAATTCGTTAGGGTCCTGTCTTACCTGTGCCAGGCGGTTATTAACGGTGCTTACTACATCATTGGAAACGGTATAGTTATCTTCAGGAAGTACAATATCAAAGGTGATATCCGGCTTCATTAACTGCCCCTTCAGGTTAAGATTAACATTAAATGGCAGCTTTTGCAGATACATAGTACGCGCGTTCTCGTCGCCGGTAATTTGTTGCGATACCAGGTCGATAGGGGGTACTTTGGCTATATAGGTTGCTGTCAGATTAATATCGGCCGAGGTTGGATCGCCCGTCCACATAATTGTACTGCCCTGTTTAAAATCAAACTTTCGGTTAACGGTTGCATAGGATAAGTTATACGATCCCTCATTAACAACATAAGTACCCGTCAGGTTAATAGTACCGCTGGGGTCAATACCGGCACTTAACTGTGCGTCGCCTTTTAAATGTACCACATCGCCATTGCGTTCGTCTATCACAATATTAAAATTGGCATTTTTGTTCACCCTGATATTTGCCGTAACATCCATCCCCGTAACATTGGACTTTTTCAGCGAATCCAGTTTTTTCGCCAGCATAATTGAATCCATTCTTGGGGCATTGGCGTTGGCAAAATATACTACGCCCTTCCGGTCTTCCACCGCGGGGTCATCACCTGGCAACACAATGGTCAGATCGGTCTTGTCGTTTACAGTTAATGAGGCATCTACTATCGGCCTGTTCATATCGCCGCGGATCTTGATGCGGCTATCAAGATAAAGCTGGCCATAATACAGTTTATTATCAGCCTGGGTTGAATTAATTACCCTAAAGTTATCGGTGGTAATATCCAATCCAAAACGGTAATCGGTATAGGTTTTGGTGTAAACCGTTCCGCTCACCACAGCTTTGTTGCCGGTAGAATCTATCAGCGTAAAATCGTTAAAACGGATACCATCGTTATTAAACGTGACACTTTCCTTTTGCATGCGGAAGTACGAGTTTAACATGGAAACATTGAAGCCTACCTGGTTAAAGTTAACATCACCCCGCACCTGCGGTGCACTTGGTGAACCTGTGATCTTTAGCTGGCCGCTAATATTACCACTGGCCTGGCGGATAGCACCAAAGCTGAAGCCTTCAATGCTTTTTACATTCAGGGTAACCATGTTCAGGTTCATATCCAGGCGGCTTTCGGGCGCGGTATAGTACAGGCCGTTTAAAGTAACCTGGTTACCCTTGCCAGTGATGTTGATATCGGCAGCGTAAGCATTTGCTGTTTGGTTGTTTACTTTCAGCGCTACATTGCCCACCGTATCGCCCCTGAAGTTAAAATCGCTGATATTCATAGCCGAGGTAAACTGCGGCGACTTTTGCAGGTTGCTGATCTCGGCCTTGCCGTTAATAACGCCGCCTACCAGCAGTGAATCCTGCTGGGCAATTTTGGTCAGTGTTTCAATTTTGAAATTAGTGAAGCTAACCGTAAGCGGCGCATTATATTGGGCAGGGTTACTGTTAATGCTTAGTGTTTGGTTATTATTGGTAATGCTAAAATCGCGCGCCAGTATGCCTTTGCCGCCAAATTCCAGCGCATTGTTAGAATTAACCGCCCATGGGGTATAATCAAACATTAACCCGTTTTGAAGGAAGCTGAATTGATATTCGTTTGGTAGGGCGGTAAATACCCCTGCTATACGGTAACGTTCTTTTTTAGCAGCATCGCGTACTTGCAGACTAATGTTCAATTTGTTATCCCGGGCGCTTCCGCTAATGCTTGGATACAACAGGTTTAATGATGTACCCACTTTTACCTGGTCAACGGTCAGCGCGTAATTTAGCGCGTTATTGTTGGTGTTGATATTTAGTTTGCCGTTGCTGATAGTATTTGTGCCGTAAATTACTTTCGGTATGGCGCCATTAACGGTCAGTTCGCCGGTATTACTATCAAAGCGGCCATTTACAGTTACCGGCTCAAGCTGCTTCAGGTCGGGTACAAATTGTTTTAAAAGCGGGCTGTTTATCACGCGCATATCAAACACAAATTGCTGCGGCGGGTAAGGCGGCTTAATTGGTTTGTTATTTTTTATTTTAGCACGGTTAGCCGCATCTATTTTAGCCCTTGACGCAGCCGTTGCACCGCCAGCCATGCTGATATCGTAGTATTTGTTTATTACATCCTGAACGGCCGGGCCAATTTTTGTTAACTGATATTTACCGCGCATATGTGCGGTCATCATGGGTAGTTTCAAAAACAGGGTGCTGCTATCGGGTGTGGCAGTCGATACCAAACTTGCCGTATCCAAAGCAATACGCTGACCATTGTTCACCAGCAGCATATCGGTTAGTAAAATCTTGCCGTTTAAATAGTCCGGATCGGCGGTAGGAACGTCGGCCACCATTTTGCCGTGGAAACGCATCGGCGTAGTTGTAAGCTTTAACGCCTGCAGGTTTAAACTATCCACCATTAAAGTACCTTTAACCGATGGATATTTCTTGTTCAAATTGGCCTTAGCATCCATCGCGAAGCTGATGTTAGGGTCTCTCATGCGGGCATTCACTACATAGTTGCCGTTGGTAGCCGCGCCTTTTACTGCCAGGTTTTTATAAGTATACCCCTTTACATAAGCGCTGGCCACATTTCCATTAAATTGCAGGCTAAGGTTTTTGGGATTAGTGCCGGTACCTTTCACCCTGGCATTCATAGTAACCTTACCAACCATTTGTGGCTGTTTGGTTAAAACCCCAATGTTCAGATCTTTTAGTTTTACATCGGCTGTATAGCTTTCGCGCCCTTTGCGCGCGCCGTTGTATACCGCATTAACATCAGCAGCGCCAAGGCTGCTACGCAGATTAAGTTTGGTATCAAAGTTGGTCATCCCGCCTTTAAATGTTCCTTTCAAATTCATATTCTCGGGAATGGTGACGTTAGCCGGGATAGTGCCTTTAGGCAACAGGCGTAAAATGTCAGAACGGTTAGTGTTGAAATCTTTAATGTTCAAATCGGCATACACTCTATTCACATCCGGTAGGCCTTTTATGGTAGCCGATGCTTTAATATGCGTGTGACTCAAGCCTGTAATTTCGAGATTAGGGATGTTCAGATTATTAACCCTTCCCGATACCCGGCCGTTAATTCTAAACACCGAGTTTGGCGAACTTTTGAATGGTTCCATACCAGCCATATTTGGTATGAGCAGTAGTACATCTTTCAGGTTCAGTTTACTGCCGTCAAGATTAGCGTTAATGGTTAATGCCCCTATATTTTTGCTAATAGCATCAAGCGATGGATAGCCAATTTCTATCTGCTTTTGCAGGATAGTATAGGGGGTTTCCAGGTACATATCGTTCAGGTAGGCTTTCTTTGGCCCGTAGAAGAATGTGGTATGGAATTCTTTTACCCGCAGGCCGCTTTTCTCGTTAAAGTTCAGCGTATTGATTTTACCCGAAATGGTATCTGTGGTGTAGGCCAGATCTTCTATCTCGGTATTCAAATCGCGGATATTCATGTGGGCAAAATCCAACCCGCGGGCTATTGGTTTTTGCGCGTCATTATCAAACCTGATGTTATCGTTAGCAAAACTCATTTTGGCTAGGTTAACAATCCAGGGTTTGTTGCTGCCCGGCGGGGTTACCAGTGTGTCCAGTTTTTTAACAGTTTTTACTACCGCCTTCACCACGGTTTGGGGTTTGGCTAAGGTAAAGCCCGCGCTGGTATTATCTAATTTTATTGATTTTATATCGATTTTTTGCTTTTTTAGATCTATTTTATTCATTTCTACCAATAATTGGCCCAAATCCATTTGGGTGCTCATTTCACTGGTGCGATAATCCAGTTTTATTTTTGATACGTCGATAGTACCAAGACTGATATCCATATTTAGCGGCCTGGTGGCCGTATCTATTGTTGCCGCCCGCCCAATGGATGAGCCAACCGGTGTTTGGATAATGCGCGCATTTACCCCTGAAAGATTGATCTTAGGGATATTAAATTTCATTTTATCCATATCGAAATCCTTAATGCGGGTGTCAAAATGGCCCACCAGGAATTGCACATTATTACCGGTAGTTACATCTTTATAGGAAATGTTGATCTTATCTAAAATGATCTTATCCAGCGAGAACTTTATGGTAGATGTGGTATCGGTAGGTTTTACTTCTTTGTTCTGTTCGCTGGTAAAGGCTTTAATAATATAGTCAAAATTAAACACGCTGTCGGCTCCGCGGTTTACTTTGGCTGTAATGCCTTGCAGGTTTATTTCATTAATTTCAACCTTCTTGTTCAGGAGTTTAAAAAGACTGATGTCGACTTTTAGCTTATCACCCGCAATAAGGGTGTCTTTTTTTTGATCTTCAAAATAAACGTTTTCAAGTACAATCAGCTTTGGGAGGCCCAGGCTTAAATGCCCTATTTGTACTTTGGTATGTATTTTACCCTGCACATAGTTCACCACTTTATCTTTAGCAAAATTCTGGACGGCGGGTACCTGTATAAGGATAGCAATCAGCAATACTAAAAAAAGTACGCTGGCAATTATCCAAAGGATGGTTTTAAGAGCTATACGTCCAAATTTTTCCAAATCTTAATTTTTCAAAAGGTATTGTTTTTCAGATTGGTAGTGCTGCAATCCGCTTAAATCATTAAGCCACATATGCAATATATAACCAAACAATTTTTTAACAAAACTTGCAAGGAAGTGTTTTGAACGGATAATATTTTGGCTGTATTTCGATTACTTTCAGCCCGACGCCCTAATTTTCAACAATGCTGTATTCGCCGGTGATTTTTGATAAATTTGTTATCCGCCAAAATATAGCGCGACAGATTTTTTGCCATGCCAGATTTTTCTCATTTACACGTACATACTCAATTCTCCCTGCTTGACGGGGCCGCCGATATTACTAAGCTATACAAAAAAGCGGCAGCCGATGGCATGAAGGCCCTGGCCATTACCGACCATGGTAACATGTTTGGCGTGTTTAAATTTGTAGCTGAAGCATCTAAACATGGCGTTAAGCCTATTGTAGGCTGTGAATTTTATGTGGTTGATGACCGCCATAAAAAACAGTTTACCAAAGAAAATAAGGATGTACGCCGGCATCAATTGCTCTTGGCGAAAAATGCCGAGGGCTACAAAAACCTGGTGAAGCTATGCTCGCTGGGCTATATGGAAGGCCTTTACAGTAAATGGCCGCGTATTGATAAGGAATTGATATTAAAATACCACAAGGGGCTGATCGCTACCACTTGTTGTATAGGCGCATCGGTACCGCAAACTATTTTAAAAGGCACTGAAGAAGAAGCAGAAAAGGAATTTAAATGGTGGTTAGACCTGTTTGGCGAAGATTATTACATCGAGCTTCAGCGCCATGATATTAACGAGCAAACCATTATTAATAACACGCTGCTTAAATATGCTAAGAAGTATAACGTAAAGGTAATTTGCTCAAACGATTCGCACTATGTGGATCAGCAGGATAGCAACGCGCATGACATTTTACTGTGCGTTAATACCGGCGATATGCAAAGCACCCCCATTATGACGGATGAGGATGCCAGCAGTAAAGGCAAGCGGTTTGGTTTCCCTAATGACCAGTTTTATTTTAAAACTCAGGCAGAAATGGGCAAGTTGTTTCACGACCTGCCTGAATCGTTAGACAATACCAACGAAATTGTGGATAAGGTAGACGTGCTGAAATTGAAGCGCGACATTATGCTGCCCAACTATCCGATACCCGATGAATTCCGGATACATAACGGCCCCGAATCCGATACGCTGAACCAATGGGAATACCTGAAGCACCTGACGTTTACCGGCGCTAAAGAACGTTATATTGATATTAGCCCCGAGGCGGAAGAGCGCATTAACTTTGAATTATTTACCATCCGTACCATGGGCTTCGCTGGCTATTTCCTTATTGTAGCCGACTTTATTAAGGCTGGCCGCGATATGGGCGTGTTTATTGGCCCGGGCCGTGGTTCGGCTGCAGGGTCAGTAGTGGCTTATTGTATTGGTATCACTAATATCGACCCGATAAAATACAATCTCCTGTTCGAAAGGTTCCTGAACCCCGACCGTAAATCGATGCCCGATATTGATACGGATTTTGACGACGAAGGCCGCCAAAAGGTTATTGATTATGTGGTTGATAAATACGGCAAAAACCAGGTAGCGCAAATTATCACTTACGGCAGCATGGCCGCCCGCACCAGTATACAGGACGTAGGCCGTGTGCTGGATATGCCGCTAAGCGACGTGAACGCCCTTAAAAAACTGGTGCCTGATACCCTGGGCATTAACCTGAAGCAGGCCATTGAACAAGTGCCCGAGCTACAGGAAATATATAAAAGCAAAGAGCTTAAAGGCATAGTGCTCCGCGAGGCTGAAAAACTGGAAGGGTCGGTACGTAACACAGGTGTCCACGCGGCGGGTATTATTATTGCGCCGGATGACCTGACCAACATTGTTCCGGTTGCCACCGCAAAGGATTCTGATTTGTTAGTTACCCAATATGATGGCCGTGTAATTGAGGATGCCGGCGTTATTAAGATGGACTTTTTAGGCCTGAAAACGCTTACCATTATTAAGGGTGCCTTGCGGATGATCAAACTTAACCATGGCGAGGATATTGATATTGATCTATTGCCGCTGGATGATCAGTTAACCTTCGAACTTTACCAGCGGGGCGATACCAACGGTACATTCCAGTTTGAAAGTGACGGGATGCAAATGTACCTGCGCGATTTGAAGCCGGATAAATTTGAGGATCTGATAGCTATGAACGCGCTATATCGTCCCGGCCCGATAGAATATATTCCCAACTTTATTAACCGTAAGCATGGCCGCGAGCCGATTACTTACGATTTGCCTGATATGGAGGAATACCTGGCGGAAACCTACGGGATTACTGTGTACCAGGAACAGGTGATGCTTTTATCGCAAAAGCTGGCAGGCTTTAGTAAAGGCGATGCCGACGTTTTGCGGAAGGCCATGGGTAAGAAGCAAATTGAGGTACTTAATAAAATGGAGGCCCAGTTTATGGAGGGTGCTATGGCCAAAGGCCACCCCAAGGATAAACTGACCAAAGTATGGAACGACTGGAAGGCCTTTGCCCAGTATGCGTTCAATAAGTCGCACTCTACCTGCTACGCGCTGGTGGCTTACCAAACCGCCTGGCTTAAGGCGCATTACCCGGCTGAATACATGGCGTCGGTATTGAACAACCAGAACAGCATTGATAAAATTTCTTTCTTTATGGAGGAATGCCGCCGCATGGGCGTACCGGTTTTAGGTCCTGATATTAATGAGAGCAACCAAGCCTTTGCTGTAAATAAAAAAGGCGAAGTGCGCTTTGGCCTATCGGGTGTAAAAGGCGTGGGCGATAAGGCGGTGGAAAGTATTATAGAAGAACGCGAGGCCAACGGCCCGTATAAGTCGGTTTATGATTTTGCGCAGCGCAGTAATGTGCGCGCGGTTAACAAAAAATCGTACGAGAACCTGGTATATGGCGGTGGTTTTGACGAGTTTGGCTTAAAGCGCGCGCAATTTTTTGCCAAAACCGAGAACGGTATTTTAACCGGCATAGAACGATTAGTAAAGTATGCCAACGACTACCAGAATACACAAAACAGTACGCAATCATCCCTGTTTGGTGGTTCAGTAGCGTCATATATCCCCGAACCGGCAATGCCCGAATGTGAGGAATGGCCGTTGATAGAAAAGCTTAAATACGAGAAGGATGTAATTGGCATTTATTTAACCGGGCATCCACTGGATAATTATAAGCTTGAGTTAAATAAGTATTGCAACGCAAAGGTATCCGACCTAAAACTGATGCAAAAAGCCCGCTCTGCTGAAGGCGGTGAGGAGATTATGGCAGCTTTTGCCGAACTCCGCAAAAAAGGGGAAATATGCATTGGCGGCCTCATGGCAAACGTACAGCATAAAACTACCAAAACGGGTAAACCATTTGGCACCTTTGTGTTAGAAGATTATACCGATAATTATGAATTTGCGCTGTTTGGCGATGATTATATTAAGTTCCGTAACCTGCTTGGCGAGGGTTTCTTTGTACACATCCGCGGCAATATTGAAGAGAAGTTTCGCCAGAAGGATAATTGGGATTTGCGCATCAACACTATTTCCCTGTTATCTGAAATGCGTGACCGCCTGACAAAATCTATCACCGTGGTGCTCGACCTGCATACGCTGGATAATCAGCTGCTGGATAACCTGCAAAATATGGTGCAAACAAACAATGAAAAGTATCCTAACAAGAATTGCACCCTGCGCTTCCTGGTTAAAGACCGTGAAGATGCCCTGCTGGTAGATATGGCTTCAAAAACCTACAAAGTAAACCCAAGCGATGATTTGCTGGAGGATATCCAGAATTTGACCAATATGGAGGCAGTGCTGGGGTAAGGCGGCTCATTGGCCGTCTTACATTAACAGGATTTTAATCGCATCCTCAACCTTTTCTTCAGTCAGCAGGTTTTTTGCCTTTAAATGCAGTTGTAGTTCGCGGGTATGGCTGTCCCCTATAGTGGCATCAAGTATTTCTTTTATTTCATCCGATTGCGCGAATTGCTCAATAGCAGCATCGTCCGGCAGGGTGGTAAGGTTTCCCAATTTTCCTAAATCATTACCAGTTAATACTGCTGAATTGCGCACGTTGTAAGGCAGCGCGTCCACCCCTATCCCTATATGACGGTTGGGTTTCTCTACTGTGAACAGGTTTTCCTTAGTTACCCGGCAATACCAGTCGCCGCCCAGGCGTGCAACCTGGTCCATTTTAGTTTGATCTATTTTACCATCTTTATTCAAAACGGCCTCGTTGATGTGCATTAGTTTTATCTCAGCTATAACCAGGTTACCTGCACCCGGGCCATCGCCTAAACTGATGATATTATTTACCACACATTCAAACTGTACCGGCGATTCGGCCACGCGGGGTGGTTTTACCAATTGCGACGGTAATTCGGTAAAGCCTGCTTTTATAAACTCGTTTACCCCCTGGGCATACTCTACGCTGCTAAGCGAGGTTTGCTGCACCATGCTGTAGTTTACAATGTTGATCACCAGCTCGCCCACTTCTTTTAAATTCTCCAGGCTGTGCTTGGTGGTGTTATCCCTAACCCTCCTTGACGGCGAAATAATACATATAGGGGGATTAGTACTGAACATGTTAAAAAAACTGAACGGGCTAAGATTTACCCGGCCGCTTTTATCAATGGTTGATGCCAGCGCGATAGGACGCGGGGCTATAGCATATTGCAGATAGTTTTGCAATTCAACGGGCGACAGATCGGCTACTGTAATACTTAACATAGTAAATAAAGGTATAAATTTACCATACTTAAATTATGACATCAAATAGTATATTATCCTAACAATTTTAACAATCTTGCTAAAAAATAACTTAACACTAACTTAACATTAGCTCATTAGCTTTGTTATTCACGTTAAATCAGATCATCCTATGCAACAGCGCCTCTACAAATCGGCTTTTCCAAATGTTAATGATCTTTTCTTTAACCATTTTAACCAGGCTGCCGAAAATGCCAGTGTTATGGCAGGACTGTTGTTTGAGGCCATTACCACCGATGATGAGCAAAAACCGCAATACAATACCATTAACCGTTTAAGGGCTAAAAGTCAGGAAATTGCACATCAGGTTTTTATCGATTCGGGCAAGGCGTTCATCTCCCCTTTTGAACGTAGCGATATGTTCGATCTGGCTAAGGCTATAGATGAAGTTTGTGGTTATATTAATATCTCATCGCGTCGGATAAATTTGTACCAGCCTACCAGCATTACCCCGCCTATTATAGAATTGGCAGGATTAATTGTAGAACTGTGTGCCGAATTACAGCGTTGTATTGATGCCCTTAGCAATATTAAAAATGCCCAGGTAATAACCGATTCTGTTAATGCAATTAAATCCCTGGAACATTACGCCGATAAAGTATACAATAAAGCAGTGGCGGCCTTACTTATTGACGAGCCCAACGCTATTGAGCTGATAAAATACAACGAGATATTGCTGGCCCTGGAAACCACTACCGACAAATGCGAACACGTAACCAACGTAATAGAAAGCATTGTAGTGAAGAATAGTTAGTGCCTACAGGGTGAAGCGCTCACTAATTAAAACCGAAATAAGCTATTATTTCTTCTCCAATCTTATCTGATACAGATGCGGCCATTTTTTGCCGGTTACAAACAGGCGCTTGCCTTGTGCATCCCAGGCTATACCGTTAAACACTTTATCGGTACTGTCAAAATCTATAGGGCGGTCTTTTTGAGGCCAAAGGTTGGTCATATCGGCATGCTGTAGTACAGCGCCGGTTTTAGGGTCGATAACCAGGATATCGTTTGTCGTATACACGTTGGCGTATAACTTGCCATCAATCATCTCCAGTTCGTTTATCTGCATTTTTTGCGCCTGGTTATCGCACACATCAATATAACCTTGTGCTTTATAAGTATCCTTATTCAGGAACCAGATACGGTTAGTGCTATCGTCTAAATACAATTGTTTGCCGTCAAAACACATACCCCAGCCTTCTTTGCCTACATTATTGGTAAACGTACTAAGCAGCGCGAACGTGTTTTTATCATACACATAACCTATCTTCTCGGTATAGGTCATCATAATTAGTTTATTGCCAACTATGGATATGCCCTCGTTAAAAACCTTTGGATCGCCGTTTACCATTTTTAAAATTTTGCCCGTTTCCAGGTCGACCTTGCGTAAGCTCGATTGCCCTGTAGCGTCTCCTGCCCGGCCACCATCGCTTTCGTACAATACGCCATCCTGGTATAGCAGACCTTCGGTATAACTTGCCGTATCATGCGGGAAAACTTTTTCAACTACAAACTTCAATTCTTCGGGCGCCTTAGCGGCAAACAATACAAAGTTGGTAGCCACATCAATACTTTTGCCTCCCTGGTATACTTTAGCAATAATTACCCGCGAACCCATTTTCATGCTGTCGGTCTTCAGGATCAGTGCTGATGAATCTTTGGTTGAACCACACTTCATCGAATCTAACAGGTAAACAATAGAATCCGGCTTCATATTACCATAATGTACTTTTACTTCTACAGGCTGCCCTGCATTGTAGGTTTTACCCATCTCCGGGGTCATGGTAATTGCCTGATCGCCGTTATGGCCGGTGTCTTTACAGCCGAATGCTAACAGGGCAGACAGGCTTAAAAGTAAAATATTCAATTTTTTCATTTGTGGGAATTAGACGCAACCGCATAAACACACGGTTTTACCGTATAGGTAACGCAATTGCTCAAATATATTGTATATCTGCTAATATCAAAAAGGCAATTGTCAATCATTAACGTAGTTTTAATTATTGATTTTTAAACTTTAAGCCCGCTTCTTCCATCTGCGCCATTAATGGTTTTGTGGTTGCAGGTCCCATACCGTGCAATGCTTTAAATTCTTTTTCAGTTAGCCTGGATAGGTCTTCCAATTTTTCAATTCCGGCATTATCCAATGCGCGTTGTGCCGGTTTAGAGAACCTGGCAAAAGGACCGGCGGGTTTCGATGTTTTCATGAATTAAAAATACAAAAGCCCTTTTTGCAATGCAAAAAGGGCTTTTAAAATCATAAATCGAAAATCCGAAATCCTAAGTATCTATTCTTGCGTATTTCGCATTCTTTTCAATAAATGCGCGGCGTGGCGCAACCTCGTCACCCATCAGCATGCTGAAGGTGTGATCACACTCGGCAGCATTTTCAATGGTAGCGCGGCGCAGGGTACGGGTAGCAGGGTTCATTGTGGTTTCCCATAATTGTTCCGCATTCATTTCGCCCAAACCTTTGTAACGTTGAACATGTACGCTGTCTTCTTTACCACTGCCTTTTAAACGTTGAATGGCCAGATCGCGCTGCTCATCGTTCCAGCAATATTCAGAATCTTTACCTTTTTTAACCTGGTAAAGCGGTGGTGTTGCAATATATACATAACCATACTCTACCAGTTCTTTCATATAGCGGAAGAAGAAGGTAAGGATCAGCGTAGTAATGTGCGATCCGTCCACGTCAGCATCCGTCATAATAATGATCTTATGATAACGCAGTTTGGTCATGTTCAAAGCTTTGGGATCTTCAGGAGTACCGATGCTTACACCCAGGCCAGTGAACATATTTTTTATTTCCTCGTTCTCGTATATCTTATGCTCCATAGCTTTCTCCACGTTCAGGATCTTACCCCTTAACGGCAGAATAGCCTGGTTATCTCGGTTACGGCCTTGTTTGGCAGTACCACCGGCCGAGTCACCTTCGACAAGATATAGTTCGCAAACAGCAGGGTCGTTGTTAGCACAATCGGCCAGTTTACCCGGCAAACCAGAACCGCTCATCACCGACTTACGTTGCACCATCTCGCGCGCCTTACGGGCAGCCGCACGGGCAGTAGCTGCAAGGATCACCTTCTGAACGATCATTTTAGCCTCGCGCGGGTTCTCTTCCAAATAGTTGCCTAAAATTTCACCCACGGCTACGTTTACCGCACCGCTAACCTCGCTGTTGCCCAGCTTAGTTTTGGTCTGGCCTTCAAACTGCGGCTCCTGCACTTTTACAGATATTACTGCAGTTAAACCTTCACGGAAGTCATCGCCCGTAATTTCAACTTTAACGTTCTTCAGCAAACCTTCCTTATCAGCATAAGCTTTAAGTGTACGGGTTAATCCCATACGGAAACCGGCTACGTGTGTACCACCTTCAATAGTATTAATATTGTTTACATACGAGTGTACATTCTCGGTATAAGTATCATTGTACTGCAAAGCCAGCTCAACCGGGATGCCATTCTTTACACCTTCCAGATAAATTGGCTCGGGGATAATAGGCACACGGGTACCATCAAGATATTTAACAAATTCTTTAAGGCCACCTTCAGAAAGAAATTCCTCGTAAATAAAATTACCGGCATCATCTGTTTCACGTTCGTCTGTTAACGACAGGCGGATGCCTTTATTAAGGAAAGCCAGTTCGCGCAGGCGGGTGGCTAATGTATCATATCTATATTCGGTAGTAGTAGTAAATATCTCCGCGTCAGGCTGGAAGGTTTGTATGGTGCCTGTTTTATCTGATACGCCAATTTCCTTCACATCAAACAGTGGCTTACCGCGTTCATATTCCTGGGTGAAAATTTTCCCTTCGCGGTGCACTACCGTTTTTACATGTACCGACAGCGCATTAACGCAGGATACACCCACACCGTGCAAACCACCCGATACCTTGTAAGTGTCTTTATCAAACTTACCGCCCGCGTGCAGTACGGTCATTACAATTTCCAGCGCCGATTTGCCCTCTTTGGTATTGATACCCGTTGGGATACCACGACCGTTGTCTTCAACGGTAATGGAATTGCCTTTGTGGATGGTTACTTTAATAGTATCGCAATAGCCGGCCAGCGCCTCATCTATCGAGTTATCTACCACCTCATAAACCAAGTGGTGCAATCCTTTAACGCCGGTATCGCCTATGTACATGGACGGGCGTTTACGCACCGCCTCCAGGCCTTCTAAAACCTGTATATTATCTGCCGAATAATTAGATCTGTCTATGTTTTCGTCGCTCATATGTTAGATAAAAGTATAACTTTCAAAAATACCATTTTTAGCGCAACTATAAGCTAATGTGGATAAATATGACACTTGTTTAAAACACCTGTTAAAAGATTAGGATACTTCAGTTGAAAGTTTATCTTTGTCAAAATTTTTTAAACCAGATAATGAAAAGAAGCGCCTCAATTGCAACAAAATTCACCCTTGGCCTGGTGATAGCGGGTAGTGTAATTGCCTGTAAACAAAACAATACCGATACAAAAGCAGCAGCCACCCCGGTAGCGACCGATACAAAAGCACAAATTGTATATGTTAACCAGGATTCGTTAACTGCCAACTACAAATACGCGGTTGATATGCGTAAACGTTTGGAAGATAAAAGCAAAAGCGCGCAAAGCGATGTACAATCAAGGCAGCAAGCTTTCCAACGTGAATATCAGCAGGCACAACAAGGCGCTGCTACCATGACACAAGATCAGCAAAAAGCAACCGGCGAGCGTTTACAAAAAGATCAGCAGGCTTTGCAGCAATATCAGCAAAATGCCGGCGCACAGTTACAGCAAGAGCAGAGTGAAGAGTTAAAGAAACTATATGATAAGATAGTTGATTTCACTAAACAATATGCTAAAGAAAAAGGCTATAAAATGGTACTTACCTATGCCAATGGCAATACCACTATGCTTTATGGCGATCCAAGCCTTGACGTTACTGCCGACTTCCTGAAAAAACTAAACGCAGCATACGACAAAAAATAACCTATCAATTATAAACTCAAATAATGAGACCCTGATCGCCTGATCGGGGTTTTTTGTTGAAGAGTAGTTAAGTTTTGTTAGGTTGGTTTTTTGAAGTTAAAAATGAGCGTGAAACATTTCTGTGATAAGCTGCTTATTTATTATAATCAAATTTTTAAAACCTTTATTTACTATAAACCAATTACTTCTTTAACCAATTAACTTAGTCATTATAAAAAATGAACGATCACGATAAATTTATGCGCATGGCCATTGACCTTGCCGAGAATAATGTAGTGCAGGGACAAGGCGGCCCGTTTGGTGCCGTAATAGTGAAGGACGGTATGGTAATAGCCCGCAGTGCCAATAAAGTAGTGCCAACTAACGATCCAACTGCTCATGCCGAAGTATCAGCTATCAGGCTTGCTTGCCAGGAACTGGAAACTTTTAGTTTAGAAGGTTGTGTAATATATACCAGTTGTGAACCATGCCCCATGTGCCTGGGCGCTATATACTGGGCACGGATAGACCATATTTACTATGCCAACACCAAAGCCGATGCCGCAGCCATAGGGTTTGATGATAAGTTTATTTACGATGAACTTGACCTGCCCATGGATCAGCGCAAACTGCCCATTATCCAGCTAATGCGCGATGAGGCGCTAAACGCTTTTAAACTTTGGGAAACCAGCGAGAAGAAGACGGAGTATTAGTGTACAAATATGCAGATGTGCGTATGTGCAAATGATTGAAGAATTATTTGTACATACGCATTTTTATTTCACAATATTCCTATCTACATATTTGCCCATCCCCGCATTTGCACATCCGCAAGGCAACCATTCTCATTTTCAGTCCGTAATACAATAGCAAGATCTGCTAAACTATTGTATCTACAGCATGAAATTACGAGTAGCCATTTTAGGAACCAGGGGAATACCCAACCATTACGGGGGATTTGAGCATATATCCGAATATGTATCAGCCGGCTTAGTTAAACGCGGCCATTCGGTAACGGTTTATAATTCGCATAGCCACCCTTACCAGTCCAATACATGGAATGGAGTTAATATAAGGCATTGTTATGATCCTGAATACCTGATAGGTACCCCAGGCCAATTTGTGTATGATATGAATTGCCTGCTGGATGCCCGCCGTCAAAAATTTGATGTAGTGTTGTTGATGGGCTATACCAGCAGTTCGGTATGGGGATGGCTGTACCCTCATAAAAGCACCATTATCACCAATATGGATGGCATGGAATGGAAACGTACCAAGTATTCAAAACCCGTTCAGCAATTCTTAAAATATGCCGAAAAGTTGGCTGTGCAATACAGTCAGTATTACATTTCCGATTCAAAAGTAATACAGGCTTACCTGGCGGATAAGTATAATATACAAAGTAGCTATATCCCCTATGGTGCAGATGTTTTTACCGAACAGGAGCGCGAACAAATTAACCCCGCTGAAGCCTCAAAAGAAGATTATTTTTTACTAATGGCCCGTATGGAGCCTGAAAATAATATTGAAACCATTTTAGAAGGTTTTAATAACAGCAATTCAGACAAAACCTTTAAAGTGCTGGGCGATACAACCAACCGCTTTGGTAGATACATTACAGAGAAATTTAAGAAAGACGAGCGTATTGAATTTAAGGGTAGTATTTTCAATACTCCTAAAGTGCGCCAATTACAAAATAATTCCTATTTATACTTTCATGGCCATAGTGTTGGGGGTACCAACCCATCCCTGTTGGAAGCCATGGCCAGTGAAGCCTTGATAGCGGCGCACAACAACCCATTTAATAAATCAGTGTTGAATACCGACGCATTTTATTTTTCAGACGCTACCGAAGTACGGGATTTGATTGAGAACGTGCAACGCAAGGATACCGAACAGACGATGGTAAAAAACAACCTGAACAAAATTCAGGACTTATTTAATTGGGAAACTGTGGTTAACCAGTACGAGGAGTTTATTGTTGAATGCTATAAAAATTCAAATTATAAACGGGTAGTGCCCAATTTAGGATAATTTAACCTCTCTGAAATTAGATACTTATTCTTTCAATAGATGCCCTACCAGGTAATCTGGATTTTTAAAAAAGTCCTGATACGTTTGAAAAAGATCGGTTTCTTTGTATGATTTCTCCTGAACCCCTTGCTTACCAAATTCGTAAATTAAAGAATTGGGGTAAGCAATAAGTATTGGCGAGTGTGTGGCAATAATAAATTGCGATTGCTTATCAATCAATTCATTCATCCGTATCAGCATAGCCATCTGCCGCGATGGCGAAAGGGCTGCTTCAGGTTCATCTAAGATATAAAAACCATTTCCCCTGAACCTTTTCATAAATACTGCCCAAAACGATTCCCCGTGCGATTGCTCGTGCAATGATACACCGCCATAAGCTTCGATAATTCCAGCTCCTTCCAGTCTATTTCCATTCTCATCAGTATCAAGCCGCTCAATTTCGGTAGCTACATTAAAAAAGCTTTCGCTTCGTAAAAAATAGCCATCGGTATGCTTATGTGTACCGCGGTGAGTTGCCAGGTGTCGGTGCAGGTCCGAATGCGATTCGCGTGTGCCAAAATTGAAATTTATAGAGCCACCTTCAGGATTAAATCCAGACGCTACAGCAATAGCCTCTAAAAGTGTTGATTTGCCGGTGCCATTTTCGCCAATCAGGAATGTGACTTGTGGATGAATGTCCAATTCATACCGTGTTTTAAAAAAAGGTAAATTAAAAGGATATATAGCGGGGGTTGTGCCGGCCTTGTTAAAATGTATAGATTTTAATTCCCCTTTAGATATCATATATTACAAGTGCATGAATATAAGCCAAATCATTCATCTTCCCTTTTCTCTCCTTCAAAAAAGCCTCCCTGTAAATCGTCAATTTCACGGCGGTCACGCTTAGTTGGTCGACCAGTGCCTCTGTCACGTTTCAAAACCGGCGCGTGGAACATAGATTTAAAAGCGTGGGTTTGTTCAACCGGTGTAATGTCTTCATAAAAGAAAACGGCAGTTTTGGCGTCAGTTCTGTTTTCTAACAGACCTGTCACTTTTATTACTTTGCGCTCAATCCCTTTAGCTACCTGGTACACCTCCCCTACCTTCACCTCGTGCGATGGTTTAATGTTATTGCCCTCCAGTTTAACCCGCCCAGCCTTGCATGCGTCCGACGCCAGGGTACGCGTTTTAAACTGTCTTATGGCCCACAGGTATTTATCTATCCTCAGCTTTTCTTTTTCAGGCATATTATCAATTCATAAAACACAAATTTAGCGTTTTACCCTATATTTGAACCATGGACGAACAATATACCGAACCAGAAGAAAAACAGGAAAATAATGAAGAAGCCGGAGTTGAAATTTATTCAAAAATGGCTATCCGCGGCTTCTCCATATTCTTTTCTACCCTTTTTGGTGGTGCGCTTTTATTTATCAACTTAAAAAATGCCGGATATAAAAGTGCGGCTTATAAAGTGTTGGCCTTTGCTGTTGGTTATACTTTATTAGCCAGTATTTTATTTAGCAATATTAAAGGAGCCGTAGGTGGAGGTTCAGTAATTTTAAATTTAATCGGTGGTGTGATTTTAGCCGATTACTTTTTCCCAAAATACTTTCCTGATAATGATTATTACCCGCGGTCAATTTGGGGTGCTTTAGGCGTTTCACTTATCCTATGCTTTAGCATTATTCTGGTGCTATATTATACTGGTAATCTGCCCGAATTAAATATCCCGGCACCAAAAAAGTAAAACAATTCTGCCTAAAATTTCCTTAATTTGCTAAAATTTTAAAATATGCCTACCGATATAAAAAAACTAATTGAAGACGCCTGGGAAGACCGTACCCTGTTAGGTGAGAATGAATATGTTAATGCGATAGAAACCGTAGTTGAACGGTTGGATAAGGGTGAATTGCGTGTTGCTGAGCGAATAGGTACCCGCTGGCATGTAAACGACTGGATAAAGAAAGCTGTTATCCTTTATTTCCCTATCCGCCGCATGGATGAGATAAAAGTTGGCCCTTTTGTTTTCCACGACAAAATGAAGCTAAAAACCGATTATAAAGCCACGGGTGTACGCGTAGTGCCACATGCTATTGCCCGTTATGGTGCGCATTTGGCCAAAGGTGTTATCATGATGCCATCGTATGTAAACATTGGCGCGTATGTTGATGAAGGCACCATGGTTGATACGTGGGCCACTGTAGGCAGTTGCGCGCAAATTGGCAAGCATGTACATTTAAGCGGTGGCGTTGGCATTGGCGGCGTTTTAGAGCCCGTACAAGCAGCCCCGGTAATTATTGAAGATAATTGCTTCATTGGCTCGCGGGCAATTGTGGTTGAGGGGGTACATGTGGAAGAGGAAGCAGTATTAGGGGCCAACGTAGTGTTAACCGCGTCAACTAAAATTATTGATGTTACCGGCGACGAACCTATTGAATATAAAGGCCGTGTACCGGCACGTTCAGTAGTTATCCCCGGATCGTACACCAAAAAATTCCCCGCCGGTGAATACCAGGTGCCTTGCGCGCTGATCATTGGTACCCGTAAGGAGTCGACCGATAAAAAAACGTCCCTTAATGACGCGCTAAGAGAAAACAATGTTGCTGTTTAAGTAAATATTATGAAAACCAAACCCTATCACAAACTTGCATTGTTGTTACTAATTGTTTTCAACTGTTTAGGTGTTAAGGCACAAACTAAGCCATTAACAGCAACAGAGAAAGCAGCCGATATAGTATGTGCTGAATTAAGCAAGGTTGATCTTAATAGCAAAACGTCGGCAGAAATGATGACGCTTTTTCAAAATTGCCTGGTGAAAGTTTTTGCCGATAACATGGCCGATCTTGAAGCCGAAATGGGTTTTGATACCATGGATGGGGAAAGTGGACGTAAGATAGGTGAAGAAATTGGGCGAAAGTTATTGCTGCGTTGTCCACAATTTATAGAAATATCTATGAAGTTTGCTAAGGAGAAAAATCCACCTGAAGCAGAGGTAGCAGCCAGTACAACTTTGGGTACCATTTCAAAAATTATCAGCCCCGATTTTACCGAGGTGAGCATAAAAGATGCGGCCGGGCGCGAAAGCACTTTTTATTGGTTACGCTATTTTAAAGGCTCAGAACAGTTTGAAACGGCCCCTACAAATAATATTGGCAAAAAGGTAAAAGTAACATGGCTTGAAATTGAATGTTACCTGCCAAAAGCACATGGTTATTATAAAATCAAAGAGATAAGGTCTATTGATTTTGTTAACTAACAAAACTAATATGAGAATTGGATACGATGCAAAACGATTTTTTTTGAACAACACTGGCTTGGGTAACTATAGCCGTTGGTTGGTAAAATCGCTTGCGTTATATTATCCCAATAACACCTATTTGGTTTATACGCCAAAGGTAGAGCCTAATGCCCGATTAGATTTCCTGCGGTCTTTTAAAAACATCCAAACACGCTTGCCCAAACGTAAGGTACTGGCGTCATGGTGGCGTACGCGTGGCATTGTGCAATATCTAAAACGCGATGCTGTTGAATTATATCATGGCCTCAGTCACGAGTTACCCTCGGGCATACGCACAAGCGGTATCAGGTCGGTGCTTACCGTGCACGATCTGATATTCATGCGTTTCCCACAATACTTTGGTATGGTTAGCCGCACTATATATTTGGCTAAGCTAAGATACGCCTGCCGGATATCGGACAGGATCATTGCCATTAGTCAGCGCACTAAAGATGATTTAATAGAATTATTACAGGTGTCGGCTACTAAAATTGATGTTGTTTACCAGGGTTGCGACATTGCATTTAAAACGCCTTGCTCTGAAGCACACAAACAAGCTGTTTTAAAAAGATACAAAATTAGCAGCCCATATCTGTTAAGTGTTGGCACTATTGAAGAACGTAAAAATTTGTTGCTGCTTATTAAAGCTATGTCCCAAGTTGACCCAAACGTTAAACTGGTAGTTATTGGTAAACAAAAAGATTATGCTGAGGTGGTAAAAACAGCCATTCATCGCTATCGTTTAACTGAACGCATGATATTTTTAGATCACATTGACTTTGCCGATCTGCCTGCGTTTTATCAGTCGGCCGCTGCGTTTGTTTATCCATCGCGCTATGAAGGTTTTGGTATCCCTATTTTGGAGGCGCTTAATTCAGGCACGCCGGTTATTGCCGCGACGGGTTCTTGTTTAGAGGAAGCCGGTGGGCCGTATAGCCTATATACTGACCCAGATGACCATGCTGACCTGGCGACTAAAATTAACCGGGTATTAACTGATGAGCAATTGCGCAACACAATGATAACCCAAGGCAGGGCATACGCCGAAAATTTTGACGATGAAAAACTTGCAGGCCAGTTAATGACTGTTTACCAGAATATACTACAACATGCTTAAAGATGAAGTTGCCAACGCGCTAAAAGTAGTGCAGGATGGCGGTATAATCCTTTATCCAACCGATACTATTTGGGGCATAGGCTGCGATGCTACCAACACCGAAGCTGTAAAAAAGATATTTGCCCTGAAACAGCGAGATGAAGCCAAAAGCATGATCATTTTGCTTGACAACGATAACAAACTGCAAAGCTATGTAAGCCACGTGCCCGACATTGCTTACGATTTAATTGAGTTTGCCGAAAAACCGTTAACATTGGTAATGCCCGGCGCCAAAAACATCTCCCCTGCTTTGATTGCCGAAGATGGCAGTGTGGGTATCCGTGTGAGCAATCATGATTTTTGTAAACAGTTGATGCAGCGCCTGCGTAAGCCGTTGGTATCCACCTCGGCTAATATCAGTGGTCACCCATCACCTAAAAACTTTGGACAGGTATCGCCGGAAATAATTGAGGGGGTAGATTATGTTGTTGATCTGGAACAACACGATATGAGTGAAAAACAACCATCAACTATTATGCGCCTGGAAGCAGACGGACGGTTCGAGTTTCTGCGCAGGTAAAATCCCATAATAACCGCTATTTAACTAACTTTGTAACAATTGCACAGTAGGCCTGTTGCAAGCATCACAACCATGAAACAACACCTGCAGCATCCTGTATTTAAAGTTATCGCCAAAGTGGCTGATGATATGGGTGTGCAAGCCTATGCTATTGGTGGTTTTGTACGTGATATTTTTTTAGAGCGCCCATCAAAGGATATTGATATTGTGGTATTGGGCAACGGTATACAATTTGCCGAACAGGTGGCTTCTCAATTAAAAGTAAAACTGGCTGTATTCAAAAATTTTGGTACAGCTATGTTGAAATATAAAGATATAGAAGTTGAATTTGTGGGTGCGCGAAAGGAATCATACCGCTCGGATTCACGCAAACCTATTGTAGAAAATGGCAACCTGGATGATGACCAAAAACGGAGGGATTTTACTATTAATGCTTTGGCAATAGCTTTACATGCATCAGAATTTGGACAGTTGATAGATCCTTTTGGCGGCATTGTGCACCTGGAAGAAAAACTGATAAAAACACCACTCGATCCAGCTGAAACTTTTTCTGATGACCCGTTACGTATGATGCGTGCTATTCGCTTCGCATCGCAACTGGATTTTAAGATCAGCGGTGATGCTGTAGAAGCTATTAAGAATAACAAAGAACGAATCCGAATTGTATCACAAGAGCGGGTAACAGATGAATTGAATAAAATCATTTTATCGCTAAAACCATCTATTGGTTTCAACTATTTATTCGATACCGGGCTGCTCCATATTATCTTCCCGCAAATGACAGCACTGTATGGTGTGGATTATATTGATGGCAAAGGCCATAAGGATAACTTTTACCATACACTGCAGGTATTGGATAATATTTGCAGTACTACTACCAACCTATGGTTACGCTGGGCAGCTATTCTGCATGATATTGCCAAACCTGCTACAAAACGTTTTGAGCCGGGACATGGCTGGACTTTCCACGGGCACGAAGATCGCGGGGCACGTATGGTCCCCAAAATATTTGCGCAGTTGAAGCTACCGCTGAACGAGCATATGAAGTTTGTACAGAAACTGGTACAATTGCACTTACGCCCTATTGTATTGGCACAAGATACCATTACCGATTCGGCCGTACGACGTTTACTTTTTGAAGCAGGCGACGATACCGAGGCATTGATGCTGCTCTGTAAAGCCGACATCACCACCAAAAATGAATACAAGGTAAAACGCTACCGCAACAATTTTGAACTGGTATTGCAAAAACTAAAAGACGTTGAAGAGCGTGATAAAATACGTAACTGGCAGCCACCGGTAAGTGGTACAGATATTATGGAATTATTCGGGATTGAAGCGGGGCGTGAGGTTGGTATTATTAAAAACCAGATACGCGAAGCCATACTGGAAGGCGACATCCCGAACACGCGGGAAGCCGCTTTAAATTTCACAATTGCAAAAGGTGAAGAAATTGGCTTAAAAGTTGTGGCAAACTCAAAATTGAATTAAAGTATTATTTTTGACCAAAATCTATCTATAAAAAATGGCACTATACAGGTTTAGGGTATCTTTCGAGGACTATGATGATGTGATGAGGGAGATCGATATAAAATCGAATCAAACTTTTGAAGATCTTCACAAGGCTATACATCAGTCTACCGGCTATAGCCCCGAACAATCGTCTTCTTTTTATATCAGCAATGATCAGTGGACAAAAGGCGAGGAGATTACCTATTTACCCAATCAAAAAAGAATTGACCGCGGAATTTCTTTAATGGAAAAAGTAAAACTGAGTAGCTTTATAGATGATCCGCATCAAAAATTTTATTATACTTATAATTTCGACCGCCCTTACGATTTTCATGTGGAGTTGATGAAGATCATTCTGGATGAAGACCCTAAGATAACTTACCCGCACATTGTTAAAAGTGTAGGCGAAGCGCCAAAAATGTTTGCCAATAACTTTAATCCCACTGTACTGCCGCCAACAAATGAAGACTTTGATTTTTTAAACGAGATGGAATTTGTACCTGAAGATGCGGAAGATTTTTCGGAAGTAACTGATACCGGTGAAGAGGAGGAAGAAACACACGGGATTGATGCAGACGATCAGGAAGATGATGAAATGGACGAGTTTTCGGACAACGAGCACATGGAAGATGAAGGTCGCGGTCACGGGCATGATGATTATTAATATCAGTTAATAATTGATAGTTCATGGATCATAGTTAGCATTAACCATGAGCAAACCATCAAAAACACTTATTGTAATTGCAGGGCCGACGGCCAGCGGCAAAACCGCTGTTGGCATTCAACTGGCACGGCATTTAAATACAGAGATCATATCGGCCGATTCACGGCAATTTTACCGGGAAATGAGTGTTGGTACCGCCAAGCCAACTACAGATGAACTGGCGCATGCAAAACACCATTTTATCAATTCGCATACTATCACGGATAGTTTTAATGTAGGCGATTTTGAGCAACAGGGTTTGGCTTTGTTAGATACGTTATTCGAAACGCACGAAAATGTAGTAATGGCGGGCGGATCGGGCTTATATATTAAAGCCATTTGTGAAGGGTTTGACCAGTTGCCCGATGTTGACCCAACTGTACGCGAGCGACTCAATATGACATATGCTGAAAAAGGCATTTCCTTTCTACAAGAAAAGCTAAAACTTGCTGATCCGGAATATTATCAGCAGGTGGATATCAACAATCCTCAACGCTTGATACGCGCTCTGGAGGTATTTGAAAGCAGCGGACAGCCATTCTCATCGTTTCACAAAAAAGGGTTTAAACAAAGACCCTTCAACATTATAAAAATTGGCTTGGCGCTTTCCCGCGAAAAACTTTATGAACGCATTAATTTAAGGGTCGACCAAATGATAGCTGACGGACTTGTAGAGGAAGTAAAGGCGCTTATGCCATACCGGAGTTTGAACGCTTTGCAAACGGTAGGTTACACTGAAATCTTTGATTACCTGGACGATAAAACTGATTTACCGCGAGCTATTGAATTGGTGAAACAAAACACCCGACGTTTTGCCAAGCGGCAAATGACCTGGTTTAATAAAGACAAAGAGATCAATTGGATTGCACCGGGCGACGTGATCAATTTTGTAGCACAACATATACGCAACAAAGGCACCATTTAGGCGCCTTTGCAATACTAATATCTGCTTAAAAAATCCTGATAGGCCAGTTCAATGCCTTCTTCCAGTTCAATTTTATGTTTCCAGCCTTTGCTATGTAGTTTAGATACATCCATTAATTTGCGGGGGGTACCATCGGGCTTGCTGGTATCAAATTTCACTTCGCCTTCATATCCAATTATCTTCTTTATCAAAAACGCCAGATCTTTTATAGTGATATCTTTGCCGGTACCGATATTTACCAAGCCTTCTTCATCATAATTTTGCATCAGATAATAACAGGCCTCAGCCAGGTCATCGGCAAACAAAAACTCGCGCATAGGTGCTCCCGTTCCCCATATAGTTACGTCGGCGACACCGTTCACTTTGGCTTCATGGAACCTGCGAATCAACGCTGGTAAAACATGTGAATTTTGTGGATGATAATTATCGTTATACCCGTATAAGTTGGTTGGCATTACCGATATAAAATTGCATCCATACTGGGCACGATAGGCATCGCACATTTTTATACCGGCAATTTTTGCAATGGCGTATGGTTCGTTAGTTGGTTCAAGTAAACCGGTAAGCAGGTAATCTTCCTTTAGTGGCTGTGGCGCCATTTTAGGATAAATACAACTGGAGCCTAAAAACATCAACTTTTTAACCCCGTTTACATATGATTGATGTATAATGTTGTTTTGGATTTGTAAATTATCATATAAAAACTCGGCACGATAAGTATTATTAGCAACAATACCACCAACTTTAGCTGCCGCCAGGAAAACATAATCGGGCTTTTCTGCAGCAAAAAATTCAGTAACCTGTTGCTGGCTGCGCAGATCGAGTTCGCTGGATGTACGTGTAATAATATTAGTATAGCCTTCTGTAGTTAATTTACGATGAATGGCCGAACCAACCATCCCCTTATGCCCGGCGATATATATTTTAGCTTGTTTTTCCATTAAAAGATGTTTATAGGTAGCTGTAGATTTAATCAAATTACTCGTATTGATTTTTAATGGTGTATCCCGAGTCTTTCAATAATTTTTCCTTTCGGAATAATTCCAGATCGGCGGCAACCATTTCACTTACCAGGCCCTGCAGATCATATTTGGGTTTCCAGCCCAGTTTCTCCCATGATTTTGTCGGATCGCCGATTAGTAGTTCAACTTCAGTTGGACGATAATATTTAGGGTCGACAGCAACTACCTCGGTACCCGGGGCAACTTGATATAATGGATTACTACAACTAACCACATAGCCTTTTTCTTCAGCATCTTTACCTTTAAATTCAATAACAATACCTACTTCAGCAAAAGCCATGCGCACAAATTCGCGCACACGGGTAGTAACACCTGTAGCAATTACAAAATCTTCAGGGGTTTCTTGCTGCAATATGAGGTACATGGCTTCCACATAATCTTTGGCGTGTCCCCAATCACGTTGTGCATCCAGGTTACCCAGGTAAAGTTTATCCTGCAAACCCATAGCAATTTTAGCTGCGGCACGTGTAATTTTGCGGGTCACAAAAGTTTCGCCACGTAAGGGGCTTTCGTGATTAAATAATATACCATTGCAGGCATACATTCCATAAGCTTCACGATAGTTAACAGTTATCCAATAGGCATACATTTTTGCTACCGCATATGGCGAACGCGGATAAAATGGTGTAGTTTCAGACTGAGGGACTGCTTGTACAAGGCCATATAACTCTGATGTTGATGCCTGGTATATCTTGGTTTTTTTGATGAGCCCCAACAAGCGCACTGCCTCTAATATACGCAGGGTGCCAATTCCATCAGCATTTGCAGTGTACTCAGGTGTATCAAAACTTACTTTTACATGAGACATTGCCCCCAGGTTATATATCTCATCGGGCTGAACTTGTTGAATAATGCGTATCAGGTTTGTTGAATCTGTCAAGTCGCCATAATGCAAAGTCAATTTTACTTTATCTTCGTGCGGGTCCTGATATAAATGATCTATCCTATCCGTATTGAACAAGGAACTGCGGCGTTTTATACCATGAACTTCATAACCTTTAGCTAATAATAATTCTGTTAAATAGGCTCCGTCCTGACCTGTGATACCTGTTATTAAGGCTACTTTTTTATTTGATGACATGTATAGTTACAGTAATTAATTCAGTTTTAATAAATATTGTCCATACCCACTCTTAACGTATTTTTGGGCAATTTGCTTTAATTTTTCTTTTGTAATGAAACCTTGTTGGTAAGCCACTTCCTCAATGCAGCCAATTTTAGTATCCTGGCGCTTTTCAATTACACGTACAAACTCAGTTGCATCGCTTAATGAATCAAACGTACCTGTATCCAGCCAGGCAGTTCCACGGTCCATTACACCAACGTGTAAATTACCCTGTTCAAGATAATGTCTGTTCACATCTGTAATTTCAAACTCACCACGAGAGGACGGTTTAATATTTTTTGCTATTTCCACTACGCTATTATCGTAAAAATACAAACCTGGTACTGCGTAATTTGATTTTGGTTGAGTTGGTTTCTCTTCAATAGAAAGTGCTTTAAAATGTTCATCAAATTCCACAACACCATAACGTTCGGGATCGGCAACCTTATAGGCAAAAATAGCGGCGCCATCTACATCGTTAAAACTGGCAATTAATTCGCCGAAACCAGTACCATAAAATATATTATCACCTAATATCAATGCAACTTTATCATTACCAACAAACTTTTCGCCTATTACAAATGCTTGTGCAAGGCCATTAGGTACTTCCTGTATCGCATACTCAAAATGACAGCCCAACTCCTTCCCATCACCCAGTAAACGCACAAATCCGGGGTTATCTTCGGGGGTTGTAATTATTAAAACTTCGTTTATACCTGCCTGCATTAAAACCGATAATGGGTAATAAATCATAGGCTTATCATAAATAGGCATCAATTGCTTACTTATGGCTTTAGTTATTGGGTAAAGACGAGTACCAGAACCGCCTGCTAAAATAATGCCTTTCATATTATAAAATAATTACGCTAAGATACTAAATCAGTGCTGCAATGCAATCTTTCAAACTATCACGCCAATAAGGTATTGACATATCAAAGGTTGACTTTATCTTACTTTTATCCATAACAGAGTAAGCAGGCCGCCTGGCTGGGGTGGGGTATTGATCGGTAGTGATGGGCAATACCTCGGTAATGATATCAGTAAGGTCAAATATAGCTTTGGTAAAATCGAACCAGGATGCAACTCCTTCATTACTATAGTGATAGATTCCATAGTCAGTTTTACCTGATTCGATGATCTGCAAAATGGCTTTTGCCAGATCAATACCATAAGTAGGGGTGCCGATCTGATCTGCTATAATTCGCAGTTGGTCTTTTTCTTTACCTAAACGTAGCATGGTTTTCACAAAATTGTTTCCAAATTCAGAATACAGCCAACTGGTACGTAAAATATAATACTTGTCTGCAAATGTAATAATGTCCTGCTCTCCCTCTAATTTTGTAAGGCCGTAAACACTTAAGGGCTTAGCTGGATCTTCTTCATTTAACAGGCGGGGTACATTCCCCTCAAAAACAAAATCGGTAGAGATGTGGATAAGTATTGTGTTGTATTGTTTACAGGCTTTGGCAAGGTTTGCAGCGCCATCTTTATTAATTTTACGGGCCAAATCTATATTGTCTTCAGCTTTATCTACGGCAGTATATGCCGCGCAATTTATGCAGTAAGCTGGCTTATACTCATCAAATAAAATATTGATGGCTTGCTGATTCAAGATGTTAGCAGATGATTCATCGGGAAAAACGATGTTAGAAATACCGCTATTTTCTGTTACCCGCTTTAAACAATGTCCTAACTGTCCCGATGCGCCAAACACTAAAATATTATTCATAATTAGACGAAATTACCTTTTATAAAATTAATTAAAGGTTTTTTTTAGTTTAAACATGATACCGGCCGAGTCGTAATATAATCCACCCATATCACCAGCCAAAGCCGCGCCGATTGTTAAATTTCTTTCTATCTTTTTATTCGCTTCTACATAAACTGAAAGCTGATTGACCCGACCAAACAAACCAAATACGGGCGGATAAAATGTTTTGCTATGCGAATGGCCTTCAGGACTGGTGCCAAACGTGCCATAGTTGTGCGAGTATGTTAGTTTAGTTTGCAAATATAGCCCTTTAATATTCCCCTCGGCTCCAGCATGAAATGCCCAAACACGATTATCAATTACATAGTCTTTAATATCAGCTGCTAAACCATCGCGCGTGTAAGCCCTAGTTGCCAGTAACGGATTACCTAAATTTAAGCCTCTGTAATCCCAGCCATTGATATATTCATAATTATTATAATAGTTTTCATCACCAGATGTTGTAAAAGTTGAGCTGTAATAACCTGCCTGGTCTTTTGTATAAACTACTTCAAAAACCAATTTATGCCAATCTACCTGCTTTTTACCAAATCGTTTATTGGTAAAACTTATCCCATTTATCCCGTCTAATATATTAGCCAGGTGTCCAATAGCTCCAATATCATAAATATTTTGCCGGTAAATCATCATGCGCGTATCATCAAACTCATATTGCATGCTTATATCAACCGAGCCAATATGGTTACCCACTTTGGATACCAATGAGCGTTGCAGCAGATCTTCAGGATCTGGTGGGTAATAGGTTTTGCCAATTGCTGAATATACGAACACCTGTGGCAGGCTAAGTGTAAAGTATTGCCCATATACTTTTCGCTCATCTGTAAACATTACGTGATGGTTAATACCTCCATAAAGTGACAAGCGCCAATCAGGCCGCCCAAGTTTAACGTAAATAGAATTTTGTTGATAGTAAGCGGTAGCATGATCGATGTATCTATTTAGGCCGATAGGCACATCGCCCACAATACCTACAGCATAACTTGCTTTAATGGAAAATAACTTGTTAAAATATTTTAATTGGTAATAATCTGGCATTGCAATAGATACTTGCGGGATACCTAAGGCATTATTTGATATACTGAAAGCACCAGATGATAAGGTTGTGTCAACTATACCTATAATTTGGTTAAAACGGCCGGCTTTAACTTCAAAAATGCCTTTCTTTAGTTTTAAATATGCTTGTAATAACGTGGTGTTTGAATTGTTGCCTACATTTGCCCTGACCTGCAAGCCACCGCCCCATTGAAAGGAAGAACGACTGGTATCGTTATAATTTTTAACTATTGAGCCTATAATACCCGTTGATAACCCGGTAAGTGGAATATTGCCATTTTGATTTGCGCGTAACCAAAATGGGAGTTTACCTGACGGTGTAATACCTACTTGCCCCTCAACACTATATTCAAATTCTTTTTTTTGAGCCTGCAAATTTATTGGGGGCACGGCTATTAAAAATATAACAACAAACCAAATTTTACTGTGAGACATTGGTAAAGTAGATATGATAACCAAGACTAGTGCTCGGCGTCAAAATGATGAATATTTTCAACTGTGTTTTGTATGTTAGCTTTTGACGATGCACCAAATAGTATTGATTCAATATTGGGTAAAGAACAAACATATTCTATAGCCTCCCTAGGCGCGATAGCACCACCGCCCAACACCTGCATTGCTACTGCGCGAAATTTTCTGGTCTTTAAATATTCTTCATAAATCTCCTTACCGCCTGACATCCGGAAGCCTGCTTTATTTATAGAGGAACAAATAATAGGGTTAGTAATCCCTCCTTTTTCAAGTACATCCAATAATTTAGGCATATTCATGGTAATGAACCCTGCGTCAGCGTTATATTTCTTTTTTACATAATGATGAAAAGCAATTAGTATTTCATCGGCACGCAGCCCAAGAAATAGATCTGTAATTACGTTTTGCAAAAAAATAACCGGTGTTTCAATGCCTTTAAACATTTTCATCTCAGCATCTACCAATAATTCCATAATTGACAAATAATCCTTTGATAAAAACGCCACACCTCCTTTAAACAGCGAGCCAAAAAAATTCCCTGGAACATATTGCTTAAGTGTACCGGCAATACCCAATTCCGTTACGGCATTAGCATATTTATGCGCATAAGGCATACAGGGGAATATTTTAAATCCGTTATATTTCTCGGAGTTATCGCGAATGATACTGCAAATGTTAGCAATCCTATCATGTGTAGTACACATGAAAGTGTTTATCCCCAAAGATCTAGCCTCATCGAGGGTTTTAATAATAGCGCTATCATCCTTAAATTTAATAGACTGAGCTCTGGATTTTTCATCTGATATATGGTTGACAGCAAAAAACTGGTTATCGCCAAAAAGTATTCTTTCCATTATTTATTTAGCACTGCTTTTAATTAATTCAATAGCCCTATCGGTATACCAGGCACTTTCAAAAGTATTTATCGTATTTGGTGCCTTATCTGCTACCACGTTTATAAAATAATCCAACTGAGCCGAGTATTCTTCGCCTCGCAAATAAAAATCAACTTGTGGCGTTAAATCAGTAATATATTTCAAATTCCACCCTTTTACATATCCTTTTTGCCCTGAGGGGTCTTTTAAAAAAACTTTAAGTTCATTTGCATCAGAAATAATTTTACCGTTAGATCCATTTATCGTAATTGAAGTAGACATTTTACGATAAGTTTCATCACTCCAATTTACCGATAATATACCATTGATATTATTGGACAACTCTAACAAGGAGTATACCGAATCCTCAACATTTTTTGAATAGATGGATTTGAGCAAACTGCCCTTAACGGCAGTTACAGGAGAAAGAATATCATTTATAAGATCAATTACATGCGATGCATAATCAAGTAAACAACCACCACCTTCTGAAGGATCAGACCGCCAGGTATCCTGTTTAGGTTTAATTACCACAGGGCCGTACGCCTCGCCAACAAAATGGTCAATTTTACCTAATATGCCACTATTAACAAGACGTTTCACTTCACTAAAAGTACCTACGAACTTGTTATGATAACCAACCTGATTTTTTAGACCTTTATTTTTAGCAAGTTCTACAAGTTCGTTACCTTGTGCTGATGTTAAACAAAACGGTTTTTCTGCAAATACGTGAATCCCGTTTACCAGCAAATCTTTAATAATGGTGTAATGAAACTTAGTTGGCACCGCTACTACAACAGCGTCAGGCTTCACCTCGTTTACCATTTTTTGATACTCCGTAAAACAATTAAAATTGCCATACTTAGATAAAAAATCATTTACCATTTTAGACGTATCGCAAACTCCAACCACCTCAACGTCAGGATGTGCGCCAAGTATGGATAAATGCGAAATCCCCATTTTGCCAGCACCAATTAATGCAACTTTAATCATTTATTATTTTTTTGTTGTTTCTATCTAAGCACTTTATAAATTCAGCAACCAGCGGACAGTTGCTTTAATTGACGATAGGTTTTAATAATGTGAATGGCACACACTATATTTATTATTACCGCAATAAATATTGTATTTTGGTTCAAAAATATGGATAAATAACGAATTTTTTGTTAAAAATCATATTAATTATCCCTTTCTTTAATGTACATGTATTAATAAGCACTCTTTAAACTGTCATTTATCCAAGGACAGTAATAAAAAGCTTGAAAGCATTATAAAACCGTTAGATTACTATGAAATCCTCTTATCCAAACATCTAGGCGATAGGAGAAACTTACATGGCTCTGGAAAATTAAGCAAACATTTAGGTTTAATAATTATTGTAGAACTTAACCTAATCTATAAACCTATTATTATTTGCATAAGATAGTGAGCAATTGGGCCAGTTTGATATACACGGATAACAGATTCAGAAGTAACTGTTTTTAAAGAATAAAATAACCAATGACGTTACTTTTATTGCAAAATAATATTATTATTGTAACAGATTCCCCTAAGAATCAAACTATTAATTAAATGGGCAATTATTTCTTCATATTTTTACAAACTTCCTATAGAAATGCGTAATGTGGGTTTGTTTAAAATAAAAGGGATTTATGTATGATAGTTGTCTCCATCCAATACAATTAAATGAAAACAGTTTTACCCCTAACCCAAAAACAATCTTATTACGCTCTGGGCAAAAAAATGTTGATTTTTTATACCCTTTCTATAATGGGGTTCGTTTCGTGTAACAAGGATAAGGATATTGTAGCTGTTCCTGCTGCAAATATACCCGCCACAACTACTACGATACCAACACCAGTAACTCCGGCAGTATCTTATACCAATACTTTTAATCCCAGCATTACTTTTTCCAATTATACCTACAATAGTGGTACTGCAAAAAATTTTATTGGTAAACTATATCCTAGTACTTTAGTTGGGAAAGCATTTTTTTCTGAAGCCGATGCTAACTATGTATATTTCAAAAATGACTCATTATTTTTAACAGAAACCGGCAAAACGAAAATCATTGCGGAAAAATTTTTAAATATCGATTTACTTTTTACGGATAGTATAAATTACAAGAAATCTTTTACCCTTGTATACGATCAATTCTTAACAAATAAGGTTATTGCCCATAAAGGCGCATTCGTAAAACTTGGTCTTCCGGAAAATTCATTAGCTGCATTAAAACAGGCGTTTGTTATTGGAACACAGGGATCAGAATTTGACGTGCATTTAACCTTAGATAAAGTTGTGGTAGTTAGTCACGATGATGTTTTCGGTGGCATAAGTATTGAGAAATCCACTTATCAGGAATTGTGCGCTAAAAAACTTTCTAATGGGGAAACTATACCTACTTTACTTAGCTTTTTAACTGCAACTGTGACGCAAAACAGAACCAGGCTTGATTTGGAAATTAAACAATCGGTTATAAGCAATGCGGCCGGCATAGAATTAACCGATAGCGTATTAAGTTTGGTTAACCGTACAAAGGCCCAGGCATGGGTAAGATATACCAGCTATGGCTCTGATATACTAGCTCACATAGCTAAAGTAGATGTCACATCAACAACCGAATACCTTTCAGGTACTTTATCTGCAACGCAATTGAAAGGGTTAGGTATAACAGGTATGGATTTTTCATACGATATTTATCAAAAAAATGAGACACTGATAGCAGACGCCCGAAAAAATGGCTTATTTCTAAGCTCGTTTACCATTAATGATCCTGTTGTAATGCTTTGGTGGCTAAGCAAAAATCCAGACGGTATAGTTACCGATCAGCCCGAGCTTGCGCTGCAGTACTCTAAGTAACGGTAACTACACTTTGTTTTATGATAATATTACTTGCTTATATTTTTCGGCAATATCTTTCCACACATAATTTTCATGAGCAAACGCCTGTAAATTTTCACCAATTTGTTTTATATTATACGTTTGATAGGCTTTAACCATAGCCCTAAGCTCTTTGGCATCGTTAAAATAAACAGCCAAATTATTAGTTGTCTTTTCATTGTAGCCTGATGCGTAAGCAAATACCGGCAGGCCCAGGTACATGGCTTCCGCAAGCGAGGGATTAGTTCCCCCGGCAGAATGCCCATGGATATAAATGGTACAATTACTGCGTAAAATATCCAGTTTTTCCCTGTCGTAAATCGCGTCAAGCAATATCACATTTTTTTTATTCTCGTTGGCAACCTTTGTCTGTTTACCATAATCGGAATTATTCCAGTTGCCTACAATAACCAGCGGGATACAATCACAATTAGCAAAAGCATCTAATATCATATCAATATTATTATCTTGTTGGATACGCGTGACTGTAAAAGCGTAAGGCTTATCTAAAAACGGATAGTCGATTAACGCCCGAGGGGTGATGTCACGATAAACAGCCTGATCCCCGCCGTATGCAATCAGCGTACTGCATTTTTGATAAGTAGCTTCTATATATTCCTGAATTCCTACGTTATCAGATATTATTTTACCACAATTCTCTATCAACAACTGTTCGGCTTTCTTAATAATTTTTTGTGCAAAGGCCGACCACTTGTTTCTTTTCCAGTCTAACCCACCAATATTAAGTATCAGCTTCTTTTTTTGTCGTTGCGTTAACAACGGCATTACAAATCCTCCACCAAAACCTAAAAACAAAACACGATCATAAGTATAAATTGCATTAAGGAGTGATAAACTATCATAAATTATACCTTTGGCACCATGCGACGTTACGGGTAAATATTTTAAATGAGCATTTTTATAAATAGTCAATTTACTATCCATGTCTGCTGACGAACAGTAAACAGTAATATCCATATCAGCTGCCAAGTGTTCCACCAAATATTCGGTCAATGTCTCAAAACCACCATAATTATTCGGGATTCCCCTAATACCCACTATCGCTAAACGCATCTTATTTTCTAATAGATTGTTTTTGTTTAAGACCTAATGCCCATTTTAGGCCGTTATATGGCTCAATTTTCTTTGATTCAGTCGGTGTCAAATAGCCACCTTCGCCATATTCATTCCAGGCATATAATACAGCTATTTTCTCGGGCGTAGCATAATCTGCATTATCATTAAGCCATTTAACGCACCCTTTAACAGATGCATATACAGACTGAGCCGAATACCCTATAAAATATGGCTTTTTCATATAATTGTTTTGGGTATCTGCCCAAGGGCGCGGGTCCCAATTTAATGTTGAAACCGGGATGTATTTTAAATTACTTACTTTAGGGAACATATCCCAAATCTTATATTCCTCAACACGCAGGTTTTCAATAGGTGCTTCTTGTTGCCCTTTAATAAACCCAACATTACAATAATTATAACCAGTTAAAACATCAAAACCACAGTCTTCAGCTACAGAAGTTTCGTTACGTCCCGGGCCTAAACAAGCAGCAATTGAAACACCTGCTAAACCAACTTTATTGGCTTCCAACTTTAAACTATCAAAAGCTTTATGCACAAGATCAGCCGAACCAAAGTTTTCAATTAAAGACTTTACGGAAAAGAAAACAATTAATGGTTTTTTATTAACCGTTAAATAGTTACCCGATTTAAATTGCTTTATCCATTCTTTCACAACTACGGGCCACTCTTTTGTTCCTATTAACGAGCCTGCATGATTAGCTACTAAAAGGCAAAATTTCAATCTTTTCTTAACTGAGGATTTGTTGTATAACATTAATCCCCGGTTTAACGAATCAATTGGTTTACTGGTATTATAATACCAGCAAAAACTAAAAAAAGATAGCCCGGCGTTGGCCGCTGCATTTATTTGTGCATCAATAATGCTTTGCTTACTCGTTACCCATCCCCAAATTGGTTTACGGAATGAGTAATCCTCGATAAGCGACTTTGTCAAATGGCTATTATTAGTATCTTTTGTCCACCCATCAAAATAGTAGGCACCTATGCAAGGTTCTACATTTGAAGTTATTTTATGACTTTGCGTGCAGCCCTGAATAGTAAATAAGCAAAAAAACAAAGCAACAAATAACATTTTCATACAATGGAAATTTGGGTTGCAGTTAATTACTCAATATTTAGCGAATCTATTAAACTAAAAACATTTTTTTCAAATGCCGGCAAAGAGAAATTGTCAAGTGCTCGCTTTTTACCGGCTTCTCCCATATTTATTCGTAAAGTAGGGTCTTCAATTATTGCTGATATACTATCAACGGCTTGTTCTGCATTATCCCAGGGTATCAAAGCACCGGTTTTGCCTTGCTGTACCATTTCTATAGCTCCACCATGTTTTGTAGCAACTACAGGCTTGCCAGCCGCCATTGCCTCTAATATCACCGTTGGCAGCGGATCTGGCAGAATGGAAGGTAAAATAAAGATGTCTAGTCCTTTTAATATATATGGAATATCGGTCCGATAGCCTAAGTTATATACGTTCTTTTCTAACTTATTATTATCAATTATTTGCTTTATCTCATCGTAAAGGTATTCATAACCCGGATACACATCGCCAACCATAACAAATTTAACGTTAGGGTACTTTTTGCACAACAAAGTGGTTATTTCCAAAAAATATTTTTGACCTTTCCATAAGTTAACCCGGCCAATCATCCCAATAAGTATATCGTCATTGGTTAACTGCAATTCATCACGCAAACCGTCTTCGGCATTAATAATAGGCTGGTAATCTATCCCATTATAAACCGTGTGAATAATATTTGCATCCAGATATTTTTCCCAATGTTTTTTTACTTCGTTTGAAACAACGATCACCAAATCGGCAAATTTCTTTATGTGCCAACCTATAAACTTTGTAAATAAAGCCGGCTTTTCAATAATCTCATGAATATGCCATATGTGTTTAATTTTGCAGCTATTTGCTACGTACGCCCCTATTAATACGCCTGTTGTATTTGAGTAAAGTAATTGTATATTTTTGCTTTCTACAATTTCTTTTATTTCTCTTTTTGCTTTGGTTAAAGCCCTAACTCTATTAATTAATCCTTTAGGGTTTAGATATTTTCTCCGTAATATCCCCATTTTCATAATGATAACCTCAATTCCATGCTCACGTAGCACATCTGCCAAAGGGCCTTCTTCAGAAAGAATCACCGTAACACCATATTTTTTCCTTAAAAAATCAGCTACTGTGTACAGAATCTTACTTCCTCCATATAAATCGGAAGTACCGTGAAGTATAAGAATATTCATATTGCGTAATTAAACTGATTTTCTGAAATAAGCATTTATCTGTAATTTAGCTAACAACTTTTTACCGAAAAGCTTAATTACAAGATAGAAGTAATGGGTGTTGGCCATTAACCAATTACTATTTGTAGCAACTAAAAGTATGTCCCGATGTTCTTTTAAAGCTTTATAGCCCGCACTTACGCCGCCATCTCGCATTTTAACAGTTACGGCATTTACAAAGCCTGCTTTTAATTGATCCTGTGCACGTAATAAAAGCTCGTAATCTCCATTGATCCTAAAATCAAGATTATAATTTCCATATTGTTTGAAGTAGGCGCTATTATGTAAAGAGCCTGGATGAGCAAGGTGATTAGTTTTTTTAAATTCATCCCATTTCCATGGGCATCCCTTTGTGCGAATAACGGTTTCACCATCCTGCTTTACAAGGATCAATTTCGAACACACAAAATCGAAATCTGTACCTACTTGAATGAAATATTTTGAATATGCTGTTAAGGCCCCTGGCAATAATACATCATCACTTCCCAAAAAAGCAATCCAGTCTCCTGTGGCCTTTTCAATTCCTTTATTCCATGCATCATAAATGCCATTGTCCTTTTCACTTATCCAATACGCTATGTGTTTTTCATACTTTTTAATTACGGCAATCGTATCGTCGGTAGACCTCCCATCAATTATGATAAGCTCATAATTACTATAATCTTGGCTAATTACGCTTTCAATTAATCCCTGCAAGTATTTCTCACCATTAAAAACAGCAGTTATAATTGATATTTTGTTGTCCATTTATTTAAGATCAAATCATATAATATTTTCATATTCCTATTATTTACAATATTTACGAAATATTGGTTTTGCTTTGCTGATTTGGCACACTTTGAAAGCGTACAAATGATGAAAAAACAAAAATAAAGAAAAATGGCGTACCGCTAATGGGTTCGGAAATAATAGAAAATACAATTATCAGGAAAAAGAGCGGTCTCTCGAACTTATTGTTGTTAACTATTTGGTTTTTATATAGGCCATATAACATATATAATCCCATTGGGATACCAAACCATGCTAAAATTTGTAACAATCCGTTAGTGTAGCCGCCACTTAAATCGCCTTGGGTTTCAAGATAGCCAGAGGTAAAGAGATCAGCTTCTATATTTCCAACAAATTTTTTCGTTAATAAGTATTTAGCATCAAATACTCCGTGCCCTAACAAAGGCTTCTCTTGTATAAGTTGCATACCAATCAAATAATCGCGGTAGCGGGCTATGCCAGAAGTATTATCGGATCCGATTTTTGCTTGAACGTTTCTCCATACAAAAAAAACGCCGCCCGACAACATTAGGGTGATTATAAGCAACAGAATTACCCTTTGCTTATGCGTTTTATAATAAAAAACCAAATAAAAGAAATAATTAACTGACAAACAGATATATCCTGTAGTAGAACCGGATGATATAATAGCTAAAACAATTAATGCTATAAGTAAAGTTGGCTTTTTTAATTTAATACTCAAAAATAAAAAAATATTTAAAAAAAGCTGTAGCAAACCTGGTTCCCAAAAAATCCCAGTGTTTCTGCCAGGGTTTAAAACATCGGCCGTTACATAAAATAGATAAAAAAATGTTTTGTAAGGGTAATCGAACGCTTTAGTTAATGAAAAAAGATTCGGCCCTATTAAAAAAAGGGCCATACCTATACAGGAGTGTATAAAAACAATCGTAAGTACGTTATATAAATCTAATTTAAACTGAACAATGCCTTTTTTACGGTACCAAGCTAAAAAAACATACGATTCTATTACAATCAGGCACATAAATAACGACCTCGCAAACGATGAATCGGGGTTTACTAATTTAGTAAGTAATATAAACACCAGTGATGACAATAGTATGCTGGCATCTTTTTTATCCATTAACAAGAATCCCTTACGGCATAAATAAATCACAAGCAATGCAAGGAAAGTGCCTTGCCCTCCAAAAAAACGTATTCCGCAACTTTGGATAATTATAAGTCCTACTGGAAGTATATTTTTATTAAAAAAATAATGACTCTTCATTTAATATATTCACATATTTGTCTATGTGCTGGCTTAGCGGAGATAAAGATGGCACAAGCATATCTTTAAATTATATGCAAATGATAGATTAACATAGCTTGTATACTAATATTAAAAGGCAAATCGCCTTATGTTATATTACTGGTACTTTAAACATTTGTTTCGCTAACAAATAGTCAGCTTCGAAATCAACTTCTATAAAATCAGCATCTTGAATATCATAAGCCCTTACATCTAGTTGTTTATTAATTGCTATTTGCACTACAGCTTCCATATAAAAGTCAAGGTTATTAGTCATAAATAACTCCTTTGATGCTTTTGTTATAAATGGGATGATTGATGACGAGAACTTGGCAATGCCTAAAAATTCACCATCGGCTGCAGTACCTTCCATCGTTTTATTAATTTCCACCAATCGACCGGCGGCATCAATAACAACTTTCATCTCTTCTTCGCCGCATTCTTTCTTTTTATAAGGCATTACGATATCTCCTGAAGCATGCATTAATTTTTCCCAAACGGAATACTCTACAAGAGTATCTGCGTGGAGAAATAAAAAATCGTCATTTATTTTTTGTAAAGCTATGTACAAGGAACCTAACACATTACAAGTACTCCAAAACGGGTTATACACGCAATTGACCTTGCTATACTTTCTTACATGATCTTCTACTTTTTGAGTATTAAATCCGGTTACAATCTCGATACTATCAACATTTAATTTTTGCAGTATCGCTATATTATAGTCAAGTAGCGTACCGCTATCATTTAACTTTAATAATGATTTAGGTAAGTCAGTTGTATGGTTACCTAATCGACTGCCTTTACCGGCAGCCATAATAACTCCTATCATATTGAGTTTTTTAGTATATTTAAAATTGTATCTATTGATTTGTAGCACGGATCAGTATTTAGATTACCAGTCACTTTAGCAGCAATCTGTGCTATATCTGCTTGATTAGCACCTAACCACATTAAATTGTAATCTATTTGTAAATCCTGTTTTAGCAATTGTATTTTGGCGATTAACTTATCGACAGTTAAACCCAAGTCGTTAGCTAACATAGCAAATTTGTCGGTAGTAGATACCTCCTTAAGCCATCCCTTGTATAATACAATAAGACCCTGTGCATGCGTTGTATTAGTAAATGGTCCTAACGCATATTGTATTCGATGAGGTAAGCATGTTGTACTTAAGGCTAGGTTAGCTCCCATCATTGTTGCTGCTATAGCCATTTTTTGCAAAGCTATTTGATTTTTGCTTACAGCTTTTTTTAAATTAGTAAAAACAACATTAATAGAAGCAACAGATTGGTATTCAACAATTGGGGATGAGGCAGTAGATACATAGGTTTCGATAGCATGTGTTAAACAATCAAATCCAACCTCCGCAATCAACTTAGCTGGGGCAAACGCATAAAGATCTATATCCAACAATACTTTATTAGGTTGCAGCAATTCCCCCCGTATCCCGCCTTTTACACCTGCATTTTTATCATAAATAATTGCTCCATAGGATAGTTCTGCACCTGTACCCGCAGTGGTAGGAACGGCATAAACTGGTATGTTTGTAGTAGGCAATTCTTGTCTACTGTAAAAAAAGTCAATAATAGTTTTACCTTGCCAACCAATAGATAAAGCTTTAGCCGAATCAATCACTGAGCCTCCGCCTATGGCGATGATTAAATCAGGTTTTGCCACTGTATCAATCAAGTATTGCAAATCATCAATTGGGGCATCTGGTTTAATTTTATTAAAAACAGTTGTTTTATACGTTTCCGATACATTCTCTATGAAATGGAGAACACAAGGATGGGCATGTACAGTTGGACTGCTTAATACCAATATGTGTTTAACATCCGTATCTATATAATTAACTAAATCTTTTAATTTACTAATGATAACATTAGGCGATAACTTATATATACTCATAAGTTTCTTACGATTTCGTTTTCATGTACAATTTTACTGCGCAGTATGACTTTATGCCTATCGTATAACGGTAATAACTGGGTGTTTAACTGTCTATACAGGTCAAAGTATTGGTTATATATTTTATTTCTTTTTTCTGACGGGTATATTGTTTTCCTTATTTTTACAACTTGCTTAATTGCATCTTGTAAAGAACTATATATTCCTGAGGCAATGCCCATTAAAATAAAAGCGCCGATAGACGTACTTTCAAAGTTATCAACAACATGAACAGGTTTATTACAAACATCTGCTTTTATTTGATTTATAGTGTCAAATCTGGCCAATCCACCGCTAACAGAAATCGTTTCAACGGGTACTACATCATTTTCTATTAATTCTATCAGATCTCTTGTTACATATGCTGTAGATTCAAATACTGCCCGGGTAAAATCTTTTATGGTTGTGCTTCGGTTTATACCAAAGAAAGTGGCGGATGCATTAGGGGCTATAAAAGGTGACCGTTCACCCAAGAGATAAGGTAAAAATACTATCCCCCCACTTCCAATCGATGAAAGTTGGGCTTGATTTTCCATTTGAAAATACACGTCGTTACCATCGTTTTCAAAAAAGGCTTGCTTACACCATTCTATTAAACCGCCACCTAGATTATTAGATGATCCTATTATATATTTATTTAAAAAATCAAACGATTGTGCAAGTAATACCTTATTACTTGAATTGAGCGGTGTATCTCTTATTAAACGTACAGAAGTTACTGTACCAGAAACATCGCACGCATTAGTTGGCTCACCATTACCCGACCCTATTACCGCACAAATCGCATCGTAAGTGGTTAAAACAAATTGACAATCCTTATTGAATTTATATTTGGTAATAATATCCCCATCCACAGGCAGTATACTTCCAATGTTTAAGATTGTAGGTAGCGTATCAATTCTGATGCCCATTGCATGTACAACTTCTTTCTGATATACACCATCTATGCTCAAGGCTTTACTGGCATTAAGGGTATCTGTAAATATCTGCTTAGTAAAATAATAGTTCAATAACTCTGCTGCACCTAACCAATAAGCTACCCTGACAAAAATTTCCGGATAGTTATCCTTAAACCACATTGCTTTAGGTATTAGCGACGATACAGGACAGATCATATCTTTTTTTATGTTTTTTACAGAGAGATACTGCTGTATTATATCCACTTGTGGCAAAGCACGTTTATCAGAAACCATTAATACTTTGGTTATGGGATAAAATGCTTCATCAACGCCTAAAATACATGATGAACTTGTTGCAACTGTTACTCGCAAAATCTTATGGCTCAAATCTGTATTTTGAGCCATATCGCTCAGTATCTTATCAAGCAGCAGAAGCCATTCTGTTGCGTCCTGTTCAACTCTTTCCAAAAAAAGATAAGTGTGTACCGGGTAAGATTTTGCATATACCTGATCGCCTGAATTGTCAAATACTATCCCCCTGATAGACTTTAATCCCAAATTAATAACCAGATTCATTTCAGATACTAAATTTTAAAATATAGGTTTCATAAAATGGAACAAGCCTTTCTGTTATAAATTGTGAAAATTTAAACTCATCGTAAGTTTTACTTTTATTACTATATTCACTTAAAAGCTTATTATATTCTATTTTTAATGCAGTAGACACATTAATTTTTACTACGCCGTACTCTATAGCTTGACGCACCATCTCATCCGGCATACCCGTTCCACCATGTAATACCAGGGGGGTTAAACCAAGTACCTTTTGTGCCTCAAGGAGTTTTTCAATTTTTATCCCTTCAGTAGACGAATAAACACCGTGCGCATTTCCTATGCCAAGCGCCAGCAAATCAAATTGCGCGCTTTTAGAAAAGGTGTCTAATTCTTGTATGGAATAATAATTTCCAGTCTCTATACCTACCCCATCTTCAATACCCGTAATTGCTCCCAATTCTGCTTCAAGCATGCTATTGTGTTTTGCGGCATATTGATACATTTTATTGGTTATGTTAATATTTTCATGAAGAGGTAATGATGAACCATCAAACATCACCGAGGCAAACCCTGCATCTATACATTGCTCTATTAGCTTAGGATTTAAACAATGATCAAGGTGAAAATAACAAAAATCACACTGGTATTTCTGAATTAATCTAAAAAGATCAAAGCTTTCGTGAAAATATGGGATATATTTTGCTGAAAATTGTGCAATTACCGGAGTATCGTTTTTTTTTGCAGCAAAATATAAAGCATTTAACTGATAAATATTTTGAACATTGAATGCGATCAATGCTTTCTTTTTTTCTAAGAAATCGTTTACAACAATTCTCATTTATATATTATTTGTCCAAACTAATGATTCTTTGTGATCGCATGGTAAACAAGGCTCTGGTTGTTCAATGTGATGCGTTGTCCTTTTATTTTCAGGTGGTAATTCCATGTAGTTTCCATATTGCCTCGTCAGACTATCATGCCAACCATTTGGTATGGTAACTTCCATATCTTCAAATTTCACACGTATTAGCGGCGTTAATTCTTTTTTATAAAAAAAGAAACGCCCATAGGTTAGTTGAGCCCAATTATGTAAGTAATTGCATGTATAAACAAGTTTGTTAGGTATGGTGCGGCTTATCCATTTTAATACCTTGGCTCGGCGTGCATTATTGTTCGTACCTTTTAACAAAAAATTTTGAAGTATGATAAAAAAATTGCTAGGTATAAATGCTTTGTCGTAAACAAAAATATCTAATTGCAATCCATCATGATATTGGTACTTATTTTTTGTATACCGGCTGTATCTATCACGTAATTTAGCATCAACATAATCACATGCTGGATACTTAGGGTCGGTCTCAGTTGTCTGGAAAAAAATATCGCCAGGAAGCAATGGAACCACTTCCGTTACAAAACGTTCATAATTTGCTCGGGTCATCCCTAAATCCAAGTCATCATCCCATGGGATAAAGCCTTGATGCCTTATGGCTCCTAAAAGCGATCCGCCTATCAAAAAATATTCGATTTGATGTTCATTACATAAAAAATCAAATATTTTAAGCATTCTTAACATTACAGCCTGGCATTTTGCTATTCGGGTCTCTGGTCGTAATCTGGTATCAGGAAATAATGTATTAAACTCCATGCACTATTTAAATATTAAATACAACTAAGTGATAGTTGTGCTTTGATCACCGGGGTGGGGTATTTGTTATTTACTTTGAAAAATATCTAAAAGTTCTTTTCCAAAATTTTGAATGTTCCTGGTGTAATCCATGTAAACAGGTTCTGGTTTTTGTTCTAAAACTTTTTCAATGATTTCAGCAAGCATTACTGGGTTATTCGGTTCAAAGAAACTACAATTTTCAGATATTTGCTCTTTATGAACATCAATGTTACTTACAATTATAAAATGGTTTAGGGCTTTAGCATCTTCAACCACCGTGCTCCATCCTTCAAAAAGAGATGGTTGTATAATCGCTAATGAATTTTTCATTAACATTAACTGCTCGTCGCGATCAATAAACCCTAAAAAAACGACATTGCGTTCTATTCCATTTTCTTTCACATATTCCTCAAGCGACGTAAAGTATTCCTTATTTCTACGGTCTTTAGGGCTGCCGGTAAAAACAGCCTGAAAATTGAGATTCTTTTGCTTAAGAGCCACTATCGCTTCTAAAATAATTTTGTGGTTTTTATGTTTCCAGAATTGGTTAGGTGTCACAAAGTAGTTATTACCAATATTGTATTTCTCTTTTAAGGTTTCAATTACCACATGTTTATATTCAGGTAAAATGCATGCAAACCTTAGCAATTTAGTTTCGCAAGTATGGTGCGGGTAAAATTTCTTAAAATCATTTATTGCATTTTGACTGCTTAATACTACTATGCCTTTGCTTTTTGCAATATATTTATGCCTTTGGGCCCTTGCAATTATTTCCTCTTTGGAAAACAATTCAGGAAAATAGTATTCCTGAAAATCGGGCACCCAAAAAAAAGATTGCTTACCAAAATGCAAAAACTTAACATAGGGATAAACTACATCAACTTTATCTTTGAATGAAATTGCACGTCCAAACAATTTTATCCAAATAAAGTTGGCAAGTTTGGTTAAAGCAGAGTGATTATTTACTTCACAAAATTTAATATATGGGTAATTAATTTTAATAATATCGTCAATAGGCGATGTTTGATTGTGAAATATGTACAATTCGGGTTTTAGGTCATCATTCAACAGATTTAGCGCGTTTATTATATTTAACATGTAAATTACACCGCCTGCCCATGTTTTGTAGTTACCAAAAAAGCACAAACCTAATTTTAATCTTTTCATACAGTTTTAGCCCAGCTTATATATTGTTTAATTCCGGTTTCGATATCTATAGCATATTTATATCCCATTGCCGTTAGTAACGATATATCAGCCCGCCAATAAAGTGGATCGCCCGGCTTTGTATGCCCGTTAAAAACAACCTCTTTGCGTAACTGATAATGTGTTTTAAAATAGTCGGCTATTTGCTTAATACTAATTTCTACACCATTGCCCACGTTTATAAATTCACCTTCAAAGCGGGCATTGTGAATGCAACAATCAATGGCATTAACCAAATCGTGTATGTTTATAAAATCCCGTGTTTCGTTACCTGTACCAAAAAGCTCGACGACAGCATTGGTTGTAAATTTTTTATGCAAGTCCCACAGCAATTGTTTGGTTAAGCCTGCGCCATACGCCGAGAAAATCCGAAGCGAACAGGTTGAGATTTGGTAATAGTCGTAAAACTCTTTACATATCATTTCAGCCTGCATTTTGTGCCAACCATAAGGCGATATAGGCGCAGGAATAAAACTTTCCTTAACGGGCAGCGCTGCGGGGTTGCCATATATAGCTGCACTGGATAAATTGATAAACTTGCAGGCTGGCTGATGTATTCTGATAGCATCCAACATTTTAAATACATTTTGTGTATTTAAAATATAATCTCTTAACGGATGTATTAATGAATCGGGCACACTCGCCGCCCCGGAGCAATTGATACATACATCAGGTTTTACAGCTGAAAATATAGCATGGAAATCGGAATTGGTAGCATCAATAGTTATGTAATTGGTTTTTAAGTAATCAACTGCTACATCACACTCATAAACATTATAGTTTTTGCTGAGTAAAAAATCGGCCAGGTGGCTGCCAATAAATCCTTTTGAGCCTATTATTAATAATTTCATTGCGTTAACGTTTTAACAACTTTTGCAGGATTGCCTGCTACAACCGTCCAGGCCGGTACATCTTTAGTAACCACGCTGCCTGCCGCCACTATTGCACCCTCGCCAATGGTTACCCCTTTTAATATAATACAGTTCATGCCTATCCACGCGTCCGAGCATATCTTAATAGGCTTTGTTTTTACAACATCCCAATTTTTACCTGCAATAAAGTTTAACCCCGCCTTGTAGTCTTTTACTTGCTGAATCAAATCGTTACGCCGATCTCTAAAATCAAGGGAATGAGAGTTATGATCATAAAAATATCCACCCCATGCAACAAATACATTGTCACCAAATTCGATCTTTGATCGGCATATTATATTTGTTCTGCCTAAAAATGTATTATTACCAATAACAACTTCTCCCTGTCCTGATTCGAAAGTTATTTGACAATCTAATATTGAATTATTTCCAACACGTACATATTTTTTCCTGGGATAAGGGTTTATGATATTAATATTGAAATTTTCAAAAAGGAACGAATCACCCATATCAATATATTGTGATAAGTGTTTTAGTCTATTTTTAAATAGAATTTTTTTTACGCTATCTTTTATACGGGATATCATATAAACTATTATGTTTTATCGCCATGCATTGAATCAATATTCTACTTGTTCCATATTCCAGTGGCGCTATTAGCTAATAGTTTATTCGTTTGTAATATACTAAAAGTGATAGATCCAATCATGGTAGTTATAGTTGCAATAGGAATACCAATTATGCCGAAATGAAAAACTTTTATAAGAACGATTGCAATTGGAATATTAAGAACCATAGAGACAATAGCAGTAAGCAGTTGTATTTTCACCTTACCAACGCCATTCAAAAAATTAGCAAATATTACCCCGCAATTCATTGTTATAAAATATAACAACATAATCAGCGACAAGGATGTAGGTACTACAACTTTGCCTTGGGTCCATATGTCATACAATGGGTTGGCAAATGCAAATTGTATCAGTTCAATGACAATTAAAGCACACCAAATCATTAATAATCTTTTTAGTGCCGTTTTTATCCAACTCCAATCATTTTCGGCGAGTGCTTTAGTAGTCATTGACCAAAACGGCACCAACGCAATGGTAAATATAATATTTGTTACGCTAAAATATTTAAACGCTATATTATAAGTTGTAACATTTGCTGGGGTAAAAAACTGTGCAATGATAAAGTTATCCGATGCATATAAAACAAGCGCCGCAATTTGAATAATAAAAAAACTAAGCCCCAAATTTAAAAGACTTTTAATATGGGTAACTTTAATATGCGTTACAGATGGCCTTATGCTTCTATATTTTTTAGTATATAATACAATACTTGTTATAAGAAACACTAATACAGGTACTGAAGCATAAATTGCGGCCACACAGGTTAGCGAGTTTAAATGTAATACTTTCAAAAAATACAACCCAATTAAAATAAATACCTGTACCAAAGTGTTAGTAAGATCGGCTAAGGCCGACCTTTGAAACGACAACATGACGGTATTAATTAACCGCAACACAAATTGTACAAACAGTAAACTTATGGCATATAAAACGGCGCCGTCTAAATCTCCTTTTATATTAAGCGGAGCGTTAAACACTTTTGGCCAATTAATAAACTGATTCGCCACTAAAAATATTATTAATAACAGGCCAAATATTACGCTTAATGCAGCATAGGTTGTTGATACATACACCCTTGCTTCGTCATATTTTTTTAGTGCTACAGCGGCAGTTAACCTATTACGCAACCCGTTGCCAAAGCCTAAATCAAATAGGGCAAACCAACTTAAAACGGCAGTTAGTGTTAACCATATACCGTATTGTGTAGTATTTAAAAAGCTAAGCACCAGCGGTATTGTCAAAAAGTTTACCGCAATATTTACGCCTTTTATAAAGAACGAAAAAAAAGCGTTACGCAACACCACCTTGCTTTTTTCATCTTTAGCGGAAAATTTATCGACTATTTGGGCAGGAATAAACTTTCTTAATCTATCCAACTTATTTAATATTTCGGGTGTATGGTGTAAGGCGCCTAATTTATTATGCTATAGTTTATATAGCATTTATTATTTGCCAAACAATTCCTTTGCTTTAGTAATGAAACTTGATTTTTTCTTTACGGTATCGTAATACCCGCTGTCGCTGCCATAGCCTCCGTAACCATAACCATAGCCATAGCCATAACCATAACCGTAGCCATAACCGCTATAACCGCCTGATTTCTGAGTAATATCGTTAACCACAATGTAAGATTTCCTTACCTTCTTTGAACGGGTTAATTCGTTTATGATATTAAGCTGGGTTTTAAATGTATATCGCTGACGCACTATATATAAACAAACATCAGCAAACTTTTCTATCAACAAAGCATCAGCAACAAGGCCAACCGGCGCCGTATCTATTATAATGTAGTCAAAAGTTTTTTTCAGTTCAGTGATCATCGCATCTAACTTATTATTTAATAACAATTCTGCCGGGTTTGGCGGGATGTTACCTGCCGATATCAAAAACGAGTTTTCATTTAAATAAATAGGCTGGATAATTGAATCCAGTGTCATGGTATTTGAAATAATATAGTTGGTAAAACCATTTTTATGGTCCATACCTATATTTGCCGATAGCTTAGGTTTACGCAAATCCAGCTCTATAAAAACAACCTTTTTACCACTTATAGCTAATGCGTTACCTATGTTTAATGATATAAATGATTTACCCTCACCGCTCATACTTGAAGTTACTAATATCACATTGGGCTTATTAGGGTCAACAAGGTATTGCAGGTTTGTACGCAAACTCCTAAACTGTTCTGATATAATTGAACGGGATTTATTATCAACCACAACACTTTTATAGTCATCATTGTGGTTTATTTCCCCAACAATGGCTATGCTTGTTCCTTTTGTAAGGTCCATCTTAGTAACTATCCTGGTATTAAGCATTTCTCTTAAGCTAAGGAAAGACAGTGGCAACAATACGCCTGCAACTAATCCAGCGAGGTAAATCATACCTTTTTTAGGTGTAAAGGGATACAAATCGCTTTTAGCAGGATCGATAATTTGCGAGGTAGAAAATGTTGAAGTTTTGCTAATTGCTGTTTCTTCACGCTTTTCAAGTAAATACAGGTATAGTTGTTGTTTAACAGATTGTTGGCGTGAATAATCAAGATAAATCCGCTCTTTTTGCGGCACACTACTTATCTCATTAGATATTTTTCCATTTCCTTTAGTTAATTCATTTTTGCTTAATAGCAAGTTTCTTCTGTATTCAGCAAAACTTTTAACTATGCTTTGCCTAACATTTTCTATTTGCTGATCCAGATTTTTTATCACCGGATTGTTATCAGTGAAAGAAAGCCCCTGCCTGTCGCGCTCTATCAATAATTGATTATAGCCCTGTATAGCCGCGGCAAAAACAGGATCGGGAAGTGTTAAGGAATTTGGAATAATACGCCTGTTATTCGGGTTTGATATATATTTCGAAATATCATTGGCAATTGCAAGCTGTATTTCTATATCATTTAGCTTTTTGTAAAAATCTGTTGAGTTAGTAATAAGCGCCTTAGATTGCTCATCAATATCTGCTAATTGATTATCCTTTTTAAATTGTTCTATCTTTTTTTCAATGCCCGACAGTTCACCAGTAACACCCGCTAGCCGGTTGTCTATAAACGATAGTGTACTATCGGCAATTTTAACTTTATCATCAAGGTTATTTCGCAGGTACAGATCCATCAAGGTGTTAAGTATTTTCTCACCTTTTAATGATAACGGATAATTTAACGTTAAATTGACAACAGTACTTTGCTTACTGGAAAGTTCGGCATCAAAATTTGCCCTTAATTCTTCAACTGACTGATCTACCGAGTTTATATAAAGAACATATCCCCTGGGTTCAAGATATAAAGTTGGATCGTTTTTAAACTTCAGGGATATTTCATATTGAGGTAGTTTTATTACCTGGCCATATTTGGCTATAATATCTATATCGTCTTTCTTATCAACAAAATGAAAACTTTTATTATTTACATCTGTTATTACATAGCTTTTTGTTATTAGCGAATCTGATTTATAGTTTACATTCACTTCAAAAGGAATAAACTCATCGTCTGTCTCAAGCGCCCTTATCGATCCTTTACCGCCGACCTTAACATTTAAGTGTAGTTTTTTCACCACGCTTTCCATTAATTGCCTCGACTTGATAATCTCTATTTCATTTTCTGCATTATTAGTGGTACCCAATAAAGAAGACAGGTCAGCGTCGGCCAGCAGTCCTTTACCACCCTTAGGCGAACTTTTATCGTCTTTTACCAATATTTTACTATTAATCTTAAAACCGACAGGGGCAAATTTGATGTATAATAAAGATAAAAATGTGCAAAAAACAATACCTATAAGAAACAAATACCAATTAGATATTATCCTATCAAATATTTCTTTTAAATCGTTTGTATCTTTAGTTACGGTGTTCTCTGAAGGCAGCTCGTTAAACGGATCGTTTTCAGTAATATTATTGTTAGACATAGTTATTTTATTCTGGTAATTAAAACAATAAGTACTGTTAACGCCGACGTTACGATGGTAATATTACGAGCCTGAGAGGCGTCGCTACCAGTAATTTTAGTTTTAGCCGGCTCGATATATATTTCATCGTTTTGCTGCAGATAAAAATAAGATGATTTTAAAACAGACGAATTATTAATATTTAAGCGCACGGCAAGTGTTGTACCATCATCCTTACGGCGCAGTAATAAAATATTATCCCTACGGCCGTATATTGTTAAGTCTCCAGCATAACCCAGTGCATCTAACAAACTCACTTTCTCATTGGGTACAGTAAATGTGCCGGGCTTTTGAACCTCGCCTAAAACTGTGATACGAAAATTTGCATATCTTACAATTACGGTTGGATTTTTATAAAAATTTTCCGCCCTTTTGGTAACCAGATCTTTAGCTTGAGCTGTGTTAAGCCCCGCCAGCATAATATCACCCAATACAGGAATAGTCACAATACCTTTTTTATTAACCAGATAGCCATAAATAGCAGCTTGATTACCAGTTATTGCATTTGATGACACAATAGACGTTGTTGAATTTATGGTTTGATTATTAACACTATTAATTGTTGTACCCGCCAAAGGGTCAACAGTTTGTATAGCTATATAAAGAATATCATCAGATTGGATAACAGGTTCTTTGTATATGGCTTCAGCTATATTAGTTGATTTTGTAGTATCAGGTATATCTTCAAAATACTTATAGTTTTTTAATGAGCTGCATGAAAACATGCTGATTGAAAGAATACTGATTACGAAAACAAAAAAGAAAGTTTTTCTCATAATTAAAATATGAAACAAATTATCGAAACAAAAATAATTGTATAATTAATATTATTATTTTATTGAAAATTTATAAAATTACTGATTCCATTTTTGTTTTGATGATGATTTCAGATAATCTTTTATAATAAATAAAAACCCCACAAGTATTATAAATATGGGCCATAGGTGAAGTATATCAGAAAAATTTTGTAAAAAATCAAAAGATAGGTCGAAAGAATATATACAGGTAATTACCCCTAAAATCATTAAAGCTACTCCAATCAGTTTTGAACTGCTATCGCCATTTTTTTTTGATCTATTGTTAGATGCCCTGTGGCTTCGGCTCCGGCTTTTATTCTTATCACTACGGGTGACGCTCATAATTATAATAAATATTAGTAGCTATTAAACTATTGATCTAATTATGCCTGCCCCATTGTTCCACCAAAATTCATCGGGAAACCAGCAGGTTCGGTCTGTATTTTTATACGGCCATTTACAGCTTCAAATTTTTCAATATTATCTTCAAGCGCGGTTAATAACCGTTTCGCATGTTCGGGGGTTAAAATAATACGCGATTTAACCTTGGCCTTGGGTACGCCAGGCATCACTCTAATAAAATCCAGCACAAATTCTGAATTCGAATGGGTAATAATAGCCAGGTTTGAATATATGCCTTCAGCCACTTCCTCTGAAAGTTCAATATTCAATTGGTTCTCGTTCTGCTCTTCCATTTATTTAATATATAATTAACCGTCCCTAATTTACGGGTTTATTTCTAATACCGTTTTATTTTCGGCATAGATTTTCCAACTTACAAAATACTTAACAGGTAGGATATAGTGTAGTGAGGCAGGGCAAAGATACCCTTGCATTATGCCATTTCAGGGCAGTAATCCCTATAAACAGCAAAACCTTCCATAAAAATGGAAGGTTTTGCAAAAGTAATAAAATATTTGAGATATTATGCCTCTACTTCTTCAGTTTTAGAAGCCATCAGGCGATCAAATTCTTCCTGAGAACCTACGCGGATATTGTCGTATACGCGTAAACCAGTTCCCGATGGAATTAAGTGCCCTACAATAACATTCTCTTTCAGGCCAAGCATGTTGTCTTTTTTACCTGCTATAGCAGCCTCGTTCAGTACTTTGGTAGTTTCCTGGAACGATGCAGCCGAGATAAACGACTTGGTACCTAACGATGCCCTGGTGATACCTTGCAATATAGGGCTTGATGTAGCAGGGATAGCATCCCTAACTTCCACCAACTTCATATCCTTACGTTTCAGCATCGAATTTTCATCGCGCAATTTACGTAACGATACGATCTGACCTTGTTTCAACGAAGTAGAATCACCCGGTTCAACAACTACCTTTTTATCAAAGATCTCGTCATTCTCCATCATAAAGTCCCAACCATCAACAGCTTCGCGCTCTAAGAAACGGGTATCTCCCGGATCCTCTATCGATACTTTCTGCATCATCTGGTGAACAATAACCTCGAAGTGTTTATCGTTGATCTTCACACCCTGTAAACGGTAAACTTCCTGTATACCATTCACCAGGTACTCTTGCACCGCAGCAGGGCCTTTAATAGCCAGGATATCGGCAGGAGAGATAGAACCATCAGACAGTGGCATACCGGCTTTCACAAAGTCATTATCCTGTACCAGGATGTGCTTAGAAAGTGGCACCAGGTATTTTTTAACCTGTCCGTCGCGCGATTCGATCGTCATTTCACGATTACCACGTTTCACACCACCTAAGGTTACTACACCATCAATCTCAGTCACTACTGCCGGGTTTGATGGGTTACGTGCTTCAAACAACTCGGTTACACGTGGTAAACCACCGGTGATATCCCGGGTTTTACCAGTTGAACGAGGGATCTTAGCAATAACCTGTCCGGTTTGTACCTTCTCGTTCTCATCAACCGCAATGTGCGCCCCAACAGGGATGTTGTATCCTTTTATCAGGTTACCTTTGTTATCGGTAATCTGAATAACAGGGTTCTTAGTTTTATCACGGGTATCGATAATTACTTTTTCGCGGTGACCGGTTTGCTCGTCGCTTTCTTCGCGGAAGGTAATACCCTCCAATACGGCGTCGAACTGTGCCACACCAGCAAATTCAGAGATAATAACCGCATTGTACGGATCCCATGAACAGATCTTATCGCCACGTTTTATCTTACTGCCGTCTTTTACATAAAGGTATGCGCCGTAAGGGATATTGTTGGTTACAATTACCTTATTAGTGCCTTCCTCTACAATACGGAACTCGCCCGAACGGCCTAATACTACTTCAACTTTACCATCTTCAGCTGTCTCAAATTCAACGGTACGTACGTTCTCAAATTCTATGATACCGTCGTATTTAGCATTGATCTGAGATTCGGCCGCGATGTTAGAAGCGGTACCACCCACGTGGAATGTACGCAGTGTTAACTGTGTTCCCGGCTCACCAATTGATTGTGCAGCAATTACACCCACAGCTTCGCCGCGCTGAACGCGTTTGCCGCTGGCCAGGTTACGACCGTAGCAAAGCGCACAAACACCACGTTTGCTTTCGCAGGTTAATACCGAACGAATCTCGATACCCTCTAATGGAGAGTTTTCGATGTTTTTAGCAATCTCTTCAGTAATATCTTCACCCGCATTTACTAATAATTCGCCGGTGATAGGATCGTGAACGTCATGCAATGATGTACGGCCCAAAATACGGTCATATAATGGTTCAACAATGTCCTCATTATCTTTAAGGGCAGTGGTGAATATACCACGTAAAGTACCGCAATCTGTTTCGCCAACAATCATATCCTGCGCAACGTCATGTAAACGACGGGTCAGGTAACCAGCATCCGCTGTTTTCAAAGCCGTATCCGCCAAACCTTTACGTGCACCGTGGGTTGAAATAAAGTACTCTAATACCGACAAACCTTCTTTAAAGTTTGAAAGGATCGGGTTCTCAATAATTTCACCACCTGAACCTGATTTCTGAGGCTTCGCCATCAAACCACGCATACCTGCCAGCTGACGGATCTGTTCTTTAGAACCACGCGCGCCCGAATCAAGCATCATGTAAACAGAGTTGAAGCCCTGGTTATCTGTACTTAGTATCTCCATCACGTTTGCTGTCAAACGGTTGTTGATACGTGTCCAAATATCGATGATCTGATTGTAACGCTCGTTATTAGTAATGAAACCCATATTATAGTTATTCATTACTTCTTCCACTTCTTTCGAAGCTTGTTCTATCAGGGTTACTTTTTGTGCCGGGATATTGATATCCTTCAGGTTAAATGATAAACCACCCTGGAATGCCATTTTGAAACCTAATTCCTTAATATCATCAAGGAATTGTGCTGCACGGGCCATACCGGTGTTTTTCACTACCTCGCCAATAATATCACGCAGTGATTTCTTGGTCAGCAATTCGTTTATATAACCTACTTCTTCAGGCACGTGCTGATTAAACAGTACGCGGCCTACAGTAGTTTCTATTAGCTTGTTAACAATGCTGCCGTCTTTTTCTTTCACGTTAGCCTTCACTTTAATGAAAGCGTGCAGATCAAGTTTTTTCTCATTGTAAGCAATGATAACTTCCTCTGCCGAGTAGAACGAAAGGTTTTCACCTTTAACCACACGGGTTGCATCGGTTTTGCGGCCTTTAGTAATATAGTAAAGACCCAACACCATGTCCTGAGAAGGTACTGTAATTGGGGTACCGTTAGCAGGGTTCAAAATGTTGTGCGATGCCAGCATCAAAATTTGGGCTTCCAAAATTGCCGCGTTACCAAGTGGTACGTGCACAGCCATCTGGTCACCGTCAAAGTCGGCGTTGAACGCGGTACAGGTTAACGGGTGCAATTGGATAGCTTTACCTTCAACCAGTTTCGGCTGGAACGATTGGATACCCAACCTGTGCAGCGTAGGCGCACGGTTTAATAATATCGGGTGCCCTTTTAATACATTTTCCAAAATGTCCCAAACTAATGGGTCCTTACGGTCAACTATTTTCTTGGCCGATTTTACTGTTTTAACCACACCACGCTCAATCATTTTGCGGATGATAAATGGTTTAAACAACTCGGCAGCCATATCTTTCGGCAAACCGCACTCGTGCAGTTTAAGGTTAGGGCCTACAACAATTACCGAACGTGCCGAATAATCCACACGTTTACCCAGTAAGTTTTGACGGAAACGGCCTTGCTTACCTTTCAGGATGTCTGAAAGCGATTTCAATGCACGGTTACCTTCAGTTTTTACAGCGTTAACTTTACGTGAATTATCGAATAACGAATCCACAGCTTCCTGCAGCATACGTTTTTCGTTACGTAAAATTACTTCCGGTGCTTTAATCTCTATCAAACGTTTTAAACGGTTGTTACGGATAATTACACGGCGGTAAAGGTCGTTCAAATCTGAAGTAGCGAAACGGCCACCTTCCAGTGGTACTAACGGACGTAATTCAGGAGGTATAACCGGAACGATCTTAACGATCATCCACTCAGGGTTATTCTCGATACGTGTTTTAGCATCACGGAAAGCTTCAACAACCTGCAGGCGTTTTAACGCCTCGTTTTTACGTTGCTGAGAGGTTTCGTTTGCAGCCTGGTGGCGCAAATCGTATGATAACTGGTCAAGGTCAAGGCGTTTCAGCAATTCTTCTAATGCTTCGGCACCCATTTTGGCCACAAATTTTTGCGGGTCCTTATCGTCCAGGTATTGGTTTTCTTTTGGCAGGGTATCCAATACGTCCAGGTATTCTTCCTCAGTAAGGAAATCCATAGCGTTGATACCGTCAGCCTCTTTAACACCGGCTTGTATTACTACATAACGCTCGTAGTAAATAATAAGGTCAAGCTTTTTGGTTGGTAAACCTAAAAGGTAACCTATTTTATTTGGCAACGAACGGAAATACCAGATATGCGCAACAGGCACCACCAAGTTGATGTGGCCCATACGCTCGCGACGTACTTTCTTCTCGGTTACTTCAACACCGCAACGGTCGCACACGATACCCTTGTAACGGATACGTTTGTACTTACCGCAATGGCACTCGTAGTCTTTTACCGGACCGAATATACGCTCGCAAAATAAACCATCACGCTCGGGCTTGTAGGTCCGGTAGTTAATGGTTTCTGGTTTTAAAACCTCACCGCTTGAACGCTCAAGGATAGACTCCGGAGAGGCTAAACTGATAGTAATGGTGGTGAAATTACTTTTTATTTTATTATCCTTTTTGTAAGACATAGTCTCCTTTTGTTTTAATTATTGAAGGACTGAATTGCGAATTATTGAATGTTATATGAGGGATTGAATCAATAACTCAATCCCTCACTAATCAATAATTTATTCTAAAGTGATATCCAAACCTAAGCCTCTTAATTCGTGAACCAATACGTTGAATGATTCAGGAACTGAAGGTGTTGGCAGGTTTTCACCCTTAACAATAGCTTCGTATGTTTTGGCACGGCCAATAACGTCGTCAGATTTCACAGTTAAGATCTCCTGCAGGATGTTAGCTGCACCAAATGCCTCTAACGCCCAAACTTCCATCTCACCAAAACGCTGACCACCAAACTGTGCCTTACCACCCAATGGCTGTTGTGTGATAAGCGAGTACGGACCGATTGAACGGGCGTGCATCTTATCATCAACCATGTGGCCCAGTTTCAACATATAGATAATACCTACAGTAGTTTGCTGATCGAAACGCTCACCGGTTAAACCGTTGTATAAGTAAGTACGGCCCGACTCTGGTACGCCTGCTTTAGCAATCCACTCCTCTACTTGTTCGTGCGTAGCACCATCAAAAATAGGAGTAGCGAATTTAACGCCCAGTTCTTTACCAGCCCAGCCTAATACGGTTTCGTAGATCTGTCCAAGGTTCATACGCGAAGGTACACCCAGCGGGTTCAACACAATATCAACCGGTGTACCGTCTTCCAGGAATGGCATATCCTCATCGCGAACGATGCGGGCAACAATACCTTTGTTACCGTGGCGGCCGGCCATTTTATCACCTACTTTAAGCTTACGCTTTTTAGCAATGTAAACCTTAGCCATTTGTACAATACCCGATGGCAGCTCATCACCTACGCTGATAGCGAACTTATCACGACGGTAAGCACCCAGTTCCTCGTTCAGCTTAATATTGAAGTTGTGCAGCAGGGTTTTTATCTGATCGTTTTTATCCTCGTCAGTTGTCCACTTGGTTGGGTTAATGTTTTCATAAGGTAATTCAACCAAAATCTTTTGGGTGAATTTAACACCTTTAGCCACCAACAATTCTTTGTACACGTTAAACACACCTTGCGATGTTTTGCCGTTAACAATTTCGAACAGTTTTTCAACCAGTGTATTTTTCAGTTCTTTAACTGCTTTGTCGTGTTTGGTATCCAGTTTCTCGATCAATGCCTTTTCTTCAGCTTTTGAAGTCTTTTTAGCACGGCTGAATAACTTGGTATCAATAACTACACCGGCAATTGAAGGAGGAGTTTTTAAAGACGCATCTTTAACATCGCCTGCTTTATCACCAAATATGGCACGTAACAGTTTTTCTTCCGGTGAAGGATCTGATTCACCTTTTGGAGTGATCTTACCTATCAGGATATCACCTTCTTTAACCTCGGCACCTACACGGATGATACCGTCTTCGTCAAGGTCTTTAGTAGCTTCTTCTGATACGTTAGGGATATCCGGTGTCAATTCCTCTTCACCACGTTTAGTATCACGCACTTCAAGTTCAAATTCCTCGATGTGCAACGATGTAAATATATCCTGCGATACAACCCGCTCAGAAATTACAATCGCATCCTCAAAGTTATAACCTTGCCAAGGCATAAATGCCACTTTAAGGTTACGGCCTAAGGCCAATTCGCCATCCTGTGTTGCATAACCTTCGCAAAGCACTTGTCCTTTTTCAACTTTCTGGCCTTTTTTAACAATAGGCTTCAGGTTCATGGTAGTACTTTGGTTGGTTTTCTTAAACTTGGTCAGCTGGTATGTTTTGGTGTCGCCATCAAATGATACCAATCTGTCCATATCGTTACGGATATAACGGATCTTTATCTCGTTAGCATCAACATACTCAACCACACCATCACCTTCAGCGTTTATCAGTGTGCGCGAATCCTTAGCCACACGGCCTTCCAGCCCTGTACCTACAATTGGCGCTTCCGGACGCAATAATGGCACGGCCTGGCGTTGCATGTTCGATCCCATCAGGGCACGGTTAGCATCATCATGTTCCAGGAACGGAATTAACGAGGCCGCGATAGAAGTGATCTGGTTTGGTGCAACGTCCATGTAATCCAGTTTCTCCGGTTCAATTACCGGGAAGTCACCTTCATAACGTGCTTTTACGCGTGGGTTTTCAAATACACCTTTATCATCATAGTAAGCATTAGCCTGACCGATGGTTTTGCCATCTTCATCCTCTGCCGACAGATAAATTACTTCTTCTTCAACTTTAACTTTACCTTCAACCACACGCTTGTACGGGGTTTCGATGAAACCTAAGTTGTTGATCTTCGCGTGAACGCAAAGAGAGGAGATCAAACCAATGTTCGGTCCTTCCGGTGTTTCAATGGTACATAACCTACCGTAGTGGGTGTAGTGTACGTCACGAACCTCGAAACCGGCACGCTCACGCGACAGACCACCTGGCCCTAAGGCTGACAGACGACGCTTGTGCGTGATCTCTGCCAGTGGGTTGGTTTGGTCCATGAACTGAGACAACTGGTTGGTACCGAAGAACGAGTTGATAACCGATGATAATGTACGCGCGTTGATCAGGTCGGTTGGTGTAAACACCTCGTTGTCACGGATGTTCATACGCTCGCGGATGGTACGTGCCATACGCGCTAAACCTACACCAAACTGTGCATATAACTGCTCGCCAACCGTACGTACACGACGGTTTGACAAGTGATCGATATCATCCACCTCGGCTTTAGAGTTGATCAACTTGATCAGGTATTTAACAATGGCAATAATATCCTGCTTTGTTAATACTTTGATATCGTTTGATGTCTCCATCTTCAGCTTACGGTTAATGCGGTAGCGGCCCACATCACCCAGGTCATATCTTTTATCCGAGAAGAATAAACGATCGATGATACCACGTGCAGTTTCCTCATCAGGTGGTTCAGCGTTACGTAGCTGGCGGTAGATATGCTCAACCGCTTCTTTCTCAGAGTTTGAAGTATCCTTTTGTAAGGTATTATATATAATAGTATAATCACCGCTGGTTGATGAGTCTTCCTTGTTCAGGATAACTGTTTTCACGCCAGCGTCGATGATCATATCAATGTGATCGTCTTCAAGTACGGTTTCACGCTCCAGGATGATCTCGTTACGGTCGATAGAAACAACCTCACCGGTATCTTCATCCACAAAGTCTTCCACCCATTTTTTCAATACCCTTGCAGCAAGCTTACGGCCAATAAATTTCTTTAAGCCACTTTTGCTAACTTTCACCTCGTCGGCCAGTTCAAACAATTCAAGGATATCTTTATCCGAATCGTAACCAATGGCACGTAATAACGTGGTAACAGGGAATTTCTTTTTACGGTCAATGTAAGCATACATTACGTTGTTAACGTCTGTAGCAAACTCGATCCATGAACCCTTGAACGGGATAACACGGGCCGAATACAATTTTGTACCGTTAGTGTGACGGCTTTGGCCAAAGAATACGCCTGGCGAACGGTGCAATTGCGATACAATTACACGCTCGGCGCCATTGATAACAAAAGTACCTTTAGGTGTCATGTATGGGATAGTTCCCAGGTACACGTCCTGTACAATTGTTTCAAAATCCTCGTGCTCCTCATCATTACATGATAGGCGCAACTTGGCTTTTAAAGGCACACTGTAAGTTAGGCCGCGCTCAATACACTCTTGTATATCGTAACGTGGCGGATCAATAAAATAGTCAAGAAACTCTAAAACGAAGATGTTTCTTGAATCGGAAATCGGAAAGTTTTCAGCAAACACTTTAAACAACCCTTCTTTATAACGGTTGTCTGAAGTAGTTTCCAGTTGGAAAAATTCCCTGAAAGATTGCAACTGCACATCCAGAAAGTCAGGGTAATCAATTACGTGCCTGCTGGTTGCAAAGTTTACTCTTTGATTATTTTTGTTTGCCAAGGGACTATAGTTTTAATTTTATAAACTTCTACTTGTTTGATTAAAGTTTTTCCTGAACTTCAAACAAAAATGGGTACAATATAAATAGCAATAGACCCCGACCAAAACAAGGTCGGAGTCTTTATGCTTTTAGGTGCTATTGGGCTAAATTACTTAACCTCAACTACAGCTCCTGCTTCTTCTAATTGTTTTTTCAAGCTTTCTGCTTCTTCTTTAGAAACACCAGCTTTCAATTCTTTAGGTGCGCCGTCAACTAAGTCTTTAGCCTCTTTCAAGCCTAAGCCTGTTAAGTCTTTAACAAGTTTAACTACTGCTAACTTCTGACCACCTGCTTCTTTCAGGATCACGTCAAATGAAGTTTTTTCTTCAGCAGCAGCAGGTGCATCGCCACCAGCAGCAGGTGCAGCAACAGCTACAGCCGCAGCAGCAGGCTCAATACCATACTCGTCTTTTAAGATTTGAGCTAATTCGTTAACTTCTTTTACTGTCAAGTTTACTAATTGATCAGCAAACGCTTTTAAATCCGCCATTTTATTTAAATTTTTACTTTAATGCTTTTGTTTTAAATCCGAACTTTAATTAGGTGTCCGATTAACCTCTTTCTTGTAATGTTTTAACAATACCTGCAAGTTTGCCACCGCTTGATTGAAGCGCTGATATAACGTTTTTAGCAGGTGATTGCAGTAATCCGATGATCTCGCCAACCAGTTCCTCTTTCGATTTCAGGTTAGTTAACACATCCAGCTGGTTATCGCCAATGAAAACTGCCGAGTCGATATATGCGGCTTTAATAACCGGTTTTTCGCTACCAGCTTTCCTCAGTTGTTTAATCAGCTTTGCCGGGGCAGTTGCCGATTTTGAGAAAAGGATAGTTGATGAACCTTTAAGCACGTCATAAATCTGACCGTAATCGCCACCTGTAGCTTGCATAGCTTTTTCAATTAAGCTGTTTTTTGCTACCTGGATAGTGATATCGCTTTCAAAGCATTTACGGCGGATGTTGTTAATTTTAGCAACCGTAAGGTTTGAAGTATCGGTAATATAAAAATTACCATATTCCTTCATCTGTTCAGTAAGGGCAAGAACAAGTTCGTGTTTTTCTTCTTTATTCATGATTAGATCCCCGCTACTGTTTTAGTTTCAACCTGGATGCCCGGAGACATGGTTGAAGAAATATGGATACTTTTAAAATATGTTCCTTTAGCTGCTGAAGGTTTTAATTTTGAAATTACTTGTAGAACTTCTAAAGCGTTTTCATAAATTTTATCAGCAGGGAAAGATACTTTTCCTATTGAAGCATGGATGATACCGGTTTTATCAACCTTGAAATCGATTTTACCGCCTTTTACATCGGTTACAGCCTTCCCAACATCTGGGGTTACTGTGCCCGATTTAGGGTTAGGCATAAGGTTACGCGGGCCTAAAATACGACCCAAACGACCAACCTTGGCCATAACACTTGGCATAGTGATGATAATATCAACGTCAGTCCATCCGCCTTCAATTTTGGCAATGTAATCATCCAAACCTACGTAATCTGCACCTGCGTCTTTAGCTTCTTGTTCCTTTTCAGGCGTACAAAGCACCAGAACACGTACAGTTTTACCGGTTCCATGAGGTAATGTTGCAATACCACGTACCATTTGATTGGCTTTACGCGGATCAACACCTAAACGAACATCAATATCTACCGATGAATCGAACTTAGTGTTGGTGATATCCTTTACCAGGCTTGTTGCATCCTGCAATGAATATGCTTTATTAGCCTCAATTTTGGAGAGTGCCACTTTTTGATTTTTTGTTAATCTTGCCACTGTCTTAAACTGATTTGTGTTTGTTAATTAATTCTGACTTGAGATTTGAGATATAAGATTTGAGATATAAATCCGAATCAAACATCCGAAACCCGAAATCAATTAGTTCCAGGGAGCCGTACCTGATACGGTTATTCCCATACTGCGAGCAGTACCTGCAACCATTTTCATGGCCGATTCTACTGTAAATGCATTTAAATCAGGCATTTTATCTTTGGCAATAGTTTCTACCTGATCCCAGGTTACTTTCGCAACCTTTTTCCGGTTTGGCTCTGCCGACCCGCTTTTTAAACCTGAGGCCTCCAATAACTGGATAGCAACAGGAGGGGTTTTAATGATAAAATCGAATGACTTGTCAACATACACAGTAATTAGCACAGGTAACACTTTGCCAGGTTTATCCTGGGTACGTGCATTAAACTGCTTGCAAAATTCCATAATGTTCACCCCTTTAGCACCCAATGCTGGGCCAATTGGAGGTGATGGGTTTGCAGCGCCGCCTTTTACCTGCAGCTTCACCATCGCACCGACTTCTTTTGCCATTTTACTTTAATTATTTAATACTCAATGTTAGTAGTGGAAGCTATGTAACATTTATCTTTTGATGTCGGATTTTGGATTCAATTTCTGATCATCCTGCTATCGTCTATCTATATTTTAATATTCTAAATTCAAAAAATCCGAAATCGTAATTCCGAACTCTGAAATAAAGAACTATTCTTTCTCTACCTGCATGTAATTCAATTCAAGCGGCGTACGGCGCCCGAAAATCTTTACCATTACCTTTAGTTTCTTTTTCTCTTCGTTAACCTCTTCAATTACGCCGCTAAAGCCGTTAAATGGCCCGTCCATTACTTTTACGGCTTCGCCAACATAGTAAGGCACGTTCATGGTTTCGCCTTGCGCGCTCATCTCATCAACCTTACCCAAAATGCGGTTAACTTCAGCCTGGCGCAACGGGATAGCATTACCTGCTTTATCACCTAAAAAGCCAATTACACTGTTCACATTCTTTATAATGTGCTCCAGCTCGCCATCTAAGGCCGCTTCCATTAGTACATAGCCCGGGAAAAAATTACGCTCCTTAGCAATCTTTTTACCGTCGCGCATTTGGTAATATTTTTCGGTAGGTATTAATACCTGTGGTACTAAATGCGATATACCCAAGCGGTTAACTTCGGCATCTATATATTGTTTTACCTTTTTTTCTTTACCGCTGATGGCGCGTACTACGTACCATTTTAAATTTTCACTCATCTTTATTATAAATTAAGCAAGTGAACTATAAAAATGCCTTAACACGTAGCTGATTACCCAGTCCATACCAAAAATAACCAGGGCAATAATCAAAGCGGCAATTACCACCAGCACCGCACTGTTTTGCAGTTCGCGCCAGGTAGGCCAGGTTACCTTTTGGGTTAACTCTATGTATGATTCTTTAATGTACTCAACTACTGCAGCCATTGTTTATATCTCTTTATAAATGCACGGGAACAAGGATTCGAACCCTGATCAAAGGTTTTGGAGACCTCTATTCTACCGTTGAACTATTCCCGTTTGTAACCCTAAATCCGTAAACGGACTTATTGTACTTATTTAATATTAACAAAGTACTTAGGTTAAAAACCTAAGTACTTTGCTTATAAATTAACCTTAACCTTGTTCCCCTTTCGGGGTTAGGGGGTTCTTATTTTAAGATTTCAGTTACCTGACCGGCACCTACTGTGCGACCACCTTCGCGGATAGCGAAACGTAAACCTTTTTCCATCGCGATAGCGTTGATAAGTTTTACGGTGATGGTAACGTTATCACCAGGCATAACCATCTCGATACCTTCAGCCAAGGTGATTTCACCTGTAACGTCTGTTGTACGGAAATAGAATTGCGGACGGTATTTGTTGAAGAATGGAGTATGACGGCCACCTTCTGCTTTTGATAATACGTAAACTTCTGCTTTGAAATCGGTATGCGGGGTTACTGAACCTGGTTTGCAAATAACCATACCACGACGGATATCAGTTTTTTCAATACCACGTAACAATAAACCTACGTTGTCACCAGCTTCGCCACGGTCAAGGATCTTACGGAACATCTCAACACCAGTTACGGTTGATTTTAAGTTCTCGGCACCCATACCCAGGATATCCACAGGATCGCCAGAGTTGATTACACCACGCTCGATACGGCCAGTTGCAACAGTACCACGACCAGTGATCGAGAATACGTCTTCTACCGGCATAAGGAACGGAAGATCTGTCAAACGCGGAGGGATTGGGATGTAGCTATCAACAGCATCCATCAATTCCATAATTTTTCCAACCCATTTCGGATCAGCATTTAAGCCACCCAAAGCAGAACCCTGGATTACTGGAATATCATCACCTGGGAAATCATAGAATGAAAGTAGTTCACGGATCTCCATTTCTACTAATTCTAATAATTCCGGATCATCAACCATGTCAACTTTATTCATGAACACAACCAATGAAGGCACACCTACCTGGCGGGCTAAAAGAATGTGCTCGCGAGTTTGAGGCATTGGACCGTCAGTTGCAGCAACAACGATAATTGCACCATCCATCTGAGCAGCACCTGTAACCATGTTTTTCACATAATCCGCGTGACCTGGACAGTCAACGTGTGCGTAGTGACGGTTTTTAGTTGAATACTCAACGTGAGCGGTGTTAATGGTAATACCACGCTCTTTTTCTTCCGGAGCAGAGTCAATAGATTCGAATGAACGAGCTTCTGAAAAACCTGCGTCAGATAACACTTTAGTAATAGCCGCGGTAAGGGTTGTTTTACCGTGGTCAACGTGACCGATCGTACCGATGTTTAAGTGCGGCTTACTGCGGTCAAACTTTTCTTTTGCCATGATTTATTATTGTTTGTAGGTTAATTTATATTCTTAATTATTATTACGTTTTTAACGTTGAGCCAACAATGGGATTTGAACCCATGACCTCTTCCTTACCAAGGAAGTGCTCTACCCCTGAGCTACGTCGGCTTATTTTTTGATTTCGGATTTCGGATTTGCGATTTCGGGTTTTTAAATCCTGCCATCCACACATCCATTCCTCTATCCTTTTTCTAAGTCCGAAATCGAAAATCCGAAATCCGACATTAGCAATGAGCGGAAGACGAGGTTCGAACTCGCGACCTATAGCTTGGAAGGCTATCGCTCTACCAACTGAGCTACTTCCGCAAAGTAGTTTACAGTTATGAGTAATAAGCTTCCAGTTAAAAACTGTAGACTCAGAACTCAAAACTGCCAACTTAAAGTGGGGGGAGAAGGATTCGAACCTTCGTAGCCGAAGCAACGGATTTACAGTCCGTCCCATTTGACCGCTCTGGTATCCCCCCAGAGTTTATCCCGAAAGCCGAAATGTCAAATTCGAAATAATTTCGCATTTAAAACCCGTACTTCGAATTTAAACAGAGCCTCCTATCGGGATCGAACCAATGACCTACTGATTACAAGTCAGTCGCTCTACCAGCTGAGCTAAGGAGGCATAAACTTTTCTTTTTAAAGAACCACCCCTTCTTATTGTGCCAACCTTAATTAACACCCTTCCGAAAGGGACTGCAAATCTACAAAAAAATAAGGCTGTGCAAAATTTTTTTCCAAAAAAAATCGGCAGGTGTTTTACCTGCCGATTTTTGTTCTTTTTTAACTCGTGCTTTTATTAAAATTCTTCCTCTGTTGCAGCCAAAACGGCTTTTTTGGCAACTTCGGCTGCTATAGTTTTCTTTTGCTTATGTTTATCAATTTGTTTCCTAAGGCTTTCAAGGGCCAAATCGGTGGCCTCCTCAAACGTTTTGCATTGCTCTTTTGCAAACAACAGGTTACCCGGTAGCTGTATTTTTATTTCCGATATTTTGTTTGCTTCGTCTTCCACGTTCTCTAATTTTAAGTAGACTTCGCCGCTGATTATCTTATCATAAAACTGATCAAGCTTATCAGCTTTCTTCTGGATAAAATCTAATAACTTTCTGTCTGCTGTAAAATGAATTGATTGAACTGTGATCTTCATTGTTTCCTCCTCTTTTGTTACGCCTTTGGATGGGCTTGTTTATAAATAGACTTTAATCTCTCCACGGAGTTGTGGGTGTATACTTGCGTAGCGCTTAAGTTAGCATGGCCTAAAAGCTCTTTTATGGCATTCAGGTCGGCTCCTTTATTTAAAAGGCTGGTGGCAAATGTATGCCGCAGCACATGCGGGCTTCTTTTGTTTTGGGTTGATATTTCTGAAAGGTATCTGCGCACTATATTATAAATTAGTTTCGGATAAGCATTTGCCCCTTTATTGGTAACGACGAGTGTTAGGGAATTGTTATTAAATTTTTCACTTTTTTTTAATTCCAGGTATTCCGCTATTACACGCTTCAACTCTTTATTAATCGGGATGATCCGTTCTTTTTTACGCTTGCCTAAAACCTTAATAGTACCCTCGTATACATTAATATCCGTTTCCTTTAGCCCCACCAGTTCGGCCAGGCGTATGCCGGTACCAAACAGCATCTCCAGTATCAGTTTATCGCGGGTACCTTCAAAACCGGCATCAAAACCAGTATCCAACAAGTGGTCAAGCTTATCGGTTTCTACCACTACAGGCAATTTTTTAGGCGTTTTGGGTGTCTGTATTTTGGCGGTGGGATTGCTATCGATCACATCGCTTTGCAGTAAAAATTTAAAGTATTTGCGCAGCACGGCTGTTTTTCGGTTTACCGTGCGGGCTGTTATATCATTATCCATCATATCTACCATCCAGTTGCGGATGTGGTGATGGGTTATTTCGTTAGGATGGGTAATTGTTTGTTCGGGATGGTTAACGTGGGCAAAAAATTGCTCCAGGTCGGCTTTATAGGCGGAAACGGTGTGTGGCGAATACCGTTTTTCAAATTGCAAATAGGTAATGAACCGCTCTAAAAACATAAAAACTATTTATACATCCGGAGAATGAATGTACAAATAGTTTTTTTATATTTTTTCAGAAAAAGTGAAAATTCTTTTAACGGAACTTACAGCGTTTCTGCGTTCATGTTTTGTTTGTATATGGCGTGTTTGATCTCGTGCCTGCGGGCAACAGATTTTTTCTCGAAAGCCTGGCGTGAGCGGAGCTCGCGTAAGACACCTGTTTTCTCAAATTTCTTTTTAAAGCGTTTTAATGCTTTGTCTAATGATTCGCCGTCTTTTACGTTGATAATGATCATAATCCTAATATACCTCCTTTCAGGGACGGCAAATGTAAGTAATTGTTTTTGAATGTGAAAGGGTTGATCGCTATTTTTGGTTTTATCCCGATAATAGTAGTCCTTTCTATTCCCGTTTCCCCCAATTGGTATTAAATTATCATTTTATCAAGAATAAAAACTCAATTGGAAAGCAGCAATATTCAAGGCGTTGCCTACGGCCCACAAAATAAAGAAAGGGCGCACCAAATTAATGGTGGTTTTGTTAATGAAACCGGGGAAATTTGACCTGATCAAAAAAAATTAAATAATAATTAAAATTTATATAACCTTTTAAAAAGGTTTTCCGTAAAAGTACCCGGAGCGTTTAATTATAATTGGTTAAAGGCAGTGTTATTGAAAAATAACCTGCCTTTTTTTATTGCTTTTGATAGCGGCTTAATTTCTCGAAAAGCGTTTTCGGGTCAAATGGTTTCAGTATATAATCGTTCATACCCGCATCGCCAATCTGATCCATCTGGCTGTTTAGCATAGATGCGGTAAGGGCAATTATAGGTAATTGTTGAAAATAGGGTTGCTGTATGCCGCGGATAACCCCGGTAGCCTCAAGCCCACCCATTTCGGGCATATGTATATCCATCAACACAACATCGTAGTTCTGATTTTCTTTTACTTTATTTATTGCTTCCACACCATTCTCGGCAAAGTCTGCAGTGGCGCCCCATTTCTTTAATACTTTATTTATTAGCAACCTGTTAATCTGGTTATCATCAACCACAAGGGCATGAATTTTTAGTCCTTCTTCCACTTTATTATTTTTGTTTACCGAATGATCGATAGTTTTTTTAAACGTAACGGTGAACCAGAAAGTTGATCCTTGCCCCAATACACTATCCACATTAATGCGCGAGTCGTGCAAAGTTACCAATCGTTTACTTATTGCCAAACCCAAGCCTGTACCGCCATATTTTCGGGTGGTATCCGTATCCGCCTGTTTCCACAACTCAAATATAGTATTAATCTTGTCGCTTGCAATACCAATACCTGTATCGGTTACGGCAAAACGTATCCGTACATTTTCAGGTGTTTCCTCTATTAATTTCAGGTCAATAGTAACACCGCCCTTGTCGGTAAATTTAACAGCATTGCTGGCCAGGTTTAGCAATATTTGTATCAGTCGTGTGCTATCGCCAATCACAGTCTCAGGGACGCCTTTATCAATATGCGATTTTATATAGATATCTTTATCCTGAGCTTTAAACCGCATGGTTGAAACCACACCCTGCACCAATTCATGCAGCTTAACGTCGGCTCTTTCCAGTTGCACATTACCCGTCTCCATTTTAGTAAAGTCAAGCACGTCATTAATCAGCACCATCAGGTTATCGGCCGAGAATTTAAGAACGTTCAGGTTTTCCCTTTGCGATGGCAGCGGGTTATCTTTCAGTAATAAATGCGATATACCTATTACCGCGTTTAACGGTGTACGTATCTCGTGGCTCATTACCGATATGAACATTTCTTTCGTGCGGCCTAACTGCAGGGCTTCTTCTTTGGCTGCTATCAGTTCAAGTTCAGCCTTTTTCTTCGAGGTTATATCAATAATAACTTCAATATATTTTTCAACTTTACCGTTATTATTTTCAATTACAGAATTGATCACCGTAATCCATAACGGTTGCCCATCTTTACGGTACACCAGCAGGTCGACCTCAAAAGACTGCTTATTTTTTGATAACTCGCGCGATTTTTGGATAATGCCTACATCTGTAAGTTCGCCTTTCAAAACATCGCCCAGGTGATAGTTTTTAACATCGGCCAAAGTATAACCGGTAATACGTGTAAAGGCATCGTTCACCCATTCTATGTGGCCTTCACCATCGTTTATCACTACTCCGCTCATAGTATTGCTTGCTACTAGCGATAGCATCTCTATTTGCTGGTCTACTTTTTTACGTTCGGTAATATCAACTATTACGCCTATCTGCCGTTCAATATCCCCATTTTCATTAAACAGCGGGTTATTTGAAAGATATACCCAAATAGGCGTTTTATCTTTTTTATAGATCTTTATCTCAACTTCGTAAGGCTTTTGCTGACGGGTAAGTTCAACGGCTTTGTTAAACACATTCATATCCGTATCCTCGCCCAGTAAGGTGGTACCGAATATTTTGCCTTTCATTTCTTCCAGCGAGTAGCCGGTAATTTTTTCAAAGGCCTCGTTCATCCAGGTAACCCTGCCATCTTTATCGCGCACAAGGAACCCGCTTGGCGATTTTTTTGCAGCGAACGAAAGGATATTCAAATCGTTTTCTGCAATCTTCCGGTCGGTAATGTCAACCAGTATTTTAATATATTTCTCTACCTTCCCTTCATCGTCCAGTATAACCGAATTGATAAAGGATATCCATAGCAGCTTGCCTTTTTTAGTTTTTATCTGCAGGTCAATTTCAAATGGTTTTTTGGTTTTCAGCAGGCTATTTATTTTTTCTACAACAGCAGGGTCTTCATAATCACCTTTCAATATGGTGCTTAGCTGCTTATTATATACTTCATCTAAATCAAACCCGGTAATTTTTGTGAACGCCCTGTTTATCCAGACTGTATTATTATTTTCATCCATAATGGCCACGCCATTACTTATTCTACTGGCCACTAACGATAGTTGCTCCAGTTCGGCTAGCAATTTCTTCTGATAGGTGATATCGCGGCCACTGGTGTACCATTTGCCATCTTTTATACTAACCGACCAGCATATCCACCTGATGTCGCCATTACGGTTGGCTATCTCCGATTCGATTTCGGCAGAATGATATTTATCCGGTTCGTTTATAAGCTGTTCAAGCTTTGTAAGATCGATATGGCTATTAAAAAAATTCCATACGGGCATGCCAATAGCCTCTTCAGGGGCATAGCCTAATACAGGGGTAACCGCATTGTTTATCAGTTCTATTTTGTTTTCACTGTTAATTATGCAATGAATATCGGGCGAGTTATTAAAAAGGTTAAAGAACTCTTTATGCCGCAAAACAGTTTCTTCTAATTCTTTTTTTTGTTTCCGGATGGTAAGGTGGGAAATAACTTCACGGGCCAGTATCAGCAAAGCTTCACGCTGTTCTGGTGTTAAGTGGCGTGGTACAGAATCCAGCACACATAACGAACCTAGTTTAAATCCGTTTTCATCAATAAGGGGCGCACCGGCATAAAACCTGATACCGGGTTCGGCTATTACCGATTTGTGTTTGCTGAATTTTTTATCGGCCCGGGCATCCGGCACCTCCATTAGCGTATCTGTTTGAATAGTATAGTGGCAAAAGGAATCGGCCCTTGATGATTCCTGGTAGCCAGTCCCTATTTTAGACTTCACCCATTCCCTGTCACCATCTATCAGCGTAATTAATGCAATAGGCGCCTGGCAAATGTATGATGCTAAACGGGTTAGGGCATCATATTCCTGTTCAGGCGCACTATCTAAAATTTCGTATGATTTTAGTGCAGCAAGTCGCTTTTGCTCATAAGCAGTAATGGGGTAACTCTCTGCCACAATGCTTTTCTTTACTTATACAACGGAAATTTTTCCGTCAATGTGTGAACATGTTTACGTATCTTCTTTAGTGAATGTTCATCTTCGGGCGCATTAATTACGGCATCAATCAGTTCTACTATCTGTTCCATTTGCTTCTCTTTCATGCCGCGGGTAGTAACAGCCGCAGTACCCACACGTATACCCGATGTTACAAATGGCGATTTATCATCATAAGGCACCATGTTTTTATTTACGGTAATATCGGCATTTACCAAAGCATTCTCGGCTGCCTTGCCAGTTATATTTTTATTCCGCAGGTCTATCAGTATCAAATGGTTATCTGTACCGCCCGATACAATATCGTAGCCACGGGCAACTAATGCTTTAGCCATAGCTTCGCCATTCTTTTTTACCTGTAATATATATTTCATGTAGCTTTCGCTTAGTGCTTCGCCAAAGGCAACGGCCTTAGCGGCAATAATATGCTCTAATGGGCCACCTTGTGTACCAGGGAAAACCGCCATATCCAACACTGCCGACATCATTTTCACCTCGCCTTTTGGGGTTGTCTGTCCAAATGGATTTGGAAAGTCTTTCCCCATCATAATCATGCCCCCGCGTGGGCCACGTAGTGTTTTATGCGTGGTAGTTGTTACAATATGGCAATGTGGTAGTGGGTCTTTCAGTAATCCGCGGGCTATTAACCCCGCCGGGTGCGAAATATCAGCTAATACCAATGCCCCAATTTTATCGGCTACCTTACGGATAAATTCATAATCCCAATCGCGCGAGTAAGCTGAAGCGCCGCAGATGATCATTTTTGGTTTTTCTGCCAGGGCAACTTTCTTCAGTTGTTCATAGTCAATCAGCCCGGTATCCTTTTTAACCCCATAAAAGTGCGGCTGATATAACTTGCCCGAAAAATTTACCGGCGAACCATGGGTTAAGTGCCCGCCGTGAGAAAGGTCGAACCCTAATATTTTATCGCCAGGCTGTAAACAGGCCAGCATAACCGCGGCGTTAGCCTGCGCGCCACTATGCGGCTGCACGTTAACCCATTCGGCATTAAAAAGTTGTTTAGCCCGTTCAATAGCAATTGTTTCAATTTCGTCAACAATCTGGCAGCCGCCATAATAACGCTTGCCGGGTAAACCCTCGGCATATTTATTGGTTGCAACCGAACCCGCGGCTTCCATTACCTGTCTGCTCACAAAATTTTCTGAAGCTATCAGTTCCAGGCCTTCTTCCTGCCTGTCCTGTTCTTCATCTAACAATTCAAATATTAGTTTGTCTCTTTTCATATTATTATTAAAACGGGGCTAATTTAGCAATTAGAGATTAGTTAATTAGAGATTAGTTTCAAAAACCTACCACAAAATAATTACTTACAAACTAATCCCCAACCACTTATCATTGCGCATCGCGCAACCCTATCCAAAAGTTATTAAAACCCAGGCCTATTTGTATATCTAACAATTCCTGTTGAAGCATTTCCAGCACTGCTAAAAAATTGTAAACAAAATGCACCTTATTTTCAGAGTTGCCGGCTATGGCTTTAAAATCCAGTCGTTGATTGATCAGCAAAAGATCGTTTATCGCTTTTTTTTGCCGCTCGATGGTATAGGGATATTGTACTACGGTGTGCGTAACAGGTTCGGTACGGGTAAGCCAGCGCATGTTCAGGCGTTCGTAAGTGAGCATTAGTTTATAAAGGCTTATAGCCGATAATTCTTCGCCTGGTACGGTTACCCGCTCCACCTGTTCCAGATCATATCTAATATTACCGCGCTTTTCCTGCTTCAGGCGCTCCTCTTCAAAAGGCCGCAATTCATCGCACAATACTTTTATTTTTTTGTATTCAACCAGTTTGCGTATCAGTTCCTCTTTCAGGTCAACCTCATTGCCTTCAGCATCAGTCTCATAACGCGGTAGTAACATTTTGGCTTTAATTCGCATTAAGGTTGCAGCCACAAAAATAAACTCGCTGGCCACTTCCATATTAAGGCTGGTCATCTGATGAATATAGTCCAGGAAATCATTGGTGATATTAGTAATGGAAATATCGTGAATATCCAGTTCATCGCGCTCGATAAAAAAAAGCAACAAATCAAATGGGCCTTCAAACTGAGGGAGTTTTATTTCGAAACCTTCGCCGGTCATATCAATATCCAAATATAAATTATTTATAGCAATTGGCCAGTAAACAGCAGTTAGCAAAAGGGGCTAAAAATTAAAAAAACCTTGAAATTTTTTACAATAATTAAGATTAAAAACCAATAATTGTTAATGTTATTTAATAATATTTACCTTACTTTGTAAGTTAAATATCCGTAATAAATATCAATGCAGGTACCCGCTGGTAAACTTTTACAAAAAATCAATCAACCTTCTGATTTAAAGCAGTTTAACGAAGATGAACTTGAGCAGGTATGCCAGGAATTACGTCAGTATATTATTGATGTGGTTTCGGTAAACGGTGGCCATTTTGCCGCCAGCCTGGGTGTGGTTGAATTAACTGTTGCCTTGCATTATATATTAAACACCCCTTACGATCAATTAGTCTGGGATGTTGGCCACCAGGCCTATGGCCATAAAATTTTAACCGGCCGCCGCGATGTATTCCATACCAACCGTATGCACGGCGGCATTAGCGGGTTTCCAAAGCGTTCCGAAAGTATATTTGATACCTTTGGGGTAGGACATTCATCTACATCTATTTCGGCTGCTTTAGGCATGGCTGTAGCATCACAATACAAAGGCGAAACCGATCGTCAGCATGTTGCCGTTATAGGCGATGGCTCAATGGGCGCAGGGATGGCTTTTGAAGCGCTTAACCATGCCGGTATTGAAAATTCCAACCTGCTGGTGATATTGAACGACAATAATATGTCTATTGATCCGAATGTTGGGGCGTTAAAAGAATACCTGGCCGATATTACTACTTCGAAATCGTACAACCGTTTTAGAGATGATATTGCCTATGTACTGAACAAACTATCTGCCATTGGGCCCGATGCATTTAAAATAGCCAAGAAGATAGAAAAAAGCATTAAGGGTACCATACTTAAGCAAAGCAATTTCTTTGAGGCTTTAAAATTCAGATATTTTGGCCCTATAGACGGTCACGATGTAAAGCACCTGGTAAAAGTATTACGCGATCTGCGCGATATACCCGGCCCTAAGCTATTGCATTGCGTTACCGTAAAAGGCAAAGGTTACGCCCTGGCTGAGAAAGACCAGACCAAATGGCACGCGCCAGGCTTGTTTGATAAGATAACCGGTGAAATAAAAAAAGCTACTTACGATAAACCCCAGCCACCTAAATATCAGGATGTATTTGGGCACACTATTATTGAACTGGCCGGGCAAAACAATAAGATAATGGGAGTTACCCCCGCTATGCCTTCAGGTAGTTCACTTAACCTGATGATGAAGGCTATGCCCAACCGTGCGTTTGACGTAGGTATTGCCGAGCAGCATGCTGTAACTTTTTCGGCTGGATTGGCTACACAAGGCTTAATACCTTTCTGTAATATTTATTCCAGCTTTATGCAACGTGCGTATGACCAGGTAATACACGATGTGGCTATACAAAAACTGAACGTAGTATTTTGCCTTGATCGCGCCGGCTTAGCTGGTGCCGATGGCGGAACGCATCATGGCGCTTACGATCTTGCTTATATGCGCTGCATCCCTAACCTTGTGGTATCATCGCCAATGAACGAGGAAGAACTACGTAACCTGATGTATACGGCGCAGTTAGATAATGCAGGCCCGTTTGTTATTCGCTACCCGCGTGGCAATGGTGTAATGGTTGATTGGAAACGCCCGTTTAAAGCTATCCCTGTAGGCAAGGGCCGCAAAATATGCGATGGCGAGGAAATAGCCATACTAACTATTGGCAGCATAGGCAATGAAGCTGTAACAGCTGTGGCGCAGTTAAATTCGGAAGGATACTATCCTGCTCATTATGATTTGCGTTTTGCAAAACCTTTAGATAAAGCCTTACTACACGAGGTGTTTAAAAAATATAGTAAAATAATAACCGTTGAAGATGGCTGCCTTGAAGGCGGTGTGGGCAGTGCCGTACTTGAATTTATGGCCGACAATCAATATACCGCACAAATTACCCGCCTGGGAATCCCCGATATAGTTATCGAACACGGCGAACAGCCTGAACTTTGGGCCGAATGTGGATATGATGCCACTGCCATTGCTAAAACCGTAAAAACAATGGGCATTAAGCCTAACGCGCATATCATCGCGTCTTAATAAGACATTTCCTGACTATAATTAATAATAGGGTGAATAACGCATTCTACCATGCGTAGCCATTTGCGCAATTGCAGGCATGCTAAAGCAAAAGCCCCGGTCTTTAGCAAGGCCGGGGCTTTTAGTTATAACTTATTTAATACTATGGTAACGAATTACACAAGGCGTTGATATCAATTTTGTTTTGCGCAGGCACTTTAGTACCATTAAAGCTAACACCACCCACTGTTTGATTAGCTGCAGTATTCTCGGCAACAGTATGGTTAATAACTTCTTTAACATTACTATTTAAAATAGCTTTGAAGTCATATGCTGCAGTGGCAGATAATTGAGTAGTAGTTAAACCACCGTTTTTAACCTGACCTAATATAGCATAGTTTGCAACCGGCTGGCCTGTCGGCTTGTATAGCAAATAAAAATCTGGCGGAGTGACAATAGCGCCTTGTTTAGCTTGTGTACAATCTAAATTTAGCAACAGCGTAACAGGTGGATTAGCCGGTGGTGCTGAAAGCGTCACGTTAACACTTGTTCCATTTGTAGTCAGTGTAGCATTACCCAATGTCGTACCTGTACTGCTTGTAAACGTGAGTAATATTTGGGTTGTGGTTGCTGGTACAGGTAATTTATTATCCAATACAAAAGTTAATAAATCATCCAGTTGGAATGTTTGCTGGTAAATATTATAGCTTGGCCCATTAACAATGGCTGCGGTAACGGTAATATTAGTTGCTGTACCTTTCACATACCATGGTGCAGTAATATTTATAGCGAATTTTGCCAGCATTGCTAATGTTTTACCTGCAAAAAACTGGGTCAAGTGATTAGTTGTAAAGGTAACAGATAAGTTAGGAGCTGTACCAGTAACGGGAGCATTTTGCTCGAATTTCCACTGCCCTGTGTCATTTGAATAGCTATAAATACCAAGCGTGTTACCCGCTACAAGCGTAGCACCAGTTGTTGGGTCTTTAAAACCGGGGTCAAGTGTCATCGATATGGTGACTGGCGCGCTGAATTTTTTAACAGCAACACCACCGGCAGTCATGTCAACGTTTACAAAACCAGCAGGAACAAATACCGCTGATGTTGTAGCGCCTGTGTTATCAACAACATTGGTAGATGCTAATGAACTACCAGGGAACAGGTTAACAGTTGATGGTTGGCTGGTGTTAAAGTTATTGGCCGATACGGATACGCTACTTGCATTTATGGTGTTACCATTTGCATCTTGTAGTTTAGTGGTAGCAGGCAATGTTATTGTTGTTGATTCGGGGTTACCGACGCTTGTTGGCGTAGTTAAAACCGTAGTGGTAGCAACAGTCCCCCCTACAGCTGCAGCAGTTGTGCTGGCATTACTTACACCTGGTGTTGCAACGGTAAGGTTTAAAATGTTAGCTTTAATAACCTGACTATTTTGAGTAGAAGAAATAGTTACAGGTACAACTAAAGTTAAATATCCCGGACCGCTAATGGTTAAATTAAAAACTATTGGCGCGGTGGCTGTAGGCTCCATTTTAGGATGTACAGCCAAAGCAATAATACCACCTGGGGCGGCCAAGGCTTTTTTTCCGTCGATACCGTAAATTGCACCAGCACCAGGGCCCGAAGCAGTAACAGTAAGATTATTTGGCACAGAGCCGCTTGGGTCTACAACCTGCACTAAAGCAGTGTAGTGAAACAAGCTTGATGTATTTACAGTAATGTTAATACCATCAGTCGGCTTTTTACATCTAATAGCTATTACCGAAACCAAGGTCAATAATAGTATTGCCGGCAGGAAATAATAATTTTTTATAAGTCGTTTCATCACTTTTCTTATTTGATATTGAAATTGAAATTAACCTGGAACACCGGCAGGAACCTGTATGATTTTAAATTACTTTGTAACTGTGGTTGGTTTTGATCATTGTCCTGCAAAAAACCGGTGCCAACAATGCTGGCTTTAGGCGCAGAAAAATAATAAGCCCCCATATCGAAGCCGATAAAGAAACCATTAAAAACCGGAATGTTATCCAAACCGAACCCTGCATATGGAGCAACATGGCTCCATTTTGCCTGAGCAGTTACAACACCAACGTCCTGGGTTGGTATTTCAATATCACCGTAGTAATAAGAATTAGTTAAACCGATGGTGGCTGTGCCTTGTGATTTAATAAAATAAGCTACCCCCCCGGTTAATTTGAAGTTTCCTGAAAGTGGGTTGTCGCTATTAAATGCAAATGGGCGCCAATCGGCTAATAAGTGAACATTCGAAAATCGTGGAGCGATGTCGATTGTTGTTTGATTAGAACCTAAATATTGTTTAGATTCGATGTTGTTGACAGGGATCAGACTTCCTCCCAAACGAACGCCAAAACGATCGGAGAGTAACATCTTCCCTTCAACGCCAACACCTTGGGTGCCGACGTTAAAACCCAAGGTTGTCTTAGGATTTTCGTATTGCGCAAAAGCGCCCAGGCTGGTTAACCCCAGGATACTTGCAGCAATAGAAAATTTTAGAAGTAAATTTTTTTTCATGAGAAGCGGATTTAATTATAATATTGTGATAATAGAGCTTAAAATCAACGGATTTTTACAAATGTAATCAATATTCAGATTATTAAAAATAAAAACAAAAAAATACTATTATTTAAAAACAAGGCAAAAAAGGATATATTTATTGCTATTTATTTAATAAATTAACGTAAATGTTAAATATATTGACAAATATGCTTTTTAAGCAAAAAATATTTTCTTCAGTATTTATTATGTTATTATAAATGTTACAATACTTATCAAACTGCAATCTATATCCTTGTTGAATTTCCGTAATTACAGCAACAAAGGAAGCATTTTCAATACCAGCAAAAGGGGGTGAAAAAACGGTATTTGCTCCGTTAATTAACGCTAATAACGATCACTTAAGTCCCAGTATAAATTCGTTACCTTATAGTGGTAACGCACTATTAAGCGAGGGGTGTAATTTTAAAAAAACGCCAGAGAGATTTTTGATTAACAAAGCAGATCCTTGCAATAGTAGTATTGTTCGAATCAAATATTTTCGAGTACTAAAGATTCTTTGATTAGCCCCTTTATCAATGTATCCAGATCGGATCCCGTGTGCAAATCTAATTTTTTGCCGGATTCAACTATAGTGTTAGTGAACTGCTTAACCGCTAATTTATGTGCGTCGTACGCTACCCTTACAATAGTTTGGCCAAATTTTATCACATCGATATTCAAGTCCAAAAGCATAATTTTATCTTCCTCAACATCAATGATCACTCCTTTTTCGTGTTCATTTTTTCCACTGAATTCAACCTCAATACCCAGTCCGGCGAATACCGTCTTAACAAACTCCCTAACTGTAATATCCAACAGGTTTTTGTTATCACCAGTATTAGCAAACGAAATATCATCCCACGTTATTATAGCCGACAGCTCATTTACATAAAGGCAATTTTGAATGCCTAAACCTACCCTGACCGCGGCTGTTATGATATTACGTATCATATATTTATCAAATACCTGCTAATTGTTCTTCAAGTTCGTGGTACCATTCGGCGCCATATTTACGGATCAATGGTTCTTTTAAAAACTCGTGCACACGTACTTTAAGCTCGTTACCAAAGCTACAGGCCGGGCTGCATATGCTCCAGCGATCGTAATTCAGCACATCAAATTCGGGGTAATTAGTTATGCGAATGGGATATAAATGACACGATATAGGTTTCTTCCAGCTGATATCACCCGCTTCGTAAGCTTTCTCTATAGCACATTTGGTGATACCATTTTCCCAGGTTACATACGCACATTCTTTGTTAGTATCCACACACGGAGTAGTATAATCGCCTTCAAAGTCGGTTACGTGGGTGCCCTCACGTTCAATAGTTTCTATCCCTTTCGGTGTCATATATGGCTTTACTTTCGGATATATTTCTTCCAGTATCTCCAGCTCATTTTTATTTAACGGTGCACCCGAGTCGCCTTCCAGGCAACAGGCCCCTTTGCACCTGTTAAGATTACACACAAAATTTTCGGTCACAACATCTTCATGCACCAGCACACTGCCAACTTCTATCATAAAACTATTTACTAATGGGGTTTAATGGATATTTCAAATTTTTGGCGTCGGTAAGCTCCATTGTAAGACTGCCTACAATTACCTCTACATGCGCCTTTACAGGTATGCGGTTTTGATCGTCGGTTATCCAAAGATAAAGTTTACTGTTTTTACGAAATATGCGCCCGGGTATAATTGTTGGATTAAACTTCAGGCAATTAAATGTACCTAAAGCACAACTTACTTTCTCTTTGCCCACATAGGTAATGCTTAATGTTTGTATGCTATCTTCCAAAAAATAGCGCAATTGCAGTTGCTCGCCTATCTTCAGCTTACTTACATCCAGGCAGCGGGCAAAGTAGTAAGCCGACGGAAAATCAAACACCTTGCCCTTAAATTGGTATATCCCTTTATTGGCAGTTATCTTTCCTTCTTTATGGTCAAACAGTACTTTATCGGTATGTCTCCAGCTACCTTCATGGCGGTTTTCTGTATACATATAAGGCAGCAGCGTGGTTTTATCAATATAACTTTCGTAACGGTTACGCACAGTATAAAAAACATCAAAAGTGCCGGCGGTATTGCCATCGGCAATAATATGGTAAGCTGGTTTACCATCAAATTTAATGTCCGATTCCTCAACCCGTAGATGCGCTTCGGCCGCGGTAAAGAAGCCGTATTTCATTTTATAGTTCAGTTGTTCGCCAACTTTAAAGACTTCTTCGGTGTTTTTATATGGTTCCTGAGCAAAAGCATAGGCTGCATTCAAAAGGAATAATAAAGGGAATAGTACTCTCATTAAAGGTTAATCCTTACGTTTATAAATGGGCACAGTTGAGCATGGTTCGCCAAACATCAGGCTTTTAACAATTGGGGTAAGCCGTTTAGTTAACTCCACATAGGCCGACACGGGTACCTCTGTATCACCGCATCCTTTTATAACTACTCTTTGGTCGCGATATTGTTCCAGATCGGTAGCCGCCAGTGCTTTTTCAAACAATACGGTCTCCATCACAGCTGCATCGCCAAAAACAACTTCGCGAGCATAGGGTGCCATACGGTTGGCTAATAACATATAGGCCCAGGCTGGCACAACAGCATCGGCGCTACAGGTTATGGCCACGTTTTTACCTTGGTACTGTGCCCAATCGTGTTCTTTTACAAACTCCCTGAGATCTTTCTCTTTAAGGATCAGTCCATGAAATAAATTATCTTTTATATCATACACCACCCTATCTCCGGCCGGATAAAATGCAGCTGGGTCAAGCGTAACCAGGCCGCTTTGGGCCACTTTGTTAATGATATTTTCCTGTATGTCCATCATCTTCTGTATAAAGCCTGTAACAAAAAATCCGGGATAAACTTACGCCTATCCCGGATGCAAAATTACTTTAATTATGGCTTATAAAAACTTAGCCCTGTAATCTTTTACATTCGCCTTATCTTTCAAGGCATCAAACACCATATTGTCGGCACGCTGAGCAATAGCTTGTGCAATTTGCTGCCTTTGTTTTGAAGCATCGCCCATTGGCGCAGGGTTAATAAAGCTTTCGGGTTCAACTACATATACGCCATGCACGCCCGCTACCGGTTTAGACAGTTTGTGTAATTGCAGGCCAAACAAGGTACCAACTACTTTATATTCAGCAGTTAAACCCGGGATAACAGGATTAGCAAATACAATATTTTCAACAGGCACTGCTTTGGTACCGGCTTTTTGTGCAACCGCATCAATTGATGAAGCGCCACTCATAGCAGCTTCAAGCTTAGCAATTAACGTTTTGCCTTTAACCATAATGCGCACATCATTTTCAATTTGTTTTTTAACAACATCAAGTGGCAAAGTACCTGCTGGTTTAATTACTGTTAAACGCGGAATAACGTATTGGTTACCTGAGGTAAACACCTGATCGCTATAGTCGCCTTTATCGGCTTTAAAGGCCCATCTTACAATTTCGCGGGCGTTATCCAAGCCGGGCAATGCCGCAGCAACACCGTTTACATCATCTGCCTTTTTTATTTGCAAACCTTGTTTTTGGCTTTCGGCTGTAAAATTATCTTTAGTTAAAGATGCCAGGAACGCCTGCGCTTTGGCATATGCCGCAGATTGCGTTTTACTGCTGGCAACTAAAGGCTTATCAACTATAGCTACCTTAACTACTTTCGAAGACCCTTTCTGATCGTCTATTTTTATAATGTGTACACCAAATTGCGTGGTAACTACTTTCAAATCGCCTTTTTTACCATCAAACACCGCTTCTTCAAAAGCAGGGATCATAGCGCCGCGGCCGAATGTACCCAGCTCGCCGCCTTTTTCTCCCGACGTTTTATCGGTCGAGAATTTTTTAGCTAATTCTGCAAAAGAAGCGCCACCGGCAATTAGTTTCTTTAAAGAGTCGGCTTTAGCTTTAGCCTTATCTACACCGCCTTCGGTAGCCGGGTTTAACAAAATATGACTTGCTTTAACCGAGTCGGGGCCTACACGGCTATCAACCAACTTGGCAACCTTATAACTGCCATTGCTAAAGTAAGGGCCGTATACCTGGCCTTTTGCGGCGTTAAACATTACCGAATCCAGCTTTGGTTCTAACTGGCCTTTGTGCAGGTAAGTTAATGGTGTTTTTGTTTCGGCATTTACCTGTACAAAAAGCGAATCGTTGGTAGCTGTTTTAAAATCGGTGGCTAACTTATCAATTTGTGTTTTTACCGCTGCGGTATCTTCTTTTGATGGCGACGCGTTAAAACTTACATACTCAAAGCTGCGTAGTTCCTGTGGATTTTTGAACTGCCCTTTATGGTCATTATAGTAACTGCTGTAATCGTCGTCGGTTAAGGTTACTTTGCTATCAGGGATAGATGCATAATCCAACTCGGCATATTTAAAGTTAACCAGCTTGTTCCTTGCTTCGTAATCATCTTTAGCATCAAGCGAGTTAACATACAGGCCATTGCGCACTAACGACATGTATTTTTCAGCCTTTTTTGACTCCACCATGGTGGCCACAAATTCATTCCATTGCACCTTCATAGGGTCATCAGCTTTTGCTGTTGCCACATTGTTAAGGAACATGTTTAATCTTTGCCTGTCTATCTGCCCGGTTTTCTGATCGCCGAAGGCCTGTACTATTTGCGGGTTTGGATTGTTACCGCTGATCATCGAGCGGGTTTCGTCAACTCCAACTACTATACCCAGTTTATCAATCTCCTTATTAAGGATGATCTTGCTTACAAACTCGTTCCAGGTGGTTTCCTGAATATATCCTGTTATTTGAGGCGTAGGTGCCTGGCCCGATTGCTGCAGGAAGTTCTTTGTATTCTGATCAACCTTTTTCGAAAACTGATCGTAAGGCACTTTTTCACCTGCTACTTCACCTAAATCGTTTTGTGAACCGCGCATAAATGAACTGCCGGATCTTGCAACCTCACCAATAATAAAAGCAAACAACGCCAAACCAATCACAATTGCGAGAATCTTTCCCATCCGTTCCCGCAAAAAATTCATTATACCCATATATAATCTTAAAAAATATTAACTCGTTTAAAAAGAGGGCGCAAGATACAATTTTTAGTAAAAATCTATCATACAAATTTTGAGATTATAAAACAGCCGATTATTGGCCTGTTTACTTTATATATTGCTTAAAATCTCCCGATGATGATGTAAATGTTCAGCACCACAATGTACAATCTTATCATCCATTATTATCTAATTTATTTGCTTTTCGAAGTTAAGATTGCAACGGACTAAAAAAAGCAATTTGGACGGTAATAACCGCGGGGCTGGCCTCTTATTTATGCAGGCCTAACGATGCTAATCTGGTGGATTATTGGCCTGTCTCTGTTAGAAGTGGGTATTAAGCAACGATTTTAATACGCCGCCATTTCTCAAAGAACATACTACAATATACCAAATTTCAGGCGAATAAAAAAGGAATTTATTGAATAATTTCGACACTAATTCGCACCCTATCAAATAATAATAAATAATTATAAATAATAATCGATAATTGCTTTTTGTACAGATACTACAATAATGGGAAGCAGTGGGTGTACTATACCAACGGGTATATATAACTAAGGGTTACTGATCTAAATTCCGGTTGACATAGATAAGCCCCGTTTGATTTTTAAATACATATGGGTCAAATTTTTCGTTAGTCTCCATAGCGGTTGCATGCAGGATATTACCGTTGGCCATTCTAATATCAATAGGCTTGTTACTGGTTATCTGATGGGTAGCCATGTTCCAGTTCAACTCGTCCGATTTAAAAACATCGCCTTTAGCGCTGGTGATCACCACATTTTTTTTCAGAAATATCAATTGCCTTGCTTCGTAGTTATACCCGGTATCGGCCACAATAGTGCCCGATTCTTTATGGTCTTTGTCAAAGAAAATAACCTTAAGGCCCTTAGGCATCTTCCTGTATATTTCCTTATTGTCTTTGCTTATAGGGTATTCCAGCATTAATGGGGTTATCAGGCGTGCCTTTACTTTAGCCGAGTCGCTAAATATCACATCTACCCCGCGGGTGGTATCGGCCGGGCTGTTTACTTCTTTAGCAGATATTTCCCGGATCTTCTTCAGATCGTTGGTACAGGCGCTTAATAGCATAAGGCCCAAACTTGCGGATAATAAAAAGCACAGCAAATAATTAACCCGCCTATACATATGCCGTTAATTAAAATTAATCGAACTTATATTTTTGGAACCACTTATCGTTAAGCGTAAAGCTTAAATGTACGTTAAAGTATTTTTCTTTAACCAGCGAATTGCTTAGTGTACCGCGCTGGCCAAACTCGCCTGCAATGTTTATTTTATAGAAGCTGGTACCGCTGGCTTTTAACGGCAGGCCCAGGCCAAAGGTAAGCCCTTCTTGCTTGATATCCTGATTATTTATAGCAACATAAGTTTTATCAAAGTGTACCCCCAACCGATAATCCATCACTGCCCAGTAGCTATGCAGCGAGTTGGCATTTGGTGTAATTTGTCCGCCAATGTTAACGCTTTGGGTGTTTTGCAAACCCTGGTTAGCCCCTCCTATAGTTAATTTAGACCAATTACCCATGCTATAATCGGCACCTATCAGGAAATGACGGTCGTACTGATAAGCTAAACCAAAGCGGTTAATTAAAGGCAATTGAATTTTAGTATAAGGGTTTTGCTTATTTACAATAGTATCTGCAGCTACGGCTTCATTATCGTTTGTAAAATCAACCTGGTATTGGCTTACAATAAAACTGCTTTGCGAATTAAGCTTTGTACCAGCCGAACCTGAATAGCCCAGTGTTAAGCGGCGCTCGGTTGTAAAATCGATAGTATATTGGGCGCCAAAATCGTAATTCAACCCGCCAATAGCATTATTGGTTTCCTGACGCGAGTTAAACGCGCCGTATAAGTTAGGGAACTCGGTTGAACTGAATTGTTTCAGGTTACCAAATATATATGATACGTTAGCGCCTACAGCCAAATGCCTGCCGATATCAAATCCATAACCTAAATAAGCTTTTGATAACCCCCCCTCGCCACTGTAAACGTTATTAACTACATTGGTATCGGTAGGCGAGCCTGTGCCGTAACCACGACTTAATGTTTGGGTGTATTTATAACCCACTTCGCTATATGGCAATAACCCAAAGCTTAAAGCCGAATGCTGGCTAACCGGCACCCCTACAGCTATGTGGCTTAACCTGAAATTTGAATTAGTTTGATTAGCCTGCCCTGCTTTGCTGAAACTTGAAAAGTTACCGTACATGCCAATATCAAGCACGGTTAAGCGCATTGATGAATAGGAAGCAGGGTTTAACGGGTTAACATTATTATAACCGTTTATTTGGTTAGTTGCTACACCTATGCCACCCATTGCCACATTTTGCGGCAATAAAATTGGGTCGATAGTACCTAAACCATATCTTGAATAAGGGGAACTGGTAGTTGCGGTTGATTGCGCCATGGCCGTTGTTACGGCTACTGACAGTAAAAAAACAGTTAAAGCCCTGTAGTATTTAATCATTATGCTGTTGTATCGCTGCGTTTAATCCTTGCAGAACCAAATAAGGTTCATTTTTAATATAGGGGGCAAAGATGCTATTTTTTAATAGTGTATCAAAAAAAATCCCATCGCCCCCGGTTAATAGTATATTTAGTTGGGGCTTACCATTGCGGTAATTTTCAATAAAGCCCGTTAATTCATATTTAAGGCCATTTTGCACACCCGATAATATGGCGCTTTCGGTATCTGCACCAAACATTTGGCCAAAATTACTGTCCGCGTTTACTAACGGTAAAGCCGCTGTATAATTATGCATGGCCTTAAAACGCATTTGCAACCCCGGCGATATGCTGCCACCGTAATAATTTCCACCCGCATCTACATAATCGTAAGTAATGCAGGTGCCTGCGTCTATTACCAGGTTATCTTTATCAGGATATAAACAATGCGCCCCCATAACTGCTGCCAAACGGTCTATACCCAAAGTTTGCGGCGTGCGGTAGTGGTTTGTTATTTGCGTTGCCATTTCCCTTGTAAAATATACCAGGGGCATATTTGCTTTTAATTCTTCTTCCCAGCTATCCTTTTCCTTTTTAACCGACGATATGATGGTCTGGTTAATAGTATACCCATCCGTCAACCCGCTCAGCTGGGGTATATCAATAGTTTTATAATGTTCAATTTTCAGCAGTTCATTGTTATTAAAAACCGCTGCTTTGGTATAGCTATTGCCAATATCTATAACCAGGTTGGCCATTAGGCTTTAACCAGCGATAATATCGATTCAAAAATGGCCAGGCCGTCCTCGTTCGCTACAAGGGTATCCGAAGCACGTTCAGGGTGCGGCATCAGGCCAAACACATTGCGGCTGGCATTAGTTACCCCGGCAATATTTTCGATAGATCCGTTAGGGTTAGCATCGGCAGTAATATTACCGGCTTCGTCACAATAACGGAACATTACCTGGTTATTATCATTTATGGCTTTCAGCACATCGGCATCGGCAAAATAGTTCCCTTCGCCATGGGCTATTGGTATTTTCAAAGCACGATTAGGATCAATCTGTGCCGTTAACAGCGATTGTGTTGTTTGCGCTTTCAAATAAATATTACGGCAAATAAACTTGCGGTTGCTATTGTGCAATAAAGCGCCTGGCAATAAACCGGCCTCGGTAAGTATTTGGAAACCATTGCAAATACCCAATACATAACCGCCTTTAGCGGCAAATTGGATCACTTCCTGCATAATGGGCGAAAAACGCGCGATAGCGCCTGAACGCAGATAATCGCCAAAAGAGAAACCGCCGGGCAGTACAACAAAGTCTACACCTTGCAGATCGTGGCTTTTATGCCATAACGGAACTACCTGCTGGCCCATTATTTTTTCTAAAACATAGATAATGTCCGCATCGCAATTGGACCCCGGGAAAGTGATTACGCCAAATTTCATGCTACAAATCTAATATAACCCGCGCAACCTGAAAGAATGTAAAGGTTAAAAAGTGTTAAACTGGAAGTAAATAATACCTGCAAACAGTAAAAAGTACAGCGTTTCATAAAACCAGCGGCTGGTAGCATACAAAAAGTAGTAGGCAAAAAAGATGGCTACGGGTATAGCACACAGCAAAAAGTGGTTCAACCTAAAATCGGCCTTTACGTAAAATGCCAGTCCGGCGATGATAAAGGTGAAGAAAAATAACTGGAACGATTTGCGCACCAGCACATAACTTTTAAAGAAATTGCTGCGCAGCCTGAAAAAACAAAGAATAAGAATAATGATAACCGGTATCAGCAACAGGTAGTTATAGTAGTTAAGAATTTTAATGCTGCCCGGGAATGCCGTACCAAGCGGCAGCCATATCTTATAAAAATCGTGGATATGATCTGTAAGATAATCATATACCGCCAGGAAGAAGAAAACGGTAACATAGCCCATAATGGATGCTGCCCAGTCGCGCCAATCAAACGGGCGAAAAATAATCAGGGCAACCCATATCACTAAAAAAAAGTAAATAAACGGCAGATAGAAAATACTGCCCAGCCCAACAATCATCCCCAGATCGTACGCGTTTGATTTTATATCCTGATTTTTATAAAAACTCAGCAGCTTATATATCATCCATATTACCAGGAAATTACAGATCAATGGCTGGCTTAACGTTAAAAACGGGGTAAATAACCCCGATACCGTAACATACATCAACGCCGGTAAAAATGACGATTTGCCGAAAAGATTATAAAGGTTAACTACATAGTTAATTAACAATGCTTGTATAAATACAATTACGCCGGCAATTAAAACGCTAACAGGCAGGGATGTGGTATTTATATTGTTCCCCGGTACCAGCGACCGGGCAAATGATTCTACTAAAACAAGTTCGGTATTGGCAGGTGCGTTGTACAAATAACAAACGCGCAATATTACCAGCAGTATAGCCAGCCAAAAAATGTTAATCGGGTTATAGTTCCTGAAAGCAGAGATCATTATGCCACAAAACTACGAAAGTCATTGGTCATTAGTCATTAGTCATCTTTGTTTTTTAGCCAATATGTAACTTGCCTTTAAATATGTTGGACTAAATATTGGGTTAGCATCGGCGCTCCCACTTAATGACACCCGCGCTGCGCCGCCACTTAGCGACGAACCATTTATTACAATGGTTCCCGGTTCCAATTTGGCACCGTTTACTATTATTCGATAATCGAAGGAAGATTCGTCCCCCATTAATGATCTAATATATTTCAATGGCACCTGAAATTCAAATGATACTGCACGGCTGCCATCAACCCGGGCGGCGGCTTTTAAGCCCAGGTCATTATAAACCGATACATCAGGGTCAGTAAGGCCATCCAAACCCTCAATAGCAATATGCTTTGCAAAAGTTTGTAACCTGGCATTTACCACCGCGGCGACACTATCGGCATTATTCTTTTTATCGCGCAGGGGAACAATCTCCGATCGTTCGGTTAAACTTACCAGGGGGAAAGTTATTTTAACCGGTTTCAGTTTTTTCCCTTTATCGCGGCATATCACTTCCAGCGTTATACCCCCGTGGAATATCTTATCGGTGGCGGCCTGTTGGTCAGTTTGCATTACCAGGTACAAATTATCATTATCATTGGCCATGGTGTAAAATAACATAGTGGCATTATTGTGCGCCTGGAACTTGTTACCCCATTCGGTAGTTTTACCATCTATTTTTAAGCCAGGTGGAGCGTAAAAACTTTCTTTTTGCTCGGAAGGGAGTTTTTGCGCCGAGGTGTTGATCGCTGTTATTGCGGTTAATAGGGTAATAAGGTAAGGTTTGCTTAAATTGAATTTCATAGCGGTAAGGGTTAATATGGTAACTAATATACAAATCATTACATATCTACGAAAATTTCGTAGATATGTTTTACCCGCTGTTAAATAAATTTTATTGGGTGTAGTTATCGTGCGTATTTCTTCACCATCGCATCCACTATCTGCGCGGTTTCATCGGGGAAATTCACCTGGGGGCCGTTTTTCAAGTTTAGCCACTTTTCCAGCTCAGCGTGGAACTGGCTATTAATTTCGTGTACTACCGGCACACCCAATTTAGACGCTGCCAGGGCATTGCATTGCTGTTCGTACTGGCCTTTCATGGGTATCATCATTACTTTTTTACCCAGGTACATAGCCTCGGCCGGCCCTTCAAACCCGCCACCGGTAAGTAAACCGCGCCCGTTGGCCAAACTCATGTTAAAACTTTCATTATCAACCGGAATGATATGCACATTACCCTCGCGATAAGCAGTTTTAGCCCGCTTGCTGAATACATGCCATTCCACGTCAGTTTTTTGCAGTTCCTGCGATAGGAATTTTGCATCGTAAGCAGGCAGGTAAACGGTATAGTGGTCCTGGTTGCCTGTTTCCATTTTGCGTATTTCGCTGCGGATAACCGGGGTATGGATAAAATCGGCGTATTTTTCAAAATGAAAACCGATATGATAGGTGGTAGGCGAATAATGCTTGAACACAAATTCGGCAAAGCCTGAATGCCCTACCCTTGGCGTATTTGGCGATACGAACGAGCATTGGTGGCTTAATGATACCGATGGGATGCCCCGTAACTTGCAGGCCCATGCACTTACAGGTTCAAAATCGTTAACAATAAGGTCGTAATTTTTTAGCGGCAACTTGGCCATATCGCTAAACAGGCGCGGCAGGTTCATCAGTTTAAACGTAGCCCAGTTATCCACCCCACCGGTGGTGCCAAATACAAAACTAAAGCCATGAAACTTATACTTTAACGGCTGCGATAGGGAAACCTCGGCCTCGGTGCCGCTTACCAGCAAGTCAACATCGCCATATTGCTGCAATAGCGGTACAATCTCGCGCGCACGACTGATGTGGCCGTTCCCTGTACCCTGTATAGCGAAAAGAATTTTCATGGTTGATTGATGCGGCCAATATAGGAAAATGTAACGTAGGATTTAACCACAGAGTGCAAGGTGGTTTCTTAAGACTTTATAACCTTACAACAACCTAAACCTCCTGCCTGAACCTTTGCAGCAGTATGTTCACGTCCATTTTAGCTTCCAGGTCTTCGGCATCGGTTTTATCCTCTTCGTCGGGTTCGGTGTTAAAATCATCAGGGCGATAAGTAAACACTTTCCATTCCTTATTGTGATATTCCAGCGCGCTAAGGCTTTCTACCCAGTCACCTGAATTTAAATATACCACCGAACCATTGTTTTCAGTCGAATTGACCGTCCTGATCTCGGCATGGTGAATATGCCCGCAGATAACATAATCGTACCCTTTGTTCACAGCCAAGTCGGCAGCCGTCTGTTCAAATTGATTGATGAATTTTACCGCGTCCTTAAATTTAGCCTTTACTTTTTGCGAAAAACTCATTTTAGGCCGCCCCATTTTGGTGAGGAACCAGTTCGTCAGGCTATTGATCAGTATTAGGGTATCGTAGCCAACCGCGCCAAGCTTGGCCAGCCATTTGGAGTGCTGCATGGTTACATCAAACACATCGCCATGAAATATCCAGGCTTTTTTCCCGTCTACGTTCAGCACCAGTTTATTCAGCAACTGGAAGGTACCCAGGTTAAAATCGGCAAACTTGCGCAGCATTTCATCGTGGTTACCGGTAAGGTAATATACCGGGATGCCCTCGGTAATAAATTTCATAATGCGACGTACTACTTTCATGTGCGCCTCGGGCCAGTACGATTTGCTGAACTGCCAGATATCTATAATATCTCCGTTCAGTATCAATACTTTTGGCTTTATACTTTTAAGGTATTTTAGCAGTTCTTTGGCGTGACAGCCATATGTGCCTAAGTGCACATCGGATATAATGACAATATCTACTTCGCGTTTTGCCATTAAAATTGAGGGGGTGTTTGTCCGACCGGTTGAATAAACCGGCAGAAATATTTTTGTTCGAATGTATGTTGCCGACTATTCGTCGTCATCATCCTCCAGTGTTTTAAATTCGTACGGGCTGGCGTAAAACAGCAGTACAAACAAAATCAGGGCAGCAACAAGCAGGTAATCAAAATGCATGGCTTACAAATTTTAACAAAGTTCACGTTTTTAAATTATTATAATGTTAAGACTGTGTTAAATGTTAAAAGTTGCACTAAATCGAAAATTTATTTTCAATTCGCTTTATTTGCTTCAAATGATGCTGTAAATGGATGCGGATAAACTTGAGCCATTGTCCCGCGGTCATCATACCCATGCGCGGATGCGCAATGCGGCCGTGGTTTTCAGGGTTAAGTATCAGCGGTATTATAGCTTCCAGCCGTTGCCGGCATTTAATGATCATGTTACGGGCCTCTTCCTTGGTTATCTTCAAGGCAGGCATTTTTTCAGCCACCCGCGCAGGCTCTTTTAGTTTAACGGGCGGAAACGTACCGAAGAATAGGGTAAACCTGCCCAGCAAGTTCATTTTATTGTTGGTAGGCCTGCAATTACTTTGGGTGCAGCGCTCGGCTGCTTTGGTTGATAGCAGCGTACCCTGCATAATATGAGAATAAACCTCGGCAAAAGACCAGCCGCCACCCGGCGGTGTCCTATCCCAAACATTATCGGGGATGGTATCCACCTTGCTGCGATAAATATCCAGCACAGCTTCAGTTCGTTTACGCTCGTCGGTTATTTTCATAACAGTAAAGTTAACTCCTTTAGCCGGGTTATTTGCATAGGCACATCGGCTGGTTTTTCCAGTCCTAATGGATTAAAATAAATAGCATCCATCCCAAAGTTAAGCGCACCCATAACGTCGGCTTCCAGGCTGTCGCCTATCATAAGGCTTCCTTGTTTAGTGGCTCCGGCCAGGTCAAGCGCATGCTGAAAGATGGCTTTGTCGGGCTTATTAGCGCCTACCAGTTCGGATATGATGATCCCTTTAAAGTATTTCCCTATATCCGTAGTATTGATCTTCGTATCCTGCGATTCTTTGAAACCGTTGGATATCAGGTAAAGCGGATATTTACCATGAAGATATTGCAGGGTCTCGTGCGCATCTGGAAACAGGTTTGTTTTAGTGGGGCATATGCGCACGTAATCATCCTCAAACGCAACTGGAATCACATCGGGGTGCAGGCCTAAATCGAGAAAGGTTTTTTTGAAACGCATTTCGCGCAGGTGTTGCTTGGTTACTTTGCCCAAATGATAATCGGCCCAAAGCTGGTGATTGTTGCGTGTATAAGTTTCAATAAACAGATCGGCCGAATGCAATCCCAGATCCTTCAATTGGTAAACACCATATAACTCGTGCAGGGTTTCCTCGGCGTTTTTGTCAAAATCCCAAATAGTATGGTCAAGATCGAAGAAAATGTGGGTGTATTGTTTGATTTCGGATTGCGGATTTGGGATTTCGGAATTATTCATCAGTTCAAAAATACGCCAACAAATTTGAAATTATAACGTCCCAACAAAACCTATTCTTCAACAAACTCTAATATATCACCCGGCTGGCAATTTAAAACGCGGCATATCGTTTCCAGGGTTTCAAACCGCACTGCTTTTGCTTTACCTGTTTTAAGTATGGATAAATTGGCCATGGTAATGCCTACCTTTTCGCTAAGTTCCGTCAACGACATTTTCCGCTTAGCCATCATTACATCTAAATTTACAATTATAGGCATAGCTAAACAGTTAACTCATTTTCTTCTTTCAGTGCCTTTCCTTGTTTAAAGGCTTTAAAAAGCATCAAAAATACAATTCCTCCACATAGTGTTTGCCATGAATTGCTGTATACAGCCGCATTGAGTTTAACATCGTTGGTAAGATAACTGCTAAATATTAACCGCATTATTAGCGTAAGCAAAAAGTCCATCACGGGGATGGCAATTAAGCCCAGCGCAATGATCAAGAGCCGGGTGATATTGATTTCAGTAAATGCCAATCCTTTTGAAAGAGATATCACAAACTTGACAAATTCTATAATTAAAGCAAACCAACATACAACAAACAAAACGCCCAGGCCAAATATTATATAACTGCATATTTGTTTAGTTAGTTTAGTAACGGGAATCATTACACAGTTCTTCTCCCTATTGTAACGAAATTTAACAGGAGTATTCATGAAATGCGTTTTATAATACCAGTCCCGTCCTGTCTTTTTTGCGCGATCTACAACTGGTTTGCGAACATATGATTGTTCTTTCTCTACATAAAACCTTGTTGAATCTATATACCAGTCATGATTGGCATCCTGTTTCAACAGCCAACCAGGTAGTGTAATGTAGTATTGCTTTTTACCTACCGCTTCAAGCTTTGTATTAGCTACTGTACATGTATCGCAAATTAATGCTTCGTCAGTACCTATAATGTACCCAAACTGGGTACCGCTTCCATGGTACCAGTCACCATTTTTAATATCACGTACATGCTGGGTTTTCTCCTTTAGTACAATATATTTATTGTGCGGAAGATCCGCCGGTATATCAGGATCAATCGGTTTTGAGGTATTTTCGATAATATAAGCAGTACCGTTTGAAACAGGCTCTCCAAAAAAGTGAGGATAGTAAACAATGCACAAAATGGCAATCAAAATGATAATTAGGTGGTAGGTGTTAATTGTGAATTTCATACCATTATACAATTAGGTTGCACAATAGTAACAAATTTTACCGATAATTAATATATATTTATCGCAATTCGATATAATATATATATCTAAATCAAACATCCGAAATCCGAAACCCCCTAAACCTTCTCCCCAAAAGCCAAATCACCCGCATCGCCTAAACCGGGCACAATGTAAGCCTTGGTGGTCATTTCCTCATCAACCGCGCAAACCCAAATGTTGGCTTTAGGCAGGTTGGCACGTACATGTTCAATACCCTCGGTACTGGCAATTACGGCGGCTATATGCAGGGTTTTAATAGTGTAAGTTGCCATCAGTTCTTTACAAACCTGCACAACACTTTGCCCCGTAGCGAGCATGGTATCGCAAAGTATCAGCGTGGTATTATCAAGGTTGGGGGTACTGATATGGTCTATCTGGATAATAAACTCGCCATTCTTTTTCACTTTGCGGTAGGCGGTAATAAATGCACCGTCAGATTTGTCAAAGAAGTTTAAAAAACCCTGTTGAAACGGCAAGCCTGCCCGCAGAATGGTACCAATAACCGGGTGTTCCGCCGGATAATTCACGTTAGCTGTGCCCAATGGGGTTTGCACCTCTGCTTCTGTATATTTTAGCTTTTTGCTGATCTCGTAGGCCAATATCTCGCCCAGCCTTTCCTGGTTACGCTTAAAACGCAGCCGGTCTTGCTGTATATTTATGTCACGCAGCTCGGCCAAAAAGCGGTTGGCAATGGAGTTGGTTTTGTTCAGGATGAAAATCATTTGTCAGTGATTAGTGACTGGTTGATTAGAGATTAGTTACTTATTAAAGTAAATATAACATTCTTGCTAATTGAATGTTCCAGTAAATTAATACAAATGCTGCTGACATAGGGTTGTCTTTAGCTGCTATTTATTTTGTATGATGAGATGGATAATTACAATGTAAAACTAATCACCGATTAACTAATCTCTAATCGCTAAAACGTATTTTTGTTTATCAAATGGATTTTAAGCTAACCTCGATATATCAACCCACCGGCGATCAGCCGGAAGCCATCCGTCAATTAGTGGAAGGCGTAAACAACGGCGATCCGTTCCAGACGCTTTTAGGCGTAACCGGTTCGGGTAAAACGTTTACCGTGGCCAACGTGATACAGCAGACACAAAAGCCCACACTGATACTGAGCCATAATAAAACGCTGGCTGCGCAACTATATGGCGAAATGAAACAGTTTTTCCCCGAAAACGCGGTGAACTACTTTGTTTCTTACTACGATTATTACCAGCCCGAGGCCTTTATCCCCTCCAGCAATACTTATATAGAAAAGGACCTGCAAATAAACCAGGAGATTGAAAAACTGCGCCTGCGTACTACCTCTGCGCTCATGTCGGGCAGGCGCGATATTATCGTGGTATCGTCCATATCCTGCATTTATGGTATGGGTAACCCCGAAGATTTTGCCAACTCGGTATTTAAATTCGCGGTGGGTACGCGTATCAGTCGTAATGCTTTCCTGCACCGGCTGGTTGAAATTTTATACGCCCGCACCACTGCCGATTTTAAGCGCGGTACCTTCCGGGTGAAAGGTGATAACGTAGAAATATTCCCCGCTTATTTAGATTATGCTTACCGGATTTCCTTTTTTGGCGATGATATTGAGGAACTAAGCACCTTCGATCCCGCAAATGGCAAAACGGTTGAGAAAATGACCCATATGGTGGTTTATCCTGCCAACCTGTATGTAGCCCCGCGCGACAGGTTCACGCAATCTATCTGGGCTATACAAGAGGAACTGGAAACACGTAAAAAGCAGTTTATTGCTGATGGCCGCTTCCTGGAAGCCAAACGCCTGGAAGAACGCACCAATTACGACCTGGAGATGATCCGCGAACTGGGCTATTGTTCGGGTATCGAAAACTACTCGCGCTTTTTTGATGGGCGCGCCCCCGGCGCCAGGCCATTCTGTCTGCTGGATTATTTCCCTGAAGATTATTTAATGGTGATAGATGAAAGCCACGTAACCGTAGGGCAAATTCGTGCCATGTATGGCGGTGACCGTTCGCGAAAAATATCGTTGGTGGATTATGGCTTCCGCCTGCCGGCAGCACTGGATAACCGCCCGCTTAACTTCCAGGAGTTTGAGCGTTTAGCGCCGCAAACTTTATACGTAAGCGCTACCCCCGGCGATTTTGAACTGGAAAAATCGGGCGGCGTGGTGGTTGAACAGGTAATACGCCCCACTGGTTTGCTGGACCCTGTGATTGATGTACGCCCGGTAATAAACCAGGTAGATGACCTGTTAGATGAGGTAGATAAAACCATTAAAATGGGCGACCGTGTGCTGGTGACCACCTTAACCAAACGCATGGCCGAAGAACTGGCCAAATACATGGACCGTCTGGGTATTAAATGCCGTTATATCCACTCGGAAGTAAAAACATTACAACGCGTGGAAATTTTGCGCGGACTGCGTTTAGGCGAATTTGACGTACTGATAGGTATTAATTTATTACGTGAAGGCTTAGATTTACCCGAAGTTTCGCTGGTAGCAATTTTGGATGCGGATAAGGAAGGTTTCCTAAGATCAGAGCGTTCGCTGATACAAACTATTGGTCGCGCCGCACGTAACGACCGCGGCCGGGTAATTATGTATGCCGATACCATAACCGATTCGATGCGTATTACCATTGACGAAACCAACCGCCGCCGCGAAAAACAGATGGCTTATAATGCTGAACATGGCATTACACCACGCACGGTAGGCAAATCAAGGGAGGCTATTATTGAACAAACATCGGTAATGGACTTTGTAGGGGGGGTACAGAAAGCTTATATAGAAGAAGAAAGTGTGATCAACACCCTGGCTGCCGACCCAATTGTGCAGTACATGAGCAAAAAAGACCTGCAAAAATCTATCGATAACACCAAAAAACAGATGATGGCTGCCGCCAAGGATATGGACTTTTTACTGGCCGCTAAACTGCGCGATGAAATGTTTGCCCTGGAGAAAATGATGCTGGAGAAGTTTTAAGATAACAGGTGCGCGAAGGTGCTGATCATGGGCATAATTGGCTTCATCTTTTATAAGAAGCTACTATAGCTACGTCCAAACAATTCGCGAAAAAACCAACAGATAACGCATAAAACGGCCGGTTAAAAGAGGTTTTTAAATGTGCGGGCGGATAGTTTTTACCCCGCATCATTTTATAGCCAACAGCAACATCAAGGCAATCAGCAACTTATCAAAATATTACGAAAAATATATTTATTGGGCTTGTGAATAACTTTTTTTTGTGCTTATGCGTATACAAATTAAATTACAAGTTTAATTTATTGATTTTGTCTTAAATATATTTTGTCTATACATAACTGTTTAACAAGCTTTTTAAAACAGGTTTGTTTAAGCATTGTGTTGTTAGGTTTTGCTAAAACCTGTAGCGCACAGCTTGCAACCGATTATAAGGTACACGCCAATATTATATACCGTTTCACCAAATACATTGAATGGCCCGAAAGTAAACAGACGGGGGATTTTGTTATTGGCGTTTTGGGCGATTCTCCTTTATATGAGGAACTTGGCACGTTAACCGCCAACAAATCTGTTGGTAATCAAAAGATCGTTGTAAAAAAAGTATCCCCGGGCGCCGCATCTTACACATGTCAAATGCTTTTTATCAGTCAGGACGAAAGCCGGAGCCTGAAAAGGATCTCGTTGCTCACCCAAGACCAGCCCGTTTTACTCATTACAGAGGAGAACGGGCTGGCTAAAAAGGGCTCGTGTATAAATTTCATTATCGTTGATGAACATTTAAAACTGGAGATCAATAAGAATAACGTGTTATCCCGAAGCCTCAATATCGCTTCCGAACTACTTAAACTGGCCACTATTGTATATTAAATCATGAAGATGAATTTTTCCCGGACCTTTTGCTTTTCTTTCCTGCTTTTGCTGGTATACACCACAGGCTACGGACAGCATGACACTACAAAACTGGAGGATTTAAGCCTAAAAGGGCTTTTGGATGTTAAGGTGGTAACCGCCAGCAAAACCTCCCAAAACTCGGGGACGGCGCCTGCAACCGTGACGGTGGTTAGCAAAGACCAGATCCGCACGCGTGGCTACCAGTCGTTGCTTGATCTGATCGTTGACCTGCCGGATATGAAGCTGGATGATAAAATATACCCCGGTTCGGGAAACAGCATCACCGTGAGGGGTATCCAGGGACAGCAAAATTTTGTAATACTGCTGGATGGCGTTAAGATATCGTCGCCCACTAATGAGGCCATCCCGGTAATGGAAAACTACCCGGTGAACCTGGCAGAGCAGGTGGAGGTGATGTATGGCCCCGCCTCGGCGCTATACGGGGCTGATGCTGTTTCGGGGGTAATCAATATTATTACCAAAAAACTGCCGGCCGGTAAAAACATCACCGTAGATGCCAATGCAATGGCCGGTACTTATGGTTATATCAACAATACCTTATTTCTGGCCAAAAAATTAGGGACAAACGCCAGCTTAACTGTATCGGGGCAATACAATTATAATGCGCAGCCCGATTATACCAAGATCTACCCCAATGATCCTCAATTAAGTATCACACCTTTACAAACAGGTACATTCAATACCGTTTACGGGGTTATAAAACCGGTGGCACCGGTAACGCCGGCCTACCAGGCACCTACAAGCGCCTATAACATTTACGCGGCTTTAAGCCTGGATGGGTTTACCTTTTCGGTTTTCTCTAATTATACCCGTACACCCAGCGCTTATAGTAATAATACCAATAACACCGTTTATAATAAAAACGTTTTTCTTGGGCAGCATGTAACCACGGCTAACGCGGCTTATAAAAAAGTATTCAACCGGTTTGTTTCAAGCAGTTCGCTAACGGCCAGCAATTATACGCTCGATCCCGAATCGAATTACCGGAATATGTTCACCAGCATGGAGCCCGTGTATAAATATTCGGTTTCTACCAATGTTAAGGCAGAACAGCAATTGGATTATAAAGCGTCGGATAAATTAAACCTGACCGCTGGGGTCAGTTATGAAAGCTTTAACTCCATACCGCAAAGCGCCGACCTGGACCAGCCGGTTAATACTAAAGGAAACATAGAAGGAAGTTATGCCGGCACCGAAAGCTATTACAGGCCAGAAGGCTTACCTGCCAAGTTTTATAATATTAATTACTTTAACCTTGGTAATTATTTACAGGCACAGTTTACCCCTTTAAAACAGCTTAGCTTTACCCTGGGCGCCCGGCATGATTATAATTCGCGTTATGGCAGCAGTTTTACCCCCCGCCTGGGAATGGTGTATAAGCCCTTGCCTGCAACTACCGTTAAGCTGCTATATGGCAGCGCCTACCTGGCGCCGGCCCCATCCGACAGCTATATACAATACGGATCGTTTACAACGACCGACTCGGGCCGTACCTTTCGCTCTTCCTTTTTGCACTTGCCAAATCCGGATTTGAAACCTATCCGGGCACATAACTTTGAGTTGAATGTCCGCCAATACCTGACCGATAATTTTACGATCACCGCAGATGGTTATTTCGCGGTATCGACAGGCTTGCATACAACAGCCGATGACAACGAATCTACCCGGTTGTACCATAATACTTTTGATGGCATGCCTGTTGATTACGCCGAAGTGTTCATTAATCAGGGACGGCAGGAAAATTACGGCGGAAGCCTACAGTTTAACTTAAAACACAGCATTGGAGACGTGTTTTTAAATAGCTATGCATCATTAAGTTACGTTGGTGGTGAAACCGATGACCCCAAAACAGAAAACCAGGAGGGCCATTACGATGCGGAGCTTCCGTTTATTTCGCCCTGGATGTTCCGCATAGGTACGGATATGCAGGCTGGCAGGTTTACTTTCTCGCCACGGCTTTTGCTGATGGGCAGGCAAAACCTTCCCAGCGCGAGGGATACGGTGGGTTCAGATATCCATTTTCAAACAATTTCGGGTTATGCCTTGTTGAACCTATCTGCACGATATACGTTTGGCAAACGTTTCTCGGTATTTATAAATGTTAGCAATGCCTTAAATCAGCATTACCGGAGCGTAAGTTATCTTATGGATCTGACTAAGAAAGATACCGAGCTTTTTTATGGCCAGCCTGAAGATCCTATCAGGATCATGGGAGGTCTCAACTTTCATTTCTAATATAAAAATTGATGGGGATAAGTATACGCAACCGAATTTACTGGAGTTTCCTGATCCTGGTACTGTTGTTTGTGATCAACGGCCTTGTCACCAATTTTACTTTAAATAAAAGTAAAAAACTGTCCGAGCATATTTCGACATTGATTGACCCCTCCCAGCAGGGATTGAGCGATTTCAGGAGTTTGCTTATCGAATCTAAAATGTACACCACCAACTGGGTTTTTCTGCGCTCTAACCAGGAGGACAAACAAGCGCTGAAACAACTGCATAAAGTTAAATATCCGGCGCTTAAAAAAAGGCTGAACAGCCTGTTTAAGCAGTTGGGCCAGCCCAAAATGACCGATAGCCTGCAACAGGTATTCACTGGCTTTGAAAACCTGCTGGCTGTAGAAAGGCAACTTATGGCTTCGCTGGGGAAATTTACGGATTACGATGACCCGGTGATCAAGTTCACTGCTGAACAGGAAGTTGAAGACGAAGTGATCCCCCGTACTGCACAATTGCTGAAATTACTTGACCGCGTTAATGCTGATGCGCGGGAAATAAAAACACGCGAGTTTCAACACCTGGAATCGTATTCCATGAGGTTAAGAACAATGATCTTGGTACTGGCTATCATTATTGTTATAACAGGCATTTTCTTATCTTCTTATCTGACGGCTATTATTACGCAACCCATCAACCTTATTATTAAGATGGTTAATGACCTTGGAAAAGGCAAACTGGATACGGTTCACCTGCCCGCAAGCCGCGATGAAATAGGTAACATGGTTAATGCGGTAAATGACCTATCGAACAAACTACGCGAAACAACCGCCTTTGCCGACGAAATAGGCCGGCGGGATTTTACGGGGAAATTTACCCCCTTAAGCGATGAAGATGTTTTAGGAAAAGCGCTGCTGACCATGAAGGACAACCTGAAGATAAGCGGGGATGAACTAATGCAAACCGCCGAAAACCTGATACAGCGGAATAAAGAGCTGGAGCAGTTTACCTATATCATCTCTCATAATTTACGGGCGCCCGTAGCAAATATTATTGGTTTATATCAGTTGCTTATGCTTGGCCCCGATGATGAACAGGAATCCAAAAAACTAATTTCAGACCTTGGCACATCTATCCAAAAACTTGATGAGGTTATTATTGACCTGAATACGATATTAGACGTGAAACAACAGGTGCACGAACAAATGGAACAGGTGTGCCTTAAACAAATAGCAGAAGATATTAAAGAAACCTTTCATGGTTATGTAGAGCAGGGCCTGATAGAGATAAAATGTGATTTCCAGGCCGTGGATACTATTCATAGCCTGAAAAATTATATCTACAGTGTTTTTTATAACCTGATATCTAATAGCATTAAATTCAAACGGCCTGAAGAAAAACTGTTGCTGCAGATTACCAGCTACCAAAAAAAGGATAAGATCAGTATTCATTTTGAGGATAACGGCAAGGGTATCGACCTAAAACAAAACGGCGATAAGCTTTTTGGCCTGTACCGGCGTTTTGATACATCGGTTGACGGAAAAGGGATGGGGTTATATATGGTTAAAACGCAGATTGAAACCTTGGGCGGAAAAATTAAAGTACAAAGCAAGCCCGGTGCCGGTACAACTTTTATTGTTGACTTACCCCAAAATGATTATGCTGTAGTTTAAGCTATAGATGTGGCGTTTGCTGACCACATATGCCTAAATACCAGTACAGTGTCATAATTAATTATCCTGGAGGCCATTGCTCACAAATGTGGAAATTAATCCAGGCATAATAGTGCATACGGGAATACTATATAACTTAATAATTGCGTTTAAATAAATAATTATTTCTAACTTTATTAAGCTTAACTGCACTGTATATCTGCTCCAGGAATTGTCTTTTACTTAAATTAAAAGCCTATGGAAACGATCATGATACAAGAAGCGAATGCTGCCACCCTGGACGTGGTTACCACCGCTTTGCAAATGGAAGGTTACAAGGTTTACAGCCTGACCGATAAACGCGAAAATATGCTGGAACTGATCAGGCGGCACCGCCCTAAACTGGTGTTGCTGGATTGCTGGCTGGGCCATTATTCAGGCCGGCAAATTTCACATTGGATCAAAGCGCACTTCCCTAATCTGCCAGTAATTGCGTTTAGCTGCGACAATGAGATCGACCGGGAATATCAGAGGTATGGTTTTGACGGATATGTTAAAAAGCCTTTCGACCTGCAAACACTTTATGATGTGATTAAAAAACATGTGCCCAGGCATCAAAAACACAAACGTGTGCCTATGTTTTCTTAATGTTTCGTTAAATTAACTAACATGGATATAAATTATTGGGAAACCGGCCTGTTTATTATTGTTATACTGTTGCTGGTAATATGGCTGGTTAGGCGCAATCGTAAAGATGAGCAAACCTTTGAGAAAGAAGTGATCCAATCTGAACTTAAACCTGAAGAAGAAAAAGATCATGATGAACCCTCTCCCGGATAGCGTTTGAGCGACCTCTACCGTTTTAAGAACGGAAATTAACACATAAATATAGGTTAACCCCACCTGCAATTAACCAGCACAAACACCTCAGGAGGCAATAGCTCTACTATTATTGAGGATGGCTATGGTAAGGTATTGTAAAATGGATAACACATCCCTTACTGGTTTCGCTTTCTACACTAATCGTCCCGCCTTGCAGGTTAACCAGTTGCCGGCAAAGATACAGCCCCAAACCCGTACCTGGTTTTAGGTGACCGCCGCCGGTTTGGTAATAACGGGTAAATAAGCCCGCCTGCTGCTCTTTCGGAATTCCTATCCCTGTATCTTTAACGCTTACCTCTAATAGGGTACTGTGGGCATTGGCCTGGTTTAATATTGCCATTACAATAACGCTACCCTTATCGGTATATTTAATGGCATTGCTTAGCAGGTTAACCATAACCTGTTTCAGTTTAAAAATATCACCTGCCACCTGGGCATCTTCATCTCCATCGAATTTCAGGCTTAACAGTATCCCTTTTTTCTCTGCCATAAAGTGCATGCTTTCTACCGCTTCCTTCAGCACCTTAAAAGGGGTAAAGATAACCCGTAACAACACCCCTCCCTGCTGATGCTCCAGTGCGCTTACATCCAGGATATTATTTACCGTTTCCATCAGCATAGCCGATGAAAGATTGATAGCCGCCACTTTTTTCTCCTGATCTGGCGATAGGGTGGTTTTATTAAGCATATAAATAGCGCCGGTAATAGCCGTCAGCGGGTTTCTTATCTCGTGGCTCATGGTAGCTAATATTTCCGATTTCTGGCCCGCCAGTGCTACTGCCCTTTCGTTTTCCATCAAATAATTTTGTTCAGCCTCCCCGGCCTTACGGATATAAATGATAAGCAATACAATAAAAATAAGGATAAGCGTAATAGCCACCCCAATAAAATGATCCATGTCTGCCGTTGTCGACTGGTATTGCTGCAGCACCTCATTCCTGCTTGCTTCCCACGCAAATTGATCAATATCCTTCAATTGTTGTAAAAGCAGGTGAAGCTGTGTCAGCAAGTTTAGGTTAGCAGCGATCAGTTGCCCGTTAGACAGTAATAAATAGGCATTTTGCCGGTTAAGTTGCTGCAGTAATTGCGATGGCGTCAGGGAATGGCGTACAGAATCGCGATGCTGTTTTTCACGGATGGTTAATACTTTAACCTGGTTTTTATTAACTATCGCATCTTTTAAACGCTTTAATAAGCTATTCTTGGTTGCTTCCTGCCTTATACTAACGGTTGTATCTGCCTTGTCTGTTCGCACCCTCACTTTAACGGTTGGCGCGCGCAGACTGGCCGGTGTGGTGGCTTTTAACAGCGAATCGAAGTGCTGCTTCAGATTGAAGACACGTTGGGAAATGATTAACTTTTGAGCAACCAAACGTGCGATTTGTTGCCGCCTGCCGGGAAAATTACGCGCACTATCGGCCCGGTATTTTATCAGTAGCTGGTTAATACGGGCAAAAATATTGTTAAGCTTAGACTTATACGCCTTTAACTTGTCAGCATGCCCGTTCAAATTAGCTTGTTGAAAATCATTTTCTGCACTGTTCAGGTCTAACAAAATAGCACTGATATCTTGTTGTGGTGAAGGCTCTTTCAACCGGGCGCTCAATGCATCCAGTTTTTGCCCGATAGAATATTTTAATACAACTGAGCCAGCTGTCATCATAAAGGTAAACAGCAGGAACAGGATAAACACATTCCTTAAATATTTTGCCGCTTTTCCGGGCTTCATTACTCTTTCGCGCATCTCGCTCTATTATTTCATTATTATTGGGTTATCCCAATGCTTGCCATTTAGATAACGGAAAGATGGATAAATATAGGAGAAAAACAATGGGAAAGGCAAGGGCATAATTTGCCGGGCCTTCAACAAAAACAAATGAAATAACGGAGCTTATTAATCGCACTTGCCCGAACTTCCTTGTTGATGGATTGTTATTTAACTACTGATTAAACCTTTTACTGATCAAAATAGTCTAATCGAAAACGTTTTTATCACTACCCTTATGAAAAATGCCCCAAAATTTGGCTGCGTGGTACTTATGGCCTGCTGCCTGTTCTTTCTAATGTCGTTTTTAACGCGCCCGGTGCCGGTAAAAATGTACAAATTCCCTTACAAACACGCCGGACTAACCGAACGGCAAGCTGCCGAACATTTACTGGACAGGTTTACTTACGGCAGTACCCCGGGACAGGTAGATTCGGTGCTGGCTATTGGACTTGAAAAATGGTTCGATCAGCAACTATCGGCCAGCCTGCCCGATGATTCCCTCAACAAACGCCTAAGCGCCTATGATGCTATTAATTTAAGTAATACCGACGTTTGCAAAATATATCCACCTGGCTTTGTTGTCCGTACGCTGGCTATAAAAGATAGCGCCATTAGTAAAGATTCTGTAGATAAAGCCGTTGATAAAAAAGCTTTTAATGCGCAAATACAGGCGTATATGAATAAAAAAGGGTTCAAACCCGACCAGGAGCTGTATAAGCAGTTTATAGATCAGCATATTTTAAGGGCGGCCTATACACATAACCAATTGCAGGAAGTATTAACTAATTTTTGGTTCAACCACTTCAATGTGTCTTTTTACAAAGGCGAATGCGCGCAATTTATTCCGGCTTACGAACGCGAGGTGATCAGGCCTAATGCATTGGGCAAGTTTGATCAGATGCTCCTGGCGTCGGCAAAATCGCCGGCAATGCTGTATTATCTTGATAATTTTATCAGTGTAGGCCCTCCGCCGCCAACACTGCCTAAGGCCGCGCACAAACCGGCTGCCGCTAATAATCCTGATATGATGATGGGGGGAAATACCGTTGCCAAAACAACTACGCCAGACATGATGATGAACGGCGGCAATATCCAGCAGACCAAACCCAATACCGGCGGCGATATGATGATGATGGGTGGCAGCCCTACCCCATCGGCAGCGAAGCCTGTTAAAACACTTACCCAGCCGGGCAAAAACGTAAATGGGCTGAATGAAAACTATGCCCGCGAAGTAATGGAACTGCATACTTTAGGAGTAGACGGCGGATATACCCAGCAGGATGTAACCCAGGCTGCCCGGGTGTTAACCGGCTGGACAGTTTACCCGATAAGCGAAAATGCTTATGGCGCCGCCATGAAGGGTTTAGTAGCCAGAATTGGTGAAAAAAACCTTGCAGCGAAGGGATATGTGCACGAGGGCGATTTCCTTTTCACTCCAAACCGGCACGACCAGGGCGAGAAAGTAGTATTGGGCCATACCTTTGCCGCCAGCACCAACCCTGCCGACGGCTACCAGCAAGGTATTGACTTACTGGAAATGCTGGCGCATCATCCGTCTACTGCTAAATTTATTTCGCGTAAGCTGGCCGTGCGTTTCGTGAGCGATAACCCACCGCAAAGCCTGATCAACAAAATGGCTAAATCTTTTACAGATCACGACGGCGATATACGCCAGGTATTGATCACCATGGTAACCTCGCGCGAGTTTTGGGATAAAAAAGCTTTGCTGGTTAAAACTAAGTCTCCGTTCGAGTTAACCATTAGTGCGGTCAGGGCATTAAATGCCGATATTAAAGATCCTTATCCGTTATTTAACTGGATGACCAAAATGGGCGAAAAGGCTTATTATTACCAGGCACCGACAGGCTTCCCCGACAGGGGCACTTATTGGATAAATACAGGTTCGTTATTAAGCCGGATGGATTTTAGCCTTGCGCTTACATCCGGGCAAATTGCGGGTGTTAAGGTTAACCTGAATACTTTTAACAATCAGCCATCTGAAAATCCGCAGGATGCTATAAAGTTATATAGCCGGTTGCTGTTACCCGAAGTTAACGCAGATGCAACCACCACCCAGCTTTTGCCATTATTAAACAACCCCGCCCTGATTGCCAAAGTAAATAGTGCCGGTAACCAGGCAGCCCGGCAACCGGCGCCGCCTGCCGAAAAACCAACAGCAGGTGCGCCAGGCGATATGGCCCTGATGAGCGCCATTGTTGAAAATAAGGCACAAACGCCGCCGCCAACCCCGCCAAAGCCTGTGTATGCTATGGCTAATAATAAGGGTAACAATATGCATGCTTTAATAGCCGGTATTATCATTGGTTCGCCAGAATTTCAGCGGCGATAATTAGCAGATCATATATTTAAAAAAGCGGCTGATCACAATGATGATCAGCCGCTTTTTTTGCCTTAGGGTATAGGATGAGACTATGTTTGTGTAAGCCGTTTTCAGGGCTGCCATTTTTATCTTTTAAAAAATATATCAGTCATACTGAAGCGTTTACAAATTAACCCGAACCAAATAATTCTTTAGTGCGTATAACCCATTCATCTATACAAAATGCCTATTCATCGATGCTTACTTTACATAAACACCGTTACTACGCAATTTTACAGCACTATATCATCCGTTACGCTAACATAGTTTGTTATGCGATGGTGTATGAATTGTTTTTTCATAAGTGTTCTGTTGACAGGCGCCTGCGGTTACAGGCGCCTGTTCTTTATTGTTGCGAAAGTTATTATCGTGATGGGATAAAAATTACTTAATTTCGCAATTATTTTACTTTATGCAGTGCAATAAATTATTTATTGCCTTATCACTTTTAACCTCATTCCTCTTTTTTAACCAAGTATACGCCAACGTTTGTGATATCACAGCGGGGTTTACCTATGCCAAAACAACATGCGGCAAGGACGTGGCATTTACAGACCAATCGGTAACTATTACCGGGACCATTATAAAACGCGAGTGGAATTTTGGCGATAACAGCCCGTTATCAACCACTAAAAATCCGGCACATACGTATGCCGCACCCGGCGATTTTACGGTAACACTAACCGTTACTAACGATGTTGGCTGCACGGCCAGTAAATCGCAAACTATACATATTAATGCACCGCCTTTTGCATCGTTCGCTATTTCAGCGCCCGATTGTACCAACCGCGACATTACATTCGACCCAACAAATTCGCTCCCCGGCGATGGGACATTTGCTACTTTCAGGTGGGATTTCGGCGACGGCATAACGCAGACAAAAACCAATAACCAGCCATTTACCCATCAATATTCAAATGGCGGCAATCACACCATTACTTTAACTATCACTTCCACAACGGGTTGTGTTAGTAATATGGCAACCAAAACAGTTACCGTTTATCCTACGCCGATGGTAGAAATAATACCTATATATACCATTTGCGAGGGCGCCCAGCCAGTACAATTCAGCGTAGATAAGCATGGCTTTACGGGCACGGGTACTTTTAGCGGTACGGGCATATCATCAGACGGCATATTCAACCCTGCCGCAGCGGGCCCTGGTAAATTCGATATTACGTATACTTTTACCTCGGCTGCGGGATGTCCTTACAGTGCTACTACGGTTATAGAAGTTGACCCTAACCCACGGGTAACAGGTACCGATGTACAGGTGTTAGAGGGCGGACGGACCAAAATAAACATACCCGCACCAACGGGTATAGAACCCCTTAAATATAAATGGACGCTGGCTAATGGCGACCCCGCAACAGGGCTCGATCGCGATAATATACTTAGCCCCACGGTTACCGCTACCAATAATACCAGCTATATGCTTACTGTAACATCCGGTGAAGGCTGCAGCGCGTCGGCTATTGTGAACGTGAATATCCTGAAAAAGCTGGTTGTTCCCAATACATTTACGCCCAATGGCGATGGCATTAACGATTACTGGGTAATACACTTCCTGGATACTTATGCCGGTTGCTCGGTTACTATTTTCAACCGTTACGGGTTTAAAATTTACCAGTCTACCGGGTATTCAAAGCCCTGGGACGGCCGGGGCAGCAACGGCGAGCCGGTGGAAGTCGGTACTTATTATTACATCATCGACCCTAGGAACGGCGACAAAGTGATTAGCGGAAATTTAACGGTGTTGCGGTAAATCAGGTCCCGACAAACCGGGGCGACTCTTAGGTACGGCAACACAAATGGCCGAATTTTTTGAATAATTTTAGCTAATTATAAATAGTATAAATAATTATTACGCTTTTTTAGCCTTTTTTACGCGTTTTTAAAACGGGGCCGGATCATCCAGCCGAAGCCTCAAAACCCACCCATTTTGGCGGTGCATTTCATGCCCTATTTCCCTCCTCCGGTGATTCCTTTTTTAACTATTATGAAAATGATGGTCCGCGATACATGGCGGCCGTCAGCCCCGCTTTTTGTTCCAAGTCCTCGCCTTGCCCGGGCCCGATGCCTGGCGCACGCTGCGGGCTTTCCACGTCAATCGGGTTTAGGGTGAGGGGGTAGTGCGGGGAGAAATGAGTTTGGCTCGCCGCCGGTAAATTCCAAACTTTCAAATTCGTGGAAGGAGTGGTCTAATTCGTTATCAAAGGAGTGGGTATGCAAATCGGGGACGCCCCATTGATGGGCGTAAAACCAAAGTCCGTCAATCAGCCAGGCACGGATGGCCGCTTCGAGCTCTGCCAGACTATAATTCTCCGGGTTTGCAAACACTACCGAGCCGTAGGTTTTGTAATTCCCCGCATCGCGGTACAGGTAGTTGAATTTGATATTGGGCATGGGCTAAATTTAGCCATGCTGGTTGAGGTGGGCAATCGGATATAAGTGAACTTAAACTTCTACTTCAAAAAATACACGTTGACATTGGCGATTTAAACACTCGTTTATTGAAAGCTGAATGAGTGTATGTAAAAATCGGATATTACATCCGTTCGTGAACTACAAAAAGGGCAACTTGTGGGTTGGTCATTTATTAAATAGCAGATAAGCATATTCAAAGATAATTATTTAATGACACTTATAGTCCGTTGACTTATAGTCAACAATAACCCAATTTGCTTACATGAGTATTAAGGTTAAAGTTGGCCAACGAATAAGGGAATTACGTAATGAAATTGGTATCTCTCAAGAGGCTTTGGCTAATAAAGCAGAAATAGATAGAACTTATGTCACTGATGTTGAAAACGGACGGCGCAATATCTCTATCGAAAACTTAGAAAAGCTTGTAACCGCGCTACAAATCCCATTTAAGGATTTTTTTAACTCTCCCAATTTCGATAAATAATGGGAGCATATTATTCAAATTCAATATCCGGTTTTCTTAAAGATGATACCCTAAAAATTAGTGGGTCACTTTCCCACGAAGCAGGCTTAGCTGGATTTCATCAACAGCTACACACGCAAACGCTTTCTTGGAATGATGAAATTATTATTCTTAAGTCAGCATTTCAAAAAATAGTTAAATACAGCCGTTCTGCAAATAATTGGGGAATACTATTGGAATATCCCATAGCGCGTAGAGAAAAAAGAATTGATGTCGTAATTATAGCTAATGATATAATTATAGTACTCGAATTTAAAGTTGGTAAAATAGAATACTTAAATTCGGATAAAGATCAAGTTTTGGATTATTGTTTGGATCTAAGAGATTTTCATTCTGAATCAAGAGATAAAATAATTGTTCCTATTTTGTTAGCAACCGAAGGGAAATCAGTAGAAAATAAATTCATAAAAAACTTAGACTTTGTACAGGAAGTTATAATTGCAAACTCTATTAATATATCAGAGATAATTGTACAAATAGTTAACGCGTGGGGGAATTTGAACCTCACCTTGAAGTACGAAGCATGGAATGAAAGTGACTACTCACCGACACCAACTATCATTGAAGCCGCACAAAATCTTTATGCTGGGAAATCAGTTGTAGAAATTTCAAGATCGCATGCTGGAAAGAAAAACTTAACCAAAACATCCAATGCCGTGGTAGATGCCATAAAGACGGCGAAGGCTACGAATCAAAAAATTATTTGTTTTATTACTGGCGTACCAGGTGCTGGCAAAACATTAGCTGGCTTAAATATTGCACATGACAAAGAGTTTCAGGATGGTGAACAATCTTTAGCTACTTTTCTCTCAGGTAATGGCCCTTTGATTAAAGTTTTAAGAAATGCACTATCAAGAGACGCACATAAAAGGCTTTTAAGAAATGATACTGCAGCGAAGAAAAAAGAAACAGATAGAATTATATCATTTATTGAGAATGTTCATCGGTTTTTAGATCATTATTTCGTTGATAAGGATCGGATACAAAATAACAAAATTGTAATATTTGATGAAGCACAGCGGGCCTGGAATGCTGAACATTCCTTGAGGAAATTTAATCGACCATATTCTGAATCTGAAATGATGTTAGAAATCATGAATCGGCATACTGATTGGGCCGTAATTGTGGCCTTAGTTGGTGGCGGGCAGGAAATTAACACGGGAGAAGCGGGTTTACCTGAATGGGGAAAGGTGATTCAGCAAAAATTTACAAATTGGAAGATATACATATCACCGCAATTAAAAACAGGCAATCATAGTACAGGTAATCTTACTTTATTTGAAAACCAACCCAATAACTTAAATATTACTGAAAATCCGGACCTACATCTTGATGTTTCAATTCGCTCTTATAAAGCGGAAGAATTGTCTCGTTGGGTGAATTTAGTTTTGACAAATCAACCAATTGAGGCCAAAACGGTTTTTAATGAAAATCTAACTAAATATAAAATAGTTATTACGAGAGATTTAGAAAAAGCTAAACAATGGCTAAGAGCTAAGTGTAAGGGTACCCGTAGAATGGGCTTAGTTGCCAGCTCAGGTGCCCGTCGTTTACGACCCCATGGACTTGATGTTAGATTAGAACTGGAAGAGGCAGAGTGGTTTTTAAATACTCGTGATGACGTAAGGTCATCATATTATTTAGAAATCCCGGCGACAGAGTTTGGCATTCAAGGATTAGAATTAGATTGGGTTGGTGCTTGTTGGGATTTAGATTTAAGGCGAAACGGTCAGGATTGGGATTTCAATGCTTTCAAAGGAACAAAATGGCAGAAGGTTAGTAAAGTCGAAACGAGACAGTTTATACTTAATAAGTATCGAGTTTTGCTTACGAGGGCGCGTGAAGGAATGGTAATATTCGTTCCTGTAGGAGATATCAACGACCACACTCGGCCACCTGAATATTATAATAACATTGCAAGCTATCTAATGTCTTGTGGGGTTAGAGAACTACCAGCATTTCAGGCTTAGTATCCTTATTCCTGATCCGAGACATATTGTAGCTGCGGATTTCTTTACTGTGTACGTCGGTCATTACACAAAGTTAATACCCTTCCTCATCCCTCGTCGCAAAGGTATTGCCTTGGCGGATATCCCCCGTGTCGAAGCCTTTTTTAAACCAGTAGGCGCGCTGGGCGCTTGTGCCGTGGGTAAAGCTGTCGGGTTCCACGCGGCCGGTGCTTTGCTGTTGCAGGCGGTCGTCGCCAATGGCATGGGCGGCCGTGAGGGCACTATCAATATCCGCGCGATTGATCACTATACCTTTATCGCGGGCACGCTGCTCGTAATGCGCCCAAACCCCGGCGTAAAAGTCGGCCTGCAGTTCCAGCTTGACAGATAGCTTGTTGTATTCCGTTTCGCTCAGCTGCTGACGGGCCTGGTCCATTTTTTCGCTCACGCCCAGCAGGTTCTGCACGTGGTGACCAACCTCGTGGGCAATTACGTAGGCCTTGGCGGCATCGCCGGGCGCATTGAAACGCTCGCTTAGTTCGTTAAAAAAAGACAGGTCAAGGTATACCTTGCGGTCGGCGGGGCAATAGAACGGCCCTGTGGCCGAACTGGCAAAGCCGCAGCCCTCGGCATCTACCGCGTCCTGGTACAGGTGCAGGGTGGGCCGCTCATAGGTGCGCCCCATACTGGTGAACAGGCTGTCCCAAACATCTTCGGTACCGGCAAAAACCACGCTGGCAAAGCGTTTCTCATTACTCATGGGTCCGCTAACCTTGGTGGTTTGCTGCTGCTGGGATTGATCGGGCAGGCCGCTGTTAAATAGTTGCCCTACATTAACGCCGGTAAACATGTAAATAATGCCCGCTATAAGGCCTACAATGCCGCCGCCATATATAATACCGCGACCACCGCCGCTGCTGCTGCCTTCTTCTACATTATCGCTTTCGCGTCCGCCAAACCATTGCATAATTGTAAGTTTTTTGGAATAACAGGGAGTAAGGGGCGATTGTTTTATTTGTCACTTGCCCGGTGAGGTGCTGAAACAGGCTCAGCATGGCGCAATTATAGCCTACGTTAAGCAAAAGCCATTGCCTGCTTTTTACTTATTATCCTTCATTCCATCAGTAAAAAACTGCGTTTTCTTTTCTGCCGAGAATTTATTGCTATTGTAGGTTTTTGATTGCCCTTTGGGGATAGTAAGGGATTGCCATTGGTCACCTGAAAGCATTTTACCCAGCATTACCATTTGGCCAATGTGATAGGGCAAATGCGCCAGTTGCCGGTTCATGGCTTCTAACACGGTATGGGCTTCATTGCGGATGTATACGGTTTTGGTCAGGTCATCACCTACCAGCGGGTCTATAGCGTCGAAAAGGCAGGCCCAGCCCTTTTCCCACAGGTCAATTACTTGTTGTTTGGTGATGCCGGAATCCTCAAACTCATCATCGCGGTCGCGCGAGGGTTTTTCACCGTCCGAGCTTAAAAAGTCCGTCCAGCGGGAAATGGAATTTCCTGAAATATGTTTGATGATTACCGCCAGGCTGTTACTGGCTTCGTTATATTGCCAGTGGATGCCTTGCTCGTCAACCCGTTCAATCACAGCATCGCCTATGGTTTTATAATAACGGAAAAGCTTTTTGCTGCTTTCAAGATAATTGGTGCTGCTATCCATAGATCAGAATTTAATATAGTTCAAATATATGTATTGCATCAATTGAAGCAGCAATGTAAAGCTTTCATTGCTACCATTATGGTATCAGGCGATTGTTGGCGTTGCTGGTTGTCATTACACGTGTTCGGAAGAAATTCCGCTGCCGTTGTTGGTGTTGTCACCAACAACGAATTCCATTTTGCATTTAAAATGGTTGGGATAAATTGGCATAAATTGTTGTGACAGCGGTGAGAATTATGGCAAACAATGGCAGAATAATGCGGGAGATTATGAGTTGTTGGTGACAACACCAACAACGGCGCAGTGATTGCTACTAACAACGCTGTCGTTAATCACCTTGATAATGTGTCAATAATCCAAAATCATCAACTCCTGTTTTATAAAAATTAGCTGATGAGGTATTTTATATCTTCCTGTAATCGGCCGTGCCGTTGTTGGTGTTGTCACCAACAACTATCATTAATCACCTTGATAATGTGTCAATAATCCAAAATCATCAACTCCTGTTTTGTAAAAATTAGCTGATGAATATTTATAACTCTCCGGGCAATCGGCTAATTGCCACTTTTCTTGTAGTGGATTGCGATGTATATATTCCAGTTTTTGTAATGTTATGGCTGGGCTCCACAATTCAACACTTAAAGGATTTCGTTCCCAAAATTGATATTCCCTATCTTTTGCAGATACTTTAAAATTGTTTAAAGACAGATTGTTTGTATCCAATAACCTGAACTTCATTTGCTGAGCGGTAAATTTCATAAACCGCATTTGCACCCTATCATATTTAAACCCATCCTGAATTTGCCACAATAAATGAATGTGATTTGGCATAATCATATAACCATAAACCACAATACTTCCTTCATTTTTAAGAAACTGTAAGCTTTTAATTATGATGTCCTTGTAGCTATTTTCTTCTAATAGGTTTTGCCAATTTAATATGGTGGCGGTAAAGAAAGTGGGATGATATTCAAAATTGATTTTATCCATTTATGACAATAGCATGGTTAATAGTTGTTGGTGACAACGGTGTAGCGCAGCATATTAATAGTTGTTGGTGACAACACCAACAACGGCGCAGCGTAGAGATTTTGTTTAGCGTTATATTAAACCACCACCTTCTCCCGGTTCAGCAGCTTCCAGATCGCATCTACATATTCCCGGTCGTTAGCCAGGCGGGGTACTTTATGCTGACCGCCAAGTTTGCCGCGCTCTTTCATCCATTGCAAAAAGGTGCCTTGTGGTACAGGGTGCACCACTGGTCGACGCAGTGCCATGTCTTTAAAGCGTTTGGCATCGTAGTCTGAGTTTAGCTTGCGCAGCGTTTCATCCAGCAGGTCCACAAAGCGGTCAAACTCCTGCGGATTTTGTTCAAATTCTATCAGCCATTCATGCCCGCCCGATTCATCGTCTTTAAAATAAATAGGCGCGGCGGTATAATCGCGGATGATAGCGCCGGTGTAGCGGCAGGCTTTATCCAATGCGCGCTCGGCATTATCGATGATCAGCTCTTCGCCAAAGGCATTAATAAAGTGTTTGGTACGCCCTGTAATTTGAATGCGATAAGGCGATAAAGAGGTAAAGCGTACCGTATCGCCTATTAGATAACGCCATAGCCCGGCGTTGGTGGAAATAACCAGCGCATAGTTTTTGTCAAGTTCAACCTGGTCTAAAGTAAGCGTAGGCGGTTCTACATCGTTTAGATGTTCAAAAGGGATAAACTCGTAAAAAATGCCGTAATCCAGCATCAGCAGCATATCGCCGCTATCGCTGGTATCCTGTATCCCAAAAAAGCCTTCCGATGCATTGTAAATATCAATATAATACATCTCCTCGCTGGGGATCAGCTGCTTAAACACATCGCGGTAAGGGGTAAAATTAACTGCGCCGTGGAAATATAGTTCCAGGTTGGGCCAAACTTCCAGCAGGTTATTTTTGCCGGTAATTTCCAGTATACGCTTAAATAACAGCAAGTTCCAGGTGGGTACACCGCTAATGCTGGTTACGTTTACATCCTTGGTGGCATAGGCCATTTTTTCTATCTTCTCATCAAAGTTTTCCAGCAGGGCTATATCCAGGTGCGGGGTACGATAAAACTCGGCCCAAAGGGGCAGGTTTTTCATGATCACTGCAGACAGATCGCCCGAAAAACTATCGGAGTTTAGCTGGCTAACCTGCGCGCTGCCCCCCAGTGTTAAACTTTTACCGGTGAAGATGCGGGCATTGGGGCGGTTGTTGAAGTACAGCGTCAGCATATCCTTGCCCCCCTTAAAGTGGCATTCCTCTAAAGATTCCTCACTTACGGGGATAAACTTACTCCTGTCGTTTGTAGTGCCCGATGATTTGGCAAACCACCTGATCTCGGACGGCCACAACACATTTTGCTCGCCTTTCAGCATCCGCTCAATATAGGGCTTCAGGGTATCGTAAGTCTGTATGGGTACGCGCTGTTTAAACTGCGCGTAGTTTTCGATGCTTTTGTAATGGTGTTGTTTACCCCACTCGGTATTTTCGGCCCAGGATATGAGTTGTTCAAACCATTCTTCCTGTACCTCGTTGGGGTATTTCATAAAAAGCTCTATCTGGTGGATACGCTTTTTAATAAACCAGGTAAAAACAGAGTTAAATATTGTCATGCAGGCTAAAGCAGATGTTAGCGCAATTTAAGGATTAAAAACTTTTCTTTTCAAAACAAAATTACTCCCCAGGTATACTTTTCTCACCATTTCGTTATTAGCCAGCACTTCAGGTTCACCGCTTTCTAAAATTTTCCCTTCAAACAGCAGGTAAGCCCGGTCGGTTATCGATAGGGTTTCCTGTACGTTATGGTCGGTAATTAATATACCGATGTTCTTATGTTTTAGTTTGGCTACCAGTGCCTGTATCTCTTCAACCGCTATTGGGTCTACACCGGCAAAAGGTTCATCCAGCAATACAAATTTTGGTTCGGCGGCCAGGGCGCGGGCAATCTCGGTACGGCGGCGTTCACCCCCCGATAACAGGTCGCCACGGTTACGGCGCACTTTATGCAGACTAAACTCGTCTATCAATTCTTCCAGCTTTTCCTGCTGGCGCACGCGGGGCATATCGCCCATTTCCAATATGGCTTTAATATTGTCCTCTACCGATAACTTCCGGAAAACAGAAGCTTCCTGAGCCAAATAACCAATGCCCTTTTGGGCGCGGCGGTACATAGGGTCTTTCGTGATGATCTCATCATCCAGGTAAATTTCTCCTTCATTAGGCTTTATCAGGCCCACTATCATATAAAAAGATGTGGTTTTACCCGCGCCGTTTGGCCCCAGTAAACCAACAATCTCGCCTTGCGATACATTGAACGATACGTGGTTAACCACTGTGCGCTGCTTATATTTCTTTACTAAATTTTCTGCCCGTAAATTCAGTTTTTTATCGTCGCTCATTTAACTGTTAAATCTAATACCTTTTATATTCAATTGTATGCTACGCTTGTCGCGCCAGGCGTTTTCTTCAATGCTGTAGCAGATATCAAACGGCTTACCGCCGTTTATGTTATCCAGGTGTTCGGCCTGGCCAAAAGCAATGGCCTCAAAAAAAGGCGACCCCGGCTGATCGACACACATTTTAATATGCTGGTTGCCAACCAAACCCGCCACACCCCTAACATACACATTTTTGCTTAGGAAAACCGGCGACATGTTCTCGGGGCCAAACGGCGCGAACTGCTGCAATATCCTGAAAAATTTCGGGTCTACCTGGCTTAGTTCCAGTTCGGCTTCAATTTGTATTTCAGGTATCAATAATTCGGGGGGGATAGTAGCGCTTACTACCTCCTCAAAGCGGTTGGCAAAGGCAGCTACATTTTCAGGCTTCATAGTTAGGCCGGCGGCGTATTTATGTCCGCCAAACTGTATCAGCAAATCGCTGCATCCGCACAAAGCTTCGTACAAATCAAACCCCCGCACTGAACGCGCCGAACCGGCCACATGCCCGTTTGACCGGGTAAGGACGATGGTTGGGCGATAATATTTCTCTGTTAACCGCGAGGCTACAATACCAATAACGCCCTTGTGCCAACCCTCGTTATAAACTACGGTCGATTTCCGGTCTATCAGCAGCTGGTCATTATCTATCATGCTCAACGCATCGCCGGTAATGGATAGATCGTGTTCTTTACGCTCCAGGTTTTTAATATTGATAAGCACCCCTTTGGCATTGGCATCGTCCTCGTGGCAGGCTATCAATAGTTCAACTGCATGTTTGGCATCGTCAATACGCCCGGCAGCATTAATACGCGGACCAAGCAGAAAAACTACATCGCTGATGGTATAGCCGTTACTTTTACCCGCCACGCCCATCAACGCTTTTACGCCAATACACGGGTTGTTATTAATTTGCTGCAGGCCAAAATAGGCCAGTACCCGGTTCTCGCCGGTAATGTGCACAATATCGCAGGCTATACTTATAGCTACCAGGTCCAGGTAGCAGGTAATTTCTTCAAAAGGGATATCATGCACCTGGGTATAGGCCTGTATCAGCTTAAAGCCAATACCGCAACCCGAAAGTTCTTTATAGGGGTAATCGCAGCCAGGCCGCTTAGGGTCGAGCAAGGCTACAGCTGCCGGTAATTCATCAGCAGGCAGGTGATGGTCGCAGATAATAAAATCAACACCCAAAGTATTGGCATAGGCAACTTTATCAACCGATTTAATCCCGCAGTCCAATGCAATGATCAGACTGAACCCGTTTTCAGCAGCATAGTCTATCCCTTTGGTTGATATACCATAGCCTTCAAGGTAACGGTCGGGGATATAGTATTCCAGGTTATTATACTGTTTGCTAAAAAAGCTATATACCAGCGCTACTGATGTAGTACCGTCCACATCATAATCGCCATAGATCAGTATCTTTTCGTTATGGGCAATTGCTTTGTCTATCCGCCCGATAGCTTGTTCCATCCCACCCATCAGAAATGGATCGTGCAGGTGTTCAAGCATAGGGCGAAAAAAATGCTTAGCCTCATCAAAGGTTTGTATACCGCGGTGCACCAGCAGCGTACTTAAAACCGGATGAATACCCAACCCTGCGGACAATTGCTGCACCGTTTCCTTATTCCCAGTTTCGTTTAATGTCCAGCGTTTTTGTTGCATAATACATTGCTCGCCACTTACACGTCATTGCGAGGAGCGTAGCGACGTGGCAATCCCCAACTTGCAGAGCGGCTCTGTATATCTGGGATTGCCACGCTATCGCTCGCAATGACGTGCGGGTGGTTTTGCTTAATTGACTATCTTTGTAAATATAATTATCGCGTTATTAACGCCCAAAATTACATTCAAATATCGGGAAAGCAGCAATATGGAAATTTTTGTATTAGGTGAGGGTTCGTATTCGGTTGATGCTACCAAGAAATTTATTCCGTTCGATCCGCAGGTTGATAATTTTAAGGACAGGCCGGCCTCGCTGTTTATCCATGTGAACCCGTTTTTGGTGAAAATGGGGGGCGACCTGATCTTATTTGATGCCGGCCTGGGTTATAAAGATACCCATGACGAATTATTTTTGCACCAGCATATCCGCAATGCCGGGTTCGATCCGGATGATGTGACGCTGGTATTGATGTCGCACCTGCATTACGACCATTCGGGCGGATTAGTGGTTGAGCAGCATGGCCGTTTCGAGCCATCGTTCCCCAATGCCGAATACGTGGTACAAAAAGGTGAATGGGAATTTGCCATTACCGGAAAATCAAGCAGCTATCACAAAGAGATATTTGAAGTACTGGAACGCTCGGCCAGGTTAACTTTTGTGGAAGGCAGCGGCGAATTTAAACCCGGGATGCGCTATGAGCTTTCGGGCGGGCATTCCCCATATCACCAGGTTTGGTGGCTTAATGATGGCACCGATAAGTGCTTCTTTGGCGGCGACGAACTGCCTGAGCCCGAGCAATTGATACGCCGTTTTATAGCTAAGTATGATTATGACGGGCGTAAAGCCATGCAACTGCGCGAGCAATATGGCAAAATAGCCGCGGCCGAAGGCTGGAAATGCTTGTTTTACCACGCAAAATCAAATGCGGTAGGGACCGTGCGCGAAGAAAATGATGGGTTTATTGTAACACCGGCTTAGTGTTTTTCACCTTTTTCAAATAATTCGTTTATTTTTTCAATGTTCAGCGGTTTCGATATAAAATCGACCACCAACGGGTACGATTTTGCTTTGCTGATATCGTTGCTGAAAACAGATGATGAAATAATGAATATTTTAGTTTTGCCTGTAGTGTCTATTTTTAATTTATCGTACTCATCCAAAAATTCCCAGCCATTCATTATAGGCATATTTATATCCAAAAGAATATAATCGGGCAGTTTAGACGGGTCTTTGCTGCGGATATCCAATAGCTGGTCAATCGCGAATTTCCCATTCAGGCAAGCAGTAATTTCTGTATTCAATAAGGCCTTTTTTATCAGCTTAATGGAAATGAAATTATTTATCTCATCATCATCAACTAATAATATACTTACCGGCCGGGCATCTATGTTCATATATAGTATGTATACGTTGCAGCAAATTAAAAGGTTTTATTCCTTAAAGTTTTAAAAACACCCAGTAAAAGGAAATTGTTTCCCTATTAAATTTTTAATTTCCTCTGTTCAAATGTATATAAAGCATCACAATAAAGCATATTGCATATGCAAATTATTCTATGCTTGGTAAAAATGTGCAAATTGCCCTATAAATCAAAAAGTTATAAACTGTAAAAAAACAGTGCCAACACATATTTTACATAAAGCTAACACTTTTGAAATTAATTGCAGTTAAACTTGCATCATAAATTTTGCGTGCCTGTTACAAAATAACCGGTCCGGCTTATACTAAAAATTTTTACATCCGTTTTTGATGAAAATTGGAATAGTTTGTTACCCTACTTTTGGCGGCAGCGGTGTTGTTGCTACCGAATTGGGCAAGGCACTGGCCGATAACGGTCACCATGTTCACTTTATTACCTATAACCAACCCGCCCGGCTGGATTTTTTTTCCGAGAACCTGTTTTATCACGAGGTAGCCGTTAGTAAATACCCGTTGTTTGATTACCCGCCTTATGAACTGGCCCTGGCCAGCCGGATGGTTGATGTGGTACGTTTTGAACAGCTGGACGTTTTACATGTACACTACGCCATCCCGCATGCATCGGCGGCATTTATGGCTAAGCAGATACTGGCTACCTATGGTATCCATATCCCGGTAATTACCACCCTGCACGGTACCGATATTACCCTGGTGGGGAACGACCGCACCTACAAGCCCGTAGTTACCTTCTCTATCAATCAAAGCGATGGGGTAACCGCGGTATCACAGCATTTAAAAGATGATACTTACCGCTTTTTTGAGATCACCCGCGATATTAAGGTAATATATAACTTTATAGACCTGAAACGCTTTAGCCTTAAACCACGCGATCATTTTAAGAAAGCCATTGCGCCCAACGGCGAAAAAATACTGGTGCATACTTCCAATTTCCGCAAGGTGAAACGGACCCAGGATGTAGTACGCATGTTTGCCAAAATAAACGCGGTTATCCCATCTAAACTATTAATGGTGGGCGACGGCCAGGAACGCCCCGAATGTGAGCAGTTGTGCCGCGATTTGGGTGTGGGCGATAATGTCCGCTTTTTAGGCAAGCAGGATGCTGTAGAAGAGATACTTTCCATATCCGACCTGTTTATGATGCCTTCCGAATCGGAAAGTTTTGGTTTAGCGGCGTTGGAGGCTATGGCCTGCAAAGTGCCGGTTATCAGCAGCAATGCGGGGGGCTTACCCGAACTGAATATAGAAGGTGAAACCGGCTTTTTACGCGATATTGGCGATGTGGACGGTATGGCCGAACGTGCCATCTATATTTTACAGGACGATGCCCGCCTGCTACAATTTAAAGAGAACGCCCTGGCCCGCGCCAAATTGTTTGACCTGGCCCTGATACTACCGCAATACGAGAATTATTACCGGCAGATAATTGAAGAAAGTAAAGCGAAACAATCGTCATAAAACAAAACGCCCCGGTTAACCGGGGCGTTTTGTTTTATAATTTTCTTTGAGAACTATCTAAAGAGGCTATGCTTTTCGTAAACGGATAATGCGTAGTTTGTGCATGATCTTAATGATGGGGTAAGACGGATCAAACTCGTACCACTTTTGCGCAAAGTTTACATCGTTTGGTTTTTTGTGATGATTGTTCTGAAACAATTCGCCCAGCATCAGAAAATCCAGCGGAAGCGAGTTTTTGCTGTGGTCGTCGTTATCGTGGTTACTATAGCCGTATTTATGGCCGCACCAGTTTACAATTGCCCCGTGCAGCGGGCCCATTATAAAATGGAAGGGCAGCAACATCCACAGATACCAGTGGTTAGCAAACATCACATAAAAGCCAATGTAAAATGCCACAAAAAACAGGCGGGTTATCCATAGGTCGCCAAAACGGTCAACAAAACTCCAGGTAGGGTAACGGTCTATAAATTGGGCCTCGGGTTCCAATTTATATTTACGATAATCCAGGTAAATAGTCTTGGTTTTCATCATCAACCCCCAAACATCCTTAATAAAATGCGGCGAATGCGGGTCTTTCTCGGTATCGCTGTAGGCATGGTGCATACGGTGCATAATGGCATAAGCGCGTGGGTTAAGAAATGATGAGCCCTGGAAAAGGAACGTGCAGAAATAGAAAACCTTTTCCCAAAAGCTGTTCATTTTAAACATCTTATGCGATGCGTAACGGTGCAGGAAAAATGTTTGAAAGAACAAAGACAGGAACCAATGAGCTAAAAAGAATGCTAAAATTATCATTATAGAATTTAAATATTGTTAACCAAATGGGGTATTTGAGGCTTGGTTTTTATGAATTTTTATTTTTTGCGAAAGTACATTAATAATCCCTTATTTTTTTGCTGCTGTTATAAATTCCGGCGTTGTGCCGAAATATTAACTTTATCTTAACCCAATTATAAACTTGCTGCTGGCTGTGGTTTTATACAAAAATCTCCCGGGGATATATAAATTATAAACCTATTTGAAGCAGGAAAGTTTGCTGTTATTGTTAAATGCCACGATACAGGCAGTTATAAGGTCCACATGCCTGGGGTGTCGCGGTGATGGGATATCATTTCAATAATTTCCTGCACTTCGTCGCTGTTTAATTCCTGCTGGCCATCGGCGGTATAAGTAAACAATTTTCCGGGTTGCTCAAAAGTAATATAACCCATATAATCGGGATCAGTGTTTTTAGTAAGATGCAGGTTGCTTTCAATACTCCGCTGATTGTGTTGTTTACTGTTCCTGTAAATACTGTAGGTATACGTAAGCACCGGGTGCCCATCCACGTGGGCCTGGCTGTCAGGTATAATCATTACGGGAAGATCAGTTCCAACGGTAAAAAATATGGGCTGCATGGTAGTAGTATATTTTTACTATTACACCCAAGGGAGGGGTTATGTTTGCAGCGCCAGTTATAATTAGCTGAAAATAAAATAAGCAGTTAGCAATTACTTAAAAAAGAAACTGCTAACTGCTTATCGCAAATTGAATGTTATTTCTTTAAACCAATTTCGCGTAAACGCTCGTCCAGGTATTCGCCAGCGGTCATATCTTCCCATTGTTTTGGATGTTCGGCATCGATACATGAATCCAGGCTGGACAGATCCATATCCGAACGCGGATGCAGGAAGAAAGGTACCGAATAGCGCGAATTCTTCATCAGCTCGCGCGGCGGGTTAACTACCCGGTGGGTGGTAGATTTTAGCTTACCGTTGGTTAAACGCTGTAGCATATCGCCCACGTTAACTACCACATCTTCCCCATGTGCACTTACCGGGAACCAGGTGTTTTCGCGGGTCAGCAGCTCCAGGCCGTCGGCGCTGGCGCCAATCAGCAGGGTGATCAGGTTAATATCCTCATGCGCGCCGGCACGTACCGCGTCGGCAGGTAATGAATCCGGATCTTCTATACCAAAATAATGCAGGGTGCGTAAAATAGAATTACCGTTATGCACATGCTTATCAAAATAATGCTCATCCAAACCCAAATAAACCGCAATAGCTTTCAGTAACGATTTACCTGCTGCTTCCAGCTTTTGGTAAACCTCGCGGGTTACTCTGTTAAACTCGGGCAGTTCTTCTACCATTACGTTATCCGGGTATTCATTCTTTACCGGGTCGCCATCTGTTACGGTTTGGCCAATTTGCCAAAACTCTTTCAAGTCGGGTACTTTAAAGCCTTTGGCGGTTTCTTTGCCTTTGCCGGTATAACCTCGCTGGCCACTTAGTTCAGGTATCTCGTATTTAGCTTTTACGTCATCAGGAAGTGCAAACAGGGCTTTTACCTGCGCATATAAATTATCTATCAATTCCTTGCTTAAGCCATGATTGGTAATGGTTACAAAGCCGGTGGTATTAAAAGCCTTGCCAATCTCATCTGAAAACTTTTTCCGTTGCTCTGCTGTACCATTAATATAGGTATCCAGATCTAAACGGGGGATGTTTACTGTACTCATATTTTAAAGTTTAAAAAGTAAAATTATCCAAATAATATTTTAATAAGTGCTGTTGTGCAAAAATATTTAGTTAGCTACAGTGGGTTTTGGATGAAAATTGATTATCACTGCTAATTAACTAATGTATTGGCAATATGTTTTTTGATAATATAGAAGGGGAAACAACCAACTCTCAAGGCCAGACACTCCTGGTATAATGCCGTAGAGACCAGCAAGCTGCCCCTCTTATAAAACAATAGGTTAAACATTTTGTCATTATCTAAGTCAAATATTCCGACACGAATTTAAAACCAAATGAAAACACTAAATAAATTATGGGGAGCTGCCTTAATGGTATTAGCACTAATACTGGTATCCCCCCAGCGGTCGAAGGCGCAATATGGCGGCGAGATCACTTTCCAGACTTTTTACGACGAACTTTCCCCTTACGGCACCTGGATAGACGACCCTGATTACGGGGATGTTTGGGTGCCCGATGCCGGGGTCGATTTTAGGCCTTATGCCACTAACGGCCACTGGGTAGTAACACCATATGGTAATACCTGGGTATCCGATTATGATTGGGGCTGGGCGCCATTTCATTATGGCCGCTGGCGCTTTGACGATTATTATGGCTGGGAATGGATACCCGATTATGAATGGGGACCGGCCTGGGTTAGCTGGCGCAGCGGAGGCGATTACTATGGCTGGGCACCGTTACGCCCGGGGATAAGTATCGACCTGGCTTTTGGCAACTATAACGCACCCGATTTTTACTGGATATTTGCGCCGCGCGCTTATATTACCAGTCCGCGTATTTATAACTATTATGTACCGCGTACCAGGGTGGTAACCATAATAAGGAATACTACTGTTATACGTAATGATTATGCCTACAATAACCACAGGTATATTGCTGGCCCGCCAACACGCGATATTGAGCGTTATACACACACCCGCGTACCTGTTTATAATATTAATAATATAAGCAGGCCCGAGCGTACCCGTGTGCAAAATAACTCGGTTGTATTGTATCGCCCTGTAGTAGCCCGTACACCTGACGCAAGGCCCACTAAAGTGGTTGACGCACGCGCCTATCGTGATGCAAATCCTTCACAACGTATTGCCGAACAACGCGGGGCCGCACGTATCAATCATGAAAATGCAGCCAGATTAGCCAATTTTGCCCGCACTGCGCCCGCCGATAACAGGATAATTAGAGAGAATAACAGGCCAAATATTCCCCGTACCGACAGGCAGCCAACACCTGTTAACCGTCCCGGCCAGCCTGTAATGAACGATCAGCAAAGGCAGCAGCAAGATCAGCAACGCCAAGCCCGTCAACAACAGGAACAACAGCGCCAGCAACAACAAGGCCAGCGTCCGCCGTTCGACCAACAAACACAGCAACAGCGTGAACAAGCCCGCCAGCAACGTGAGCAACAAAGGCAGCAGCAAAACCCACCACAGCCACAGGATCAACAAAGGCAACAGTGGGAGCAACAACGCCAGCAACGCGAACAACAAAGGCAACAGCAGCGCCAGCAGGACGATCAGCAACGCCGCCAGCGCCCGCCGGTTGACCAGGCAGCACAGCAGCAACAAGCCGAGCAACAAAGGCAGCAAGCTGAACAGGCCCGTCAACAACAACAGGAGCAGCAAAGGCAACAGCAACAAGCTGAACAGCAAAGACAGCAACAACGCCAGCAGCAAGAGCAACAAAGGCAACAGCAAGAGCAACAAAGGCAACAGCAGCGTCAACAGGACGATCAGCAACGCCGGCAGCGCCCGCCGGTTGATCAGGCAGCACAGCAACAACAAGCTGAACAACAAATGCAACAACAGCAGGAGCAACAGCGTCAAGCCCGTCAACAACAAATGCAGCAGCAACAGGATCAACAGCGCCAACAGCAAATGCAACAACAGCAGGAGCAACAGCGTCAGGCCCGTCAACAGCAAATGCAACAACAGCAGGCGCAGCAAGCTGCCCAACGACAACAGCAGCAACAAGAGGCCCAACGTAAGCAACAGGACGACCAACAAAAGCAGCGTCCGCCCAGGCCATTATAAGTAATGAAAATATAAAGAGAGATCGCACTGGCAACGGTGCGATTTTTTTTGGAAATTTTGGGCAAAAAAAAGCCGAAAACACTCTCGCAGTTTTTTCGGCCCTACATCTACCTATGAAAAACAGCCCTTTGGAAGGGCATTAAACCAAATTCAATTGATGTGCCAGTTGTGTAATATGCCTTAATTCAGCAATAAAAGCGGTTTTGCAGCTGGTGTCACTAATTTGCTTTGGGAATGCATTCCACAAAGCGGGGATATTTTAACACGAACAGCTTTCGCATCGTTAGCAACAGCCATCACAAACTTAAATAGACACTTAAGATTTATTTTGCTTTATTCGTCCCAGCAATCGCTTGTTTCATCACATTTATACTTGTATTTTGTAACAATCCTTTACTTTGGGCGTTTCATAGTTGATAATTGACACTAATGAGAAAAGTTACACGCTTTTTTTGGTTCTGTTCGGGAGCCCATATAGAAACTCTTAAAAAATACCCAATCGAACACAACAAGTATGTGGGCATAGGGGCTACTATATTTTTTACCGCGCTTTTTGCCAGTCTTTCGGGCGGGTATGCCATGTATTTTGTTTTCAGCGGCAGTGCTTTTGCCGTAGGCTTTGCCGTTTTGTTTGGCTTGCTTTGGGGCACGGCCATTTTTAATATGGACCGCTACATTGTATCCAGCATTAATAAAGAAGGCACCACTAATCAACAGATATTGCAGGCATCACCGCGTATTTTACTGGCTATTATGATAGGTATAGTGATATCGCGCCCGCTGGAACTGAAGATATTTGATAAAGAGATACGCCAAAAACTAAAAACATCGTATCTGAAAGGCCAAAACCGCAAAATAGATACCCTGCAAAAAACCTATCAGCAAAAATATGCGATGGAGCTGACCAAAAACCTTGACCTGAAAAAGGAAAAGGATTCGCTGGAGAAAGACATTAACCGGTCGCGCTACCAATTGAACCAGGAAGTTTTTGGCGATAAAACCAATCAAACATCGGGCATTACAGGGTATGGTACTTATGCCAAGCAAAAAGAAGGCGTGCTGCTTGAAAAGCAAAACCGGCTTAAAACGGTGACCGATGATCTGGGTAAAATGGACCAGTACCTTAGTCAGCGAAAACAGTTTGAAGGTTTGAATGACCTGCGTTTGTTTACCCCGCACCAATTGGATAGCCTTGTAGCTATTGCCGGTTTTGCCGACCGCAACTGGGCGCTGGGACAACTATCCTATAATGATAACGGCACACGCGACCTGGATACTTACCTGGCCATTTCTTTTATAGGTTATCTTTTTATTTTGTTTGAATGCTTACCGGTATTTGTAAAGTTAATGTCGCCAAAAGGTCCGTATGATGTAGCGCTGGCTAAAATATATGAAGCCAACGTGCATTTTGCAGAAAAAGATAAAGACCGCGACATGGCTGTAACCGACAGTATTTTTGACCACAGCCTGGATACTGATGTTGAACGGCGAAAGAAGATCATTTCTGCACAATCCGACTATGACTTTGAACGGCATAGTTACGAGTAATTAATGTGCAGGTTTGCGAATATGTAGATGTGCAAATGAATTGCATTTCTATCATTTGCATATTCGCAAACCTGCATATCTACACATTATAATCATCCGCGCATTTGCATATCTGCACATCTGCACATTATCTTTGCTGTAAGCCCTGGGAGGGGACAAGCTTTAAAAAGCTGAACGATACAATTGGATAAAGTAAAAGTATTAGAACAATATCTGCCGCCAGACGCGGCACCTCTTATTGGCCGCTGGATTGATTATTTTAAATGTGAATTCAAAATATCGCGCAACCGCGGCACTAAATTTGGCGATTACCGCCCGCCATTTGATGGCAGGGGCCATCGTATCTCGGTTAATTACGATTTAAATGCTTACGCCTTCCTGGTTACTACCGTGCACGAGTTTGCGCACCTGCATACCTGGAACGAGCATCAACATAAGGTAAAGCCGCACGGCCCGGAATGGAAAGGCAATTTTAAAAAGATGATGCAGCCTTTCTTCGAGAAGAACATCTTTCCGCCCGATGTGCATCATGCTATCACCAGGTACCTCAACAACCCCGCGGCTTCCAGTTGTTCCGATTTAAACCTGTACCGATCGCTACGTAAATATGACCCGCCTAAAGAATCGGTCACCACGGTAGAGAAGCTGCCGATGAAAGCATTGTTTAAGTTAAAAGACGGACGTGTATTTCGTAAAGAAGAACAACTGCGCAAACGCTTTAAATGCGTGGAAGTTAAAAGCAGGCGGGTTTATTTATTTAGTCCCGTAGCAGAAGTGGAGCTGGTGGAAGCTCACTAACCCCCTGAAGGGGGAATACCATACCAATGTAAATAACCGAAAACCAGGCTTATCTCCCCTTCAGGGGGTTGGGGGGCTAATCTTTTTATCTTACTTTTGCAGCGATGGGCAAAAAAGGAGTTCTATTAGTTAATTTAGGCACGCCGGATAGCGCGGCAACGCCGGATGTACGCAAGTACCTTAACGAGTTTTTGATGGATGGCCGGGTGATTGACATTAATCCAGTATCACGGGCATTACTTGTCAGGGGCATCATTGTTCCGTTCAGGGCGCCAAAATCGGCTAAGCTTTACCGCGAGATCTGGTCTGATGAAACTGGTTCCCCGTTATTATACTACAGTATTTTACAGCAAAAACTGTTACAGGAAAAATTGGGCGATGAATACATGGTAGAGTTGGCCATGCGTTATCAAACCCCATCTATTGAAGCTGCTTTAGACCGCCTGAAAAACGCCCTGGTAAGTGAGATTAAAGTTATTGCTTTATTTCCCCAATATGCATCGGCCAGTACAGGTTCGGTATATGAAAAAGTAATGCGTTTAGTAGGCCAATGGCAAACTATCCCTAATATCTCGTTCGTAAATTCTTTTCATGATAATCCCCTGATGATCGAAGCATTTGCGGATAATGCCAAAAAGCATCAGCCAGAAAATTACGACCATATCCTGTTCAGTTTTCATGGACTGCCCCAACGCCAACTGATAAAATGCGACCACACGCATAACCACTGCTTAAAAACTGCCGATTGCTGCCAAACCCTCACGGATGTAAATAAATTCTGTTACTCAGCACAATCATATGATACGGCACGCCTTATTGCCGGGAAAATGGGCTTAAGCCCCGATCAATATACCGTATGCTTTCAATCGCGGCTTGGGAGCGACCCATGGGTACAACCTTATACCAGCCAGGTAATAGCTAAACTTGCCGAAGAAGGCAAAAAGAAACTACTGGTATTTTGCCCTGCTTTTGTAGCCGATTGCCTGGAAACCGTATATGAAGTTTCGGTTGAATACCACGAGGAGTTCAAAGAAAAAGGCGGCGAGCACGTGCAACTGGTAGAAAGCCTGAACGATAACCCTAAATTTATTGAGGCACTGGTGGGGATGGTGAAAAACTAATTAGCCCCTCACCTGTCCATCGCCACGCACTACCCATTTATAGCTTGTAAGCTCGGCTAAACCCATTGGCCCGCGTGCATGCAGTTTTTGTGTACTTATCCCAATTTCTGCACCCAGGCCAAATTGTGCGCCATCAGTAAACGCGGTTGATGCATTGGCGTAAACGGCAGCAGCGTCAACCGTGTTCAGGAACGTTTCTATATTTTGTGCGTTTTCCGATACAATTGCCTCGCTATGTTTTGAGCTGTATTGCGCAATATGATCCAGCGCTTCTTTAAAACCCGCTACGGTTTTGATAGCCATTTTTAACGATAAAAATTCTGTACCAAAATGTTCGGGATGTGCATGTTGCAATAAAGCTGCAGGATAATGTCCATCCAGTGCCTGGTACGATTGGTCATCCGCAAATATCTCTACCCCTTTCTCGGCTAATGGCTGTAAAATTTCAGGCAAAACGGGCAATAAACTTTGGTGTAGCACCAAACAGTCCAACGTATTACAAACGCTTGGCCGGCGTGTTTTTGAATTGAATACAATGGCTTTTAACTTTTCAATGCTTGCACTTTCATCGGCATAGGTATGTACAATGCCCGCGCCGGTTTCAATAACCGGCACTTTACTATTTTGGCGTACAAAATTAATAAGGCCCTGGCTACCGCGGGGAATCAGCACATCAATGTAACCAATAGCGTTAAGCAGGGCTTCGGTGGCTTCGCGTTCAGGGGGAAGTAAGATAGCCACATCGCCGTCTAAGTTATGGTCGCCGAGTACATGATGTATAACTTCGATAATGGCATTGTTTGAATATTCCGCGTCGCTACCACCTTTTAAAACAGCAACATTGCCGGTTTTAAAACATAACGAAAATACATCGAGCGTAACATTTGGCCGGGCTTCATATATTACTCCAACCACACCTAAGGGCACCCTTATTTTAGAGATATTTAAGCCATTGGGCATATCTTTTTCCAAAAGTAACTCTCCAACAGGGCTGGTTAACTTAACAACATTCCTGATATCATTCGCAATATCTTCTATACGTTGTGGTGTTAACTTTAACCGGTCGTATTTTGGATCAGTTGGATCCATGCGATCAAGATCTTTTTGATTTGCTTCGATTAAGATTGGGCTATAAGATTCCACCCCATCGGCAAGTGCTAACAGTATTTCATCAATTTTCTCAGTTGTTAAGCCCCAAAACACCTTTTGTGCTTTCCGTGCCCTTTCAAAATATTCGGTATAACCCATCATCAGGTATTTAAATATAGGTAATCGTAATGTACAAGCGGGCGATGGTTCTTTTGGCCAATACGCTCGCGCGCCTTGTCTGCCCCATATTCGGCAATACCCAAGCCTATTTGTTTACCGGTTTCGTCAACCAGCTTTATAATATCGCCTTTTTGGAAATCGGCAGTAATACTTACCACGCCAACAGGTAACAAGCTGGTTGCCTTGCTGGATGTTAATACCGTTTTGGCACCCTCATTAATCTGCACCACACCCTTGGCAAAGTTTTGCGAATGGGCAATCCATTTCTTTTTACCCGAGGTGTTTTTGCTGGGGATGAATTTGGTATGGGTAACTTTATTCGCCAAAACATCCGTCAGGATATTATCTTTAGTGCCATTAGCAATATGTACAGCAATACCCAATTGGGCTACCTTTTGTGCCATGTTGCTTTTGGTGAGCATACCCCCCCGCCCAAACGACGAGCGTGATGAACTCACAAATGATGCAAAGTTGGTAGCCGTTCCATCTATCTCCTCAATCACTTTACTACCAGCAATTTTTGGGTCGCCATCATAAAGGCCATCTACATTGCTAAGAATAATAAGCGCCTGGGCATTCAGCATAGAAGCTATCAGTCCGGCCAGTTCATCATTATCGGTAAACATCAGTTCGGTAACCGATACCACATCGTTCTCATTCACTACCGGGATAACGCCATGCTGCAGCAATATTTCTAAACAGTTTTTCATGTTCAGGTAATGCATTCGGTCGCGAAAATCCTCTTTGGTTACCAGCACCTGCGAACACAACATTTGATAAGCCTCGAACAAATGCGCATAGGTATTTATTAGCTTCACTTGCCCGATAGAGGCCAGCAACTGCCTCGCTGCTACGCTGTTCACCTTTTCATCAATACTGATCAGGCTTCGGCCCGATGCCACCGCACCCGATGATACCAGGATTACCTCTTTGCCTTGTTTTTTTATTGCAGCAACCTGGTCTACCAAATGGCCAATACGCGCCACATCGGGCAAACCGTTGCTTTGGGTAAGCACATTCGAGCCAATTTTAATAATGATGCGTTGATAATTATTTGCCATGATATTCGATTGGCTAATATAAGGCTTATTTTTAAATACGACTGAATTAGTAGGGTAAATGCCAGAGAATTGCTTTTAAACCTTCAATCTGTTTTTTGAGGCTAAAGCCTTTTTTATTTTGCCTTTAACCGCCCCATAAATGGGACGGCAATGAAATTTCATCTTACTTTTATTGCCGTTGGCTTCAGCCAACGGATAAGCCTTAATTATAAGATGGCTTTAGCCTCAAATTATACAATGTTGTTTTTAAAAGCGTGTTCTCTGGGGTAAATGCAGCTATCAATGATAGCTATGTCTTTATTAAACGGATTATAGAACAAGGTATTCTGGGTATTATTCTTCCGGGTACGGGAAAAACACAAAATTTGCCCCTTCAGGAACTATTACAAATACACACATAAAATCGTGCGGGTTTTTGTAGGTATCTACAAAGCGTTGTTTCAATTCTTTTTTAATGATGCCACGCTCCACAAATTCTTCCAGCGTACTTGCATTAATGTTCCAATCGGTATTCAGGTCCTCCTTTTCCATTACTGGCTCGCCCAGGCTAACCTCGTGCTGGTGGGCAATAAAAATGGGGTACTTAGATATCCCTTCCACCAAAATTTCAACGGCTACCTCGCGCAGCGATTCGCTATATAAACGCAGATCTACCTCTAAGCTTTTCAGCGGACTTTCTTTTTTTGGCCCGTTCGGGTCATTCAATAATTCTTGCGGATCCATCCCTTAATACTTTTTCCATTGTCATTTCGAGCGAGGAGAAATCTTTACTGCGTGATTGTCTCCACGCAAAAGGGCTCTCCCTGTGGTTCGAAATGACACTTTGGTTTATTTATTTCAATTCCAATAACACTACATTCTCCACATGCTGGGTATGCGGAAACATATCTACCGGTTGTATTTTAGTAACGTTATATTTTTCTTTCAATACCAGCAAATCGCGGGCCTGTGTAGCGGCGTTGCAACTTACGTATACAATTTTAGCTGCTGCTATCTCCATCAGTCTGTCTACCACATCGGCGTGCATACCGGCACGTGGCGGGTCGGTAATTACAACATCCGGCTTACCGTGTTCGGCTACAAATTCGGCATTCAGCACATCCTTCATATCGCCAGCGTAAAATTTGGTATTGATAATGTTATTAATGGCCGAGTTTATCTTCGCATCCTCGATAGCCGAGGGTACATATTCCACACCTACTACCTCGCGCACACTGCCTGCCACAAAGTTGGCAATAGTACCTGCACCGGTATATAAGTCGTAAACCAGTTCATCGCCTTTGAAACCAGCAAAATCGTGTGTTATTTCATATAAACGCAAGGCCTGTACCGAATTGGTTTGATAGAAGGATTTTGGCCCGATACGAAATTTTATACCATTCATCTCCTCGTGAATGTATTCTGGCCCACGCCAAACCAGCACATCCTGATCAAATATGGTGTCATTTTTTTTCTCGTTCAGGATATATAAAAGCGAGGTGATCTGCGGGAAATCTTTAGCTATGAAATTCATCAGCAGGTCCACTTCATCCGCTGTAGCAAAAGCAAAAACAACAATCACCATCAGTTCTCCCGTGGTTGACGTACGAATGATAAGGTTACGCAGTGCGCCTGTATGGGCTTTAATGCCGTAGTAGCTTATCCCATGCTGTTTGGCAAAGTTATTTATACTATTGCGCAGCTGGTTAGATGGGTCGGCCTGCAGGTAACAGTGGTTCACATCCAGTATCTTATCAAACCTGCCCGGTATATGGAAACCCAGCGCGTTCATGTTCAGTTGCGCATCCTCGCGGTTCTCCCCTTCGTACAGCCAGCGTTTATCAGAAAAGGTAAACTCCAGTTTGTTGCGATAATAGCGGTCTTCAGGCGAAGCTACAATGGGTAGCATGTTCGTCGCGTCTATTTTAGCTAAACGGGTCAGTGCATCGTGCACGCTTTTTTGTTTAAACTGTAGCTGGGCATTATAGGTCATATGCTGCCATTTGCAGCCGCCGCAGGTGCCAAAGTGCTCGCAAAAAGGTGTAGTGCGATGCTCGGATGGCTTTTTCAAACCTACAATCTTCCCTTCGCCGAAGTTTTTCTTTTTGCGGTAAACTTCCACATCAGCCACGTCGCCCGGTACGGCCCGCTCTACAAATAGCACAAAATCTTCTGTTTTGCCCACACCCTTGCCTTCTTCGGCAATATCAATTATACTCACGTTTTCGAATACGCGATTGGGGGTATTATTCCTTCTCATTGCGTGCAAAGGTATCTAAAATATCAGCGCCGCCCAATTGTTACCTGTCCGCCATTTCAAACAATTGGCGCCCTGTGATAAATCAACGAGGGTTCTTGTTATATTTGGTTATAGTAAGCAGAGACAAAATTGAATATATCAAGCGACCATACCTACCAGGTAGACCCCCAATTGCTGATAATTATTATAAAACAGGTTAACAGGCTTAAGCGCGACTGCTATATCTGCGATCTGGTTTTGCTTTTCTACACTGCTTATGCCTACAGTAAAGTAACTAACGACGATTGGAGCCAGTTTATACTATGGGAAGTATGTATTGTGCTGGTTTTAGGATTAGTACAATATCTTTTAATAGCGGGTAGAGGTCGTTTTATTAGCCGTATTGTTGTTGATATTAATATGGCCGACGAATACATCAGCCTTAAAACATCGGGGTTTAACGGACCATTCTGGTTCAAAAAACCCTCAGCTGAACTTCGCTTCAAAAAAGCCGGCACTAAAGCAAGGCGGATAAAAAACAGGTACGTCGGCATATTTACCAATAGTGAACATATTCTGCTGCTTAACCATGAAGGCCGCGAGGTATACCTGCTTCCGGGTTATTTTAACTGGCGGCTGGAAGAAGAGTTGCTGAAGTCAAACAGTTAGGAGTTATTCAAACACACTTGCGCCCTGCAGGTAAATAATAACAAGTAATAAAAAATAATATTGAATAAGGTTTTCATTTGTCTAAAACTGATGGAGTGTGATAAAAAAAAGGAAAAGTTTTTTAAACTTTAACCCTATTGCAACCGTTAAATTTTTAATTTTCGCCCTTCATTTACCGTTGATCTTTTTATCTGTATGAGTTTAGTGTTCAAAAATACCCTTTCTGTTCTTTTTTCCCTTTTCGTAATGTCTTCCTGCTCTTCGGGCCCTGCCGGTAAAACCGATGCAGGAGCGGTTAATAGCAAACCCTTTAACACCGCCGAGTTTTTAAAGTACGATCCCAAAAACGCCGATAAAAAGATAGATGAGTTTATGAAACACCTGCACCAGGTAAGCGGTTTTAACGGCAATGTGCTGGTAGCAAAAAAAGGTAAGATAATTTACGAAAATGCCTTTGGCTGGGCCAATTACCCACGACAGGATAGCCTGAAGCTGGATTCGCAATTCGAACTGGCATCCATTTCTAAAACCCTCACCTCCACGGCGGTCCTCCAGCTAATGGAACGCGGTAAACTACGGCTTGACGACTCGGTACAGCGCTTTTTCCCTAATTTCCCATATCACGGGGTAACCATCCGGATGCTGCTAACGCACCGCTCGGGCCTGCCTAATTATGTATACTCTATCGATGACGTTTTCCGCAAAGAACACCGCGATCAGAAAAAAGGGGTTACAAACCAGCAGATGATGGATTTGCTGGCCCAGTATAAGCCGGTGCGCTATAATGCACCTGATAAAAGCTACCGTTACAATAATTCAAACTTTATGGTGCTGGGGTCAATTATTGAAAAGGCTACCGGTATGTCTTTCTCGCGATACATGATGGAAAATGTGTTTAAACCGGCAGGCATGCGCCATACCAATGTGTACTCTAAAGCCGAATACGACAAAATACCAACAAAGGTGCTGGGGCACGATCGTAACAGCTGGCGATATTCTGTCGCTCAAAATTATTTAGATGGCCCGGTAGGTGACAAAGGGATTTACAGCACCGTAGGCGACCTTTTTATATTTGACCGTGCCTTGCGCGCAGGCAGACTCATCAAACAGTCAACTCAGGATTCGGCCTATGTAAACCGTGTGCCATTAAAGAACGGGCATTTTGGTTATGGCTATGGCTGGCATTTGTTTGAAGCACCGGGCGAAAAAGTGGTGTACCATACCGGCTGGTGGCATGGTTACCGCCATATCTTTTTACGCGATATGAAGGAAGATATCGTTATTATATTACTGGATAACATGGCCAATGGCAGTCTGCTGCACCTGGATGATCTGTTTAAAATGACCGGTATGCCCGTGGTGCGCATGGGAGCCTATGGCAGGAGCGGCGAAGAAGAGGAAGACCAGGCAACAGCCCCGGCCCCTGCACATGAAAAGAAAAAAGAAAAACCAGCCAGGCACAGCGTTGCAAAAAAGAAAAAAGGCCATAAACATTAAACACTAACAGCTGTTTATCCTAGGATCTAAACAATTGATATGTTCGACAAATTATTTGAGGCCCAGCAAAAGGCTGGCGAAGTAAAAAAACGGCTGGATGCAATAACCGTAACCGGCACAGCCGAAGGCGGTAAGATAACCGTAACAGCAAATGCTAATAAGGCCGTACAAACAGTGACTATTGACGACGCCTTTTTAAAAGACGCCGACAAAGAGGAACTGGAAGAACTGCTGGTGGTTGCTATAAATAAAGCGATGGAACAAGCCGACAACGTAAGCCAAAGCGAAATGGCCGCCATGACCAAGGATATGTTTGGCGGTATTGGCGGCCTGTTTGGCAAGTAACTGCCCTGTAGATATACGAATTAACAGCTCGGTTACTTCGTCTTGCTAAAGTCGTAAATAATATAGGCTGTACTATTGCCTACTGTAACGGGGCTTTTCAAAGTCATGTGGTTACCATCGTTACTTACTACATATAGCTGGTATCCCGCGGTTACATTTTTAGCTTTATCACCCTGGTATATTTTCTTAAATTGGAACATCTGTCCGTTTGGATCAGTATTATTAACCGACCAGAAAATGGTTTGCGATGCGCCATTGGTTAACGTATATATACCATTACCACTATTGGTCAATTGCCAGGTACTGCCTCGAAAAGCTGATGGCGGCGCCTGGTCGAACACATTTTGTACGGCATTTTCTATCAATCCGTCATAACTAATGGCGGTGATGGTCCAGGTACCGGTAAATTTACCGCGCGATGCTGAAGGGGTGCTGGTCGCAGCGTTTTTAGGGGTTGAACATGAACAAACAACAAAGGCAAACAGGGCTACTATGAAGGGAATACGAAATAAATTTTTCATGGTTTAATTAATTTTTGGATACCCTTATAACACAAATATGGCTAAGAAGTTTTCAAACGGTATGATGCAACCGTGTTACATCACCTCTATAGCATATATAATCATTATAGTTCTTCAGTATATATGTTTCTGTTTTGGCCAATCCCACATACATTAATTAAACCGCGCTAAAGGGCTTGCCTTAAAATAATAAAAGCCCGTTTGGGCTTTTTATACTGTATAGCATCGTTATTAAAACAAGCCTTCAATAATGTGGTCTGCTGTCAACCCTTCAGCTTCGGCGTGGTAGCTGCGTACTATACGGTGGCGCAGTATTGGTTTGGCAATAGCCTGTATATCCTCAATATCGGGCGAGTATTTACCGCTGATGACCGCATGGCATTTGGCGCCTAAGATTAAAAACTGCGATGCCCTTGGCCCTGCCCCCCAGTTCAGCATTTTCTTTACCTGTGGTGTGGCCATATCGCCTTGCGGACGGGTTTTGGCAACCAGTTTCACAGCATATTCCAGCACATGATCGGTTACCGGGATATTGCGTACCAGCTGCTGAAAATAAATGATCTGCTCGGCAGTCAATATCTTATTCACTTCACCCACATGTGTGCTGGTGGTGTTTTTAACCACCTGCAATTCTTCGGCAAAGGTTGGGTAATCTAAATATACATTGAACATAAAGCGGTCAAGCTGTGCTTCCGGCAAAGGGTAAGTGCCTTCCTGTTCAATTGGGTTTTGGGTAGCTAATACAAAAAATGGTTTTGGCAGCGTATGGGTAACACCTGCGGCGGTAACCGCTTTTTCCTGCATAGCTTCCAATAAAGCTGCCTGGGTTTTAGGCGGCGTACGGTTTATCTCATCAGCCAAAATAATATTGGCAAAAATTGGTCCGCGTATAAATTTAAAGTTACGGTCCTCACCCAGTATCTCCGAACCAATAATGTCCGAAGGCATCAGGTCGGGGGTAAACTGGATACGATTAAATTCAAGATCTAACACTTGCGAAACCGTTTGCACCAATAATGTTTTAGCCAAACCGGGTACACCCACCAACAAACAATGCCCGTTACTGAAAATAGATATCAGTACCGATTTCACCACCTCATCCTGCCCGATAATTACTTTACCTATTTCGGTCCTTATTTGTTGAAAAGCTTGTTTTAAAGCGTCGGCAGCTTCAACATCAGAGTGGTGTTGCATAAATTGTGTTTAGGGTTTTACTTGTGCTGTGGTAGTTATCCAGGTTTTTAATTGCGGGCAGCTTTGATACTCAGGGTCAATACGTATAAAAGTCTCTTTACGTTTCTTTTCAAACCATTGGCTCACCGTACGGTCAGTTTTATCAGCGTAAGCTATTTCTTTTATTTTGGGGAAATCCTGTGCCAGGTTTGCCTTATGCGCATCGGTAACTGATTTCAGATAAAATAACCTGTAGCTTTTTTTGCCGTCCTGGCTGGTAAATAAGGTCGGTTTTGATATACGGCCTACTTTCATGGTATCAACAACCAATGCTATTTGCGGGTCAAGTTTATCGGTAGGGATATAAGTGGTACGGGTTTGCACGTTTTCTGCGTTAAGCATCATACCGCCGTTAAACTTGGTTTCTTTATCGTCAGAATAAAAAGACGCAGCGCTTGAAAAATCTATTTTTTTGTTGGTTGTGATCAGGTTGTAAATAGAATCGGCTTTGCTTTTAGCCCTGTCCAGCGCAGCCTGGGTAATGGTAGGCATAATAAGTATATGACGGGCATGCACTTGTTCGCCCCGGCGTTCTATCACCTGTAAAATGTGGAAGCCAAAATCGGTTTCAAAAACCGGCGAGATCTCACCAGCCTTTAGTTTAAAGGCATTTGCGGTAAACTCTTTAACCATTTGGCTGCGGTCAAAAAAGCCCAGGTCACCCCCCTCTACAGCCGAGGCCTGGTCCTGTGAGTAAGAACGGGCTAAAACGCCAAAATCGGTACCGGCCTTAGCACGGGCACGCAGGCCTTCTACTTTTTGCCTGTATTCCTCTTTTTCATCCTTGGTAAGTGTAGGGTTTATTACAATTACACCCACTTCTACCTCCTTATTATAGGTAGGTAAACTATCCTTAGGGAAACTTTCAAAATATTTTTTTACATCCTGTGGCGTTACGTTCACTTTTTCAGTAATCTTTTGCTGCATACGCTGTGCTATCATTGATTCCCTGATATCGGCGCGGATCTCATCCTTATACTGGATGGTAGATCGGCCCAGGAATTGCTCCAGCCTGTCCTGCCCGCCGGCACGTTGTATCATGCCGCGCATACGGCGGTCAACCTCGTTATCCACTTCATCTTCTTTCACGGTAACGCTATCTATAACCGCTTGCTGGGCCAATAATTTTTGGGTAACCTGTTGTTGCAATAACTGGCATTTAAAATCGGGGGGGAGATGGGCGCCCTCGGCCACGTAACGTGCATATAGCGATTCAATATCCGATTGTAAAATAATGCTGCTGCCTACCACCCCGGCCACTTTATCCAGCACACGCTGCGCATGCGCAAATGATGTTGCTATTAATATTAAACTTAAAACGGCTATGCCAAACTTTCTCATGTATCCTTTTTATTAAAACGCTTAAGCCGGAGCTTAATTTCAGACCCCGAATTTCGGAAAATTATTTGATTATGAAGCTATAACAATATCAAAACATCATTATTATACTTAATACTGCGAATATGCTGATAAAGCTTCAAACACTTTAGCTATTTTTGGTTAAATTTTGTTAAATATATGATTGTCGAGAACCCGCTTGCGCTTGCTTACCTTTTACCCGGTGATGTATATATTTTACGTGATGAAAAACCTGCATTGCCAGGCATTTTACCCGTTGAAACAGTAGCAACGCAACCTGAGATTATAGCACCGGTTACCCAGGCACACGAGCCTGCACCTGCTTATGACAAACCTGAGTCAATAACTGAACAGCCAGCGGCACCAATTGCCCCGGCCATTCCTAAAATAAACCAGCCACCGGTGGCAGAAGCGCCTGTGGCTGGGTTTAAGTATACCGGGGGCTTCCAGCAAAAGTTTTTGGTGGTGGTTAATTACCCCGAACATGATGTAATGGACACCGCGCATATGAACGCGCTGGACAGCACCATTAAACGCAAGGAATTGAGTTTGGATGATGTGGCTATTTTTAATATCGGGAAACATCCGGGTACAGATATTAAGGCCATCGGTCGTTTTTTTAAACCTAAAAGGATGCTATTATTAGGAAAAGAAAGCTTTCCCGAAGGCCTGGCCGAACCGGTATTTAATCAGTTGACCATGCTGGGCACCTGCCAGTTATTATACAGTTACAGCTTTAACGAAATGATGGGCAACAAAGAGCAGGTAAAAGCTTTTTGGGAACAAATGAAAATGCTTTAACTATGCCGCACCAACTTGTATTTGCGACCAACAACCGGCATAAGCTTGATGAAGTATCGGCCAAAATTGGAACCGACTTTAAGCTGCTTACACTTGATGATATTAATTGCACTGTCGATATTGAAGAAACCGGGATTACCTTCAGGGAAAACGCATCGATAAAAAGCAGGTTTATATATAATAATTATCACCAGGATTGCTTTGGCGATGACAGTGGGCTGGAAATTAACGCGTTAAACGATGAGCCGGGTGTGTATTCGGCACGTTATGCCGGTACACATGGTAACCATGCCGCCAATATAGCTAAAGTGCTGCACAATATGCAGGGGATAACTAACCGGACAGCCCGTTTCCGTACCGTGATCTCCATGATTTGGCAGGGCAACGAACATATTTTTGAAGGCACCGTAGAGGGTACTATCCGCCACGAAGTAGCCGGTAACGGCGGGTTTGGCTATGATCCCATTTTTCAGCCCGATGGCTATCATGTTACTTTTGCCGAAATGAGCCTGGAAGAGAAAAATAAAATTAGTCACCGCGCCAAGGCGATGGAGGGACTGATTAATTTTTTGAAAAAGGTTTAACAGCTCATTATTAGGCTTGCAGCGTTATATCGGCGGCATTTACAAATTCGCCTTCAGCATTTAGTAAAAAGCCCATCGGCTTCTCTGGGTTTTTAATGATCTCTAACAGCAGGAAGCCCCATTTTTTCCAAAAATTCTCCAGCACCTGGCCATAGGTTTTGTTTATCCAATGGTCAAACAATGGTTTGCTGTTCATTCCCCGCAAGGGCATGGCCTCTATATAAAGTTCCTCGCCCACAGGTAACAGGTTATACTCGGGCATGCGGTTGAACAGATAGGCCGAATAAAATACTTTAGCACAAAACTCCTCAAACTGGATAGGGTGCAGCGGTTTATCGCCAATTTTATCCAGCAGTTCCTGGTGGTAACGGCGGTTGGCGCCATTATCCTGCAAACAGATGATCAGCCCCATATCGCGCAGGCGGATAGAGAAGGTAAGTGTGTTGATCTCATCGCGGTACACAAACTCATCTGGCGCATTATTTACCTTGAACAGGAACAGGCTATAGGGTTTGAATCCATCAAAAAACACTGGCTGGTTAATACTTTGCAGCATTAAATGCAAATGACTAAATTTATGGATGATAGATTGAGAGATATTAAAATCTTCGCCCTGCGCATGCTGTAGTTTAATACCGGCCTGCATCTCGTTAAATATCATCCCATAAATAAACTTGGCAGCCCATTGGAATAACTTTAACTCGTTTAACGCTTGTACTGCATCATAGCCTTTATCAAATGCCTCGGCTATTTCCTGTTCCAACGGTTCAAAAAATTGGTTATTGACAGCAGTAGCACAAGGTACTTTCAGGTCTTTATAGGTGGTAATGCTTTCATCCAGTAATTTAAAAGGTTTTTCTTCCAACGCGTAACGCAGCATCAGCCACTGTGGGAAAACCTGTATGCGTTCCTCATCGGGGTTAACCGACTCACCTGTTAAGAAGCAATTGCGGTTGCTGAAATTAAATGTATCAAAAGGGTTATAAATTTTTACCGGCATAAGCCGCAAAGATAAGCATTGATGTACCTGAAAATTTTTAGCTTTGAATTTTAACATGAAACTGACTTTTCGCCCATACGAATTAGAGCTGCGCCACCCCTTTACGATATCGGGTTTCTCGCGCACATCAACCCCATTAACGCTGGTAGAATTATCGCACGAAGGTTTTACCGGGCACGGCGAAGCATCTATGGTACCTTATATGGGCGAAAGCCACCAAAGCGCGGCCTTGTTTTTAAATAAGGTTGACGCGAAGGAGTTTCATTACCCTTTTGATTACACGCGCATTGGCCAGTACCTGGATAGTATAGCAGTTGGCCACCCGGCTATAAAGGCAGCTATTGATATAGCCCTGCACGATTTGGACGGTCAGTTGCAAAACAAGCCCTGCTGGCAATTACTGGGCAGCGATTTAGCTAACATGCCTGTCACCAGCGTAACTATTGGGATTGATACGCCTGAAGTGATCCTTAAAAAAACGCATGAAGCTATAAATGAGGGGGCCAAAGTAATAAAAGTAAAGCTGGGCCGTGATAGCGATAAAACGCTGATTGATACCATTCGCTCGGTTACGCAGGTACCATTGTATGTAGATGCCAACCAGGGTTGGACTGACCTGCAGGAAAGCCTGGATATGACCCACTGGTTAAAAGAGCAGGGCGTGCAACTGATAGAACAGCCCTTTGCCAAAGCTAATATTGACGCAAACGCCTGGCTGACAGAACGCAGCCCGATAGCTATTATAGGCGATGAAGCTGTACAGCGCCTGGCTGATGTAGACAAGGCTGCCGGGGCTTATCATGGCATTAATGTAAAGCTAATGAAATCGGCAGGCATGCACGAAGGGCACCTGATGATAAAGCGCGCGAAAGGATTGGGCCTAAAAGTACTGATAGGCTGCATGAGTGAAACCAGCTGCGCCACCTTAGCCGCCGCCGCCCTTGCCCCACAATGCGATTGGGCCGATTTGGACGGGCCTTTCCTTACACGGAATAACCCTTATGCTTTACCGGAATTTAAAGATGGGAAATGGGTGTTGAATGGAGATGCAGGCTTAGGGTTGAAGGGATAGTCATCACATCAATTTATTATTCGTGCATAGTATTTTGGCTTTCACAAAGTAAACTATAAATTAGCATTTTATAAGTTTAACTGATCGCCGGTCAAGAATCGTTATAACCCCATTATAACAAAGCTCATCGGCACTACAAACCAACTAATGATAAAATTAAGATCAATTTCAGCGCTAATTATAGCGGGAGCATCGCTTACCGCTTTAGCACAGGTGGCAGCAGCGCAGGCCCCAACAACACCAATGGCCACCAGCACCGTTTACCGGGCAACAACCACCAAAGTAAACGACCTTATCCACACCAAACTGGATGTGCGTTTCGATTACAAAAAACGCTATATGTACGGTAAGGAATGGGTGACTTTAAAACCACACCAATATCCTACAGATTCGCTTCGTCTAGATGCCAAGGGCATGGATATTAAAACTGTAGCGGTTGTTAAAGCCGGGAAAAACGTTCCGCTTAAATATAAATACGAGGACAGCCTGCAGCTAAACATCAAACTGGATAAAACCTATCTGAACAATGAAAACTATACGTTGTATATTGATTATACCTCGAAACCAAATGAATTGAAAGTAAAAGGCAGTGCGGCTATTAACGATGCCAAAGGCCTGTACTTTATCAATCCTGACGGTACCGAAAAGGATAAGCCTACGCAGATATGGACACAGGGCGAAAGCGAAAGCTCATCGTGCTGGTTCCCTACTATCGACAAACCAAATCAGAAAACTACCGACGAGATCAGCATGACCGTATTATCTAAATACGTTACCCTATCAAACGGTAAACTGGTATCGCAAAAAGCTAATGCTGATGGCACGCGTACCGATACCTGGAGGATGGACCTGCCCCACTCGCCATACCTGTTTATGATGGCTGTCGGCGATTTTAAAATTTATCACGATAAGTGGAAGGACAAACCGGTTGACTACTACCTGGAGCCTAAATATGCCCCTTACGCCAAGGAGATTTTCGGCATGACACCGGAGATCATCGATTTTTATTCAAAAACGCTGGGTGTTGATTATCCCTGGAATAAATACGCACAAATTGTAGTGCGCGATTATGTGAGCGGTGCGATGGAAAACACTACGGCTACCCTGCATGGCGAATACGTGCAAGGCACTCCGCGCGAACTGGCCGACGCCTACTACAATGATGGCCGCAGCACTATTGCGCACGAGTTATTTCACCAATGGTTTGGCGATTACGTAACCTGCGAAAGCTGGAGCAACCTAACCGTCAACGAATCGTTTGCTGATTTTAGCGAAACCCTTTGGGCCGAGCATAAATACGGACAGGATGAAGGCGACGCGCATTCGTATACAGATATGATAAATTATATGGCCCAGCCAGAGAATGCAAAAAAAGACCTGGTGCGCTTTTATTATAACGATAAGGAGGATATGTTTGATGCCGTTACCTACCAAAAAGGCGGTACCATATTAAACATGCTGCGTAACTATCTGGGGCGCGATGCTTTTTACAAAGGCTTAAATATTTACCTAAAAACAAATGCCCTTAAAAATGGTGAGGCACAGCAACTGCGTTTAGCGCTTGAAGAAGCCAGCGGCAAGGATTTGAACTGGTTTTTTAACCAGTGGTACTACGGCGCTGGTCACCCGGTAATGAATATCAGCTACAAGTGGGATGCCGCGAATAAAACTGAAACGGTATACTTTAAGCAAAGTCAGGCTGGCCAGACATTCACTTTGCCATTGGCTATAGATATTTACCAGGGCGGTAAAAAAGTACGCCACAACTACTGGGTGCGTAACGCGGCTGATTCGGTGACCTACCAACTTGTCGGCAAACCCGAGCTGGTGAATGTGGATGGCGATAAGAAAACCCTTTGGGCCAAAACTGATACTAAAACATTGGACGAATTAGTATTCCAGTACTTCAACGCGCCATTATTTGTAGATCGCCTGGAGGCTATAACTGCATCTTTGGCCAAACAAACCGATAAAGGCGCGCAAAAAGTGCTAATTGCCGGCCTTAACGACAAATATTATGGGTTGCAGATTAAAGTGCTGAACGGACTTGATTTAACCAAAGATGATATCCGTAATACGGCAGTGCCTGTTATTGCTAAACTTGCCCAAACCGATCCTAACAACTTGGTTCGCGCAGCGGCCATCAACGCGCTGGGTAAATTAAAAGCATCGGGCAATATGGGCATATTTAAAGCGGCCATGGCCAGCCCTTCATTAGCGGTGCAGGGGGCCGCTTTAAAAGCAATTGGGCTGCTTAACCCTACCGATGCTTTGCCATTGGCTAAAGGACTGGAAAAGGGCAGCGAGGGTGCGCTAACCACCACCATTATTGGAATTTACTTTGACAACGGTAATTCTGCCGAATGGCCATACATCCGGGAGAAATTTAAGACCTTACCTATTCAAAACAAATTCCCTTTATTGCGAAAAATGGGGGCATATTTAGGTCGTATTGATAACCCCGCCTACGTGCAGGAGGGTGTAACGATACTGAAAGAGATAGGTATCCAGTTTAAATCGCAAGGCGCAGGGCCATTTATGGTCAACATGCTTAACACCGTTAAAGCCGACCGCGTAAAATTAAACGATAACGCTTCGGCAGCCTTTATTGACAATGCTGTTAAAGAAATAGGAAATTAGTTCCTTAGATTATCAAAAGGGCCGCCTTCGCAGGTGGCCTTTTTGTTTTATGAATTGCACACGGTGTTACTATGGTTTTGGAACTGGTGTGATAAACCCTTAATCCACGAATATATAGCCACAAAAAACCCGGCCACCATTGGGTAACCGGGTTTTAGTAGCTCCGTAATTTGTTTTTGCTTAGTTAACCGCCAGTAATTCTTCTGAGGGTTTTAACCAGCTGTAAGTATTTTTGTAGCCATAGGTAACCGGGTTTTTGATTACCTCTTTCATGGCTAATAACTTATACACATAGCTGCCGGTTTCGGCATTAAGGTGCATTAAGTAATAGTTGTGTTTATTGTCTTTATGAATTGCTCGCTGCAATTTAATCGATCCAAGGTTATAAGCCGCCGCTGTTAACGTCCAGCTGTTAAATTCGCCATATAGTTCGCGCAGGTAAATACAGGCTGCGACGGTCGATTTTTTCAAATTCAATCGTTCATCAACTCCTTTACCAACTTTTAAGCCATAAGTGCGCGCTGTGCCTGGCATAAACTGCCACAGACCACGTGCACCGCGGCTGGATGTACCTGAACACAGTCCCGATTCAACCAATGGGATGTATTTAAAATCGTCCGGGATACCGTACATTTTTAAGATGGGTTCAATAACCGGAAATAATTCCAAAGCTTTTCTGTGCAACAGGTTCGAACCCACGCTACGGAAGCTGTGTTGCTTTAAAGAGTATTTAAGCTTACGGTTAACATTTGCATTATTTACCGGAATTGATTCATCGGCAAAATTAATATCATCATTGGCATCTTTCTTGTACCTGATGAGAGTGGAGGCACTACTATTGTTCGCAGCGCGATCGATAGTAGTAATTGATACTGATTTCCTCTTAATTGTGGTGCTGCCAATAAACAGCTGAGAAACGATAAACAGCACCAAAATTACGGAGCACGTAATTAAGTGTTTTTTAATCATTCATGTTTTTTTAGTGAACAAATAAGTGATAAGGCGCTGCAAAGATACACATATTATTCAGAATATCAAACACTTACAAAAACGCCTGTTTTTCAGGTAGTTTCATAAGCGATAAAAGCACCGCCTAATTACACAATCAACCAAACACCTGCCGGTTTAGAAATGTTTTAAAAATTGTTAAAAAATTGTACCTTTACACCCCCGCTGAGAAGCGCTAAACAACAATATATGGCATTTAAAAATCCACGGAACGGTCGCGACGACAAGTCCGGCAAACCAGCTAAGGGTGATGGTCCTAAAAGACCGGCAACTTCTTCAACCCGAGGCAAAACAGGCGCATCAGATAAACCAAATGCAGACCGCCAAAAGAAACGCTATACCAGCGATCCATCAACAGAAAAAAAATCATACGCACGCAAACCTTCAGGCACAGGCTACGGCCCGGGTGATAAACCCGCCCGCAAGTTTGGTAGCGATGCAGCAGGAGATAAAAAACCTTACGGTGCACGTGATGGCAAACCCACCTTTGGGGCTAAAAAACCCTATGGCACCCGTGGTAGCGATGCTCCTGGCGACAAAAAGCCTTATGGCAGCCGTGGCGATAGCAAACCAGCCTTTGGCGACCGCCCTAAACGCAGCTTTGGCAGCGAAGCGCCCGGCGATAAAAAATTCAGCAAACCGGCAAGTGGCGGCTTTAAGAAACGCGAAGGCGCTAACGAAACCCCTTTCCGCAAACGTGAGGAAAGCAGCTACGCACAACGCCCTGCCCGCGAACGCCGTGACGAAGACCAGCCGACACGTATTATGCGTGGCCGCAATAAAAAAGCAGATAAGGCTGCCGATGACGGCCTGATACGCCTGAACCGCTATATTTCTAACGCCGGCATCTGCTCGCGTCGCAAAGCCGATGAGTTGATCGTCGCGGGTGTAGTATCGGTAAATGGCGAGGTAGTGAATGAATTGGGCTATAAAGTAAACCCGCAAAAAGATGTGGTGCGCTACAACGGCGAAACCCTGAAACGCGAGAAAATGGTTTATGTGTTACTTAATAAACCAAAAGATTATATTACCACTACCGACGACCCGCAAGAACGCCGCACCGTTATGCACCTGGTTGAAAAGGCCAGCCGAGAACGTATTTATCCTGTTGGCCGCCTTGACCGTAACACCACCGGCCTTTTATTAATGACCAACGATGGCGACCTGGCCGATAAACTTTCGCATCCGCGTAACAGCGTAACCAAACTTTACCAGGTTGAACTGAACAAGGCGTTAAGTCAGGGCGATTTGAATAAAATTGGCTTTGGCCTGGAGCTGGAAGATGGTTTTATTAAGCCCGATATGGTTAGCTATGTTGCCGGCGCAAGCAAAAAAGAAATTGGCATACAGATACACAGCGGCAAAAACCGCATTGTACGCCGCATTTTTGAATCACTTGGCTACGAAGTAGTTAAGCTTGATCGTACCATTTACGCAAACCTTACCAAGAAAGACCTTCCGCGCGGCCGCTGGAGGTTCCTGGAAGAAGAAGAGATCATCCAGCTTAAGCATTTAATAAAATAAGGTAAGCTTAAAAGTTTATACATATAAAAATAGCGGTGGGTTAAAACCTATCGCTTTTTTTATAAGCTCCTTTTTGGGAGCGCTCCCTGGGAACATGTACCGACTTAGGGGGCTATATGCATAGATAAATCCCCCCTTTGCGCAAAGAATACGGCTTGGCCACGCTAATAACAATGATATACGTATCCCTGAATTTTTGCGTTTATCTGTATTGTTGTTAACTTGCACCTGATACCAATTTACATCCCTGGAAATGAAAAAATTACTGTTTGCCATTGCGCTATTATGGTCTGTTAATCTACTTGCGCAAAAAAAGGACGCAACACCCAAAACCTACGACCTACTGATCGGCACCTATACAACGGGCGAAAGTAAAGGCATATATGTGTACCGGTTTTATACCGAAACTGGCCGCACAGCTTATTTGAACGAGGTTGACGGGGTTGATAATCCATCATACATCTGCGTAGCCAAAAACAATCGTTTCGTTTACTCGGTTAATGAAATTGGAGCCGACAGAAAAGGCAGCGCAAGTGCTTATTCGTTCGAACCTAAATTGGGTAAAATAGAATTGATCAACAAACAGCCATCAACAGGTACCGGGCCTTGCTATATCTCTGTAGACAAAGGGCAGAAACATGTATTTTTAGCCAATTACCAAAGCGGCGCGTTATCGGTATTGCCAGTTAATAAAGATGGCTCGCTGGGTGCGGCGGTACAAACTATTCAGGATAGTGGCCATGGAGTTAATAAATCCCGCCAGGAAGGGCCGCATGTACATACCGCAGTGCTTTCGCCTGATGAGAAATACCTGCTATATACAGATCTGGGCACGGATAAACTAAATATCTATCGATATAAATCCGGGCAGGATAAGCCCTTAAGCCCCCCAGAACCATCAAGTTTTGATGTGGTCGCCGGTCACGGCCCGCGCCACCTGGCATTTTCACCGAATGGTAAATACCTGTACCTCGTTACCGAAATGGGCGGGGTTATTTATGTATATGATTATGATGGCCCGAAATCGAAGCAACTGGAAGCCATTAGCATGCTGGCCGATGGTTATAAGGGTGCTGTTGGTGCAGCAGATATCCATATATCGCCCGATGGAAAATTCCTGTATGCAACCAACCGTGGCGATGCTAACGAAATAGTTGTATTTGCTATTAATCCCGATAATGGTCGTTTAACCTTTGTTGAGCGTAAAAGCAGCATGGGTAAAGGCCCACGCAATTTTGTGATTGATCCCAGCGGTAATTTCCTGCTGGTAGCTAATCAGATGAGTAACGATATTTATGTTTACCGCATTAATAAACAAACCGGTAAATTAACACTAACTACATCAAAGATCAGTATAGGCAACCCAAGTTGCTTAAAATTTACACCGGCGGAATAGAAATATCAAATTATACTATACAATGAAATACACCTTTTATGGACAATCGTGCTTTGAATTAGAGACCGGGGGCAAAAAGCTGTTGTTCGATCCTTTTATTACGCATAACCCCCTGGCAAAGGATATTGATATCAATAAGCTGACGCCAGATTACATCCTGTTATCACACGGGCATGGCGATCACATTGGCGATCTGATCACTATACAAAAACAAAGTGGCGCTAAAGTGATATGTATTGCAGATATTGGTTATTGGCTGGGCAGGCAAAATATTGAAGCGCATGGCATGAATATAGGCGGCAGCTTTAATTTTGATTTTGGCAGGGTAAAAATGGTTAATGCTATCCATAGCAGTACCTTACCCGATGGCGCCGCAGGTGGTAGTTCTGCTGGTTTTGTAATTTATGCTGAAGGCAAAAAGATATACTTTGCAGGTGATACTGCCCTTACCTATGATATGAAGCTATTGGCCGATGAAAAACTTGACTGGGCTATTTTACCTATTGGCGATAACTTTACTATGGGTATTGATGATGCGATCCGCTCAACCTATTTTTTTAACTGTAAAAACGTAATAGGTGTACACTACGATAGCTTCCCGGTAATAAAAATTGATAAAGAGGAAGCCATTAGCAAGTTTACCAATGCAGGTATTAACATACAACTACCAGCTATTGGCCAGGGTTTAGAATTGTAACCATCACTGTGGGTCTTTCAGCTATCCAGCAAAAACACAAATAATTCCTTAGGGCCGTGGGCACCTAATACCAATGTTTTTTCAATATCAGCGGTTCGGCTGGGGCCGGTGATATTGCTGATCATGCTGGGGATATCCTTCCCGTATTTTTCTTTGATCAGTTTAAACCCATCCTTCAAATCGGGAACCAGTTGCGATGCATAGGCTATCACCAAATGTACCGGGGGATAAATGCTTAACCTGCGCCCGGCACCATTAGCGTTTGATATTAATACGCTACCATTGCGGGCAATCAATGCTTCGCACAGGGTAATCCCCGCGTCTGCCTGCTCAAAGTCTTTATCCGTTTCATAAAAAGGGAATTCATAGTTGGCCAGCAGTTGCTGCAAGGCTGATTCCCAGCAGTATATTTTACGCCAGCCGCGTTCTTCAGCTAAGGTGAGCAGGTGCTCTACCAGGTTTATTTCATCCTCACAAAAAACAAATTCGCCTTTTACAGCCATTAATTCTTCTGCAAAGGTTACTTCAAGCAGTTCCTCTTCGAAGTTGGCATATAATGGCAGGTCTTCCAGGTTAGGATATGGATTGTCCCTTTTCTCCAACAAGGCCTTGCGTACCTTTTTAAGTAATTTCTCTTTTGCCGTAGTAATATCTTTCATTTAAGCTGAAATATAAAAGCCACCATGTGTTGCAAACATAGTGGCTTTTTAAACGAATAACTAAAATATTTATTCACTTGCCTGTGTGGCGTCCTTTTCTTCGGGATTACGGTTAAACGTACCCGAATGATCGCCTACACCTTCGTGAATTAAATTTTTGGCAGCTATGTCCTGGTCGCCCGGTTCATCAGTACCGTTCACAAATTCGTCATATGTGGTACGGTTATCAAAAGGGCGTTTGCCTAATATTTCTTCCAGATCGCTTTGGAAAAGGATTTCTTTTTCTAAAAGCTTATCGGCCAATTTTTCTAAACCTTCGCGTTTTTCTATTAATAACTGCTTGGTAGTAGCATATACATCATTTATAAGGTTGCGTACTTCACCATCAATTAATTCCGAGGTTTTTTCAGAATATGGTTTATTAAACTGGTATTCGCCTTGCGTATCGTTGAAGGATACGTTACCTACCTTGTCATTCATACCATAAATAGTTACCATGGCATAAGCCAGTTTGGTAATGCGCTCAAGGTCGTTTTGGGCACCGGTAGATATTTTACCGAACGTAATATCCTCAGCAACGCGGCCACCCATTGTCATGCGCATACCATCAAGTAATTGTTCTGTAGTATACAGGAATTGCTCTTTTGGCAGGTATTGGGCATATCCTAAAGCTGCCACGCCACGCGGTACAATAGATACTTTAACCAACGGATCGGCATGTTCCAGGAACCAGCCTGCAATAGCATGACCAGCCTCATGATAAGCTACAATACGTTTTTCTTCGGGTGATATGATCTTATTTTTCTTTTCCAAACCGCCAATTACACGGTCGATGGCGTCTTGAAAATCCTGCATATCAACCGCCTCTTTATTTTTACGGGCAGCAATGAGGGCAGCCTCGTTACAAACGTTGGCAATTTCAGCACCGGCAAAGCCAGGGGTTTGTGCCGATAGTTTTTTGGCATCAACACCATCAGCCAGTTTAACTGGTTTTAAGTGTACCTTAAATATCTGCTCGCGACCGATCAAATCTGGCTTATCAATAGATACCTGGCGGTCAAAACGTCCCGGGCGTAATAAAGCTGAGTCTAATACATCAGGGCGGTTGGTAGCTGCCAGAATAATGATACCCGAATCGGTACCGAAACCATCCATCTCCACTAATAACTGGTTCAGTGTGTTTTCGCGCTCGTCGTTACCGCCTACAATATTGTTTTTACCACGGGCACGGCCAATCGCGTCAATCTCATCAATAAAAATGATACACGGTGCTTTATCTTTGGCTTGGCGGAACAAATCGCGCACACGCGATGCACCTACACCCACAAACATCTCCACAAAATCGGAACCTGAGAGCGAGAAGAAAGGTACCTGTGCTTCACCTGCAACTGCCTTTGCCAGCAAGGTTTTACCGGTACCCGGCGAGCCTACAAGCAATGCGCCCTTAGGTATTTTACCACCCAGGTTGGTGTATTTTTTAGGGTTTTTCAGGAAATCAACAATCTCCATTACCTCCTGCTTTGCTTCTTCCAGGCCAGCCACATCATTAAAGGTAACCGATACCTGGGCTTCTTTATCAAACAAGGTAGCTTTTGATTTCCCAATGTTAAATATCTGGCCACCCGGGCCGCCACCTGTGCCACCGCTCATACGGCGCATAATAAACAGCCATACCGCGGCAAATAATATTACCATAATTACGCCCTGAAACAGCCAGTTTGAGAACAGGTTGTTAGGGTTCTCATAGTCGATATGGGTTTTTTGATTATCCGGAATATCTTTTTCTGCATTAGCCACTGCAGTGTTCAACGCATCAAACGATGCATAAGTAAACGTGTATTGCGGGCCGTTGCTGGTATTCATAGCTATACTACGGGTATCGCGTACATCGGCATATTGCGGTTTTTTAAGGCTTTCTTTTTTAATATAAACATCTACCACTACCAGGTCGCCACTTTTATAGGCTACAAGTTTTTCAACATCGTGCGGTTTAAGCATCTCGGTTTCAAACTTTTGGTAATTGGTTTGCTTGGCGCCGTTACCATTAAGTATGTAAGGAACAACAAGCAGGGCCACTATAATAATGGCATAAAACCACATAAAGTTAAATTTAGGCGGTTTAGGCACTATTTTTTTATTTGTGGATATTTTACGTATGGGCTTTGGCTTTTCCAATTTATTATCTTTCATTTTTAGTTGTTAGGCTTAAACGCATCATTCCAATGCAAATTATACAGGGATACAAAATCGGTATGATGTTTAAGCGCTTTTGTAATTTTTAATTTCGGCATCCCCCCACAAATCTTCCATCCCATAAAACTCGCGTTTGTCGGTCCTGAATATGTGTACCACCACATCTACATAGTCCAGTAATATCCATTCGGCAAATTCATGTCCTTCTTTGCGCCAGGGTTCCTGTTTGGTGGCTTTATAAATTTCTTCTTCAACACTGTCGGCAATAGCCTTTACTTGTGTGCCCGAGTCGGCATGGCAAATCACAAAATAATCTGATACGGAACTGAAGATATTCCGGAGGTCTAATCTCACTATATCATTTCCCTTTTTTTCCTGGATACCATGAATGGCCAATTCAGAAAGATAAGCCGACTCTTTTAATGCTTTATTTTTTACCATTAAAAAGGTTTAATTTTGAACCAATTCGATAATTGCTAATATACATTGCAAAATAACATAATTTCAGGATTATTTGTTGGACAAAATTTAGTTATTCTAAAAGAAGTAGCTTCAACAAATAATTATCTTAAAGATTTACTGTCAAATTCCAAGCCAGTTGCTGATGGAACAGTCATTATGGCAGAAAGCCAGTTTGCTGGGCGTGGCCAGCAGACAAATCGCTGGCATAGCGAGGCAGGAAAAAACCTAACATTCAGCCTGCTGCTAAAACCTGGCTTTTTAGCGCTGCAACAACAATTCGACTTAACCAGGGTTATCAGCCTTGGAGTTGTTACAGGATTGCAACAAGCCACAGGCCTACCTGTACAGATAAAATGGCCTAACGATATTTATGTTGGCGAGAAAAAGCTGGGCGGCATCCTGATAGAAAACCTGGTACAGGGCAGTACTATTAAAAACTCGGTAATAGGTATAGGTTTGAATATTAATCAGGAAAGCTTCCCACCTGAAGTTCCCAACCCAACATCTGTAAAGCAGATATTACAAAAGGATTATGATTTAAATGTATTATTATCTCAAATTTGCGGTTATATAGAGGCCTGGTACCTTAAACTTAAAGCCGGCAGGCTTGACGAGATACGGGAGCACTACCTGGCTAATTTATATTGGTTAAACCACGAGCACAAATTCATGTCGGATGATGGAGTGATCTTCACCGGCACAATTACCGCTGTAAGGAATAACGGCTTTTTAGTACTAAGTACCAAAAGTGGCGAAAAGGAGTTTACCTTGAAGCAAATACAATTTTTAAATAAACCAAGTTAATAATAAATGAAAAAGTTACTGTTAGTGTTAGTTGTGCTTTTTGCAGGCCCTAGCGCATTTGCACAAATTGAAGGCCACGTTACCTGGGCCTATGCTGCCAAAAAGGTGAGTGCTACCGAGGCTGTCATATTATTAAAAGCTACAATTGATGATAACTGGCATATTTATTCGGCTTATCAAAAAGATGGCGGGCCGATAAAAACATCTTTCAAGTTTAACAAATCGGCAGATGTGATGCTGGAAGGCAAAATTATTGAGCCAAAGCCGCATACCTCGTACGAAAAGAATTTTGGCATGAACGTAAGCTACTTTGAAAATTCGGTAGTGTTTCAGCAAAAGGTTAAGTTAAAGGGCAAGAAAGCTACCGTTAAAGGTAGTTTGGAATACATGACTTGTAACGATCAGAAATGCCTGCCGCCGGAAACTGTTGAATTTGCTGTAAACGTAGTCCTGTAATTCCCTCAATGAAATATTTAATAGCCCGTGGGTTAAAGCCGCTTGTTTTACTGGTGGCTTTACTGGCATTCACAGCAAGTGGTGTAGCGTTTGCGCAAACCGATACGGTAAGTACCGGCGATGTGCAATTCACCAGTATACCTACCAAAGCCGATAGCATAAAAGCTTTTAAGAAAAAGCAGGATAGTATTGCCAAAGCCCAAGCTGCCCAGCCAAAGGTTGTTGCTAAAAAGGATGAGAAACCAAAAACACTGTGGCAGATATTTATAGCCGGGTTTATTGGTGGTTTTGCAGCATTTTTAATGCCCTGCGTTTACCCAATATTGCCTTTAACGGTGAGCTTTTTTACAAAGAAAGGGGGCAGCCGAACCAAAGCCATAGTACAATCAGCGCTTTATGGTTTATCCATCATTGTTATTTATGTTGCTTTAGGTTTTATCATAACCTTATTGTTTGGCCCATCTGCACTTAATGCATTGGCAACAAACGGGATATTCAACTTTTGTTTTTTTGTGCTACTGGTTATATTCGGTATTTCGTTCCTGGGCGCATTTGAAATTACATTACCCAGCTCGTTAGCCAATAAAATGGACGAGAAATCGGACAAGGGCGGGCTTATTGGGATTTTCTTTATGGCGGCTACGCTTGTGGTTGTATCATTTTCATGTACCGGGCCAATTATTGGCTCCGTATTGGTAGAGGCCGCAACCAAAGGCGAACGTTTAGCCCCGGCTATTGTGATGCTTGGTTTCTCGTTAGCGCTGGCATTACCATTTACCATATTCGCTATGTTCCCTTCGGCGCTGAAAAGCTTGCCAAAATCGGGCGGGTGGTTAAATAGCGTTAAAGTGATATTAGGCTTTATAGAGATCGCTTTCTCGCTTAAATTCCTTTCGAATGTAGACTTAGCCTATCACTGGAACTGGTTCGACCGTGAGATATTTCTGTCCCTTTGGATAGCTATTGGTTTAATGATGGGCTTATACCTGATAGGAAAGATCAAGTTTTCGCATGATAGCGATGTGCCCTACCTTTCTGTACCGCGCACATTTATAGCTATGATAGTGTTCGCATTTGTGGTTTATATGATACCGGGCTTATGGGGGGCGCCATTAAAATCAATCAGTGCGTTTTTACCGCCTTTAAGTACGCAGGATTTTGACTTATCAAGCGGTATAAGCGCTGCCCCGGCATCTGCTGCCAATACCAGCACCATAAAAACCAAAAAGTACGAAGAGATATTTAAGCGCATGCCTAAAGTTAAAGGCATTGATGACTGGTACGATTATGACCAGGCGATTGAAGTTTCAAAACAATTACATAAACCTATACTAATTGATTTTACCGGGTGGAACTGTGTAAACTGCCGTAAAATGGAGGCCAACGTACTACCATCGCCCGAGGTATTGAAACGCCTGCAAAACGATTTTGTTGTAGTACAATTGGTTATTGACGATAAAACGGAGTTAGACCCGGCCGAACAATTTGTATCAAAGCTAACCGGTAAAAAAGTAACAACGCTTGGCGGCAAATGGCTCGACCTGGAGATCTCGAAATACAATTCTAACGCACAGCCCTTTTACGTAATTATTAATGAAAAAGGGGAAACGCTTGTGCCCCCCCAAGGTGCTAATTTTAATATTGACGAATACATAAAATATTTGGATAGCGGCATTGCCGCCTATAAAAAATAAGCCGGTTTATCTTCTGGCCAGAAAGGAAAGGCGATACTATAAAGTGTCGCCTTTTTTTATTTACACCTGGCATAACTGGCTTTGTTACAAGTAATATCAAACATTACACGGTTACGGTAGTTAAAAATGCTTATTTAAGATTATAAACACTCAAAAAATTACTAACTTGCCATAGCACTGAACTAATTATACATCTAACATGAAAACTGCGTACTTACTGCTGGTGGCATTAACGCTTTCTGCCTGCGGAACAATGCAATCCATTGTTAAATCATCATTCCCATATACTGCCACGCTAACCATTTCCCACACTGCCGATGTGGGCAAAGAATATTCGGCCATGAGTACGGCAAACAGTTTTGATCAAAATTTTGCGAAAGGGGGGAATGATGCCGCTTATGTGAACGCCGTTCGTATCATATCGGCGAAATTGCAATCAACAGACCCTTCCGATTTTAATATTGGCCAGTTAGCATCATTACAAGTATATGTATCAAAAATTGATGGGAAAGGCGAAGAAATGGTAGCTTCCCGTAAAAACATTAACCCAACTATTGGCAACAGCCTGGTACTGGATATAGATAACACCCACTTTTTAGATGAAATTGTACGCGAATCGAACGTAAGGGTCCGCCTGGTTTATAAACTACGCAACGCAATACATACCGATGTTAAATTACACCTGGTAATGAATATCGCGGCTTATCCTAATAAATAATAAATTTCTCTTTTAGAATTTGTTACCTAAGGTAAAAGTTACAGGTATGGTAAATTGCTGCCTCACCGGTATGCCATGTTGCTCAGCCGGTTTCCACTGCGGTGATTCTTTTAAAACCCTCAAAGTTTCCTCAGCCATTGCTGTAGAGGGTGTGCGAAGTATCTTAAAATCTGTTAAAGACCCGTCTTTGTCAATCACAAAAGTTGCATAGACCTTTCCTTGTACATTACTTCTGCGATCATCAGCCGGATATTTTACACTTCTACCAATATAATTATAAAAATTTAAAACGCCACCTGGATATTCCGCTGAAGCTTCAGCTACTTTGTATGTATATTGCTTCCCAAACTTATCGGTGGAATTCCCACTTAAAAAAGTACCATTATCATAGTTTTCGATATAGGCGAAGGTAGTACCTTTTTCACCGCCTTTCCATTGGCCATCATGTTTTCCGTTCTTAACAGCGCCTTCCTCGTAATTGTCGTTTGCTTTTATCCCATCTATTCCGAAAAAGCTTTTGGCAAATTTTGGGTTGGGCGGTTGGCGGTACGCAGTAAACCATCTGTTGCCGTTAATTATCAAAGCTTTACCGGTAGAATCATTACAAGTAATAATAGCATCTTCTACCGAAACTTGTTGGGGATTAGCCGGGTCTTTAACCAGATAATTGTACTCCTTAACCAAATAAACATTTCCGTTGGGGAAATAAAGTGTTTCTTTCAGCTTTCGGTTCGCTTTGTAAATAACTATAGACGCTTTTTTACCGGATAAATAGTATTCTGTACATTCGCCTTCAAGCACCATATCATTGGGTTTAGTGCTTGCGCCGGTACAGTAAACTTCACCGGTTATAAATTTTTCGATAAAGAGATACAGATTAGATCCGGCTTCCGGGCCGGTTACCGTGCGACTATAAAGGGCGCTATCCTGTGTTGTTTTTTGGCGATCGCGCTTAAAATACGTGGTTTGCTGTGCAATGCTGTTATAAACGCTAAACAGTAATAAGATCAGAAATAGGTGTTTCATTCAATGGTACTTGTGATATAGTACCGCTAAACTACTTAATTAATTTATTATCGTTATCAGGGAATACTAAAATGGGCTGGTAGGCACGGGCTTCATCCTGCTCCATGTAGGCGTACGACATGATGATTACCACATCGCCAACCTGGGCCAAACGGGCTGTTGCGCCATTAAGGCATACGGTACCGCTGCCACGCTCGCCTTTAATTACATAAGTTTCAAAGCGGGCGCCGTTGTTATTATTAACAATCTGCACTTTTTCGTTGGGGATAATATTAGCAGCCTCTATCAGGTCGGCGTCAATAGTAATACTGCCTACATAGTTCAATTCGGCCTGTGTTACCCTAACGCGGTGAAGCTTTGATTTTAACACCTCAATAATCATGGTGCAAAGTTAGTATTTATTGGTTGATAGTTCATAGTTGATAGTTCATAGGCAACTGCAATATTGCAAACACATGAAGATGAAAGTCTTATAAAACCACCATGAACTACAAAAGCACATTATCAATAAGCCTGGTTTTACCCACACGGGCTGCTACTAAAGCAACAAATGTTTTTGAGTTTTTATTGGCCGGGTGCAGGGTTTCACCATCAGCTATTTCCATATATTCCAGTTCGACGCCTTCTTGGTGGCGGATGATATCAGCAGTTTGCCCCTGCAATTGCAAGATGTGGTTGGCATTAAAATTATCCTTTAGCCAAAAAAGCGCCTTTGATAATACTAATGCCTGCTGCCTCTCAGTACCGGAAAGATGAACATTGCGCGAACTCATTGCCAACCCATCAGCATCGCGCAATATGGGGCACATTACCAGTTTAACCGGTATATTAAGCAATTGCACCATACGGGCAATTACCATAAACTGCTGATAATCTTTTTGCCCAAAAAAGGCAACGTCGGGCTTTACAATATCAAACAGCTTATATACCACCTGAGTAACCCCCTGGTAATGCCCCGGGCGAAATTTGCCTTCCAGTAAAAACTCCAGCTCTCCAATGGCTAAATGCCATTGCTCATTACCGGCATACATTTCGTTCACTTCGGGATTAAACAAAATATCACAACCTACCTGTTCCAGCTTCACGGTATCCTGTTCAATTGGGCGAGGGTACTTTTCCAGGTCTGCAGGGTCGTTAAATTGCGTAGGGTTCACAAAAATTGTGCTTACCACCACATCGGTTTGGAGCCGGGCTTGCGCCAATAGCGATAAATGCCCCTGGTGCAACGCGCCCATAGTAGGCACTAAACCAATGGTTTTACCCGTAGCGCGCATCTCATCCAGATACTGGCGCAGTTCTTTTTTTAGCTTAAATACCTTCAAAGGCGTATATATTTAAAAAAGTGGGCAAAGTTGTACAATTAGAATTAATAAACCAAACTTACTTGCATAAACCGTTGCTAATTGTTAGAATAATGATTATATTTGCAAACTCAAATTTTTTGAGTTCTGTACATAAATTAAAACACTGATAAAGATGGGTAAATCTAAGCTTCTGTTTATAACTCATGAAATGTCACCTTTCCTTGATCTCACCAAAATTTCTGAAATAACCCGCCAGTTGCCGCAAGCAATGCAGGATAAGGGATTTGAGATACGTATATTAATGCCTCGTTTCGGGAATATTAATGAAAGGCGCAACCGCCTGCACGAAGTGATCCGTTTATCGGGGATGAACATTATTATTAATGATAATGACAACCCGCTGATCATTAAAGTAGCGTCGATACCATCGGCACGTATGCAGGTATATTTTTTAGATAACGAAGAGTATTTTCAGCGTAAGCACGTATTTACAGACAAAGACGGCAAGTTTTATGCCGATAACGACGAGCGGATGATCTTTTTCTGCAAAGGCGCTATTGAAACTGTGAAAAAGCTGGGCTGGTCGCCTGATATTGTACACTGCCATGGCTGGATGAGCGCGCTGGTACCAGTATATCTGAAAACCACTTACAAGGATGATCCAACTTTTAAGCATTCAAAAGTGATCTATTCGGTATATGAAAATGATTTTAAAGAGCAATTAAATCCAGAATTCGCACACAAAGCCATTATGGCCGATATGGGCGAAGAACATACTGAAGCATTTAAACCAGGCACTAACGCCGCCCTCGACTATGGTGCTATTAAATATTCGGACGGAGTAGTTTTGGGTAGTGCAGAGATTGATGCCGAAACGTTAAATAATGTTAAAAACAGCCATAAATCGGTTTTAGAATACAATTATACCTCTGATTTCGAAAATTATTACAATTTTTACGACGAAATCACCAATGATGAATTGGTGGATGTTGCATAAGTTTTTAACGCGCGTATGAAATTTTTCAGAATAGACTTATTGACCCTGTTAATAAGTCTTTTTATTTTAAGTAGTTGTAAAAATCAGGACGGTATTGGGCTTAATCCCGATCAATCATTGAACGGCACATTACTAGTTGATGATAATATAGCAGTAAATACTGTACCGGAAGATTCGGTAATAACTAATGGGCTTACAAAAACCCCGCTGGGATATTTTAACGATCCACAGATTGGCACAACCGAATCTAATGTAGCAGCTGTGCTAAGCCTGCCCTTAAGTTCGGCATATACCCCACCTTCCAATACCATTACTATCGATTCGGCTGTATTGGTTTTACGTTATGCTAACGGGTTTTATGGCGATTCTTTAACATCAAAATATAAGGTTAATGTTTACCAGTTGAATGAAAAACCACTTAGTACTATAAATTATTACAATACCCGTGCATGGAACTATAACAACAGTGTATTGCTTGGTACTAAAACATTTAATTCGCGCACGCACACCCCGGTTAAGGTTACCGATATAGTTTCTGGTGCTAAGGATACGTTAAAAACCTTGCCACCTCAGGTTAGAGTACCTATTAGTGCAAGTTTTATTAATAATAACCTGTTTAATGCCAGCAGTACTGTATTGGCCTCGAATACGCTCTTTCAAAACGCGGTAAAAGGCCTTTATTTTACCATGGATAAAACACAGCCTGGCGCCGGTGGCACCTTTATGTTGCAAATGGATTCAAGTAACGTAATGGTTTACTACCGCACAACCGATGGTACAACAACCGACACAGCCACTGTAACATTACCCTTTGCGCAGCGTGCTGCCCAAATTAAACATACTTATAATGCAACCGTTCAGGGTGTACTCAGCAACCAAGCCGCACCAAACAGCACGTTTTATATACAGGGTTTGGCCGGCTTAAGAACCAAAATAAGTTTTCCTAATTTGAAAGATATTGTTACTGCTGCAGGCAGCGATATTGTTATTAACCGTGCCGAACTTGTTATTACCCCAACGGTTGGCAGTACTATACCGTTTACACCACAAACAAGGTTGAATATGTATCAACTGGATCTGGCCAATCAGCGTACGGTTATACAGGATGCATCAGCGGCAGACAAAAGATATTTGGGTGTTGATGTGTTTGGTGGTTTCTATACCGCTAAGAACGATTACCATTTTATTATAACTGGGTATATTCAGGATTTGATTACTGGTAAGACCAAGGATTACGGTACTTATCTTGGTGCTACAGATTTTGCTGATAATATTTCAAGCATTACATCTACTTATTACCAGGCCACACCGCAAACTGCAGGGCGGCTTGTAGCTGCGGGAAAAGTGACAAACACCTCCCTCCCCGATTATCCTTACCGGATTAAACTAAACATTATTTATACTAAGACCATTAAATAAATTAAAATCCCCGCTAAGGGGATTTATTATTTATATACTTTAGCAAAACAAATTGCGGCTTTTTTGTTAAAGCCATTAGTTAAATTAAAATCTACCCATTTTTATGTGCGGAATTGTAGGATACATAGGCCAAAGAGAAGCTTACCCCATTATTATAAAAGGCCTGCACAGGCTGGAATACCGCGGTTATGATAGCGCAGGTATCGCTTTACTTGATAAAGAATTAAAAGTTTATAAAAAAGCCGGAAAGGTTAGTAACCTTGAAGACTTTGTAAAAGATGTAAGTGTTAAAGGCACTGTAGGTATGGGACATACCCGTTGGGCTACCCACGGAGCCCCCAGCGACCGCAACTCGCATCCACACACATCGGGAGATAGAAAACTGACCATTATACACAATGGTATTATCGAAAACTATTCGGTAATAAAAGAAGCATTGCTGAGCAAAGGCCACGTTTTCAAAAGCGATACTGATACCGAAGTTTTAATACACCTTGTTGAAGATATTCAAAATGAAACCGGACTTGACGTAGAAGAAGCCGTACGTATTGCTTTAAACAGGGTCATTGGTGCCTATGCCATTGTAATTATGAGTCAGGATGACCCCGATTTGCTTATTGCAGCACGCAAAGGCAGTCCGTTGGTAATTGGTGTTGGCAAAGGTGAATACTTTATTGCTTCAGACGCTACACCTATTGTAGAGTATACTAAAAATGTGATCTATTTGAATGATAATGAGATAGCTTACATTCGCCGCGAAGACCTGTTAATTAAAAATATTGATAATACCATCCAGGTACCTTATATCCAAAAGCTGGAACTGCAACTGGAAATGCTTGAAAAAGGCGGCTACGATCATTTTATGATGAAGGAGATATACGAGCAGCCCCGGTCTATACGGGATTGCCTGCGCGGTCGTATCTATCCTGAGAGTGGCATTGTACAGTTAGGTGGTATTAAAGAATATGCCGAGAAGCTAAAAAATATTGATCGAATTATTATTGTGGCTTGTGGTACATCATGGCACGCGGGCCTGGTAGGCGAATATTTGATTGAAGAATACGCCCGCGTACCTGTTGAGGTGGAATATGCTTCTGAGTTCAGGTATCGTAACCCTATTATTTCTGAGAAGGATTTGGTGATTGCCATTTCACAATCGGGCGAAACCGCCGATACCATGGCGGCTATTGAATTGGCTAAAGAAAAAGGCGCCACTATTTTTGGGGTATGTAATGTAGTTGGCGCCTCAATACCACGCGCGTCGCATGCGGGTGTTTATACCCACGCTGGGCCCGAAATAGGTGTGGCATCAACCAAGGCTTTCACCGCTCAGGTTACCGCGCTTACGTTAATGGCGTTTTACATTGCACAGCAAAGGGGCGCTATAACACAAGGTAAACTTGTAGAATATTTAACCGAGCTGAACGAAATACCCGACTTGGTGGAGCGTGCTTTAAAATCTAACGAACAGATTAAAGAGATTGCCGCTAAGTTTAAAGATTCAAATAACTGCCTGTTTCTTGGCCGTGGCAGCTCGTTCCCCGTGGCATTGGAAGGCGCGTTGAAGCTTAAGGAGATATCATACATCCATGCCGAAGGTTATCCTGCTGCCGAAATGAAACATGGCCCCATAGCCCTGATTGACGAAGATATGCCGGTAGTGTTTATCGCAACCAAACATTCATCGTATGAAAAGGTGGTGAGCAACATACAAGAGGTTAAAGCCCGTGGCGGCCGTGTAATTGCCATTGTAACCGAGGGCGATACCACCGTGAGGGATATGGCCGAATATGTGATAGAGATACCACAAACTGGCGAGGCCTTTGTGCCGCTACTGGCTACTATTCCGCTGCAATTGTTATCATATCACATTGCCGTTATGCGCGGCTGTAATGTCGATCAGCCACGAAACCTGGCTAAATCGGTTACGGTAGAATAATGCAAAGGTGAAATGCCACAAAAACTGGATATAGAAGAATGGAACCGAAAGGAACATTTTAATTTCTTTAAGACATTTGATACACCTTACTATGGTGTTACGGTACAATTAGATTGTACCCGTGCTTACCGGCAGGCTAAAGCCTTAGGTGTATCATTTTATAGTTACTACCTGCACAAAACGCTTGTTGCGATAAATGCTTCCGAGAATTTTAAATATCGGATAGATGGCGATGACGTTTACATTTGCGACCAGGTAAATGCATCGTCGACCATTTTGCGGGATGATCATACTTTTGGGTTTTCGCATATTATATTCAACTTGGATATAGCTGAATTTCACAAAGGCGTAGTGCAGGAAATTGAGCGTATAAAAGGCACTACAGGTTTATTTACCACTGGTCCGCTAACCGATGTGATACATTTTTCTGCATTGCCCTGGGTAAATTTCACAAGTATATCCGAAGCTTTTAACAAAAACGCGGGCGATAGCTGCCCCAAAATAGCTGTGGGGAAATTAACTGAGACTGATGGTCGTAAAGTTATGCCATTTGCCATACATGTGCACCATGCTTTGGTTGATGGTTATCATTTGGGATTGTTTTTAGATATGTTGCAGTTATTATTAAACGAATAATGGAAAACGAACAAGCCTCGTATTATTCTGCGAGGCTTGTTCCTTAATATTTGAACTTGTGGTAAACATATTCCATCCCTACGCTGGCATATGTTTCATGGTTTCGTCCAAATTCAATTCTAAACCCTTGGCTATAGCCATGCCCAAGCCCATATCGGCACGGAACCAGTGACAAAGCTGGCGGTTGGTTATTAGTTCTTTCTTAGGCCCATCTATACCTTTCATAGAATGTACTATGTTTTTAATAAGGTCGGCTTTTGCTTCCGGGCTCATTAAACGGTACAGGGTACCGGGTTGGGTATAATGATCATTTTCGCCTTCGGCGTTGCGGTCATACCAATCGGCAGTATGTGCGCCTAAATCCCATGCCGGTTCTTTGTAATGCGGGTCGGCTTCTATTTCATCAAAACTATTAGGGAAATAATTTGGTGCTGAACCGTGGTTACCGTTAACTGTCATTAGCCCGTCGCGTTGATAATTGGCTACCATAAAAGGACACTTATTTACCGGTAGCTGTTCGTAATTACCGCCCAACCGGTAACGGTGTGCGTCAGGATAACTTAATATCCGGCCCTGCAGCATTTTATCGGGCGAGTAACCGATCCCGTCTATCACGTGCGCAGGTGCAAAGGCGGCTTGCTCAACATGTGCAAAATAATTATCAGGGTTTTCATTTAGTTCCAGTATCCCAACATCAATTAACGGGTAATCGCCGTGGGGCCAAACCTTAGTTAGGTCAAACGGATTGATATGATACGTTTTGGCATCATCTTCGGGCATTACCTGTATTTTCATGGCCCATTTTGGATATTCGCCATTATCTATATGCGTTAACAGGTCATGCTGGGCAAAGTCGGGGTTAGTGCCGCGCATAGCGCCGGCTTCTTCATCAGTAAAGTTTTTAATGCCCTGTAAGGTTTTAAAGTGAAATTTCACCCAAAAGCGTTCATTCCTGGCATTAATTAACGAGAACGTATGGCTGCCGAAACCATCCATATGACGATAACCATAGGGTGTGCCACGGTCGCTCATTACTATCATTACCTGGTGGAGGCTCTCGGGGTTAAGCGACCAAAAATCCCACATCATTGTCGCGCTTTTACAGTTGGTATAAGGATCGCGTTTTTGAGTATGAATAAAATCACCGAATTTCTTCGGATCTTTTACAAAAAACACCGGGGTGTTGTTGCCTACTAAATCCCAGTTGCCATCTTCCGTGTAAAATTTAATAGCGAAGCCTCGCGGATCACGTTCGGTGTCGGCACTGCCTTTCTCTCCCCCAACAGTGCTAAACCGTAAGAATAGCCTGGTTTGTTTGCCTATCTGGTTAAATACTTTAGCGCGTGTGTATTGCGTAATATTATGTGTAATTGTTAAGGTGCCATACGCGCCCGATCCTTTGGCATGCACTACGCGTTCGGGGATGCGTTCGCGGTTAAAGTGCGCCATTTTTTCATGAAGGATAAAATCCTGCAATAATATCGGGCCGCGCGGACCAACAGTCATGCTGTTTTCGTTCTCGGCATAAGGTATTCCAGAAGCTGTTGTTAGCTTTTTTTTGTTGGTTGCCATAGTGGTAAGTATTTAATGGGTTAGCTTAAAGCAAACTTGCGCATAAAATAACTATAGAAAAAATCAATAATACCTATCTTCGTATAGATTAAAACTATATATGTTATGACACTTGTACAATTGGAATATGCCGTTGCCGTTGATACTTACCGCAACTTTGTATTAGCAGCTGAAAAATGTTTTGTAACACAACCCACCCTAAGTATGCAATTGCAAAAACTGGAAGATACCTTAGGCGTGAAGATATTTGACCGCAGCAAGCAACCAGTTGTGCCAACTGAAATTGGTATAGAAATTATTGCCCAAGCCCGTGTGCTGCTGGCAGAAAGCCAGAAAATAAAAGAAATTGTAAGTGACAGACAGAAAGAGTTGTCGGGTGAGTTAAAGATTGGGATCATTCCAACGGTATCGCCTTACCTGTTGCCCCGGATTATAACTAAATTTATTGATAAATATCCGCAAGTGAAGCTGATGGTTTGGGAACAAACAACAGAGCAGATCATCCAGCAGTTGAAATTAGGGCTGATTGATTGCGGAATATTGAGCACTCCCCTAAACGAGGCCAACTTAACCGAGATACCTGTGTTTTATGAAAACTTTGTAGCCTATACATCCAAAACCAGCAAACTTTTTAAAAAGAAACACATTGTACCCGACGATATTGACCCCGAGGAAATATGGGTGCTAAACGAGGGGCATTGTATGCGCGAGCAGGTGTTGAACATTTGCCAGCGTAGAAAAACCACACAAAGCTTCCTTCATTTTGAATACAATACCGGCAGTGTAGAAACATTAAAGCGCATGGTCGATCAAAATAATGGCGCTACTATACTGCCAGAACTGGCCCTATCTGAATTATCTGACAAACAATTGGACCGGGTACGCTATTTTAAATCGCCCGAGCCGGCACGTGAGGTAAGCCTGGTTATTCAGCGCAATTTCCTAAAACGCAGAATGATTGAAGCCCTAAAAACAGAAATATTGGAGTTTGTCCCCAAACGAATGCGTTCACGCAAAAAGAAGGAAATCATAGACATTTAATTATTTAGAATAATTATAAATAAAGTTTGCAAAAGTGAAATTTAGCTTTATTTTTGTCACTGTTTATAATTAGTCTAAATAATAATGAAACTCACCCTACTCTATCTTTCAATTTTAACAGTGTGTATTACCAACGTTTTTGCGCAGCAAAATAGTGGTATTAAAGGCACTGTAACCAACAATAATGCAAGGCCGGTTGAAGCTGCTACCATCGGCATAAAAAATACCGCTCTTGGCACTATAACTAATACCGACGGCAAATTTGAATTCAATAAATTAAAACCTGGCCACTATACGCTACATGTATCAGCTGTTGGCTACTTTCCCCAAGAAAAGCAGATCACTGTACCGACTGGTACTACCGATGTAGTTGATTTTATATTAAAAGAAAATGCCAGTCACCTGAATGAAGTAGGTATTACCGGTCGTCGTCAAAAATATAAGGTCGATCAATCATCGCAAAGCCTGCGCCTGAACGAGCCATTGCTACAGGTGCCACAAAATATACAGGTGGTAACCTCGCAAATATTAGCCGACCAGCAAGTAATTAGCATGAGCGATGGCTTGATCCGGAATGTGAGCGGTGCTGTGCGCCTGGAGCACTGGGGAGACCTGTACACCAACATTACCATGCGTGGTTCGCAAATACAAGCATTCCGTAATGGCTTTAATGTGGTGGGCTCGTACTGGGGGCCGCTTACCGAAGATATGAGTTTTGTAGACCACATCGAGTTTGTAAAAGGGCCGGCCGGGTTCCTGTTATCTAACGGCGACCCAAGTGGCTTATATAACGTAGTTACTAAAAAGCCTACAGGCCAACCCAAAGGCGAAGTTAGCTTCACCACGGGCAGCTTTAACCTTAACCGTGCCACGCTTGATTTAGATGGCAAATTGAGTAAAGACGGTAAATTACTATACCGCTTCGATCTTTCGGCACAAAACAAAGGTTCATTCCGCCCAAACGAGTTTAATGACCGGTATGCCATAGCTCCTGTAATTTCCTACCAGATTGACGATAAGACCAAACTAACAGCCGAATATGTTTACCAGCGTGCGCATATGTCGGATGTTGGTTCGTATTATGTATTCAGTCCGAAAGGCTACGCTGTACTACCGCGGGATTTCACTCAAACGCCAGCCGGTCTGCCGCCAACTAACATTAATGACCACAGCGTTACTTTAAACTTGCAGCATCAGTTAGCCGATAATTGGAAATTGACAGCCCAGGCAGCCCGTTACAATTATTCGCAATTAGGCACTTCCATGTGGGCTGATACCGTATTTGCCGATGGCCGATACGTGCGTAACGCGGGTATTTGGGAGGCCGAAAGCAGCATGTCGTTAGCCCAGGTGTTTATTAATGGTAAAGTAACCACTGGCAGCATTGTACATAAATTATTGGGCGGTATAGATATGGCCGACAAAAAATATGTTGCTGACTATGCCCAAACCAAATCATTGGATACCAAGGCAGCGCCGTTTAACCCATATGAGGAGGCCTTGCCTACCTTAAATAACCCATCAAATGGCTATCCAACTTTCAATCGAAGCCTAAACCTTGAGGCACGTGCTGCTGCAGGTTACGGGCTGATCAATTCAAATTATTCAAGCTTATATGTGCAGGATGAACTGGGCTTTTTTGATAATAGAGTTAGGTTAACCCTGGCAGGGCGTTATACAACTTTGAAAATGTCGGATTTTAACACCCCTGAACAAGCAAATCATTTTACCCCGCGTGTAGGTTTAAGCGTATCTATAGATGATAAAACCTCGGTATATGGCTTGCACGACCAAACCTTTTTACCACAGGCCGGAAAAGTGAGTGTAGGTAAATTACAGCCATTAACCGGTACCAATACCGAGTTTGGTATTAAGAAAGACTGGGCAGATGGCCGTTGGAACACTACCCTTTCAGTATACCAGATATTAAGGGATAATGAACTGACCGCCGATCCGAATGCTGCGCCAAACTCAGGCTTAAGCATAATATTTGGTCAGAAAAAATCGCAGGGCATAGAATTTGATCTGCGTGGCGAGGTTTTGCCGGGCTTAAATTTAACAGCCAACTACGCGTTAACAGATTCAAAGGTGAACAAAGTAAACCCTGGCGTAACAGGCTTTACTGTTGGACAAATAGTGCCGGGTTATTCAAAACATGTAGCTAATGCCTGGCTAAGCTATAAAATACTTAATGGCGGCCTTAAAGGCACCGGCGTTTCTTTAGGTGGGATGTACCTGGCCGGCCGCCAAACTGATACCTGGAGTGTAGGCCTGGAAGGATTACCTGATTATTTTAAAATGGATGGCGGCCTATTTTGGGAAGATGCAAAAGTGCGCATCACAGCTAATGCCTTTAATCTGTTAGATAAGTATACCTATAGCGGTTCTTATTACTCGTACCTGAATGCTTATTACTGGCAGGCCGATGCCCCGCGTAACTATCGTTTAAGTATTGCTTACCGGTTTTAATAAATGACACGTTTTAAAAAAAACATCTTATTTATACATCGTTGGCTCGGGTTCATCTCCGGGCTGGTGGTGTTTATTGTAAGTATTACCGGCTGTTTATTTGTTTTCCAGGATGAGATACAGGATGCTATACATAGCTATCGCAAAATAGAGGTGCAGCAAAAACCCTATGTCCAACCGTCAGAACTGAAACGCCTGGCCTTACAGCATTACCCAAAAGGGAATCCTGCTTTTATTGCCTATTATGGCCCTGACCGACCAGCGGTGGTGATGACTATTGTGCCTAAATTAGGGACACGCTATATTTACTTAAATCCTTACACGGGTAAATTCTTACATGATGAGGACATTACCAAAAACTTTTTCATCGTAGTTGAATATATACACCTGTATCTGTTATTACCCGACAAAATTGGCCGGTTAGTAGTAGGCATATCGGTAATTGTATTTGTGATATTGCTGATAAGTGGTTTGGTACTTTGGTGGCCTAAGCGCAAAAGTGACCGCAAGCGTAGTTTCAACATTAAATGGAACGGTCGCTGGCGCCGCGTAAATTACGATTTGCATAATGTACTGGGTTTTTACGCCTGTAGCATTGCATTAATATTGGCGCTATCAGGTTTATCCATCGCTTTCGATTGGATGCGTAATGGAATTTACAGCGCCAGTAACCTTTGCCAAAAATATCCTTTGGAAAAACTGGTAGTCAAATCGGATACGCTGCATAAAAATATTGAGACCAAAATCCCCGCGGATGATATGGCGTTTACCTATACCCATCAGCATTCGCCGCTGGCACAAATGTTTTTCATATCCGAGGGGGATAAAAAAGGATCGGGCACAACTACCGTTACCCCTTATTATACCTCCATGCACTATTACCGCAGTGATAGTTACACGTTTGACCAATATAGTGGCAAGTTATTAAAAACAGAACTACAACAGCATAAAAGCCCTGGCCGTAAAATGAATGATGCCAATTATGATATCCATGTAGGCCAGATCATTGGTCTACCGGGAAAAATCATCGCTTTTATAGTTAGCCTTATTTGTGCCAGTTTGCCTGTCACCGGTTTTATAGTATGGTTTGGTAAACGCAAAAAGAAGAAGCGGAACCCCAATATTCGGCATCATAAACTATCAGTGGCCTAAGAAACCAAAGTCCGTCCATGCCTTGACTTGCTACCGATTATACCCCTACCACATCCAAACCAACCAACCAAAATAAGCGATCATGCATCCCGCGCTCAAAAAATTCATGCGCATAGCATTTTGGAAATTAGCATTAGTGTTATCCTGTCCCACTTTGTAAAACCACCAGTTAAAAAATACAAAAATGGGTAAGGTACACCCTAAAAAAGCATAAAATTTGGACAAATTCCCTGTAGGATACCAATAAGCAAACATCAGCACCAAACCAATAGCAAATAATGCCCCGGAAAAGATAAATGATCCTTTATAACCCAGCAGCAAGCTTAACGTTCGGTCTCCTCGGCGGCTGTCCTCATCGTGCTGGTAAACCTGCGTGAGCGGGTAAGATGCCCCTATCAAACACGAACAAATAGCCCCGGCAACAAGCAATTGTGGGGGCCAATGAATAAAAGGGCTTGCTGCTGAGAGGGCAAAATAGGTGCTCCAATAAATAAATGCCCCCTGGAAAAAGAAAACCGTTAGGAAACTGATAATGGGATATTTTTTTAAACGGATAGCGGGGTGGCTATATAGTTTAGACATAGTGCCATAAATAAGCACCGCTACCGCGAAATACCAGCTTACTAATAAACTTAATAAAAAGGCCAGGGCTTCTATTAATAAGGAGAAATAATAGAGGCTGATATCAACCCTGGGTGGCTTTTTTAGTAATCCTATACTCTCTTCATCTTTGTCAAAATAGCTGTTGTAGCCATTGCTGGCAGGAAAAGCAAGGAAATGCCAGATAAAAAACACCAGCCACACTTTACTAAAGTGCATAACGGGAGTCTGACTTAAAGCGAAAAGGAACACGGGAAACAAAAACAATGAAAACACAAACCGCAAGTGCGCTATGGCCGACCGGCTTGGTATCAGTTGTTTCACTTTCATTGTGCTAATGTAAAATACTTATATCACTAATTAATACGTTTCAAATTTTTGTTAAAATAGACCCATGAAGAAGTTTTTTCTATTGATCCTAATTATCGCCACTGCGAATATCGTATCGGCACAAGTAAAATACACGGTAACTAAAGCAAACGTTGCCTTCAAAATAAAAAATATGGGAATTGGCACTGGCGGCACTATTGGCGGCATACAGGCCGATATCAATTTTAGCAAAGACAAACCCGAAACCAGCACTATTACCGCCACAGCCGATGTAAATACCATTAATACCGATAACGATTTGCGCGACAGCCACCTGAAAGGTGATGGTTTTTTTGATGTGGCGAAGTATCCAAAGATCACTATGAAGTCGGTTGCAATAAAACATAAAAGCGGAAACAACTATTTGGGGACTTTTAACGTAACTATTAAAGACAAAACAAAACAGATAGCCGTACCTTTTACTTTTATTGTATATGGCGCCGTGGCCGAATTTAAAGGCAGTTTTAAATTGCAGCGTACCGATTTTGGCGTTGGCGATTCAAGTTTGGTTTTGAGTAACGATGTTACAGTTGATATAGATATACAAACAATAAGTAGTTAGCATACATGAGTAGTTGCATCAGCGCCATAGGTATTGCCAATCCCGCTAATAAATTTAAGCAGCAAAGGATATACCGGTTTATGGCTGATGCATCTGGCCTGGATGAGAATAACCGCGACCGGCTGAAAAGTATTTACGATAATTCGGGGATTGACTACCGCTATTCGGTTATTCCCGATTTTGGTGTTGATACTCCCGAGGAACATACCTTTTTTGCAGCCAACGCCACGCTTGAACCATTTGTAACTACCCAAAGCCGCATGGCTTTATATCAAAAAGAGGCAGTTAATATTGCCGAAGCCGCGATAAGAAATTGCTTTGCGCGTTTTCCTCATAATATCGCGCAGCAAATTACGCACCTTATTACGGTTAGCTGTACAGGTATGTATGCCCCTGGTTTAGATATCGACCTGGTGGGGCGGTTAGGATTAAAAACCACCGTTGAGCGTACCTGTATTAATTTTATGGGCTGCTATGGCGCTATCAATGCCCTTAAAACTGCCGACTATATTTGTCGTGCTGATGCGCACGCCAAAGTGCTGGTGGTAAGTGTTGAATTGTGTACCCTGCACTTCCAGAAAGAGAATACGCTGGATAACTGGGTGGCCAATTCGTTGTTTAGCGATGGCGCTGCGGCGGTGCTGGTTGAGGATACGGCTAACCGCTTAATCGAAGGCACCCACTTAAAACTGAATTATTTTTACTCGGAATTTTTACCTGATGCCCGTAACGAAATGGGCTGGTTTGTGGGTAATACCGGCTTTGAAATGCGCCTGACCAGTAAAGTATCAAAACAAATAAAACGCAACATTAAAGGGGTGACTGATAGGTTATTGCATGGCGCCGAGATAAAAGGCCTGACCCAAATTGATGCCTACGCCATTCATCCTGGTGGCCGCAAAATACTGGAAGCAGTAGAAGAAGCGCTGGAATTGCCTGAAGAAAGTAATGATTTTGCTTATGATGTTTTGCGCAAACATGGCAACATGTCATCGGCTACCATACTTTTTGTACTGCAACGCATACTGGAAAACACGGTTAAAACTAATCAGCAGATATTAAGTTTCGCTTTTGGCCCTGGGCTCACCGTGGAAGGCATGGTGCTGAAAACCCATACCGCATGATTGATGTATTGATCATCGGCGGTGGCTTGGCGGGTTTATTTAATGCCATCCAATTAAACCGTGCAGGTTTACAGGTTACCGTCATCGAAAAAAAATCATATCCCTTTCATCGTGTTTGCGGCGAATATATCAGTAATGAGGTTTTGCCATTTATGAAGAATTTAGGTATTGATGCTAATGAGCTTAACCCTTCGCACATCAATCGCTTAGAGATCACTTCAGCCGGAGGAAAAAGTTTTAAAACAACTTTAGACCTAGGTGGCTTCGGCTTGAGCCGGTACACTTTAGACCATCATCTGTATCAAAAAGCACAGGCAGCCGGGGTGAAATTTATGCTAAACACCCGGGTGGAGGATGTGCGTTTTGTACAAGATCGTTTTGAAGTAGTTATTCCCGGGCAGGTATTAACTGCACCGTTGGTTATTGGTTCGTATGGCAAAAGATCGAACCTTGACCAGAAATTGAAACGCAATTTTTTTTATAAACGTAGCCCGTACCTGGCGGTAAAATTCCATATTAAAGCCGATCTGCCTACCGATTTGATTCAACTTAACAATTATAAGGATGGCTATTGCGGTGTAAGCAAAGTAGAGGGCGACCGCTACTGCATGTGCTACCTGGCCAAACGCGATGACCTGCGCAGGTATGGTTCATTACCCGCATTGGAAGAAAATGTCATCTGCAAAAATCCTTATCTGAAAGAAATATTCGATACTGCCGAGTTTTTACTGGATAAACCTGAGGTGATCAACGAAATATCATTCGAAAAAAAAGCGCCAGTAGAACAACATATATTAATGAGCGGCGATACCGCCGGGATGATTGCGCCACTTTGCGGTAACGGTATGGCCATGGCTATCCATTCCAGCAAGATACTTTCTGATACCATCAAAAAATATTATCAACCCGGAAAATTCAACGCTGCGCAACGTAGCCAATTGGAACAAGCTTACACCCGAGCCTGGGACAAAGAGTTTGCCAGTCGCTTATGGGCCGGCAGGCAAATGCAGCGTATGTTTGGGCGCGATAGTATAACAGGGTTAACTATTACTGCACTGAATAATATTCCTTCGCTGGCTAATTTCCTTATCCGTACATCGCACGGTCAACCTTTTGCATAATGCTGACCCTGAAAACACGATCTGCCGAAGCTGAGGTAATGGATGATTTTGAACTTTCATCTGCCGAGATCGATCCTGTGCTGGCCGGTCTGGGAAAAATGAACAATCTGTTCGGTGCCTATAAAACCCTAATAAAAGCTTTGAAAAATTTTCCGGTAGCGGCAGGCAGTCATATTAGCGATTGGGGCTGCGGCGGGGGTGATACGTTGCGGGAATTACGCCGATGGTCCAACCAGCAAAAGCTTAATTTGCAATTGACCGGGGTTGATGCTGCTGAAGCAGCTGTGAAGTTTGCGTCACAGAACTCTGTCGAGGCGGATATCAATTACATAAAAACCGATGTGTTTAGTGACAGTCTTTACCCCGAGCAATTTGATATTGTATTTTCCGGATTGTTCAGTCACCATTTTGCCGATGAAGAGTGGGTGCGACTGATTAATAAAATGCGCGACTGCTCGACACGTGGTGTAATACTAACCGATTTGCACCGGCATTGGGTTTTATATTACTCGGTTTGGCTTATTACCCATTTATTTACCCGTAATAAAATGGTAAGGATAGACGGGCCGTTATCGGTAAAGCGCAGCTTTAAAAAAGCCGAATTGGTGCGCTTGTTAAAAAAAGCACAAATTGATAACTATAAATTAACATGGGTTTGGCCTTTCCGATGGCTATTAATTATACACAAATAGTAAATTAGCGCTATGAAACTGCGCGTATTGATATTTCTTACCGCTGCTTCGGTAGCTATTACACTATCGGCAGTCAACTATTACTTTCAGCACAAATGGTTCGATGTTGGGGTTACTTTCGGTGTATCATTTGTGATTAGCTTTATTGTTTTTTACTACCTGATAGAACGATACGTATACTCTAAGATCAAACTTATCTATAAACTTATCCACAACCTTAAGCTTGGCCGCGACCTGCGCGATGCACTGGGGGAAACAATTAATAGCGCCGACCCGATTGCCGATGTGGAATTGGAGGTAAAAGCCTGGGCACGGGAGAAAAAAATAGAAATTGACGAATTGCGTAAGCAGGAACAATTTCGCCGCGAGTTTTTGTCCAATATCTCCCATGAATTTAAAACCCCCCTTTTTGCCATACAAGGTTATATTGAAGCCGTACGCGATGACAGGTTTGAGGATAAAGAAATGGCAACCCAGTTCCTGGAAAAAGCTTCAAAAAATGTAGACCGGTTAAGTTATCTTATTAAGGACCTGGATGAAATATCCAAGCTTGAATCGGGCGAAATGCCTATCAATTATACCAAATTTAAAATAAACGATTTGGTACGCGAAGTGCTTGACGAGATGGAAATGAAAGCCAGCCAGCATGACATTAAACTTATTTTTAAGCAAAAGTACGACGACAATATAATGGTTACCGCCGACAGGGAAAAGATACAACAGGTAATGGTTAACCTGATAGACAATTCATTTAAATATGGCAAACAAGGTGGCAATACGTCGGTCAGTATCTTTAACCTGCATGACCAGGTGCTGATAGAAGTTACCGACGACGGTATTGGGATAGAAGAAAAATATCTGCCACGGTTATTCGAACGTTTTTTCCGTACCGAACAAAGCCGGTCACGGCAAATTGGTGGTTCAGGTTTAGGATTAGCTATTGTGAAGCACATTATTGAAGCTCATCAACAAACCATTAATGTGCGCAGCACAGCCGGTTTAGGGTCGACATTTGGATTTACTTTACAAAAAGCAAAACAATTACCGTTCCCGGCTATTCCTGTATTAAATAGTTAACATTAATTTAACATTCATACCTTACCTTTGCCCTACAATCTAATACGATGTCGTTAAACAGCATATTTCAATACTTCGTCCCAAAGGATAAAAAAGTATTTTTCCCCTTATTTGAACAAGCCGCAAACAATGTTGTAGCCATGGCGACCGTATTGGTTGAGGCCGTAAACTCGAACGAAATTGCATCGCGCGAGGAAATGTTTAAGCAAATTGATAAACTGGAAAACAAAGGCGATGAACTGACCCACCAGATATACCTGGAACTCGGTAAAAATTTCATCACCCCGTTTGACAGGGAAGATATTCATTCACTTGCTACCGCAATTGATGACGTAGCCGATTATATACAGGGCTCGGCCAACCGGATGATGCTGTATAATATTGATGAGTATACCGAATCGATAAAAAAACTTTCTGAACTGATATTGCAAGGCAGCGTAGAACTGGAAAAAGCCGTAAGGGAACTGAAAGACCTAAAAAACGTACGCAACATAGCCGATTCATGCATCCGTATAAACAGTGTAGAAAACCAGGCCGATTATGTGTTTGACCGTGCCGTTGCCGACCTGTTTTTATATGAGAAAGATGCGCTGCGCCTGATAAAATACAAAGAAATACTTGCCGCGCTGGAAACCGCTACCGATATGTGCGAAGACGCGGCCAATGTAATGGAATCCATATTAGTTAAAAACGCCTAATCAACACCTGATATATATTTAGATGGTAACTACGCTACTTGTTGTTGTTGTAATACTTGCGGTTGTTTTTGATTTCATTAACGGCTTTCACGATGCGGCTAACTCTATTGCCACTGTAGTATCTACCAAGGTATTAACGCCTTTTCAGGCGGTGTTATGGGCTGCTGCATTTAATTTCCTGGCCTACTTTTTAATTAAAGACCATAAGGTGGCTAACACCATTGCCAAAACCGTGCACGAACATTTTATTACCATGCATGTGATACTGGCCGGCCTGGTTGCCGCCATTACCTGGAACCTGATCACATGGTGGTTTGGTATCCCATCCAGCTCATCGCACACACTAATAGGTGGCTTTGCCGGTGCCGGTATGACCAATGCCCTTTACATGGGTTCGGGTGCACTGACAGCGGTCAACATAAACTCTATTTTAACTATTGTTGCTTATATATTTCTGGCGCCATTTATAGGTTTAATTATTGCTTATGCAATAACCATTATTATCCTCCATGTTTGCAAAAATGCCCGGCCATCCGTTGCCGAACGTTGGTTTAAAGGGTTGCAACTGATATCATCTGGTGCCCTAAGCTTTGCCCACGGTGGTAACGATGCGCAAAAGGTAATGGGTATTATCTACGTAGCCTTGTTCACCTCAGGCATTATTAAAAATGGCGCTGCCATGCCCGAATGGATCCCGCTGATCTGTTATTCAGCCATAGCATTAGGTACTATGTCGGGTGGTTGGAAGATCGTTAAAACTATGGGTACTAAAATTACCAAGGTAACCCCGCTGGAAGGCGTTAGTGCTGAAACTGCCGGTGCAATTACACTATTTATTACCGAACGTTTCGGTATCCCGGTATCAACCACGCATACCATTACTGGTTCAATTATCGGTGTAGGTTTAACCAAACGGGTATCGGCTGTGCGTTGGGGCGTAACCATCAACCTAATATGGGCTTGGGTAATTACTATCCCAATTTCAGCTTTATTGGCTGCCGCTGTATTTGCTATAATGCATGCTATAGGCTAAAATCACAATACTTTTTTTACTAATGGCTTTTGTGTAGTTTTAGCCTATGAAAAAAGCGGCCATATTTTTAGCTCTTATATTTACTGTTTTAGTAAGCAACGCCCAATCTAAACTTATCCCAACCAACCTTGATATTGGAAATGCCCTTAAGCAGGCCTTAGAGCAGGGCACCGGAAAAAGCAGCGATCGATTATCGGCCGTTGATGGCTTTTTTGGCAATGCTGCCATAAAAATACTGTTCCCGCCCGAAGCACAAAAAGCAGAGAAAACATTGCGAGCATTAGGTTTTAATAAATTGTGCGATGATGTGATCCTGTCGCTTAATCGTGCTGCCGAGGGTGCGGCAAAAGAAGCAAAACCCATTTTTATCAATGCCATAAAGCAAATGACGTTGCAGGATGTCAGTAATATTTTGCTGGGTAAACAGGATGCTGCTACCGAATATTTTAAACGAACCACTACCGTACAACTGTCTGCTAAATTTAAACCCGTAGTACAGGTAAGTCTCGACCAGGCAGGGGCCACAAGATATTATACTAATGCTGCTACCACGTTTAACAAAATACCATTTGTTAGGAAGATCAATCCTGATATCAGCGATTATGTAACGCAAAAGGCGATAGACGGCCTATTTGTCGAAATTGCCAAAGAAGAGCTAAACATTAGGCAAAACTTGTCTGCACGCACAACTCCGTTAATGAAAAAAGTATTCTCTTTCGCCGATGGGTTTAAGAAATAGGGAAAATATATCGCGTCATCCCGAATTTGTTTCGGGGTTTCATCAAGCAAGTTTCAAATAGTATAGGCTGACGGATAAGTCCGGCATGAGGAATGTGGGGTATCATCGCTCATATCCATCCTTCACATGCTGACTAATGTACGTACTTAAGCCCTGGCCTGCTTTAGCCAGCTTTTTCATTTCTTTTACATGTTGGGCCCCGGCGCTTGCATGGGAATAAATGTAAGGCTCATCCCTGTCTACAAATTTTACCGCTATATAATCTTTACCAATTTGATAGGCAACCACACCTGAATTGCCTGCCGCATTTCCATAAGGTATCATAACTTATAAACAAAAAAACAGCGATGAGTTTTTTAACTATCGCTGCTCCTTTTGCTCCATCCGCTTATTCTTTTCTGAATTTTATTCTCAGCTTAACCGTTTTCGGTTTGCCGCTGGCATCGGCTTCCCAGGGTGGGCCTTCTTTAACCAAATCTATAGCCCGCTTATTGGTTGCATCGTTCAGGCCCTTAATAATTTTAAAATCGCTTAATGCGCCTTTTTCACCAACTATAAATGATACGCGTACAACGCCGGTCTTACCATCATCAGCAATAGCTGCTTTCCTAAGGTACTTATCATAACTATCCCAGCCCATTCGCGGGTGTGCTTCTTCAATTGGTTCTTCAGCTTTTGCCTGTCCGTAATTAGTTACTACAACCTCTGAAAGTGATTTAGTATTAGGTTGTAGTTTAATACTCAAACTGTCATTACTTTTGGCGGTTACACGTTTACTCTCAAACCCTATATAATTAATACTAAGTGTAGTATTACCCGTAGCAGGCAAAGAAAACTTGCCATTTACATCCGTCTGTGTACCCTTTTGCGTACCTACAACCTGTACGTTTACACCTGGTAAAGGCAGGCCAAGTTCATCCATAACACGCCCGCTTATTTTATTAGGGGTAGTTACTTCAACCCCCTCTACTTTATTTTTAAGGGTTTGGTTGGTAACGGCAGATACACTTGATGTACTAAGTTGCTTTGCAAGAGCCTGGCGCCCCGGGACGGTTATCTCCTTTAACACGGTACTATCATTAGCTGTAGGTTCGGCTGAACGTGCAGCGGGCTTTACGTAGCCATATACCACCTGCTCATTTTCTCTGGCATCGGCGGGGAGTTTTTTGGCATTAACTTCAGTAACTTGTTTATCCTGGGTTGCAGCGAGTGCAATCTCTGTATTAACCACCGGGTTTGCCATGCGGCTATCATTTGTACCCTGTTCGCTAACTGAACCATCCGCAGGTTTTATTTCCGCCTGCCGCGATTTTTTTATAACCTGCGGACTTATCGCTGCTATATTATTATCGGCAGTAAGTTTTGGCGCAGTATCGGATTTAGTTAACACATGATCGACCGGCGGAGGTGTTTTTGCCACTAATTGTTCCTGTTTCAATTGTGGTGTTTTAGTGCCGGGCCAAAGCAAATAAGCAATGCCTAATATCAGCACCAGCGATGCTGCTATAGAAATATATTTCCACGGCACCATACGGCGTATTTTGGCCTGGTTTATTCTTTGCTGTAAAAGGTTATCTAATGCTGCAAGGTTAGGTTGCTGATCTGTGCCTGCATTCTCATAGCCGGCAATCGCATCCATCAAAAACGGATCGTCCTGCGCCTCGCGCTCCAGTTGGTGCATGGCACGGGCATCAAGTTCTCCGTTAAGATACTTCCTGATATGCGATATGTCCGTTTTTTTAGCGCTCACTGTGTTTTTCCAGGCAAATTTTCAAGTTACGTTTGCCATTTTGTATATAGCTTTTAACTTCATTTAAAGTATAGCCGGTTTGCTCGGATATTTCCTTATAACACTTATCCTTATAATAAAACAAGTTAACACTTTCCTTTTGCGCTGCGGGTAGTTTTTCCATACAACGCTCCAATTGTTTCATCGTTTCTTCCTTATCCTCATCCTCAGGATGCAAAACGAACGTATTTTCCATAACATCGTCCATACTCACCACATCCATTTTCTTTTCCGACCGCAATTGCATCAGGCAATAGTTTCGCGTAAGTACATAAAGCCAACCTCTAAATTGTTTTATTTCATGCCGGCTAACCTTGTCTATCAACTCTTCAAATATCTGCATTACAGCGTCTTTACACTGCTCCTCATCCTTTAAATATTTTAGGCAAACCCCATAAACCAGACCCATATAAGGCTGATAGAGTTTTCCCAGCACAGCCAGATCGCCGTTTGCACGGTAGCTGTTCAGCAGTTTTAAGTCTGCTGATTCATCATATTTAACAGTAGGCCGGAATACACTCATTTATCGGCATCAAAATAAATTTTTTAAATGGTTTATGAAAATATGTTTGCTGTAACTGAAACCGGGTCCGCCCGAAGTTTGTGAAGTTAATGGAGAGCGCAAAATTATTGACGAAGAACGAACTGAAAAAGAATTAAATCTAATACTAACAGATAAGGCCCGGTTTCGGGCCTATCTGTTGGGTGGTTTTGCAAGCTATTCTGAGTGATCTCTTCTTGCAAGAATAGTCATTGGATTATTTTTAAACACGCCAGGTTACGCATAATGGTTTTGCGCCCCGTTCAAAGCTTAAAGTTTTTTCGGCAGGGGATATGTCGCCGCCATCTATTTTGATTCGCTTGTTGGTTGTTCCTTCAACTTGTAAAAATAATTTAGCAGTTCCCTCCAATCGTATCGCAGTCATTAATACGGCGCTAGTATCGGTTATGCGCACTACTGCTTCGGCCTCCCTACTACCTTGTATATTTAAGCCATTCAAGGCAGCATTATCTACGTGATCAAAAACCATGGCCGGACGAAGATCGTCGGCATTCAGACTAAGACTAACATTATTAAGTATCAGCCCGCGCACATTGCGTGCGTAAATACCGTAAGCCGGCGGAACGCCGATCTGATAGTATTCGCCAGCTACTTTTGGCACGTCCCTTACTGCACCTTGTTCAGCCGTGCCGCCACCCGGATAAGTGATATGTACATCACTGAACGTAATTTTTTCCATGTAAATGTCATCCATTGCGTTTAACGTTACACATGAAAAGATTTCGCCGGGATTATAATTGCTTGGGAAAGAAGCATCCCTAAGTGGTACCGGTTTTACTACAGTTGCAGTAATACCTCTGAATGAAATATTGCGGACTACACCCGGAGGTTTGTTTGTTGCTGTTGTAGATGATGATGATTGTACGCCAAGCCCGATAGAGACTGGACCTGTTACATCTTGCATGACGATATTTGAAAATGATATATTTTCAAACCGCGAACCAGGGCCACAGCGCATTTTAATGGGACAACCATATGTTTCATAGATCAGGCAGTTAGATATCGTAATATTTTCAGCCACACCCCCGCCAAAACGAAATACAGACCAGCGCGTGCTGAACGTACAATTAGTGATGGTAATAAACTGACAGCTGCCAAATAAAGCACAAGCATCATCCTGGCTTTGTACGTCGCAATTAGACACATGCGCATAACGGCAACTGATGAAGTGAAAACCATCATTATTATTGACCACCCGGCCCCTGATATGTAAGCCTTCCATCTTGATAAATTCACTTTGAATAACCCTAACGGAATGAAATGCGCTGTTTAACAGATAAATGTCCCTTACGGTAAGATTGTTGCATTGGTAAAATAATAAATGGTAAGGGCGGTGTGGCCCCGAAATGCCCGCAGGCGGTAAAACACCTTTAGCCGGGCTCCTGAATTGCGCGCCCTGGCCATCAATCGTGCCGGGACCGTCAATTGTAATATTATCTGCTTTAACGGCATATAACAAGCCAACATTGCCATCATTAAGTGTAGAATCGCCGGTTAGGGGAATAGCGTCGGCTGCGTGATATTGCTTGCCATCGACAGTGCCTAAAAGGGTGCCCTGCGCCGCTATATATAACCGCACATTACTTTTAAGTTCAATTGTACCAATAACAAATGTTCCGGCAGGTACCAATACCGTACCGCCAAGATCTTTATTACAGGCATTAATAGCATTTTGAACGGCTATAGTGTCCAGCGTTTTGCCGTCACCTTTCGCGCCGAAATCTCTTATATTATAGATTCGGGTTCCTAAAGTATGGTCATTGTCAGCAGCTGGTTTTAAATTAACGCCTAACGATGGCTGGTTATTAATAAAACTTAAACCTAAAGTGGCACCTAACGCAGGCCAGGATACACTATTTAACCACTTGCGCCTTGATAAGGCAACGGTTTCTGATTGATCGGCCCCTTGCCCTTCTCCGGCTTTAATTTTTGTTTTCATTTTCAGATGGTTATATAAATTATTAAACCTAAGCCATACAAAAATATCAGCAACAGATAAATTAATGTGCGCTGAATTAACTTCTTATACAATCTATTTGTCCCATGGACAGTGATTATTTAATAAAAAAATGTAACTGCATAGCCCCTTTATAGGTACATGTATTGTCTTTAATATATCCGTTTAGGATAATATCTGTTTGCCAAGCATGAAACCCGCATTACTTAAAATTGCTACCGATACCAAAAGTACTTTTCATGTCCGGCGTGAAACATCGCCGTCGAATAATAATAAATGGCATTATCACCTGGAAATAGAAATAGTTTATTTTAAAAAAGGGAGCGGAACCCAATTTGCTGGCGATCATATCAGTCGGTTTATGCCAGGAGATATCACAATAGTGGGTGCGGGCTTGCCTCATTATTGGCGCTTTGATAACTCATATATAGGAAGCGAACCGGCACAACAAGCCGATATAATTGTAGTACATTTTTTAGAAGATTGCTTCGGGAGCAGATTTTTGGATTTGGTAGAAAATAAAACGATTAACCAAATGCTGCAGCGGGCCCGTCGTGGTTTGGCAGTTAAAAATGAAGAAAAGAAGTTGGTTGCCATATTGATGGAACGCTTGACAGAGAGTGAGGGCCCTGAAAAAATAATATGGTTATTGAAAATTTTGCAAACAATTGCCAATAGTAAGCAGGTTAATACCTTGTCTTCTATGGGATTTAAATATAAATTTAACGAAGAAGAGTGCGAACGGATTAACGCTATTTATCAGTATTCGTTCGCTCATTTTCGGAATAAGATTTTTTTAGAAGAGATAGCCGAAGTAGCCCATATCTGCCCCAATTCGTTTTGCCGGTATTTTAAATCAATGACTCATAAAACCTATTCCCGGTTTATACTTGAAATTAAAATAGGGAATGCCTGTAATTTATTAATAGAAAGCGAGTTCAAAATAGGGCAAATCGGGCTGGAATGCGGCTTTAACAGATCGTCTACTTTTTACAAATATTTTAAAAAGATAACCGGTAAAAGTCCGGCCACATATAAAAAGCTTTATACCGGCCAGTTGAAAGAAATGCCCCCCGAACAGGCACCCGAAAGGTACTATGAACCGATAAGTCTATATTCATAAAAAAAGCAAATAATACTAGCAACGCCGGGATAAAGGTAATTCCCTGAATAAGCCATATAATGCCATAACAAACTAATAATCAATTTTAAACCCATGAAATATTTATCCTTATTTTTTTTAATGAGCTATGCATTATGTTCATTTGGTCAAACCCCTGTTAATACCGAAGAGGTCGTTCGCCGGGTAGCCGATAATATAATCAAAAACACCTCATTCCAGTTTGTAAATACAAAAACCAACCAAAAGTATGCATCCACAAAGGGGTTGGAGCCTTCAGGCGACATTCATGCCGACAGTCGCTATAATAAATGGGCCTATGTTAATGGCGTGCTTACAACCGGGATGATGCAAATGGCCAATGTGCTGAATGATAAAAAATATGCAGATTACAGCCAGCACAATTTTAACTTCATATTTGATAACCTGCCCTATTTTGAAGCTTTGTATAAAGCTAAAACGCCAAAAGTAGAGTTTGGCCCGGTTTTCAGCATGAGTAACCTCGATGCCTGCGGCGCAATGTCGGCCGGATTAATGGATGTATATAAGATAGATAAACGCCAGGAGTTTAAAGCTTACCTTGACCGTGCAGCCAACTATATTTTACATAAACAACTGCGCCTGGAAGATGGTACACTTTGCCGTCCAGCTCCTCGCCCGAATACCATATGGGCCGATGACCTTTACATGAGTGTGCCATTTTTGGCGCGTATGGGTAAACTAACCGGCGACAGCAAATATTTTGATGATGCCATTAAGCAGGTAGAGCAATTTAATAAATACCTGTACGATTCGAACACCGGCTTGTACTGGCATAATTACTATAGCGATGTGGCTATGAATGGCGTTGGGCACTGGGGCAGGGCCAATGGCTGGCTGGCTGTAGCACAAACCGAATTGCTGAATAATCTACCAGCTAATCATCCCAAACGCGCTGAACTGATCAGGCTTTTACTTCGTCAGATCGTCGGCTTTGCCCGCTACCAGGACCAAAGCGGGTTGTGGCATCAATTGCTGGATAAGCCAGACTCATACCAGGAAACTTCGGTTACCGCTATGTATACTTATGCGGTAGCCAGGGCTGTAAATGAAGGCTGGATCAATCCTAAATATATAGCCATAGCGCGCGAAGGCTGGAAAGGGCTAACCGGCAAAGTTACTGCTGATGGGCAATTGGAAGATGTTTGTATCGGTACCAATATGGACGAGGATATTAAATTTTATTATACCCGGCCTAAAGAACTGAATGATACCCATGGCCTGGGTGCATTTCTGCTGGCAGGGACCGAAATGCTTAAGGCTGAAAAATAAGAACTAAAGTATAATTAAAGATATATAACAAATGAAAAAACCGATTTTATTTTTAACAGTATTAGTGCTGTTATCAAATTGCCTTATGGCACAAACGCTTACCCGCGATGAGCGCATGAAGTGGTGGCGCGAAGCCCGTTTTGGGATGTTTATTCACTGGGGAGATTATGCCCAATGGGGCGGTGTTTATAAAGGGCACGAAGTTGGTCATGGCGGCGAATGGATAATGAACCGGGCAAAAATACCTGTGGCAGAATATCAGGCAGCTGCAAAAAACTTCAATCCCGTAAACTATAACCCTGATGAATGGGTGCGGATAGCCAAGCAGGCAGGTATGAAATATATCGTGATTACTGCTAAGCATCATGATGGCTTCGCGATGTTTAAAAGCAATGCCAGCAAATGGAATATTGCAGATGCTACACCATACGGTAAAGATGTTTTAAAACCATTGGCTGCGGCTTGCAAAAAGTATGGTATTAAGCTTGGGTTCTACTATTCACAGGCGCAGGATTGGAATAACCCGGGCGGTGCTGCTGCGCGTAAAGTTGCTTCAGAAGGCTGGGCAAACCCCGATTCGGCAAAAATTGATGCTTATACTGCTGCCCACTCCGGCCATTGGGACCCTTATCAAACCAGCAAAACGATGGGAGAATATATTGATGAGGTGGCAGTACCGCAGGTAAAGGAATTGCTGACCAACTATGGTGACGTGGCGGTTTTATGGTGGGATACCCCAACCAACATGACTGACGAATATGCCAACAAATTAAACGCTTTATTGAAGTTACAACCTAATATTATTACAAATGATCGTTTAAAACGGCCTAACTTCCCCGGTGATACAAAAACGCCTGAACAAAAAATACCAAGCCTGGCTGAACTGGATGGCAAAGATTGGGAAACCTGTATGACGATGAACGGAACGTGGGGCTATAAAAGCTACGATCATAAATGGAAATCACCTGAAACATTGATCAGGAATTTAGTGGATATTGCCTCTAAAGGTGGCAATTATCTTTTAAATGTGGGGCCAAACGCCCTTGGCGAATTTCCAAAAGAAAGCGTTACGACCTTAAAGGTTATGGGCGACTGGATGAAAACTAACAGCGAGGCCATATACGCAACTAAAGCAAGCCCGCTTAAACCATTAGCCTGGGGCCGCTGTACACGTAAAGATGATGGCGATAATACCATTCTTTACCTTACGGTCTTCAATTGGCCTACTGATGGTAAGTTAATGGTTCCAGGATTGAAAAACCATGCCGTTACTGCTAAACTATTGGATGGAAATACATTGGTTAAAGCTACTAATGATGCAGATGGACTGCAGCTTACAGTGCCCGCTAAAGCCCCGGATGCTATTGCTTCGGTAATAAAAATTACGTTGAAAGGTAAAGTAGAAAACCAGTTAACCGATCAAAACGGTAAAATGAAATCAGGATCGATAGATTGATCGGTTAAACGAATAACGCAGCGATGGAGCATTTACATAGCCCAATAAATTTTATGAATACGCTAAAAGTTTATTTAACCACGCTGCTACTAATAGTAATAGGTAACGCTTATGGGTTAGATACGAATATTGAAAAATATGGTGCAATTGGCGATGGAATAACCCTTAACTCTGCTGCTATTCAACAGGCTATAGATCATTGCGCACAAACCGGCGGCGGGAAAGTTATCTTTCCCGCTGGCAGGTTTGTTTCGGGAACTATCGCTCTAAAAAGCAATGTGACGCTCAGGCTGGAAAAAGGAGCCGTTTTATTGGGCAGTACCGATGTAAACGACTATCAGAACCTGGACCCATTTACCGAGGGATTGGGTATACATGTGGGCTGGGCACTGGTAGTAGGTGTCGATCTGCAAAATATCGGGATTGAAGGTGAAGGCGTAATAGATGGGCGTGGCTCTGCGTTAAAAGCACAACAGATATTAACGGATAACCGGCCCGAAGGCCAGCGTTGGGGCAGGCGCCCTTTCTTATTACGCCTGGTACGTTGTGAACGGGTACATATCCAGGGAGTTGCCCTAAACTATTCAGCCGCATGGACCTCTCATTATTATCATTGCAAACAGGTTACCATTGAACATATTAAAATTGTCAGTCGCGGCGTTGCACATAATGATGGCATCGACATAGATGGTTGCCAGAATGTCCATATCAGCGATAGTGATATTGACAGTGGTGACGATGCGCTTTGCTTTAAAACTACTTCCAGCGACATGCCCTGCAGTGCTATTAACGTAAGCGGGCTAAAGTTGAAAAGCGGCCAGGGCGCTATAAAAATGGGGACAGAATCCATGGCCGCGTTTCAGGATATAAAGATCAGTAATTGCTATATTTATAATACCAACAATGGCGGGATAAAACTATTAACCGTAGACGGGGCGTATTTGAATAATGTCGAGATTTCGGATATCACTATGGTAAATGTTAAAACACCTATCCTCATTCGCCTGGGTTCAAGATTGAGTGTCTTCAGGAAAGACCAGGATAAGCAACAGCCAACCGGAAGGCTGGAAAATGTTATTATCCGTAACATTAAAGCACAGGCGGCCGATACGGCCCAGTTGAAACCACCTACCGGCATACTGATCACCGGGGTACCGGGATATAATATAAAGAATCTCAGATTAGAAAATATAGATATTGAACTAGCTGGCGGCGGCACCATAGCCGATTCAAAACAGGAAGTACCCGAGGCAATAGATAAATATCCTGAAGTAAAAACATTTGGGCCGTTAATACCTGCCTATGGCATTTGGGCGCGGCATGTAGAAGGCCTGCAGATAATTAATGTTCGACTTCATCTAAAAAATAATGAAGAACGACCAGCAATAATTTGCGATGATGCCAGGCAAATTACCATTACTCATTGCGCTTTTCCTCCAACAACAGGCAGCCTTGCCATTATCCAATTAAAGCATGCGGATGATGTTACAATTAATGCCAATAAAGTTGAAGGTACAGCAGGTTCATTTATTAGCATCGATAATGCTAAAAGTAAGGTAACCTATAAAGGAAACCAAGTCGTTAAGTCGTTAAAAATGATAAATTCAGCGCTAAAATAGCGCCCTCATCACTACTCAAAACAGTCGTTACATCCTCTTATATCGTGTTTTCTTTCTCGAAAAAACCGCATATTGTAAACAAAATTGGCATAATATTATGGAAAGTTGTCAATCTTGAGGCAATTTTGATGATTTTTTAAATTTATATATAAATTTAATTCACCAATTATTTATCTCATATGCTTACTGCCGACTGTTTAACTGAGCAAGAACTCTTGCAACAGGTTGCCGGAGGGAATGAACTGGCTTTCCGACAGATATTTGATGCTTATCATCATCTGTTAGGGGCGCATATTTTCCGTTTAACGGACTCTATGGAGGCGGCCGAAGAGATCGTTCAGGATGTATTTATCAAAATATGGGGTAACCGGGAAGAACTTACAGAGGTTCGTAATCTTAAGGCTTATCTTTTTATTGTTTCACGTAACCAGGCCTTAAATGCATTAAAAAAATCTTTACGCGAAAAGAAACATTATCAGAAATGGCAAACCGAGCAACAGGTTAAAGAATCCATGGATAACCCGGAACCGCTTTTTAACGATCAGTATCGCTTACTTGATCTGGCTATTAATCAATTACCCCCTCAACAACAGAAAGTTTATTTATTGAGCCGGCATGAAAGGCTTAAATATGCCGAGATTGCAATGAAAATGAATATTTCGCGCGAAACAGTTAAAAAATATCTGCAATTAGCTGTCGGTTCTATTAGTTCCTACCTCCGGGAAAACACCTATCTATTAGTTCTGCTTTCTATTTTATCTGGATTTATAAATAATTAATGGTTTTAATACCCCCTTTTATGCGGGTAACATTGTCTGATAGATATAGACCAATGTGCTATATGAATTTATAGCTTAAAATCAATATGGATAATGCCGATTTCAGGGTAACCTATTTGTTAAAACTGTATCTCCGGAAACAAGCCTCGCATGAAGAAATTGCCGAGCTGCTTGATCTATTGGAGTTATCTTCAGTAGAAGAAATCTCTGGCGTTTTAGAAGAGTATTGGGAGCAGTTGGACATATCGGCATCATTTTTTGAAACACCTAAAAGCGAAGAAATATACAAACGCATTATCCAACAGAAAAATAAACCGGCGGGTTTTAAGCCGGGTTTTTTAATGGCTTGGTTTAGTATTGCAGCCAGCATTTTATTTATAGCGGGTGGAGCATATTATTTAGTATCGCGTCATGCCCCGGTAGCAACTGCTGTACAGGCTAAAGTTGTATTGGCACATGATGCCCTGCCCGGTAGCGAGAAGGCGATATTAACCCTGGGCAATGGCGAAACTATCGATCTTGATTCGGCCAGTAAAGGTATGGTTACGCTTCGCGGCAATATACAAATTGTAAAAAAAGACGACGGACAGATAAATTATCAACCGGCTAATACGGCATTACAGAAACAAAAAATAGAAATTAATACAGTGACCACCCCCCGTGGCGGCACTTATCATATTGTTTTACCAGATGGTAGCAATGTTTGGCTAAATGCTGCCTCACAGATCAAATTCCCGACAGCATTTATAGGCCCGCAGCGCCGGATAGAGCTTAATGGGGAGGCTTATTTCGAAGTGGCAAAAAATCCGGCTATGCCTTTTATTGTAAAAGTTAATGCTGAAGAAGTAAAGGTTTTAGGTACTCATTTTAATATTATGGCCTATGATGATGAGCAATCGCTCCGAACTACTTTGCTTGAAGGGGCCGTTATGCTTACTACCAGGAACATAAGCTATACACTCCATCCTGGAAATCAGGCTGTTTTGGCTAAGGATGGAAATTTGAAAATGATTGAAAATGCCGATATCGGTGCATCCATAGCGTGGAAGGAAGGCCTCTTTCAGTTTAAAGACGAAAACATTGCAAATATATTGCGGCAGGCTGCACGCTGGTACAATCTGGATGTATCTTATCAGGGTAAGGTGCCGCTAAAACAGTTCACGGGTAAAATATCACGCAATATTAAGTTAAGCGAAATGCTGAGCATGTTTAAATATGCGGGGATTAACTTTGATATAGAAGGCAATCATATTACCGTACTTGAACCGGATAACCATAAAAATAATTACTAAACCAAAACCAATACAAAAGTCATATACCATTAACCACTTAAATCTAATTAAAATGAAAAGACAATTACGACAGAGAAGTTAGGCACACAAGTGGTATCCTTTGGATAGATGAGCTGAAAACCATCTATAGGTAAAAAAACCGGGAAGTGTTCGAGCACCACCCGGTAAGTGCCAGGGTTACCTAATTATTCCAGTGACAGAACGCTAACGTTAAACCTAACTAAACAAAAGTATGAATTTTAATACTAAGGCCATACCCAAGGCGTTGCTTTGGGTGCGACAAGTTTCGCTGGCCATAAAGTTAACCGCCATAGTTTTATTGGCGGCCTTTACGCAATTAAGCGCAAAAAGCTATAGTCAAAATGTAACCATCCATGCGAAACATTTATCTGTAGTTACATTTATTAACATCATTGAAAAGCAAACCCCGTATCATTTTTTATTTGACAAAGCTGATTTGCCTGCAGGCAACGACTTTGATATTGATGTAACCAATGCTACGGTTGATGAAACCTTAAAACAATTTTTTAAGAACCAGCCGGTTACTTATAAAATTTTTCAACAGAACATTGTGTTGAAAAAAGCAGAAAGTTTGCCAGCCAAAAATAAAGTAATAATCCAGCCTGTTAAGGGCGTTGTTACTGACAGTAAGGGTGCTACCCTGCCCGGCGTAAGTATCAAGGTAAAAGGAACGATCATTGGTGTAGTAACTGACATTGAGGGTAAATATACTATTAACGTTCCGGACGCTAACGCTATACTGGTATTCACTTACGTTGGTTTTGATTCAAAAGAAGAAGTTGTAGGCACCCGCACACAAATAAATGTTACGCTGACGGATAACGTTAGCAGCTTGAACGAAGTGGTAGTAACCGGTTATGGGGGTACTACTAAAAAAAGGGACCTTACCGGGGCCATTACCACAGTAAATGCCGCTCAGATAGCTGAACGCCAGCCGATTAACCTTTATGACGCTCTACAAGGCCAGGCAGCCGGCGTACTGATAATGAATGATAGCGGTGAACCGGGTGCCGAAGGAACCATCCAGATCCGCGGTGCTTCAACTTTTTCTACAACAGGTGGTAATACCCCATTATTTGTAATTGACGGTGTAATTTCTACCGATGCGGCAGCTATTAATCCCAATGATATTGAAACGGTGGAGATACTGAAAGATGCGGCTTCATCGTCTATTTATGGTGCCCGTGCTGCAAACGGGGTGATCCTGATCACCACCAAGCGGGGTAAAGAAGGTAAACCAAAACTTGATGTGCAAATGGCCCATGTTTTTGGAAAGATATCACATACTATTTCCCAGGCAAATTCGGCCGATCTTCGTCTGTGGCGTAAAATACAAAACCCCACCAGTAGTGGTGCAGGGGCGTCAACAGATTCGCTGAACCCGGCATATAATTCTGATAATTATTTGGAAGATATGCTGTTGGGCAATGTAGCACAAAAGAACGACGTGAAATTTAGTGTTAGCGGTGGCCAAAAAGGGTTAACATATTATGGCAGCCTTAACTACCTGGATGATAGGGGTATTGCGCTAAATACCAGTGCGAAAAGAGGTCAGTCCAGAATCAATGTTGATTTTCAGGCAACACCCAAATTAAAGTACTCGACCAGCCTGACAACTCAATGGAACAAAAGCCAGAACTGGAGCACGGGAGGATCGCTGACGCCAGTATTTGACCGGCCTAATAACCTCCGGATATACTTGCCTGACGGCTCGCTAACCAGTTATACATCCTCGAAGCGCAACCCGATAGCGAATGTGTTGCTGGAGAAAAATGAAACCCAATCCTACCGGGGCCAGTTCAATAATATATTGGATTATTACATCCTCCCAAGTTTAAAAATTACCGGTATAGGCAATGCGCAATTAGACAATTCGCAAAATATCTATTTCCAACCTCAGTTCCTGGATGACAATGGTAACGAGAACCGTGGAAAAAACGAACTGGACAAAACTATTAACTGGCAATTGCAGGCTTTCCTTAATTACAATAAAACTTTTGGTAAAAATCATAATATCACCGGTTTATTTGGCTGGAGTGCAGAGCGCAGCCGGTATGATGATTTTTATGATGAAGGCATACCAGCTTCGTTTATCAGTGAAAAGATATATGTTTTTAACGGCAGTAATATTGATATTACCAAAAGCTTTACAACCGCAAATGCCCATTCTACCCAATCTATTTTTGGCAGGGTAGGTTATAGCTATAAAGGTACTTATATCTTTTCTGGTACTTATCGCCGCGATGGTTCTTCGCGATTTGGGCCTGAAAGCAAGTGGGGCAACTTTTTCTCAGGCTCAGTGGCATGGCGTTTTACAGACGAGCCGTTCCTTAAGTTCACCAAGTCGTTTTTAGATGATGGAAAACTCAGAGCCAGTATTGGCCAGCAAGGTAACGATGGTATAGGTAACTATGAATCGGCTTCACTGATCAATTTCGACCAATCCTACAATTTAATTGGCGGTGGAACTACTGCTACAAAATTAGGTAACAGTGAAATACAGTGGGAAAATACAGTGCAGCAGGACTATGGACTTGAATTATCGTTTTTAAAAGGACGGTTGGGTTTTACTGCCGACTATTATGTTAAAGCGACTAATCACTTATTAGCCGACCGCCAGATACCCAAAGAAACCGGGTTCAGCACGGTTCGGGTTAATGTGGGCGATATTCAAAACAAAGGGATGGAATTGTCGGTGAACGGATCGCCGGTTGTTACCAGGAACTTTAAATGGAACGTAATAGGTAATATCTCCTTCCAAAGAGGAGTGGTTAAGTCTTTGTTTAACCATCAGTCATTTGTTACCTCTGATAATCGCCACTTAATACAGGAGGGCGGCAGACTTGGCGATTTTTACGGCTGGAAACAACTGGGAATTTATCGCTGGGACGCCTCTAACGCATATAGTGATAATTGGACCCGCCTGGAGCCGGTGAATGTCTCGGCAGATGGCAAAACAGCCCAATACTACACTTTGAATGGCGTAAAGTACACAGGCACCATTCATAACCTGTACGGACCGGCCGGAAAACTGGTAGGCGGCGATACAGAGTGGCAAAATGCCAACCGGGATAGTCTGATAGACGATGGGGACCGTCAGATAATAGGGAATGCTACTCCCAAGTATTTTCTGGGATTAGGCAATACATTTACTTATAAAAGCATTTCGTTTTCGTTTAATATAAACGCCACCGTTGGCGGGCAGGTATATAATGCTTTTTCAGAAAACCTATCCACCTTCGGCTCATCCAATGGTACCGCATTTCCTTTAGCCATTTATACAGCATGGAGGAAACAGGGTGACATTGCATTATATCCATATTTCCCATATAAAGATACCCATGGTGACCAGAAGAAAGGGAATAACAGCTTTTACCTGGAGGATGCCACTTTCATCAGACTGGCCAGCATGCGTATCAATTGGAGTGTACCGCTCAAAACAATCAGCAAAATTGGCTTCAAAGGGCTGAACGCCTATGTGTACGGTATCAACCTGCTCACATTTACAGATTATACCGGGTTTGATCCTGAATTTTCTTCGGATGTATTATCGCCGGGGGTTGATGGCGGGCGTTATCCAAAACGACGCGAGTTTGGCTTAGGTTTAAATATTACATTATAAATGCTATAAATAATGAAAAAAGTAATTACATGTCTCACTTGCATAATAGTATTATTATGTAGCTGTAGTAAATCATTTCTGGAAGAAGAGCCCCTGGCTTCGGTTAGCGTGGCCCAGTTTTATCAGTCAGCCAAAGACATCACAGCAGCCATGTCAGGAATGTACGGTTCATTCCAGCAGAACATGATGGGCGAAAAGCAATTTTATAACCGGATGACCTATTGGGGTGAAGCCCGCTCTGATAATTATGAGCGCGGCGGAAACTCGGGTAATAAGGAGAACGAAATGCAATTAAACAGCCTGACAGCAAGTAACGATTGGGCGGACTGGACCCCGTTGTACCGCACAATTGGTTTGGCTAACCTGCTTATCAAATATATTCCGCAAGCAGCGCAGTTAGAAACAAATAAGGCTTTGGTTACGCCTGCCATCAACAACAATAATATGGCACAGGCTTATGCCATGCGCGCTGTTTGTTATTTCTATATAGTTAGGAATTGGGGCGACGCAGTGATCAGGACAGAGCCGTATCAGGACATTACACGTGAAGCTGCCAGCCCACGTTCACCTAAAAATGACGTATTCGATAAGGTTATCATACCCGACCTGCTTCAAGCTTATAGCCTGATCGACAAATCCAGTAATACTACCTGGTATATTAGCGAAGGTGCTATCTGCGCTACATTGGTAGATGTTTATATGTGGCGCAAAGATTATCCAAATGCGATAAAATGGTTCCAAAACCTGGCTAAGGCAAAAAGCCCTACCGGCAAGGTTTATGGTGCCACAGCCATTACCGATTTGCAGCCCCAGGCTACGTGGAATGCTATGTTTACCAGCCCTACTACCAGTATAGAAACCATATGGAACATTAATTGGGATTTCTCTACCAATGCTTGTGCCTGCATGGCCGGGGTGTCAACTTCGCCAAATAATACACCCATCATTATCGATTTAGGGATCTTTACCAACTGGCCACTCACCAACCCTACAGATATCAGGGTAAAAGCCACTTTTGATATTAACAAAAAAGAGCGTGACAGAATGTGGAAATATTATGTGGGTACTTATGGCCCTCCGGGGGCCGGGGGTGTAACAGGTACCTATACCGTTGCGGCTGCGGCTATGGCAACTACAGTTAATGTTTACCCGGTTATGTACCGTTTGGGCGACCAATATTTACTTTATGCCGAAGCCCTCAATAAAACTGGTGACAAGGTCAATTCCCTTAAATATTTAAACTTTATCCGCAATCGGGCCGGTTTACCATCTTATTTGGCAACAGACCCAGCGGTAGCCACCCCCGACTTGCTGGAGGACGTAATTATCCAGGAAAGGCAATGGGAGTTATTCGGCGAAGGGAAAAGGTGGTTCGATCTTGTTCGTACCGATCACGTAATTAAAATTATGGATCCGGTAGTAAAAAGAAGACAAATTTTGGCAGGTATCGATCCGGCAAGTGCGACCGGCTGGGGGACTGATTTGAGAAAATACCTTTGGCCGCTCCATCGCAATGTATTGAATTCAAACAAATTATTGGTTCAAAATCCACCCTATTCAGATTAATTATCATGAAGAACTTTAAAAATATAATAGCAGGTTTGCTGACGTTGTTAACAGCAGCCTGGTCACTCTCGGGTTGCTCCCTGTTTAATAAAAATGCCCAGGAGGATTATGATTATCAGAAATTTATACTTGATGATCATATCCATATGACCGCCTGGGCCTACCTTAAATTGCGGGCAAACGGTACTGCAGCAAATCCCGGGGATACTATATTCCGCTACATGAAAAAAGCGATCGATTATTCGGGCATCGACACAGCCGAGTACATGAAAAGTGACCGGACCTACATTTTTTTGCATAATGATGCTATAAAAAAATTGACGTCGAATAAGGTAACTTCCGGTTTTTTCTTTGACTACCCTATAGTAACTGCTTTAGATCCGTCTACCGGGCTTCCTAAAACTACCGTTCCGGCAACACAGTGGGACCAATATTCCAAACAAACTGTAAAGGCTTATTTGCAATATCTGATCATTAACGGAAACTGGAACTTCAATAATCTGCAACCCGGCCCCAATATACTTACTACGCTGCTTCCGGCCGGGAGTGTGGCTACCAGGGAATCCAAATTGGGCTTTTTGGTCACTCCGGCCACAGTTCCGGGAACTACAGATGGTAAAACCACTATAGCCGCAACATATACCTTCAGTGTAACCGGAACCGGTTTCGACCCGGAAGGCAAGATCAATATACAACTGGGCAATACTGCCGATTCAAAGCTTTTTATTAATGGCTTTAATGTGGTAAGGTCTTCAGGCTATTATGCTGATAACAACAGTTCGATACATGTATGGGGTACTACCGTAACCCCAACCAGATAAAATTAAACAGATGAAAAAATATATAGTACTTTTTGTTTTCCTGGCTTGTTGCCAATGGCTAATGGCCCAGGACGTAAGTTATACAATACAGGGTGGCGCTAACTTGCCTTCCATCAACCCCGCTGCCCCGCAAAGCGGTGGGGGTGGTTCAGAAGCGCATCTTACCTTTCAGTTTGGAGGACTGGTAGATATTGCATTTAAACAAGTTAGCCTTGAAACCGGATTGCTATTAAATGGTAAAGGTAACCGTTCAACTACTACAGAGTATCTAACCTCCAACGGCAACCCCGTGCCCTATAGCTTAACACACCTTACCAGTATTACTTACCTGGAATTGCCTGTTAACCTGTTTTACCATAAAAGTTATAAAGCCGGAGTTTTTTATGCTGGTGGCGGCCCATATATTGCACGCGCAATATGGGGTTCTTTCTTAAGCAAAAGCAGAATTAACACTTATTACAATCGTTTCACAACAACTAATATGGATTTTGGAAGCGGCGACGATCAAATCAGACCGATGGATTACGGCCTTAACTTTGCAGCCGGATTAAAAATGCCATGTGGTGTCAAGCTTGGACTAAACTATGGCCTGGGCTTAAACAACCTGGCAACAGGCTTAAGTTCCAAAAACCGTGTTGGTAGTTTAGTGGTTGGTTATCAGTTTAAATAGCTCCTCCTTACTTTGAAGAATTAAGATTATCATTAAATATAAAACGTAAATGCCCCTTGTATGATCAGATTATTTAATATTCTTGTTGTTTTTATCCTGTTTTCGGCCAATAACCTCCTGGCTTCCGATATTATCGTTAACTCTGTCGCCGGGCTTCAATCGGCTATTGATAAGGCTGCACCAGGCACCGTAATTAAACTGGCCGATGGGGTGTACAAAACATCAGAGGATATTACAATCAGCGCAAAAGGTACATCGGGGCTGCCCATTACTATTATGGCACTTCATCGGGGCAAGTCGGAAATTACCGGTACCGGAGGCTTTAGTTTAAAAAAGCCAGCTGCATATATTATTATCAGCGGGTTTAGGTTTACGCATTTGGCATCAAAAGCAAAAACAGGGCCTGGTACCAGTTATTGTCGTTTCACGCAGAATATTTTCGAGACACCCGGTGATGGCGAGGATTTAACAGTTGCCGGGAGTGATCAGGAAATCGATCATAATACGTTTCAAAATAAGAATGCCATGGGCCGTTTTATAGCTATACGCGGCGAAGGAAAGCAAATTGCCGAGCGCCTTCATATTCACCATAATTATTTTAACAATGCTATCAGTCAAGGCGGGAAAAATGGTGCCGAGGCCTTCCAGTTTGGGTTAAGCGGCTTCAGTTTGTCCAGCAGTAACAGCGTGGTAGAATACAACCTGTTTGAGCACTGCGCGGGCGAGAATGAACTGATATCGGTGAAAGCATCTGCAGTAACCCTGCGTTATAATACCATCAGGAATTGTCCCGCGCAATTTACTTTGAGGCATGGTAACAAAAGCCTGGTTTATGGAAATTATTTCTTTAATACGCCCGGCCTGCGCATATTTGGAGACGATCATCTGATATTCAGCAATTACTTTGAAGGTTGCAGCGATGCCATTGTGATAGGTAACGGCGATGGCGAAGTTGCTGACGGCGCTCAATTGACCGCACATGATCGCCCGGACCGTATAGTAATTGCTTTTAATACCCTTATCAATAATAAATCAAATATTATCCAAACCAGCCGGCAAAATGGCATGGGTGCTTCTTATGTTACAATAAGTAATAATATCATTCAGGGAGGTGGGTCAGCCGCTGCATTATCGGGGCCTTATACCAACTTCACCTGGCAGGGGAATATCATTTATAAGGTAAAGGATGCAGGGAACATGCCGGTTGAAGGTTTTCAGATGATAGATCCGCAATTGAGTAAGTCGGCCGATGGCTTATATAGGCCACAGAGCGGCAGCCCGGTAATTGACCGGGCTGCCGGCTCTTATGCGGCCCTAAAATATGATATGGATGGACAGTTACGAACAGCACCTTTTGACATTGGCGCCGATGAAGTGAACGAGGGAGCTAAAAAATTAGCGGCACCCTTAAATCCAGCCGATGTTGGAGCTGATCCGGTGAAGTAAATTGTTCTGATTATTTGTCGTATGAAAAAACTCTTGATCCTCAACTTTTTGGGGCTTATTTACTTTGTGGTAACAGGCTTGGACAACTGCTACGGACAAGTAGGGAATTCAGACACTGAAATAACGTACGGTAAAAGCGCGCCCAATATCAGCAGGATTACTAAAGATACATTAGTAATCAGTTCAGGCAGCACCTATGCTTATACAGTTGATACCCCTGAAGGTGAAGGCCTTGTTGCTACATCAGTCACTGCGAAAGATCTGTTCCGGCAAATTAGTTCAAAGGGCGCCTTACAACATTACCTGGTTACCGACGCAGATGGGAAAGTAAAAAAAGACGAAAAAATAAAGAGCGGCGACCGTTTAATAGTAACTACTAAAAACAATATGGCCAAAAGGGTTTATTATATTTTAGTTCAGCCTGGTGCGCTTGCCGGACGGTTAATCCTTATGGACTCAACCCTCACCGTTAATGCTACGCGTAACCTGACTATTAATTATTCGGCTGGGCAACGCAGTCCCGACGCAACCGTATCATTTTATTTACCCGCCGGGATCGTGATAACGAGGGAGAACACTACCGTGAATATCATTGGCCGTGGTGCAGTCAAATTAAGTGAGCTGGCTTCGCAGTCAATTGGCCGGACAGGCAGCAAATATAGCTATAAAAAGGTGGGCGAAGCCGAGTTAACCACCACTGATGGCAACCCGGTACTGATATTAAAGCATTTGGATCTGAGGCCTGATAATGGGATCGATATTCAGGTTACCATTAGTAACGTATCACTAAAAAAAACCGGGACTTACCAGTTTAAAGCGATTTGCAATGTATCTAAACCGGAAAAATTAACAAGTCCGGGAACCGGTAACGAAACCACCACACTAACTGTTACTAATAACATATCCGGCTTTAAACGGATACCGTTAAACGATATTCAATATAAAGAAACCCCTGAAACATATATCACGGCAAAGTTTAAATGGGATATCAAAAAAAATGCAGTCCCTGTAACAATGTTGCAATCGCTGGATAAGGGTAAAAGCTGGTCGGTAGCAAAAGCGGCAATTGATTTGAAAACAGCGACCGCAACCGTTGCAAATTTAAAACCCAGCCTGTTATATATGTTCAGGCTTGTGGAAACTGGTTTGAATAGAAGATCCAATACAACCATGTTCTTCACAGGTAAAATGGATGTTAAGCAATTGGGGGTAAGTGGAAAGGAAGGCGAAGATCAAACTGATAAAATAAACGAAGCTATTAATTATATGCATAATATGGGCGGAGGTACCCTGCTGTTTTCTAAAGGCACTTATCCTGTCCGTACCATCCATTTGCAAAGCAATGTGTATTTATATGTTGGTGATGACGCTGAAATTAAGGCACTAAAAGGCGGGGATGCGCCTGAGACTACCTGGTTTAGCGACCTGAAATACCGCTCGGGCTTATCACCAACAGACAATGGCCCTTATGCCGACCCTGAAAATTACATGACCAAACAGGATGTTGGGCATCATTACTTTAAAAACGCCATGTTTTTTGGGGAAAGAATAGATAATGTTAAGATAATAGGCACCGGACTGGTTACCGGCGATGGGAACCTGGTGAATAGCGATGGGGTAATGAAAAATGCACCGGATAACCGATGCGATAAAATGTTCTCGTTAAAGCTGTGTACGAACCTGGAAATAGGTGGTATCGACCATCCCCAGGATTTGTGGTATGATGAACCGGCAAATGAACCATACTATATACAAAAAGACGGTAAAAAGTTTTTTGACACCAGCCATATGCTTAAAATAGAGCGGGGCGGACACTTTGCTTTATTAGCAACAGGCACCGACGGGATTAATGTGCATGACACTTATTTTGGTAAAACTAACCGTAATAATGTGCGTGATATATATGATTTTATGGAGTGCAACCATGTAATGGCAACCAATATATTTTCAAGGATCAGTTCAGATGATGTAATTAAGCCCGGGTCCGACTGTTCTTTAGGCTTTACGCGGCCGGTAAGCGACTATCGTGTTCGTAATATTATTGGCGATACCAATTGCAACCTGATCCAGATCGGTTCGGAAACAGCAGACGACATTAAAGATGTTTATGTAGATAATGTATACGTTTTGGGGGCTAACAAAGCTGGATTTTCTATTTCAACCAACGATGGCGCGCACGTAAGTAATGTTCATTTAAATAGTGGTAAAACCGGCACAATCCATTCCCGGTCTAAAATGTACCGGGCAACTACCCCGGTGTTTATATCCATATCTAACAGAGGACGTATTATTGGCGCCGAAGCGGGTCGTTATTCCTTTATGGAAAACGGGAAACAACACGATGAGTTATTGATCAAAAACGTTAACATCGGGCAGGTAGATAACATTAGTTTAAAGGGTATAGATATTTATGAAGTTTATGCTGGTAGCGCTTATAACAGTAAAATTTGGAAACCTTACGATGGTTCTCAGCGCCGTTTAAGCCCAATTATTGCCGGTTATAAATTACCATATCCCGGTCAGGTAACCGGCGGGTTGGATTTTCATCTTCCTGATGGCAGGTCAACAGGGTATATCAGTAAAGTGACATTTGATGATGTGAACGTGCTTGTAAAAGGTGGTAACCCTGCCAGCGATACTTTGAATGTTCCGGATGAGTTAAGTGTGGGGAAATACAATGCAGCCGATCTTAAGGTGCAACCTTCTTACGGTATATGGGCCCGGCATGTAAAAGGGTTAACCGTAACAAACAGCAGTTTTAATTACGAAAAAACAGACAACCGCTACCCGGTTTTCCTGGAAGATGTGCTTAGCGCTATCTTCCGTAATGTCACCCTGGTAAAGCCTGCTGATAATATCCCGGCAATAAAACTTAAAGGATCATCTGATATCCGTATGGACAATATGATTTATTTGCCTACGCATTAATATTCACAAGCCGCTTAACCGAGCAACGCCCTGTCCAGATGGACATAACCGCCATCAACATGAATAAGCTGCCCTGTAGTGTGACTGGATTGCTCAGAGAGAAGGAAAGCGGTCATTGCGGCAATTTCCTCGCCTGTTGTCATCCTGTTCTCAAGCGGGATACGCGCAGTAATCTCTTTTAATTTTTCCTCCGGATCGGACAGCGTCGTTATCCAGTTTGCATACTGTGGTGTCCAGCACTCGGCAACTACTATAGCGTTTACCCTGATGCGGTATTTCAGTAATTCTACGGCCCATTCGCGGGTAAGCGCATTTCGCCCGCCATTGGCAGCTGCATAGCCTGATGTATTGCCCTGGCCTGTTTCCGCCGTCTTCGAACTGATATTCACAATCGGGCCTCGTGTCTTTTTTAGTTCAGGCAAGGCATAATGGGCTAACAAGTAATAATGCACCAGGCTATTGTGTAACGATGCTATAAACTTTTCATAATTTCCATTCTCCAGGCCTACCCCATCATTCAACCCGGCATTATTAACCAGCCCTTCAATTCTGCCATAAGCTGTAATCACATCCTGCACAGCAACACGGCATGCTTCCGGATCGTTAAGCTCGGCTACAATTTGGGAAGCTTGCCCTCCGTTGTCGGCAATCTCCTGAACTAATTTTAAGTTGTCATCTTTGCGCCGGCCAATAATTACAGGAATTGCACCCTCGGCAGCTAAAAATTTAGCAATAGCGGCGCCAATACCCTTGGCCCCACCTGAAACAATAATTACTTTATTTTGCAGACTTAAGTTCATGGTTTTCGCTTCTTGTTGGTTTATAACGAAACATCCCGTTTCCAGGGAATAAAATCATCTTGCCCTAAACGCACGGCTTTAGGTTGCTGGTAGCCACTTGCTACTGTAATTACAAAATCCAGTAACCGTTCTGCCGCCTGCGTAATGGTTTCCGTTCCGTCAATGATAGTACCGCAGTTGACATCAATAATGTCAGGCATCTTTTCAGACAATTTAGTATTACTTGATACCTTGATGACCGGGGCGACCGGGTTGCCGGTAGGCGTTCCCAACCCGGTAGTGAATAAAACAATATTAGCGCCTGCGGCAACTTCAGCTGTAGTACTTTCTACATCGCTGCCGGGTGTACAAAGTAAGTTTAGCCCGGATGTGGTTACCTTTTCCGGATAATCCAGCACTGCTACAACAGGAGATGTGCCCGCTTTTTTTGCGGCCCCGGCCGATTTGATAGCGTCTGTGATCAAGCCATCCTTGATGTTTCCCGGTGAAGGATTGGCATGAAACCCCGAACCAACGGCCTTTGCCCGTGCATTGTACGAGGTCATAAGCTCCATAAACTTCAGGGCTGTCTGCTCGTTTTGACACCGGTTGCTTAATTCCTGCTCCACACCGCACAGTTCGGGAAACTCAGCTAAAATTACTGAACCGCCAAGCGATACCACCATATCCGATAGTACACCCAATGTTGGGTTGGCTGAGATACCCGAAAACCCATCCGAACCACCACACTCCAAACCAATACACAAACGGGACAGGGGCGCGGGTTCCCGTTTGCAGTTATTCGCTTCTACCAAACCGGCAAATGTCCGTTTTAAAGCTTCCTGTAACAGTTTTTTTTCTGTGCCTATCTCCTGCTGCTCCAGCACAACCAGTGGTTTTTGAAAATTAGCATCACGCTTCTCTATCTCTTTTAATAAAATAGATGCCTGTGCATGCTGGCAGCCTAAACTTAATACTGTTGCACCCGCTACATTGGGATGCGTAATATAGCCAGCCAACAGGCCGCAAAGCGCATTAGAGTCGGCGCGTGTGCCCCCGCAACCCAAATCGTGGGTCAAAAATTTGATGCCGTCGATATTAGGGAAAAGCCTTTCTGTAACACTTTCATCGGCGGATACATCAAGGTCGGCAGCTAACAGCTCACTTACCGTTTGACCGGCCTTATACATTTTTACTAATTTTGTAACTTCGGCAGTATAGCCGCGCGGCTTGCTAAAGCCTAACTGATCGTTCAACGCCTCCCTTAATACCTGCACGTTCCGGTTTTCACAGAAAACAAGGGGTATTATCAGCCAGTAATTAGCGGTACCCACCGATCCGTCAGCGCGATGATAACCCATAAAGGTTTGCCCGCTAAACTGGTCTACATTCGGTTTTACCCATTGTGTTTGCCGGCCGCTTAATTTAAAATCGCTGGCTGCGTGGTAAATGTTATCGACAGAGATCAGCGAGCCCTGGCTAATCGGCTTACTGGCACGGCCTACCAATACCCCATACATTTTAATTTCGCTCTCGGTAGCCAGATCGTCGATAGTGAATTTATGTTTAGCCGCTATACGGTCTTTAAGCAGAATCTCTTTACCTGCATGCCTGATAATCGTTCCCACCGGTAAATCTGTCAATGCGACCAATACGTTGTCTGCCGGATGGATGTGCAGATAGTTGGCTGTTTTATTTTCCATTTTATTATTTTCCTTTTGCGTTTATAATGTTTGCTCTAAACGCAGAGCTGATCTGACCTGATGACCTTTTATACCGTAAATAAATATGATAACAAAACACAGCAAAGGCACAATATAGGCTAATTGGATGCTGCCGGTATGGTCAGAAATAAATCCCATTAACAAAGGCGACAGCGCGCCGCCAATAATTGCCATTACCAGAAAAGAAGCGGCGATTTTAGTTTCGGCAGCCAAACCATTGATGCCAAGTGCAAAAATAGTTGGGTACATGATAGACATAAAAAAGGGCACTGCTATTACCGCGTAAAGCGCTATTGTTCCGGTGGTGCTAACAGCTATTATGAGTAGTATGATATTAATTAATGCATAAACACTTAATAAACGCTGAGGGGAGATGAACCGCATTAAGAAAGTGCCTAAAAAACGGCCTGCCATAAACCCAACCATCGCAATTGCCCCCCACAGAAACGCTGCTTCTTTCTCATCAATGGCAGCTACAAATTTGGCATAACGGATAAAAAAGCTACCGACGCCTACCTGCGCACCTACATAAAAGAATTGAGCAATAACTGCCCACTTTAAATGGGCATGACGAAGTACTTTAATAGAAAAATTTGTAGCGGGGGCATGACTGTTCGTGTCATCGGCATCTCCCGGGTTAACTTCAGGAATACGTGCGAATAAGAAAATGATGGTTAGCAGCAGTACGGCTACACCTATAATCAGGTAAGGGGTTTTTACGGTAGAAGCTTCAGACAAAAGATAGTTATTCAATTGCGCAGGAGACATGCTATTCAATTCCCGGGCAGAATGTTCAACGCCCGAAAGGATAAACCGACCACCTATCAGCGGAGCTATAAACGACCCAAGGCCATTAAATGATTGTGCAAAATTGAGCCGTTGCGCGGCGGTTTTACGATCGCCGAGGGCTGCGATATATGGATTAGCGGCAGTTTCCAGAAAGGTAGCGCCACTGGCTATAATGAACAACGCGAATAGAAAAAAAGTGTAGCTGCGCGCGTTGGCGGCAGGCAAGAAAAGCAAAGCCCCGAGTGCATAAAAAACAAGTCCTGCGATAATAGCTTTTTTAAAACCGAATTTGTGCATAAAAAAACCGGCAGGTACCGCTATCAGGAAATAAGCAAGGTAAACTGAGAAATCGATAAGCGCGGATTGCATATCGCTTAACTGACAGGCTTTTTTAAGGTGCGGGATGAGTATAGGGTTAATGTTATGTAAAAAGGCCCACAAAAAGAACAGGGAAGTAACAAGGATGAAGGCAAAAAAATAGATGGTTCGGTTCATATAATACGTGAAATTTGAATCAGTCGTTCGGATATGATTGGTATACAAATAAAGCAGTTATTGAAACTCCAAAAGTTGACGTTTTTACCTAATTAGTAAGCTATTTTGTACTTGATGTTGATTTTTTGGTTAACTTGTTGCTAATTTTGTTTATTTTCCCAATAAATATGAAGCCGCAACTTTTAAAAGTTTCAAAGGACCTTACTTATTCTTTCAGCGCACGACGGGATACCATGCCGGATATTAATAACCGATGGCATTATCATCCCGAGATTGAACTGATATTTTTTAAGCAAGGGAGCGGTACACAATTTATTGGCGATAATATAAGCCGCTTTCAATCGGGCGACTTAATGATCATTGGTGCCGATCTGCCGCATTATTGGAAATTTGACGACTGCTATTTTGAGGCCCCGGACGAACAACAGGTTGATGTTTGTGTAGTACATTTCACCGAAAATTTTTGGGGAGATGTATTTCTAAATATGCCGGAGAATAAGGAGATAAAAAGGTTATTGGAGGCAGCACGGTTGGGTATCAAAATGACTGGCCCCTCACGGAAAGCGATAGGTGATGTGGTGGAAAATATAATTGCCGGTGAAGGTGCGCGGAAACTTATTTTGTTACTGGAAGTTTTACATACCATTAGTAATTACGGCAACCATTCTACTATAGCCTCGGTAGGTTTTAAGCATAATTTTGACAGGCAGGAAAAAGATAAGATCAACGCGATATACAATTACTCTATCACGCATTTCAAAAAAACCATATCACTAAGCGAAATAGCTGCGGTAGCCAATGTCAGTCCCCATACATTTTGCCGGTATTTTAAATCAAAAAGCCGTAGGACCTATTCTTACTTTTTAAAAGAAATACGTATTGGCCATGCTTGTAAGTTATTAATAGAAGACAAGCTGAACATAAAAGAAATATGCTTTGAAAGTGGTTTTAATAACCTGGCCAGTTTTCACAAAGCATTTAAAGAAATAACACGTAAAACGCCACTGAGTTACCAGAAGAGTTATACGCAAGGCTCGGATATTCCTTTAAAAAAGGTTGGATAAGCAATAACTTAAATATGTTTCAATGCACCTGGTTATAGATACGCTTTACAGCTATAACTGAACCGTCCCTTTCATGTTAAGTGTCTAATTGTAAAAAACTTCATGTAAAATTCACATTACATGAAGATATAAATATTACATTTGTTTAAACCCTAATTAATTGTGCTTATGGCAAAGTATTGCTTCAGGCTGTGTAAACTATTTTTTTTAATTTTTCTCCTGGCAACAGGGTTACAAACCCGGGCGCAAACAATTTCTCTGTTAAATGCCTTCGCCCATAACGATTACTCGCACAAGCACCCATTATTTGATGCATTGAATAACGGCTATAACCATGTTGAAGCCGATGTTTATTTATGGCACGGTAAACTTATTGTAACCCATATCCTGCCTATTTTGCATCATAAAAAAGAACTGGAACAATTATACTTTCAGCCGCTGGAAGCTTGTGTTAATAACGAAAGCGCAGAAACGAGCGCGCCGGCCTACCCTATTACATTGATGATAGATATTAAATCGGGCGCCGATGGCACTTATCGCAAACTGGAGGAGTTGTTGGATAAATACAAATCCATTATCTCGGGGTACGAAAACGGCAAATTTGTACAGCGGAAAATAACCGTGGTAATTAGTGGTCATAAGCCCGAAAAATTACTAAAAGCCGAAGGCACTCGCCTGGCATTTATTGACGCTGATTTAATGAGGGCGCGCCAGGATACGCTTGCAACAAATGTTTACCAGATGGCCAGTTGCAAATATTCTAAACTGATAAAGTGGAACGGTAAAGGCCAATTCCCCGAAGCACAACGCCAGCGTTTATGCGCTTATGTGCGCATGGCACATCAATACGGTGAAAAAGTGAGACTATGGAAATCTCCTGACAATAATTCCGTATGGAAAGAGCTGTTAAGTTGCGGTGTCGATCTGATCAATACTGATAAACTGGTTAAGCTGAAAAACTTCTTACTATTTAATAATAAGGGCGACGCTCCGTCAGCTAATACCGCTTTGTAGTTTTAAAAATTAAACAAAAAGCCTTTGCATATACAATAGCAAAGGCTTTTGTTATTTATAATGCCGACCTTTGCCGCTTATCAGCATCATAAGTAATGTCTACTGATCCAAAACAAAAACCGGCAACCAAAGAAAACCTGCACCCCCGTAATTCGCACAGAACAGGATACGATTTCAAATTGCTTTGCAAAGCCAGTCCGGAGCTAAAACACTTTGTTGGCCCAAACCAGTTTGGCGACGAATCGATAGATTTTAGCAACCCGGCGGCGGTAAAAGCCCTGAACAAAGCACTTTTAAAATACTATTATGGTGTAGAAGGCTGGGAGATCCCTGAAGGGTACCTTTGCCCTCCCATACCTGGCCGGGCCGATTATCTGCATTATGTGGCTGACATGCTCAGCGAACTAAACGGTGGCAAAATCCCACGCGGCAAAAAAATAAATGTATTGGATATTGGCATGGGCGCTAATTGTGTTTATCCCTTAATTGGCAGTGCAGTTTACGATTGGCGTTTTGTAGGTACCGATATCGATCCGCAGGCAATCCGCTCGGCAAAGGATATCATATCGCACAACCCTAAATTTCAGAATAACATTGTGTTGCGTTTGCAAACCAACAAGGCCAATATTTTCAAAGGCATTATAAAGGATGGCGAAGGCTTTGATATTACCATGTGCAACCCTCCTTTCCATGCCTCGTTACAGGAAGCGCAAATATCTACCGCTACCAAATGGAAAAAACTTGGCGTTGAAAAACAAACTGCCGCGCTAAATTTTGGCGGGCAAAAAACTGAACTATGGTGCCCCGGTGGCGAGGTAGGTTTTATTCGCCGCATGGTAGAACAAAGCGAGCTTGTAGCGAAACAATGTTTATGGTTTACCAGCCTGGTATCTAAAAAAGATACCTTGCCCATTATTTATAAAGCACTGCATGGCTACAAAGCGCTTGAAGTTAAAACCATTACCATGATGCATGGGCAAAAAACAAGCCGCATTATTGCCTGGACGTTTTTAACACCCGCAGAACAACAGCAATGGAAAAAGGATTTTTGGGATAAGGATTAACGATTAGTATCACCCGGATGTGGGTAATTTTTGATTGCGGCAGCCAAACTATTTTTCTAATTTAAGCCCATTAAAATAACAGCTGCAATGGAAGAACCACAAGCATTAAACTCGGTAGCCGAATTTCACAGAACGTTTAAACACCCTATACAGGAGCAGCCTAAAATGCCCACCAAAGAGCGTGCTGCATTGAGGGTTTCCCTGCTGGCCGAAGAATTGAAAGAACTACAGCAAGCCATTGATGACAACGATATGATTGAAGTAGCCGATGCCCTGTGCGATCTGCAATATGTATTATCGGGTGCCATACTGGAGTTTGGTTTGGGTGAGAAATTTAAGGCCTTATTTGATGAGGTACACCGGTCTAACATGAGCAAAGCCTGCAAAACCGTTGAGGAAGCACACCAAACCATTGCCCATTATTTAGCCAAAGACAACGTTGAAGCCCATTATAAGGAGCTGGACGGCTTGTTCCTGGTTTATCGCACAGCTGATAATAAAACCTTAAAATCCATTGCTTATTCTCCGGCAGGGATCAAGGCGATGATGGAAGAATAGGATGCCCGGATACGACATTTGTTGCATAGGCCACATCACATCTGATAAAGTAGTTACTAATCAATCGGTAATGTACATGCCGGGCGGCACAGCCTATTATTTTTCGTGCGCGTTAAGCAAATTTCCGATAAAATACCTGCTGGCTACAGCGCTGGCCCCCGCCGAGATACATTATGTAGAAATGCTTCGCGAGAAAGGCGTTGAAGTAATGGTTCAGCCCAGCGCAAAAACCGTGTTTTTCGAAAACATCTATGGGGAAAATCAGGATGAACGCACCCAAAATGTATTGGCCATTGCCGATAACTTCAATACCCAACAATTTAGTGATACGGAAGCGCAGATATTTCATTTGGGACCGTTACTTGCTAACGACATTTCTATCGACCTGATAAAATTACTGGCCACTAAAGGCCGGGTTAGTTTAGATGTTCAAGGCTATCTGCGCCGGGTTGAGGACCAGAAGGTGTACCCTACTGACTGGCCGGGGAGAAAGGATGCGCTGCAATACATCGATATTTTAAAAGCTGATGTTGCCGAATTGAAAGCGCTGACCGGATTAAGCGGCGTACGGGATGGTGTGATGGAAATAGCGGACTGGGGTGTAAAAGAGATAGTGATAACTAATGGCAGCCAGGGATCAACTATATGGCATGCCGGTGTATTTTATGATATCCCTGCTTTTTCCCCGGAAATAACAATAGACGCCACTGGTTGCGGCGATACCTACATGGCTGGTTATTTATACCAGCGTATAAAAGGTGCAGATATACAACAATCGGGCAGGTTTGCCGCTGCAATGGCGGGCTTAAAAACAGCTAACGCGGGTGCCTTCCAGGGCACTGTTGCCGAGGTGCAGGCATTTTTAGAAGCAGGCCGAAATTAATAGTATTGTATAGACTGTTATCGCTAAATTATTTTTATAATAGCGTAATTGTTTACCAGCCTTTACACATCCCAAATTATGCACATTAAACCGGCCCTAGCTATTATTAAACAGTTTGTTTTATTATGTTTTCTGTTCATTCTGCAAAGCTGTAATCCACACAAACGGGGTATATGGATAGATGAGCAGATAGAATCGAGCGTGCGCGATGATAAACATGCGCTTAATACCACTATGTTGGCTAACTTGAAAGCGAACGAGTTTAAGGCGCTGCAGTTTCTGATGTCGAAAGAAATGATGGAGAACCCCGAAATGATAAGGCGGGTAGAGCATCTGAGTAATGACATGAAAACTGATAGCTTTAGTTTGCTGCACGAATATTTTGTAGTTAGCAAACCTGGTACCGATATTAACCTAAAAGGAAAAGACCAGGGCGGCAATAATTATGATATTCATTTTGTAAGTACTACCCGTGAGATGTACCTGGCATTTTTTACGCCCAAAGGCAGCTTAAATCAGCAACTGATAAGCGCGGTTTATTGCAAGTTTGATTACGGCTGGAAATTGAACGGTCTGGATAGCAGTCCATATATTATTAACGGTAAAACCGCTGCCGAGTTATATAACCAGGCTGTAGAACATTATAACAAAGGTTATTTGATTGATGCCTACAATCTGATAACAGAATCGAGCCAATGCGCGGTACCATGCGAAGGCTGGGAATATAGCAAAAGCATGGCTATGAATATTTTCCACGGCAAGATATTGCAAGAGTGCAATACCAAATATAAATTCCCTTACACCATTGCTAAGGTAGCAACCCACCCGCAAATATTTTGGATGGGCATTCAGAAAAACAATGAAGGGCAGTTTCCCCTTATCTATTACAGATCGTCGATTAAACTAACAGATACTGTAGCCCTGAAAAAAGAGAACGACGAGATAAAAAAAGAAATTGGGAACGTGATGCCCGGAATAAATACAGATAAAAAATATGTTTTTTATTCTGCTTTTAACTTGCGCCCAGCACCTAACAAAACGGTAGATCATTTTGATATGACTGATAAATTGCAGTGATTTTCACTCCTCTCCTTTAGCGTGAGGCAAGATATAGCCCTTATAGTAGTTAAACTATTATTTCCATTTCCCTATATTTCATATCTTTAGCTATGCTTACGCGATTAAAATTTATTGGCTTGGCCGGTTTGCTTATAGTAGGCCTGGCCTGTAAAAAAAACGACACGTCTACCGCCCTGACCGGCAAAATAATTATTGCCCGCTGTGGTACGATAGTTATACAAATTGATGGCGCGGCCGGCAATGGCGGCGGTACAGCATGGACTAACGCGGGCGCAACCTACACCAATGCGGCCACTATTGGCAACTATTGCTATTTATCCGGATTAGGTATTAAGGCTGGCGACAATGTTTCGTTTAAGGTGGTAAAAGAAAACCCTCAGCCTAATGCAAGTTGCATTACAGAATATTGCCTTGCTTCAGGACCATCTGCGCGTATTTATGTGACGGATGTGGTAAAAACAGGCCCCTGATTGGCCATGACTTAAAGATTTGGGGGAGTGGCTTTACACTTAAACTGAGTGTAGCATTTTAAGATAATATCCCGTAATACCTGTTATTAAAACCTTTTATTATGGCTGCAAAGTTTTTAATTATTGCATTGATATGCTTGAGTATGATGGGTATCTCCTGTAAAAAAGCAACAAATTCAACTACCACTTACCGGGCTAAAGTTGTTTATAAGGATTGCGGGTATTTTATTTTTGATGTAGAGGGCAACAACGGCATTGGCACCAGGTGGTCGGCAAACCGCCAGGACAATTACTATAATAATGCGGTTGATATACGCGATTATTGTTATTTAGTTGATAAAAATGTAAAAGTGGGTAATACTGTTGAATTCACTATAACACAGCAACAAACAGCAGTTAGCTCTAACTGTCCTTTTCCCGAGTGCTTTGCTTATTTAGGTACCGGTAAAAGTATTTATATTAATGATGTCGTGATCGTAAACCCTTAAGGGTTCTTACTAAGCCAGTATATCCCTGATATCCTCGGGCGTTAGTGTTTTAATAAAACTTTCTTCGGTAGTTATCAGCGCGCGGGCAACGCTTAATTTGCGCTGTTGCAAGGCCAGTATCTTTTCTTCAACCGTATCTTTGGTGATAAATTTATAAATGAACACGTTTTTGGTTTGGCCAATACGATGTGTGCGGTCAATAGCCTGTTGTTCAACCGCGGGGTTCCACCAGGGGTCAAGTATAAAAACGTAATCGGCCTCGGTAAGGTTTAAACCCACTCCTCCGGCTTTTATCGAGATCAGGAACACTTTGGTTTTTTCATCTTCCTGAAATCGTTTTACAATTTCACCGCGGTTTTGGGTGCTGCCATCAAGGTAAGTGTAGGTTATGTTTTCTTCATCAAAATAACGCCGGTATATTTGTAATTGCTTTACAAACTGCGAGAAGATGAGCACCTTATGTCCGCCATCCAACACATTGCTAAGCGTATGTACCACGTTCTCAAACTTACCGCTATCACCCTCGTAGTCGTCGTCTATCATACTGGGGTGATTGGCAATCTGGCGCAGCTTGATCAGTCCCTGTAATACCTGCATTTGTGTCTGGGCAAAGGTGCCGTCTTCCAGGCTCTTCAGTAATTCATTACGATATTCTGACTTTACCTTTTCATAAACCGATGCCTGTTCGTCGCTCATCTGGCAATAAAAAAGATGCTCGGTTTTGGGCGGTAATTCGGTAGCTACCTGCTCTTTTGTACGGCGTAAAACAAAGGGCTTAATAATGGCTTGCAACTTGCGTGCTTTTTCTTCATCCTTTTTCTTTTCTATCGGCGTCACAAATTCATTCATAAAAAATTGCTGACTACCTAACAGGCCGGGATTAATGAACGACATTTGCGTCCACAGGTCGTTCACCGAATTTTCTACCGGGGTACCGCTCAGTATCAGCTTAAAGCGCGATTTTAATTGCTTCACCGCCTGGTACGATTTTGATGATGGGTTTTTAATGTTCTGGCTTTCGTCCAATATTACATAATCGAAAAAAAACGATTTGAACATTTCAATATCAATACGGGTAATACCGTACGTGGTAACCACCACATCGTAATTGCTAAATACCTCGGGACTTTTATATCTGAATGCGCCGGTATGCACCATCATTTTTAATTGCGGCGTAAACTTTTTAGCCTCATTTATCCAGTTATAAATAAGCGATGTAGGCATAATCAGTAATGATGTACTTTTACCTCCCGCGGCTTCGGTATCTTCTTTGTTTTTTTGCAGCAGGGCCAGCGTTTGTATAGTTTTACCCAAGCCCATATCATCGGCCAGGCAACCACCAAAATGGTATTCCCTTAAAAAATGGAACCAGTTATAGCCGGCTTGCTGGTAGTGCCGCAGGCTACCCGAAAAATTAACAGGCATTGGTATATCACTTACCTCTTCAAAATCAGTCAGCTTCTGCAGTTTGCGGTCCATGGCAATCCCGGCCAGTTCGCCTTCAGCCAGTTCTGTTAATAAGCCCAGGTGGTGCTTGCGCAGCTTAAGTTCCTTGCCGCTCTCAGCAAAATGCAGTAGGTTGCCATACTGGGAAAACCATTTTTCGGGTATCACCGCAATTTCGCCTGATGGCAAAATAAATTCCTTTTTGTGGTTAAGGATATGGTTGCGCAATTCCATAAACGGAATTTTGTAGGGGCCAAAATGCACTACGGCGTAAATATCAAACCAATCGTTACGTTCGGTTACTTCAAGGTCTATTTTACTGTTACCAAACAGGTAGCGTTTCTGACCATCAGGTTGCTCAATCTCAAAGCCATCCTGCAGTAGCTGGTCGTGGTGTTGGTTCAGCCATTCAAATACCGAGAACGACTGATCGGCATCAGTGTCGGTGTTATCCACCTCCAGGTTTTGAAACAACGATGAAACGGTCTTTAAACCCAGCGCTTCCAGTTCCAGTAGTTTATTTTTTTCCCAGGTAACCGAACGTTTTATGCGATGGAAAATATAATCGTCGCCGTTTTTATCTATCCGTACCGATACCTGTCTGCCGTCCCCGTAAGGGAAAATATAGCCAGCGTACCTGAAACATAATTGCATTTGCGATGTCCCGCCCGGCACATAAATAGGCTTCAGGATAGGCACCGCGTCGTATTTTTCGGTATTTATGGTAAAGCCTTCCGCGTAAACCGAATGCTTCTCTATCAGCGGCGCCACAAACTTTTCGAAGTAGGATTGCTCGGACGAGCGGGGGATAGCGATATAGCGTTTGTTTAAAAACGGCACCAGTTTTTTGCCTTCAATCTCTTTGTCAAAGTAATAAAGCGTATCATCCATCATCATCCAGGCGGGGTGGTTGCAAATGATCTCGGCGTTCTTAAACATAAACTCAATGCGCAGGCCCTGGTATTTAATAGTAGGAAAGTAGCGTATCTCCTCCGCATCGCGCCTGAAATGAAACAACACCGAGGCTGGTTCTGTGGCTATATGCAGCTGTTTACCAGCCGGATAACCCTCTTTGCTCATCTGGTAAATTTGCTTGCCGGGCAAAAGGTTCAGCGCCTCTGCCATCCGTTTTTCCATTTTTGGGCGGATGGTTTCAAATAACTGGTCGTTAAATATTTTGCTAAAAAACTCGAACGGGCGAACGGGTTTTTTGTAGTATTTTTTGATGATGTTGCCTTGCTCCAGGTCTTCCAGTATCTTAATTAATTTGATATCGGTTTCGTCCAGACAAGTGGCAAATTCCTTAGCTGTATTGCTGAATAAACGCTGATAAGTAAGAGAAAACTCGCCGTTGGGGTTTAATTGAACTATGTGAGGCTCAATAACATACGACAGAAATTCATGCCTGGCAATGGCATAAATAATTTGGCAAGGTTTGCTGCTGTCGACGCGTAACATGTGCTTCAGGTAAAAAATTTATTGAAGCTACATCAACAAAAAATTCAAACGTAAACAGAATTTATTTCAATAAAAAGCTTTTTCGGTTAAAAAATTGTTAACAATGTGGATTATTAATTAACAAGTTGACGGAGAGGTAATATGGCGAATCATTATGTTTCGGGTTTTACCTACTTGCCACTTAACCGAATAAAAATGTAAAAATTTAGCTAATTGGAAATCAAAACGAATAAAATCGAATAAAAATAAATAAAAAAGAATAAGCGCCTTTACACCTTCTTCATCACTACTACACCGTTGTGACCGCCAAAACCAAAGGTGTTACTCATGGCTGCTTTTACCGGGTGTTGTATGGCATCACCGGTTACAATTTGCAGCCCGGCGGGAATGTTCGGGTCAATGGTGGTTGTATTGATCGTCGGCGGGATAATGCCATCGGTAATGGACTTTACGGCCACAATAGCCTCGATTGCGCCGGCCGCGCCCAGCAAATGCCCTGTAATTGATTTGCTTGCGCTTACAAATAAATGTTTGCTATCGCCATAAACAGCGTGGATACCGCGGGCCTCGCTTTGGTCGCCGACGGGGGTTGACGTGGCGTGCGCATTCAGGAAACCGATATCTTCTTTATTCAAACCGGCATCATTCAGGGCCGATTTCATAGCCTGGATAGCGCCCAAGCCATCGGGGTGTGTAGCCGTGATATGATAAGCGTCCGAGGTCATGGCGGCCCCAGCAACTTCGGCATAGATATGTGCGCCACGGGCTTTGGCATGCTCGTATTCTTCCAATACTAATACCCCCGAACCTTCACCCATTACAAAGCCATCGCGGTCAACATCAAAGGGTCGGGATGCTTTTGTAGGGTCATCATTACGCGTTGAAAGCGCTTTTAATGCATTATAACCGCCGATAGAAGCCTCGGTAACCGGTGCGTCGGAACCGCCGGTAATGATGATCTTCGCTTTGCCCCAGCGGATGTAATTCATGGCTTCCATCATGGCTGTATTTGAACTGGCACAGGCAGTAACGGTAGTAAAGTTAACCCCCATATAACCATACTTGATGGAAATAAGGCCCGATGCCATATTGATGAGCGTTTTAGGAATAAAGAACGGGTTAAAATGCGGCTGATGTTCGGATGCATGGTATTCTACCAATTGATGTTCAAAGGTTTCCATGCCACCTTGCGCCGAACCGAAGATCACCCCCACATCAAACGGCGACATTGTGCTTAGATCGAACCCCGAATCCTCAATAGCTTGCTTAGCGGCTATCAGCGCGTATTGCGAGTACAGGTCGCCGCGCTTAATATCATTGCGGTCGAGGTGTAAAGTAGGATCGTAATCGGATATCTGCGAGGCGAAACGTGTTTTAAATTTTTCGGCATCAAAGCGGATAATGGCCCGGGCCGCGCTGCGCCCGTTTACCACGTTAGTCCAAAAGTCGGCAATATTATTTCCGTTGGGGGCAATAACGCCCATGCCTGTAATTACAACACGTTTCATGGGGTGCAAATGTAGGAAATAATGTCTGAACCGTGATTTATAGGATTTAAAGATTAACGATACTGATAATCCCATTCGATAATCTGTTTAATCGCTGTTCAGACAATTTTTGTACTTTCACTTTATGGCCAAGCTCAAAAAATTACCCTCGCCTATTACCATACTGGTTATTGTTATCCTGATAGCTGCCGCGGCTACCTGGCTTTTACCTGCCGGGGAATATAACAAACTGAGCTACACCAGCTCTGGCGGGTTTAGTATGAGCAGCCCCACCGGTGAAAAGGCCTTACCCTTTACCCAGCACACGCTGGATAGCCTGCATATCCGCATCCCGACAGAGAAATTTAAGAATGGCGATATCCGCAAGCCTGTAGCCATTCCAGGCAATTACCATCAGCTAAAAAGCAATAAGCAAGGCCCCATTAATGTTATCGAGGCGCCCATTAAAGGCATTTACGATACTATTGATATTATCCTTTTTGTGCTGTTCATTGGTGGGTTTATGCATGTGTTTCAGCAAACCGGAGCTATGGAACAGGGCATCAGAAACCTGTCTTATAAAATGAAAGGGCGCGAAGCCTGGCTTATTATTATCATCACTTTTCTGTTCTCGTTCGGTGGGGCATCTTTCGGCATGGCCGAGGAATGTTTTGTGTTTTACCCGGTATTGGTACCCTTATTTTTAGCCGCTGGGTACGATGTTCTGGTGCCGCTGGCCGTCATTTTCGGCGGGGCCAATCTGGGTAATATCGCCTCGTTCAGTAATCCATTTGCTACTATTATCGCATCAAACGCGGCCGGTATTAACTGGGCCGATGGTATACTGGAACGTATAGCCATTTTTGTGGTGATAACAGCGGTATTTATAGCTTACATAGTGCGCTACGCCAAAAAAGTACAGCGCGACCCTACAGCATCGCTGGTATATAAACTGGAAGGTGCGGTAGCCTTGCCTTATGCCAGTGTGCACTCGGGCCCACCCGTTCCGCTCGGCCGGAAAAATGGCGGTTTACTTATCTTGTTCCTGCTTACCTTTTTGGTAATGATAGCCGGCGTTGCCCACTACGATTGGTGGCTGCCCGAAATGTCGGCCTTATTTTTGGTTTCGGCTATTTTGGTGGCCATAATAACCCGTGTTAATGAGAGCTTATTTATCCGGCAATTTATTGAGGGCGCCAAAAGCCTGCTTTCGGTAGCATTTATTATTGGCGTGGCACGCGGTGTGGGACTTATCCTGAATGAAGGGCGCATCAGCGACAGCATTTTATATTATTCAGCCGGGTTAGTGGGCCATATGCCGCCTATGCTGTTTATTGTAATATTGTTTGTGCTGTATAATTTTTTTACACTGTTTATCAGTTCCTCATCGGGTATGGCGGTGCTTACTATGCCTATATTCGGCTCGTTGGCGGTAGTGGTTGGTGTGCCCGGTCGCGAGATAGTGAATGCCTACCTTTTCGGGATGGGTATCATGAGCTTCATCACCCCAACCGGACTGATCCTGCCATCGCTGGCCATGGTAAATATCAGTTATAAAACCTGGCTAAAATTCATTTGGCCCATTATGCTCATCATCAGCATTATTTGCTGTTTATTTTTAATTGGTGGCGTATTAGTCCCTTAGGCTAACCCTTTTTTCGGATATAGGTAAAATCATACGCGGTCTTCCAGGTCTTGCCGCTATCGGCTGATGTTTCGTTAAACTGGCGTACTTTATCGGGACCAAGATTATAGAATATAAAACGGCCAATAATTTTTTGTCCCTGTGCATTCATTCTTTCAAAAGTAAACCGCATGGCACTATCGGTATACTCCCCATTTACAAAATCCTGCTGGCCTTTACGTTCAGATCCTATCCAGGTTTGTTTCCACTTGTTTGTAGCCCGGTCAACATAATTAAGGCTTTTACCCGAGTTTGGGCTATGCTGTTCTGTCCAGTTTTCTAATATTGCACAGCCACCCGATACCTGTTGTACAACGCTATGGCCCACCAAAGTTTGTGTACCTGTTGCATACACATCCCACTCGCCTATCCAAAAATTAAATTCTTTGGATTGCGCGTCATCCATGCATGGCAGTGCGGACGGTGCTTGTGCTTTTACAAACAAACTACAGCACATCATCAATAAAATAAGGAGTAAGCTTTTGGTTTTCATATTTAAGATCAGTTAGTTATACTCAAAGATAATTTCATAGCAATGTTTTCTTATCACCCGTTAAGGGGTAATTTAAGCCCCGCCTAATAAGTGTATCTTTGATGCCCATGCTTGATATTTTATACCGCGACGAATACCTGATCGCTATTAATAAACCCCACGGCTTGCTGGTGCACCGGTCGCCAATTGCGGCGGATGCAGATGAGTTTGCCGTACAAACCCTGCGCGACCAGATAGGTAAATGGGTTACGCCGGTTCACCGCATAGATCGCAAAACCGGCGGCATCTTGCTTTTTGCGCTGGATAAAGAAACTGAAGTTGCCATGCATAAACAATTTATGGAAGGCCTGGTTGGGAAAAAATACCTGGCCATTGTGCGCGGGCATACACCGGATAGTGAAGCTATTGATTATCCTTTACGGAAAGAGAACGGCGCTATTCAGGAAGCCCATACCGATTACATTACCCTGCAGCGTGCCGATTTGCCGATACCTTTGGGTAATCATCCAAGTTCGCGGTATTCATTAGTCGAGGCTACACCGACCACCGGACGCATGCACCAGTTACGTAAGCATTTTGCTCATATTTTCCATCCAATTATAGGCGACCGTACCCACGGTTGCAATAAACAGAACCGTTTTTGGAAAGAACGCTGGGAAATGACTACCATGTTATTGCACGCCAGTGAGCAAGGCTTTACGCACCCAATAACAGGTGAGCCCGTTTTAATTAAAGCCCCTTTGCAGGACGAATTTATAAGGGTGATGGATTTACTGGGATTTAGCCTGCTATAAATTGCAAATGGGATGCCGAAATATGTGGGGATGACCTTGGGACTAAGAAGAAAATATTCCCTGCATTTTAAAACACGTTACCCCATTAACATTTAATTGCGCGTTAACCTGTATGCCCGTCTCAAGGTTTTTGTAGGATATTTTCAACTCCGTATCCCCGGCCATACGTGGGTCAACCGGGGCAATAAATTTTAGGTTATCTGCTTTTTTTAGCTGAACGGGTGTGCCCAACGCTTTGGCCAAAACCTCTTTAACTATTTGTAGCATACAAGCGCCCGGCACTATCGGTTGGCCGGGGAAATGACCCGAAAAAATGGCATGATCGCTATCAAATTCAAATGCTACAGTAAAATTTCCGTCTGTATGATCTGATGAAGTGATATGGTAAAAACTATCTTTCAGCATGGCACAGAATTTAGCATGCCGAAACCAGCATCAGCGCGTGATATTTATTTTGATAACGGTTGTATATCAGCACCTTTCGGGGAGGTTCAACAACTCTATCTCCTTCCAGCAATATGGCGGGAACTTCCTGTTTTTTAATAATATTTGCGGCCAGCCATAGCGCGAAAGATGACGACGTTGGATATTCGCCGCTCAGGTGTTTGTAATTAGCACAAGGGGTACTACTAAAAATTCCGGCCTTCAGCTTTTGGTAAGGTTCATCATTCTTAATATCGCCATTTTTCCCTGTAATTATTAAATCAACATCGGCCACGGTAAGGTTATTTTCGTTTAAGAACCCGCCAATTTCTTCCGTAGCATCAAAATCAATATCGGAATTATAAAATGTTTTTAACCCACTCAGCTCAGCCAGGCAGCTTTCCCCGGGTTGATCACTTAACACAAAAAATGCCGCGCCTTCACCGCCAATTGTCCCTTTCGATCTTTCTTTATACAAATCAAGGTTAGATACAGGTTTACGCTTATATAAGCCTAAGCGGGTAAGCACGGTGAAACTGGTATCTATCATTTCGTCGATGCCGCCAACTAAAACGTCGGATGCTTCACCCTCGTTCAGCAGCATCAAACCGTCTAACAAAGCATTTTCAAATGAAACCCCCTTATGCACGAAAGTATTGTTGTAATTATGGCATTTTAACATTAATGCAATCTGCGCGGCAACCGTATTATGGGTTGATTGGATAAACGCTGTTGGCGGCAGCATTTCTTCGTGCATCTCTACAATACGGGTAAGGAAAGTAACCGTATCTTCCATAATACCAAAAGCTGTACCTGTAATAATCGCGTCTGGCTGTTCTACGTTAGCCTTTTTCAGACAATCCATAGCAGCCGCTACGCCCATTTTTATTACATGGCTCATCCGGCGGATCAGCTTTGGGTCGATGAATTCTTTATAATCGGGCTCAATCGCTTTCAAGCGGGTGGTTTCATATTTCACCACATCGGTCAAAAAGGGTTGATCGCCAAAAGTATTTTGGGCTGATATGGCAGACGCTGAACGGATATAAGCCTTCATCATACTTTTGAAAATATTAATGAGGTGCAATTACCGCCAAACCCGAATGAATTAGACATGACATGTTCGATAGGCTGGTCTTCCCTAAAACGCGTTTCGGGCGAGAAGGGTAATTCTTCCATCTGTGTTTGAAAACGAAGATTAGGATAAATAATATGATGTTTCACAGCTAACGCTGAAAATACTGCCTCGATACCGCCGCTGGCCCCCAGGGTATGCCCCGTGAACGATTTGGTGGAACTCATGGGCGGGTAATGGGGATTGAACAATCGTTTAATAGCTGACCCCTCGGCGCTATCATTATTAGGTGTGCCTGTGCCATGCAGGTTAATATAGTCGATATCTTGTGGCTGCAGGCCCGCACGTTTTAAAGCGCCCTGCATGGCCATGTACGACCCAACACCATCAGGCGATGAGGCCGTTTGATGATAGGCATCATTACTGTTTTGATAACCGCTCAGTTGGCAATAAACTTCTTTTGTCAACGTCGCTTTTACCCTATCGGATACCAGTACTACGTAACCTGCCCCTTCACCTAAATTAAGCCCTTCACGGTTTTGATCGAACGGGCGGCAAAACTCCTTATCCAATATCATCAGCGTGTTGAAGCCATTCAGCGTAAACTTGGTCAGTGCATCGGCACCGCCGGCAACGGCAACGTCTAATAAGCCATTTCTTATTAACCGCGCGCCATAAAATACAGCGTTAGCCGATGATGAGCAAGCGGTGCTCAACGTAGTCATAAAACCGGTGATGCCCAACTGGGTTGCCACCAGTTCGGTCATGCTACCGCATTCGTGATCGTATACGTTTTTGAGTTTACCTTTGCTGTTATCCTTTAAAAACTCAATAAAAAAATCCTCGCTCCTGTCCATCCCGCCCACGGTATTAGCCGATACAAAACCGACGCGCAAACTATTCATATCAGGGATCGCAGCATCGGCAATAGCTTCGCGTGCAGCCAACAAACTTAACAGCGTGGTGCGACTGGCATCAAGCGGCATCCCGGCTTTTTCGGCCAGTTCGTGGTTGGTCATTTTTACCTCGGCCACCGGCAATACACCCCGGTGTACCGATTCAAAATGGGTGATATCGCCCATGCCGGCGGCTTCATTTTTAAACGCGGCAAGGTGTTCCGGCACATTGTTCCCAATGGCGGAGATAACCCCTAATCCTGCTATATAAACCGGTGTGTTCATTTATTTTTCGTCCAGCCTCTCCCTAAATCCCTCTCCAGTAGAGAGGGACTTCAAAAAGTCTCCCCTTCCGGGGGAGATTTAGAGGGGGCTTTTTATCTTCTCAACCGAAAACTCAGCTGCATTTTCTTTTTTAATCTTTTCCACCAAGAATAATTTGGCTGTATATTCCTGTCCCAAAACATCTATCCACCCGCAAATACAAGCTTGCAAAATGTTTTTATCCAACAGGTAGCTTACCTGCCGGTGAATAAAATCAGCGTCGAAACTTGGCTGTACAAAAAAAGCATTTTCTCCCTTAAAATTATGCCTAATGCAAATTTCTCCGGCAACAATATTTGGCAGGGTGTATACAAACAGTGATGGGCTGGGCACATCTTTAAGACTATCGTAATAGCGCAAGTCCATATCCAGGCTGGCATTGGCGTTGGCCAGCACGGTACCTACCTGTTCTGCATGGTAGTTTTGTTCGTTAAAATCTTTTAGCAATAATTCGGCAGTCAGCCAGCCCAGCTTGCTCAGGTTATCCATTTTATGAAACTTAGGATAGCTGAAATGGAAGTGCTGGTAAATAGACAGCAGCAGTTCATCTACAGTTTTACTATTACCCGCAAATACCTGTTCACCGTTCAGGTGAACCTGGTTGTTGCTGATACTGCAAGTGGCGGTGATATATTTTTGTGCTGCCATTATTTACTAAATATCATTGCCGCGTTACATCCCCCAAAACCCGATGCTGTTTTAAGCACATGCTTAACCGGCATATGGGTTAATTGGGTACAAATATTTATGGGTTTGCTCACGCCATTTTCGGCATAACCCAAACTCGGGAAAATAAGGCCATCTTTTATCGCATACGTAGCGATGATTGATTCTATCAATCCAGCCGCGCCGAGTGTGTGTCCGTAATAACCCTTTAAGCTGTTGGCCAAAACGTGCTGCAAACCAGCAAAATTAATGGCGTTGGCTTCCATTTCATCATTATAATTGGTGGCTGTGCCGTGCGTAGAAATGTAATCTACATCGTGCGCGGTAATTCCCGCATCAAGCAGGGCCTTTTTTATGGCAAAACCCAGTTCCTCGCCTGTGCGCGATGGCCCTGAAATATGGTTAGCATCGTTACTGATGGCGCCGCTGCTTACTTTAACATCCGTATCGTTTTGCTTACGCGATGACAGGACAACTGTCGCCGCGCCTTCGCCAAGGTTCAACCCTGTGCGTTCTTTATCAAAAGGCCTGCAAACCGTACTGCTTAGCGCCTGGAACGATTGGAAGCCGGATAGCACAAATTTGGAAATGACATCCGCCCCGGCTACAACTGCATTTTCGTATTGGCCGGATTGGATCAAGCGCATGCCAGTAAGTATCGCCATAACACCAGAAATACAGGCATTGGATATTATGATAGGTTTATTAACAAAACCAAAATGATCGGTTACCAGCTGCGCTGAGGTATGCAAGGCCATACGATTATTTAGCGCTTCGGTATGTTTTTCTGTTTCCAGTAAACTGATATTGCCTTTTGTTGAAGAAACAATTAATACTGTTTTATCACCAAGGTAACCTTGTGGAAGCTGATTTATTACATCTGATATAGATGAAATTAATAAATTTTCAAATTTGGTATAGTTTTTAACTATATTAACGGAATTTGGCTCAAATAATGCCGCTGCAATAGGGTCGGGGGTAATATCAAGATCGGTGTGATGTTTTACAGCTGAAATATTTTGCTTTAGCGATTGCAGGTTTTCATTTGTAGTTTTCCCAATTGGCGACAGAATATTATCGGCAACAATATATACATCAGGAATGACACCGGGGTTGTTTATTATCATTGCTCTCTCTGCTAATCTTCTGCATTTAAAAACACTTTCATTTCGCACCGGGCCGCCAATTCATTATTGCACCACACCTGCCCGGTGATAACACTTACGTTAAAGATTTGGTTTTCGATCTTTATTTCGGTCATGATATCGTTACCAATTGCAGGCAAAAAGAAAACCTCAAAATCCTTCACCGCGCCGATGTAGCCACCGGCAATAGGTTTGTTTTCGGTTTTGGCGATATGGCCAACCCTCGCCGCCGCGGTTTGGGCAATATTTTCCAGCAGTCCTCCCTCGCTAAAAGTTCCATTAAATACCATGCTATTATCTGCGCGAATAGTAAACGTACTGCGTGTTGTGGTTTCGTCGGAATAAGTGAGTTGCCCTACCATTACAAACGGTGGAGCTTGTGGTAATAGTTCAAAAATATTTTGAGGCGCTAATTCCATGGCGATGAGGAATTAAGAGTACAGGCCACCATTAACCGAAAGCACTTGCCCGGTAATATAAGCCGCTTCGGGGGCGGCTAAAAAGCCTGCGGCAAAGGCCACTTCTTCCGGAGTACCAAAACGCTTTGCGGGGATAATGCCCCGCAGTTCTTTTTCGTCCAGGCCTTCGGTCATGTCGGTTTTAATGAAGCCTGGGGCCAAAGCATTCACAGTGATGCCCTGCCGGCCGACCTCCTGCGCTAAAGCTTTAGTCGCGCCAATCACGCCCGATTTGGCAGCCGAATAATTAGTCTGCCCGGCCAAACCTTTTAGACCAGATAGAGAAACCACGTTGATGATTCGGCCATATTTGCGCTGAAGCATACTGTTCAGCACTAAACGGGTCACATAAAAAAAGCTATCGAGATTAGTTTTTATTACGCTATCCCACTGCTCTTCGGCCATCCAGGCCATCAGGCTATCATCGCGGATACCCGCGTTATTTACCAGGATATCAATGTGGTGGTCTTCGTTGGTGTTTATCCAGTTGCCCAGCACATAACCAATGTTATCTTTATCAGCAACATCAAACGGCAGCAGTTCGCCATTCCCGCCATTTTCACGGATCAGCGCAAGTGTTTTTTCACCTTCGGTTAAATTGTTTTTGTAATTAATGAGCACATAGTAGCCCATGGCCGCCATCTTTAAACAAATAGCGCGGCCAATGCCCCTTGATCCACCGGTTACTAACGCGCACTTCATATTATTCAAACGGGATAACGTGATCGGTAGTTTCCAGGTAGTCTTTTATCCTTTTGGCGTCTTTATATTTAGGCAGATCTTCCACAAATTTCGGGAAGATAGCCCTTACATCAGCATAAACATTATGCGATGCCGACGATAATTTATCCTGGCAGCCCAGGTAATCTATCGCCTGTAAAACGGTCATTAATTGGATGCTTAATACCTCGAACGAGTTATCGATCACCTTACGGGTAATCAGCGCGGCGTTGGTACCCATGCTTACTATATCCTGGTTATCGTTATTATTTGGGATGCTGTGTACATACATCGGGAACGATAGGGTCTGGTTCTCGGCCACAGTTGAGGTAGCGGTGAACTGCATGCCTTGCATACCAAAGTTAAAGCCCAATACACCCAGGTTAACAAAGGGCGGGAATTTTTGGTTCAACTTGCTGTTCAGCATATAGTTTAACTGACGCTCGGATAGCATGGACAGCTTAGTGATAGCCGTTTTCAGCTTATCCATCTCCAGCGATACATAATCGCCGTGGAAGTTACCACCGTGGAAGATGTTTTGGTTCTCATGGTCAATCACCGGGTTATCATTAACCGAGTTCAGTTCGTTAACCACTACTTCTTCCGCATAGCAAATGGTGTCGTATATCGGCCCCAAAACCTGGGTTACGCAGCGCAGCGAATAGTATTCCTGCACCTTATCTTCAAACACTTCCTGATCAAGATTATCAGGATTATATAAATGCTCCGAACGGTCGCGGATCATTTTACTGTCCTTCAGCACATCGCGCATCATAGCGGCAATTTTATTTTGCCCTTTATGATGTTTTACCACGTTCAGTTCAAACGAATAGTGGTCGTCAAAAGCCTGCACTACCTCGTTGATCATAGCCGATAACATCACCGACCAGCTCAGCAACTTACGCGCACGGATGATATTCACCATACCAATCCCAGTCATAGCCGATGTGCCGTTGATAATGGCCAAACCTTCGCGGATATGGATACTCAACGGCTTAATGTTAAACTTATTGAAGATATCCATGGTTGGATGGATAGCACCTTCAAACATTACTTCGCCTTCGCCAATTAGTACTAAGCCCAAGTGGGCTAACTGAACCAGATCGCCGCTGGCTCCTACGCCACCGTGTTCAAACACACAGGGGTTAATATCATGGTTGATGAGTTGCTTCAGCAGCTCGATCACATCGGTATGTACGCCTGAATAAGCTTGCATAAAGCTGTTCAAACGGGCAATCATCAAAGCTTTAACCAATTGCGGCGCCATCATATTGCCGCTACCCGAAGCGTGGCTGCGGATAAGGTTGTACTGAAGTTGCAGAATATTTTCTTCGCTCACCTTGTATTGCGCCATAGGCCCAAACCCGGTGTTAATACCGTAGATGAGTTTATTGGATGAGAATTGTTGCAGGAAATTGAAATTAACATTCACCTTATCCAGCGCGGCCTTATCAATAGCTACCTGTTTTTGATTGAATATAATTTCGGCAAAATCATTAAGAGAAAGCGCACTTTGTCCAATATTTATCATGGGCAAAAATTAGTTTTTATTATAGATGTTTAATAGGGTTTAAAAGTATAAAAATTATGGGGGTTATAAGCATTCTCAACAGCCAGCTTTGAAAAAAGTTTGGCATTGCGAGCGACAGTGTGGCAATCGCGTAGTATGATTTGTATGCTATGAGATTGCCACGTCGCTATCGCTCCTCGCAATGACGTAATTTTTTAAACTCAGAAAGGTAGTGTTTGTTTTAGCCAACGCGCCTATCAATAAACTTCACCGCTTTACGCCCTGCTTCAGGGAATTGTATCTTAATAATTTCATCCTGGGTTAAGTACTTAATATGCGGACTAACCCTTAAGCGCGCCTGTAAATAAGCCCGTATGCGGTGGTCGCATTCCTCGCTGGTGTCCGATGGCACTAAGTATAGCTGTACCTGGTCGAGGCCTATCTCGTTGGAGTATATCTCTACCACAAAGTCCAATATCTCTTCGCGCTCGTTCAGCAGATCGAATAACGCGGGCGGATAAAGCGTTGTGCCTTTAAACTTAATCATCTGCTTTTTACGACCAATCAGCGGCGATAAACGCAGACTATTCCTGCCACACGTGCAAGGCTCATCTAAATAAGTACAAATATCGCCGGTTTTGTAGCGCAGCAGGGGCATAGCTTCTACGCCTAAGGTAGTGATGGTTACTTCGCCCGGCGTATTTGGGGGCACGGGCTGATCGTTTTCACCCAGCAGTTCTACTATTACCAGTTCGGGTTGATGGTGGCCGCCTTTACCTGCTGTACATTCGGTGAAGGCCGTCTGCATTTCTGTAGAGGCATAGGTCGAGAATAACTGGATATCCCATTCCTCGGTTATTTTTTTGCCCAACATGTTTAGCGAAAAATCGGTATTGCGGATATTCTCCCCAATACAAATAGCTTTCTTTACCGATGTGCGGTTCATATCTATCCCATTAGCCTTAGCAAAGCCAATCAATTTTAATATGAACGATGGCACGGCCACAATAGCCGTAGGCTTTAAGCGCTGAATAGTTTCCCATTGCAGCGATGGCACGCCGGGGCCTAAACGAATAATACCCGCACCCATTTTTCGGATACCCGAATAGTAAGCTATCCCTGCCATAAACTGCCTGTCCAGCGTGAGCATTAATTGGTAAATATCGCCGGCCGAACCATTGGCGCATACGAAGGAGTTGTATTCGTTTTCGGCTAACCGCAGCAGGTCGTTCTCGGTAAGTGGTACGGTTACCGGGCTGCCCAGTGTACCCGATGTTGAGGTATATTCAATGATCTTACTTTGCGGCACGCACAAAAAGTCGTTGTTACGCTGTTGCAGATCGTCTTTTTCAGTTGTAGGCAGCTTGGGTAGGTCCTGTAATGTTTTTATAGTCGCTATATCGATCTGATGTTTCGCGAAAAGCTCTTTATAAAAAGGGGAATTTGCTGACAGATACCGCAGCAATTCCTGTAATTTTTGCTCCTGTAGCTGGATGGTGCTTTGCGGTAGTGCCATTTATTTTTCAATAACTACAACAGCCGAAGCCATGGATTTTAAATGGGTTAACGAAACCTGTATGTTTTTAAGCTTCAGTTTTTTAAGGGTCGCCGCGGTTTCGCCCAAAAAGTTGATCTCGGGTTTACCGTTGGGGGCATTTAATATTTCAACCTCGTTAAATGCAGTACCATCAAGCCAGCCGGTGCCTATGGCTTTAAAGAAAGCTTCCTTTGCGGCATAGCGGGCAGCATAATGTTCAAACCGGTTAGTTTTGGGCTGACAGTAAGCAATTTCATGGGCAGAAAACACCAGCTCGCGAAAGCCGCTTTCCTTTTTCATGCTGCTCATCACGCGCTCAACTTCAATAAGATCGATACCGACACCTGTGACCATTATTATTTAATCTTTAATCTCAAATCTAATAAAAAGGTTGGGATTTGTTTACCTGCATATGCAGCAAATCATGGTTTACATGGCTTACAAAATTCAGCGATATTTTTAATATAAGTAATTGATTATCATCAATTTGATGGTTGAATCATCCTAAAAGTGTAAACCATGTTTTGTCCATGTTAAGGAAGCCGTATGCTTATTTTTTTACACCGTGCGCCTCTATATAATCGGCCATGGTATTTACATCAACCAATATTTTGCGGCCCTCTTTCGGGTCCTGTATATTGATGCCGTATTCTTTCTTCAACAGCACAATCAGTTCCAGCGAGTCGATAGAATCTAAACCCAAACCGTCGCCAAACAGGGGTTCATCATCTTTAATATCTTCAGGGGTAAGTTCAGTTAAATTTAAAAACTGTATGATCTGGACTTTTAGCTGTTGCTTCAGTTCTTCTTTTTCCATGCTGTAATTATATCAAATTTTTTCTTTTCAAACCAATTACCGTTATTACTTGCAGCAATAGGGTAATACCAATTAGGGGGATAATGTTTGTCACTACATCGGTAAATCTGCCGCCTTCTAAAAACAACCCATAATAAGCTTCAATGCACCAATGCAGCGGAGAGAAGTTAACCAGCGCCTTCATTGGCCCCGATACCACATAACTGGGTACCATTAAACCACCAATAGCTGCTAATATCACTATAGATACTGCCCCGAAGCCGTTGGCCTGTTCCTGCGTTTTAGCAAATACGCCAACGCAAATAGCATAGCTTACCGCGCACCAGCCGGTTAGTATGGTAACCAATACCAATCCGGCTACATCTGCCGGAATATTTAGTGGGGGCAACCCCATTGAAGGGAACAACCACACCCCGATAGAAAAGATCACCAGCGCCTGGAACATGGTTACCCCCAGGTAAACTATTTGTTTTGAGAGTAAACCTACGGTATAGTTGGTAGGCATGGTTTTTAACCGGATAAAACTGCCGCTAACCTTTTCGCGCACCACGCTTCCGCCCAAGCTTATAACGATAAAAAACATGGCGAATATGGTCCACGCCGGGACGTTGTGTTGTGTGGCGTTGGGTATCAGCCTATCGCCATTGCGCGATGTGGGTATTTGGTTGATCGCTGTTTTGCTGCTCAGCATTTCATTTTCCAGTTTGGCCGGAAGCGGTTTATCATTAATAGAAAAGTACAGGTTACGCAACGTTTCCCGGCTTTCCACCAATTGCAAAGCGCTGCGCAAAGCACCATCAACCGATAACCGTAACTGCTCCTGTAGTACCGGGTTATAATACATATTGATGGGCTTGGTTGTCCCCGGTTTAGTTTTCACCGAATCGGCATTTAAGCCAAAGCTTTTAAGCGCTTTATTGGCCGAGGCTTTGGCACGTTCGGCTACTTTGACCGAAAAATCTTTGGGGATGATGATGCCCAGCTCCGCTTCTTTGGAATGAAGCCGGTTAGTCATCGTTGCTGAATCTGTACCTTTCGGCAATTCCGACACGCGAAACATGCCTATCTTATCAATAGCTGTTATCAGTTGCGGCGCCAGTTTGCCTGTATCCTGGTTACTTACCAGTAATACCATCTTATTTTTGTTCATCAGCTGGAACGTACTGTTCTGGATGCTGGTAACCACAATAACCAGTGATACCGGCATAATTAGCATGAGCAGTATGCCTACCTTGTCGCGCAGCAACACGCGCACATCTTTTATAATAGTGGCCCAAAGTTTAAACATCATCTCTAAAATGTTTACCGGTTAAAGCCAAAAATAATTCTTCCAGGTCGTCATGCTTATGCTGTTTCAGTAAGTCGTTTAAACCGCCTTGCGCCATTATTTTACCGTCGTCAAGCAGGGCTACTTCATTACACAGGTCTTCCGCCTCGTTTAGCTGGTGCGATGTATAAATAAGTGTTGTGCCATTTTTATTCAGATCTATCAAATAATTGATAATGGCATGGCGGGTTTGCACATCAACCCCAACGGTAGGTTCATCTAAAAATAAAATACCGGGGTTATGTATCACGCCGATGGCCAAATTTACCCGGCGTTTCATCCCGCCCGAGAATTGCTGCACTTGTTTATCACGCACATCGGCCAAGCCCATTACCTGCAATAGTTCATCGGTTTTTTGTTTGATAACCTGGCTGTTTAAGCCATACCAGGCGCCAAAAAACTCCAGGTTTTCTTTCGGACTTAATTCCTGGTAAAAAGAAAAATCCTGAGGGACAAACCCAAACAGGCGGTTTACGCGGTATTTATGGCGGCCAACTTTTATACCGTTAAGCGCAATAGTACCTTCATCTGCTTTTAGCAAACCAGTCATTAAATTCATCAACGTGGTTTTGCCGGCACCATTAGGGCCAAACAAACCAAAGCGCTCGCCCTTGGCTATCTGCAAATTTAAATTAGTAAAAGATGGCGCTTCATTTCCGGGGTATTGGAAACTGAGGTTAGCGATATTTACTGCGGGTGCTACGTTCGCCATTTTATGTTTTTCAGTGCTATAAAAGCTTTTCTTTCTATTTCGGCTATTTCCAGTAAATAGTTGCCCATGGCATCAAAATCTTGCTGGCTGCCAAGGCGCCCTTTATAAATACCGGCTGCATGTATCGCCGCGGTGCGCCACAGATCGCCAGCCGTGGTGAATTGTTTAGATATTTCCAGCAATTCATCCTGCGGCAGGTAAGCATATGCCTCCTGTAAAAAAGCCGCGTAAATATAACGAAATCCGCCACCCCCCGTACCAATTTCTTCCTGCATGCGCACCAATTGGGCCAGGTATAGCTTAGCTTTCTCCAACCCAAGTTTATCACGCCAACCTTTAATTTTATTCCCGGTGAAACGGATGCCTTTTACACCCGAAAAAGGGCCGGGAATGCTGAGCATATTAAACACATTACGCTTGATACCGCTTTTGATAGACTGGCGGATGCGGTCGTCGGATATTTCACCCTCAAATTTTGTATAGTAGATCTGCCCCTTTGGCGCTAAAGCGCCTTTGGCAAAACGCACGCGCTCCAGTTCGTAGCTGGTTAGCGTGGTTGGCGTTTCCATTATCGGGTCGCTGATGAGGTAATTATCACCCTCCTTACCATAAACAATCAGGTTATGGGCGTTGAAATGGAACCGGTATTCTTTTGGGAAGTAAGAAAGATAGTAAACCCCCACCTGGCAGCCTACGGGCTGGCCTTCGTTCAGGCGATCGTTCAGGTAAGTTTCTGCCTGCTCGCGTGAACTGAATTTTTTACGGACAACCGGGATACCTAACGATTTGCAGGTACGTTTAAATATCCAGCCCGGCATGGTGCGAAAAGCTATAGCAGGGCCATTGTTGATACTAATGAATGGAATATAAGCATAGAACAAACCCGCGCCAATGCCAAAGGCCAGCGGTTCGGTTATTTTGCCCCCCGATGCCTGTCTTAATAAATTACTGGTAACGCCCGATTCGCAATGCGCCGACTGACGGTGTTCAAAATCAATTTTCATGCACGGTCATAGTTTTCAAATCGGCAACGGATGTGTTAAAAGCTTCGGCGTATTTTTTCAATTTCGATTCGGATAGATCATTAAACACATCGGGTTTCAGGTGGCGTTTTATTTGCCATTGCCAAAGGCCGGTGTAATCGGCCAGGAGTTTTATATCCATTAAGCGGTATTCCATAAAAAAAAGGATGGGGCTGGCTTCGCCATTCAAAACCTGCTGACGGGCTTTTTCAACCCGCACTTTTATATCATCCCAGGCCACATCAAGCGCGCTGATCTTTACATCCCAGCCATCGCTTAACTGTGTAACGTAATTCCCGGATTCATCCGTGGCATAGCAAACCTCTTTGGTGAGTTTACCAAGCGCGCTTAAATCCTGTGGTACGTTTTCTTTTTTCATTTTATAATTTCCTTGTCATTGCGAGGAGCGTAGCGACGCGGCAATCTCGTAGTATGATTTGCGAACTACGAGATTGCCACGCTGTCGCTCGCAATGACAAATTAATATATTACACCACCGTCAGCATTGCATACATATAGCTAAAGCGCGAGCTTTCAGGCACCAGCAATAACAGCTTTTCGCCCTTCTTTAGTTTGCCGGTCTTGAACATTTCGTTGATCATTAAATAGATAGATGCCGCGCCTACGTTGCCTACGGTATAAAGGTTAATAAACCATTTCTCGTAAGGGATGCCGCCGCCGTACTCCTCTATCATATCGTATATCTTGCTTTTAAAAAAGTTGCTGGAAATATGCGGTAAAAAGTGGTCGATATCATTCACGGTCAAGCCTTTTTTCTCGAATATCTCTTTAATTTTTTGGCCACCAAGCGGAACAATGTTATCGCTTAACAAACTAATATCCTGCTTAACGCTGAAGATAGATTTGGTCATGATCTCTTCGGGCGTATAATCCATAAAACCTTTAAAAGTGCCATCGGCTTCTTTTTCAGATCCCATGTACATGCAGGGTTCCATCCTGTCGGCATACGATACGCCTTCTATCCAGTCTATACGCAAACTAAGGCCATCCGGGTTCGGTTTATCAGAAAGTAAAAATGCGGAGGCGCCATCTGACAACATCCAGCGTAAAAACTCCTTTGAAAACGCGATGTATGGGTTCTCGTTCAACTCCACCAGTTTGTGGGCTTCTTCTTCAAATACATCGGCTACCAGCAGGCCCGAAAACCTTTCAGAACCGGTTGCCACCGCGGTTTGCACATCGCCCGCTTTAATGGCCAGGTAAGCAAATTTTAAGGCATGCATACCGGCGCAGCAAACACCCGCAGGCGATACTACTTCAATACCACCCGCTTCAGGCAGCCAGCCGTGCGTCATTACGCCGTGACTTGGCATCATCTGGTCGGGCGATGAGGTGCCGCAGCTTAGTAATTCAATTTCCTTTAACCTGTCGGGATTATTATCAAACAATTCGCGCACCGCCAAAGCCGTCATTTGGGCATTGGTATGGGTTGATTTACCGCCTTTTTCCAGCGCGTAATAGCGGTTGGTAATAGCGTTATTGCGCAGTACTATCTTTTTTGATTTGGATGGCTTGCCGTTAATATAGCCCAGGTATTCTTCCATCTCATCGTTGGATACGGGATTGTTGGGGAAGAATGCTGATGTATTGGTAATATAAACCGGGTTAGCAGACATATATGTTCGATTAGTTTTAGTTCAATAATAAATAATGTTGCTTTTTAGCCCTGATACCTTTTTGGGTAAAAGGGCGTAAAAAAATCGCATCTAAGATAAGCAGTATTGGCGCGCCCAAAAACAAGGCAATAAACAAGTAATACTTAAAAGCTGATATCCAGGGCATTTTGTTTTTACGTTTTGAAATAAATTTTGCCCAAACTTTAAAAATCACCCCGGCCTTGCCTTCAATCACCATTAGCGGATACTTTATTTTTACCGCGCCCACGTTTACCAGTTCCTGTTGCAAACCAGCAAAATCACTGCTTTGTAAACGTTTGGAAAGTATTTCACCGTATACACCAGTGTGCTGAATATCCTCATCGGATACGCCGGGCTTGGGAAATATATTCAGATAACGCTCCTTTTTGCCGCTGAGCATCCAATAAAAGATGGTAACAAAACTTACAAAATTGGGGTTGGTATCCACCAGGGCCACATTGCCAATAAATTTGGCGCCGGCATCTGCCAGTAAAAGTTTGATCTTATCAAAAGCGTTCAGCCACATATTACGCCCGGCAGATATGGTAACCACGGGTGTATCTTTCACCACCGCCCTGAATTTAGGGTGCTGGATAATAGAGTTTGAAGGTATGCTTGGCGATAGGAACCACGGCTGATAACCCAGGATCACCAAATCATAGCTATCGTATTTTAATTCAAAGTCATGCAGTTCTGTAGGTACGCCTAACTGGCAATCGGGCATTACGCTGAAAAAGCGTTTACCAGTCCATGGGAAATTATAATCAACCACCGGTTTAACCGAAATAATATCCACGTCGGCACCATCCGCAACCAGGGGCGCGGTAAAGTTTTCCATAATGTCCGTCATCTGGCCCGACTGGGTATAATAAATGGCTAATACCTTTTTAATCATTGAGTATGCGCTTTTAAAAATCAGTTGACTTTAACGTTTTCGATTCCTTGCTGTAATCCTTAACAGCCGTTTGTACTACCGGCGGCAACTCATCAAAATGGCTGATCAGAAACTCCTTATCCTTTTTAATATCACCCTTATAACCCACAATTTTGGGCGACCGCTCCTGGATTGACAAACGCAGAAAGCGTAATTCTGGGTTATCGGGATGGGCCGCTATGTCAGCTTCCAGCATGGCTTTACCTTCTTTAAACATTTTAAGTCGGCCCTTAGCCCCGGGCAATCCCGCTTCGCGGATAATCAGTGCGCCTTTATACCCCTTAAAACCCTGTTCGCCCATGGTGCCTATCAATTTATCAATATCGTCCTTAGTGCCCGATTTCATAGCCGCATAAAAGGCAGCCCTGTCTAATTTTTGCGCGAAGGCCGTATCGATACTTAGTTTACCCGCTATAAAGAAAAGCGTTAAGATCGCCGCTTTCCAAATTATCTTCATCTTCATAAGCAATCAAACATAATAAAAATAAATGGAGCCTCACCCTGCCCTCTCCAAAGGAAAGGGTTACGCTTTTTCCAAGTCCCTCTCTTCTGGAGAGGGATTTAGGGTGAGGCTATAAAACAAAAAGCACCATTAATTGATTTACTAAAGCTGAAATATATTTTATAATAGTATTAATGCAGATAATAGGTTAAAATCAATTATCTTTTGTTTATTTTGAGCTTATTTAATTAATACCAGCTTAACCTTCGCGGCCTTATTAAGACAGGCTGATGAATGTAAAGTTTAAAAACATCATTGCTTAGTGAGTAAACAGTTACCATTTTCCGGCTTGTGGGCGGTCATTTTAGGTGGATCGAGCGGCTTTGGCCTTGCAGCAGTTGAAAAACTGGCAGCCAATGGGATGAATATCGCTGTATTATATCGCGAGCCATCGGCGCAAGCCAAAAAAGCCAACGAAACATTTACCGGCCTGGCTATAAAAAATAATGTTAAAATATTGGCCTACAATCTTAATGTGTTGGACAACGCTTCACGCGGAAGTTTTATCAAAGAGTTTAACACAGCCGATAAAAAAGGCAAGGTAAAACTGTTATTGCATTCTGTAGCCCGCGGCAACCTGAAACCGTTAATTGCTGATGATGAGCAGGCCCTATTAACTACCGAAGATATTCAAATGACCAGCTACGCCATGGCCAACAGTTTACTGGACTGGACACGGGATATATTAGCCGCTAAATTATTTCATGAAGACGGGAGGATAATTGGCTTAACCAGCGAGGGCGTTAATAAACATTGGGATGCTTACGCCGCAGTGGCTATTGCAAAAGCATCGCTGCAAAGCCTTACAACTTACATGGCGGTGGAATTTGCCCCTTACGGCCTGAAAACAAATTTGATACAGGCAGGTATTACAAACACCGCGGCCCTGCAAAAAATACCCGGTAGCGATAAACTGGTAGAAATTGCGCAAACCCGCAATCCACTAAAACGTATGACGATGCCACAGGATGTGGCCAACGTTATTTATTTATTATGTACCGATGAGGCTGCCTGGATAAACGGCAGCCTGATACATGTTGACGGCGGCGAACACTGTCGTTAGAATTTAGATACTGAATGAAGAACCATATATTAAACCATCTGCCCTACAAGTCGTCTTTTCGCTTTGTAGATAATATATCCCGGTTGACTGAGGACGAAGTAATTGGGGATTTTACACTGAAAGAGGACGCCTTTTTTTACGAAGACCATTTTGCAGGTAACCCTATTACGCCCGGTGTCATCATCACCGAGATAATGGCGCAGATTGGCCTGGTGGTGATGGGTATATTTTTGATACTGAAGGATACGGAGTTGAACTTTGACGAGGACAACGACCTGTTTCCCTTGCTTACATCAACCAATGTTGAGTTTTTCAAAATGGTATTACCTGGGCAAAAAGTAACCGTGGTATCAAAAAAGCAATACTTCCGTTTTGGGAAGTTAAAGTGTAATGTGGAAATGGTAGATAGCTCAGGAGAATTAATTGCCAAAGGCATATTCAGTGGCATTATTAAACAGGTAGACGGTTTAAAGAAATGAGCAGGCGTGTAGTTGTTACCGGCATGGGTGTGGTTTCGCCAAACGGCGTGGGTGTCCCGGCTTTCTTAAAGGCAATAGAAAATGGTGTTTCGGGTGTGCAATTTGTGCCGCTTTACCAGGAACTTAATTTTAGCTGCCAGGTAGCCGGAAAGCCCGATTTTGAATGGGACAACCTTAAAAAATATATTTCAGAAGTTACTTTTCATGGGTTGAAGGGGACTAACATTGGCTATGGCATTACCGCGGCGCTTGATGCCTGGGCCGATGCCGGTTTTGAGTACGATACCGACGAGCCGCGCTGGGATACCGGCTGCATATTTGGTAATAGCGTTGCCGATACCGAGGCCATGAAAAATGTGATTATCCGTGTGGATAACAAGGAGGCTCGCAAACTGGGTTCGCGGGTGGTGGAGCAGGCCATGAACAGCGGGGTGACCAGCTACATAGCAGGCCGTTTGGGTTTGGGCGGTATGATCACTACTAACTCTTCGGCTTGTGCAACAGGTACCCAGGCCATCTTAATGGGTTACGAATATATCAAACATGGCTCAGCTAAGCGGATGCTGGTGGGCAGCAGCGAGTACGTTGATCCATATGTTTACGGCGCTTTCGACAGCATGCGGGTGCTTTCGCGCAAGTTTAATGACAGGCCGGAAGAGGCCTCGCGCCCAATGAGCGCTACTGCAGGCGGCTTTGTGCCGGGTTCGGGCGCGGCGGCTTTGATACTGGAAGACCTGGATTATGCGCTGGAACGGGGTGCGACAATTTATGCCGAGATTTTAGGCGGCAGCAGTAACAGCGGCGGGCAGCGTGGCGGCGGCAGTATGACAGCACCAAACCCTGCGGGGGTAATAAAAAGCATACAGGACGCCATAATTTCATCTCAGATTCATCCGGATGAGATAGATTTGATCAGCGGGCATTTAACTGCTACTATGGCCGACAGGCAGGAAATTCAGACATGGAGCACCGCGTTAAAACGCAATGGAAAGGAGTTCCCGCTTATTAATTCCCTTAAATCAATGATAGGGCATTGTTTAAGCGCGGCAGGGTCGATAGAATCGGTAGCGGCAATTTTGCAAATAAAACATAACTTTGCCCACCCTAATATTAACCTTGATGACCCTAATCCCGGCATTACCGACATCATTGATTTGGCGTGTATACCAAACATAAAGGTTAATAAAGATATTAATATATTAGCGAAGGCTAATTTTGGATTTGGAGATGTTAACACTTGTTTAATATTTTCAAAATATAAGTAACAAATGAATAGACAAGAGATTTTAGACGAGTTAAAGAAAATACTGGCACCGTATACCCTTGATAAAGAACAATTGGCCGGCATAAATGAAGACACCGACCTGATAAAGGATTTGAAAATAAACTCGGCTAACCTGGTTGATATTATTATTGACGCGGAAGAAAAATACAACGTAGAGATTGATTACGATGACGCTGAAAAAATGATACGCGTTGGCAGTTGTATAGATGTTATCTCTGAAAGGATGAGCGCCTAAATGCAAGGCATTGGCAATGATATTATTGCTTTAAATGCCATTGATATTCTCCGGACAAACAAGCGCGCATTCTACACCAAAATTTTAGCCAAAAGCGAACAGCAATTGTATAAGGATAGCTTTCCGGCTATCCCTTTTCATTTATATGTATGGCTGCTATGGTCGGTAAAAGAATCTGCGTACAAATGCCTGCAACGGCAGCAGACTGATTTGGTTTTTTCGCCAACGGGCACAGTCATAACCAACTTATCTACACCTAATCAATCAATCCCAAACGCTGCTGATATTTTAGAAAATACTGATTTCGATAAAGATGCTTGTTTTAGCAGCATTATTGAATTTAATACTCACAAGCTATACGCCCGTTCAATAATTTATGGTGATGAACTGATCCATACCGTAGCATCAACTGATGCTGATTTTAATCATATCAATTGGGGCATTAAGCATATTGAACAAATCGATCCTGAAAGCCAGTCGTTAGCCGTACGCGGCTTCTTATTAAACAGACTTAAAACAGATTTTCCTGGAAGGGAATTAGCAGTACAAAAACATAGTTCGGGCTATCCATATATAACTATACCAGAAAAACAACTCGCAGTTTCCTTATCTCACCACGGACACTGGGTTGGGTATGCTTACAGCTCGCCCAGCTTATGCAAAGCATAAAACAGCGCCGAGCAGTGTAGTGCCTGGGCTATCTTATTATCAAACAATAACTGTTTTACCTCGGCTATAGTATATTCTTCAACCACCAGTTCTTCGTGTTCATCCAGTTTTTGCCCCTGCACTTTTTTGCCGCCTTTAGCCAGGTAACAATAAGTATGGTTATTAGCGGTTGATGGGTTAGCATAAATGGTAGCGATCTGTTCTATATCATCAAACTGGTAGCCGGTTTCTTCCAGCAATTCGCGGCGCATGGCATCTTCGGGTTTTTCATCGTCATCAATTACACCGCCGGGTATCTCTAACGATACTATCTCCGCCGCGTGCCGGTATTGGCGCACCATCAGCACTTTGCCTTCTCCGGTTATAGCAACAGCGTTTACCCAGTTAGGGTATTCCAGCACATAGTATTCATCCACAATCCGCCCATCAGGCATTTCGCACTTATCGTAACGCAGGGTAGCCCAAGGCCCTTTATGGATATATTCCGAACCGCAAACTTTCCATTTTAGATCATTCATATTAATTGCAAAGATGTATAAAAAACAATGTCATTTCGAACCGGAGGGAGAAATCTTCTACGCGAAGACTGTCTGCATGTAGAAGATTTCTCCTCGTACCTCGTTCGAAATGACATTAAAATTTTGACTTATTACTTTAAACTTTCGACTTAAAAGCTACCAGCTGCCGCTTGAACCGCCGCCGCCAAAGCTGCCGCCACCGAAGCTGCCGCCGCTGCCGCCTCCCCAGCCGCCGCCGCTACCGCCGTCACCTGAGAATCCACCCCAACCGCCGCCGCCACTGCTGCGGCCCAATGCCGAACCGGCAAGGAACCACCAAAACGGACTTGCACCACCGCGGCTGCCAATAATATGGCCGCCACCACCGCCACCACCTCGCCTGCGAAAAATAGCGATCAGGATAAACACAACTATGATAACGATAAACCCGGCAGAGCCGCCACCACCGCCGCCGTTTCCGCGGGCATGGCGTTTACTTGGTTCGGGCTTATATTCGCCTTTGGTATATTTAATAATATCATCAACAGCTGCATCAAGCCCGCCATAATAATCGCCGGCTTTAAAACGCGGCTTCATATCTTGTTGAATAATGCTTTGGGTAATGGCATCGGGTAAGGCCCCTTCCACACCGTAACCGGTTTGGATAGACATTTTACGGTCTTCTATAGCTACCAATATCAGCACACCGGTATTTTTATCCTTATTGCCTATACCCCATTTACGGCCAAGCAAAGCCCCGTATTCATTAATATCGTAGCCGCCTGTCGATTTCATGATCACTACAGCAATTTTTATAGCCGAGGTATCATTATGTGTAAACAGCTTTTGCTCCAGTTGTTGCTGCTGATCGGCTGAAAGCGTATTGGTATAATCGGTAAGCAGGGTTTTTGATTTCTCAGGAAATTCCTGTGCGAAAGCTACGGCTGCGCAAAGCAACAGTCCCCAGCATAGTATCAGTTTTTTTAACATTGTCGTTAATTAATTGCCATCCATAAAAGCAATATCGTCTGGCAGTTCGTTGGTGTCGTCGGTTGCGTGAGGGAAAAATTTCTTTAACTGTTCGCCAGCCATCTCAACACCAATAGCAATACCTTCCACCAGTTTGCCAAACTTAAATTGTTCAAGCATAGCCAGTTTGGTATCGTCCCAAAAAGTTTCTGGTACAACTTTATTAATCCCGGCATCGCCAATAATGGCAAACTTACGGTCAACTGTGGCCATATATATTAACACCCCGTTACGCAGCCTGGTCTTATCCATATCAAGCTTATAAAAGTAGGCGGCGGCACGGTCAAGTACTTCTTCGCTACAGGTTTTTTCAATACAAACCCTAATCTCGCCTGATGTATTCAGCTCGGCTTTTTCCACCGCGCGGCGTATCAGTAGTTGCTCTTCTTCGGTAAATACTGCCATTTTTTTATGATTTCACAGATTGTTGTATTGATTTCACAGATTATTGGGAAATGATTACACCGATGCATTTTCTATCGGTGTAATCATTCTTTAATTGGTGAAATCCCGGTAAATTAAAACTGCACTTTCGGCGCTTTATCGGCACCGGCTTCGGCAGTAAAATAACCTTTCTCGCTAAAGCCAAACATTTTAGCAGTTATATTAGCAGGGAACGAACGTATCTTACTATTATATTCCTGTACGGCCTCGTTAAAATCCTTACGGGCAATACCTATGCGGTTCTCCGTGCCTTCCAATTGTGCCTGCAAGGTGTTAAAAGCCTCGTTCGATTTCAGGTTCGGGTAATTTTCTGAAGCTACCAGCAATCTGCCCAAAGCAGTACTTAACTGGCCTTGTGCCTGCTGAAATTTCTGAACAGTTTCCGGGGTAAGCTTAGTAGGGTCAACCTGTATAGAGGTAGCTTTGGCGCGTGCCTCGGTTACGTCGGTCAGGGTTTTTTGCTCAAAGTTAGCCTGGCCTTTAACAGTGGCTACCAGGTTAGGGATCAAATCGCTGCGGCGCTGGTATTGGGTTTGCACCTCGCCCCATTTGCCTTTAACGTTCTCGTCCATTTTAACCATGCTGTTGTAGCTGCATGAACTAAGCGACATTACCGTCGCTATCATTATAATTGCTGAAAGAAATTTTTTCATTTTGTTGATCATGTTGATTTGGGATTAGATTACAAAAGGTATACCGTTGTTACAATCATTATATTTAAATGACATAATGGCAATTTAGTTATTTTGTTTCGATAATAGATGAATACTTCATGAAGCCCTATATTTGAGCTGTTAACTATACTGGTCAATTTCTTCTATGAAAAAAATATTCCTGATCGCGCTAAGCTGTATTTCCCTAAGCGCCGGTGCTCAAAACCTTGTAAAATATGTGAAGCCTATCATTGGTACCCAGCGCATGGGGCATACTTACCCGGGAGCAACCGTTCCTTACGGTATGGTGCAGTTAAGCCCCGAAACCGATACTGCCAGTTATGAGAAAGACGGCCATTATAACCCCGACGTTTATAAATATTGCGCCGGTTACCAGTACGATGATAAAACCATTGTAGGCTTTAGCCATACGCATTTCAGCGGTACAGGGCATTCCGACCTGGGCGATTTCCTGATCATGCCATCGGTAGGCCCTTTAAAACTTAATCCCGGTACAGCTGATAAACCCGGCAGCGGCTACCGTTCGGCTTTCTCGCATGCTAATGAAATAAGTGAAGCTAACTACTACAAAGTAAAACTGGACGACCCTAACGTAATGGCCGAAATGACCACCACCACCCGCGTGGGTTTCCATCAATATACATTCCCTAAATCGGATAACGCGCATATCATCCTCGATCTGATGGCGGGCATTTATAACTACCCCGATAAAAACGTGTGGACCTACATGCGCATGGTAAACGATAGTACCGTAGTAGGCTATCGTAGCACCAATGGTTGGGCGCGCACCCGTACCCTGTACTTCGCTATGAAATTTAATAAGCCGTTTTTACAGATGGGCTACCGTAACTATTCAAAACGCGAAGTGTACGGTGGCTTTTGGGGGCAGTTTAGGAACACCCGTAATTTCCCGGAGATAGCCGGTCGCCAATTACGGGCTTACTTTGATTTTAAAACCACTGAAGGCGAAAAGATCAAAATAAAATTTGCACTGTCGCCGGTAAGTATGGATGGCGCACTGGCTAATATGAAAGCCGAACTGACCGGCTGGGATTTTGAAAAGGTAAAGCAGGACGGCCAGGCCCAATGGGAAAAAGAACTGCACAAAATTGTGGTTAAAAGTAACAGCAAAGATGAGCTGGAGGATTTCTACACCTCTATGTATCATGCCATGATAAACCCTACGGTTTATATGGATGTGGATGGCAGCTATCGAGGCTTAGATCAAAACAACCATAAGGCCGAAGGCTTCACCAATTATACCACCTTCTCGCTTTGGGATACGCACCGTGCGCTGCACCCGCTGTTTAATATTATAGACCCGAAACGCAATGCCGATATGGTGCGCAGCATGCTGGCCCATTACGATCAAAGCCCCGAACACATGCTGCCGGTATGGTCAAACTCGGCTAACGAGAACTGGTGCATGAGTGGTTACCACAGCGTATCAGTTATTGCCGATGCCATTGTGAAAGGTAATGCCGAAGGTGTTGATGCCAACCACGCTTTAGAGGCCTGCGTAGCTACTGCCCGCCACCGCGATTATGCGGGAATTGGTTATTATATGGATATAGGCTACATCCCCGATGAGAAGAATGGTAACTCGGTATCATCAACCGAGGAGTATGCTTATGACGACTGGTGTATTGCCCAACTGGCTAAAAAGTTGAACCGCCAGGACATTTACGACGAGTTTTACAAACGGTCGCAAAACTACAAGAACGTGTTCGACCCGAAATCGGGCTTTATGCACCCCAAACTGGCTGATGGTACTTTCCGTAAAAAGTTTGATCCGTTTACCACCATCGGCATGGGCTTTATTGAGGGTAACGCCTGGAATTATACGCTGTATGTACCGCATGACCCGGCATCATTAATTAAACTAATGGGCGGCAATAAGCATTTTATTACTTATGTAGATAGCCTGTTCAGCTATAACCTGCCCGATAAGTATTTTGCCGAAACCGAGGACATTACCCGCGATGGCATCATCGGCAACTATGTGCATGGTAACGAGCCATCGCACCACGTAGCTTACCTGTACGACTGGACAGACAAGCCCTGGAAAGCGCAGGAAAAGATACGCATGATATTAAAACGCATGTACAAACCAACCCCCGATGGTTTAGGCGGCAACGATGATACCGGCCAAATGAGCGCCTGGTATATTTTCAGTACGCTGGGTTTTTATCCCGTAGCGCCGGGATCGGATCAGTACGCCATTGGCAGCCCGGCTATTAACAGCGCGGAGATCAACCTGCCGGGCGGTAAAACATTCGCTATTGAAGTAAAAAATCAAAGCGATAAAAACGTTTTCGTGCAAAAGATAACCCTGAACGGTAAAGTATTGGCCACACCATTTTTAACCCATGCTGATATTATGAATGGCGGGACTATGGTATTTGAAATGGGGGCAAAGCATAAATAGTAGGCCGGCAATTGTTTTACTACATTAAAAGCTAAATATTTTCTCCTAATAAAATGAAGTGATCCGTTTGCGCAAAATTCGGCAAACGGATAAATAAGCCGTAGTAAAATGCCTGCAGAGCAGGGCAGGGCAAACTTTATTTTATTTATTTGAAAGTTGACGGACACCGCATTCAAAACACTGACCATCGCCTTTTGTAAAATATCTATGCATGCAGTATATCCGGGTTCAGAACAATTGTTTTTAACACATCATTCCTTATATTTGCCCTCGCGAAAAAAAACATTCATTTAAGAAATATAATGAGAGAAATACAATTCAGGGAAGCGCTTCGGGAAGCAATGAACGAAGAGATGCGCAAAGACGAGACCATTTACCTGATGGGCGAAGAGGTTGCTGAATATAACGGTGCCTACAAAGTTAGTCAGGGTATGCTTGATGAATTTGGCGCTAAACGCGTTATTGACACCCCTATTTCTGAATTAGGTTTTGCCGGTATCGGTATTGGTTCAGCTATGAACGGTTTGAAGCCGATCATCGAGTTTATGACCTTTAACTTCTCGTTAGTTGCTATCGACCAGATCATTAACGGTGCGGCTAAAATGATGAGCATGAGCGGTGGCCAGTTTTCGGTACCGATTGTATTCCGCGGCCCAACCGGCAACGCGGGTATGTTAAGCTCGCAGCACAGCCAGTGCTTTGAAAACTGGTATGCTAACTGTCCTGGTTTAAAAGTAGTGGTGCCATCAAATCCATACGATGCTAAAGGTCTGCTAAAATCGTGCATATTGGATCCTGATCCTTGTATCTTCATGGAATCGGAATTAATGTATGGCGATAAGGGAGAAGTACCTGAAGAAACCTACTATATTGAAATTGGTAAAGCTAACGTAACCAAACAAGGTACCGATGTAACGCTGGTAGGCTTTGGTAAAATAATGAAAGTGGTTAATGCTGCTGCGGCCGAGCTTGAAAAAGAAGGTATCAGCGCCGAGGTGATCGATCTGCGTACCGTGCGCCCTATTGATTATCCTACTATTATCGAATCGGTTAAAAAAACCAACCGTTTGGTGTTGGTTGAAGAAAGCTGGCCTTTAGGATCAATAGCTACTGAAATTGCATTTAAAGTACAAAAAGACGCGTTTGATTATCTTGATGCCCCTATATTACGTATTATGGGTGGCGACGTACCACTGCCCTACGCGCCTACACTGATACAGGAATATCTGCCTAACGCCGAACGTGTAATTAAAGCTGTTAAAGAAGTAATGTACGTTAACCAGTAATAAGTTCAGTCAGAAAAAGATTTACTGTTCTTTTCTTTAAATATCAGAAGCCTTCCGTAAAACAACGGAGGGCTTTTTTATACTCGTACCCGCCAGTGCGTCAGTATTTATTTAAATGGCACCTACGGCAGTAGTTTTTTTAAAATAATCCATCAAAAGCCGTTCATAAACCCTATCTTTGCACCCCGAACGCTGAGGTCGGGTTTTTACTCCCACAGCATAGTATTTCAAGTTCTAAGTCCGAGGTCAATAGTCCAAAAATTCTTTGATTTGGATTTGACTTAAGACTCAGAACTCAAGACTTAAGACTTAAAAAGACTATGCCCAAAAACAACTCCATTAAATCTATTTTGATCATCGGTTCAGGCCCAATTATTATTGGCCAGGCGTGTGAGTTTGATTATGCCGGTTCGCAAGCCGCGTTGTCGTTAAAAGATGAAGGGATAGAAGTATCCATCATTAACAGCAACCCGGCCACTATTATGACCGATAAGGTTATTGCCGACCACGTGTACCTGCTGCCGCTTACCTGCGATAGCCTCGAACAAATTTTACAGGAACAAAAAATTGACGCCGTATTGCCTACCATGGGCGGTCAAACTGCGTTGAACCTGTGTATCGAAGCGTCAGAACGCGGTATCTGGGAAAAATATGGAGTAGCTGTGGTTGGAGTGGATGTTGCCGCTATCGAGAAAACCGAAAACCGCGAAGCTTTCCGCCAGTTAATGGTTGATATTGGCGTGGGTGTGGCAAAATCAAAAATTGCCAACTCGTTTTTAGAAGGTAAGGAAGCCGCACAGGAGATTGGTTTTCCGCTGGTAATACGCCCAAGCTATACCCTGGGTGGTAAAGGCGCAGGCTTTGTACATAAAAAAGAAGATTTTGACGCAGCGCTTAGTCGCGGCTTGCAAGCATCGCCAACCCACGAGGTTTTGGTGGAACAGGCGGTTTTGGGCTGGAAAGAATACGAACTGGAATTACTGCGCGATAATAACGATAACGTAATTATCATTTGTTCAATAGAGAACTTCGACCCGATGGGTATCCACACCGGCGATTCGATAACCGTAGCCCCGGCCATGACCCTGAGCGACCGCTGCTACCAGGAAATGCGTAACCAGGCCATTAAAATGATGCGTGCTATTGGCAACTTCGCGGGTGGCTGTAATGTGCAATTTTCGGTTAATCCGGCCGATGAGAGCATCATCGCTATCGAGATCAACCCACGTGTATCGCGTTCATCCGCATTAGCTTCAAAAGCTACCGGTTACCCAATTGCTAAAATTGCCGCTAAACTGGCGATAGGTTATAACCTTGACGAAATAGAGAACCAGATCACCAAAACTACCTCGGCTTATTTTGAGCCAACGCTGGATTATGTGATCGTTAAAATACCACGCTGGAACTTCGATAAATTCAAAGGCGCTAACCGTGAGCTGGGCCTGCAAATGAAATCGGTAGGCGAAGTGATGGGCATTGGCCGCAGCTTTATAGAGGCACTGCAAAAAGCCTGTCAAAGTTTAGAGATCGGCCGTGCCGGTTTAGGCGCCGATGGCCGCCAAAGCCGCAACCTTGATGATATTATGCACAGCCTTGAGCATCCAAGCTGGGATAGATTGTTCCATATTTATGATGCCATGAGTTTGGGTGTACCGGTTGAATCTATCCGTAAGGCTACCAAAATAGATCGCTGGTTCCTGAACCAGATACAGGATATTGTAAACATGGAAACCGAGTTGCGCCGCTATTCGCTGAACAATATCCCTGAGGAATTCTTCTTCACGCTGAAGCAAAAAGGTTTCTCTGATGTACAGATCGCCTATATTTTAGGTAACTCAACTACCGAAGAGGATGTTTACCAGCGCCGCAAGGCCTTAAACATCCGCAGGGTATACAAAATGGTGGATACCTGCGCGGCCGAGTTCCAGGCTAAAACGCCATATTTCTACTCAACATACGAGGGTGAGAACGAGTCTATCGTATCTGATAAAAAGAAGATCATTGTATTAGGTTCGGGACCTAACCGTATTGGCCAGGGCATCGAGTTTGATTACAGTTGCGTGCACGGCTTGCTGGCCGCTAAAGAGACAGGTTTCGAAGCGATCATGATCAACTGTAACCCCGAAACAGTATCTACCGACTTTAACATGGCCGATAAGCTGTATTTCGAACCCGTATTCTGGGAGCACGTACGCGAGATTATCGACCTGGAGAAGCCAGAAGGCGTGATCGTTCAGTTAGGTGGTCAAACTGCGCTTAAAATGGCGGAGAAGCTGCACGAGCATGGTATCAAGATCATCGGTACATCGTTCGATAACATGGATATTGCCGAGGACCGTGGCCGCTTTAGCGACCTGCTGAAAGAGCTGGATATCCCATACCCTAAATATGGCGTAGCCGAAAGCGCCGAAGAAGCGCTGGAAGTTGCCCACGAAGTTGGTTACCCCGTACTTGTACGTCCGAGTTACGTATTAGGCGGCCAGGGTATGAGCATTGTAATAAATGATGAAGACCTGGAAAAAGCAGTGGTAAACCTGCTGAAAAACCTGCCGGGCAACCGTGTGTTAATTGACCACTTCCTTGACCGCGCGGCCGAGGCTGAGTCGGATTCTATAAATGACGGTACCGATGTACATATCATTGGTTTAATGGAGCACATTGAGCCTGCCGGTATCCACTCGGGTGATTCAAGCGCGGTATTGCCGCCGTTCGACCTGTCGGAATCGGTGATCAAACAAATGGAAGATCACACCATTAAAATTGCCCATGCGTTAAATGTCCGCGGTTTGCTGAATATACAGTTTGCCATTAAAAACGATAAGGTGTATGTGATAGAGGCTAACCCGCGTGCATCACGTACGGTTCCATTCATCGCCAAAGCTTACGATGTGCCCTATATCAACATCGCTGCCAAGGTAATGCTGGGCACACATAAATTAAAAGACTTTAATATTGAGCGCAAGCTAAAAGGCTATGCTATTAAAGAGCCAGTGTTCTCGTTCGATAAATTCCCTGATGTAGAAAAGGAACTGGGCCCTGAAATGAAATCGACAGGAGAAGCTATACGCTTTATCCCTAATTTGGAAGATCCATACTTCAGGCATCTGTACAAAGAGAAATCGATGTATTTGTCGAAATAAGAATAGAAGATTAAAGATTAGTTAATTAAAGATTAGGAAGATCCGCCTAATCTCTAATTAACTAATCTCTGATTAACCAACATCTATTTCTCCACCACCAAACCCTTTACCTCAAAACTTAGTAAATGCCGAGGCCCCGATGGCCTGCTGTGCCCGCGGCTATCACCGCCTGCATAATGCTGGTGATCGTCGGATATCATCTGTCTTTGTGCCACCCCATCCATCACTATATAACGGTTTTTTAAACTTTTAGGGATGTTAATGCTGTTGTTTTTAAAATGCGCCGTAATAATTTTACCATTACCCGCATCCACATCAAACCAGCCGCCTTTAGTATTAGTTACCTGCGCCACACGGCCGGCTACACTTACACTAACGCGCGGGCGTTTACCCATAAATGCTTCAAGCTTGTTTGCCTGCACTAACCCAACGCGACTGGGTTTACTGCCATACACCATACCATGGGGCATACGTTGTGCCATTAAATCACCCGAAACTATAAATGCAATTATTAACAAACACACTCTCATATCTAATTTTATTTTTAATAATTACAACCCAAGGCGTTTAATGGTTTCAACTTGTTTTAGCCTTATTGTTAAATTGTGTTAAAATATCACTGCAGGTTAATATCTTTGCCGGTAAAACTGTTATTTTAAAGTTTTTATCATACTTAGCGACAATGAAATTTACTCTACAAAACTTACGTGTGTATTTGGTATTGCTGGTGTCGGCTGTTTTGGCAGTTACAGGCTGTAATAAATCATCAGATAATCCTACAACATTTGTACCTGTAGTGGTTACAAACTCTATTATTATAAACCCCACAACTACATCGGTACAAAGCGGCGGCTATATTTCTAACTTTATTTTAAATTCCATATCATCTTATGGTGTATGCTGGAGCGCTACTAACAAAACCCCAACAACCGCCGATTCCAAAACATCACTCACTACCGCAAATGTCGAGCATTTTTCAAGCGATATTACAGGCTTAACAGCCAATACGCTTTATTATTTGCGCGCATATTGTGTCAGTAATGACGGTTCTGTTGTTTATGGTAATGTGATACAATTTACCACGCCTACCACAACATTCTCAATTGGGGCCACTACCACAAAATATGCTGGCACAGGTGCGGCTGGTTATGCCGAAGGTGCATTGCTTAGTGCCACATTCAATAGTCCGCAAGGGTTAGCTATAGATGCATCGGGCAATATGTATGTAGCCGATTCGTATAATAATGTTATCCGTAAAATAACAGGCGGTGTGGTTAGTACATTTGCCGGCAGCGCTACTGCAGGTTACACCAATGGTACCGGCACCGCGGCGCGTTTTTACAGTCCGCAATATGTAGCAGCTGATGCCAGCGGAAACATTTATGTATCTGACGTTGGCAATAACGCTATCCGTAAAATTACAGCTGCGGGCGTGGTTACCACTTTAGCCGGTGGTGCCGGCGCAGGTTATACCGACGCAACGGGGGCTTCAGCTAAGTTTAACAGCCCTGCGGGCCTGGTAGCCGACGCATCAGGCAATGTATACGTAGCCGACAGAGGTAATAATGTTATTCGTAAAATAACTTCGGCAGGTGTGGTAACCACTTTAGCGGGTACCAAAACAGCTGGCTTTATTGACGGCCTGACAACTGTTGCCGGCTTTAACAACCCTACGGGCATTGCTATTGACGCACAGGGCGTACTATATGTGGCCGATTTGGGCAATAGCGCCTTACGACAAGTTGCTGTAGACGGTACTGTAACTACTTTAGCGGGTAACCCTACTACTGGTGCTTTATTATTAAACCTGCCGGTAGGCGTAGCTATAGATAAAACAGGCAATATATTTATCTCGGATGAATCGGGAAGGATAATGGAAATTACTACTGCAAAAATACTGTATACCATAACAGGTAATATCAATACAACTGGCTATGCGGAAGGTTCGGGTACTGCTGCTAAATTTGATTCGCCGCAGGGTTTAACAACCGATGCTGCGGGTAATATCTACGTAACCGATTATAATAATAACGTAGTACGCAAGTTGGTTGTTACTACCAAACCATAAAGTTTAAAGTATATTAAATATCAAAACGGCACCCTGAATTATCAGGGTGCCGTTTTCTTTTGGAAATAGTACCATCATGTATCTAACGTCATTCTGAGCGATAGCGAAGGATGACGACAAATTGCTATCCAAACAATAACGAAAACACTTCCTCGATACTGCCAACCGTTTTAACGGCAATTTTATAGCGGGTAAGGTCTATCCGTTTTTTATCCTGCCCGCCGGTAGGCAGGTTGTATTTGGAAATAAATATCTGTTCAAAGCCCAGTTTTTCAGCCTCGGCAATGCGTTGCTCCACCCGGTTCACGGCACGTACCTCGCCCGATAGGCCCAGTTCGCCTGCAAAACAGGTTTTAAATGGAATAGGCATATCCTCGTGCGATGAGATGATGGCGGCAGCCAGCCCCAGGTCAATAGCCGGGTCTTCCACGCGTATGCCGCCGGTGATATTCAGGAATACATCCTTAGCCCCTAATTTAAAGCCACAGCGCTTTTCTAACACGGCCAACAACATATTCATGCGACGGGTATCAAAGCCCGTGGCCGAGCGCTGAGGGGTGCCATAAGCCGATGTACTCACTAATGCCTGTGTTTCTATCATCATAGGCCGCAGGCCTTCCAGGGTAGCAGATATGGTGATACCGCTTAAGGGTTCATCGCGTTGCGATAATAAAATTTCCGAGGGGTTAGATACTTCGCGCAGGCCCGCGCCCAGCATTTCATAGATCCCAAGTTCTGATGCCGAGCCAAAACGGTTTTTTACAGCACGTAAAATCCGGTAAACATGGTGTCGGTCGCCTTCAAATTGTAATACGGTATCAACCATATGTTCCAATATCTTCGGACCGGCTATCATGCCATCTTTGGTAATATGCCCTATCAGGAATACCGGCGTGCCGCTCTCTTTAGCAAAGCGCAGTAATTCGGCGGTACATTCCCGCACCTGCGATACACTGCCCGGAGTTGATTCTATATGCGATGAATAAAGCGTCTGGATAGAATCGATCACCACCAGTTCGGGTTGCAACTGCTCTATCTGCTTAAATATATTTTGTGTTGATGTTTCGGTGAGAATGTAGGCCCCCTCGCCCTCTGAAAGGGGAATATTTGCTCCCCCTTTAGGGGGCTGGGGGGCTGTCAGCCGCTCTGCCCGCATTTTTATTTGCCGCTCGCTTTCCTCGCCCGATACATACAGCACTTTAAGCGCGGGCATGTTCAGGGCCAGTTGCAGCATTAAGGTAGATTTGCCAATGCCCGGCTCACCGCCTATCAATACTAACGATCCTGCCACAATGCCCCCGCCTAATACGCGGTTAAATTCTTTGTCGGGCGTTAGCATGCGGTGCTCTTCATCAAATTCAATCTTATCAATAGGCACCGCCTTATTAGCCCGCTGCATACTGGTCGATTGTGGCTTCCAGTCGGGCACTGATGGATTGCTCTTTTCTATGATCTCCTCGACAAAGGTATTCCACTGCTGGCATGACGGACACTTCCCCAGCCATTTGGGCGCCTCGAAGCCACAGCTTTGGCAGAAATACGAAATTTTTGTTTTAGCCAATTTTAATGTGCAAATATGCGTTTATGCCATGTGCAGATGATTCAAAAATGCGAATTAAAATTTAAACGAGCAATAAAATTGCTAAAAATATTAGGAATTCATGAAGCTCTGTATTACAGGTGATCAAAGCATAAAACAGACAGGAGCAATTTTGCCAATCCTTTCGCCTTTTACCTTTCAGCTTTAGCCTCAAAAACCCTACCTTTGCCCCTGCAAAAAACACAATACCATGAGTTTCAGAATTGAACACGATACCATGGGCGAGGTACAGGTACCTGCCGATAAATACTGGGGCGCGCAAACACAACGCAGCCGTAATAACTTTAAAATTGGCCCCGAGGCTTCTATGCCGGTGGAAATTATAAATGCTTTTGCTTACCTGAAAAAAGCAGCTGCTTACACCAATACCGACCTGGGCGTGCTATCAGCCGAAAAGCGCGACCTGATAGCCAAAGTGTGCGATGAGATATTGGAAGGCAAACTGGCCGGTGAATTCCCGCTGGTGATCTGGCAAACAGGCTCGGGCACGCAAAGTAATATGAACGTGAACGAGGTGGTAGCTAATCGTGCCCACGTACTGCAAGGCAACAAACTGGGCGAAGGCAAAACCTTTATCCACCCGAATGATGATGTAAACAAATCGCAATCATCCAACGATACCTACCCTACCGCTATGCACATTGCCGCCTATAAAATGGTGATTGATGTGACCATACCAGGCGTTGAAAAACTGCGCGATACACTGAAAGCAAAATCGGAAGCGTTTAAAAGCGTGGTAAAAATTGGCCGTACCCACCTGATGGATGCTACACCATTAACTTTAGGTCAGGAATTTTCGGGTTACGTATCTCAGCTTGACCATGGCTTGCGTGCTTTACGCAATACCCTGGCCCACCTAAGCGAATTAGCTTTAGGCGGCACAGCTGTTGGCACAGGCATTAATACTCCTGCCGGGTACGATGTTAAGGTTGCCGAATACATTGCCAAATTCACTAACCTGCCATTTATTACTGCTGAAAATAAATTTGAAGCTTTAGCTGCTCACGATGCTATTGTGGAAACACATGGCGCACTGAAACAAATAGCAGTATCGCTAATGAAGATTGCTAACGATATCCGTATGCTGGCTTCGGGCCCTCGCTCGGGTATTGGCGAGATCCATATCCCCGATAACGAACCGGGTTCATCAATAATGCCGGGTAAGGTTAACCCAACCCAAAACGAGGCAGTAACCATGGTAGCCGCACAGGTAATGGGTAATGATGTGGCTATTTCTATTGGTGGCAGCAACGGGCATTATGAGTTGAATGTATTTAAACCGGTAATGGCGGCTAACTTCCTGCAATCGGCACGTTTAATTGGCGATGCCTGTGTATCTTTTAACGACCATTGCGCCGCAGGTATCGAACCAAATTACGATGGTATTAAAAAGCACCTGGAAAACTCGCTGATGCTGGTAACCGCACTTAACCCGCATATTGGTTACGAGAACGCCGCTAAAATTGCCAAAACTGCCTTGAAAGAAAACCTATCGCTACGCGAAGCCGCTATGAAACTGGAACTGCTGACCAGCGAACAGTTTGACCAATGGGTACGCCCAGAGGATATGATAGGCAGTTTGAAATAAGAGCACGATAATTAAACACACATGTCATTTCGAACGAACAGGTGGGGAGCAAGCGCAGGCGTTAGGAGAAATCTTCTACCTGTGACGAGCATTTCGTATAAGATTTCTCAGTCGCTTCGGCGCACATTTCCCCTTCGGCTCCTTCGAAATGACATGTATTTTATAACGTACGCATTACTTATTGTTTTAACTATTAGTGCCTGCAGCATGAACCCGAACATGCAGGGCAAAGGCGAATTATACCTACAGGGCCAGTGGCAGCAGGATACCAGCGCTGTCCAAAAGCAACTGGTTACTTTTTCGCGCTATGAGATGAAGTTTGATTGCGATTCGTTTTATGTGCAAATACATAGCCAAAGCAAAGTAAACTACGGCAGCGATACTTGCATGCGCAGCGGCCACTGGGCCGAATATGTGAAAGGCGCCTACCGCCAGCGTAATGACACGTTGTTTTTAAAAGGCCAGTTTTGCAATGCCGATTTCAGCCTGAAAACAAATAGCGATTGCTTTAGGGTTGGCCCTTACGAGGAGTTTTTTAAGATCAGTAAAAAAGCTGATTCATTGGTACAATTATCGGGTACATCTAATGTAATTCCCATAAATTTACATCTTATAAAACGGACTACCTGCACACAGAAACCATTATAAATGATTATGAAGATATTCAGAAAGATTAGCCTTGTTGCCATTATGTTTTGCCTGCCTGTCATCACCTTTGCATGGGGCACCAATGGTCACCGTATTTGCGGCGAGATCGCTTACAGCTATTTAACGCCAAAGGCCAAGTTAGCTGTACAGCAAATTTTAGGGAACGAATCGGTAGCCATGGCCAGCAACTGGGCCGATTTTATCAAGTCGGACGATAACTACCGTTACCTTTCGGCGTGGCACTATGTTGATTTTGATAAACCGTATACCCTGCCTGAAATGAAAGCATTTCTGGCTAAGGATACCGAGGTTGACGCCTACACCAAAATGAACTTCCTGATAGCGGAATTGAAAAAGCCAACCACCACTAAAGAAAATAAACTGCTTTACCTGCACATGCTGATACATATTGTTGAAGATGTGCATCAGCCTATGCACACCGCCCACAAAGATGATCAGGGCGGCAACGGCTTTAAAGTAAGTTGGTTTGGTAAACCTACTAATCTGCACAGCATTTGGGATACCGAACTGATCAACTTTCAGGAGTTAAGCTATACTGAATATGCAGCAGCTATTAATCACACCACTGCTGCACAGCGTGCCGAATGGCAAAAAGCACCGATTAGTGAATGGCTTTACGAAAGCAATCAACTGGCCGAAGCGATATATGCCGGTGCCAAGCCAAACGATAATTTATCTTACAAATACAATTTCAACAACCTTGCTACCCTAAACCAGCAATTGCTAAAAGGTGGCGTGCGTTTAGCGGGAGTATTGAATGAGATTTTTAAATAATATGCAAATAAGAAAATGTGCAAATTAGTCCCAGCATCTGCACATTTGCATATCCACACATTTGCACATAATTCATCTCTATGAAGATACTCATGGTTTGCCTGGGCAATATTTGCCGTTCGCCGCTGGCGGAAGGGATTATGCAGCATTTGGCTGATGAGGCAGGATTAGACTGGCAAGTTGATTCGGCAGGAACCGGCGATTGGCACGTAGGAGAAGGGCCGCATCATGGCTCGGTACGCGTGGCACGCAGCCATGGGATTGATATTACCAACCAGGTTTGCCGCCTGTTCCGCGTAAGCGATTTTGATGAATTTGATTTGATACTGGTGATGGATAAAAGCAACCTGAGCAACGTACTTGCCATGGCCCGTAACCAGGAAGATAAACAGAAGGTACGCTTACTTTTGGGCGATGACGAAGTACCCGACCCATATTACACCAATTTGTTTGAAGAAGCTTACGACCTGATAGAAGTCGGTTGCAAAAAGATCATTGAACACTACAAGGTTAAATAGAACCTTAGCGTACCATCCTGCCCTTCCAGGCATATTTGCCGGTATTGCCCATAATGCCAATATACACCACGTAAATAATATGCAGGGGCGCCACAATACTAATCAGGAATATCAGCCAGGTTCGCTTAAGGAATGAGAGCACTGGTAGCAGGAAAACTATTTCGAATAAATACTTCAGACCTATCTCCACTAAAAACAGTTTGAAAAAATAGCTGTCGTAAAATCCTAATAAGGCGTTTACCAATAGCAGTACATTAAATAGCCACATGCTTACCGCCAGTGCTATGATCTTTTTATCCTTGTATTTAGTTGATTTTGATGCCCACCGACGCCTTTGCTGTATAAAGCTGGATAGGTTATGCTTAGCATGGGTATATACAATAGCATCGCGCTTTTTTAAAAACCCTATACGGCCCGGATAGCGTAATGCAACTTTTTGAAGCAGTAGTTCATCATCACCTGATGCCAGATCGTCTATACCGGTAAAACCCCCTACTTCGTAAAACACATCTTTCCGATAAGCCAAATTAGCGCCGTTACAGGTAGATGCGCGGTTATTACCAATAAATGAGGCGCCAATGCCGATCAGAAAGGAGAACTCCAGCGTTTGCATTTGTTCAAACAAAGTTTTCTCCTCAAAATAAGTTACCGGTGACGAGATCATTACTTTATCCTCCATCTCAAAATAACTCACCACCGAGGAAAGCCATTTGGGCTCCATACGGCAATCGGCATCGGTAGCCACCATTAAATCGCCTGTCGACCGGCGTATGGCTTCAGCTATCGCTTTCTTTTTATACGAGTTTAATATCTGATTATCTTGTAGTTGCATTAATTGTACACCACTATCGGCATAGCTGCTGATGATAGCGGCAGTATTATCTGTAGAATGGTCGTCAACAATAATAATTTCAGTCAGTTCTTTGGGATAATCCTGCGCTAATAAATCTTCAATTGTTTTGCGGATGTTTTCTTCTTCATCGCGCGCGGCAATCAAGATGGTTACTTTAGTAGTGTAGGGCCCGGGGTTAATGCGGGGACGTTTCAGCATTGCCCAGCCTTTTATAAGGTAGGTAACAATAACCAGGTAAAGCCCGGTAAATAACAGAGAGATGGTACTATAAAGTGTTATCAAAAAACTTAAGCTTAAAAACAAAAACAGAGCCTAATATAGCGGGAATTATCAGGTTTATCAGCCAAATAGATGTAACTGCCGCCATAACCGCTATTTTTTGGTCGGTTACATAAGCAAATAGCGTAACAGAAGTTAGATTACGCACACCCACATCAAGCAGATCTAATGATGGCAGCGCCGATTGAATGAAGAACAGGATAAATATCATCATTAATACATCGTACAACGGGATTTCAGGAATCAATAAATGAATAACTAAATAATATTGAAACGAGAACACCGCAAAACGCGCCAGGCAGTAACCCATAATGCGCACTAATTCTGTGAACTTATAGCGGCCCATAATATCAAAAAAACGATGAAATTTATGCAGGAATTTAACGCTGTTTAATAATGACACCATCCACCTGATGTTGAAATAGAATAGCAGCATCAGCACTATAAATACAAAAGAAATAATAAGCAGCCCGGTATATAACAGCAGGTTAAGATGAAGAAAATACCAGATAAACCACATTAACGCAATAGCGCCCAGCACGTTGGTGATTACATTTTGCCCAAATGCCCCTACCGCCATAGCAAAAACCCCGTGAATGCGCCTGCGTTGGGGTAAAAACAGCACCCTGCCGCCATACTCGCCAATGCGGTTGGGGGTAAATATAGCCCATGTCAGTCCGCAAAAAACAGCTTCAATTGCATTCCATAACGACATATGGGTTAAGCGTTGTGCCAAGTATTTCCATTTGGCTGCCTCCAGTACCCAGTTAACCAGCATCAGTAAAAACACTACCGACATGATATAGATAGCCCAGCCATGATTAATACCCAAAATCAGTGTTTCAAACTGTTTCAATTCGTGCTTGCTGTTTAGCTGGCGATAGATGAATACTCCTGCCAGCAGTAAAACGGCTGCTTTTATGAGATAGGATAACGTTTTTTTAGAAGAACTGTTCAACACAAGTATTTTGTGCAATGTTACGGAAAAGAGAGAGAATGTTCATAGATGATGGTTCATAGTTCATATGATTATCTGAACTTTCTTACTATGAACCATCACCTATGAACTATGGGCATTACTTTAAACGTGCTTTTAAAAATGTCACTGTAAAGCCATAGGCATCTTTAGCGGCCTGGCTATTAGCCGCAGGACTGCTTGGATTTGCAAAAGCATGGTCAGCATCAAATTGGTGCAGTTCCAGTTTTTTACCCGCGGCCTTCATATCGGCTGCAAATTTGGCTACTACTTTAGGGTTTATCCATTGGTCCTTATTAGCAAAATTACCCAACACATCAGCATTCAGGGTTTTCAGTTTGTTCACATCCTGTTCGGGCATGCCATAATACATTACACATCCCACCAGATGTTTGCCAGCCATTAAAGCAGCCTGCAAACTCCAGCCACCCCCAAAGCACCATCCAATAGTAGCAATGCGCGCCTTTGGCCCGACATAGGCAATAGCACCTTTTATAATAGCTTGCGCGCGGTCTTCTTTTACTGCTTGCATAAATTTGCCTGCATCGTCGCGCGTAGTGGCTATTTTGCCATCGTACAGGTCCAGCGCTATCACGTTTACATCGCCTAAATCGGTATATAATTTTTCTGATTGTTGTTTTACATAATCATTTAACCCCCAATATTCATGTATTACTAATAAGTAATTATTGCTCGGTTTTGCGGCCTTCCATTCGTAAACGGTACTTTCTTTGCCGTCGGGAGTTTTGTAGGTGATGGTTTTTGCAATAGCGCTTTGAAAATGAAACTTTTTGGGAAGCGCATGCGACATGACAAACTTTTTGCTGGATGCCAGCATAGCAAACCGTTGCGTGGCCGATGGCCTGGCACAGCACGCCATTTTGCTTTGACTGAAGGCTAAAACGGTGCCGCAAATCAGCAGGACTGAAAGAATAAACTTTTTCATGGGATGTAAGCTTGAATTTTAATTATACAAGTTTAAACAATTATTGTTTTAATGACACCGGTTAAGCTTCGTATTAAACATTTATCGTTTCAATGACAGCAAGTTTCTCTTTTTATGTAAAAAAAAAATCCGCGAACTTTCGGTGAAGTTTCGCGGATTTCGCAGTTTTGAAGTAGCCCGTAGGGGGAGAGAACCTGCTTTGTAACAAGCTGTATCCCAATGGCTTTATTGCTTTAAATTAAGAGGACGCCAGTGATGACGCTTTTAATTAAATCTTTCTAAGAACCCAACTTGCATTATCGAAAACTTTGCCTGCATCACAACCTAACATCATGTTCAAGAGCATTGCATTTCCTAAACTAAAATTCGAAAAAAAATTTGATAATTTCAAATGATTTTGTGATCAAAAATCCGCGTATGGCTAATTCTAACAGCTGAATTTTCCAGTTTCCAAATATTTCCAATGATAACTGCCTAGCCAAGGATACAATACCTGTTGCAAAGCCTTTCAAAAGACCTTTTTGGGGAGGAATAATCAACAGGAGCTTCTTTCTTGCCATTAATATATAGTTTGAAGACATATACTCGTTAAGGGGAAGCTTTTTCGACAAGTTTCGACAAGTTCAAATTTACCACCATCTCCGTTGAAAAATGCTTAAACAAGTGCTTGTAATCATAAGAGATTTTTAATATCCGAGTTTTAGTTATTATTTAATTTGCCAGCTACATAAAATATTTAAACTCGTACGGTTTATTGATGAGCTTATTCATTCTTTTGATGGTCGTCGCCAGTGAGTGGGCATATCCCAGAGTAACGGGTAACCTGTCATAGAGGGCGTCATGGTTCCAATTCATTTTCGTCAATCCAAGAATCGCCTGGCAGTTTCGGTCCCAGCCACCATCACCGGCAAATCTTTTTATCAAGATTGGCGCAGGTATATTTTTGCCTTCTTTAAAAAAGTTCTTATTATTTAAGACAACGTTACCCTGAGTCCAGAGTAAGACTTCCTGGGGACCAATTTGAAAATATAATCCCCTGTTAAGCGGAAAATTATCCGGGCCACGGGCCCCGTTCCGATCAATGTATTTTATTCCCCGCCAATTTGAATCCTGCACTATTTGTAAAAGTTCAAGATTTATGTTCGCCGGTATAGCGTCAAAGGCACCGTCTATTTCATTTTGGGTAAAATGGGTGTTTTTATGCACGATTAAACGCGTGGGGCGCTTTCCTGAGTGTTTGCGTTGATAAAGGTCTAAACTCCTCGCCATAAGTTTTCTCATTTCTGCTCTTGACAAAAAAGGATTTTCACCTATTCTATGGTCGATCTCAGCTGCATCATAGGCTACAAATTCCAGCCCTGTACCATCAGCATCAAATACCTGGCTACAGCATGTTGTAAAATCAAATTGGTTGGTATTTGAATTTAGCCTGGTTGCGTAGCTAATCCCAATAAAAGCAGAATTTTGGTCAATGGATGATAATTTCCATGGAATCCCACCGGCTTTTACGTAGAGGGCAATGGACAGGCGCCACATGACACTGCAACGGCATTTATATTTTATTGAACTTCCTTCCCGCAAAACCTGACTGGCGATACTTTGCATGGCAGTCGTGGCCTTGATGAAATCGTGAAGGTCAAAACCCGTTTCAGCGTCTGTGAAACCGGCCGACCAGAACTCGGGCAGGTAAATGACCAACACATCGAATTCGAACCTCTTCTTTGCCATTTCACGAATAGCGCTGCTAATGCCTTCACTCAAAGTAATGTAAGGCTCTATTCCGGCTTTAAATACGTTTTCTGCCTTTAATGAAATGGAGATATTTTCCGGTACGAGTTCAACTTTCGTTTTAAAAATAGCTTCTATGCCCGTAAACTCTTCCAGGTAATTAGGGCGCTCCTGGGGCTTATGAACTGCATGAAGTTCCCTGACAAGGTTTTCAATTACCGGATATGTTCCATCAGGGTAGATCGCTGCGATCCGGATTTTCTGTATTGGATTCAGCTGGCTTGAATAAGGATGAAAATTCTTCAACCCTTTCAAAGGGTGTATGTCCTGTGCATTCGACAAAGCCTCAAAGGTCAGTTTAGGCTCAGGTATAACTTTATATGCTGGAAATTCCATGTTAATTGGTTCGGGTGAATGCTGTTTGTCTTGACAATTCAAAAGTTGCATTGATGCCACTTAGTGTTTCGGCGAATGCGCTAATCTTTATTTTTTTATCTACGCCGAAAATCAGGTCTAACCAACAATTTAAAATGTCATCATATTTTTGATTATACCACCGGGCCATAAATTCTTTTACAAAAGGTGCGACCAAAGCTGTTTCCATTCTTACTGAAGACTTGGAGGCTAAAATTGTTGGTGTTAATACCAGTAATGGTTGGGATAAAATATACTGTATGTTTATTTCTAATGCCGTTACCCAGACCAAACCGGTGTTCGGGATCTTACCGGATATATTCGTGAATATCTTTTTCAGCGGGGCAAATATCGGGTCGTCTACTTTTTTAGGGTCTGGGAACAAAAGATACCTTTGCCGCCTTTTTGACGAGCGCAATGGTTTACCTTCTGTTAAGGCTTGTAAAAGCGCCGTAGTAATCATTCCTTTCATAGCGGAATCATCATACATTAAATCCCTTTCGGTAATCTGAAAAATGTCCACTTCATAATGGCCATAATCAGTGAAAACACTAACAAAATCTGCATCAGCACCGAAGCCAACAATGCCTGTTTTTTTTCTGATCGCAAAGATTGGCTTATTCGATTTCGCAATATAGTCCTTGACCTCTTTGGTATTTCCGGCATCACACTTAAATAACCGGGCTGTTGCAGGATAATTTAATATGGGCACTGCGTTCAATCGAATTAAGGGATATTTTCTACCCGTACCCGGGATTGGCTGGTTCCTGATTCGCTGATAATTCTGATTTAACTTCGCCAGGTCTTCAACTGCAATATTTTCAAATCCTTTAATAATATCAGCCCAGGCAGTATCAAATGTGTCGATTTCTATGATTTCAGCCTCCTTCCCCTTTGCCTTTGCATTGGTAATCAGTTCAGTCACTTCGGGTAATGGCTCTGAACCTGCCTTAACAAACCAATATAAGCCGCATGAAAAAGAATCTGGCTTATCGATGGCTTCCTTTAAAACCTCCATTACCGACCTGTCGCGCCCGCTATATCCCATGACACAAAGGCCGTTTGTATCTAAAGCTATAGATAAGATGCCTCTTAATTTTTGATCTTGTTTCTTTAACTCTTCTGTAGTGTTCTTAATGTTATTGGAGAAATAATCTCCATGTAGCTTAACGATCAGGGGTCTTTTCCCGGATTGGAAAAATCTCATGCCATTATCCCCGCTGTCCAGGTCTGCTGCATACCACTGTTCCAGCTTTTCGAATTGCGCGGACGCGATGTTTTCAAATGCCTTATCGAAGTTCGTGGTAAATACCAAATTGAGATAACTGTTCTTCATTAGTATGCCCATTACCTTATGACCATAGTTTAATTGCAAGCCAATTGTTTGCTTGGAAATATATTCGCTTCTGTCGCCCGGTGAAGAAAAAGCGCGCTCAAAATAATAGGAATATTCCTCGGGGCTGTCGAAAGGCGGACAATCACCCTGCGAATCAAAGTAATTTTGGATCTGTTCCCGGATTCCTGGATCCGTTAAATTGCTGAATAGACTTAATGGATAAGATTGTTCAGCACAATATATACGTTTCTTGAAATCCCAGGTAAGGTCATAGGCTGATGGCACACCTGCAGAGATAGAGCTACCAGCTCCAAAAAGCCAGGCTAATCTTTTCGCCCTTAATGGGAAAAATTTTACAAATTCTGATAATGGTAAGGCCAATTTTTATGTTTTATTATGAAGTAAAATGCTTTATTTGAACGTCAATCGCAACCTCCTCGCATCTTACTTCATATTTCTTTTCAGGTTTGGAGTAAACATTTACCGATTGATGTGACGTGGCAAAAGAATTGTCGTATATATAGGTACTGCTCCCAAATATTTTTTCCTCCACTACATTTGAATTATAAGTTGCGCACCGTCCTTTGGCGTGATGATTAACAAGCCTTTCAATCTGTTTGATCTTGTATAAATTATTTACGTCCTGTGTGTCGTCATCCGGCATGAAAATAAACAGATAGTCACGCGCCCTGCTGATTGATACATTCAAAATATTCTGCTTATTAAGAAACCTTCCGGGCGACTTGGAAATCGAGAACGGCGGATTAAATATGGCTATTATAATATCACATTCATCACCCTGGAATCCGTGAATGGTACCTACTAGCACCTCGGCCTTTTCGGTATCGGTGTGCTGCTGTGCTAGTAGCTTCTCAATAAGGGTGGCCTGCGCTTTATAAGGACAGATGATTCCTATTCTAAATTTGTCCTTGTGGGTCGATTCAATTTGATGGCAAAGATGCTTGGCGAACTCCACACTAAACAATGCACTATATACCTGGTAATTAGATTTATTGAGAGTGTTCGGCTTGAAGATGCTTTCATATTTTGATACGGGGAACTTAATGATATTGATGTCCTTGAAATGTAGCCCATCAATGTTTAACTGCTTTTGCTCGTCGGCAGTCCGGTGGTGTTCCAATATACCCTTGTAAGTGAAGTGACTGAATACGTTACCAATAGTTGGTAAGGACCGGTATTGCTTTTGGAGGTTCTTGACCTCATATTGATGTGGCACGGTAACGGGGTCTAAAAACCTGTCCAGCTCAACCATGTGATAAATATTCATGTCTTTCCATTGGTCTATTTGCGTGATGGGCTGTATCTGGAAAGGGTCGCCGGCGATGATAAATTTCGAATCAGGTTTTTGGTAAAGTACATAAGCGATACTTGCTAATGCTATCATTGATGCCTCGTCGATTATGATGTAATCCCATTGTAGAAATTTCAGATGTAACCGGTCTTCCTGTTGATCGGGTTGAAAATAATCATAGGCAAATCGAGCAATCGTCGTTATGGTAGTATTTTTGGGCCGGGTACGGATGTCGAAGTTCTTATCAATGATAATCGGGCTAGCTTCCAATTCTGCATCTGCCGTTGTTCCAAATCGCAGTAACCAGCTGTAGTAAGATTCATCCGGCCCCATTTTTTCTATTATCCGTTTTGTGAGTACGTCTGCAGCTTTGTTAGTAGGGGTAAGTACCAATACTTTTAAAGGCTCATCTTCCTTCATTAACGGGATGATCTCATTGGCGGCCAGGTAGGTCGTTTTTCCTGTTCCCGGCGGGCCAAAGATAAATCTAATGTTTTCTGTAAGGTTGGTTTGAAAATTAAAGTCATCTTCAAAATTTAACTGGTAAAAAGCCTTTCGTAATTCTTCAATAATAAATACGGGATTTTTGATGTCTATTACTACCCTAGTAACTTTTCCGAGGTCAATTTCAGAAATATCGACGGACTTTTTAAGTTTTGCCCGCAACGTATATTCCTTTACGCTAACCACTTCTACAGATACGGTTTTTGACTCGTCACCCTGGTAAATTCGTATCTGCAGGTCACCAATGTCTTCTATAGACTGAGGGATATATCTGTTAGGGTGTTTAAGAATCAGCGTCCTTTCAGTCCCGGGCTCCTTCTCCACTTTGGTGAACTGTATTAACACTTGTTTGCCCTGGGAATTGGCTTCTGAACTGCTTAGATACTCCAGTTCTAACAGCGCTTTGAACCAGGCAAACGAATATTTTTCTGATTCGTTAGCTATATCGTTAAGTTTTTCAATCCTTGTAAGGTCTTCGATTTGTGCTTCAGTCTGCTCTTTAAGTTTGTCAATCTTTTTCTGCAAGTCCACGGTTGGCTTCGAATATTCATCCTGGTCTACCATAGATTCCAGGGGCTCGTCCGGTACCTCGGGTTCTACATCTGATTGTGTGGACGGATTAGCTTTGCCTTTTGCTTCGATCTGGCGTTTCTTTTTGATGCCCTTCTTTAATTTAGACAGCATTTCTTCAATTTCCTCATCATCAACATCAGCCTGCTCTTTACTACCCGCTTCCTGCTGATTGGCTCCTGCTTTCTTTCGACTATTAATCATGTTAAGAAACTCGGCCAGCTCGGCTTGTGTAATACCTTCGTCAAGCAGTTTACGCCCCCAGTCAAGTGCTAACTTCTGTTCGTCGGTGAGGTCTAAATCAGCGTCAGGATTTTCGATGCCTAAAAATTCCAGCAGTACATCCGCATAAACATCTTCAGTATTGTAAGCACCATCAATTGTTTCTCTGCTCAATTGAGCTGCGGAAACAAGGTTCAGGTCTTTGTCAAAAAGCCATTTGTCATTTTTAAGGATCGAAACCAGGGTTGAATCGAATTTTTCATTCTTGGAATAAGAGCTCCATTTAGGTACAAACTGGAATACACCGCAGAAAAACGAATTCGCATTTGAAATGGACCGGCCCTGAACATGGATAAGTAAATAATTCCAGATAATAACTGATAACTCGGGCGTAATATGCTTAACTGCATCTTCCAGCCCCTCTAATGTTTTGTCGGTAATGACCTGATTGCGAACATAAGTCTGCGCTACTTCATGGCCTTCTAATGCAAACTGCTCTTTTGTTTCGGTCGTAACGTCAAGTTTTATTGCTTTAACCTTTGGCACATCGGAGACTCCGAGGCCCCGGAGAAAACTGTAAAACTTATCTTTTTTATTGCTGTTGATATAATCGATGTAGAAATCATCATCAAGCAGGTAAACTTCTGAAGTATTGGCAAAATAGGAAGAAAGTTTTAGATCGTTAAAATAAGCATCTTCGGGCCGGCAAAAATATCTTGTTCCTGGGTCGGCAGGATTTCTTGCAGCGATAAAAGTTGTCTCTTGTAATTTTTTAATGTAATCAAGCTGTGTTGATGCAGGGCAAATTTCATAGTAGGTAATAAAAGATTCAAAATGTTGTAAAATCTTGTCCTCATCGTCATAGTCGAAATCATCATCGTATAGGGGAATGATCGTTTTGAAGATTTCCGCCCTCAAATCCGGTTTGCCGAGGCCCAGGCCTTTGAAGAATTCCAACGCTTCTGCGTCTTCGGTGAACGGTTTGTAAACAGTATCGTAAGTGGTCATACGGTCTGTGGGCAGAAAAATATTCGGTGCAGCTTGTTCGTCGTCGAAAGGAACTACTGCTTTCCGGTGCTCATTCAGCAGGATTGGCCGTTTTAGGGCTAATTTCTCCTTATCATCCCAAAGGGATTTTCTTCCTCCCAGGTAACTATAGAATTTAAGGAGCCATTCATCGGTTTGCGCTTCAATGAATTTGGCAGTGATTCTTCGCAGTAGTTTTTTAGGATCAAGGATATCCGTAACAACAGCGCTTATATAGGTCTCCAGCGATTTGTTGGCCTGGTTTAACTGTTTTTGACCTTTACTGATAAACACCCATCCCGAGTTTGGATTATCCAAAAGCTGGCTGATCTGCTGGTCGGAGAACAAATCAGCCAGTTCCGGATCAGATGCCCAGTATGCTTTTGCTGTAGAGAAATATTTGCCATGGCGGCCCGGTAAAATTGCTTCTGTTTTAAATTTTTGGAGAATAGTATTATAGAATGGCTTAAAGGAGATCTTCGACGTACTATTAATTTCCGAAAAATCATTAGCCTTGTAGGGAATCAACTCCAAAATATTGTCGTTCACCAAAAAACTCTTATCCTTTGTTCCTATCTCTTTTAAAACAGATATCGAGTTTGCTGCTAATTCGGCAACTAACTGCATAACGTCCACGTTCCATTGTTCACCTGCTTTGATCCGCTCGCGGCTGTCCGTTAGCAGGAAAGGAGCCTGGATGATAAACCCAAGTTTAGTTTCTTCTTTTGTCGGGAAGAAACAGAATGCATCATATTGGTAACCGGTTTCAAGCTCCGCCTGGTCTATAACAAAAAAGCCCACCACGATACGGTGACTTGATCGCAATTTGGCATGCACGATACCGCCGGAAAAAAGCCAGATATATTCTTTTTTAGGTTGGCCATCTTCTACGCTGGTAACTTCCACCAGGGAAGCTTTTATTTTCTGAAAAGATTCCGAGCGTATCTCTTTTTTTGAGTATTCCCCTTTGTTTTCTGTTGAATTCCAATATATCCGCTCAAGGTTCGTCAAAAACAGGACCGGCTGAAATAACGATTCTAACTTTTCCTCTATTTCGGAATAAGCATCCTCTTTGGTTTTTGCTTTATGGTTGAATGGGAAATAAAATAACGTCTCACCTTGCTTGCGCCTTTCTGCATTAGGTGCAATTTCAACAGGTACGATATAATTTTCAAGCTTAAAATTAAAACTGTCGTCGTAGATATGAGGGGTAAGACTATATGCAAATACCGCCTTAAACCCGATTCCAAACTTGCCGATCTTTTGTTCGTCTATTTTGGTTGAGTTACCTATTGAGGTAATGGCATTAATATGTCCCAAATGCCCTGTCTCGGAATCACTGTCTTCCTCTTCCGGGTCAGATATCGTAAATCTTACAGAACCATTATGCTTGAACCATAATCCATCAGCTTCCAAAGTAAATTCCACCCAGGTAGCTTTCGTGTCATCAGCATTTTGAAGCAGTTCGTAAATAAAGTGTGCGCTATCTGAATATTTTTTTATTGCAGTTTCCCAAATTCCACGGTACGCTTTTTTTAACAAGACTTCTACATCTTGTTTTTTTATGCGCTGCAGGCTTGACAGAAATTCTATTTCTTCGGACATAATATGTTTATAATTTCAAGTTTAGGTCATATTTTTAAATCGCTCACCGAGCCAACTACCTTATAATGCACATCTTCAATTACAGCAAAATGCTTTTCTGCACAAGCTATTTTCTTCCTTTCGCTGTCGCGGAGCAATGTCCTGTCCAAAACAGCTTTCGGATCTTTCGTTTCTGCAACGAAATAAATATTTGTTTCATCCCCTTCATCTTTTTTTATCAATGCCCAATCGGGGTTATAGGGTCCAATCGGGGTTTTTATCTGAAAGGTTTTAGGCAATTTCACATAAAATATAATGTCATCCCTCGAGTCGCAATCTTCTGCAAACTTCTTTTCCGGGGTACTTAAAGAATCAATTGCGATATAGTTATACAGGGTCTTTGCCTGCGATTTAACTGTTATCAGATTTTCTAAATATTGTTCGATCTCCGCCGATTCAAAAAGCTTCATTTCATACACCTGGCCCGCTATTTTTTCATACTTGATACCATTGATTTTCACGTTGTCAAACTCCTGCTTAACAATCTTCACTACCGAATCCATGAATAGCTGGGGATTATTAAATATCTCACCGACACGGCCTGACTCAAGTAATATACGGCTGATCGTATTTCTCGTTAGTTCGGTTTTGGATTGGATATAAGCAATGAAATCCGGTATATCAAATTTTGCTTCTCTTATGAGTCTTTCTTTCGACCCTTTTTGTTCACCTCCTAATTCGATAAGATTGCCTTTATTGTCCCTGATAAATTTGGCGATATTCTTTTCCCGGTATATGATCGGTCTTTCAATTGGTGACATCAATTGTAATGCAGCGACGCAGTTATCAATGAGCTGCTGGGTGCTGTATTGAACTTTATAGTCGGTCCGGTATTTAATTTTGTCCCATAGTGTCAGAAATAGGCTATCCTCCAGCCATTTGTCTTTTAGGGAAACTTTTGCCCTTGCCCGAGCATTCTTTATTCGGCCTTCAAATTTAACCCCGCAATCTTCCTCAATTTCGTTTTGCAGCGCTTTTGAAAAGCTATCATAGGCTTCGTTGGCAATAACAGTCAACCTGTTCACTGCACGATCTAAATTGCGCACGCCGGTTTGGTCGACACAAAGGCGGAGGCCTCTTCCAATTTCTTGCCGTTTTTTTATGTCAGATTTTGTTTCGTTTAGGGTGCATATCTGAAATACATTCGGATTATCCCATCCTTCGCGCAATGCAGAGTGACTGAATATAAAACGCAAGGGGGTCGCAGTGTCTAACAACCGTTCTTTGTCCTGCATGATCAGTTTAAACGTTTCGTCGTCTGCCTTCGTCGTTTTTCCTTCCTTACTGTCTTTCAACTTTCCCTTGTCCTGGCTGAAATACCCGTTGTGGACTTCATCACTGCTATATGTAAACAAGCCTCTGTAGGCAGGCATATTTTGCCATTTTGTGAAACTGTCTTCGAACCATAGTGCAAATTTCCCCTTTATGGACTTTCCCTGCTCGTCATAGCTGCGGTAATTGGCAACCCGGTCAATAAAAAAAATGCTGAGTACTTTAATTCCTTTAGCTCTAAGTTCTTTTTCTTTCTTGAAATGATTTTCTACCGTTGCATCAATCATTTCTTTGAGTATTTGATCCGTCAGGCCGCCGACGGCCTGGCCTTTATAGACGATTTTGCCGCTGGAAAATTCAATAAATCCATTATCAGCGTCCAATTCATTTATAACGTATCCCTCCTTATAGATACCCCAGCCTTTGGAAATGTTAAACAAGTCATCGCCGATTTTGGCTGTTACCTGCTTTTTTTGAACGCCACCCTTTTCATTCACGAATATGGTTATTTTGGCAGTGATCGACTGTTTTGCGATTTTGAAATCGTCCACACTTATAAAGGCACCGGAAATATCATTTTTTGCTATTACTGAATCGACCTCTATCTGTTTCACTAATCCAAGATCGTATGCCTTAACCGGGTCTAGTTTATAGACCAGGTTATACAGGTTTTTGTGGGTCGCTGAATAGCGGAGTGTAAATAGCGGGTGTAGATTTGCAATTGCTCTTTTCCTGATATCGGTCTCCATATTTTGCGGTTCGTCAATAATGACAATTGGGTTCGATTTCTGGATATACTCGATTGGTCTCACACCGGTTTCCCGCACCTGGTTAATAACGTTGGCATCTTTCGTGAATGAATCTATATTGATAACAAGGATTTGGATCGCATTGCTTTTAGCAAAATTGGCCAAATCAGGTATGCGGCCGGAATCATACACTTTGTATTCGGCGGGTTGATTTTCATAAATCTCCTGGAGATGGTCGAACGTTATTTGCAGGCTTTTTAATACGCCCTCCCTAATAGCAACAGAGGGAACTACAATTACAAATTTCTTAAAGCCATAGATTTTATTTAACTCGTAAACCGACCGGAGGTAAACATAGGTTTTGCCGGTCCCGGTCTCCATTTCAACAGAAAAATTAGGGAAATCCGTAACCACTGTCTTGGTTGCAACAACATTTTTTGTTTCTGCATCGTCATTGTACCACAGCTTTTCTATCACTATCGAGATCTCATCAGGGCGCAGCTGGTTGCCGGTTTGGACTTTCACCAGATTTGCCAATATTTGCTCTTCTGATAAAACGAGATTATTGCCCACCCCGGCCTCTGTGAATTGAATACTGCCTTTTACCGAATCGGATAAGGAAAATTCAAAATCGGATTTGTTCAAGGATTGCCCCTCAAACAGATCGACTACGGATTGAATCGCGTCAAGCTGGTAGCCTTGGTTCTTATCAAATTGCAGTTTCATTCGCTTCTTTCAATATAAATTTGAATAAATCATCACTGAATTGGTTGTATGCCGGCCTTGGGAACAAAAAGGATCTTAAGATTTTATCTCTTTCTATCAAATCAATTTTTATGTTGGTGTGGTTTTTCAGGTCCGGATTGGTTCCCCAAACTATAAAAAACAGCTTCGGTTTATAGCCCAGCTTTTCATTAAAGTTATCTGCGAGATCAAAAAGAACATTGAACCTCCGCCAATCTTGATCACCATACTTTCCAATATGCTCCTGCTCGATTGGCTGATCGAGGTTATGGGTCTTAAATTCAACAATTGCAAGGTATTTACCTTTGACCTTGTCATAGATTATCGTATCAATATCACCCGGCCAGGGGTTCAGTGTATTATTAGCTAAGTAGCACTCAACATTGGAGGAGGCAGCATTAAGACTTTTTACTGTTTTAAAACTATACCCTCTTAATTTCCTTATCCCATCTTCCAGTTCTTCAATCGAAATCAGCTTATGAGTATTAATTTCCAGGTGCCCATCATTGAAGTTAAAGGTGTAGGAATGGATAAGTTTTGCCGATTGCTCATAACCTTCCGGAAAATTCTCCGGCCAAATAAAAGTAAAAAAGCCACAATTCATCACCTGCGAAAAGTCTTTTAACAGTCGTATCTCGCTTTCCGAAAATACGCTGTTGATGTCGTCGATGGCTATGTCTTCAACAGCGGCTTCGCTTTGGTATTCAAATTTTTTGAAGATACCGTTGACCTTCCTTTCGTTCGTAACAATAAACCCATCGATACTCACTACCGTGTAGTCGGCACTATCCGTTTTTATCCATAAAATAGGACTAATGGATGTCACCGGATATTTTGTCTCTTTATTGGGACAGACCCTGTTGTCTGGTATAAGTAAAATCATTAATTATATAGTTTGAAATGAAATTCCTGCGTCGATGAACTGTAACTGCACATTCGTTTTATTGCAATCGTTATCGTTGAAAAGTGAATCCAGGCATATTATTGACGAAGGTTTCATTTTTATAAGCTCTTTTACCGATTCCTGATCAATACCCTGAAGGCAGATATACAAGTTGCGCGGGGTAATTTTATAAAAAAGGTACTCACCTATTTTGCATTCTTCGATGACCGTTGTCAGTGGCACACCGTTTTTTAGTGCTAATTCCCAAAGAATATCCAGGTCAGTGGGATTGTCTTTCTCGGGTTTCTTGAATATTTCCAGCTGCCTAATTATATCTTCTTCTGACTCAAGCAGGTCACCGCGCCAGATTTTAAAGTTCGAGCTGGCTAGTTTAAAATGGCGTAAACCGATCTGGGGCGAATTTTCAAAATTGAAATCATTTGAAACCTTGGTGTTATGCAACCTGATCACTTTCTCCAGCCTTGCTTTTGTTACTTCGGAAATGGTACTGTATCCATATTGTAAGGCTTCATCACCGGCCTTTATTTTTTCAGGCAATTGGACAAGGATGAATTTCCGCTTTCCTTTGTCTTCTTTATTTAGTTCGATCACCGCTTGCGCCGTGGAGCCTGAACCACCAAAAAAATCCATTACTATATCATCATTTGCAGAAGCGATTTTTAAGATTGCTTTCAGCAAACGGAGTGGCTTGGGGTTATCGAAAACATTTTTACCGCTAAAAATTTCAGCTAACTCTGCGGATGCTTCCTGGTTACTTCCAAATTCGCTATGATTCCAAAAATTATGGGCACACTGGCCTTCATCCATCCTTTCAGATAAATAGAATTTTTTACGGGGATAACCATCGCCGGAACTTGGAAAGACTATTTTGCCTTCTGCTAACAAACTTTGAAATGTAGTTTCTGCTCCCATCCATTCCTCGTCATAGACTTTGCCTGTTGGTGTTATAATCTTATATTTCGAGCCTGATTGGCCGGAGCCGGCTTTCCAGGGCTTGGAACTCCATGGGCCTTTTGGATCGTTATCAGGGTTTGTATAATCATCCTGCCGTTTATCTGAAAGCGGTAAGCCGTAAAATGTATTTTTTTCTTTTAATGCCTCAGAATTTTTTGAGTACACTAAAATGTATTCGGCAACTTTCGAAATCATTTTTGACTTATCGTTCGGCTGATTGTGTCGCCTGCGCCAGGTTATAATGGCCTCCCTGTTATCTTCTCCGAAGATCTCGTCCATCAACAACTTCAGGTTTGCTAATTCATTATCGTCGATATGCACAAATATTACCCCATCGTCCCTTAGCAGGTTTTTCGCCAGGAAAAGCCTCGGAAGCATCATGGACAACCAATTCGAATGAAATTGGCCGCTTTCTCTCTTATTCGGACGGAACAGGCCTTCCTTCATCATATAGCCCTCTTCATCTTTTTCGCCAACCCGCTTCTGGTATTCTTCCTTATTTTCCGAAAATTTATCAGGGTAGATAAAGCTATCGGAGCCGGTATTATAAGGAGGGTCTATGGAAATTACTTTCACTTTTCCGTAGTATGCTTTCTGAAGTACTTTAAGTACCTCTAAATTTTCCCCCTCAATGAAAATATTGTCTGCGGCAGTCCAATTAATGGATTCATCGGGCTTAGGAATAAGGGTGGCAGTAGTGGGCATTTGCAACACCTTATAGGCTTCTGCCTTTCCTGCCCATGACAGCTGGTACCGCTCATTTTCGGTGTCAACAGGATGGCCCAAAAGCTGTTTGAAGCGATCAATGTCTATTTTATCCTCAGCGAAAGCACCCGGAATAATTTCCCTTAGCTTTTTTATTAAGTCCTGTGTTATATCTAATGACGTTCCGTCCATTTTAATTATGATTAATGCGTTTTTCAGTTTGTTTTAATACCTCGTTTGCTAAAGGTTCTTGTTCCAATATATTTAATACCCTGTCGGATAGCCATATGACCATCAATGATTCTTCAGGCACCCCAAAGAGTTTGGCCAGTTTACTAACTTGTTCTCTTTGGGCCTTTCTCTCACCCCGTTCTAATTTACTCACCAATGCCGTGTCGACTTCTAAAGACGCTGCCACCTGTCTGAGCAAAAGTTTCTTTCTTTCGCGGATATCGCGAATGGTCTCACCAAAGTTTTTCAAATTGCTGTATTTTTGACTTGTCAACAAGTGTCAAATGTATACAGAAATTTACTTCTGAAAGGACTTTGAATAGTATATATTTTAAAAAATATTTTTGAGAGTTGCAGGCCATTGCCCATGCTAATAAATTGGAAAACTCCCAGTATTTTCAGCCGAATTGCCTGTAATAAAAAAAGACATGAATTAAATAGACTTTCCTGGTGAAGCATTGATAAGATTTAAATACGGTATTGTTGTAGTAGTGCCCCAAGGTATAAAACAGACTTAAATAATTGAAGAAAACTTATCAAGACACTCGCGTCATTCGGGCACTTTTAGACCCTAAATAGAGGTTGCTTCGCAATAGCTAATATGGAAACCCTGGCAATAATTTTCGAATCCATTGGGCTTGTTTGTATTCGTCACCTCTATGTCCATATTCTTTTATCCAGTAAACGGCGTTTTTTACCGCTCTAAAATCGGCGCCCACTACCTCAATTGTTTTTAAAAAACGTGAGTAAGTATTTTCATTTCCCCAGAAAATCAAATCGATAATTTGCCTTTCCAATAAATAAGATTGGAAAGGGTATCCAAACCCGGCATTCCAGTGTTTGCATAATCGGACTACGTTCCTGATAATATTGTCTCCGTAAGTCTTATTCTTAGTCGCCAGCTTACTATTGATCTCATTGGGTGATGTTAAACGCCAAGTCTCATCGCGGCCAGGGATGTAAAACCTGGTTCCGAATAATAGGTTGGACGTTGTATAAGCCGGGACTATATCAAACTTTATATGATTCAATTCGAGTATAACTGCGGGAAAGTCCTTTTTTGATATTGATTTCGGATAGGCCACAGTTAGGAAATCGCGAATCCATTTTCTATAGGTTGACGGCGCGTACAAACCGTCCGCGGAATTGAACACAACCATTAAATCCACATCGGAATTAGGGTCGTATGACCGGGGGAGAATTGTATTTCTAGTGAAAGAGCCGAACCTCAGGAACTCTTCTATTTCATCGCCAAATTCATCATCCAAGCTTCGCTCCAGGTTGTCCAGCGACCTGATAATGGCTGCGCGTTCCTGCTTATTGTGCGCCAGAACCAACTGCTTTTGAGCAAACTGAGTGAGCCGATTGTTAATACTCATGGAGCTGGCTATATTTAATAGTTTGCAGCGTTATGGTGCATTTCAACCTCCAGTTTGTCTCTAATTTTATCGTAGAAAAACTCCGGAATTAATGCACTGTCTTTTCGGCTTGTATAAAGTTTGTCTTGTATGCTCCTAATCTCTTTGCGGGTAATATTATCTTCGTCATCCAATATCCCTTCGATATTGTTTCTGAGTTCCTCGGAGTTCTTCAAGGTCTTATTTTGCTCAATAACTATTTTAGCTGTGAGTACGAAGACAGGTAGAAAAGAACATGCAATTTGAGTGATAAAGTCCTTTACTGAAAAACCGTTAAACAAGGCGAAAACTATCAGGATCAATAAGGTAACAAATGCGACAATTAGGGTATTACTCCTAAAACGTTTTCTGATCGAAGTGTCATAATTAAGGTTTGTTTTCTGACAGAGCACAATGGTTTTTGTTGGCGTTTGATTGGCTAGTTCTATCGGATACCAATCCTTTAATTTAGATTCAGGCCGCCCTGACAATTTAAACTTTCCACTGTATTTGTTAATTATTTCCTGATTAGGCTTTTTGCCGGCACAAAACTTATTCCATTCTAAATCATAAACAGAACAATCAAACAATTCCTGAATCTTTGCAGCACTTAGTTTAAAATCATTAATGACCAAATTGATGACGATCAAATCTATTAAGGTCAATGATATACCATAGACGAGCACATAGGCAGAAATGTCGATATTAAAGACAGTAAAAAGAATAATTTTTACCAACGAGAGCAGAATTGTTACTGGCACAGTGAGTATTATTTGAAGCATAAAAATCTTCTTTGCTTCAATGTACAATTGCTTCTGTGCGCATAACCTGTCTATATTGGCTTCTTCGTTTTGACGCGTAAATACTGTATCCATATTTATGAGTATGTTGGAAACTGACCACCAAAAATTTCTCCCCATTTTTCAATGGCTTCTTTCATTTTACCGGCACCCTCTAATTTTCCTGCTTCAATTGCTCTGTTATAATCTATGGCTGCCCTTTCCTTAACTTTAACCCTTTCTTCATAGCTTAGGTGATTAATATCGCCTTGAAAGCCTTTTGGATCATTGAAGGGGGATTCAATGCTATGGTAAATACTTGCAAGTAGTTTAGGTATTTCCACATCAATATACCCCTGGCTCTTATCTACTGTACCATAATAATTCAAAATCAAATTTTCCAGAAAATAAGATTTAATCGTCGGCATTGTTGGCCTGCTTGTCCAATACTTGATGATTCGGATCACATCTAAAACCGAAATGGTTTGGGCCTGGTTAACGGCTATTGTTCGTGCTTTGTCAATCCTTGGATCGGTCTTTTTCCAGTTGCCCTGGCCATCCGGGATTAAGTAGAAGGTTCGTCCGGCAGCATCAGGGTTGGTAATAAAACAGGGTACAATATCATAGACCCATTCGTAGGAAACAAGCTTTAGGGTGACTGCCTCGAGATTACGCTTTATTTCCGCCTTTTCATATTTAGGTACATTGCCTAAGTAATCTTTAAATTTATTATTGACTTTTTTTGAATTCAAAATATAAGTGCCATCATTGCAAAGGGCGCTTAAGGTGGTGGCGCTGGCGCTAACCGTAATTTCAATCCGGTCTGGATACTCATAATAACTACTACCCTGCGCGTGTAAAATGATCATTAAGTCTATGTCGTTTAACGGCCGGATTTTGGTTTTCCTTGAAAAGGATCCGTAATCAATACTTAGATCCGGATGTAAAAGAGGGAACAATCCATCACCTGGAAATTTTATTATTTCATCTACCAGCGAGGTTTTGCTCGTCTTAGCTGTATCAGACCGGGCCGGGTCCAACCTAACCGCATCTTTCAGGAAAATATCAAAGGCTGCATTTACAGTTGTTGCCATTTTAAGTTATTAAGTACTTGATACTTCAACGAAGTATTTATGGGCATTCCACAATAAATAAAGGTACATTTTAAATGGAGAAATGGACTTAAACAAAATAAAACCAAGGTCTAAAAGCTATTTAATTTAGCTTTTTTTAATTATTAAATATTGCAGTGCCGGGTCACTCATCAACCGCTCCATTTCTGCGTTAATAATATCCTGCACGTCCTGCTTCACCTGCAGGTAGTTCTGTTGCACAATCGCGTTATTCAGTGTCTTTATGACTGGTATGTCCCGATAGTTATCCTGCTCGTTTTTCAGCGCTTCATGGTCATTTAAAATCTCGCAATGGAAGGTTTTTAGCTCAATTTTATTATCCGGGTCGTCCGCAACCATCCCGACGAACTCTCCGGAACTCAAGGAGGAAATTTTAGACGGGGGCACGGCGGCTTCCAGTTGTTTCGACCTGCTGAGAGAAGTGTCCTGGCTGTTGACCGATAGGCTTTCCCTGTCCTGCATGATTTTGCCAAAGCGTTCGGAAAGTTGTTTGGCGGTGTCGCCCGTAACTTGGCCGGACACGATGTTGCCTGCAATATTCATAATGACGTCTGCCTGTTCGCGTCCATAATCTTTGCGTAGCTGGCTGAAGTCCTGTATTCCTAAGCAGGTCGCGACCTTATTACTTCTTGCGGTGGCTATCAGGCTGTCCATGTTATTGAGATAAATGGTTGGGAACTCGTCGAATACCAGGCTGCTTTTCAGTTTGCCTTTCTTATTCACCAGTTTCACCAGGCGGTTAACATATAGTGATAGCACTGCCCCGTAGATCTGTATTTTCTGGGGGTTATTGCCCATACAAACCAGCTTCGGTTTTTCAGGGTCGTTGATGTCTAAGGTAAAATCATTGCCGGATAGCACGTAATATAATTGCGGCGAAGACAGCCTTGCCATAGCGATTTTAGCGGATGCAATTTGGCCTTCCAACTGTTCCATGACGTCGTTGAGGTAAGCGTTTACGAAGGGATTGATGAGCACCTCGATCTCTTTTTCAGTCCGTAGCAACGTAAATAGGCTGTCATAATCCATCTGCATGAGTTCAATCACATGGGGCAACGTGCAGAATTCGCCGTCCTGGTATTTGCGTAAAAACCAAATGATCGCCGATAAAAAATTGATAGGAGACTCCACGAAAAAATCACCTTGTCTTTTGATCCATTCCCGGTTCAGTCCCAATAAAATGGTCCGCGCCGATTCAGACGCATCTGTTATATCAAACATGGATAAAGGGTCTAAAGGGTTGCAGCGATGGCTGCGGGTGAGGTCATCAAAATTGATCACGTAAAATTCGGAAGGGGATGTGTAGCGGTGCTTATTTTGCAACCAGGTATTGTAAACGATGATCGACAGGTCATCGAATTTAAAGTCATAGACGAACATGGTAAAGCCTTTTTTGATGTGCTGGGTAATGACATGCCGTATCACAAAATATGACTTGCCTGCACCCGGTGAACCCAAAACAAGCAGCGCACGGAATGGGTTGATAATATTGACCCAACTCTTACGGATTTTACCTTTTAGTTTATATTGTGCCGGCAGATTAATGGAATAGTCGTTTTCTAATAGCCGTTCTTCCTGCGGGAATGTTTCATTTTCCTTATTGAAAATATCCTTGCTGTTCAGTCTGTCTTTAATGATACGGGATAACAGCGCACCACCGCTTATCATAATGAGATACCCCACAATGGTTACTGAAATATAACCGATGGCAAGGTTTGTTCCGCTGAACGGTAAAAGTAAAAAAAGGTAGCTTACGAAATAAACCAGTAAGCCAATCACAAGGTAACTGAGCGCCGTTTTAAAGTTTAGTTTTTCATCTTTTCTACCCTTTGAGCCTAATAAAGAAATCCCAAGCAGGCCCAAAGCGATCAGTTTGGATGTATGAAAATTCCGGAACAGTCCGGTGTTGCCGATATTGGCCATCAGCCTGTCGGAAATGGCGGCGGTCAGGTGCCACGTCTCAAAAGCTTTATAGCAGTAATAGTAAAAATGTAATCCCAAAATGATCATACTGATCATCCGGGTCATATCCAATATTTTTCTTAATGCTTGCTCGTTTTCCCCTGTCTGCATCATAACCAGTCCTCCTTAATTCTCCGATGAAGAGATTTTATTATTGATCATTAGATAAGCGCTTGCGCTTCTTCTTTTTATGTCTTTTCAAGTCAAATGGCATGGTATCTCCTGTATATTCCTGCCGTAGTAATTCATCTACAACATTCAAGTCTACAGTATTTGGGAATCTTAAAGTTCCATTAACTGCATCCTGATTTTCGCCGGCCTTTTCTTTTTGGAACGGCTTTTCGGTATTGCCATTCTCGCTTGTGCCACATCGATCCTGTATGGCTTTCGCGCTATATTGTTTGCCCAGATCGCTACCATTAAAGACACACTTGGTCTGATGGTCAACGTAGGTGATACCATATATCTGTCTCGCCTCATTTTGCCGGATCACAACTTGGATGCCTTGTTTTTTTAGGGCTTCCATTAACCCGGAAAGGGTCGGCCTTTCTGTCTTTAACAGCGTCCAGTCAATGGCATTTTTAACTCTTGCTTTATGCGATTGCCGGTAAGCATCATTGGCGCCAAATTTTGCTTCCAGGTTCTTTAATGTCGGTGCATTATATATATCACTGGCTTTGATGGGTACACCGACTTTGTTATCCTGTTCATCCAAAATGCGATAAACCAAACCGTTATTACGGTAAATATTTGATTGGACACTTCCCCTGTCCGCAACAATATTGTACTGCTTCAGGATAGCATTCAATTCATGAAGGGAAGTATATTTATAAGCCGGTATTATTTTTGACAGAACGGTTGTAACCGCTCTTTTGGTTGCCGCTTTTCCGTATAGTACTTTTTGGACATTCACCGGGTTTAATTCATATGCCTGCCGTTGTTTACTGTCCTCCGGCCGGAGTAATCCATACTTCAACTCAATTTCTTTGCGGGCCTTTTCGGACTGGTTCTTTCCCAAGTTATGCAGCTCTATCCGGCTGCCGTCATACCTGATATTGGTAGTAATAATATGTATATGGGGGTGTCCGGCATCGTCATGACGATAGACCAAATAAGGCTGGTCACCAAAGGCGATCAGGTCCATATAATCGGCTGCAATTCTTTTTAATTTGTCCTCGGGTAAACGTTCTGAAGGATCAAAATTTAGGGAGATGTGAACACAGTTTACCTTTGTGTTTTCATTCAGTGCTGCTTGTTTTTCGAACCGTTTTAGTTTCTGATTGAAGGATAATTGGTCGGCAGTTTTCGGATAATTGACCGCCTCCAGGCATACGGCTACACCCTCTGCAACTTTCTGTTCATTATAGTTCAAAGGACGCTTAAAACTTTTTCCAGAGTGGATCACTGCAACCATTGGTCTGCCATTTTTGACAAGTAGTTATCTACCTGTTGTATGCAGTCCTGGAGGATTTGACGGCTGCTATCATAATAGCTGAACCATCTTTTTTTGTCTTCTATTTTGTCCAAAGAATTCAGTTTCCGGACTGCCTGGTTGAAATTGTTACCGCAGGCGTTGAGGTCGTTTTTCAGCTTCATCAGCTCTGTCATAAAGTCATCAAGGGAACTGTCCCGATAGGTGCTGACAACTGGCTTACCCATCAAAATGCTGCGGGCATAATCACTTAATTTCCTGCAGGTGGTCTTCTTAAACGCCTTATTAATATGCGCCTGTTCTGTGGGGCTGAGCCGCAGGTGCAGCCATTTTGTTTTATTGTTAACTTGTTCCATCATCACTAATCATTTTCACACAATCTTTTCAAAATTTAACCTTAAGCGGCTCATCAGTTACCGCCAACGACTTCGGAGTGCCCGGCGGCCAGATCCGGTTGTGATACAACCGTACATCTGGCCGATTGCAAAAAACACAGCAATCTTTATTGCTTGCCCTTTCTTAAGGCAGTTATAACTCGAGCATTTGCTAAATCGGCATGCACTTTTGCAATGCACAGAGATTGTACAACTTTGCGTTATGCAGCCTGCTTTAGCGTTACTATTACTGCTGCCCATTTGTAGGCTTATATACCAGGTAATCATTAAGGTCTTTGTATCCATAGTAAAGTCCACTTTCATCAAAATAATGCTGTTTCATAGCAATAGCCTGGCGACTGCAATTTTGTCCGGCTTTATCCCGGTCGAGATAGAGACGTTTAAGATTGTATCCGGCTGACAGCAGGATCGCTTTTTCGAAAAACGAAAGGCTATTGAGGATAAGATAGTCCGTGCCAGACAGTCTGTTTTGATATATGGTTAGATAAGATAGAAAATCAAAGAAACCTTCAAATATGCATAGCTGATCAAAGCCGTTTTTTATCAGTGTGAGGCCCTTCGGACTGCTGCTTCCTTTAAAATATTTGCTGCGCAATTCATAACCGCCGGCACCATTTGCGAAGCCCAATGCATAAAAGGTTTTGGGGCCAATGGAATAATGGACTTGGCAGCAATATTTAAGTGCTAATTCGATGGCGATCTTTCTTGAGCAGAGGTATTTCAATAAGGCCGGTGACTGGATGGGTTTTACCTCTTCGACGGTAATTATTGGTACGTTCTCAAGGGTTGCAAAAGGCAGAAGCGACGGCTTATGAGAAGAAACAGAACCGGTAAGTTTTTTAAGAAATTCTGAAACACTGCAGTCGAAAAGAGAGATTCCAAGATCTACCAGTTTGCCGCCTTTCCCAATGCCATGATCATACCATCTATTCAGCCTTCTATTGATTTTAAAAGAGGCAGTATTTTCACTTCGTAAGGGTGAAAGATACCAGTAGTTTTCACCGCGAACTTTAACGGGCTCAAAGCCACAATCAGCAAGATACGTAACAAGGTCAATTTGATTTGCCGTATTACAGGAGACACTATTCAATTTCTTATCCATCGCCTTCAACCCTTCCTGTTAATTTGTGATACGAAATTACCGAGCGCTTACGGCTTCACTTGCAGCCCTTTAAATTTTAAAGAGCTGCTATCCGATAAAATTGGCTTCCATACATTAGCCCTTAAAACAATATTGTTACACTTAAATTAAATGGTATGCTAACAGCAAGTGAAGCGGGAAAAGTATTTGATACAGTATTGAGTAGTCCCGGAATGAACGAAATGGTGAAGATCGATCTTAAGATGTCAAGGAAGCACGTCCTGCTGCTCAGTAATGTGATCCAGCGTGGCTTGAACAGCAAAGGCGATGAGGAAGCAGGCGGATTACTGGCTAATGTGCCAAAGGATATTTTTGCAGAGCTTTCAAAGATTTCAGAGGACTGCCTGCAAAAAGCAGGGCTCAGTGAATTAAGTGAAAAGCTTAAGGCACTAAACACTAAATGAAAATGTAGCCTCAGTAATTTCATTATATAATCTAAATGCTATATTTGAAATCTCACACAAATTGTGATAAGGTTTAGGTTAATGCCCCCGTTCAGCGAGTGATTGGGGGCGTTATTTTTTTACGCCTATTTCGATCACTTCCATAACATTGCCGTCTTATCTTTGGGCATGAAAAAAATCGTAAGCAGTGTTGTGATCTGTATATTTTCACTTGTTTTCATTTCTTGGGGCATTACAGGGCATAGGACGATTGCTGACATAGCGGAAAGGCATTTGAATGCAGGCGCAAAGGCGGCGGTTACTGAGCTTCTGGACGGACAAAGCATGGCTGATGCAAGCACCTGGGCGGATGAAATAAGAAATCAAGGAGCCTATCGTAAGACATCTTCCTGGCATTTTCTAAACCTGCCACTTGGATTAAATCATGAGGAATTTGTGCGTACTGTGACAACAATGTCAAATGGCAATGTCTATAATGAAATACTAAAAACTGAAACTATACTAAAGGATAAGACGGCTTCTAAAGATCAAAAAACTGAAGCGTTAAAATTCCTGATCCATTTTGTCGGCGACATTCACCAACCCATGCATGTGAGCAGAGCTGAAGATAAGGGCGGCAATACAATACAAGTGAATTTCAGTGGTAAAGGCACAAACCTGCACAGCCTTTGGGATACGAAGTTAATCGAACAGCAGGGAATGAGCGATCAGCAATTGGCAGTGCAATATGACCATATCGGTCAGCAAAAAATCAAAGCTTGGGAAAGTACCCCGGCCATTGATTGGGCCTGGGAAAGTTACGAGATCAGCAGCCGTTTATATGCAGAGGTTGATCAGATGCATGGCCGGGCTATTAGCGATAATTACTACCAGCAACATATGCCGACCATTGAAGAGCGGATCGAGCAGGGCGGCATTCGCCTGGCTGCGGTGTTGAATGAGGTGTTCGGAAATTACAAGACAAACAATAGCAATCGTGTACCAACTAAGGCAGAAAATCAGAATATAATCTGTGAGAAAGTGTACGATGGACGCTATTTTGCCGGTTCAGGAACGACCTTGTTAAATCTTGGGGCAGCATATCCAAATCAGAAACTAACGGTGGTTATCCATAAGAAGATCGGACAGCAATTCGGGGACAACCCGGCGGAATACTTCAGAGGGAAAAGAATATGTGTGCGGGGAGTGCAACAAATGTATAATGGAAAGCCGGAGATCGTGATCAAAGATGCCTCGCAAATCTCTTTAGAAAAATAATTTAAAAAGAAGCACTCATAACAGAGGCTAACAGCCTGTTAGCTGAAAAGGAAATCCAGTTTCATCAGGCAGAAAGAATACCTTTTCAGGTATCTGGCTGTCAACAAAAAAAAGCCAGCTCTTCCGAAGGATGTGCTGGCCAGCTATTTTATCAATGGGATTTGATGACCGCAGAAGTAGTCGGCCTTTTCAAGTCGTTTGCATTAGGGTCTTTATGGATGATATAACCCATTGTCAAAAGGATAAGACCAACAATGATGCAGGCGATATAGAGGAAGAATTTTAACTCCTGCCCGGTATTGGACATTATTTTCCTTTCATAAGAAATCACTTTTACAGGTTCGAACCGTTTGTTATAACGTGCCCTGCCGTAGCTGTAGCGGAGTGCTATGCCTGTGAGCAATACCAACACTCCCAAAATCATCATTCCCATCGCTATCTGCTTTTTACAAGTTTAACCAAAAATCGAAAAATAACCTTTCAGTTTATAAAATCCTTAACGCATTTTCTTTTGCTTCTTTTCTTTCCGTTGCGTCTGACAAAGAAAAGAAGCGCTTTGAAACAGGGCTGCTTCAGCCATTTCAGGCTACCTTTAACGGCTGTACCCTGAAATCCTTCAGGTTTACAAAAAAGCCCCTGTTTTCTACCATCCCTTCCCTGAATAGCTGCCAAAGTAAAGAGCCTGCGAGGTTGGCTATAGTTGAGTTGATATATAAGTCCTGCTTTTCCAGTGCCTCGGCAAGAGAGCAGCTCGGCTCGTTATTATCGACTTCATTATCGAGCAAAAGTTTAAATTCATCCGTAACTAAAGGCAGGGTGGCAATGGGCGTAAACTTTTTAGAATCGGGCTGTTTAATTTCCACTAAAGTTGAAAGAATGACCTGCCCCGTAAACTGCGCATTACCGCAATCCATCCAATACAAAATTTTGTCCCCTACATTTTTGATGTATGCATGCTCCTTTAAGACAGTGGCAATCTCGTAACGTGCGGCAACCGTATCGACACAACTAATGTTAATGTTGGCAGCCCCGTTATTGGATTCTTTGAGCAGCGTTTTTACACAAAACTTTTTTGTTATCGCTTTCCAGTTAGTGCCAAAAAATCGGTTGACCCTGTTGATCAATGCCAAAGATTTATACAAACCTATCTCGCTTTCGGCAAAAAGCTGCCTGCCCAAATTGGCTTCTGATATTTTATCATCATCGTATAGCGTCACCTGCAAACCTGCATGACCTAAAGCGGTTAGAGAATGGTTCATGCGTGCAAGGGCGGTCAGCATTTGCGAGCCTGTTCCCCCAGCGCCAATCAGGTTAACCGTAACCGGATTGTAGGGATGCAGCAGATAATTATCTGTAAAATGGATATTGGGTAACTGGTTCATCGGATTAAGTTTTTAATAGTTCGACCGTTTTTTACAAGTTGGGATTGAGGAAAGATTTTCTTTGTGCCGACAAGACTTTGCCATAGCTGTATAATATTGCCTTTTACAGGGCTGTTTTGTTGTATCAGGTGGCTGAAATAGCTATTGAAAAAATACTCCTGCCACTGTTGCATAAATAATTCAAGGGAACATTGACTATGTATATCAACGTTCACTGTACCCATACAAACATTGCCGTTGGGGTGGACATTGAAGAATGGTGCATGGTAGAGTGGGGTGTCCATTTCCAGTTCCGTTTCCTTTTTCAGGGCATAGATATTTAGCTGTTCCCTGCCCGCTAGCCATAATAATTCAGGGATGGCTGCCTTGCCCGATGGAATGTCTAATTCGTTTTTAAATAAAAGGTTTACCCTCATGGCGGGGGTATGCCATAGCGCATAACCGAGCCTGCCGTGTTTCATGTAAAGAAGGTTCTTTGGCAGCAAGCCTGCTGGCTGTAAAAAGCTTTGCTCCAGTTCACAGCCTGTATCGAGCGCCTTTGCCAGTGAAGCCCCTTCCCTGACACTCAAAGGATGGGCGTTTACGGGGTAACCCTCATTGCTCATGTCGTAGCTTTCTGCATAAACCCTTTTGTCACCCTCCTTTTCCTTATAAAGGATAATCGCTTTAAAAGGGTGGTACAGGCTGCCGAATGATTTGCTTATATCTTTCATGGTATTTCATTTAAAAGAATGCATAAATCAGCTATCAGGGGGAATAACTGCTTTTCGAAGTCGAGTGTTTTTGAATCGCTTTTAGCTTCTTCGGTAAAGACCTCGATGATGGTGGGCTGTTCCATATAACCGCATTCATTAAACTGGTTGTTGAGCATATCGGTAATATTTTCATAGAGCCAGCCATCGGTGTCGGCAATAAAAGAAACATATTGCTGCGCCCTTATAACCTGATCATCGGATGTGGCATCCTCGTCCAGTTCAGGGATATTATCAAATACCCCCGCGTTCGGAAACTGTTGCGCCAATTGGTGAAAGGATTGTGCCAATTGAAAGCAATTCAAATCAAACGCACATTTAGCTGTAAAGTCGTTAAGCCGCTTGCTCATATGGTTTAAATGGATGCTGTTATATATCTTTCGATGCACCAGGTCTCCGTAATGGCTTGCCTTATTGAGTTCCGATAATTGCCTGTTTTGGTCGTCGGGTTCGTAGCTGTCGATGTCATCCCGCAGCCATTCCTCTGTCATTTCATAATAGTAGTTCAGCGCCGAATAATTATCCCGATAATAGGGTACGCCAACAACGTGGTACAGGTATGCAAAAACCGATAGCAAGAGGTCGGCAGCTTGCCTGTGTTTTTTCTGTTTCATGAGCCGGCATAAAGGAAGGACAGGGATAAAATATAGAGTTGTTCCCGTGTCATATACTTCCCTTGCTGATAAAAAGATATTGTCGGCATCATCGCTAACGATGCTTAATTCATAGCAGTCTTTGTCTGCTCCCATCTGTTGCTGTAAATCTGCCTGAACCAATAGCATGTTATAGGGATAGTTTTTATTTTTATAGTCAACAATCACCTCTATGCCTTTTTCGGACAAGATGGACAGGGATTGTTTTAGTCCCTGTTCCGCCTTGTCTTGTTCGGGTAAATATTTGCCGCACTGGTAAAGTGGCAGAAACTGCTGCTTTAAAAAACCATTGGCAACAAATCCAGCGGTGCTGCCTGTTTCCTGTCTTTCTTTAACTGTGCCGCGTCCTGTCGCCTGTCGAGGTTTTCTGCCCATTGTGCTAACTGCTGATATAGTCGCCATTGCCTTTTTGTTTGTGGCGGGATGACCCTGCCTGTGTCCTTATTTGTTTTCATCGCCTTAACCTTTTGTGCCGATGGTGGAAATAAAACGATAAGTGATTTCATCGTTTAATATTTCAGGCCCTTCAATTTTTGCGGTCGTCAGAATCGGGTAGGTCTGTGCGTAGAAATTGAGTACCGCCTCCGGGCTGTAGCTGCCCGAAGGGTCGGCAAGCCTTATGTCCTGTTCTTTATCCTTAAAGAGGAATATCCGTTGTAGTCTGCTTATTACTAACATGGTCGATTTATTTAGCGTCAACATTAAAAAGGTCGGGAGCGAATTTTTGTGCAAGCTCCGATTTGCGCTGCCGTAGTGCTTCAGCCTGTTCGGGGAAGTCGGCAGGGTCAGGTACTTTCAGCCATGCATCCCTGAACTTACCTTCTGCTTCCAGTTCTTCCGCTTTTTTCAGCGCCTCCTCATAGCGTTTTTGTTTCTCCTTACGTTCCTTTTCAGCCTTCTCTGTTTTATCCTTTTCCATTTGGGATTGTTTTTTCGCCTCCTCCCGCTGTTTGAGAAACTGTTCCATGTTCAGGAACAAGGTGGCTGTTTCCTTTACAGGCTGTTCAATCGCAGTAAAAAAGCCCTCGTCCAGTTCTTCGGCAGTTCCCTTTAAAAGGATTGGCGGGATGATTTTTCGGGCATCGTCCCCGATAGCCTCGTTATAGAACAGTACTGATACAATCAATTTGTCCGTAGCCTCTTTGGCAATATTTATTTTCCAGTCCCCTGCGACCTGCAGGGCTATTATGGATTGAAAGAAATTCATAGATTTTGTGATTAGGGGTTAAATAATAAATCAATTGTCTGGCTGAATTTTTTATTAGGGTGCTTTTTGACGGTGGTAGCTATAATGAGGCAATGCACCGTGAACATGGCAGCATAGCCCTCAAACAAGACTTCGGAAAAAAGACGTTCGTTGAGTTTCAGCCCCGCGCCATATTTGGTGATATGTTGTTGCGCCTGTACAATGAGGGAGCGCCAAAAGTCAAAGGTGATAAACCCGTTCGTCCATGCAGCCTTTTCCTGCTCCTGATTTTCAAGCATTGTCTCGCACATAGCAGAAAGAAAATCTATAAAGGCTGGTATCTCATTTGGGAAAAGCTGAAATAATAATTTCGCCTTTTCTGTATTGCTTAGTTCATCTATCGGTTTCATAATTGAAAGCTTAAAGATGCAGGGGCATTGCCCCTGCATTGTTCTTAATTGAGTTTGAATATGTCCGCGCCATTCTTTGCAAAACCAGTGCATAAATTGAATGCAGCCTGTGTGCGGATACTGGCTGTCCCGCCTAAGAGAATAGATTTCAGTTTGGCTTCATCATTTTTGTATTTGCGCACGTTTTGGAAATAACCTGTCACCCCGTTATAAGCCCCAAACAAAGTGCCTTTGGTTGTTTGCATTTGTTGCGTTTCGTTGCTAAGGGCGTATTCACAGGCGGCATCGCACATATTGACAAAGCAGGTGGATAATTCATCCTCTTCCCCTGCCTTTAGTTTTTGCAATACTTCTTTGTTGGGAACCAATGCAGCCTGTATGAGCTGTTTCACGTCTTTGTCTGTAATGAGAACTTTTGACCAGGTGTTAAACAGGGATTCCATTTGCAGGCTCAGGTTATTGGAGATATCCATAAGTTTGTGTGCCTCCTCCAAACGCTGTTTTGCATTGGAAGTATGGCGGATGCGGATGGTATTGGTTTTATTATGCATGGCAGCATTCAGGGTGTTGGCACATACAATCCTGATAGGCGTGAAAGCTGCGGTAATACTACCGCTGCCATCATGCGAGGTGGAAAGGAACAAATATTTTTCAATCAGGTCGTCCGCGCCTACCCGAATATAGTCGGGTAGTTTTGCCGTGATAAAGATGCGTTCCCCTTTGCCTAATGCCCCTGCTGTTTCATAGAAAATGCCGTCTCCCCCGACAATGCTGTCGAAAAAACTAAAGGCGTCACGGTTTTGTATCACCTCGTAATCCTTGCCAACAACCCCCAACACGGCATTGTTATCTGTTCGGATGGTGGCGAAGTAATCAGGCACGGACAGGGTGGTATCAGTTTGTACCATCCCCTCCGAGGTAATAGAAAGCCCTTGCCCTGTTGTAAATAATGGAGTTTTTGCAACATCGTAGTCAAGCCCCGCATAATGTATTGCCTCGTGGCTTGTTGGATAGTCGCTAACTATTTGACCGAGGCCATGCCATGCTTTTTGTTGTACACTGAAAAAACTATGTTTTCCTGTCTGCTCGTTGAAATTTATATCGTGTGACATCTTATTGAAATTTTGAAATAAATAATTGGGTTAATGGATGGCTGTTTAAAACGGGAGGTCGTCCTTAACCTCGTCGTTACTGTTACCTGTCGGGGTATTTTGTTTGCCATTCTTTTTGCCTTTGGCGGCATTATCAGGCTTGTCGGTCGCATAAGCCAACACCTCGATGCGGTTGGCGTGTACATTCAGGGAGGCCGCTGCATCACCTGTGTTTGTAGTGTAAGGTCTTGCAGTCACCCGCCCGTTTACCTGTACGACTGCGCCCTTGCGCAATACTTTGGCTACGCCTGTATGCGCCCAATAAGAGCAATTAAAAAATGTAGAAATCTGTACAGGCTCATCCTGTCCTTTTGGCTTGTAGCTTTCATTGTCTGCAATGCTGAAACTGACTACTTCCTTACCGCCATCTAATGTTTTTACGATGGCATCTGCTGTTACTCTTCCTGTGAACTGTTGCATTTTGTTTGCGATTAAAAAGTGAATAATTTGTTTGTTTACTCTCTTTCTCGCCCCTTTCCCCGAAAAGCCATTTTTCAAAAGAAAAAACGGAAAAAAAGAAAGCACAGGAAGTGTGTCCGCAAAAGGGCCAAAAGGAAACGGAATAAATCCCGAAGGGTGGAAAAGTGAGGGACGAGCTTTTCCATTATGCCGTAGTCTTTTGGCAATCTTATTTCAGTGCAGTAATACGGACACAAACTTCGCTGCCCTTTTTGTCCGTTTCGATTGAAAAATTGATAAAAGGTATTATAGAAACTTACCGTTAGCGATTGCAACGGAAATCCTTCAGCGAAGATTGCAGAGAAAAGCGCGGCCTGAAAGGAAACGGCCTGAAGCTTTTAGATAATGATCTTAATTAGTCTTGTTTTGCTAACTCAAGGATATGATCGGAGAGTTGCTGTTCGCATGTCAAAATCTCCGGCGGGCAGTCTTCTCTCATGGCGAATATGAATCCCCCTTTACCGTCTTCTTTAAAATGAAAGCGACGTTTTTGTCCCTGAAAATTTACATAGACCTGAAACAGCTGCGCCCTTTGTACGTTCATAGAAAGAAAATTGAAGCGAATATTGTTGATCTCGATGGTAAATGCTGAATCCATGCGCAAATATAGCTTGCGAAGCTTGTCTCTTTTATTTGATTTTTCCGTATTTTAGGATGACCCATTATGGAAAAGGAAATAACGGATTGGGAGACTGTTTACCGCGGGCACCAGGTAAAAATAGGTAAGCGAACTTTTGGCGGCACAGATGTTTACTATGTTTCTTCGTCGCCGGATAAAAAGCCACTTGTTTTAACCCGGGCCCTGAAAAGTGGCGGGAAAGAGTTCTGGACATCCATTCCCCAGGGTATGCAAAGGGAAGCAGAGGAAATCGGTGCAATAATTGACAAACTAGAAAAATAAATTTTATGTGTTATTATAATGGTCAGAAGGTAAGCAAGGAAGAATTTATCAGGCTAATGACGCTGGAAAAGGCGACAAAAAATTATGATTTCCTGAATGCGGGTGTGATCAGTGGGTTTACTGACACTCCAGTAGCCGTAGTAGTGGCAACTGAGGGCAATACAAACTTCGATATTGTCCAAATGGAATGGGGCTTTATCCCAAACTATTTAAATACCCGGGAAGAAGTAAACCGGATGCGAAAGGGTTATAAAGACACTAATGGCAAATATATACCGGGTCAGCCTCAACTGAACGCGAAGTCAGAAAACCTTTTTGTAAGTGAGCGCAGTGGTCGCCGGTCAATGTTTTACGATGCGGCAAAAAATCGCCGCTGCCTGGTACTTTCGAGCGGCTACTTCGATTGGCGGCACGTGTATAGGACCAATAAGAAGACCGGGGAAAAATTAAAGACGCCGGATAAATATCCATATTATGTGAGCCTGCGTGAACATGAATATTTTTATATGGCAGCAATATGGAATCCCTGGACGGATAAGGAGACTGGTGAAATGGTTAATACGGTCGCGCTTGTAACCGCCGTTGCCAATCCGCTTATGAAGCAGGTTCACAATTCGAAAGAACGCATGCCTACAATCCTTAACGATGAACTTGCATGGCGTTGGATAAGTGAAGATCTGAGCGAGCAGGAAATCCTCGAGATTGCCGCCACTCAATATCCTTACCAGGGAATGACGGCATGTACGGTTGCAAGTGACTTTTTAGGAAAACTTGATCCGACTGAGCCTTTCGTATACGAAAACCTACCGGCTATTGAACTGGTTGTATAAGGGACGCTTACCTGAAGTTCCTTGAAACAGCAAACAGATCCCCTTGCACATTTGGCGGAGGGGCTTTTTTGTTTTCTTTCCCCGATTTGTTTTCGTCCTCCTGGCCGGTTTTAGGAAGTTGTTGTAAGAGCCGTGATAGGTCAAAACAGCGTTTTGCAACTACGTGGATGACTTCTCCTTCTATCTGCAATATTCCTTCGGCCATTAATAAATGGCCCTGTAGAATTTCCTTGCGATATGTTTCAAAGACTTTAGCCCAGACGACCAGATTGGCAAATCCTGTTTCATCCTCGATTGTAATGAACATCACCCCCTTTGCTGTTCCCGGCCGCTGCCGCACCGTTACCAATCCCGCGACTTTTATCTTGTCGCCATTTTTAAAAGAGGACAGAGCAGCGGTAGGGGTAACCTGCAATTGATCCAGGCGGGGCCGTAAGAAGCTAACGGGATGCGCTTTCAGCGATAAGCCAACTGCCATATAATCCTGCACGACATGTTCTGCCGCCGACATATGCGGTAATTCAATTGGGCCTTCATAAGCACTTTCTGATGGTTGATTGACGAACAGGCCGGCGGGCTTATCCTTTAAGGCCGTTACCTCCCATAATGCCTGCCGGCGGTCAAGGTTTATGGAGCGAAACGCATCGGCGTCCGCCAGCAATTCCAGCGTGGCAATCGAAATGCCCGCATCGTGCAGTTCCTCTATTGATTTGAAAGGATTTGTCCGTGCCGATACCAGGATGTCCATATCGTCTTGCCGTATGCCATTGGCCTGCCTGAAGCCCAGCCGCAAAGCGCGGTATTTACCATCCTGCTCTTCCAAAATATTGTCCCACATAGAATAGTTGATATCAATTGGCCGTACGACGACGCCATGCTTTTTTGCATCGGTTACGATCTGCGCGGGTTGATAAAAGCCCATCGGCTGACTATTCAATAAGGCCGCACAGAAAACATCGGGGTAATGGCATTTGATCCAGCCGGAGACATATACAAGCCAGGCAAATGCAGAAGCATGACTTTCGGGAAAGCCGTAGCCTTCCTGAAATCCCTGCAACAATTTGAAAGTGTATTCGGAAAACTCAGGTGTATAGCCGTTGTTCACCATGCCATTGACAAACTTGCTTTCCTGCAGATGCAATTGCCCGTTCGCTTTGAAACTGGCGATGCTCCTGCGCAACTGGTCCGCCTCGGCGGGTGTATAGCCCGCTGCGATAATTGCAATCTCCATAGCCTGTTCCTGGAAGAGTGGTACGCCCAAGGTTCTGCCAAGAATCTCTTCCAGTTCGGGTGAAGGGTACTCAACGGGGATCAAACCCTGGCGGCGCTTCAGGTACGGGTGTACCATCTGGCCTTGTATCGGACCGGGCCGTACAATAGCGACTTCGATCACAAGGTCGTAGAAGCAGCGTGGCTGCAGGCGCGGCAGCATGGACATTTGCGCGCGGCTTTCGATCTGGAAAACTCCTACCGTGTCCGCATGACAGAACATATCATATACTTCGGCGTCATCCTGCGGTATATTAGCTAAGGTCACTTTGGGGCCGTAATGCTGTTTAATGAGATCAAAGCCTTTGCGTATGCAAGTAAGCATACCTAATCCTAGCACGTCCACCTTAAGAATACCCAATGCTTCAAGGTCATCTTTGTTCCATTCGAGTTGTACCCTGTTTTCCATGCGGGCATTTAATACAGGGCAGATGTCGGACAGTTTTCCATGCGTTATCACAAAGCCCCCGGTATGTTGTCCAAGCTGTCTTGGAAATCCCATCAACTGGTCGGTCAGCTCCACCACTTTGCGCAGGTGCGGGTCGTCAGGGTTTAAGCCCTGTTCGCTGAGAAATTGCAGATCAACGCCTTCCTCATGATAATGCCATACCGAACCGGAAAGGCGCTTGATCGTATCCTCGGACAAGCCCATCGCTTTACCAACATCGCGGACAGCACCTTTGTACCGTTCCTGGGTAACGGTGGCTACGATGGCAGCATGTTCGCGGCCATAATCTTCATAGATAAATTGGATAATTTCTTCGCGGCGCTCGTGCTCGAAATCAACATCAATGTCCGGCCATTCTTCACGGGCATCAGACATGAAGCGCGAAAATACCAATCGGGACTTCATTGGGTCAACCGGCGTAATAGCCAGACAGAAACACACCGTGGAGTTAGCAGCCGAGCCACGGCCCTGGTACAGTATTTCCAGTTCAGCGGCTTTGCTGGTGTATTGGTGTACCCGCAGAAAGTAAGGTGCCAGCTTGCGCCGCTCGATAAAGTCCAGTTCAAATGCTATCTGTGTTTTTACTTTTTCCGGGATGACGTCTCCATATCGTTTATGGGCACCCTCGATGGTGAGCTTTGTCAAACGCTCCTGTGCCGTAAGTCCGTCGGTGCTAATATTCTCCGGCTCGATATATTTTAAGGTGTCCAGCGAAAAAGTGCATGCTTCAGATATCTCCTGTGTCCTGCGGATCGCGTCGGGATACCCGCGGAATAAGCGCTCCATTTCCGCCGTGCTTTTCAGGTGCCTTTCCGCATTTTGATGCAGCTTATAGCCGGCGTTATAAATGTTGCATTTTTCACGAATGCACATCAGCACATCCTGTAAGGGCCTGCGTTCGCTATGATGATAATGCACGTCGTTAGTTGCAAGCATGGGGATATCCAGCCCGGAGATCCGGTACAGGCGCTTTGCATCATTGGCCCTGTAAGTTCGATTGGCACATACATAAAGATTACTGCCCAAAGCCTCGCGATACTCATATGCATTTGCGATAAAAGATGCATCAAATTCAAAAGCCTTGTTTAAAGTATCCGGCGGGATGAGCGCAAACAGTATACCCTGCGCATGATCGTACAGGTCTTTCTTATATAAATCACATTGTCCTTTTTCCGTTCTCAAATTTCCGAGGGTGATCAAAGCGCACATCCTTGTCCATGCATCCTGGTCGGTGGGATAGGCAAGCAGGCTGGGGCCATCCAATAGATCGAAACGGCAGCCGGGAATAATGGGAATGCCTGCCTCTTTAGCCGCAAGATGCGCACGCACTACCCCTGCTACGGAGTTGCGGTCGGTGATGGCAATTTTTGTATGACCATATGCAGCAGCGCAGGCAACCAGTTCCCGCGGATGGGAGCCTCCGCGGAGAAAACTGAAGTTCGTTGTTACCTGTAATTCTGAGTATTCCATAATTCATTCATTTACACTAAGCGAAAAATCCATGCAGGTACCACTCAGGTGTGGCATTATCATAGTGACCCAGGCGGAAGAGCCAGTACCGTGCGCCTTGCTCGTCTTCAACACAGTAATAATCGCGGTATTCCCCTTTACGCAACCACCACTCCTGTTCGATGCGCTCCGGCCCGTCTGCCTTTTGCACCCGGTGCAGTTTTTCCTGGTAATGAAACAGCATCGGCGGGTAGTCCGGAAGCCGGACAGTAACTTCAATCTTCTGTGGTTTTGGTAAGAGGTGCAGTGGACGTGGCAAATCAAGCGGCCATTCCGTTGCAGGTTTTTCCTCTAATGAGGTTGCCCGCTTCACAGCATACTCCGGCCAGTGATGCTCTGCAGGCAGGTAGCGATGTATTGCCTTTTCCCCTATTTTGCCACTGATGCGGTCGATCAGTTCAGCGATAAGGGCCTGCTGGTTGGCACTGGTCGTATTCCAGATAGCTTCCTGGTTAGCGGGCAATTCTTCCACCACGGGAGCGTCCAAAACAAAGAGCTCAATGCCCAGCCCCGGTGCGATGGTACTTATCTTATCCTCGAACAGTTTATATAGGTGCTGTATGTTGCGCGTTGCCCGGCTGGTGCCAATCTCAATGAGTTGTTGCCTGCCATCTACGCGGTAAGTCCTTAAGCTGCATTTTCGCAAGCCCTGGCCTTCTTTTTCCAGTCGTTTGCACAAGCCTTCCAGTAATTTTTTTAATGCTATTTCAATGCCTGTTTTAGTACGTATCGCCTCCAGGCTCGGAAGCCGCTCCTGGTAGGGTACGACAGGGCACAGCGGCTCGATACTTTCCTTCACCCATCCGAGCGCCTGATCAATCCTGTTGAGCATGGACTGTCCAAACCTGCGCCGTAATGCCCTTCTTGGCATGTGGATGAAAGCCCGGACCTGGTAAAAGCCCAGCTTGCGTAATTTTTCAACGATGGCATCTTCAAGGCGTAAGGCGGCAGTGGGCAGCAACGACAATGCTTCGGCCTGCCTGCCCGCTTCAACAATTGCGGCAGGTTCCGGGCCATAATTGCATACCGCCCATGCCGTGCCAATCGTATCAGCAATGGCGGCCTTCACATGATAGCCAAAAGCAAACAGGCGTTTAAGAATATCCTTTAGGTAGGCGGCTTCGCCGCCCCATAGATGGGAACAGCCGCTGATATCGAGTATTAAGCAATTTGGTAAGCCAATTGCAACAACAGGGGTATATCGAATGCACCATTCACCCAATGCTTTAAGCAGTTGTTCTGCTAATTGCGGCCGGTCATCGAATACTTCTAATCCGGGATAAACCGCACGGGCATCAGCTACCACGGTGCCACAGCAAATCCCATTGGCAGCGGCAATCACATTGACCGCCTTAATCACCATGCGGTTTCGTTCAGGGGCGGCTAAGACAAAAGGGATCGTACGTAATTCCGGCCGACGACGGACCATCCAGTCCGTCGTTAAATGACAGAAAGCAATTACCATAAAGCGCTTCGACATCTTAACCCGTTTTTCGTTTTTGAAATTGCGGTATCGCAACCGTCGTTGACTGTAAATGGCAGAAGGCCCCGTTCCATTCGACCTGCCAGTTCCCCGGCTGCCCGTTCCGGACTTTTAGCAGTTTAATATCCCAACAGGGGAAGCCAATGCCGGGCATTGCCGGATGGCCTGTACTCATCAGCGGATCGACTTTCCACCTGGTCACGCAGGCGGTCGTATTTTCAGTCCGGGGATTGTTGCGGTGAATGAAACCGGTAACCCGGCTTTTCTCTACGGCAAGCTGTAAACGGCGTGAATCGCCAAAGCTTAATTCGGATATTTCGCCGATTACCACGGTCAAAGCTTCGCATTTGAGTGCCTCTTCTACCGTCCATAATGCTTCTTTCTGCGTTCGTACATCGGCGAATATTACCTGTTCGGGCGGGATGCCAAATAAAGCTAAAGTTGGCGGGTAAATTGTCCTGGCAGCACTCACCCATACACAAAAACCAGTATTGCCCAACAGCTTCCCCGTGATCGCGGAAATAAAGCCATTACTGGCCACTGAGCTTTCCGGCTGATAGCTGATCATTTCGTGAATATGCCCTTTAGGAAACACTTTCTCCGGGAAATGGTCTTCGATACTACCCATCCCGATTGCCCCAGCCTTATCGGCATCACTGCGTTTAAAGCCCTCCCACACCAGGAGATCCTTTTTTAAACGGCTGATAATCTCTTTCTGACTTGCTGCTGCCATACTGCCTCCCCTTGTTTTTGTTTATAGAAATCCTATATTTGTCAATAATATTGACAATACACTGTCAATAATTCTAACAAAATAAAATGACAAGTCAAAATTTTTATTGGGCATCCAACCTGAAGTTCCTTAGAAACAGGAAGAAAATAAGCCAGGAATTTATGGCTGAAAAGCTGGGAATTGCGCGCTCAAAGCTCGCAATGCAGGAAACCGGGGCGGTAAAAAACCTTTCATTGGAAGACTTAATTAAATTTTCTGAATATTTTAAAATCAGCATTGATACCTTGTTGAAAGTGGACCTGGCGAAGCTGGGTGAGTTGAGGCTGAGGGAACTTGAAGCAGGCAATGATGTTTATATTTCAGGTGGACGGATCAGGGTGTTATCGATAAGTGTAGATAAGAACAATAAAGAAAATGTTGAGTTTGTTCCGGTGAAAGCTAAGGCGGGCTACCTGGCAGGATACAATGACCCAACCTATATTGGCAAGTTGCCGAAACTGTCATTGCCACACTTACCCGAAAACAAAACTTTCAGGATGTTCCCGACAGAGGGTGATTCGATGTTGCCAATTCCTGAGAATTGTTTGGTGATCACAGAATATGTTACGGACTGGACAGGCCTGAAAAAAACACCTTGTATTGTTATCATGCGGAATGAGCAAACCTTTCTATTCAAGATGGTAAGCAGTCAGATTGATACGAACCGGACCATGCTGCTGCATTCGCTAAACCCGGCTTATGAAGACAAAGAAGTTTTTGCCGGCGATATTGCAGAAATATGGAAATATCATAGCCACATCACGGATGTGATTCCATCCTCAGAAACACTAATAGAAGAATTACTACGGACAGTGAACGAAATAAAAGTTGATGTTAAGTCACTGAAGGATGTATAAAAATCATTCACTGTATCAACAATGATTTAAAACCCAACTAGGATGCGTTTTTTTGCTTTCTGTACATCTCTATTACTTCGTCCTTGCTTTTTATAATATCATCCTTTTCTTTCAGTAAACGTTCATACAACTCCTGTATTTTCTCGTTTGGGTTATACTGATAAAACACGCTTCCTGCGTTTCCTCCTTGTTGATTGATGCTTAAAACGGAATGAGCATCCAATTCCCTGACTGCCTGAACCGGAAAGTCCAACACTTCGGCGATTTTCTCTAACAAATCCTCATCAATTTCAGCTTTATTTTCTACTGCCGAATAAGCTTGCTGCGTCATTCGCAATTTTGCGGCCATTTCTTTCTGAGGAATGCGGCGGAAATTTCTAAGCCTTGCAATATTATTCCCTAAATGTTCCATGATTTAGCATTTTGTAAGTAGCGCGATAACGCACTACATATATTTCTGGTAAAATACAATGATTTCGCCGTAAAATACAACAAGTCAGGCACTTGACATTCTGAAATTCCGTATTAGTTTCGTCGCTTGTAAACTCGTTACATCAGTTTTTAAACCTATTTCTATGAAAAATATTAATGTTGCGATTGCCGATGACCATAAATATGTACGAGCAATAGTATGTGACATTTTATTGAAGTATGGATATTCAGTAGTGCTACAAGCGGCCAATGGGGAGGACCTGCTTAATTCGATTCCAGGGCTGGAACAACTTCCGGATATCTGTATCATGGATATTAATATGCCGGTAATGGATGGATTTATTGCCACAAGAGAAATGAAAAAACGCTGGCCACATGTAAAAATTCTAGGTTATAGTATTAATTATGAAAAAGCAATTATCGAGGAGATGCTAAATAGTGGAGCAGATGCCTTTCTTAATAAGGGTGAACTGCCGGAAAAATTAGATGAAATGATCAAAAGCTTATTGAATTGAACCTATAACATTAATTATAATGTTAATAACCCGTGTAAAATACCTCCCTGTAAACACTATAATTTTAAAAACATAAACGATACGTTTGTGACCATTTACTTATAACCCTAAGAGAAATTAGAATTCTCTTTCTTTCAGTGAAAAGCATTTTTTCTGAGTGCCTTTTTGAGCTTGCCTTTAAAACTATTCGGATATGAGAAACAGACCCATCTGTTTACTCTTTATTGTTGCTTTGTGGCTGTGCCAACCTCATTGTGTTCATGCACAAGAGGAAAACACGCTTATTGTGCAGGGCAGCCGTTACATAGATTTTAAGGTCAAATCTCTCAACAAGCTAAATGTTCGCCTGGAACGCCAGCAAAAACGTCTACTGAAAAGACTTACAAGACGCGAACAACGATTTGCAGCAAAGCTCAAGCAAAAAGACTCTGCGGCATATGACAGGTACAGTCACCAACTACTTAGCTATGACTCCATACAAAAGCTATCACAGCCGGATAGTGCTATGCTTGCCAAAACGGCTACAAGGCATAACGCTTCTATCGATAGCCTAAAAGCAATACGATCATTCATTCAAAATAAATCTTCAGCACTTAATACCAATACGCAACTACCAACCACAGATCCTAAACTAAGTCAGTTGCAAAGCCAGCTTAACTACAGAAGCTATATTAATGACCTCATCTACCAACGCACCAATACCCTTCAAAGCATAGCAGGTAGTAATAATATGCCTGCTTTTACAGGCATACAGAAGCAGGTATACTATGCAAAACAAAAGATGAATGTCTTCAAAGAGATGGAAGAAGAGCCAACCAAAGCAGAGGATCAGGCGATGGAATACCTGCAAGGCACTGACGGCTTTGATAAGTATATGGATAAAGCCACCGCAGGCCCTAACAGCATGCAAAACCTTGGACCAAATGCAACAGCAGCGGACCTGCAAAAGATGGGCTTACAAACCAAGCAACAGGTACAGGCAGCTTTACAACAAAGGTTTGGCAGTAATCTGAGCGGCTTATCCCCAAAAATGGGTGACCAGATAAAAAGCTTCCAGGACAAGACACAGAACATAAATACAGCAAAGCAATCACTGCAAAGCCTCAGGCATCTGAAGCATATAAACAGACCGTCGTTCAAAATAAATCCCATGCGCGGTCTTCCTTTCTGGAAGCGTATAGAGAAGCAATACAATTTCCAGACGACAAGGGCTACTATCGATGGCGCTCCGGCTATTCTACAGTTATCTGCAATGGCTGGTTACAGGCAATCGCCCAAACTTAGCTATGGTATAGGGGTAGTGGAAGCAACCGGCTTGGGACAAAGCTGGACTGATCTCCGTTTATCATTTCAAGGCGTAGGCTTGCGTAGCTATACTGCCTGGCAATGGCAATACGGTATAGGCATTTATGCAGGTTACGAGCGGCTGTATAAACAAGCAGCATTCAGTAATACAACCAGCACGGACCAAACATCCGCACCATCACTGCACAGTACAAATACATACAACGAAAGCATACTTATAGGACTTACGAAAAACTACCACATAAACGATAAATGGAACGGTACAATACAAGTGCTCTATGATATCTGGTGGCAGCAAAAAGGTCTGTCTTCGCCAATAGTTTTAAGATTTTCAACGATTTCAAAATAAAGCAACACAAAATATATATGAAAAAATTGCTCTTAATTCTACCGCTGTTATTCCTTAATTGGGAATACAGTCTCGCGCAAACAGCATTAAATTATGTGGTGTATCCTGAAACGTTACCGCAACAGGAATATCAAAATGTTGGCAAAAACTATAGCGTCGATCTTTTCACCGGAATAGCGAGTATGTCGGTGCCTATTTTTGGATATAACGTAGATGGGCTGGATTTAGGAATTTCTTTAAACTACAATGCAAAGGGAATTACTGTTGATCAAATATCATCTGAAGTAGGATTAGGGTGGCAGCTCATGGCGGGAGGATTCATTGAACGAACCGTTAACGGGTATGAAGATGAATTGAAAGTTCCTGCTAGAGGTAGCTATCCTGAACTGGTCGGCATATTCAATTATCCGGATGCATTTACAACATACATTCAAGAAGCTGAGCGAGATAAATATAGCTGTATGATAGGTGGACGGTCTTTTGATTATGTAATTGATGACACTATTGGCGCGGTTACAACACCTAAAAGCGAAATACGATTAACTAGAACCGGTCCTATTACAATTGGGGGAACGACTTATAATACCACCAATATAACTGACGAAAAAGGAAATGTATTCGAGTTTAACAAAGTCGATTACCAATGGAAAAAATACAACGATACAGTTATTCATCCTCTGTACAGATATCTTTTAACTAAAATTACCACGTATTCGGGTCAAGTTATTACCTACAAATATACTGCCCCTTACGAAATTCAATATCAGGACTTCCAGGACCAACAAATATGGGAGGACAATACCACGGGTGGTTGGAAATATGATGGCTGCGCTGATACCGCTCACGTATGGCATGGCACAGTAACTCATTTATCTGAGATCGATTATCCTGATGGGACAGTTGTTTCGTTTGGCATGGCCGGCGCATCCGACAAGCGTTGCGATTTATACAACAACTATATTCTAGATTCAATAACCATTTCCAAGTCTTATGACAATAACGTAGGTAATTCATTAACGTATAGATTCAATTACGCCTATTTTAATTCAGACGGGTCAGGAAATCCAGAATTACCTATGTCGACATCATGTAGCAGCGCCTCAAATAGTTTGCGATTGAAATTATTGAGTATTTCTAAAGCAGGTAACGATCATGGTGTTGCTGAGCCGTATTATTCATTCAGCTATAACAGCACTCGTCTTCCACCGCGTCTATTCGCATCGCAGGATTGGTTTGGCTATTTTAATGGGCAAATCCCATTCCCCATTATGGATGGATCTACTGCGCATTTTTTCGATGTGCCGTCCCATAGTTGTACTGGCCCATCAGGAACAAGTACGATAGGCATATCTAAAAGTCCGAGTCTTAGCGGGTTACAAGCATGCATTTTAACATCGATACAGAATGGCAGTGGAGGCGAAACAGATCTGTATTATAAAGCGCATACTTTATCAGATGCACCAACAACGAGTGATGTTTTCCCGATGCCTTCCGATTTTGACGCCACTAACACTTACGATGGGTTGTGTATTGATAAAATAGTATACAAAGATGGATTTGCTCCCGCTAATGGTTACACAACTACCTACTCATTTTCAAATGGACTTAGATTCTATAAAGGAGGCTACTTTTGGTATCCCGGTGTATATAGGGGCTTTCCTGATTCGGGAGGAACACTTGTCGCTCGCTACAATTTGAATCACTTCGTTACTCCCTATAATTTTTACCGAAATTCAAATCATGGCTATTCTAATGTCTCGGTCAATACAACATCCGGTACGGGTGAGACTCTCTCGACCGAAAAATATCAATTCACAAACATAGTTGATGAGGTTACCGGTCGTTCTCGGCTTACATATAATCAAACAATGGATTATATGTCTGGCTTTTGTGCAGATACTTTTAAACAGGCAGAACTAGGACTTTTGATGAAAAAAGAAAGTTATGACGTCAACGGAAATCTAATGCAAAAAGATACATTTCAATATGAAAGAAGTGATAATCCGGATGTCTGGTATTCAAATGTACGCTATAACAGTTATAGGGTTTCTCTTGGCACTGGGCACTTTTTTGTACCCATATATCCCTGGTCAACGCTTATCAGCGGTGCCGTTATTGATACGCCTGTCATAAGTAGGCGTTATGTTCCTTTCCAATCAAGTCTTATGAGAGCGAAATACGTTACAAATACAGTCTATTCAAATGGTAGGTCTCAGTCGAATACCTATGAGTATGATTTCGATGGAGCCGACAACATAACCAATCTTCGCTGGACAGACAGCCGCGGTGTACACTTCAATAAATATTTTAGGTATAGTTACAATTATGTATTTAGTTCCCCCACTGTCCCCGTGTATTATTTGCCTGGATTACAATTTTTAACAACAACAGAGCTACTAGAGCATACGACGGGTGTCGACTCCGCAATATCTGTTGAAACTATAAAAGGTGTTCAAAACTCAATTGGTCTCACGTTCCCTTATACGTATAAATCAACAAGCGCTGTACCCTTCTGGGCCGATAACATGCAAGATGGCACACTCATCCAAGCAGGTACTATCTTTTATCCGGATTTAGTCCTAGTAGCAAGTCAGACCACTATATACGACGATCACAACAACCCGCTTGAGACAAAATATTTAAATCAGGAAAAATATTCGAGCGCAATCTGGGATACGCGGATCGGGCAAAAGGTGGCAGAGGCAACGAATGCTAAATACAGGGACATAGCTTATTCAAGTTTTGAGGGACCTTTCCTCGCTTCAGGTACTGATTACAACAAAGGGAACTGGACTTTCAATCCATCCTTCGTGACCTTTGTTCCATACACATCATCAATTCAACCAATAACCGGAAGATATTATTTCCATTTATCGTCAAGTACAGGGGCAATTAACAGCTCAAATACCCTGACAAACGGAAAGCAATACGTACTTTCTTTTTGGGCAATTGATCGTCCAACAGTAACAAATGGTGGAGCTGGTGTGACGCTCACCCAACAAGCTACAAAAGGGAGCTGGCACCTTTATACCGCCGTCGTTACCGGGTTTAATTCAACTATAAGCATTAGTTACCCAACTGTAACAGATATTGACGATCTGAGGTTATGGCCTGCGGATGCAACTATGACTACATACACCTATGATCCATTATTTGGAGTGACAAGTGTATGCGACGAGCACGACAACATTATTTATCAAAATTATGATCGCTTTGGCCGGAAAACGGCGACGAGAGATATAAATGGCAATGTAATCACACTCAATCGTACTATTATTCACGGCTCAGATAACTAAGCGTTAAAACTTACCACAATGAAAAAATTACTCTCCATATATATCGCTTTAAGCATCGTTTCGGCTACTTATGGACAAACCAACAGGCCGAACGGAACGACCGCTCCTGCAGGCACCCGAAGTTCTTCCTATTCATTACCGGGTTCTTTCGCAACGCCGTCATTTTATAATTATACGCAAACATGGGTTCCCCAAATACCCCTTACTGATACGTCTACCAGCAAATTCCATTACAATGGGACTAATACAATTCCAGTTTCAACCAATTACTATAATGGTTTAGGGCAATCGTTAATGCGTGTCGTGCACGGCAACCACGATACACACTTTAAGGATATTCTATACCCTAATGATGTAAGGTATTCAAGAACGCATACGGATCTGCTTCCATATACTTTACCACAAAATAGTGGTTTCCAATTAGACCCTTTTGACGATGCGTTCGGCTATAATTTAGGTCTATATGCTAATGAAGATTATACAGCATATAGCCAGCAGGTAACACCGGACAATCAAAGCACATTAACATCAGTCTCATATGCGCCAGGTAAATCATTTGTGGGGGAAGGAAGAGGTGTTACAGCGACTGTTATATTTAATGACGTGGCCGATTCTATAACCAAATACTTTGTAAATGCATCCGGCGCAATCGATGGCTTCGGAACCCATTATAACACCTCCGATCTCACGGTTAATACAACATCCGGTGCACACGGCCAGGTAATAAAGACATTTGTCAATAAGTCAGGCCAAGCCGTTTGTAAACAAGTATATGCAGGTTTAGATAAGCACGCTGTCAATATATGGCAAACCACCTATTATGTTTATGATCTTTCAGGCAAGCTTTGTTATATTCTACCTCCATTGGTTTCAGCTGCAAAGCCTACAGCCGTCAATTTCTCAACCTATGCTGCGTTGTACTATCAATACAAATATGATAAATATGGCAACCAGATTGAGGCAGACATTCCTGGTAAGACAGGTCCTATATATGAAGTTTATGACAACCAGTTCCGACCAGTTATGATTCAAACACCTCTGCTTCGCGCCCAGGGTAAGTGGAAATTTGCACTATATGATACGCGTGGCCGAATTGTAATGAACGGAATAGCAAAAGATACAAATAGTTCAGTTACATGGCAGGGCTGGGCCAATGGGTCTGTTACACCTTCAGGTGGTGTTGTTACAGGCAGCTTATTATATTACATTTTAAATGGCGCAACCACATCTGTTTCTGCTATTGCCAATTGCGAAATCAGAACCTACAACTATTATGATTCATATAGCGCTGACCCGTCTTTCTCTTCAAATACTTTTGGGAACATCAATAGCCTCGATTTTGCAACCGACCCCTCAGCGATAACCCCCGCTCCTTATTTATTTACCCAAGGAAAACTTGTGGCAAGTAAAACAAAAATTATAGACTCCGCGAACACTTTGCCAAACCCGTGGATTTTAAGCGTCTATTTTTACGATCAGAAAGGTAACCTAATTCAGGTTCAAACAAAGAATGTCTGGAATGCTTCCGGTTGGGATACAACTACAATGCAGTACAATTTTGCTGGAAATAAGGTCTATGACCTGACCCACCACCATGCATGGACAGGTTGCAAGAAGGTTGATACGAAACTCGCAAACAAGTATTTATATGATTTCATGGGGAGATTATACGCAGTGCAGCAGAAGGCTGACAGTGGGAACTGGCGTATTATCGCAAATTATAATTTTGACGATCTGGGGCGTACCAGCAGCAAGAATCTTGGCGGCGTAGAGCAGCAGGATTACACCTATAACATCAGAGGACAACTGGAGAGTGTTAATGCCGACTATTTATCGAGCCCTATGCAACCTGATAAGACGTTTGGCTGCTTCTTAAGCTATGACTATGGTTTTGATTCTGTCCGTTATGATGGAGGCGTCTCAGGTATTCAATGGAGAGGAGCAGGCTTGTTAACACCATTACGGGCCTATGGATATAAATATGACCCGGCTGGCAGATTGAATTATGCTGATTTTAATGAAAACAGCTCAGGTATGCCAGGGGCTTGGTCTAAATCCTCCAATGATTTTAGTATGTCAAATGTTACCTATGATGTGAATGGTAACATTCTTACAATGAACCAGATGGGCACATCTACCAGCGGCCCTGTATTTATAGACAAACTAACGTATACTTATCCATCCGCCAGCAACCAATTGCAGCGAGTGCAGGATGGCATAACAACCAACTATGGTCTTGGTGATTTTCAGGATATTGCGGGCACAAACGACTACTATTATGACGCTGACGGAAATATAATTTCTGATAATAACAAGAACATCACGGCAATAACATACAACGATCAGGACTTACCGCTTACCGTCAAATTTTACAATCATAGCACTATTAATAACATTTATGATGCATCGGGACGTCTGGTGCAAAAAATTGTTGCAGATAGTACTATACCACATATAGATACCTACCGATATTGGGGCGCTTTCAATTACAGGAATGATAGTTTGCAGTATATTGATCATGGCGAAGGGCGTGCGCGTTGGATGGCAGATAGTAGTATATTCAAATATGACTTCTATGTAAAAGATCAACTTGGCAATGTTAGGACTATAGTTACTTCGGATGAAGGCTCGCCTATAAGTTATTTTGCGAGCCATGAGATAGCATCAGCCGGACTTGAAAGCTCAATATTCGCCAACCTGGATTCAGTACGCGATCTAAAGCCAGGTAGCACAAATCCTTATGATGTGCAGGCTGCACACCTGGACGGCTCAGATGCGCAAAGGCGGATTGGTACGGCATTGCTTATGAGTGTAATGGCAGGTGATAAATTTGACATAAGCGCGACCAGTTATTATGATACGAACAGTGCTGGTATGACAACCTACGCTGATCCGAACAGCATGTTAAATGCAATAACAACGAGCCTGGTAAATGGCGTTGGCGGTTATGCCAGCGAGGGTAATAATACTGCTATGGTAAGTAGCTTGTTTACTACCTCAAATTACCTGGGCATTTATGAAGGTGTTTTAGATAATCTCACGGACTACACACGTCCGAGAGCATTCATTAATTACCTTGTATTCGATCAGGGGATGAACCTTGTTCCACAACAAAGCGGTGCGGTTCAGGTCAGCGGCACACCCGGCAGTTGGCAAGTTATAGGCACTAGTGGTCCGATAACAATCGGGCAAAATGGCTATGTATCCATATACATGAGTGATGAGCAATTTTTACCGGTATATATGGATCAGTTGCACGTTACCTACTACAGAGGCCGATTAATTCAAGAACAACACTACTATCCTTTTGGCTTGCCAATAAACCCTGTAACAAGTAGTGGTACTTTACCATCGAATACACAGATTGAGGGTAATGATACGCATAAAGAACTTGGTTTAAATCAATCTGATTTTAATTTTAGGCAGTATGACTATCAGATAGGCCGATTTACAAGTATTGATCCGATTGCGGGTTCAATGGGGCAGGAGGATATGTCGCCGTATCATTTCGTTGGAAACGACCCTGCAAACTTTATTGATCCTCGTGGGCTGAACAGAGGCGACCCACCTTTGAATGGTGGTGAACTACCTGAAGTAACTGTTACTGCAACCAGGACCACACCCTATTCAGATCCAACGATGCTTGGCTCATTTCGCCCTTCTGAATATTCAATGAGTTTCGCAAGCAGTGGCAGTTGGGGCGGCGGAGGCTCCGGTGGCGGTGCTTCCTATTCTATGACGACAACGATCATTGAGCCATTCTCAACGCTTGACCCCACCCACCAGACCTTTGTCCATTTACAGACAAGTCCAGTCAGGCAAATTGTAAATACATTTGACCCAGTTCAGTTTTCCCAAGTCAATGTTCCTCAGGCAACATTGTTAGAGCCACCAAGCTTTTGGACAAATGTTTGGAGTAGTGTAGTTCAAACCTTAATTTCATGGGATAATATGCTGGACCCAAGTGCAAGCTATAGCCAAAAGGGCGGAGAGATTTATTACAAACACAATAGTGATCAAATAAAAGGACGCCAGCCAAATTTAGTTCCTAAAGCGACAGAACGAATTTATGCTATGACAAACATTGAAGGTCTTATGCAACTCTTTAGTGGTAAAACCGGCAGCGGCGGAATTTCTCAAATATGGGAAGACTATGAAAGTATTGAAAATGTAAAGTCCATGGGTGAGTCCATTGAGGGTGTATATGAATTAAATTCAAAGGAGCCACTTATGGAGCCTACTCCAATTTATCCCGGTGATGGGGGAATTGACTTTGAATATAAAAAATCAGACACTTCGTTATGGGATAGGAAGGCAGAGCGGAGGATACAAAAAGCGCATTACGATTCTTTATTCAAATATCATTGATCTTACAAATTACTTATATGAGATATTGTGCGTTGATATTATTGTTGGCCGGCACGGTGACAGTTGGTTGCAATACTAAAAAGAATAAAATAACATTTGCGAGTACTTCAAATGGACAATTAGTACAACGGGTTACTGATGAAAAAGGAAATCTTTTTACAGAACAAGTTGGCATTAAAAACGGTAGTGAGTTTATTTCCGACGGAACATATAAAGAATATTACCCCAATGGGCGTTTGCGAAAAATTGCATTTAAAGCGAACAACCTTCCCGACGGTAATTATTATGTTTTTTTTCCTAGCGGCCAAGTTGATTCCATGAATATAAAAAAAGGGAGAAAAACATACTATTCGGTCGTGTTTGACGAACAGGGGCAAGAACAGAACGAAGTCAAAGATTTTCAATTTATCAGTTCTGATACCTCTTATCTTGATAGGCCTCTGAATATAGCTGTAGATATACCAATATATGGCGATATGACGACGACTGTAGCCGAAACATTGTACCATAATGGTATTTCTATTTGGGATACAAGTTTTAGTCTTAAAAGCCAATTCCCGCTGTCGATAAATTCAATGTATAACAAATATAGATTGATGAAGGAAAGAGGAACCTATAAATTAGATTGTACAACAACCTACATCGATAATAGAACTAACCAAACCATTTGTTCACAAAGAAAAAGCGCAGAGACTCACATCTATTAACTCACTGAAATAACGTTGCTGAAGCTTAAGTTATAGCAAACGTCTATTATGCTATCAATAAAATAGAAACGACTGTCAGCATCAATGTTCTTTATTGCATATTGTCTGCACGCGTTTTCCTTTACCAATATAGTAAAGAAGCTAAATTTTTTTATAAAGGTTAAAGCATTGTTCAGCAAATGCTGAACAATGCTATTTGTTTAATAGCTAATAGTCTAAGGCCTGGCAACCAATCCGAATTTAAAAAAAAAACGGAAATACATGCCAAGGTGAATGCATAGCCAGCTTACGGTGCTATCGGGAATTCAACAGTACTCTTGCTTAATATTTATTTCCATCTTTTCCCCAATCCCAACCCTGCAAACAATGAAGCCTGATAGGGATATGCTTTCTGATCTGCCATTATCGGCAATTCTTTTGAGTAGTAAGCGATGTTTGCACCAAGAGTTACTACTTGTATAAATGATTTGCTTTTAGAAGGAGTGATCACAAAACAAGCTTCTGCAAAAAGGCCGGGTATATATTGTATCTCATCAAGCCCCTTGCTCCATTTGGAGGCGGCAAGCACATCCCCATTATTCAGAAAATGATCGCTGTTGGCAGTACTGTATTTTTCTTCCTTTAATGTTGCAGGATTATTTGGTTGGGCATAGTCAATATATATCAGCTTCAGGTAGTAGGGCTTGAGCATCGCCAGACTAAATCCTCCACTATAGCGAAAGCTTACTGAGATATTGCCTTCCAGCACATCAGGCAGTAATAGTTTTTCCCTGCCATAGCCAAGCTGTAAGGTGTACAGGTTATTTATCTTCCCAAAGATATAAGGGCCTGCATTGCCCAATTGCGGAAATGCCTTATTGGTGCCTTGCTGTTTTATTTGCTTTTCATGCTTAATCTCTGAGAAGTGCAGTTGCCAAAGGCCTTTAGTGAGCTTGTCTTTTTTCTTCAGGTAATAAATGCTGCTGCTCCAGCCGTCCGTGTTCACCTTGCCACCTAATAGCAGCTCTTTATTAAAGTTTGGGTCTAGGCCCCATTCTTGTAAATGTTGTTTATAATTCTTTAACTTGTTTTTAAAACCTGCAGTTGACTTGCCCATTGATCCTTTAACAGAATTGCCGATGTTCCAGACACTTGTTTGTGCCCGGCAAGTGATGATACCAAAACAGAAAATAAGAGTGGTAAAATACCTCCTGTTTTTGACTGGAAATTTCAAGAATTAAAGTTTGAAAACAACAGTAAAATACTACTAAATGCGGAGAAATTAGTAGATTTTTGTAGCGCAATTAAAGTTTTTGCAAGAGCTTTTTAGAAGCCCTCCTGAAAATGAAATTGACAGTTCCTTCACTTCAAAAGTTGCTGCCCCTCCTTTTGCTGTTCTCACTAACAGTCCAAAATACCTATGCCCAGCAGGAACAGCGCTATTACAGGTTTCAGTATCATAAATATCAATGGCGGATTTTCCATACTAAAGCATTTCATATTTACTTTACAGCAGGGTCGGATAGCCTGGCATCGTTTATCACAAGGGAGACGCCTAAAGCTATCGATCATGTAAAGAAAGAAATGCTCAGCGGTGATATAAAAGAGCCTAACATCATTATCTATCCTTCCACGGATCAGCTTTACGAATCTAACATTGGCAGCTATGAACCGGAACAATATACCTTGCCCACTTTCGTATTTAAAGGTAGTAGGGTATTGCTTGCGTACAAAGGAAGCTATGCAGATCTGAAAGCACAGCTTTATGAAGCACTGGTAAGATATGAATGGGAAAGCAGGCTAAAGGAAAACAATCTCGGTGACCAGGCAAAGGGTACTGCTAAGAAAGATGAAGTGCCGATGTGGTTTAAAGAAGGCGCGATAAGATATCTGGCGAACGGCTGGTCTATACAGGATGAAGATAAGTTCAGGATATCAATTAAGAACAATACATTCATCAATTGGCAACAGGTTCTGAATTATGAACCCCGACTGGCAGGGCAAGCATTCTGCTATTTCCTTGCAGAGCATTATCAACCCAAAGTAATAGCTCAGATTTTCTTTCAGTTAAGAAAGAAGTCCTTACAGAGAAGTATAAGATTAGTCACCAAGCATACGCTTGATAGTTTGTATAACCAATGCTATGAATATTATAATACACGCTTTGCAGTTGTTAAAAAGGAACAATCTTCAGCACAAACACTGATTCTTAAACATAAGAAAGGGATTGTAAATAATGTGCTGATAAGCCCTGATGAAAGCTATATAGCCTATACAGTAAGCACCTACAACAGGCGTACGGTTTATATTGACGACCTGAAAAACAAGACAACGAAAAAGGTAACAAGCTATGAGTTGCCACCCTGGATAGATGATCATAGTGCGGATGTATATCCGCTATTGCAATGGCATCCTGATGGGAAACAACTTTATGTGGCGATGCCTAAGAAAGGGAAAATCACAATCAGCAGGTATACTACTGATGGAAACCTGATGGAGGCTGTAAAGCTATACAGTGTAGATGGCATCAGTAGCTTTGTTCCATTATCGGACAGGGAGTATCTGCTTACCGGATATAGAAGAGGGGAGAGTGATATAGTACAGTATAATGAGAACAAAGAAAAGTATACAACCTGGACAGATGACAGCTTTGATGATAACAGCCCGGTATTGAACAGTAAAAAGCAGTTGTCGTTTCTCTCTGACAGGCCTAAGGTATCTAAAGAAAAGGTCTTCAAAATTGGTATTGGTTATGACCCTGATACGCTGTGGCAGGGGATATATAGTATGCATGATAAACAAATAGAACCGGTAGCCATTGATACGATCAGCTATATAAAATGGGATAAGCTTACACCACTGGCAGGCGGGCAGCTATTGGCTACATATACAAGACATGGCACCGAACAGTTTGTAATAATACCTTCAAAGGGCGCTGGAAAACATTTGAGTGCATGGAAGCCATTTCAATACATGGAAGGAAGGAATAGAATAGCTTTCTATAAGGCTGATAAAGACAGTATTTATGTTAGTTCTTACCCCATGCAGCAATGGTTAACTGACAATAGAGCAAAAGATGGAGATACAAGCAGCGCATGGTTAACTGACTACAGGGCAAGACTAGCTAAGCAGGCTAAAGAGGACTCGATGCTAAGAGCCGCCATAGATACTACTCATTCCATACTGGAAGAAGCGCTGGTGCCTAAGGATGCCAGGAAGCGATCTGCTTTTATGAAAGACAGCGTTGCCAAGAGCCTTACATACAACCCGAAGAACGTAAGGCCATATGTGCTGCAACTGCATAGTGCATACTTCTCAGCTAAGATCAATAATGACTACTTTATCAATAGATACCAGCCATATATAAACTACCAGGGGCAGTTCAAGTTTCCTGAAGTAGGGGGAATGGCACAGGGTGGCTTTACTGACCTGCTGGAGAACCATCATATTTCCATTGCTTACAGGATACCGGCAGGTACTGAAGGCAGCGACTTTTATATACGCTATGAGAACACTGCCAGGCGGCTTGATTGGGGTCTGTCTTACTTCAGGAAGGTGGAGAGCCTGCAACCTGATCCAGCCAGGCAATGGGTGGATGAAGGCGGTAATCCATATCCTAATACAGCTAAGGTAAAGACGCATTACTACGAGCTGTTCCTGACATATCCGTTAAGCTATGATTGTGCACTGGGCTTCCAGACAGCGGTAAGGAAAGACAGGACAATATTCCTGGCGAATGATAAATACAGCCTTGATTTTGATCCTACTGAAAGCCTTTGGTCTATTAATGCGTTTTCATTTAAGCTTAATAAGTTGCAACCAACTTTGCCTTATTTATACAAAGGTTTTAAGGTAGTGGGACTAATTGACCTGTTCAAGGGCTTTACACAGGAGGAGTCTGCAGTGATGGGGACTACGCTTAATGTGAGCTATCACCAACCGCTGTATAAGTATATAACCCTTGTAGCACAAGCGCATCTGGGGTATAGTGGGGGAGATAAGAAGGTGCTATACAATCTTGGCGGGCTTGATAATAATGTGACACCAAGAGTAGATACAACGGTTCATTTCAACCAGCATGCACCTTATGCCTTCCAGACATTAGTTACACCATTCAGAGGCTATTACCAGAATACGCTGTATGGGAATGAATATGCGGTTTTCAATGCAGATGTTTACTTCCCGATCTTCCAGACACTGATACCTATTGAAACGCCATTGCCATCTATTAATAATCTTCAATTGGGTTTGTTTACCGATGCGGGAACTGCGAGAGAAACATGGAACAATGCGAATGCAAATAATGGCAAGTGGAAAGCTTCGTACGGGCTGAGTGCAAGAACCAACCTGGCTGGCTATCCTATACGGGTGGATGTGACCTGGCCGGGTAGCTTTAACAAAGCCGTCTGGTATTTCTCTTTGCATTTATAATTTGAATATTCAATTATTTATCTTCACTTGGAAAGAGAAAAAGAGAAGGGACAACATTAATTGTATCGTGGATTTTCATCTGCCTGATCCATCCGTTGTATTAGATGCTCCCGCAATTTGTCAATGAATATTGTTCTTCCCTTCTTGCGGATGCGTATTTCCTGGAATGTCCTGTAATAGTTTCCCAGATCTACGCCAAGTGCCATTTCAAAAAACCGCGCGACCTGGCTCATGTCCGCTTTTGTTTTTGTTTTTGTGTTGTAGAATACACCCAAAGTTTGCAGACCATACATTAATTCAATAAATGAAGCCTTTGATTCAGCCCAGCTGATGCCTGTGTCTTCAATGCCAATCGGCGCAACAACTCGTTGGTGGTTCTTTAACTTCAATAATTCACTGTTCAGGTAGTCGGCAATTTTTTCATTGGCAAGCAATGTAGCTACAGTATGATCATGACAGCTGCAAAAGCTTTCGTTGCAATTGAAATAGCTGAGGTCAAAACCTATCAGAAGGTTAAGTTTTGTTCTTCTAAAATAGAGCTCATCCATGTAGACTGCACCTGAACGATAGTACTTACAAATATTCTGATGATCCTGGTTGTACCTCATTATTTCAGATAAATGCCTGTTGAAATATTTCTTTTGCGACTTAGTTATGCCTACAGGTTTTTGGGATTCTAATTCAAATAGGCGCACATGATAGATAAGCTTGCTATAAAACTTTGGCTTGAGCTCTTTAAAAAAGTAAATTTCTTCTGCCATATTATCGAATGTATAGGTCGCCATATGTTCCTTTAGCTTAGCTATCGCTTTTTCACAAGCTTCAAATGAACTCTTTGACCTTTCAATAATATCATTTGTCTGGAGGTCAATCTCGTTCAACTCTCTTTCCAATTGCTGATACAGTTCTGTTACGAATTCCATGACGAGGCGTGTTGTAGGCGTTGCTGGATTATCCACGATTGTCCGGGCATCTTTTCATAAGATTTCCTTTGTCAAAACTATTGTTAAGGGAGGGCTACGGCGAAATTTTATGAAGCGTTAAACCGCTCAGGCATATAAAAATGCGATTGAGGTATATTAATCTGGGGGTGAAATATTAAATCGGTCTATCGGGTTTTTTCAGAGGGCGTAAAAAAGACTCTAAGTAAGTAATCGCCTTCGATTGATACGTCTATTTTCCTTTCATGTCGTAAAGGTGCAATCATTATGCTACAACTGTTGACACTTTTGCAGGACTTCCTCAAAATTTATTTTTCTGTTTTCAAGCTAAATACCGGGGGTAAATTAAATATTTACAGCCTATATCAGCGTGAGTTGCATAATGTCCCCTACATCTGTTCGGATATGGCATTAAAATAACCACTTTGCAAGGACTACCTTTTTTTTATCACATGCTGATCGCTGAAAAAAAATCTGCCTATTTCATGAATCCAGATCTGCATTGTCCATGTTTTTTATCAGATCTTCTCTGGCGCTATCCCAATAAGGTGTACGGTTCTTTTTCCTGATACGCAGGTTCTGAAAGGTGCGATAAAAATTGCCCAGACTGGTATTAAAGGCTATTTCGAGTGAAGTCATAATCTGTTTAATGTCTGCCTTACCATAATTAATGGAGCCTTTGGCGTAAATGCCATATCCCAATTCAATCAAGGCTGACTTAGAGTCCGTCCATCTTATTGTTTGCCTTTCTTTATCAGCTTCTGACATTGGTGCGCCCGGATGTTCGAGGTTATATACGCAGCGATGCAGGTAGTCGCTGAACTGTTCATACGCCTGTAATTTTGCAAATTGGAAACTGTAAACCGTAGAGAAGCGGCTGTCTGTGTCTGAAATACTGATTGGTGAAATCAAGTCGCAGCGACCACCCCGTAGGAAATATTGTTCATCGTGCAAGGAGCTCCCCATCCTGTAATAGGTATATAGCTCGTTGTAACGTTTAAAATAAAGGTCTGCACGGTGGGCGCCAAGCCGGTAGTGCGCAATTTGCTCATCCCGGCCAACAGGTGGTTTCCAGGCCTCAACCTGAAAGACTTCCATATGATACAATAGCTCTTTTAAGAACATTGGTTTTATCCTCTTGAAGAAATTGATCTCTTCCTGTTTGTCAGAAAAAATACGGCTGATAATATGCTCCTTTAATTGGGATAGTGCATGCTCAGCAACTTTGTAGGATTGCTCCGCCCTTTGAAGGACGTTTTCCGAGGTCATAGCGATCTGTTCGAGGCTTTCCAGCATTGTCTCATAAATAGATGACGTTCTCTTGTCCATACGTTATTATTTGATTCACTTAAAAAATGGAGGGCACAATTGACTCAGTATTTGGGCATGTGACGAAGGGTATTTCTTTTTGCCAAGGCGTTCAAAAGTTCTATATGGGTTTTTTGACTGATATAATGAATTTGTATTCAGTCTGAAAAAGACGCTAAAATTATGTAATGGGCCTGGGATAATTTAGAGGTAAAAGACATGGAAAAGTCCGAGGTGAAGATTACTATTTTGAATTGAAAACTGGGTTTACTTTTACTTCATGGAACAAGAGTTAACGATCCGGGTTGCATTTGCAGACGACCATAATCTGGTAAGGAAAGGGATTATCTCCATGTTGCGTTCTCTTGGGGGGATCGATATAGTGATCGAGGCGGATAATGGAAATGAATTAATCAGCAAATTAACTGCCGCTGACAGGTTACCTGAAATTTGCATACTGGATATTAGCATGCCCCAGATGGATGGCTTTGCAGTGTTAACGGAAGTAAAGCGCCGGTGGCCGGAAATGAAGGTACTGGTGCTGACCGCCTTTTTTTGGGAAATATATATCATTAGAATGATGCAGGCCGGGGCGAACGGATATCTGCTCAAGGAATGTGACATAGAGGAGGTGAAGACTGCGCTCATTTCGATTCATAATGAAGGCTACTATTATTCCGAGTGTGCCAACAGTACCGTTTTTCATTTGGTCAATACCAAGGCAATTAGGCTGCAGACCTTTACGGAAAACGAAATTGAAGTGCTTAAATATTGCTGCACTGACCTTACCTACGGCGAAATAGCACAGCAAATGCATACGACTTTACGCAGTGTTGAAGGCTCCCGTGACCGTATATTCCATAAACTAAACCTAAATAGCCGGATTGCGCTAGTCCTTTTTGCGATACGGTCCGGACTTGTAACCCTCGATACAAATTATTATCCAGGCAAAACAATAATTCCATTCACTAAAACCAAGTAATCTATGAAACGCACGCTATTGGCTTTGCTGGCACTTCCGGTGCTGGCCAGCTGCACCACGTCCAATGCTAATCCGGGACCTGTAATAAAGCAAGGTCTTAAAACTACAGGAGCGACCTATGGCTTTCCAGACATCATCCCGGTTGATTCCGCAAATAAAATGATCGGAAGCTATTTAAACAGCATTAATTACACTGGAAATGATTCCGATGTCCGTGCCTTCACTTTAAATGCGTCTCTATTACGCCTATACCTTGATAGTCTTAGCGGCAGCAGTACGATTACAGGACTGAAAGTTTTCCTGGCGCACAGGCTAAGTTATGTCAACAGCGGCCATGCAAACAAAAATTGCGGCTACAGTAATAATGGATTAACTTTAATCTTAGCGGGTTATACCTCATCAGGTGAGTATGTCTATTACACCAATAATCTTGTAATAGATAATTCGATGGCTTGCCCAACGAACTGCCCTCCGGGCACAGCCGGCAATCCGTTATTACCCTAAACCGATCACGATGAATTATTATATCTCGGTAATCATGAGCTTGTCCTCGTCGGCCTTGCCTGTGCTGATCGCAGCCCTGCGTTATAAAATGCTGGACAAGGCTTCAAGGATAATATTCTACTTGCTCACACTGGCATTTTTGACAGAATGTGTGGCGGCTGTTGTGGCATATAAATACCGCAATAATCTAGCCGTCTATAACGTGTCAAATCTTGGACAGGTCTTTCTTATTGCCCTTTATTTCAACTATTGCAGTAATACTTTGAAGCGCAGGAACATCGGGTTACTTATCGGATTGTTCAGTATCGTCGTGGGTGTATTAAATATGTGGTTCCTTCAGCCCATCAAAACCTATAACAGCAATTATTTCCTGTATCAGACGCTGATTGTGCTGGCACTTGGTATGTTTGTTTACACACAATTTCTGCTGAATCAAACCTACCTGAAGATTCAACGGTCACCCCATTTCTGGTTTATTCTTGTGCTGTTCTTTTTCTATGTGTTTAATTTTTTCACTATGTCACTGTATGACTACGAGACCAGGCACCTAAACGGGTACAAGCGATTCATTGACTATTCCATTGCTTATCTAAGTGCGACCACCAACATTGCTTTTACACTTGTGTTCCTGTTTTATCCAAGATTAAAACTCAGGTATGTTGGATAGTTCTTTGATATTGCTCTTTATTGCGGGATCAATTATCCTCATCCTGTTCACCTTTCTTCTGGTATTTTTCACTCTTCATTACAGGACGAGACTTAACCAGCACCACCAGGAGCGCGAACGGCTCCTGATAGATAAACTGGAGGAAGGGGAGCGAATGATGAACCAGATCGCCAAGGACGTGCATGATAATATCGGGCAGTTGTCTAATTTTTTAAAGATGACCGTGCGGCAACTGGTTAAATATACTCATGGCGAAGAAAGCAGGCAGTATCTTGAAGACGTTAAAAACATTACCGACCAGATAATAATCCATTCCAATAATATTAGCCATTCACTAAACAGTGACTTTATAAAAAAACGGGGATTTGCCAATGTGCTTCAGGATGATATTGAGTATTTGAGGCGCTCAGGAAAACTAAACTGTAATTTGCATATAGAAGGTCAGATCATAAATGTACACCCTGAGAAAGACCTGCTGATATACCGGATCGCCCAGGAAGTGCTCAATAATATCGTCAGGCACTCCGGCGCGGCAAACGTTGAAATCGTTATTGAGTATCAGAAGAATGGTTTTAGAATGCGGATCAAAGACGATGGGACCGGCTTTGATATTGGAGCCAGTAACGGAAAAGGTATCGGAATGGCTAATATGAGGGACAGGGCGAAATTGCTCAATGGTGACTTTCAAATCATATCTCAACCTGGCAAGGGATGTACCGTCGAACTTTTCATATCGGATTTCTAATTTGGCCGCAGCCGCGGTGAACAGTTTTTACACATGGGACCAAATAAGAAGATGGTACTCTTCGAGTCTGATATTAAGAGACTTGAGGAAGTCAAATCGTTTATTCTCGAAAATCTTGATAAAGAATTAACAGCCGCAGCAATTGCAGCGCAACACCGTATCGGCAAATCAACGCTGCATAGGCATTTCTCTGCCTTTTTTAATCAGTCATTACATCAGTTTATTCTTAAATCCCGGATGGAAAAAGTAATGGAGCTTATTGTCGAAAGACATTGCAATATCAATCAGGCCGGGACCCTTGTCGGATACAAGGAGGCTTCGAGTCTGACGCGGGCATTTATCAAATATTATGGGCATCCGCCCAAATATTACATCATAGAGGATCGCTCGCCCGGGAGCCAAATGGACAAAAAGTAGAGTCATTTGGACAAGAAATAGAGACGATTTGCTAAACAGCCTGTGCCTATGCAGATGTAATTTTACACTCGGTTTTCAATAACAGGCCTGCATTCTTCCGTCAAGACTGGATTTTCTTTTCACCTGCAAATATCACTCACTATGATTCGTAAATTCATTATTGAAGCGGTTTCCTTTTTGCTAATAGTATTGTTTATCTACGCAGCTGTCAGTAAGATACTTGATTTCAGCAATTTCAGGGTTCAGCTTGGCAAATCTCCTTTATTGGCTCTGTTTGCAAGTACCATTGCTGTAGCAGTACCAACTTTAGAAATCCTTATTTCATTCATTCTGATTTTTAAGAGGACCAGGAAGCTCGGGCTATATGCTTCATTTGCGCTCCTGATGATATTTACATTTTACCTGATAGTCATTTTGAACTACAGCTATTATATACCCTGCAGTTGTGGTGGGATCTTGCAGGGTTTATCCTGGAAGGCTCATATCATTTTTAATTCTTTGTTTATAGGCGCCACAGCCCTGGCTATCCTTATATACCATGAACCGGGCGCGACAATAGAAACAACAATGACCTTTGTATAAGAATATTGGCCAATAACAGGAATAGCCGAACACCTGTAGAAAAAAGTAGGCAAATTAATGCTAACGTAAGTTTTATAGCTTTTTAAGATTATAAAAGCGATTTCATTATGAAAAAGATCAGATTAGCAATGATTGCAGCAGCCTTTATTTTAGCCACCGGCGCAGCCTATGCAACATCAAAAGCCAAGGTTGGCCTGCCGGACTGTTCAACCGGACGTTGTGTTGGTACAGCTAACCAATGTTGCGTTGATGCCAACAGCAACATCCTGCCGGGGAACTTTGTGCATAACTAAGTAACACGAAAGTCCGATACCTCCCTACGGACTTTCTCATTTTTCAAATCAACCACTATGAAAAAAACATTGCTGTTATTGGCACTTATTGCTATTGGATCGGGCCTTGCGGTTGTTTTGCTGTACGGTTTTAGCAGTAAACCTAATGAGCGAAGAAACGGATTTAACAGGCAACGAGCAATACCGCATTTAAAGCCAAAATATTTATCCTGGCAGGTAAACGGTGCTACAGATATTGCCGGCGCGACCGATCACCAGGTGTTTTTTCAAACCTCCGATCCCACACAAATTATCAGGACATCAGATGATTTCTCCAGTATCAAGATGGTATACCTACCCATGCAGGCAAATACAAGTTTGCAAAGTAATTTCAGAATAGTAATAGATGATGCCCATGCTTTTGTTTACGCCTCGAACATGCCTGCTATTTATTGCATTAACCTAAAAACCGGCGCGATAAATTGCCATTGGCTTCTTAGGAAATTCAGCAGAGGTATTGCACTCGATACATCACGATATATTGTCCGTGCATTGGATACAGGGTTGGGAGACCAGGTAATCGAGTCAGTCAATATCGATAAAAATACAGAGGTACCTTTTAAAAACATCCTGGAATGTAAACACGACGCCGGATTTTCTACTGATGGATTACTGCTTTATGATCAATCGTCTCATTTGCTCACCTATAAATACTTTTACACAAACTGCTTTGCCACATTTGATTCTGGCTTGTTGCACATATCGCGGCATACGACTATTGATACCAATTTTACGTTACCCGACAATGGTAAAAAGATGTCGAAGGCAGGTTACCGGCCAACCTATACATTGAGCGCAGCACCTGTATTTTCGACAATTACTTGTTGCCTGGATGATGGAATTCTTTATTGCAGTTCGGCCCTTCAGGCAGATAACGAACATACCAGTGATTTCCTGAATAATTCCGTTATCGATTGCTATTGTGCGGCAACAGGAATTTACCGGGGCAGTTTTTATGTGCCCCGGCAAAAAGGCGAACAGGTACTACATATTTTTGCCCGTAACAGGAGGCTTATAGCACTTTATTCCCACTGTGTTGCTGTTTATCAATTGCCATAAGCTACCTAGCATTTTGCTGAATTCCAGTTAATGAAATTATATCATTTGAAAAAGGATATACATAACGCGGATCATTTGGCGGCAAGGTATAAGTCTGGCCATTCAGTGTTCGGGAAAGAGTGACCGCAAAGCGGTTATCCTGGTTTAAGCGCCGCAGATCGCTCCAGCGTATGCTCCTGAAACAAAGTTCCTTGCGCCGTTCGCCAAGTATTTTCATCAATGCATCATCCGGGCCAGTTGCTGTCACCGGCACAAAAGTTCCCGTTTTATATCGCATCTTCAATAACGCATTCAGATCCTGCAAAGCGGAACTGGCGTCTCCCTGGCGGGCATAGCATTCGGCGCGGTTCAGGTACATTTCATCCGTTGCCAACCCGCCAAAGAAATATAAGTCACCGCCATAGCTTCCTTTAAAGGAATAGGTGCCATCACCGTTATTACTAAAAAACATGACCCGCCGCAAATCATTTTGGTCATAGGAATTTACGAGCGAAGGATCTGCAAGGCCAAAATAAAATGACAGGTATAAGGTCAATACTTCATGGTATAGGACTTCATTGTTAAACATTTGCAGCGGCTGGTAGGCCGTCGAATCTAGTTTATTATAATCGATGAGATCATTATTTACCTTCAAAGAAGCATCTGCACTCTTAAGGGCATTGGGATAATCAGACATCGATAGGTAAGTCCTGGAAAGCAGCGCTTCGGCGCCTGGCTTTGAAGCGCGGGTTAGATACTTAGGATTATCAGGCAACAGGCCAGCTGCCTCGGTAAGATCACTGACAATCTGGTCATAGGTCTGCTGTACTGTGGCACGGGTGGATTTCGCATTCACGTCAGCGGTCAAACGAAGGACTATGCCCAAATCTGTTTTGGCTGTCGCTGCGTTATACGGCTTTGCAAATTCCTGGGCCATCTGAAAGAGGCTGAATGCACGGACAAATAATGCCTGGCCTTTGATGTCGTTATAGTCTGATTGGTTAGCATTATTAATATTTATTTTCTTTAGCCCATCAAGCACCACGTTCGTATAGAAGATTTTCTGGTAAGCAGAATCCCAATCGTAGGCGGTCTCGCCATTGTAAATATCCTTTGCCCAGATATAGCAATTTTGTTCAAATGGGTCTGAAAGTGACTGCCAGCTGGCATAGCTTAAATAAAAGTCACCGGCGCCCATTTCGGCCATTGCGGGACCATATTCATTGAGTGTTACCACATTATCCAGCATGCCCTGGAAATCCTGCAGCGTAGTGGGCACAACGAGTGCCTGGTCAGGTTTGATATTGAGCGCATCTTTTCTGCAGGACGCCGTAAGCAGCAGGCCCAATATAATAATGTTGCCTATTATTGTTTTACAGTAAAACGTTTTCATGTCTTTGAGAATTAAAAGTGAAGGTTAAGGCCTAATGACCATGTTTTCGGATCAGGATAGCCGTTTACAAAATCAGGATCAAGGCCATATTTATTGGCTCGCCATAGAATCCCCAGGTTGTTGGCGTAGGCAAATAATTGCAGATTATTAAGCCTTGCCGACCCGATGCGGAGCGTTTTCAAATCGTAGCTTAGGCGAATGTCCTGCAGCCTGATATTATCTCCCTTTTCCACCAGCACAGACGAGTAGGTGTAGAAATTATCACGGGTGAGGTTGTCCGGGTAAACCAGAGAGGGAACGTTGGTTGATTGTTCATCCCCAGTCTTCTGCCACCTTTTCAGGTAGTCTTTGTTCCCGATATAAAGTCCAAACAGGTTTTGGTAGTTCACAGAAGGCCGTCTGAAATAAAAGCCAAATTCATAAGCTATATTGATGGACAGTGTAAACGCTTTATAGGAGAAATCATTTCTGAGGCTACCGCTTAAAGTTGGGTTTGCGGGACCATTATAAACAAGATCATTGGTATTGGTAGAACTTGTAATACTTGCGTAATCTTTGCTGACGGCCCCGTTGAGATAGCCCATCGGGTCGCCGGTCTGTGGGTCAAGTCCCGCCCATTTGTAACTGTACACGCTGAATACAGGATGTCCTGCTACCGGCACAAAGAAAGAACTGATCGTGCCGTCAAGCGTTCCGTCACCGGACTGGACAATGGTGCTGACGGGCGTTACACCCGCATTATAGCGGGTGACTTTGTCCGAAGCCTTGCTGAAAAGAAACGTAGTGTTCCACTTAAACAGCCCGCTTAGGTTCCTGCTGTTCAGTTTCAGGTCAAAGCCGTGACCCTCCATATCCGCCACATTGCCCTTATAGCTGGAAAAACCACTTGTTGGATCAATGATCGCGTAGCCGACAATATCCGTTCCTTTCCGGTGGAAATATTCAATAGAGCCGGTTATACGCCTGTCAGCCAAACCGAAATCAAGACCGATGTTCAGCATACGGTCTTTTTCCCAACGCAGGTCCGGATTGGGAGGATTGGTAACATAGACATCCGGGGCATTAGTGATTTCGCTAACGCTGTAGCGCCCCGTATTAAAAGCAGTCAATGTACGGTCGATATTCCCATTGATACCATAAGTGGCACGCAGCCTCAGTTCCGGCAACCATTGTACCTGGTAGAAAGCTTCTTTATTAATGGCCCAACTCAGACCGGCTGACCATAAGGGTACGCCTTTCTGGTTGGTATTTACGCCAAAAAGATTACTCTGATCAAATCGGGCACTGCCAGAAACTGTGTATTTATCATTATAGGTGTACGATGCATTTACAAAGTAGGAACGCAGCTCATTCACCATTTCATCGAAACTATCCTTGTAAGGAATAGCCGCTGCTGGCGCAAGATTTTGATAAGCAGGGAAGACTGTTCCATAAGCAACCGGGCTGCTGCTGGCAGCTTCGCTGTTATAACCATATAGCCGGTACTGGCTCAGGTCCGTAATTTGTTGCTGGTATTCGAGACCCGCAATGGCGGACACAAAGTTCTTACTGCCAAATTCTTTATTGAAATTAAGCTGGCCACGAAATATACTGGCCGCATAATCATTAACCCCCTTGTCATATATGTCCCCGTATGGGATAGGTCGTGTTACCGTTCCGGCATTTACCTGGCTGTAAAGATTGACCAGGTTGCGCACATAATATCCGTCCTGGGATTGTATATTATCGTTCTCGGTAAATTGCTTATCGTATTGATAACGGACGTCGGCGGTCAACCAGTTCGTGAATTTATAGCTGATTGAAGGGTTGATCCTTATATCATTTACATGGGTAACATTATTTGCCAGATTTAATTCATCAAGTGGCCGGTAAGACCAGTCCAGCAGATTTGTCTGCGCCGAAACGTAGCTGTAAGGATGATCTTTGGAAACCGCCAATGAATTTCCATTGGGACCTGCAAAAGCCGCATAGGGATAGATCGCACTTCCGTTGGAAGTTATACCTGCATAACCGGGATTGTTATTGTCCAGCTTGTTTGTTGCATAATGTATGCCGATGGAAAGGTTAAGGTTTCTTACAGGCTCGTAGCTGGTATTTTCATTGAGGGTGACCCTGCTATAGTCATTTCGCACAAGGTTGCTTATGTCGTTATCATAGCCTGCGGAAAATAAATAAGTAGCCTTAGTGCTGCCACCGCTTAAAGTAAGCGACTCCTGCTGATCGAAGCGCCTACGGTAAAAATATCTATTAAAGTCATTGCGCACATCCTGGCCGCGAAAAGCATTAATCCGGGCATTAGCATCGGATTGACTAATAGTCCCGGCCCGCTCAGCCGCTAAAATGTCCACTACAGGTGTAAGCACATTGCGCCTGCTTTTACTGTTTAAAGTTGCGTTATAATAGCCTTTATTAAAGAGGTAGGTTTCGAGGTCAATAAAATCAAAAGCATCTAAAAAATTAGGGCTGTAAAATAAATTGGGTTTTTCGCCTATGGTCATGCTGCTATTGAGGCTGACTTGCAATGGCTGATTTATCTTCCCCTTTTTTGTGGTAACTACGATGACCCCGTTGGCGGCCCTTGCTCCCCAAATTGAAGCAGCGGCCGCGTCTTTTAGAATGCTGATGTCCGCAATGTCATTGGGGTTAATATTGTCCAGGTCCCCCTCGTATGGAAAGTTATCCACTACGATCAGCGGCTTTGTATTGGCAAAGATGGTACTGCGTCCGCGGATACTAATGGGCGATGCATTCGGGTCAAGGCCGGACAGGTTATGATTGAATACGAGGCCACTGGTCACACCCTCAAGGCGATCTATAAAATTGGTGCTGACCCTTCGATTGAGTAAAGCACTATCCACCTTTACAAAGGAACCTGTTGCCCGCTCCGCAGAAATGGTCTGGTAACCGGTGGATACGATCACTTCGCTTAGTTTCTGCTCTCCCTGCTTTAGTTCGATGATAAGGTCTCCTGAATTAGAAACAGGCTGTTCCGTTGCAACAAAGCCTATAAATGTAATGACAAGTAAAGCATTGGACTTAACATGACTCAATGAAAACGCGCCATTCGCATCAGTAACCGTAGTGAGCTGCGTCCCTTTAACCCTGACGCCGGCTCCCGGTAATGGACTGCCTTTGTCGTCAACGACATGCCCCTGTATTGAGATGATGGAATCCGCCGTCGGCACTAATGCACCCGTCCGGTTTTTTTTCGGGGTTACTATGATGGATTGCTCCTGTACAACGTAATCAAAAGGTTGATTGTAAAAGCATTTGCTCAGCACCGTTTCCAAACTTGCCTTTTCGACAATGACCGTCACGAGCTTCGCCCTGGCTATTATCTTTTTGCTGTATAAAACCCGGTAGCTGCTCTGCTGCTCGATATCTTCAAATACTTTTTCAATAGAAGTATTTCGAAGTGCCATGGTAAATGTTGGAGCCTGCGCCACAGCCCTGCTGCTGCAAAAAACACTGCAGCATAAAAGCCAAATGAAGAACAAACTGCCTTTGCAGGTTTGCCGAAAACGCTTCCTGTGATGTAAGGGTAAAAAATAGTGCATAGTGTTAGTTGGTTAAATTAGGGTTATCGTTAATGATTGGTTGGTTTGTATGGATGGACCGTTATCGTATTGCCCGTGATGGTAAACTCAGCAATACCGGTAAGGGCAATTTTATCCAGCAACTTACTGACGGCGACCTTATTGGAGATTTCGCCTGTAAAAGTGTTATCTGGTATATAGTCTGTCGCATATACTATACGGGCGTTGTACCAGCGGCCAATAATCTTCATCATTTCAGTAACCGGCTCATTATGAAAAGCGAATAAACCATTTTTCCATGCGGTGAATGCTTTCAGGTCAGCCTTCGATACATCGATACCGGAACCGGGCATATCGGCCTTTTGTCCCGGAATTAAGATGGAATTATTCTTTCCGTTAGTTACTTTGACGCTTCCTTTTACCAGCGCCACAGCAGGGAATTCATTATCATTATAGTTATTGACATCGAACTCTGTTCCTATATCTTCAACCTGCCTGCCCGCAACTTCAACAACGAAACGGCGTTTGGGATTATGAGCCACCGCGAAATATGCTTCGCCATTTAGTACCACTTTTCTTTCGGTACCGTCAAAATAGGTAGGATATTTCAGCGAGGAGCCTGCATTGAGCCAAACCTGCGTACCATCCTCCAGTATCATTTCAAATGTTTTCCCGGCTGGGGTGATCATGGTGTTATAAGTAGCGGCCGCGGAATGGTCTTTTACCTTATAGGACAGAACACCGTTGTGGGTTTGGATGCCGAGGTCTCCGGCGGATATAACTTTGTTTTGTTCTTTGGTCAATGCTACAGTTGTCCCGCCAGACAGTATCAATTGTGCCTGGTTAGTAGCGGGAGCTATATCGTTTTTATAAGGGTGATCGGCAGTCAATGTCCTTTTTTCATGTTGCTGCCTTATGTGAAATATGGCGAAACCTAGTCCTGAGATCAGCAGCAGTATTGCAGCATACCTGGCAAGCTGCCATATCCTTCTCCTGTATGAGGCCAATGGTACGATATGCGGAGTTAAACGTCCGGATACCCTTGAAAATGCCGCGTCCGTATCATAACGCCGCATTTGCTTTAACTGCTTTTCTCTTGCCTGCTCTCCGGTCAATTCCGAAAACAGTACCCGGTTTTCCTCAGAAGCATTTATCCAGCTTTTCAATTCCTCTGCTTCGAGATCATTGATACTGCCCTTAAAATCCTTGCTGATCAACATCGCGATCCGCAAGGATTCCTCTGTGTTATCTGCCATGGGTGCTCGGGTTATCTGTTAATAGGAGATAGTCCTGGGGCCGCTGCTCTTCGACAAGTTCAAGCCCATATTTTGCAAAGCCTTTTTTTAATACTTCAATATCGCGCAGGTCGCCCTCGATGTCCAGGTCGATGGGGTGGTCAAGATGGGTTTCATTAATGAAGATGTCCATTTGGTTGTAATGTTCCAATGCGTCCATGACCCTGGAGATAGGGCTATTCGTCATTTTAATCCAATAATTGCTCATTTCAAACTGAGGGTCGCCTTCAGACTTTTTCGCATTTCGGTTAATCAGCACATAGCATTTTGTTGGCTTGGAAATGACCGTTCCATAAAAGCCAAAGTACCGCTCCATATCCTGCCTCATGATCTCATAAATATGTGTTGCTTTGCTTTCTGGAACTATGAGCTCATAACAGAATAAATCTGTGGTATCCTTCCAGTCCGGATTAATCTTATATACTGTCGTATCTTTTATCTGATAGATCGTTCGTGAAGACGGGAATCCATATGGGCGTTCGGGGCTGCTATAGGCGATTCTGTAAAGTGCATCCACCGGGCAATTACACGCCATTACCCGCCTGCCCTTATAGCGGCTTTTTGACATAGGCGTGGAATAACGTGAAATCTGGCCCGAATAATACCCGGTAATGATGGAATGATATTGCAGGATATTTGCATTGCCGTTATTGCCGCTGAGCAGCGGGAGGTTATAGTCATAGGGTTGCTCTGCTACATTGGGCTTGGTTTCAATATTTATCTTGTCATTTTTTATGAATGAACTGATATTTTCGGTTGTTAACGCTTCGTGGTCTGTAACAGCGCAAATAACACCTTCCTTATTTATCCAGACATAATTGGGCACGGATTGTACGCCGAACGACTTAAACAGGTCTGTATTCTTTAGCTCACAGGGAAGATCAATTGGGCTGATTTTTTGCATACGCGAGAAAAAAGCCTCAGCCCTTTCCTCAGTTTCCTGGTTAACTAAAATGATCTGAAGTGAGTTGCCAAATTGCTTTTGTATTCGTACCATCTTTGGCAGCATGGCCACACATGGCTGGCACCAGGTAGCCCAAAAGTCTAGTATTACCGGCTTCCCTTTAAAATCCGAAAAGCTGGTCTCCGTACGCTTATAATTGATAAGGTGTTTGAAATTGATCGCCATCGCCTGTTTGCCGATGGTATAATACCCTGTATCGTTTTTTGCCCTTGATCGGGCCTGGGTAAAAAGGCCGATGCCCAATAATACAGCCAGTAAAAAATATTTTTTTGTTGCGTTCATACTTACCAATACGACACGCCATTTATTTAGTACCAAATGAACATTAAAAAATAAAGGCAGCGGATGCTGCCTGTTACCATTAACTACTTATTATAAATTGCCTCGCGCAATATCTTTTAGCCTCTACGGCTTAAATACATCAATTCCCTTTTTCAAAAACCTGCTGAAACTTGATACGTCGTAATCCGAGCCGCTTGGTGCTGTCAGCAGCTGCCCGGTGTCATCGAGTATAGTGTAGTACGGTTGGCTATTGGCGTTGAATTTTGATGCCTGAAGGTCTGACCATTTCTGCCCCAGCGTTTCAATATGCTTATGGCTAAACCTAGAAGTATATTGTTCCCCGGCAGACAAGGGTGTTTTATCATCTACATATAATTGCACCAACACAAATTTTTCATTCAGATAAGCGAATACCTGCTTATCCGGCCACACCGTTTCTTCCATTTTACGGCAATTGACGCAGGCGTGCCCTGTGAAATCAATTAATAATGGCTTCTGACATTTTTTAGCATATGCCAATCCTTCATCATATTCGAAGAATGCATCAAGTCCAAGCGGCGCCTTAAATAATTGTTCATACTTCTTTGGCGACCGGACGGTACCGCTTTTGACCCGTGATACTGAATTGATAGCTAAATTAAAATCCTGGCTGGATGGCGGTGGCAGGAACGCGGCAATTGATTTTAGTGGTGCACCCCACAAGCCCGGTATCATGTAAAGTGTAAAAGAAAAAACAACAATTGACAGAAGCAACCTCGGTACCGAAATTGTCTTTGTTTCTTCATCATATGCAAAGCGCAGTTTGCCCAATAGATAAAATCCCAATAATGCAGCGATTGTAATCCAAAGCACAAGGAATACCTCGCGGTCAAGCAAATTGTAATGATAGCTAAGATCAACATTTGACAGGAACTTTAGGGAAAGCGCTAATTCAAGAAACCCAAGGATGACCTTGAAGTTTACGAGCCATTTACCGGATCTCGGTAAAGCGTTCAGCGCGTTTGGCGCTAATGCGAAAATTGTAAAGGGCAGGGCCAATGCCAGCGAAAAGCCAAACATGCCGATTGCAGGCGCAAGGAGTCTGCCATTAGCCGCGGCCTGCACCAACAATGTTCCGACAATAGGGCCTGTACAGGAAAAAGAAACCAGGGCCAATGTTGCCGCCATGAAAAACAGACCGGCGATCCCTGCCTGGTCGCCCATGCGATCAACTCTGTTAACCCATTTCGAAGGTAAATTGATGTCAAATCCGCCGAACAGGGAAATGGCAAAAGCCAGTAAAATAATAAAGAACAGGAAATTGAAAATACCATTCGTTGAAAGGCTGTTCAGTGCATCAGCACCAAACAACACAGTGACGGCAAGACCAAGAAGCACATATATGACAATAATACTAAGGCCATAAAGCATTGCCTTGTTTACCGCTTTACTCCTGTTTGTCGTTGTTTTAGTGAAGTAACTGACGGTTAAGGGCAGCATAGGAAAGATACAGGGCATAAGCGTAGCGGCAAAGCCGCCAGCCATTCCCGAAAGGAAGATTGCAAATAGCGATAATGACATAATGATTAATTTATTAATTGGATACGCTTTTCTGAATATGATTTTTATTGAGTGGCTGGTACCCTATAAAATCAACGTAGGGTGAAATATAGTTTTCCCGCTCAGGTTCTTTTTTCACGAGATCTGTACTCAGATATTTTTTATTGCAATCAGGGAAAACAGTCACGACACAGGCTTCTTTCCCTAAAAGCTCCTTCATCTTTATCGCTCCGATGACATTCGCTCCTGATGATATGCCCACTGCCAGCCCTAACTGGGAGGCAAGTTTTTGGGCCATAAGAATCGCATCGCCGTCACTGACCTGTACTACCTGATCGAGGTACTTAAAATCAACGATCGGTGGGACAAACTCATCGGAAATTCCCTGTATCCTGTGACTGCCGGTTTTATAGCCGGTACTAAGCGTCGGGCTTTCTGCCGGCTCCAGCGCAAAAACCTGCGCATACCGGTTTTGCTTTTTCAAATAGCGTCCTATCCCCATAATTGTCCCACCGGTACCAACCCCGGCGATAAACGCGTCCGGCTGCATTTTATATCGTTGCAGTTGCTCCCAGATTTCAGGGCCGGTTGTTTTTTCATGAGCTTCCGTATTTAGTTCATTTTCAAATTGGCGGGGAAGAAAAATACCGGCCTGACTTTGGGCGATAAGTTCCGCCTTCCGAATGCTCCCAAGAAAACCTCCCTGTTCTTTGCTTACCAGCGTAATTTCGGCACCCAGACTTTTTACAATGTCAATCCGTTCCTGGCTTAGCCAATCGGGCATGATGATCTGCACTTTATGGCCTAAAGCTTTTCCAAGAGCGGCGAAAGAAATGCCTGTGTTGCCGCTTGTCGCCTCGATAATCTTATACCCCGGCAGTAATTCACCTTTCTTATAAGCGTGTTGCAGAATGAATAGGGCGATTCGGTCTTTTATGCTGCCCGTCAGATTATATTGTTCGCACTTTACAAAGATGAAGCTTGTTTTGCCGTTGTAGCGATAGCATAACTTGAGCATTGGCGTATGGCCGATCAAATGCCATAAATCAGCAAACCTGTCATCAAAGATCAGTGTATTACATGCAGCAGTAATTGGAAGCATTATTGGTTATCTAAATGGATATGTAACCAATACGACGTTCCAGGAATAAAGTACTAAGCCGCTTTTAGAATTTAATGTTTATAGAGCAAATCGAATAGCTGTAAATATGGGATCAGTAGCAGCAATTGGAATTTGTCATTAGGTAACCGTTGCTTTAACATAGCAAGACCGCGTCCCTTTTGATTTTTCACTGTTTGTACCGATAGATTTAATTCATCTGCAATTTCCTGATTGCTCTTTCCATCAAGATAGCTCATCGTAATTATCTTGCTGCACTGAGGTGACAGACTTTCAATAGCATGATAAACCTCAGAAATTATTTCTGCGCGAATAATCTCATTGAGGTAGGCATCCTCACTATAGCCGCGCTCTTCAGCAAAGAACGTATTACGCATGTCGGACCGTTCAGATACCTTCAAAAAGTCAAGGCAAGCATTTTTTGCAGAGCGGTACAGGTACGCTTTAAGATGTTGCTCCGTTTCAAACTGCAATTGCTTGTTCCACAATTTTACAAAGAGTTCCTCAATTACATCTTCAGCATCGTCGTGGCTACCAGTAATCCGTTCTGCAAAAAAGCAAAGGGATGGATAAAACTTTCTGAAGATAATTTCAAAGGAATTGGGATCAACCATATTCAAATATGGAGTCAAATCATTTGACGATGAACCCCCGGTACGCATATACGCTAAAAAATCACAGCTAAATTGGAAAATTAATTTATGTAAAATTAATATTTTGAAAATATAACTGTGAATATTCTTAGCATTAAGAATGAAATTCTGATTTTAAAATCTTGCGTTGAAGAAATTTTTTGCGAGCAGATTAAGAATAATCCACTTCAAAAACTAAAGTTCCCTTAGCAGCAAATCCTGTTGTATTTGAGAAATCACATTCAAGCCCGGTACCAATCGTCTTGACCAGTTTACCGGAGCCCGTTCCTTTCTTTGCCAGGGATATGCCGAGCCTGTTCTCAACAGCGAAGCCCGTGACCTGCGCAGTATATTGAATCCATCTTGGATCGGCGCTATTCAAAAATGCCTGCTGTCCATTGTCAAGTGTGAAATTATCATTCACCCAGCTCACTAAATTGGACCGTATAAGGTTTGCCTGTGTTAATAGATCAGCATTTGATAGTTGGTAAAGTTCAGCCTGTTTGGCGCTGACACCGGTGGAGTCGAAAGGTTGTTTTGGCATGGTTCATAAGTTTGATTTTCAATTATAATTAATTATAAATTAAATCCAAACCAATTTGCAGCAAATTCGTTTATTCAATCGTCATTTAAACCTTTAAGCGTGCCGTCAACATCCAGATATCATGATCTGTATTTCAGGATAATCCTTTCCGTCGTTGCCGCTCATTTTATTGTTGTATTTGGTGAGAAAGACAGTATTTTTCAACTGCTGCTTACCTGGGATTACTACCGCTCGGTTTTACTAAGCGCAGTAATTGCATTTATCCTTATCAGTATCGTCCACCTGATAACTGTTAGACTCGATATCCATTATGACTGGAATGCGCATACAGTAAAGAGAATAGCGCTGCAATTCCTATTGGGCGTCATGCTGCCCGGCGTCGTTGCATTTGTGCTCGCGACAATCTACTTCCGGATTTATGACATCGATATTTTTGTGACCCGTTACCTGCAATATGATTTCCCTGTGATCCTGGGAATGATCCTTTTTTTTAACGTCTATTATCTGACTTTCTATTATTACCTGCAGATGCGTAAGGCGCAGGAATTGTCTGTTACAGAAAAATACCGCATTAATCAGCTAACTGAATCAAAAAACACCGAAGTCATAGTTGCTTCCAGGGGAACAAAGAATATACCGATATCAGTATCCAATATCAGCTACATCTTCCATGAGGAGGATTACAATTTCATCCGGACATTTGAAAAAGAAGACTTTTTAATTGCTGCAAGTCTCGATGCCATACAGGAGCAATTATCACCCGGAAAATTTTTTCGCGCTAACCGCCAGATGTTGGTCAACATCGAGGCCTGCGAACACTTTGAAAATATCGAACATCAAAAAATACAGTTGCAATTGCGGCCTAAACACAATCAGCCGGTGATTATTAGCCAGAAACGTGCAAAAGAGTTCCGTGACTGGATTAAACGAAAATCAGTCTCTAATTAAGACATTTGTAAAATATAGTCTTTGATCTCATTGGTGACTAAACTGCTGAAAATCTCCCGTCCATTTTCTGCCAGGACGGTGCAGGTGAGCCATTCCCTTCCCATTTCAATGATGATAAATTCCTGCTCCTCTACAATATCATCGCTATTTTCAAGAAAGCCGATCCTTTGTTTGTAAACGACCTGGTAGGCATTCAGCTTATCGGAGAACCTGAACTTACCGTGCGCATTATCGAGTGAGAATCGCTGCCATCGGCGCATTTTGTCTGCTCTTGAAAAGAAAGTAGCCTGTTGTACTATTACGTCCGTAATACTCTCGCTTATTATATCTTCCTCCGGAATAAAAACCTCATTTATGTAGCTGCCTGTTTGCCATTGCTTATCGCATTTTTTAATGAAGAACATGATTGGTGTTTCGTTGGCTGCTTCCCCATCAGTAAGATAGACACGGTACCTCACCGCGATCTCTTCCTTTTGGGGGTCAATCGTGTAAATGAAACTGATTTGCCTTTTAAGCAGGCTAATGGATTGTAAGCCCGAATCTGCTGTATCATTCATGAGATAAAATTACCGGGTTACCACAAACTTTGAGGAGGGTATTTTACACGCCTCGCTCAAATTAATACTCAGCCTCACTTATAGGAATATGATTGGGGCGATTACTGAACCAAATTCCGTATACGGATATACTCTGTTTTCCATCCATTTTTCAGTCAAATTATACAGCGCCCGTCTTCAAGAACCGCCAATTCAGGCTTAAAAAAAATATCACCGTATACGGTCAGCGGTGTGAAAACAGCTTTTCAAATGAGGGCACCTTTGCTATGTAAGAATTGGTGAAAACATTAAAGGAAAACTGACATGATAAGCAAAATTACCTGGAGTGAATATTGGATTGCCGTAGTGCTGTGCCTGATTGCATACTACTTAATTGTACTGCTTAAATACTACGGGCCACAAGTTAAGGAATTCATTTTTAAGCAGGCTAACAATGGAAGCTCTTCATCACTGTATGATGACAGCGAAGCCGACATCAATGAGCTGGAAGATGTGGTACGGGACCTGCGATATGCCATATTCGAACGTGCCGCTATGCCCCTGGACAAGACAGTTATCCTAAAGCAATTGAAACAACGATTATCCGGTTACCAGGGGCTTAGAAAGCCCGCATTCCGCGTCGCCTTGAACAATCAAATTATACTGCAAGCGAAAGAGCTTAGCGGGCTGAGCATCAGTGCCGCGGAATTGAATAGTACCTGGGACATCGAAGAATATACCGGCAGGGACAGTGTGGTGGATGAGTGATAAGCCGGGTATTGCCCCCTTTCAACCTTGAGCGGTTGGCTGACAGATGAATGGAAGAAGGGAACGGAAGGTGGCAGCTTTCAGCCTCCCTGCCAATGGCAGGGAGGGCCTGAAAGAATTTAATGATCAAACAATATCGTGTCGTATGAAAAAGAAGAGAACAAATTGGAGCAACAAGCCAGAAGGCAGAGAATTATTAACAGGAAAAACAGTGTTGTTGACGTCTGTGCTGCTGTTTTATATCAGCATGCAGGCTATTGCACAGGACGGAAGTGCCGGTATCAACGCCGCTACCACTCAGGTGAAAAGCTACTTTAGCGCTGGCACCAGCCTGATGTATGCCATCGGCGCGATAGTAGGACTAGTCGGAGCGGTGAAAGTATATAACAAATGGAACCATGGAGAGCCGGATACAGGTAAAGTCGCAGCGGCATGGTTTGGCAGTTGCGTATTCCTCGTGATCGTGGCCACAGTACTGAAAAGTTTCTTTGGGGTTTAACTAAAGAAAGAAAGCATGAAAGTTACGTGCCTGATCATATTAGGTGGACTGCGAATGGTCTTTGCATTTCTGATCGTCTTGTTGGCCATCCTGTCGGTTCTTATCAGCTATCTGATCGTCTTGCCTATTTACCCATTCATAAAAACTAAACGAAAATGCTGGAACAAATAATTGCGGAAAGATTACGCAGCTACATCATTCAAAATAATCCGGACCTGCTGCTACGGCTGCAGGAACAATTTGGAATGACTAAATACATAGAAGATAACCTCGCGGGCATATCGGGTCAGTTGCAGGACTGGGTATCGGGCGGAAAGCCGCAATACATCATTGAAGAGCTTAGCCTGGAGCTGTTAACCGCTGATCTGCGTCCCTCCCGCTTCAACTATTTGAAGACACTGCTGGAAGAAGGATTTACGGCAAGCTTCAGCCGGTTCGCAGAGATGGGTGTGCTGACCTATGAGCTTACGAACCTGGTAGCACATTGCCAGCCCATTTTTGAGCAGTACAACTTCTCGGAAAGTAACGAGGAGGACAGGCAAATGTACTACGCTATTACGGCAGCAGTTGATGAATACCTAAGAAGTGCATAATTAAAAATATTACTGAGCAGGGTGGAAATGGTGTGGTATGGCGTACAATCAGTATCATAAATTAACGGCGAATATCGCTGCGGTCAGGGCCGCTCTTCGTTGGGAGGCCGGCGAAAAACTTTCTGTTGAAGGCATTGAACAACTGCATCAATATTCCGGCTTCGGGGGCATTAAAGCAATTCTCTTCAACGGGAGCGATAGGGACTCCTGGCTTGCATCCGGTGCCACTGAAGCTGACTTACGACTGCTTCCTAAAATGGAAGAGTTCCACAATTTATTAAAAGACCATTTCGCGGCTACGGATTATGAAACGATCATCAGATCACTGAAGAACAGTGTGCTGACCGCGTTCTATACCCCGGCATTCCTTCCCGCCATCCTTTTTGAATCCCTGAAAGAACAAGGGATAACACCACAGGCCTTATATGAACCAAGCGCCGGGGCCGGTGTATTTATCCGCGCCGCAATTGAATTCTTCCCATCACTGAAACAAATACAAGCAGTAGAAAAAGACACGCTTACAGGCAAGGTGCTATCGGCAATTGCCGCACATATCCCTGTTAAAACAACCGTAGCAATAAAAGGCTTTGAGGAGACTGGCAGAGAAGGGAAAGGGCAATATGACCTGGTGGTCAGCAATATCCCGTTTGGCAATTTCCAGGTCTATGATCCCGACTTTCCGACACGCCAGCTATCAGGCAAAATACATAACTATTTTTTCGCAAAGGGCCTCGACAAGCTTGCAGACAAAGGCTTATTGGCCTATATCACCACCGATGCCTTCCTGAACAATCCTTCCAATATGGAAGCCAGGAATTACCTCTTCGCCCAGGCAAATTTTGTCAGCCTGCTGGCCCTACCTGATAACCTCATGAAGGACACGGGCAATACCGAAGCGCCTAGTCATTTACTCATCGTACAGAAGGATGCTCAAAAAAACGGCCTGAGCGATGATGAACAGAAACTAATTGGGACTTTAACACTTTCAGGGCCTTTTGGCAGCTATAACTACAATAGCTACCTGGCAGAACATCCCGAACTGTTGCTAGGCAATGATATCAAGGACGGTAAAAACCAATATGGCATTGCCAGTAAAACGGTGTGGCAGCAGGGCAATTTGTCTGAAATCTCCGGGCAATTATCAGATAAGCTCCGGGCAGATTTCGGGGCAAGGATTAACAGTGATGGCTTTCACACAATAAGCCTTAACAGCAGCGGCAAATTGCCCGGCAAACAAATGAGCTTGTTGCCGATGCCGGAAATGCCACAGGTAAATACACAGACGCAGTTAGGCCTGTTTGATATGGGGAGTGGCAAAGCGGGTAACAAAGCGTATGCCTATTTGACGGACCAGGATAGATCGATAATTGCAAAAGACTCTGCTAAAGTGCTGAGCACAATAACTGCGCAGCAACATCCGGGTCACGACCTCATCGTGCTGGTTGCGGCAAAAGCAATACAACAAAACCGTTACCTGTACCGGCTATATTCAAATGTTGCTGAGATCAAACCAACCAGTAACTGGTTGAACGGTAGCCAGCTTTCCCCTTACCTGGACGATATTAGCAATACCCTGAAAGGATACGCGTATAATTATCGCTATGAAGGAGACAGCACACTTCAGACAGCTTTCAACCTCATACCGGAGGACCCGGCAATTTTTACTGAGCTCGACCGCTTCACCCGTAATGGTATGCTCGTTGAGTGGAAGGATAAGATCGGTAAGATAAGTAACCTAAACACAGATGCAGGCCAGGCACAATTTCAGCCAATGGCCGTAAGCCCGAGCCGTGCCGATTTCTACCGGCAGTACATTTCCCTGCGTGATGCCTACCTTTCATTCGATCAAAATAGCGGCAGCAGCGCCGAATTGGAGCAGCAGCGGATTTTCCTGGCGGAACGCTATGATCGTTTTACAGATCAGTTTGGCCTCCTGAACTTGGCGGCCAATAAAAGGCTGATTGAAGAAGATACGGCCTATGGCTTACTGATCCTGGCATCCCTGGAGCGACGCAACGAAGAACGGTTCAGCAAAGCAGATATCCTGCAGGCAGCATTGGATAATCAGTCTGACCATTTCAGCACTGATGATCCTGTTGAGGCCTTAGCGAGGTGTCTGAATGACAAAGGCTGTGTCGCAATTAGTTTTATTGAAGCCGCCACCGGCCTGTCGGAAGCCGAAGTGATAAAAGTTTTATCGCAGCACATCCTGATCAACCCGGTGTCAGATAACTGGGAGACATGCGACCAATATCTTTCCGGTAATGTGGTGTATAAGCTGGAGCAGGCCCAAAGACGAGTAAGTGATGACCCTGCAAACCCGCATTACCGCAACAGTCTCGAAGCCATACAAAAAGTACAGCCGGAGACTGTCCCTTTTGAGTTGCTGGATTTCAACCTGGGTGAACGCTGGATACCGCTGGAATACTATAATCGGTTTGCCACTGACCTGTTTGAGATTAAAACGAATGTCAGCTACCTGGGCAGCCTGGACACATTCAAAGTGGCTTGTGAAGGTGCAAACCCTAAAGTTTTACAGGAATATGCAGTAACACCTAAAAACGGTCGGACGAGTTATGGCTACACCCTGCTGGAACATGCCCTGGAAAATACGACCCCTTTTTTCACCTACGAAGTGCAGGTCGGGGAACGCAGTGTCCGCATACCTGACAATGACGCCATACAGCTTGCCCATGAAAAAATTGAAAGCATACGTTCACGCTTCATGGATTGGCTGCAGGAGCTGCCGGCAGAAGAAAAGCAGCGGATCGAAAAGCTGTATAATGACACCTTTAATTGCTATGTGCTGCGGGATTACGATGGCGGCCATTTGCATTTCCCGGGTCTGGACAAGGCAGCACTGAAGATCGAGGACCTGTACAGTTCTCAGAAAAATGCGGCTTGGCGCATAATGCAGAATCGTGGTGGCTTGATTGACCACGAGGTTGGACTTGGAAAGACACTGACCATGATCGTTGCTTCAAATGAAATGCGGCGATTGGGGATCGTGCATAAGCCGATGATCCTGGCATTAAAGGCGAACGTTGACCAGATACGAAACACCTACCGACTTGCCTATCCGAAAGCCCGTATCCTCGCTCCCGGCGAAAATGATTTTACACCGGAGAAAAGGCGGCGCATGTTCCATGAGATCAAGAACAATAATTGGGACTGCATCATCCTGACCCATGATCAGTTTGGAAAAATACCCCAGTCGCCGGAGATACAAAAAGCAATATTTGAAGCAGAGCTGGATAATATTGAAAGAGACCTGGATACCTTGCAGCAGAGTGGTGCTGAAATATCTAAAAGTGTATTAAAGGGGCTGGAGATCAGGAAGACAAACCTTGCGGGCAAACTCAAAGAGGTGGCAGCGCAGATCGAAAGCAAGAAAGACACTGATATCGATTTCCAGGCCCTGGGTATCGACCACTTATTCATTGATGAGTCCCATAAATTTAAGAACCTTACGTTTACCACCCGTCATAACCGCGTAGCAGGGCTGGGCAATGTGGAGGGCAGCCAGAAAGCGCTCAACATGCTTTTCGCAGTAAGAACACTACAACAAAAGTTTGACAGTGATCTGTGCGTTACCTTTCTTTCGGGCACGCCTATTTCCAATTCCCTCACCGAGATGTACCTTATTTTCAAATACCTCCGGCCTAAAGAAATGGAGCGGCAGTGTATTCAGAATTTCGACGGCTGGGCAGCGGTATTTGCCAAGAAGACCACCGATTTTGAATTCTCCGTCACCAACGAGATCATCGCTAAGGAACGCTTCCGGCACTTTATTAAAGTCCCCGAACTCGCTTTGTTTTATAATGAGATTACCGATTATAAAACGGCGCAACATATCCATCTGGATAAGCCTGTTCTCAAAGAAGAGCTGGTCAATATTAAACCATCGACAGAGCAGCAGGAGTTCATCAAAAAACTGATGGAGTTTGCGCGGACCGGAGACGGTACCCTTATAGGCAGGGGCCGCCTGACACCTGAAGAGGACAAGGGAAGGATGCTCATCGCCACGAACTATGCCAAGAAGATGGCCACAGATATGCGGCTGATATCGGGGTATTACAGTGATCACCCGGAAAATAAAATAAATACCTGCGCCCGCAAGGTCGCGGCCATCTATAGGGAGAGCGATCAGCATAAAGGTACCCAGATCGTCTTTTGTGACATTGGCACGCCGAAGACAGGCGAGTTCAACATGTACGATGCGCTTAAAGACAAGCTGGTATCAGATTTTGGACTTCCCGCCCATGAGATCACCTTCATCCATGACTGGAGTGATAAAAAGCGTCCTGAGCTGTTCCGTAAAATGAACAAAGGACAGATCAGGATATTGATCGGCAGTACGGAGAAAGCCGGTACAGGGCTCAATGTACAGGAGCGGGTAATAGCAACGCACCACCTCGATATACCCTGGAAGCCATCTGAACTGGAACAACGAAACGGGCGTGGTGCCCGGCAGGGCAACTGGCTGGCAAAGGCCCATTACAATAACCAGGTCCTCAACTTCATCTATGCTACGGAACAATCCCTGGATAATTACAAATTTAACCTGCTGAAAAACAAGCAGACCTTCATCAGCCAGATGAAGAACTGTGAGCTAAACATCCGGTCAATTGATGAAGGGGCAATAGATGAGAAGAGCGGCATGAACTTTTCCGAGTACATCGCTATACTGTCCGGGGATACCAGCCTGCTGGAAAAATCAAGGATAGAGAAAAAGATCGCAGTCGTTGAAAGCCTGAAAAAAGCTCATTTCAAAGAGCAGTCGAGGACACGGCAACACCTGGACGCTGTAATCGCGGAGCGACTTACCACCAATGATCTGTTAGAGCGATTAAAAACTGACCAGCAATTTTATAAAGACCAGCTTGGCTATGCTGCAGATGGCTCGAAGTTAAATCCGATCAGGCTGAAGGGATATGAAGGCGCAGATGCAGAGGTTATCGGTAAGCAAATAATAACATTGTATCACAAGTGGCAACCGGGGACGGAGAGCCAGATTGGTTCGCTCTATGGCTTTGCATTGCATATCCGTCAACATACCGAAATGATCGAATCCGATGGCAGGCTGGTTGCCCGCAATTACAACACCTTTTATGCCGAGAAACCTGAGACCGGAATAAAATACACTTACAATCAGGGACACCCTAACCTGGACAACCCGAAACTGGCCGCAAGGCATTTTCTGAATGCAATCGACAGGGTAGACAACCTGGTAGAAAAATATGAGCAAAAGCTGCAGGAACTGGAGCGCGAGATCCCGCTACTGGAGCAGATTGCGAAAAAGCCATTTGAAAGAGAAAAAGAGCTGGCAGATATGAAGTTGCAGTTGGCAAAACTGGAACGGGAAATTGCAATCAATATCCAGTCACGGCAGATGAAAGAAAACGGCCTGTTCAGCAGTGAGTCCTTGCAACAGGATGCCCCGGGCAAGCCCGACGGATGTGTCATCAGGATGACACCGCCAGACGAACAGCAGCTAAAAGGGAAATTATCAGTTGCATTAATTCCGCAGAGAACGAAGAGAAGATCGATGGGCCTATAATGAATTATCATGGCAAACAGTGTATATCAAATCAACAGGGGAATCAATAAAAGCATTGAGTTCAGAGGGCTTAAAGCGCAATACATCTGGTACCTGGGTGGCGGCCTGGTCGCATTGGTCATCGTTTTTGCGATCTGCTATATCATTGGAATTTATCCGCTGATCTGCGTCGCCATTGTAATGGGGGCCGGTACCTTATTGTTTGTCAAGGTTTATGCGATGAGCCGTAAATATGGGCAGTATGGAATGATGAAGGCCGCTGCCCGTCGGCAGGTCCCCCGGTTTATCAAAGTGCGCAGCAGGAAAGTATTCTTATTAAACTCGGAAGGCAATGGAACAGGAAATAGGTAAAATGAATCCAAATATATTGATCGGTAACACGCCATTTGTCTTAGACCGATACGAAAGGACATTGCGGAAGTATGGCAGCGGGGACGCGAACATCTCATTTAATGATTTGAAAATTGAGAACGGCTTTTATAGTTGTCCGTTCAACGAAGCGCAAAATGCTAATGGTATCACGCATGTTACTGACGACCAAGTCCAGCACGAAACATTTCAGTTGACGATTCCGCAGGCTATCCTGGAGCATAAAGAGATCAGCCCACAGGAACTATTGAATTATAATACAGCCTCCCTGGAGCATAATTGGGGTTACTACCTGGCCGATGAGTTTCTGGGGCGGAGGCTTGCAGGCGAACTCCCCCATATCAACATCGAAGGCAGCGATTTTACCATCGACTGGCGACTCAAAGAATTGCGTGAGACGGAAGCGCCGTTCAATTGCCTGCGCTTTAATAACATGGAACTCTCTGAAAATGGTGAACGGTATTTATTCTTTTATCACCGGCAGGCCCATTGTTTATTCAGACCGGGTACTGATAGCGACAGGCTGCCCGATCACGTCATCCTGATTGCTATCCCCAATGAGCTGAAGCTAGACCCGGTCGGGGTGGCCAGGCAATACGGCTTGAAAGACTTCGAACTGCTGCGCGAGTTTCCAATACAAAAAGAGCTCAGATCAGAAAGCATTCCTCTCGCCGGCCCCGGGAAATTAAAGAAGCAGTTGAGTGAAAAGAATGAGGACCGGAAGCAGCAAAAAAAGAAGAGAAACGGCAGGCATTTATAAGAACAGGCAGATCAATAAATGATTATGGAAAAGCGGATGGAGGATTTATTGCCATTGTTGGCTGTTGAACACAATTGTATCGTTTCCCGGCAGGGAGATATCACCGTTGCGTTTAAGGTTCAATTGCCTGAACTGTTTTCGCTTAGCAGCGAAGAGTATGAAACACTGCACCAGGCCTGGGTAAAAGCAATCCGGATATTGCCAAAGTTTACGGTTTTTCACAAGCAGGATTGGTTTCTGCAGTCCCGCTACCAGCCAGCGGCTATGGAGCACCGCGATTTTCTTCATAAGGCTGCTGATCAATACTTCTCGGGCCGCAACTATCTTAATCATAGCTGTTACGTGTACCTGACCAAGAAGCCGGATGGACGCAGGGTCAGCAGCTCATTATTCAGCAACCTGACTCGTCGCAACCTGGTGCCGGAGCAGACGATTAATCCTGCAATGCTACAGCAGTTCCTGAGTGCCTGTAGTCAATTCAGGCATCTGTTAGCCGATTCAGGTTATATGAAGCTGGAACAATTAAGTAATCGAGCATTATCCAGCGACAAAGGAACAAAAGGTATTGTCGAACGATATTGCCAACTGTCCGAAAATCCTGATCAACCTATGATCAGCGATATCAAATTTGAACCGGAAATAGCGGTTGGAAATAAAAAGTGTCAACTATATACGCTCAGTGATGCAGATGACTTGCCTGCCTTATGCGGAAGCAGGATTAGTTATGAGAAATACAGTACCGATAAAACGAAGTTCAGCATTGGGTTTGCCAGCGCATTGGGACAACTGCTGCCCTGCGACCACCTGTACAATCAATACATTTTCATCGATGATGCACAGCAAACAATTAAACGGCTCGAACAAAAAAAGCTTCGGCTACAGTCCCTTGCGGCCTACAGCCGTGAAAATGCATTGTCGCGGGACGCGGTAAATGATTTTCTTAACGAGGCTATATCTGCACAGCGCTTACCGGTTAAAGCCCATTTCAATGTGTTGGCCTGGACAGAAGACAAAGAGCAAATTAAAGAAATAAGAAACCAGGTAGGAACGGCCTTCGCGCAGATGGATGCTATCGCTAAGGAAGAGACCGTTGGTGCTCCCCAGATATTTTGGGCGGGTATTCCCGGCAATAGTGCTGACTTCCCGATGAACGATTGCTTCGATACATTCCTTGAGCAAGCCACCTGCTTTATCGCGTCGGAAGGCTGTCCCGCATCGGCGTCGCCGGCAGAAGGTATCCGTTTTTGTGACCGCCTCTCATCGCGCCCCCTGTACATAGATCTTTATGACGGGCCCCGGAAAGCAGGCATTACCAGTAACATGGGTACCCTTGTTTGCGGTACATCGGGCGGCGGCAAGAGTATGACCGTTAACCACATACTGCATAGCCTGTACACCCAGGGCGCACATTGTGTTACCGTAGACATAGGTGGCAGTTACCTGGGGCTCTGCGAATCACTGGGCGGATATTATTTCAGCTATTCGGAGGAAAGCCCGATAAAATTCAACCCTTTCTATTTAGCAGATGGAACCCTGCTTGATACCGAAAAGACAGAAAGTCTTAAATCATTATTGGTTGCCTTATGGAAACAGGAACATGATAGTTTTAACCGCAGTGAATATGTAGCGCTATCAAATGCCTTGTCCGGCTATTACAAACACCTCAATGACAATGCGGCCATATTTCCCTGTTTCAACAGTTTTTATGAATACCTGGAGACCGACTATGTTGAAGTGCTTAAAGGACATAAAGTAAAGGACAGGGATTTTGATGTAGATAATTTTCTTTACGTGTTGCGGCCATTTTATAAGGGCGGCGAGTTTGACTACCTGCTGAACGCGACGGAAAACCTCGACCTTTTACATCAGCCCTTCATTGTAATTGAACTCGACAATATTAAAGACCATCCCATACTGTTCCCGGTGGTAACGCTGGTGATCATGGAGCTGTTTATTTCCAAAATGCGGAAATTGAAAGGCGTCCGCAAGGTACTCACAATAGATGAGGCATGGAAGGCAATAGCAAAGTCTGGCATGGCTGAGTTTTTAAAATATGCTTTTAAGACCATCCGCAAGTTCAACGGTATACCTATCGTGATCACACAGGAACTTGATGACCTGGTTAGTTCTCCCATCATTAAAGATGCCATTATAAATAATGCCGACATCAAGATACTGATGGACATGCGCAAGTTCATCAACAAGTTTGATAAGCTGCAGGACACCCTCGGTATGTCCGAAAAGGGAAAGACCATCCTTCTGTCTGTAAATAAAGACGAGCGCGAGATCTATATCGATATAGGCGGGCAGTTGCAGGCAGTTTACCGGAATGAGTTGTGCCCGGAAGAGTACTATGCATTTACCACCGAAGGAAAGGAACGGGTTAAGGTATTGGAATACGCACAAAAGTATGGCGGTATGGAAGCGGGGATTACCCAATTGATCAAAGACTTACAAACAAACAAATAAGGAGGGGAAGATGAAGTGGAAAAAGATAAGCATGCTGACTGCGATTTTGGTGATTAGTTGCTCCATGCAACTTAGCGCACAGATACCTATTGTAGGGCTGATCACAAGTGCGGTAAAAAAAGTGATCGTAGCCATAGATCTCAAAGTGCAGCAAATGCAAAACAAGACCATCGCCTTGCAGAATGCGGAAAAAGAGCTTGAGAACAAGATGGCCCTGGGCAACCTGAATGATATTTCTGGCTGGCTGGACAAGGAGAAAAAGCTGTATGCGGACTACTACCGGGAACTGCATCAAGTGAAGTCTGTGATATCAACCTATGAGCTGGTGAAGGCAGTGGTTAAACAGCAGGAACAATTAGTCAATGAATATCACCAGGCCTTTGGCCTATTTCAGCGGGACCAGAATTTTTCGACAGACGATCTCAACAACATGCGCGGGGTCTACCGCGGCATCCTGGATGCAAGTGTACAGAACCTGAACGAAGTGCTGCTTGCTATAACGAACCTGTCAACGAGTATGAACGATGGGGAGCGCCTGGCACTGATACACAAGGCGGCAACCGGTTTGCAACATAACCTGGACGACCTGCGGCAATACAACTCAGGCAACATACAGCTCAGCCTGCGACGTGCAGAAGACCAGCAAAGCAGAGCAGCTATTAAAAAATTATATGGCCTTTAAGCATTTTGTATATGAGAAAGTACTTAAGCATCTTTTTAGTATTAGTGTCGGCCTGGGCCCACGGACAAGGTATCAGCAGTTTTTTCAGCCAACAATCGACGAAGAAAAAAGATATGGCTTTGCAGATCGCATTGATGGAAACTTACCTGTCCGGTCTGAAGCATGGTTACATGCAAACACAAGATGGCCTGGCAAACATCCATGACCTGAAAAGCGGCAGCTTCAGTTTGAATAATAATTATTTCCTTTCCTTGTCGCAAGTGAGCCCGGCAGTACGACAAAACCCTAAAGTAGCGGAGATACAATCCCTGGCAGCTGAGATAAAATCGAATTTCCGCCGGTTCATACAATGGCAGCACGGGCAGGACCTGGTGACTGCCGGAGATATTAGCTACCTGCAAAAAGTAGCAGATCATTTAATAGCTGAATGCGATAAAGAACTCGTCATGCTCACTGATGTGATCAGCCCGGGCAAACTTCAGTTAGCTGATGTGGATAGGATCAAAGAAATCAACCGAATTGATGCAGATATGAAGGACAAGTATGCGTTCTGCCTGACATTCATAGACAGGACCCGCAATGTCACCCTAAGAAGGCAGGCGGAAGCAAGGCAACAAAAAATACTCAAACGATTATATAATCTTCAATAAAATGAAAAAGATATTTCTGACAGTAATAATCTCGATGGCCGGGGTGCTGGTTGCGCCCCAGCTAAAAGCGCAATCAATTGCTGACTTGATCGAGGAGCTCAGCCTGGACTATCAGAAGCTGGCTGGTATGAAAAGCATATTAAAGCAAATGGAGCAGGGCTACCAGATAGTAAGCACCGGTTACAGCAATGTGAAAGGCATTGCGCAGGGCAACTTCAATGTGCACCAGGTCTTTTTGGACGGCTTAATGTCCGTAAGCCCCACAGTGCGAAAGTACCCGAGGATAAAGGATATTATCAATGATCAGGCAGCATTGGTCAGCGCTTATCGATCTTCTTATCATGTTTTTAAAGCAGACAAAAACTTCAGCCCCCGGGAGCTGGGTTATATCAGTGACGTCTATAATAACCTGGTCAGCAACAGCCTTCAGAACCTGGACGAGCTGACGATGATCATTACCGACGATAAACTCCGAATGAACGATGCAGAGCGACTTACCGCAATTGACCGGCTATACGCGAGCGGGCATGAGGAGCTCAGCTTTATGCAACATTTCAACAGCAATACCGCCGACGTCGCCATCCGGCGGGCCGCAGCGGCAAATGACCGGCAAACGCTTCAAAAGCTCTATGGAATAAAATAAGACATAACATATGAAAAGTATTCAGATTAAGGCTGTTCTGATAGCAGTCTCAGCCACGCTTTTGCCCGCGTTTTCCTTCGCACAGGGAGTAGGTTCTGATATCCACAGCCTGCAGGGCGTCCTCGATAATTTGTATAACCAGATGATACCCCTCTGTAGCCGTATGATCGATGTGGGCAGGGGTATTGCAGGCTTTGCTGCACTCTGGTTCATCGCAGCGAGGGTATGGCGACATATTGCTGCTGCCGAGGCCATCGATTTTTATCCCTTACTGCGGCCATTTGCGATAGGCATATGTATCCTGTTATTTCCCGCAGTGCTTCAACTTTTGAATGGCGTACTGCAACCGACCGTTACTGCTACACAAGCTATGGTCGGAGATGCAAACAAGGCCATTTATAATATGCTGGACGCCGATATGCAAAAGAAGGCGGAACAGGCTGAACAGCCCGTAGACATGAACTCCGACCCGGCCAAATGGTACCAGTATACACACCCGGACAATCCAGCAGGTCCCGCTGCCTATACACCGAACCCTGTCGCTGAATCTTCCGGCTGGGGCTTTAAGGATATGGTCAAAAAATGGATGGCGGAGTTCCTTAATGTCTGCTTTGAAGCGGCAGCGCTGTGCATAGATACGATCCGGACATTCAAATTGATAGTGCTGGCTATCCTCGGCCCACTCTGTTTTGGGTTAAGTGTCTTTGACGGATTCCAGCATACATTGAAGCAATGGCTAGCTCGCTATGTCAATGTATTCATGTGGCTGCCCGTGGCCAATATTTTCGGGGCCATCATCAGCAAAATACAGGAGAATATGATCCAACTGGAACTGTCGGGTGGAGCCGCTGATCCCTTTTTCAAAAGTACCAATACCGCCTACCTGATCTTCATGCTGATCGGCATCGTGGGATACTTCACTGTCCCATCCATCGCCAATTATATTATCAATGTAGGAGGCCATGCATTGCTGAATAAAACCAGTACCCTGGCATCAAGTGCTATCGCATTCAGTACGGGCAGAGTTACCCAGGGGCTTTCCGATCTCCAGAGAATAGTTTCCAATAATAATGGTCAGAGCAATATCGGTGCTGCAAATAACACGGCGGGTTCAACTGCAGGTAACCAACATATGCAGGACAAGCTATCGGGGAAAAGCTGAGCTCACCAATGAATTAAAATCAATTAGAAATGTTCAAAAAACTAAATAACATCGACACTGCATTCCGGCAAATAAGGACCTTCTGTATCCTGTACACTATTGCGCTGACATTAATATGCTCATTCATTACCTATAAGTGTTTCCGCGAGCTGGAGCAACATGAACAACGCCTGTACATACTGGCAAACGGTAAAGCCATCGAAGCTTTCGCTTCAGGACGGAAGGACAATATCGCCGTTGAGGCAAGGGATCATATTGCGACCTTTCATAGGCTGTTTTTCAGCCTTGACCCTGATGAGAAAACCATAAATGTCAACATTGGCAAAGCCCTCTACCTGGCTGATAACTCTGCCGAAAAAGTCTACGACAACTTAAAAGAGCAGGGTTACTATGCCAATATTATAGCGGGGAACATAAGCCAGGAAATCAGTATTGACAGTATCCATTTTGATCTCAGTCAGTACCCCTATCATTTTCGGTGCTATGCAAAAGAGAAGCTGATAAGGACTACTTCTATTGTGACCCGCAACCTGCTGACAGAAGGGTATATGCGCAATATTGAACGAAGCGATAACAATCCGCATGGCTTTCTGATCGAGCGTTGGGCTATTCTTGAAAACAATGATCTGAGCACTCAAAACCGTTCTTATGAAAGCAACTAAAGAAATCGACACGCGGCAGAATAGCGACAATGAGCTATCAAAGCTTCTCTGTGAAGGCGCACAAAAGTGTGCTGGCCACCTCAATAGATTTTTTGCTGATTGGAAAGCGGTGCGACTAAAAATCCTGCTGCTGAGTTTCTGCCTGTTTACAGGCGGCTATTGCCTGTTCCTGATCATCAATGGCCTGCTTCCTGCTAAAGGGCCACCTGGCCAACCAATCGTTCAGCACTTGAATGTGCCTGGTAAACAGTTTTCACATCCAAATAAAAAACAATAATCATGAAAGAAAAAACAATCGAACAAGCGCGAAGGCAAAGAAAATTTGCACTTGTATTGCCGCTATTAGTGGTGCCTTTTTGCAGCCTCTTTTTTTGGGCGCTCGGTGGCGGCGGCCAGGCACATGCGCAATCATCAACAACTCATGGAGGGCTCAACTTTCAGGTACCAAAGGCACAGTTTAAAAATGATAGTGCCGCCAATAAGTTAAGCTTTTATACTCAGGCGGAAAAAGACTCGCTGAAATTGAAGCAGGCCATCAGGGATGACCCCTACTATAAGGAAGCAGATGGAGCAACTGCCGCAGATACAGCGAATCATCTTAATGGAAGGATTTCCGGCGTAGGATTAAATATGCAGACCACTGCAGGAGGTGGGGCTAGGTCATTAGAGGCAAATGAAGCTGCAATCAATGAAAGGCTTTCAGCCATAAGACAGCAGATCAATACAACGCCGGTAATAAGTTCCGTCCAGAATGAAGGCAACTCCTCTTTTGGAGCGCAGCACAAACTGGATATGCTTCAATCCCAAATTAGCAGGCAATCCGAAGATGATCCTGAAATGAAACAGTTAAGCGGGATGCTCGACAAAGTACTTCAGTTGGAGCATCCGGAAATGGTAAAAGAGCAGATCAGGGAAAAGTCGGAAAAATCACGCGGTACCGTGTTCCCAGTAGGTACCACGGAAATAGCGTCAGATAAAAGCTACATGCCGGCCAGTTCTGATGTGCAATCTTACGTTCTTTCCGGAGCCCTGAGTAACAATGGTTTTTTTGAAGCATCCGACACGGCAATTACTGCGCAGCAGAACGGGATCGCCGCTATCGTCCAGGGTGAGCAAACACTTAGCTCGGGAGCAACAATTAAGCTTCGCTTGCTGCAGGACATTTTCATCAACGGCACGCTTATTCCGAAAAACACTTTTGTTTACGGCAATTGCTCGCTCGATGGCGATAGGCTCGATGTCGATATAAAAACGGTGAGACTGGGTAACTCTGTCTTCTCTGTTGCCCTCAAGGCATTTGATATGGACGGGCTTGCGGGACTGCATGTACCGGGTGCCATTACAAGAGATGCAGCAAAGGATGGAGCAGACCAGGCCATACAAAACATGGATTTCTATTCTATGTCCCCTTCAATAGGTGCACAGGCCGCCAGTGCCGGTATGCAGGCAGCCAAGGGATTGTTCAGCAAAAAAGTAAGACTGGTGAAGGTAACGATAAAATCAGGCTATCGAATCCTGTTGGCCAACGCAAATCAACTCAATCAATAACATTAAACAGCAAACAATGAAAAATCTATCAGCAGCAATCTTATTACTGCTTGCCGCTTGGGCAGGCGTAGCAAATGCACAGCAGGTTAAGAACCTCGATGAGAGTGCAATAATTATTCCGTATCGCGTAGAGATCAATAACCTGAAGACTACCGTCATACTTTTTCCTGCAACAATCAAAAGTGTCGACAGGGGGAGCCGGAACATTCTTGCGGAAAAAGTCGGTGACGCAGAAAATGCGCTTAAGATAAAAGCAGACCGGCTTGATCAGCCTGAAAGTAACCTGAGCGTCATTACCGCTGACGGGAAGCTTTACAGTTTTATCGTCGATTGTACGGAGCGGCCTGCCTACCAGGCGGTCGATCTTCGCAAACAACAAAACCACGAACAGTCGGAGATAAACTTTACAAACCGACAATTAAACCTTCCTTTAATAAAGGCCAAGTGTGACGAGGTCCTTTCGAGAAAACATTTCATGAATGAAAAGGTGCGTGCTCAAAAAATGGAATTGAAGATTGAAGGCATCTACCTTGACCAGGGGAACATGTATTTCGGCATGTCCGTCACTAATCATTCGCATATCGACTACCCGGTGGAATTCTGTAGTTTTTTTACCAGGGACCGGAAAAAGGTTAAACGGATGGCTTTGCAGGAGCAGGAAGAAAAACCATTGTACGCAAGCTGCGATTTCACGCGCATAATACCTGGCAAATCCACCCGTCATCTTGTTTTTGCATTCCCTCAGTTTACAATATCGGACAGTAAGCTGCTGGTCATCGACCTGTACGAAAAAAACGGCGACCGAAAGCTATCCCTGGCCATTGACGGAAAGCAGCTACTCAAGGCAAGGGCTCTTTAATACGATATCGATACTAAATATTTAATCATTTAAAAATAATTTGTTATGAATCAGGAAAATTTCAATTACTTGAAAGACCAGGTAAAGTACACAGGCTTCGGTGAGGGGCATGAAAATGAATTGAGGGACAAGATCCAAAGCGAGCAGCCAACATTTCAATTATTGCACGCCCATGATTTCGGCAAAGACAATGTCGAGGCAATTTTGAACTTCAGGAAGTCAAACACGGACGAAAAATACTTTTTCAATAGCTACGAGATAAAAGTAAAGCCTGACAAGGCTGAAGAATCAGCTACTCAAACTTTCTATATAGGCAAGGCTAATAATTATACGCTTAAGGAAGCATATAACCTGATGTGCGGCCGGGCAGTATATAAGGAATTGGAGAAATTGGACAAAGTGGGTGAAGGCGAGCATGTGCGCTATGTGCCCAGCGGCGAGAAGTATAACGCCTGGGTTCAACTTGATTTTAAGAATACGGATGAAAGCGGAAACTATAAGGTCAAGACCTTTCACGAAAATTATGGCTTCAACCTGCAGGAGGCATTAACAAAACTTCCTATCAAGGAACTCAATAACGAACAGGATAAACAGGAACTGATGCGCTCACTTGAAAAGGGCAACCGACAGTTTGTTACGTTCCTTCAGGACGGAAATGTTGAAAACCGTTATCTGCAGGCAAACCCGCAGTATAAAACAGTGATGGTTTTTGATGCCCAGCAAAAACGGCTTCGTATGGATCAAAAGGAATCCAACACGGATGATGGAAACAAAGTTTCTAATAAGAACGGCCAAAAGAGCCAGGCATCTGAAAAGGTTGACACTGAAAAAAAAAGTAAAAGAAGAAAACAAGGAATTTCTTAACCGCAATGAGGCAAGTAGGGCAACCTCCTTACCTCATTCTCAAAAGTAAAAAGACATGAAGCCATATTTTTTAATACTACCACTGTTCGCGTTCTTTTCTTATTCCTGTAAAAACGAAACTATGAGGCCGAACTCAATCAGTCTTAGCACAAAAAGCTTCTCTGAGATTTCTCTTTCCCCTGAGAACCCGGGCAACCCTTATGACACAATTGGTGAACGGCATAATTTGATCCTGGCAAAAGTCGTCCCCGAAATTTGTACATCTTGCAAACCGGATTTGGCAGCAACCGCTAAGGCGGTAACAGATGCAACGGCGCAGCTTCAGCTAAAGACGCCAGGCGATTCGTATTATGACACAGTTGCTGGTACAGTATCACTGAACACGGACCAACTGATCAGCCAGTTAGATTGCTCAATTCCCGCAAAAGAAAAGCTCACGGAATTGTTCTCGATCTTAAGAAATAGTGTAAAAAATAGCTACGGATATTCGGATTTGAAGGGGCAAATAATTCAATTGGAAAATTCGGTAAATACTAATGGAGGCTTAAATGAAAGTGACAGGGCTGTAGTTCTTTCAGCTTGTTCAGTTGCTCGGTTTTCATCGTTCTATTGGGGTTATTCCAATCCACCTGTTAAGTCCTATTCATTAAAAGGTATCACAAAGTGGATCGCGGCAGCAACAAGTGACATCGCCGGCGCCATAGTTTACCGGAGCGCGGCTTACGCTGCAGATTGTAGCTCCTATGCTTATTGGCTGATTGTTTACAGTATGCCGGGATAGATTTATGGAGGGCCTGAGCTTACTATCGATATTTCTAAATGCGGTTCAATCTGATCCAAGGATTGGGTTGAACCATATTGGGTTATTCACTGTGCTGTTAGAATATGGGTATGAGCAAAATAAATATGATCCTGTATTAATCAAAGCCCAGGAAGTGATGGTACGAGCTAAGATCAGTGTAGCCACGTATCATAGGTCGATTCATGATTTAGATGATTTTGGATATATAAAATATGTCCCATCATTTAATCACCGGAAAAAAAGTAGGGTCTATCTGACTCATAATTGAATGCAGCATTTTACAAATTGAATTAATTCGTGTGTTATGGGAGTTGAAGTAGTAACGAAAGAAGATTTGCAAATATTTAGAATGCAATTGTTGGATGACCTAAAGAGACTATTGACGGTTAGCCCACAGAAAAATGAACCACAGGAATGGTTAAAAAGCAGTGAGGCTAGAAAGATTTTAAAGGCGTCTCCTGGAACAATGCAAAATCTTCGGATAAGTGGCAAGTTAAATCCGGTTAAAATCAGTGGTTCCTGGAGATATAGTCTTGCTGAGATAAATGCATTGTTTAAAAGTGGGAAATAGTTGGTGAATGAATTTGAATGTGTTTGAAAAGCCTCTAAAAATATTGGTGAAAGATGAACGAGTAAACGTCTGGCACCTGGCAATGATGTTTGGGATTATGCAGCTTGCATCTAACGACGACCTCAACAGCCCCATTTACATCTCCAGAAGAAAGGTAATGGAGTACTCCCATATCAATAATTTTATGACCTATCACAAGTGCCTAAAAGAATTGCAGGTATTTGGGCATATTACTTATTTTCCGTCGTATCATCCCGGTATCAGAAGCAAAATTTATATAAAGAATATATAAACAAAGAACCAGGGCTTTCCCGGGTTCTTTGTTTTAGAAAAATTGAAAATCAAGAAAGCCTCTTCCTGAGCAACGCCATATCCTCGCTGACTTTTAAATCTATGATTTTTGCATAATGTTGGGTCTGAGTAAGCCTTTTGTGTCCTAACATGCTCGAAACGGTTTCAATAGGTACCCCGTTGCATAATGTCACAGTTGTTGCAAAGGTGTGTCTCGCGATGTGAAAAGTTAATTTCTTTTCAATGCCACAAACATCTGCAATCTCTTTCAGATATGCGTTCATTTTTTGATTTGTCAAAATTGGCAGTGCATAACCTTTTTGCATGCACCGGGGATGATCCTTATATTTTTCTATTATTTCCAAAGCTGGGGCAAGTAAAGGTATTCTCTGAGGTGTATCTGTCTTTTGTCTTTTCGTTATTATCCACTTTTGGCCATCAATCCCATTGCGTATTTGACCTTGTTTTAAATTACCTGTGTCGATATAAGCTAACCCCGTATAACAGGAAAAAATAAAAATATCTTTTACTAGATTCAAACGTTCAAAGGAAAATTTTTTATTTTGAATAATAGATAATTCAACTGCATCGAGTGGTATAATCTCGACTTCTTTTTGAGCGGTACTGAATTCGCTAAAAGGATCTTCCCTTAACCACTTTTTCTTCATGCACTCAAGTATAACAGTCTTTAAAGTGCTGACATATTTCATTGCAGAATTATGATTACAACATTTTATCGTTTTTAGCCAAAACGAAAAATCCTTTGCAAACTCATAATTTAAATCCTTAAGGTCTATATCTTCTTTGCCGTATTTCCAGTTAATAAATGCCTTCGTATGGTCGAAGGTTGTACGATAGCGCTTGAAAGTCCTAGGTTGATAATCCTTTCCAATTAATTCTTCAATGTTTTGGTTATGCTTTTTGAAAATACAAAGAAGCATTCTTCTTTCTTCGCCATTGCCTGTAAGGTATTTCTTTATTATCTCAGCCGTGATTTCTTTATCAGCTAGCATCAATTGGCTTTTGATGCTATAAACATTTAGTTTTAGATTATCTAGGTATGCACACAATTTTGCTACCTCCTCAGTTTTACCTTTAGGTCGTCCGGTTCTTTGATCCCATCTTGATAAGGTCCACATTCTCTTAGTAGAAATTTCTTTTGAAATTCCATCCACGGTGATGCGTAAATAAATGTAACGTTCATCACCTTTCTGATTTTTAGGCTGCTTCAAAAAAAAGAACAGGCCAAAGCTTTTTTCAATCATAACCAACTTTTTTAAATTGTTTTTTAAAGTTGGAAATGCAAAATGCTTCAAACAAGATGTAAGCCTCAATTACATGTTGATAATCAATGTGTTAAATCGACTTGGTTGCGTCTTTTTTGAAAATTTTAAGACGCCACGAATGACGCAAGTTAACTTTGATTATTTTTGAAATCTTTGAATGTTGGACTAAACAAAAAAGCCCGCAAATCAACGATTTGCAGGCTTTTGAAAGCTTTAATAATGCTTTGTGTGCCCGGAACAGGAATCGAACTTAATTTGATTCCTCGCTCTCAGAGCGGTTTTTAGTTCTTTAGAGTGGGGGAACGCCACGAATGACGCGACCTTTCTCTTTTTTAATCTTAGTAGCCCGTAGGGGAATCGAACCCCTGTTGCCAGAATGAAAATCTGATGTCCTAACCCCTAGACGAACGGGCCAAATTTCGGAGGCGTAACCTCTTGTTTTGGGATTGCAAAGATAACCGTTAAAAGGTATTTTTAAAATAAATTTAAAAAAAAATCTTTTTGGGGTTAATCAGAGCGATAAACTGACAATCCAAAAACAAAAGAGGTGCTGGTTTTCTTCAAAATCCAGTTAACTTTAACTATTACATTCAACCTCTGCTTATGAAGCAATATGACGCTATAATTATTGGGGCCGGGCAGGCTGGGGTGCCCTTAGCCAAAAAACTGGCTGCTGCCGGTAAAAAAACAGCTATTATAGAGAAACGCTTTATTGGTGGCACCTGTATAAATGATGGCTGTACGCCCACTAAAACCCTGGTTTCCTCTGCTAAAATGGCTTATCAGGCCAGCCAAAGCGCGGCGCTTGGTATTAAAATAAAAAAGTTTAGGGTTGATATGCCCGCCATTAAAAAACGTAAAGATGAAATTGTTCACCAGTTTAGAGATGGTGCACAAAACGGGTTAGAACAAACAAAAAACCTTGATATCATCTTCGGCGAAGCAAGTTTTACCGGTAACAAAACAATGTCGGTACAGTTAAACGACGGTGGCGAAAGCGAGTTAAAAGCAAAGCTAATCTTCATAAATACCGGCGCTAAAACTTTTATCCCGGATGTGGAAGGCCTGGGCGATATCGACTATCTCACTTCCACATCTATTCTTGACCTGGATCATGTCCCCGAACATTTGTTGATTATTGGTGGTAATTATATCGGTTTAGAGTTCGGGCAGATGTTTCGCCGGTTTGGCAGCAAGGTTACCGTAGTTGAGCGGGCCAGCCGGATAGTTTCCCGTGAGGATGAGGATATATCGGAGGAAATGACCGAAATATTGGAGGCTGAAAAGATCAACATTTTGACTAACAGCACTATCACAAAACTTAAAAAAAAAAAAAGCGGCAAAATTACAGCTACTATAACTACCGATAGGGAAGAGCATAACTTAAAATGCTCGCATGTGTTGGTGGCCGTAGGGCGCACGCCGCAAACCGAAGCACTAAACCTGGTAAAAGCGGGTGTTAAAACCGACGAACGGGGGAATATTGCAGTAAACAGCAAACTGGAAACGAATGTAAAAGGCATATATGCTTTGGGCGATGTAAAAGGCGGCCCTGCTTTTACCCATATTTCCTATAACGATTACACTATTGTTTATCGGAACCTGTTTGAAAAGGAAGATCTTAATACCAACGACAGGCCAATACCTTATTGCATGTTTACCGATCCGCAGTTGGCGCGGATTGGCTTAGATGAAACCGAAGCTAAAAAGCAAAAACTAAATGTAAAAACAGTCAAACTACCCATGGCCTACGTAGCCCGCGCTATTGAGACTGGTGATACCCGCGGTTTTATGAAGGCTGTGGTGGACCCGAAAACTAAAAAGATATTAGGCGCCACCGTAATTGGCGAACAGGGCGGCGAAATAATGACCATACTGCAAATGGCAATGGAGGGCGGCATCACTTATGATCGTATTCGTTATTGTGTTTTTGCGCATCCGTTGTATGCCGAATCGTTAAACAACCTTTTTATAGCGATAGAAGATTAGTTCCCGTTTATGATCAAGGTAAAACAGCTAAGCAAGCATTATAAAGGGCTTAAAGCGGTCGATGATATTTCATTCGAAGTAACCCAGGGTGAAAGCATGGTACTGTTGGGTACAAGTGGCTGCGGCAAAACCACTACCCTTAAAATGCTGAACAGGCTGATTGAACCAACGTCGGGCGAAATATGGATAGGCAATAAAAATATCCTGCAGCAACACCCCGAAACCCTGCGTCGGGGTATTGGGTATGTGTTGCAAAACACGGGCTTATTCCCGCATTATACCATCGCCGAAAATATTGCCGTGGTGCCCAAATTGTTAGGCTGGGAAGAGGCCAAGACCAACCACCGTATTAATGAACTGATGGAAAAACTGCACCTTGATGCAAACATACTGCAATCATATCCCGGTCAGTTAAGTGGCGGTCAGCAGCAGCGGGTTGGCTTAGCAAGGGCCCTGGTGGCCGACCCGCCGGTGTTATTAATGGACGAGCCTTTCGGCGCGCTGGATAACGTGACCCGTACCAAGATACAGTCCGAGTTTAAGCAGCTGGACGAACTGACCCGCAAAACCATCATTATGGTTACCCATGATGTGCAGGAGGCCTTTGAGCTGGGCGACCGTATTTGCCTGATGGATAAAGGCACGATTATACAAATTGGCACACCGGCCGAGTTATTATTTAATCCTGCTAATGATTTTGTGAAGGATTTCCTGCAAGGCCAGCGCCTGCAACTGGAACTAAAGGCCATTACCCTGAATGATATTTGGGATAACCTACCCGACACCATTGCTGAATCTACCGAACTATCGCCCGTTGATGCCACGGTTTGGTCGGCTATGGAGCAGCTAAAAGTTAAGGGCTCAACTATACATATTCGACGACCTAATGATAATAGCATCAAGTCAATAAATTTTGAGCAGTTGATGGCTGCCTTTAATCAATACCAAAACCGTAAAAGCGCATGAATAACCAGCAGCAAAGTTTATGGGCTTTCATGATGCAGCAGTCAGATAAACTGGCGGCGCAAACCTTGCAGCATATTGGTTTAACTTTTATTTCGCTCATTATTGCCGTGCTGATTGGTTTACCGCTCGGGATATTTATCGCACGAAAAAAACAGTATGCGGGTACAGTGCTTGGTATTGCCGGCGTATTGCAAACTATCCCAAGTATTGCCCTGCTGGGTTTTATGATACCGCTGTTAGGTATCGGCGCAAAGCCCGCCATAGTGGCTTTGTTTATTTACGCGTTGCTGCCCATCATCCGCAATACCTATACGGGCATTTTAGGGGTTGATGGCTATATTACTGAAGCCGCAACCGCCATGGGCATGAGTAAAAAGCAGATCCTTTTTAAAGTCGAACTACCACTGGCCATGCCGGTGATACTGGCCGGTATCCGCACCGCTACAGTCATAAATGTAGGGGTGGCTACATTGGCATCATACATTGCCGCCGGTGGCTTAGGCGAGTTTATTTTCGGCGGCATATCGCTTAACAATACTAATATGATATTGGCCGGGGCAATCCCCGCTGCTTTGCTGGCTATATTGTTCGATTTCCTGCTATCGCGATTGCAAAATATCAAACTAAAAAAACTAAAACCTGCTACTGCCATTATACCTGTATTGCTCGTACTATTGGCTTCTTTATACTTCATCCCATCGGCCTATGGCGGTAAGTTAACGGCTGGCTTCACGCCTGAGTTTATGGGGCGGCAGGATGGCGATCTGGGTTTGCGCGAAAAGTATGGGTTAAAGATCCATACCATTGTGATCAGCGATGCGGTGATGTATAAAGCCGCGTTTGAAAAAGAACTGGATGTCATCAGCGGCTATTCAACCGACGGCCGGCTAAAGGCCTTTAACCTGATTGTGCTGAACGATGATAAAGGAATTTTCCCGCCTTATTATGCCGCGCCAATTGTGCGGGATGATGCCTTGAAAAAATTCCCCGACCTGGAAAAAACACTGAACTTGCTGGCTGGACATATTAACGATTCAATCATGACCGAATTAAATTACCGCACTGACTATCTGCACCAAAGTCCCGAAAAAGTGGCGAAGGACTTTTTGGTTGAACAGCGCTTGTACAAACCATTACGTAACGGCACAAACGGCATGGTACGCATTGGCTCTAAAATATTTGGTGAACAATATATACTGGCCCAAATGTATACTATGTTGATAAAGGGTTATACCGATTACGATGTGAGCACTAAAACCGGTTTAGGCGGCACTAAAATTTGCTTTGATGCCATGACCAATAACCAGATAGATTTCTATCCCGAATACACCGGCACGGGCTTATTGGTGTTACTTCAGCCCGACGAAAAACTTGTTGAAACCCTAACACACAATAAAGACAAAACGTATAATTATGTAAAACAGGAGTTTGAAAAGAAATATCAAATTAGTTGGTTAAAACCCATTGGGTTCAATAATTCGTACGCATTAATGATGAGACAAAAACAGGCGAACGGATTAGGTGTTAAATCAATATCCGATCTTAAACATTATCTCGATAAAAAATAAACGATGGATTTAATTGACTGTTACTACAACGTACGCCAGCATACCGAAGCCATTTGCAGCCCCCTGCAAACCGAAGACTATGTGGTACAACCTGTTGCAGATGTTAGTCCGCCTAAATGGCATTTAGGCCATACTACCTGGTTTTTTGAAACTTTTATTCTGAAGCCTTATTTTATGGGCTACCAGGAGTTTGACCCTGATTACAATTTTGTATTCAACAGCTACTATGAAACTGTAGGCGCGCGCGTTATCCGTACGGACAGGGGAAACCTTAGCCGTCCATCTGTCGCAGATATTTTTAAATACCGCGCCTATGTAGATAAAGCCATGGCCGATTTCCTTTGCGCCGAACCATCGGCAGATGTGAAAGAACTATTGATACTTGGCTTTAACCACGAGCAACAGCACCAGGAATTACTTTACTACGATATCAAATACATCCTTGGCAATAATCCCTTGTTCCCCGCCTATTCTAAAGAGTATAAATCCCCCAGAATAGCACACGTAGACGCTCCCTGGATTAGCATTGCGGAAGGCGTATACGAAGTAGGCTTCGCTGGCGATGGCTTTTGTTTTGATAACGAACTGAACCGCCATAAGGTTTATCTAAACGCTTTTCAAATTAGCCCTAACCAGGTTACCAATGCCGAGTATTTGGAATTTATCAATGCCAATGGCTATCACGATTTCCGCTACTGGCACATGGAAGGCTGGGCCTGGGTAAACGATAATAAAGTTGAATGCCCTATGTACTGGCATTTTATAGATGGCGAATGGTATAACTATACTTTCCACGGTTTAGAAAAAGTGAATATGGAAGCGCCGGTTACCCATATCAGTTATTATGAAGCCTATGCTTATGCATCGTGGCGTGGCCTGCGCCTGCCTACCGAGTTTGAGTGGGAAGTAGCCGCGCCGCAATTTAAATGGGGGAAAAGCTGGGAGTGGACAGAAAGCGCTTATCTGCCTTACCCGGGTTTTAGCAAGGCCCCCGGTGCCATCGGCGAATACAATGGAAAATTTATGGTCAACCAAAAGGTGCTGCGTGGCGCCTCGGAGGCAACACCACAAGGCCATGAACGCCTGACCTACCGAAACTTCTTTCATCCAAATTTACGCTGGCTTTTTAACGGCATCCGTTTAGCCAAATAATATTATACCTATGAAAAATACCATGGAAGCATTAAACAGCATGAAACCGCCACGAACGGATAGCTTTAAAACACAATTTTATGAAGACGTAGTTGCCGGCTTACGGGCATCCACAAAGCACCTGGATGCTAAGTATTTTTACGATGCCGAAGGCGATAAATTATTCCAGCAGATTATGAATTGTAAGGAATATTACCTTACCAACTGCGAGATGGAAATATTTACCCATCAAACTAAAGCAATTGCCGATGTAGTAATAAGCGGAGGCCAGCCGTTCGACCTGATAGAACTTGGTGCCGGCGATGCTACCAAATCAATCCACTTATTAAAAAACTTGCTGGCACAGAAAGCCGACTTTACCTATTTACCGATAGATATCTCGGGGCATGTAATTGCTATGCTGAATGCTACACTTCCGGTAACATTGCCCGGCTTAAAAATACAGGGCCTGCAAGGCGAATATTTTCAGATGCTAAAAAAGGCAGCCACCCTGTCAAACCATCGTAAAGTGGTACTTTTTATGGGTGCCAATATTGGCAATATGCCGGTAAAAGATGCGCAGGCCTTTTGCGAAGAGTTGCGTTATCACCTAAACCCGGGCGATATGGTGCTGATAGGTTTCGATCTGAAGAAGAACCCCGAAACTATTTTAGCCGCCTATAACGATAGCCAGGGGATTACAAAAGCTTTTAACCTTAATTTACTTACCCGCATTAACCGCGAGTTGGGGGCTGATTTTAATGTCGACCAGTTTCATCATTATGCCACATACGACCCGGAAACAGGGGCCTGCAAAAGCTACCTGGTAAGTTTAAAACAACAAGATATACACTTGCCTGATACCGAAGTGATCCGCTTTGATAAGGACGAATATATTTGGATGGAGATATCGCAAAAATATACCCGCGAACAGATTGCAGGCTTCGCTAAAAGATCGGGCTTCCGGTCAGTTACCGATTTTTCGGATAGTAAAGATTGGTTTGTGGATACAGTTTGGGTAGCAGAGTAACGTGAACTTTCCAAAAAGCGATGTGGCGATATTTTGCTCCATTGCTGCGGCTATAAAATTGTATTATTTTATCATGCCGTTTTTTGGAATTTATACTGAATTGCCGCCGATTTAAAATGCCGGTAAAAAGACGCGTATATCCGCACAAAAAACGGCATTAAATTCATTCGGATAATCGCTTATTTTCCCTAAAAAATGGCCTTTTTTGTATTAAAAGCGCATTTTTAAATTGCCGTGGCGTATCACAATCATCAAAGAACTATCCTACAATATACCGAATTTAATGCCCAAAAACAAGTGCATTTTTAGCGATTTTTAGCTAATTTTCAGCGATTTTGATTGCGTTTTAAATAAATTTAAACATTTTTAGATAATTTTAGAAAAGGTCTTTTTGTACAGATTCTACAATGCGGATTGTGTTTTATCCGACCCAACTAAAACTTTAACTTTGCCGCCGATAAATTTAACTACTACCCTATGGCTGCCGATAACGCGAAATTTAAAAAACTGCTGGAACTTAGTAAGGGCGATTATAAAGCTTTCCTGTACGATTGCGATGGCACCCTGGCCGATAATATGCCTGCCCATACCGAAACTTATATTCGCGTTGCAGCTAGTGGCGGTATACATATAGATGGCGCTATGATTGATGAGCTGGCCGGCTGGCCTATTCCCGAAGTGGTAAAAGAAATAAACAAACGCTATAACGGCAATTTCGACCCGGACAAATTTGCAGCGGATAAATACCGGTTATTTTACGATGAGTTTATTGAGCAAATTAAACCCATTGAATACGTAACCGACCACCTGATAGCCCATGCTGGTAAAGTTAAAATAGGCGTAGTATCCGGCGGCAGCCGCGAGGCTATTACCAAAACACTGCAGGTATTAGGTATATTAGATTTGGTTGATGTGCTGGTTTGCGCCGGCGATACCCCCAATGGTAAACCCTACCCCGATCCGTTTTTACTGGCTGCCGAAAAACTGGGCGTGCGCCCGCAGGATTGCCTGGTGTTTGAAGACGGCAACCCGGGTGTAGCTTCGGCAAAGGCGGCGGGCATGCCCTGGATAAGGATTGATAAGGTATAGTTTACCTGCATTGTATGTCGTATTGGTAACTTACTTACAGGAAAATCGCTTCTTAAACAGCATCATATAATTTGAGGCTAAGGCCATCTTATGATTCCGGCTTATCGTTGGCTGAAGCCAAAGGCAATAATTAAGATAAAATTTCATTGCCGTCCCATTTATGGGGCGGTTAAGACAAAGTAAAAGGGCTTTAGCCTCAAAAAAAATTAAAGCTTTAAAAGTGATTTCCCTAATTTATTCACAACAGGTTTACTATTAGTATAAAAAATAACTTAATTAGTTATAAAATAAAGTAATACTTCAGCATATTTGTATACCCAATACCAGTATGCCCTTAATTAACTATCCATTTGATTTAAATTTTGTGGCCCTTATTAAGCGTTGCCTATGGGTATGCCTGTTTTTTAGTTTTATAACTATATCAGGCTTTGCAGCCCCACGGCAAGATCATAACTCCATAATATTCTCATCTTTTAAACACCTTAGCGATACTGCCCAAACCAGACGGGTAGAAGCCGCCTCGAACATTTATAAAAATACCTGCCGTCATTTAGATGAACCAACTGCAATGTCCATACTGGACAGTGTGGAATTATTAGCTAAAAAAATAAACGACCCATCGTTAGAATGCAGCATTTATGTGCTAAGGGCCGATTATTATTCAGTTAACCGGGGGTATAATTCGCTAAGCATCGATTATCATCAAAAAGCGATTGATTTTGCTGTTGAACATGAAATGCCTATTGAAATGGCTATCTACCTGCATAAAAAAGGCCTTTTCTATTTTACATTCAGCCATAATATTGAAGCTTGCCAGTACTTTTTACAGGCTTATAATAAGTTTAAACAAATTGGACTGAATAACATCCCCGACGTTTCCCGCTATCTGGCAGAACAAGCCCAGTTTTACTACGCGTTGCGCGACTATGATACTGCACGGCCCCTCCTTCAATTAGCGTTAAAATACCCTATCAGTCAAATACGCATCCGTATCAATTTAACTACGGCTATCGGGCTTATTTTTCGCAGTACGGGGCATTACCCGGCTGCTATAGATTATTTTAACAGGGCGCTTAAAATTGCTGTAGCACATAAAGATACCGCCTGGATAGCTATCAGCAAGGGCAATATCGGCTCGGTATATTTTATGCAAGGCGATTATCAAAAAGCGATCCCCGAACTTTTGGTAGATTACCAGGCATCTATGCACTACAAGGAATTCGTTAATGCCGCCAAAACACTATTAAGGCTTAGTCACATCAATATATACTATAAACAATATGCACAAGCCACCGCCCGTGTCGATTCGGCCGAAGCGATGATCAAAGACTCGAAGGAAGATGTATTGCCCGTCATGTCCGAGATATATAATCAAAGAAGCACGCTGTGCCAAATGGCCGGGCGGTATAAAGACGCGGTGATATATACTAATAAATACCTGGCAAGCAAGGATAGCATTGCCCGGCGGGATAATATTGGCGAAATTGAACGCGTTAAATTTAAATTTTCAGCCGAAAATTACCGCAACCAGATAAACAATATAAAAACCATAGCCGATGTTGGCGCATTTAAGCGTAATGCCGTAATTTTTATCCTTTTTTTACTGATCATAATTTTTGTGCTGTTGTTTACCCGGTTTCGTTTAAATGCCAAACGCGACCAGGAACTATTGATGATCAGGAAAAGAAGAGTTGATGAAAAGCTAAAGAACGCCGCCGAATCATTACAGCTATACACTGAAAATTTAAAACAAAATAATGCTTTAATTGAAACATTTAAAGCAGAGATAGAGCGTTTCAAAGCACAATCGACCGACCGGGCCGGCGCCGAACACCTGGAAAAATTGATGCAGGCCCACATTATGACCGACGATACCTGGAACGAGTTTAAAAAACTTTTTACCAAAGTACATGGTGGTTTTTTCACCCGTTTACGCAGCACTTACCCATATTTAACCGATACCGACATGCGCATGCTGTCACTGGTTAAGCTTGGGCTCAATAACCGGGAAATGGCCAATATGCTGGGCATTACTGTTGAAGGAATAAAAAAGTCGAAACAGCGCTTGCGCAAAAAAATGCAACTTTCGCCCGAGGTTGATATAGAACATATCGTCGCTTCTTTTTGAGGCTAACATTTTGTCCGTTTTTTGTCCATGGCAATTGATCCGTTATCAGATGGACGTGTTGTACCTTTACTTAACATTTATCAAATAGGTATTTGCGGACCAATCTATAGTACCCTAAGCTATAATATATTACCGCTGATACATTAGCCATTATTATGCCGAAGCTAAATATTTTCATTGTAGAAGACGAGCCCCTTATTGCCCGGGTTTTAAAGCAAACCGTGCAATATATCGGTCATCATGTCTGCGGTACGGCCACATCATTCGATGGTGCCGTGAGGGGGCTTCAGCATGCCGGTGCCGATCTGATCATTACAGATATTATGCTTGAGGGTGAGAAAACGGGTGTTGACCTGGCCAATTATATCAACAAATATTTGAAGATCCCTTTCGTATTCCAATCATCAGTAATAGATCAGCTGGTTATTGATGAAGCTTTAAAAACCGACCCGCTGGTATTTATGCCTAAACCATTATGCAGCAGGGTTTTAATTGATGCGATAGCTTCCGCCCTTTAGCCTACTTTAGAAATAAGTCCCCATTTTGTCCACGGGTATAAGTAAGTAAATCAAGTAGTTATGTGCTATATTTAACTATTGAGTAAGTTCTACTGAATTTATTTTATTGATTAGTTATAACAGTTATGGAACAGGCTAATGCCAAAAGGAAATGTCCTAAATGCAGTAAAGGGTTTCTTGATTACCGAACGCCCCGGGCGTTTTGGGTAAAAACATTTTTATTTTGGCTGCCTATCAGGCGGTATAAATGCAGTTACTGCGATAAAAAAACATATGTATACGGAGATATAAAAAACAATATACCGAAAGTTAACAAATTAGAAGTTGTTAAAAATGGCGATTAAAATATCAGCCTGATAAGGCGGTTATCCTGTAAAACCGGGATTGCCGTTGTAGTATCCACGTTTAAACAAAATGCAATATCTTCCTCTATACCCAATTGCTTCAATCGTTCGCTGTGTGATGTTTTTTTCAGGTACTGCTTAATATCATGTTTGCCTAACTGATAAAGGTCGTTAGCAGCAATGGCCGGGTCATCAAGCTGGTAAGCCCCGTCCTTTAATTGTTCTATTACCGCGCCGGCAAATAGTGTATCTTCCAAATTAAAATTGTATTTCCAGCCTGCACACACCAGCAAAATATTTTCCCCGGTTGTTTTTAGCCAGCTGCACACCGCAGTAAGGTTTAAAAAAGAACCGATAACAATTTGCTTTGCCTTGCGCGACAGATACAATGCCTGGGTACCGTTAGTTGTAGTAAGTACTACCGATTTTCCGGCTACTTTTTCGGTAGTATAGGAGAATGGCGAGTTGCCAAAATCAAACCCTTTTACCACTTCTCCGTTACGTTCGGCTGCTAATAAATACTCCGGGTGCTTTTCTTTATAAGCAAGGCATTCTTCTACCTCGGCTACTGGTATAATGGCTTCGGCGCCATTCTCAATGCCATAACATATAGATGATGTAGCCCTGAAAATATCAATAATTACCACCACATACTCCTCTACATTATATAGGTGTATCAATGCAGGTGTAAGGCAAACTTCTAATTTCTTATCCACTATAAGTATTTATTATTGGCGGCAAAAATAAAGTAATAAAGCAGATGGCGGGACTTTTTTAATAATTATTGACGTGCTGCCAAAAACCTGTCTATAGCCGCAACTGCATTATCATACCTGTCCTGCCCTATACCCGATATCACAACATATTTAGCATTCAGCGCCTGCAACTCTTTATGCCAAACTTCCATAAAATGCTCGCGTTGGTTAGGGAAATCGCGCAGGGGGTCGTCCTGCCAGGGCAGGTTAATATCCAGCAGCAGGTAAAGATCGTAGGGATGTTTGGGCAATTCATCTAATACCACCTGCGGCGTATAACCAAAAAAGGCATCGCTCCATATTTTTACAGTAATGAATGTGGTATCGCAGATAAGCAGTCTATTTGCCTTTTGTTGTATCTTCTGCTCCAAAGCCATCTGCCCGCGAAACATGGCTACCTCATCTTCAATCGTCGGCGGTGCGGTCAGGGCCGCGCAATAATCCCGCGCAAATTCGGGTACCCAAACCGTTTGGTAATGTTCGGCCAAATAAGCCGACATGGTTGATTTCCCCGTTGATTCGGGGCCGACTATGGCTATTTTGATCACCCCAAACCCATTAGCCCCCCGGCCCCCTAAAGGGGGAGTTTGTATTTTTTTACTCATTTGCATATTTTCATATCTGCATATTTGCACATTACACTCCCCCTTTAGGGGGCTGGGGGGCTCAAACTCAAAACCGCCACTTCTTCCCCCACTAAACTGCCCATAGCAACGCCCATGCCATTGCAGCGTACCGCGCAAAATATGCCGGGTTTAACTTCTTTAATTATCGGCGATATATCCTCGCCAAAACCCATAATGCCGCTCCACCAATAATCAACTTCAACAGGCGTATCAGGGATGATCATTTCCTGCAGATATTTTACCAGTTGTCGTTTCACCGCTTCGGTTTGCCCGAAATCCCAGGTCGCCTCGGCGTTGAAATCAATGTTGCGGCCACCGCCAAAAAGTATGCGGTCATCAATATTACGGAAATAATAGTAGCCCTGGTTAAAATGATAAGTCCCTTTTAGTTTCAAATTAGGGATATGTTTGGTCACCAGTACCTGCCCACGCCCAGGGGTTACCTGCAATTCAGGATACAGTTGCCGGGCAAATGCATTTGTAGCTAATATTACTTTACCTGCTTTAAAGTTACCCTGTGTGGTTTTAATGCTGATGCCGGTATCCTCATTCACCATATCAGTCACCTCGCAGTTGTTCAGCACTATGGTATCGGTTTGGTAAACCTTGTGCAGTAGGGTGCGCATCATGTGCCCGGTGTGGATCTGTCCCTCAAAAGGGTTATAGATCATATATCCTACGCCTTTAAAGCCAAAGGCGTTTATTTGATCATTTGCTACAGCATAAATATTTTTTTGGCCGATAACAGGGCTTAATAAATCATTCAGATAAGCTAACTGCGCTATGCATTTTTCGGCATGGTCAGCCTCATCAGCCATAAATAATTCGTAACCGCCGTGCTGGTGGTAACGGATATTTTCATCACCTAAATTCTGGCGCAGGCGTTGCAGGCCGCGCCATTTATAATCCACCAGCTTCACCGTTTCCTCAGGCGTCGACCTGCGGATAAACTCCAACTGTTCCGATGCTGTTCCGAAACAGGCGAACCCCGCGTTTTTAGTACTGGCGCCGCTGGGTAAAAAGCCACGCTCCAACACCAGTACACTTAAATTGGGTTGCTGCTTTTTAATAGTCAGCGCCGCGCTGAGGCCTACCAGTCCACTACCGATGATGATAACATCGGCCTTGCCCGTAAATGCGGTTTGTTCCCAGTAGGAGAAATTGTTTGTCATCAGTTTGCAGTAGCCAAAGCAAATATATTAAATACCTTTTAGCCATCGCAAACTGCAAACCGTACCCTGCAAACTTAAAGTAAATGCCTATCTTCACCCATCAACTGATTTTATATGAAGAAGATCTTTACCCTCGCATTATGCGCGTTTTCGGCAAACCTGTATGCCCAGCAAAAAACTATCTCTGGCTTTACCGCCGCCAATGCTGCAAAAGAAGTACAATTAGAACAGCAATTTGATAAAGCCATTAGCGCTAAACGCATCGGCGAAAACGATAAACAGTTATCAGCTTACCCGCACCATATCGGTTCGCCGGGTGGTAAGGCGGTGGCCGATGCCATTTTGGCCAAATACAAAAGCTACGGACTGGATGCACATATTGAAACTTATACCGTACTTTTCCCAACACCAAAAACGCGTGTGCTGGAATTAACATCGCCCACCAAATATACTGCTATACTAAAAGAACCCGCTTTAAAAGAGGACGCTACCTCAGGTCAGGCAGGGCAGTTGCCTACCTATAACGCCTGGAGCGCCGATGGCGATGTTACCGGCGCGCTGGTGTTTGTAAACTACGGTTTGCCCGATGATTACGATCGCCTGGAGAAAATGGGCGTAGATGTGAAAGGTAAAATTGTGATAGCCAAATATGGCCGCTCGTGGCGGGGGATTAAACCTAAAGTGGCTTATGAACATGGCGCTATCGGCTGCATTATTTATTCCGACCCCAAGGATGACGGTTATTCCCAGGGCGATGTATACCCTAAAGGTCCTTATAAAAATGAGTATGGTGTGCAGCGCGGCTCGGTAATGGATATGGTGATCTATCCCGGCGACCCACTTACGCCCGGTGTAGGTTCAACTAAAGATGCCAAACGCTTAGACCGGAAGGACGCGACCACGATATTGAAAATACCGGTCCTGCCAATCAGCTATCACGATGCCCAGCCTTTGCTGGCCGCCCTTGACGGCCCGGTTGCGCCGGATGATTGGCGGGGCAGCCTGCCCATTACCTACCACGTGGGGCCGGGCAAAGCAACGGTACATTTAAAACTGGAGTTTGATTGGAAACAAGTACCGGCTTATGATGTGATAGCCATGATAAAAGGCAGCAAGTACCCCGATGAATGGGTAATGCGTGGCAACCATCACGATGCCTGGGTAAACGGCGCCAGCGATCCTATCAGCGGGCAATCTATTATGTTGGATGAAGCCCGGGTGCTGGGCGAAATGCTGAAGACCGGCTGGAAACCTAAACGCAGTATCGTATTCTGCTCGTGGGATGGTGAAGAACCCGGCCTGATGGGCTCGACCGAATATGTGGAAGACCACGCCAAAGAACTGCAGCAAAAAGCGGTGGTATATATTAATACCGACGATACCGGCCGCGGATTTTTTGGCGCCAGCGGTTCGCACGCGCTGGAAACTTATGTGAACGAAATATCGCAGGATGTAATCGATCCTGAAACTAAAGTGACGTTGTTTGAACGCAACAAAGGCCGCGAAGCGGTGAATACCTCATCTGTAAAGGCTAAAAAAGAAATACTGGATAGAAAAGCCGAGCATATCGGGGCACTGGGTTCAGGGTCGGATTATTCACCATTCTTTCAGCACTTGGGCATACCATCTTTAAACTTCGGTTTTGGCGGTGAGGATGGCGGCGGCGAATATCATTCTATTTATGATAGTTATGATGATTACACCCGCTTTAAAGATCCCGGTTTTATATACGATGCCACCCTGGCTTCAGTAACCGGTAGGGCTACCTTGCGCATGGCTAACGCCGATGTACTTCCGTTTGATTTTCAAAGTTTATACAGTACTATTAATAAGTATGCGGGCGAATTAAACGAACTGGTAAACCAAATGCGTGAAAGCACTGCGGCAGATAACATGCTGATAAAAAACAACGCCTATGCGCTGGCTGCAGATCCCACTAAAAAAATGGCGCTGCCTGTTGCGAAACCCGAAGTGCCTGCTTTAGATTTTAAACCCTTAACAAATGCCTTAGCCGCGCTTAAAACAAGCACTGAAAAGTTATCAACTACCTGGGCCAGCGCCGCGCAAACCAATGCCGACCACGATAAGCTGAACAAACTACTTTACCAGGCCGAGCAGCAACTGTTATCAACCGAAGGCCTGCCCCGCCGCGATTGGTATAAGCACACCATCTACGCGCCGGGCTTTTATACCGGCTATGGTGTAAAAACCATCCCCGGCGTACGCGAGGCTATCGAGCAACGCAACTGGGTTGAGGCACAGCAGCAAATTGGGGTGGTAGCTAAATACATTACACAATTGGCGGAGTATTTGGATAAAACTGGGATGTAACCTGCAGTACTTATAAAACTACAGACGGGCCTTTCGGCCCGTCTAAACACCCCCGATTGATTGCTGAAGGCAGTCATCATATCAGTTTGTGGAAAAATCTTTGTGTGCTTTCTAATCAAATTTTCCAGGCTTAAATTCTACTTTCGCAATCGTAAAATAAACTTATGATAGCCCATCACCATAAAATAGCTACCGAACTTTCTATTACCGATAAACAGGTAAACGCCACCATTGCCCTGTTAGATGAAGGCGCTACCGTACCCTTCATCAGCCGTTACCGTAAGGAATTGACCGGCAGTTTGGATGAAGTGCAGGTGGCAGCTATACGCGACCGTGTGCAGCAACTGCGCGATCTGGATAAACGCCGCGAAGCCATCCTGAAATCGCTGACGGAAATGGGTAAGCTTACACCTGAACTGGAGAAGCAGATTAATGAGGCAGAAACCATGGTACTGCTGGAAGATATTTATCTGCCCTACCGCCCTAAGCGCCAAACCCGGGCCACCAAAGCCCGCGAAAAAGGCCTGCAGCCGCTGGCTGATCTGATACTAAGCCAAACCCGTATTGACCTGGAAGCCGAGGCTGATAAATATATAGATGCTGAAAAAGGCGTAAATTCTACCGAAGAAGCTTTGGCCGGAGCCCGTGATATTATTGCGGAAACCATTAGCGAGAACGCCGAAGTGCGCACGCAAATGCGTAGTTTGTTTATTGAGAAAGGCACTTTTCAATCAAAAGTTATACCCGGCAAGGAAGAGAGCGGTATTAAATATAAAGATTACTTCGACTGGACCGAGCCCGTGAAAACAGCGCCATCGCACCGGGTGCTGGCTATGCGCCGGGGTGAGAAAGAGGAGATACTATACCTTGATCTGCAACCACCCGAAGATGAAGCCGTAGCTTTGCTGGATAGGGAGTTTGTAAAGGGCAATAATTCATCAAGCGACCAGGTGCGCCTGGCCATTGCCGATGGCTATAAGCGACTGCTAAAACCATCCATGGAAACTGAAGTGCGTTTAATGACCAAGAAGGCTGCCGACGAGGAAGCTATCCGCGTGTTTGCCGAAAATGCCCGTCAGCTTTTACTGGCCGCGCCGCTGGGCCAAAAACGGGTAATGGCGATAGACCCCGGCTTTCGTACCGGCTGTAAGGTAGTTTGCCTGGATGAACAGGGCAAGCTGGAAGAATACACCGCTATTTTTCCGCATACCGGGGCCGGTCAGGCTAAAGAAGCCGAAAAAACCATTCTGTTTTTGGTTGATAAATATAAAATTGAAGCCATTGCCATTGGCAACGGTACTGCCGGCCGCGAAACGGAAACCTTTATACGTAACCTGAATATCCCTGGTGTTACCATTGTAATGGTGAACGAAAGCGGGGCGTCTATTTATTCCGCATCTGAAGTTGCCCGCGAGGAGTTTCCGGATAAGGATGTAACCGTGAGGGGCGCTGTGTCTATAGGTCGCCGTTTGATGGATCCGCTGGCCGAACTGGTGAAAATAGACCCGAAATCAATTGGTGTTGGTCAGTACCAGCACGATGTTGACCAGGCCAAACTACAAACATCGCTGGATGATACCGTAATTAGCTGTGTGAACGCCGTGGGTGTAGAATTAAACACTGCATCTAAAGAAATATTGGCTTATGTATCGGGCCTTGGTCCGCAGCTGGCGCAAAACATTGTGACTTACCGTAACGAGAACGGCGCCTTTAAACGTCGCGACCAACTAAAGAAAGTACCACGCCTGGGCGATAAAGCTTTTGAACAAGCGGCGGGTTTCCTGCGCATCCGCAATACCGCCGACCCATTAGAGGCCAGTGCTGTACACCCCGAGCGTTATGCTTTGGTGGAACAAATGGCTAAAGATAAAGGCTGCACCGTGGCTAATTTAATGTCCGACGCAGCCTTGCGTAAAAGCATCCCGTTGCAAAAATATATGACTGATACCGTTGGCTTACCAACGTTAAACGATATTATGGCCGAACTGGCCAAACCTGGCCGCGATCCGCGCGAGCAGTTTGAAACTTTCAGCTTTACCGAGGGTGTAAATGCGATAAGCGATCTGAAAGCCGGCATGAAACTACCGGGGATAGTAACCAATATTACCAATTTTGGCGCTTTTGTAGATATCGGCGTTCACCAGGATGGCTTAGTGCACCTTAGCCAAATTACCAACCGCTTTATTAAAGACCCTAACGAAGTATTGAAAGTTGCCCAGCGCGTGCAGGTAACTGTAGTTGAAGTGGATGCAAACCGCAAACGGATATCGCTATCCATGAAAGATAACGAGCCAAAGCAGGAAAGAAAACCAGCTGAACGCAAACCGGATGAAAGAAGGCCTAACCAGCAAAATTATAACCGCCCGCAGCATCAGCAAAAACCTAAGCAAAACGAGGAAACCGATATGGCAATAAAGCTGGCGGCATTAAGAGGTAAGTTTAAGTAGTGCTTAAACTTACCTCTCTTTAAGATACTGCGAGGGGATTACATCCCCTTTTGTATAGCGCTTATCGCTACATCCTGTATGCGGCCGCGTATTTGCAAACTGCCTAACTTATTTTGGTCTTTAGGGTTTACCCTGTTTGACAGGAAGATGTATACCATGTTATATTTCGGGTCTACCCAAAAGCAGGTGCCGGTGTAGCCGGTATGGCCAAACGTTTGCGGCGAGGCAAGTTCCGACGGATATTTTTTGCTCACTTCAGGATCCCAACGGTCGAACCCTAAACCGCGGCGGCTAACCGGCGATTGCTGCGCGGTGAACAGGTCAACCGTCTCGGGTTTGAAGTATTGGGTGCCGCCGTAGGTACCTTTGTTCAGTATCATCTGATACAGGATGGCCAGATCGTTAGCGCTGGCAAAAAGCCCGGCATGGCCGGACACCCCGCCCATCATACCCGCGCCCTGATCGTGCACGTAGCCTATCAGCAACTGTTTACGAAAGGTGGCATCGTATTCTGTGGGGATAATGCGGTCTTTTGGAAAACGGTTCAGCGGTAAAAAACCGGCAGTTTGCATACCCAGCGGTTTATAAAAGTTATGCTGGGTATAAACATTAAGCGGCGTAGCCGTAATGGTTTCCTCAATCTCTTTCATAATATACATGCTTACATCGCTATAAACATACTTGCCGCGCGTTTTTAACGGTGATGCCAATATACGCGGCCAGGTTACGTTTTTGAAGTAGTCTTTACGCAGGTAAACACGATCGGCAATTTTGGTGGGGAATATAGCTGATGAATCGGCGCTCATATCTGCCGGGGCCAATTTTTCCCATGTAGCCACATCGGGCACCAGGCCCGCCTGGTGGGTCAGCAGTTCGCGCACTTTAATATCGTTTTTATCACTGTTGCGGGCAGTGGCAATATAGCTGCTAATTGTTGAATCGAGCCCCAGTTTCCCCTGGTCGTACAAACGCATAGCTTCCATAGTGGTAGCCGATACTTTAGTTACCGATGCCAGGTCGAAGATATCATTTAGCTTATCGGGCATCGTATTATCATAAGTATGATAGCCGTAAGCTTTATTAAAGATCACTTTACCGTCTTTGGCTACCAGCACTACACAACCCGGTGTAGCGTGTTCGCGAAGGGCTTCCGAAGCAATTTTATCAATCCCGGTAAGGTTCTCGGCATTTACACCCGCATCTTCGGGCACGGTATACTGTAAACGGGTTTTGGTGGTAATATAACCGCTGCCAACAGGAAACAGTTTGATTGCGGTGCGGTTAAGTTTTTGAGTAAAAGCAACACCACCAAAAATACCCTGCGCGCAAAAAGCGGCAGATACCGGGGTCACTTTTTCCGACCAGATAATTGGCCCTGTAACCGATGTCAGATATTTTAACCCCGAATCGTTACCAAACATTACAACAATCACATTTTTTATTCTTTGGGTTGCCGTAATAAAATTTATTACCTGAATATTGGTTAAGTCGGTTTCTGTTAACTCCACAATAATGGTGTTATACATTTTCATATCATCCGATAGGTTATAAATAGTTTTTTCGCCCATGTATTCATTACCATCAAACGAGGCTACCACAGTATATTTATTTAGCAAGCTATCAAACGGCGCTGCAAAACGATACAGAAAATGTACGCTGGCCACTTTAGCCTGGTCAAGATTTTGCAGGGGTATAAGGCTTTGCCGGTTGTTTAACAGCACCGTTGTATTGGCTACCTGCTGTTCGTCTTTAACATATCTTAAATTTTGCTGATGCGTTTGCGCACAGGCAAAATTGAACATTACCAGCATCGATCCTACGATGGGGAGCATTCCCCATTTATTTTTTCTCATATACTTTTTCTCCATTAACATACGTACTCAGCACCTTTACTTTTGGTATTTCGGCGCCATTAATTTTCATTATATCCTTATCCATTATTACAAAATCGGCAAATTTGCCAGCCTCGATACTGCCTTTCTCCTTTTCCTCAAAATTGGCTTTGGCCGCCCAAATAGTCATGCCTTTTAGTGTTTCAACGCGCGATAAGGCATTACTTACCTGGAAACCATTCGCGGGTAACCCGTTCAGGTCTTTACGCACAACTGCGGCATAAAAAGTATACATAGGGTTAATATTTTCAACCGGGAAGTCGGTGCCCAAGGCTATCCAGCCATTCTCGTCCAGCAGCGTTTTATAAGCATAAGCGGTTTTTATACGCTTCGGGCCAAGGCGCAACGCCGCCCAGGTCATGTCCGATGTAGCATGTGTTGGTTGTACTGATGGGATAATGTTGTAATCCTTAAAATAATGTACATCGTCGTCAGCAACAATTTGCGCGTGTTCAACACGCCAGCGGCGGTCGTTATGACCTTTAAGCATTTTGGCATACAGTTTCAACACCATACGGTTGGCCGAGTCGCCAATAGCATGGGTACACATCTGGAAGCCCTTGTCGGCAATTTTTTGTGCTACTTCATCAAAATGTTTCTGCGGACTTAATAAAAAGCCTTTCCATTTTGGCTGGTCGGTGTAATCTTCCAAAAGGCAAGCCCCGCGCGATCCTAATGCCCCATCGGCATAAACTTTAATAGCACGTACATTTAAACCAGGGGTTTTAAAAACGCCTCGTTTAAAAAGATAGTCCAGGTTTTCGGGCCGGTCGGACAACATTACGTACATGCGCATTTTAAGCAAGCCCTTATGCTGTAGCTGGGCTATGGTATTCACCATAGGATAATCCAGCCCGCAATCATCAACCGTAGTTAAACCTACCGCAAAGCAATTACGTTGGGCATCTAAAAAGGCATCCTGCGTTAACTGATCTGTAGGTACCGGTATTTTACGGGTGACTATATCCACCGCATTATCAACCAGCATGCCGGTCAGCTTGCCGTTAATTGTTTCAATTTCGCCGCCTGCAATAGTTTGCCCGGGTTTAATGCCTGCAATATTTAATGCTGCCTGGTTGGCAATAGCGGCATGGCCGTCTATCCGCTGCAAAATTACCGGGCGAACGGGGAACAGGGAATCCAGCTTACTTTTATCAGGGAATTTTTTGTTGGGCCAGTGGTTTTGGTCCCAACCGCGGCCTACCAGCCAGCCGTCTGCATTTTTACGGGCATATTGCAGCACAGTATCAATAATGGCATTCCAACTGGTAGTGCCTACCAAATTGGCCTCCTGCAGGCCCAGGCCATAATGGTAAAAATGCGTATGGGCGTCAATAAACCCGGGGTAAACAGGCTTGCCCCCGGCATCAACCACATTTTTGGCGTAATATATCTTCTCTAAACTATCAGCCTTGCCTATGGCTAAAATCTTACCCCCTTTAACAACAAACGCATCGACTGTAGCAAACTGTGAATTAACGGTGTAAACAAGGCCGTTTTTCACCAGCAGGTCGGCATTGTATTCTTTTTGCTGGCACGACGTTATGACGGCAACCAGCAATAGTGGCAGAAGTTTTCTCATAGATACAGATGTGGCACAAAGATGTATGTAATAATAATTGTAATGCTATATACAATTAACTAACTGTAAAGTTATGGGTTCAAATATTTAATTTAGCATCGAATACGAAATTGAAGGGAAATTTTTACATGAGTGATATTATACAGCTTTTACCGGATGCAGTTGCTAACCAGATAGCGGCCGGCGAAGTTGTGCAGCGGCCGGCATCGGCAGTGAAGGAATTGATAGAGAACGCCATTGATGCCGGGGCTGATAAGATACAATTGATACTAAAAGATGCCGGCAAGGCATTGATACAGGTAATAGATAACGGCTGCGGCATGAGTATTACCGATGCCCGCATGTGCTTTGAACGGCATGCTACTTCTAAAATACGTAAGGCTGACGATCTGTTCAGCATCCGTACCATGGGTTTCCGGGGCGAGGCCATGGCATCTATTGCGGCTATTGCACAGGTAGAACTTAAAACCCGCCGCCACGATGACGAGTTGGGTACAAGCATCCTGATAGAAGGGTCGGAAGTGATAAAACAAGAACCCTGTTCGTGCGATGCGGGGACATCTATCAGCATAAAAAACCTGTTTTATAATACCCCTGCGCGCCGTAACTTTTTAAAAGGCAACCCGGTAGAAACACGCCACATAATTGATGAGTTTCAGCGTGTGGCACTGGCTAACCCCAATGTATTTTTTACTATGCACCACGATGGGCAGGAAGTTTATCACCTGCCGGCGGCGCCGTTAAAACAGCGGATCATCCACCTGTTGGGAAATAATTATAACCAGCGTTTGGTACCGGTTGAAGAAGATACATCTATTATTAAACTGCATGGTTATGTAGGCAAGCCCGAGTTTGCACGCCGTACCCGCGGCGAACAATTCTTTTTTGTAAACAACCGTTTTATTAAGGATGCTTACCTGAACCATGCCGTGCTGACCGCTTTTGAGGAACTGCTGCCCGACGAAAGCTACCCGCTTTATGTACTGTTTATTGATATCGACCCATCGCGGATTGATATTAACGTGCACCCTACCAAAACCGAAATAAAGTACCAGGATGATAAAGCTATCTACGCCATCATCCGCTCGGCAGTAAAACGGGCTTTGGGTAAATATAACATTACGCCAAGTTTGGATTTTGAGATAGACAACAACATCCAGCACATGATAACCCCCGTGCCCTTAGAGGATATTGTACAACCAAGCATCAGCTTTAACCCCGACTTTAACCCGTTTATAAAGGAAACCAAGGGGACTATCACGCCTGCGCCAAGTTATAGTGGTGGCAGCGGCAGCTATCAAAAAAGCAGCATCCCGGCTAATTGGGATACCCTGTACGAGATCAGTAAAAAAGAAACCAATACCCAGCATACGCTTGAAGTAGATACCGAGCAGATAACGGTTGAAGATCAAGTGGTAAATAAAACCAGCGAACGTCAGCTGTTCCAGATCCATAACCGGTTCATCCTATCACAAATTAAGTCGGGCTTTATGCTTATCAGTCAGCAGGCCGCACATGAGCGGGTGTTGTACGAGCGTTTTTTACATCAGTTGGAAAATCACTCGGGCGTAAGCCAGCAAAGCCTGTTCCCGCAAACGGTGACCCTGAACAGCAGCGATTTTGAGTTACTGAAGGAATTGCTGCCGGATATCCGCGCACTGGGTTTTGATATCCGTGAGTTTGGCCCAAATAGTGTAGTGGTTGATGGCGTACCCGCCGATTTAAACAATACCAGCGAGCATGCTTTATTAGAGCATTTGCTGGAGGGTTTTAAAAACAACATGGCTATTTTAAAGTTAGATAAGCGCGATAACCTGGCCCGGGCGCTGGCCCGCAACGCGGCCATTAAAGCAGGCACCAGTTTATCGTTAGAGGAGATGAACGTGTTGATAGACCAGCTGTTTGCCTGCCAGATGCCCAACATGGCACTGAACGGGAAACCTGTAATAAGCACTTTTACATTAAATGAACTATTGGAACGATTTGAAAAATAAGAGCCTCGCAATGACAAGCTTTTTGATATTTAATCGCTTCAAAAGAAGCATACGATATATATGATACAAAACCCCTTTACCAATATAACGCCGGTTGTAAAAAACCTGCTGATTATTAATGTGATTTTTTTTGTGGCCACGTTTGCCCTGGATACGATGGGTATTAACTTAGTACAACTGCTTTCTGCTTTTTACCCGGGTTCACCTTTTTTCAGGCTATGGCAAATCATATCATACATGTTTATGCATAGTGGGTTCTTCCATATTTTTTCAAATATGTTAGGATTAATTATGATTGGTCCCCTGCTGGAATACACCTTTGGCCCTAAACGGTTTTTAACCTATTATTTTATTACCGGGATAGGCGCGTTAGCCTTGCAATACGCTGTACAGGCGTTTGAAGTGCACCAGTTAACAGGGCAGTTTTTTATTGATACAAATACCTACCAGCCTATAAATGAGCAGCAAATGCGGCACTTGCAAGAGATATATTTTGCACCTATCCTTGGCGCCTCGGGTGCTGTATTTGGGTTACTGATAGCTATCTTTTTGCTTTACCCCGATGTAGAGGTATATATATACTTTATCCCTATCCCGGTAAAAATTAAATACCTGGTGCCTGTATACGTTTTATTTGAATTATACGGCGGACTGAGACAGGCACAAGGCGATTCTGTAGCCCATTTTGCACATTTAGGGGGCGCCCTTGTTGGATTTATCGTCATAAAGTTGTGGGGATACCGTTCCCGCAACAACTTTTATTAAATTGTTGGGTTATCTTTATATCATTATTATATGAGTACCCTTTGGAAAGATATACGTTATAAAATGCTGCACAGTGGCAGTAAACTTGGGCTGCTTATTGGTATTAATATCATTATATTTTTATTAATAAACATTCCCGGGGTCTTCGAGCAGTGGTTTTTCCGCAGTAATCATATATCAACTTTTGCCTACGAATACTTGCAGATGCCCGCAGGCCTGAAAGCCCTGTCTACCCGTTTTTGGACACCAATAACTTACATGTTTATGCATGCCAGCGTAATGCATGTACTGTTTAATATGCTGTGGCTTTACTGGATGGGCCAAATACTTGAAGAATACCTTGGTAATAAGCGCACCGTAACTTTGTACTTTTTAGGCGGGTTGGCCGGCGCGATATTTTTTGTTGCAGGTTTAAATTTATTGCCTCTGTTTGCCGGCGCAGATGTGAACAACGTGACTGTGGTGGGGGCATCGGCAAGTGTAATGGCTATTGTGGTGGCAACAGCAACTTTACTGCCCGATTATACCATATTCCTGATGTTCTTAGGCCCTGTAAAATTAAAGTGGCTGGCATTATTTTACGTGTTGATTGATCTGTTAGGAACTGTTGGGCCGAACGCCGGCGGCGAACTGGCCCACCTGGGCGGGGCATTAATTGGCTTCATCTACATAAAACAATTAAAACGCGGTAACGATTGGAATAAGCCTATTGATAAATTATTTACTGCAAAATCAAAAAAAGTAATAGTGGGCGGCGCAACTGATAGTAAAAGATCGGCGCCGCAGCAAGATGAGATTGACCGGATACTGGATAAAATATCGCAAAGTGGATACGATAGTTTAAGCAAACAAGAAAAAGAAACTTTATTCCGCGCAAGCAATAAATAATGATAGTTAACAAAAGCAGGCTCACCCTTTTTGACAGACTGATTTTATGGCTTAACTATGCCGCAGCTACCACTTTGCTTATTGGCTACCTGGCGCCGGTTACTGATCCCCGCACCGTATGGATCATCGCTTTTTTTGGCCTGGCATACCCGCCTGTGTTGTTGGTTAATTTGTTATTTATTGTCTACTGGCTTTTCAGGAATAAAAAATGGGCGCTGGTATCGCTGGTATCTATCCTGATAGGCTGGAAAGCATTAAACGGCAATATTGGGTTCAGGCTGCCAATCAAAACTATCGACCATCGTGATAGCACCATGCTGCGGGTAATGAATTATAATGTGCACGATTTTAAAAAATATGGTGCTAAAAATGACATATCTACCAAGCACGAAATACTGGAGATAATAACACATGAACAGCCTGACATTATTGGCTTCGAAGAGTTTTATACCCGCAAAGCCGGACAATATGCTATGGTTGATTCTATAAAAGGCATATTAAAAACTAACAGCCTTTTTTATTCGCCATTTCAGGTTAGTAGCAGTGAAAGCTTAGGTATGGCCGTTTTTTCAAAGCTCCCGATTGTAGCTAATGGAATAGTTTGGTTAAATGAAAAGCAGAATCTTAATCAATGTATATATATCGACGTTAATAAGAACGGCAAGCTATTCAGGGCCTATGTTGTCCATTTACAATCTATCAGCTTTGAGCCCGAGGATTATAAGTATTTAAAAGATGTTTCAAAAAAAGGCAAAACAGATATGGAAAGTTCGCGCCGTATAGGCAGCAAACTAAAACGGGCCTTTTTACGCAGAAGCGAACAGGTAGCTAAAATAAAGCAGCATATGGCAACCTGCCCTTATCCTTACTTTGTAATGGGCGATTTTAACGATACCCCCTCATCCTACGCGGTTAATGAAATGAGCAAGGGGTTAAAAAACACTTTTCGCGAAAAAGGTTCGGGGTTGGGGCGCACCTATAATGGCGATTTTCCCAATTACCAGATAGACTACATAATGGTATCTCCACAGTTTGATGTGCTTACCTATGGCGTTATCCGCAAAAAACTTTCAGATCATTACCCGGTTTACAGCGACCTGCGGCTAAAATAATTATCCTTTTCCCATAGCTGGCAGGGCACAATGCCATAAATATTTTACATTATATGCGCTGCCTTTAATACGTAAGCAATTTAATTATCGTTTGGTTAAGAAAACATTTTCACAAAAACTGCATTCTACAGCTTGATGAATTTAGATTTTAGCCGCATCCGCTCTATCGACGCCTTTCGCGCAGTTACCATGTTCCTGATGATCTTCGTTAATGATATCGAAGACATCCCCGGCGTACCGCCCTGGATAAAACACGTGAGCGACAACGCCGACGGCCTTGGCCTTGCCGATACTATTTTTCCCGCCTTCCTGTTTATTGTGGGCCTGTCTATCCCCTTTGCTTTCCATAAGCGTATCCAAAAAGGCGATAGTAAAATAATGTACCGTATTATCCGCCGGTCATTAGCATTAATTTTTATCGGGTTCTTCCATGCCAATATGGAAACTTATGATGAAGTTACAGCCTTGTTGCCGAAACCTGTGTGGGAAAGCCTGGTTACCTTTGGCTTCTTCTTTTTGTTTTTAGATTATGATGCTATTACCAGTAAACTGAAACATTATGTGTTGCAAGGTATAGGTATAACACTTGTGGCAGGCATGGCCCTGATATATAAAACTAACAATCCAGGTCACCAATGGTTGCATTTTACCTGGTGGGGCATTTTGGGATTGATAGGCTGGGCATATCTTACCTGCTCGCTTATTTATTACCTGAGTAAAGGGTATTTATGGATACAGGCGGCCTTTTGGGTTTTCTTTATGCTGCTGAATATCGATATCCATTTTGGGTGGTTTAAATTCCTTGAGTTTTTTTACCCTTATATATGGTTATCCGGCAATGGTTCTATACAGGCATTTACCATGGCGGGGATTTTTGTAGCGGTACTTTATATGCGCCTGGTACACGCGCAGGAACGCCGCATGCTGGTAGTAGGCTTGGTATTAATGGCATTGATATTATTTAACCTGGGCTTTATTGTGCGCTATTTTAGCGGCGGCATTTCCAAAGTCAGGGATACACCATCGTGGGTACTCATCTGTACGGGAATTAGTTTAATAGCCTATGCCATATTTATTTATATTGTCGATTTTAAACATAAATACAATTGGTTTAAGTTTATTGAACCAGCCGGCACCAATACCTTTACCTGTTACCTGGTGCCATTTTTGTTTTATCCGCTATATGAAATGAGCAACCTTGGTTATCCCGAATACCTGAGCCAGGGCACAGGCGGCCTTATAAAATGCGTGGTATTCTCGCTGGCTATGATATGGATTGCGGGAGTGCTGGATAAAGTGAAGGTGAGGTTGAAGATATGATTACGGCTTAGTAAGCTGAGTTATTTTTGCATTAATATCGGTTCGTTTATTTGATCAAAATCAGATGCTGTTTGCAGATTTTACAATTAGTTGGCAATTGTAATAGCGCATGCTCTACAACACCGGTAATGCTTCAGTTGTGATGTTATAATAATCACCACCATCAGTTTCAAAATCATAAATATTACTGCTATTTTCAATTCTTTTAAAGGTGAAAACAACATAAAAGCAGGCATGTGTATTTGTGCCTGCTTTTATGTTGTTGTAAGTCAGTTTATTTGTTAGTTGCCCGCATCGCGGCGTGCTTCAATAACCGATTGTATACTGCTTGATACGTTAGACATGATATCATAACCCGTGGCCGATTCAATGGCATCAACTGTGGTGATATAGGTGGTCCAGTTTGTATTTATTGAATTAATGTTTGGCATATCAACGGCAATTACGCGTGTGCTGTTAGTAATACGGCTTAAGTCGTTATTGCCATTTGTTAAAACTACAATTACTTTCCATGTACGGGCCGGAACAGTAATATGGCCGTTATCAATAGTGTTGGTAGTACCACCGTTACTGCCCGTGCCGCCAACGCCGTACGATCCGGCTACTACATAAAGCTCATCACCGGCGCTTACCAGGGTGCGTTCGTAATTTTCTAAATTAGCCCAGGTTTGCTGGTTATTGTTTGGTGCCTGGGGCATCATGTTAGTCATCAGGAAGGTAGCCTGGTTAGCAGCTACGGTGCTGGTCCTGTCGGCCGATGGGCAGTTATGCCCCCTATCAAAACCCGAACCTGAATAGCTGGTCGCGCCAACTTCATACCAACCCGATGGCAGGCTGGTATCGGCCCGGAAATCATCCTGGCGTGCTGTTGACCCTAAGGAAGAGCTGCCCAGGTACCAGCTTACCCAGTTTGGCTTGCCCTGGTCGCGGTTATACGATTCTACAAAATAGGTTTGGTCCATCAGGTAATTAGCTGGAAAGACTATGCTATTGGTAGCACCGCTTGGGTTGCCCAATAACAAGTTAGAATTATCGGTAGCAGTACCACCGCCGCCAGTGCCGTTATCATAACTGTTAACCGTAAAATCGTCGATATTGATGCGATTGGTGCCGCCCGATGTTTTGCGCACCTCGAAACGCAGCGTACCCGCCAGGTTAACAGTAAAAGTTGCAGTGCTTAAAGTACTGCTGCTGGTAGTTATGGTAGACCCTACCTGGGTATAAGTGCTGCCGCTATTGCTTGAAACCCATAATTGCCAGGCCGAGCTGCCATCGCTGCCAAATACAGCATGTTTAATGGTAACCGTGGAAGCGCCGGTAGTAACATTGAAACCCATGGATAACTTACCCGTATTGCGGATACGTACCGATTGCGAACCATTCTTAACATCCGATGTGCTATTGCCTATTAAAGCATCGTCGAGGGTCCAGGTGCCCGATGAAAGGGTTACATTACCAACGGCATAGGCCGTTTTTGTACCCGATTCAAAAGTTTCAGCGAAGGTTTGGGTGATGGTGTTCGTCTGTAGCTTTGCATCGGTTGCCGATGGTTTTGTTGCCACGGGTTGCCTGTCGATCAGCGCATCTTTAGAACAGGAAGCCAATATCATGGCCGCCAGCATTGCCAGGTAAAGTTTTTTTAATCTCATAAGATGTGTTTTTTAGTTTTCAAATAAACAATAGCAGTGTTAAGTTAAGTTACATTTACTATTACGAAATAATACTGCCGAATGTTTTCCTTATAAAAACCCACCATAATCGATGCTGAATGCAAAAAAAGCGTGAGATGATAAACGATAATTAAGTTTTAATATCTTCACGCTTGCTTTTTACGTTATTGTACAGCGCCGTATTTCATGAAAAAAAATATCCTTTTAGCTTTATTATCTGGCCTGTTGCTTTGGATAGCCTGGCCGCCTACCCCATACACTACTTTTTTGCTTTTTGTTGGTTTTGTGCCCATGCTGATAGCCATGGAAAACATTATCAATACCTCTGGAGAAAAAAAAGGCAGGAAGATATTCCGCGTAACTTTCCTGGGCTTTTTGGTTTGGAATTTCCTGAGCATTTACTGGGTTTATAATGCGCTAAAAGATATTGGCGAAATAGCGGCTATCCCGGTATCCCTGATACCTTATGCATTGGGGCCTTTGTTAATGGCAGCTGCCTGCTGGTTCTATTTCAGGCTGCGGTTGCTTACTACGCGTGGGTGGGCGCTTGGCGGCCTGGTTTGTTTATGGATAGGCTACGAGTACCTGCATCAAAACTGGGCGTTAAACTTCCCGTGGATGACCTTAGGGAACGGCTTTGCCACTACCACCCACCAATGGGTGCAATGGTATGAATATACCGGTGTATACGGCGGCACTGTTTGGGTATGGCTGATTAATATTTTTATTTTCCTGGTATATGTTGGCCTGCGTGAAGCGCAAAACAAGACATTAAGGTTAAAACTAATTGCCGCTGCAACATTAACGCTGGTATTGCCATTGACATTTTCGCTATATCGCTATTATGCTTACCAGGAACAAACCAATCCATCAAACATTGTAGTTGCCCAGCCTAATATTGATCCCTACGCTAAAGAAGGCAGTTACCCGACCACTGCACAAATAGGCATATTAACCCACCTTTCCGATTCGCTGGCACAGACTAATACCGAGTTTTTCATCTGGCCTGAAACTGCCATTGCCGAACAGGTAGATGAAAACCGCATCCGCGAAAGCAAATACTTTTACCAGGTGCAGCAGTTTTTAAATAAATATAAAAACGGCAATGTAATTACCGGGTTAGAGGGCTATAAAACGTATCCTAACCGCGCCACCAAAACAGCCAATGCATTCAGCGACGGCAGTGGGTTTTATGATCATTTTAATTCGGCTGTAGCCATAGAGAATTCAGCTGAAGTGCAGATATACCATAAATCGAAGTTGGTACCCGGGGCTGAAATATTGCCTTTTGGTAATATATTATCGTTTCTAAAACCAGTATTTGAACATTTGGGGGGTAGTACCGGCGGGTATGGTGGGCAGGATAGTTCATCCGTCTTCTATTCGCAAAGCGGTATCGGGGCCGATCCGGTGATCTGTTACGAATCTATCTGGGGCGAATACGTGGCCAGTTCGGTACGCCGGGGGGCGCAGTTTATTGCCATTATTACCAACGATGGCTGGTGGGGCAATACAGCCGGTAAAGACCAGCACCTGGATTATGCTAAATTGCGCGCCATTGAAACACGCCGCTGGGTATGCCGGTCGGCCAACACTGGTATTTCAGCATTTATTAATCAGCGTGGCGATGTGGTGCAGCATACCCAATGGTGGGTGCGCACTGCCCTGAAACAGAACATCAATTTAAACAGCGATATTACCTTTTATGTGCGCTATGGCGATTATATAGCCAGGTTTGCCAGTTTACTGGCGGTATTAATAATGGCTTTTGTGATGATAAGAATAAAGCGCACGGCACGCGCTGTAAAGGAATAAGCTTTGAAAAGATACAAGCTTTACGAAGTCGTAAAGCTTGTATGTCCGTAACATCAATACAGCAACTGATCGTATGGATAGCGTGCCGTATGCAAGGCCACTACCTTATCGTACAGCAGTTTTCTAAATTCATCCACATTTTCTTTTTTCAAGGCCGAGATAAATATAGCCGGGCTGTTATTTTTATTCATCCAGCTTTGCTCAAATTCTTCCAGACTTAACGGCGGTGCAGGGTCTTCTGCATGCGTTGGTACGGGCTGGTAAGCATCTATCTTATTAAACACGGTGATCATGGGTTTATCAATGGCGCCCAGGTCTTTCAGTGTTTCGTTAACGGTACGTATCTGGTCTTCAAAATTTGGGTGCGATACATCTACTACATGCACTAAAATATCGGCTTCGCGCACTTCATCCAGGGTCGATTTAAAACACTCTACCAAATGGTGGGGCAGTTTGCGGATGAACCCAACCGTATCCGACAACAGGAAAGGCAGGTTATCTATCACTACTTTACGCACAGTAGTATCCAGCGTAGCAAATAGTTTGTTCTCGGCAAACACCTCCGATTTGGAGATCATATTCATAATGGTTGATTTGCCTACGTTAGTATAACCCACCAAAGCCACACGAATTAACTGGTTGCGGTTTTTGCGCTGCGTTTCGTTCTGCTTATCAATTTGTTTTAGTTTCTCTTTCAGCAGCGATATTTTGTTCAATATCAAACGCCTGTCCGTCTCAATTTGCGACTCGCCGGGACCACGCATACCAATACCACCTTTTTGCCGCTCTAAGTGCGTCCAAAGGCGGGTTAAGCGTGGTAATAAGTATTGCAACTGGGCCAGTTCAACCTGTGTTTTGGCCTGCGCGGTTTGTGCGCGGTTGGCAAAAATGTCCAGTATCAGGTTGCTGCGGTCAAGTATCTTTACCTGTAGCTCCCTTTCAATATTACGCAGTTGCGATGGGGACAGCTCATCATCAAAAACAACAATATCAATCTCTTCCGATTTTACATAATCACGTATCTCTTCCAGTTTACCCGAATGTACAAAGGTAGCCCTATCGGGTTTTTGCATGCGTTGGGTAAAGCTTTTAACAGTTAACCCACCGGCGGTCATCACTAAAAACTCCAGCTCTTCCAGGTACTCGCGCGTTTGCTCTTCGCTTTCGCCCGGGGTTATAATCCCCACCAGTATTACTTTCTCCTGCTTCACAGCAGTATCATAAAATTTTTGTCTCATTAAATATTATTCTCAGCTACAAAGTTAACGTTAAAACAGGACAAAAGTTTAATGCCAGGGCCGGGAAGGGATAAAGCGTGTAAGTACAACAATTATTTTTTAGTTAGCGAAAAGCTGATAGGCACGGTAAATTGTGACCGCACGGCCTGCTCGCCTTGCATGCCGGGCTGCCATTTAGGGCTGGCTTCCATAACACGCACGGCCTCCTCATCGCATCCGCCGCCAATGCCGCGTAGTACTTTGATATTGGTTAAGCTGCCATCTTTTTCAACTACAAAAGTTAAAAAAACTTTTCCCTGGATATTATTTTTACGGGCATCGTCGGGGTAACGGATAGATTGAGCTAAATAGTTCCCAAACTCCTGAAGGCCACCGGGAAAACTGGCCTGCTGTTCAACAGCAGTGTATACTCCATCAGCATTTGGTACATGCTGGATAGGGGCACCTGGCAAATGAAAACTTACAGGGACGGTAAACTGCGAGCGTACCACCTGATCGTTTACGGTAGCAGGTTTCCACTTTGGCGAAGCTTTTATCACCCGTATGGCTTCCTCGTCGCAACCGCTGCCAATACCACGTAATAACTGGATGTTGTCTAAACTGCCATCTTTTTCAACTACAAATGTTAGAAATACTACTCCATGTACATTGTCTTCTTTGGCTTTGGCAGGGTATACCATGTTTGATTTTAGATATTCAATAAGCTTAGTTAAGCCACCTGGAAACATAGCCATAACATCAACTTTGGTATATACTTTATCATCCTGGGCATTTGCTTTTGCAACTGCCAGGGCAACGAATAGGATAACGGTAAGTAGGGACTTTAAAAATTGATTTGTTTTACTGGTTTTAAAAGGGGTAAGGTTCATTGTGTTTTAAATTTAAGTTGGGCACCAAGCTAACATATTTACATATAAACATCAACATAAAAAATAGCCGCCTTACCATCCCGGTAAAGCGGCTGCTACACCCTACCTGTTCCCTTTATGGGGAGGCGGGACATAGCTGGTAAAGTTTAGGTTGTGAAGCGTGTTTATATATTATTTTTAGTTAATGTAAAGCTAATTGGCAGCGTATATTGCGTGCGAACGGCCTTGTTGTTCTGCCGGCCGGGCTTCCATTTCGGCGAGGCTTTAACTACTCTCATGGCTTCTTCATCGCAGCCATGCCCTATCCCCCTTAGTACTTTGATATTGGTTAAGCGGCCATCTTTTTCAACCACAAATGTTAAAAACACCCTTCCCTGAATGTTAGCGGCTTTTGCCTGGGCCGGGTAATGTAAGTTGTGTGACAGGTATTCTGTGAATTTAGGAAACCCGCCGGGAAATTGGGCCTGCTCTTCAACAGTAATGAAAAGGGCATTGCTGCCTTTTTTAGTTTGTGCTTTGGTATAAGCGGTCGTTAAAAGTAATGCGGTGAATAACCACAAAATAAAGCCGAAACGGCTAACTATATTTTTTGGCGATGAATTCATAAATGCGTTAATAGTTGGTTAATTGAATAAACTAATAAATTAGTTAACGTAAACCTAAAACATTAGTTTTAACAATACAAGTTTTTTTAAATAAATTTTATCAGCTTTAATAATTAGTACTTAGCTTAATATCAGCAACAAATACCTACAGGGATTTTGTCGCGATATACCCCTGAGACTGTCGCTTTCGCACAACATTAAAACTTAAAAAGCGCTGCATCTTTGTGTTGTAAATAACAATGCACAGGATTAACTATTAAGTTAAACTTTAATTTATGACAACGCTACAAACAATACGGTCGAAAATATGGGGCGCTATTAAGCTATCACTAAATGGCCAACAACAGGATTATACACAAGGCAGCATCCCGAAAGCAATATTCCTGCTTGCTATTCCAATGATCCTGGAATTAAGCTTAGAAAGCGTGTTCGCGGTAGTGGATATGTTTTTTGTAAGTAAACTGGGGCAAAACGCCATTGCCACGGTAGGCTTAACCGAGTCTGTGATTACTATTGTTTACTCTATCGCCATCGGCTTAAGTACAGCCGCAACAGCAATTGTAGCACGAAGAATTGGCGAGAAAAACCCTGCAGATGCTGCTCATGCCGGTGCCCAGGCGCTAATAAGCTGTTTAATTGCCACTGTTATACTTAGCCTTAGTGGAATTTTCTTTGCACCGCAAATTTTAGCCTTAATGGGCGCAAGCGGAGAAGTAGTGCGGGATGGTGCAATTTTCACCAGGATAATGCTGGGCAGCAGCCTTGTTATTATGCTGTTGTTCCTCATCAACGGAATTTTCCGGGGTGCGGGCGATGCTGCCATGGCGATGAAAAGCTTATGGATTGCCAGCATCCTTAACATTATTCTTTGCCCAGTTTTTATTCACTTTTTCGGCTTAAAAGGCGCTGCTACGGCAACCGTTATCGGAAGAAGCTGCGGCGTCATCTTTCAGGTATATCACCTTTTTAAAGGCAGTGGCATCCTAAAGTTTCATAAGGCCAATTTCAGGTGGGACCCCCATGTTATGAAAACGATTATTTCCATTGCATGGCCGGCAACGCTGCAGTTTATTATTGCAAGTGGCAGCTGGATCATTTTAACGCGCTTAGTAGCGGAAACCGGCGGAACAGCAGCCTCTGCAGGCTACCAGATCGCTTTCCGGAATTTCGTTTTCTTTATTTTACCGTGCTGGGGGTTAAGCAATGCAGCAGCAACATTGGTAGGACAAAACCTGGGCGCTAAACGCATTGACCGGGCAGAGCAAAGTGTTATGCTTACGGCTAAGTATAATGCCATACTGATGAGTTTTGTAATGTTGCTGTTCCTGTTCTTTTCCCGCTCGATAGTTCGCGTATTTACTACCGAACAAGTTGTTTTAAATTATGCAGGCACCGCTCTTCAAATCATTGGTTCGGGATTTATTTTTTATGCGATAGCCATGGTAATGAGCCAGGCACTCAACGGGGCCGGGGATACAAAGACGCCCACCTGGATAAACTTTGTTTGCTTCTGGCTTTTTCAGGTGCCGTTAGCCTATCTTTTGGCTAAGGGTTTACATATGAATTCTGTCGGCGCCATTATCGCAATTCCTGTAGCCGAGGCGCTTATCGCTTTAGTATCCTGGTATTACTTCAAAAAAGGAAAGTGGAAAAAGGTACAGTTGTAATATTGTCTTTTCACTCAAAAATTTCTTACCTTAAAATAAAAATCACCTTAAATCAAAAACAAAATGAAAACGAAAATCCTATTTATTGTGTGCCTGTTATTCGGGCTAATGTTTATTAATGCAGGCTTGAACAAGTTTTTTAATTACATGCCTGTTCCAAAAGATATGCCGAAAAGCGCCATGGCCATGTTTGGTGCACTTATGCAGATTAAATGGTTGATGCCACTGATAGGCATTGCTGAAATTGTAGGCGGCATACTGGTCATTATCCCCCGCTACAGGGCTTTGGGAGCTATTATTATTTTCCCGGTTATGATAGGGATAGTGCTAACGGCTATCTCTTTATCTTCAGGCTTAATAATGGCACTTGTTCTATTTGTAATACTTATATGGGTAATAATAGAAAACTGGGCAAAGTATCTGCCGATGATCAGATAACAATAAAGTCCAGAAAAAACAAAGGCAGTTACTTTATATAGGTAACTGCCTTTGTTTTTGTTAATAATATGGAAACTTATCGGCCACCAGGTGCGCCTGCGGGGCGCGGGGTAGGCAATGCTTTGCGTGGGATCATATCCTTACGTTCGGCAGTATGGTATACAAAGGAAGCCACAATGGTTGCCGCTTGCTTAAGGTCGGCTTCAACCAGGCGGTCGTAAGTGTCCTGGTTGCTGTGGTGGGTACGGGTATTGTAATCCATGCCATCCTGGATGAATTGAAAGCCCGGGATGCCGATAGCATCAAACGATTGATGATCTGTACCGCCGGTATTGCTGATGGTAACAGTAGTTGCACCAAGGTCCTTGAATGGGTCTATCCATGCCTGGAAAATATCGCGCGCGGCCGAATCGCCCTGCAGGTATATACCGCGGATTTTGCCGGTGCCATTATCAAGGTTATAATAAGCCGATAATTTTGATTGCTCGGGTTTCAGCACCATGGTTGCCGGATCGCCAAAGTGGTTTTTAACATAACCACGCGAACCAAATAAACCTTGCTCCTCCGAACTCCACAACGCAATACGGATAGTACGTTTTGGGTGATAGCCAATACGCGATAAAATACGCATCGCCTCCAGCATCACCGCGCTGCCCGCCGCGTTATCTGTAGCGCCTGTACCTGCATGCCATGAATCTAAGTGGCCGCCAATCATCACTACCTGCTCTTTCAGTTTAGGGTCGGTGCCTGATATTTCGCCCACCACATCGTAACCGTCAAGGTCTTTGGTGAAGAATTCGGTTTTAATATCAGCTTCCATTTCCACTTTCTGGCCGGCTTTTACCAAGCGCAAAATGCGTTGATAATCTTCGGCGCTGGTTTCCAATTCAGGCGATACAGCTTTGGCGGTATCGGCATATGATGCCCCGTTGGTAGTAAATACTGTACCATCGGTACCGCGTGCCTGGCTTAGTACCAGAGCTGCTTTTTCGTTTATCAAAAACTCCCCAAGGGCGGCGCGCAATGCACGTAGCCTTGCAAATGCGGCGAAGGGGTTGCCGCCGGGACCGCCGCGGCGGGGGGCCTGACCAGCCGGGGCCATTTTAGCTTTTGCCATTTCGGCTAATTGTTCATCGGTATAGCGGCTCATATCGGCGTGGCCAACCTGTCTTTCAGGTAAAGCCGGGGCATCCATTATAATAATTTTACCGGCCAATTTGCCTTTGTATTTGGCAAGGTCGGTAGTAGTATCAGCTTTAATAAGCATTACTTCACCTTTAATCGGGCCGTTGGTGCCGGGTGTCCAGGCTTTAGGTATAGCAATAATGGCGTGATAGTAAGGTACGGTTATGGCTGCGTAGTTTTTCTGTACTTCCCAGCCTTTACCAAACTTCCCCCACGATTCGCGCTTAGCGCCCACCATGCCCCAGGTTTTCAAGGCGTTCACCGCCCAATCCTGCGCACGTTTTAAGCCCGGCGAACCGGCCAGGCGCGGTCCTGCTACATCGGTTAAATGGAATGCGATATCCATTACTTGTGAGTGGTTCATGCCCTCCTCGCGGATGCGGGAATTCATCTCCGTGTTAACGGGTTCCTGTGCCCAGGCCGAGCCGGTAATACCAGCGGCGAGCAGCGCAGTAAAAAGTAAAGATTTTTTCATATCGATCAGTTTTTAGTTAGCGATAAAACAAACTTAATTATTTGCCCTGCACAAAGGTGAAAATTGGTTTAACAAAGTTGTTACAGGTTGAACGAATGGGGCAATAAATTTTAAAGATTTGAGTTTTAAACAAATCCAAACCCTAACCATGCCTTTTGACACAGACCAGCAAACCCTGCTTGACCTTTCCCTTACGGGGATAAATGGTCACCAGGCCATTTCAGAACTATTTAAGCCGGTAACCATTGGCGGGAAAATAGCATTAAAGGAATTATTCGATCATCCATTAAACGATGTCGATATAATCGTACAAAGGCAGCGTGCCATCAGGTTTTTACAACAGGAGCAACCTAAAGTTAAACTTGATAAGGAGGAAACAGACTTTATTGAGCATTATTTAAATAGCTTTAACAGGGAAGAAACTTTCTCAAAAATAAGAGCTTATAAAAATCAGTTTAAAAATTGGATTAAGCCATCAAGTCAGCATTACATTGTTTCAAGGGGCGTACGTTTGCTGATTTATCAACTACATCATATTACTGATACATTAGAAGCATATACAAACTTGTTGCCGGTGCATATTGCCGAACTTCAACTGCTTAGCAAAGGACTGGTCGCGCTCATCCGCCCATTACTTGTTTTTAAATCAAAAGCAGGACGAAATTTTAATGCAGTAGAATTAGAAGAACTGGATTTTCTTTTTCGATACAGCAAAAAGCACGAAGTAAAGCAGTATCTACTGGCTTTATATCAACTGGATGTTTTTATGGCTGCTGCAAAAACTGGGGATGACCTAAACTTTTGTTACCCCGAGATCATTCTTTCCGACGAACCGGAATTGAGATTAAATGGTTTTTTTCATCCATTTGTTAAAGAGCCGGTTGTAAACAACCTTGAGTTTAATTATCAGCAAAACCTGTGTTTTATAACCGGCGCCAACATGGCCGGTAAATCTACCTTGCTCAAATCGATAGGGATATGTACTTATCTGGCACATCTGGGTTTTCCGGCGCCAGCAGCCAGTATGTATACAACGGTTTTTAATGGCATGTTTACTACCATTAACCTGGCAGATAATATAGTAGCAGGGCATAGCCATTTCTACAGCGAAGTATTGCGGATAAAGCATGTCGCCCTTCAAATTGGAACAATTAAGAAAATACTTATACTTTTTGATGAGTTGTTTAGGGGAACAAATGTTAAGGATGCGCACGATGCATCACTGGCTATTATAAAAGCATTTGCACAGGTAAAAACATCGCTGTTTATAGTTTCAACTCACATAGTTGAAGTAGCTGAGGAGCTTAAAGTTCAGGAAAACATCTTTTTTAAATGCCTGGGCACTACCATGCAGCGCGATAAAGCTGTATATAATTATCAATTAAAAGATGGTATATCTAACGAACGATTGGGTATGCGCATAATTGAAGATGAAGGACTGGTTGATATTATAACCGCGCAAGTTGGTAACTAATCAAAATCCTAATTCACCAGCAGCTTATACCCTTTACCGTGTACATTAATGATCTCTACCGAGGGGTCATCCTTCAGGTATTTGCGTATTTTACTAAGGAAAACATCCATGCTGCGGCCATTAAAGTAATTGTCATCGTGCCAGATGTTTAGCAAGGCTTCTTCGCGGGTTAGTACTTCGTTTTTGCGCAGGCAAAGCAGGCGCAGCAGTTCGGCTTCCTTGGTTGATAGCTTTTGCTGATTACCGTTATTAGTGATCATTTGCGCTGTAAAATCGAACGTATATTGGCCAATGTTGAAATTGGTTTGTCGCTCTTCTTCTTTTTTATCGTTAGCGCCAACGCGTTTTAACAGGGCGTTTATACGCAGCAGCAATTCTTCAATACGGAAAGGTTTGGTAATGTAATCATCACCCCCCAGGTTGAAGGCCTGGGTTTTATCTTCTATCATGCCTTTGGCAGTAGCAAAAATAATGGGCACGCCGGCGTTCATCTTACGTATTTCCTTGCCAAGTGTAAAACCGTCTTTTTTGGGCATCATAACGTCCAGTATCAGCAGGTCGTAATCCTGTTTGGTGAATTCGCGCAGGCCTTCATCGCCGTCTTTACACAAAACCACGTCAAACTTACCTTTAAGCTGCAGGTAATCCTGCAATAGCATCCCCAGGTTGGGGTCGTCTTCAACAAGTAATATTTTCTTCATGCTTTGTGTATTATACAACCGGGAACCGCAATTCAAATTCCGATCCTTTATCTTTTTCGCTGCGAACGCTGATGGTGCCGTCCAAACGTTTTACAATCGTATTAACGTAACTTAAACCCAGTCCAAAGCCCTTAACATCGTGCAGGTTACCGGTAGGGATGCGGTAAAACTGTTCAAATATGCGGGTTTGCTGGTCGCGGCTCATGCCTATGCCTTTATCAGCCACCGTAATTACCAGGTCGTTTTTAACTGTAGCTGTATTTATGGTAATCTCCGGTGCATCTTTGCTGTATTTTATGGCATTATCAACCAGGTTATATAGCACATTACTAAAATGCAGGTCATCAGCATTAATAGTAGAATATTTTGCGTTAAGGTTTAATGTAGTTGTAGCGCCATATTTCTGCAATTTAAGCGACATGCTATCTATCACGGCGGTTATCATATCATTCACTTCCACCGGTTTAATATCCAGCTTAAAGTCGTTCTTTTCTATGCGGGCAATATTCAGCACCCGTTCAATATGGCTGCCGAGGCGAGCGTTCTCTTCATAAATAATATTGGCCAGGCGCGATATGCGGGTTTTATCGGCGGTAACCTCATCATCCTTTAACGCCTCGCTGGCTATCATAATGGTCGATACCGGGGTTTTAAACTCGTGGGTCATATTATTAATGAAGTCGGTCTTCATTTCCGATACCTTTTTTTGTTTCAGGATGGAGAAAATGGTATAACCGAAGCAGAATATCAATATCAGCAGTAATCCCCCCGAGGTTCCCATACTAAAAACCATACTGTTTAATATCAGCGTACTTTTTTGCGGGAATGCCAGGCGCAGCATCCCGGGATCGTTAATTACCACATCCTTAGAAAATATGGTTGTTTGATAGGGGGTGTTAGATGCTTTGAAAACAGGTAGCGTACCGGCTACATCATTTGCGTTTGAAAATAATAATGAATCATTGTTAGCCGTGCTAACCATATAGCTGAATGGCAGGTCGATACCTTTGTTTTTTAGTTCCGAACGTAGTAAGGAGTCTATCAGTAATGGGTCAAGGCGGGCTTTAAGGGGTTCTTTGCTTTTCTGATATTCATCAACCAGGTTATTAAAAACTGCTTTGGTGTTTGTTGTTTTCAGGGTTTCCAGGGAATCCTGATCCAATAGTTTTTTGATAGCCTTAAGCTGCCTGATCTTTTGCTTACGTTCCTGGTTGGCCTTCCATATGGGGTTTTCCTCCACATGGGTTAATATCTGCTGGCCCAGCTGCGGGTCTAACAGCATATAGCGCGAAGTATCATATCGAGGTAGTTTATCGGCATTAATTAATGCACCGGCATTATTTACCACTTCCAAAACACGGCGCTGGCGGGTAATCCCGTTCTCATCTGTGCTGGTTTCAATGCGGCTACGTAAGGTAAAAGACCCTTGCGCTGTTTGGGCTAACTCTTCGGTTAAATTGTTGCGCAACCTTTTCAGGCTATCCCTGATGATGACCTTACGGTTTACAAAGTGGCGTACCTTAATTGGCGAGGTATCGGTGCTATAGCTATAGCCGGTAACATTTATGGCATTGTTTTGTGAATCGATATAACGTGTTTTGGCCTTCATAAAAACAAAAGCATCGTGCTTGGCAATTTTACTTACCACGTTATCCAGCGCATCGCCAACCTTACGATCAAACAATTGCGATTGCATGTTATAGGTTTGCTTCAGGAAATACAGTTGCATAGCCATAACGCCCAGTAAGGCGAAGCCCATCAACCCAATAATTAAAGCAATACTTTTCTTTTTCATGTTATCCCTACAACAAAATTAATTTTAATTAAGCCAACTAAGCGGGCTTTAACAATTTTTAACAATTATTGCGTTTCAATTTAACATATTGGCTTTTAAATGTTTACTAATTTTGTTGTATCCAAATTTAACGCAATGAAAAACCTATTTAAACATTCAGGATTTGAAACGGTATTTTATGCCGGGTTATTTTTACTTATCATACTGCCTGCAATGGTTTTTGCGCAGGATCATAAATCGGTAACAATCATCGTCCACGATGGCGACACAACTGTTAATGGGAAGAAACTGTCAGAATTAAAATCAGCCGAAAAACAGGATGCACTGAAATTATTTGCCGATGCCGATAAGAAAACATTTGGTTATAAGCAGGCCGGTGCCTGGAGCATTACGGAAGACACTACGATAAAAGGATTACCCCGTTATCAAATATTTGGGGGCCGCATGGGCCAGCGTTTGACCTTAAGAAATCCGGGAAAAACAGGGAAGGATAGTGTAATTTATTTTTATTTGGATACGATTAATAAAGGTGAAAGCCCCCTGGTTTATACCAAAGGTCAGACTTACCGATATAATGCCCCGCGCGATCATATGCCAACTATAAGGCCGGATATGAGCCGTTACCGCATGCCTGTGATGGGGCGCGACATGCAGGATTTTGATTATCATAACATTGATAAGAACGGAATTAATACGAACCTAAATTTTCACGTATCTATACCATCTGCTGAAGAAGTTAAAAAGGTATCCGGCGCTGAGCGTGCTGACCTGGAAATCCGCGACCTAGTGTTTGTGCCAGAACTTTCTACCGGGAAAACAACCATGATATTTAACTTACCCACAAACACTCCGGCTACGGTGAGCTTTACCGATAGCGATGGGAAAGCACTTTGGGTTGAAAAAGCAACATCTGAAAAAGTAATAAAAACCTTCCTGATGCCAGCCAATGGGGTGTACTACCTGGTGGTGAAACAAGGGGTTAAAACAGGTGTGAGAAGAGTGGTGAGGGAATAACACCTTCCAACCCTCCCCAAAGGAGAGGGCTTTAATAAAACAAAAACGCCCGCTTAAATAAGCGGGCGTTTTTTTATATTTTAGTCTTTAGAACGGCAGATCGTCATCATCCGGTGCCGAGCTAATATCTACCGGTGGTGCGTATTCAGGTGTGCTGGCTGCGCCACCGCCGCTTAATACGTTTAATTTCCATAGTTGCAGGGTATTAAAATAAACTACCTTGCCGGTTTTATCCGTCCATTTGCGGCCTTTAAGGTTAAAGAAAACTTCAACATCATCGCCAACCTTAACAGCATCAATTAAGGCTGTTCGGTCTTGTATAGCTTCAAATTTCAGATATTCAGGATACTGAGGGTTCTCAATATATTCAATAATCAGTTCTCTTTTTTTTAACGAATCGGTTACCTGTTGGGTGGCCGATACTTCATATACTTTGCCTTTAATCTCCATTGTGCTTATAATTAAAATGTAAAGTTAATATATGGATTGTAAAAAACACTTTTACGCCATCCATATTTATTCAGAAAACAGCAAAGTTATCCACATATAGGCACCATAATTCCTTTTCTTTCCGGATCTATTTCATTTTAATTAATGTGGTGTCCTTCGCCGACAATATTTAATATACTTACTTATTATTTATTTGTTATTAACAATTAAAATACTACTTTAGTTGCGTTAAGTATTTCACTTACTGTGGTTTACTTCTTCTAATAGTGTCGGCGCTACGATATGATCAGAAATTTAGCAGAAGTTTCTTTCTAATTAATTGTCTCTTTTAAGTATTTAATATGCAAAAACATTTATCTGCAAGATCGGCTATACTGGCACTCGTGCTTGTTATGGCTATTATTGGAGCGCGCGAATTTTATTTACGCAGCAAAGGTTATACACCCGACTTTGACGATAGTGCCGAACTATGGGCCGATAAGCGTGCGATGGTGTACGAGCCTGCCAACAAAGCCACCGTATTTATTGGCTCATCGCGTATTAAATATGATATGGATATCCCCACCTGGGAAAGTATCACAGGCAACCATGCTATACAATTGGCCATGGTGGGCTCAAACCCGATGCCTTTTTTAGATGACCTTGCTAACGACCCTAAATTTAAAGGGAAGCTAATTGTTGATGTTACCGAAGTGTTATTTTTTAACCCCGCGCCTGATGTGATCATACATCCTAAGGCGGGCATTGATCATTACCGGACACGTACACCTGCCCAGCAGGTTAGCTTTAAATTTAGTTATCCTTTAGAACATCACCTTGTATTTCTGAATGAAAGCCAGTTTTCCATAAAGGGCATGTTAAACCACTTATATATACCCGACCGCCCGGGGGTATACCCTGCTTTAGTTTTCCCGGAAGGTTTTGAGCATAATAAATTTGACAGGCAAAACCGAATGACCGACCAATTTGTGGCTGATACCAATTTGCAAAACCAGGTAAAGGCTGTGTGGGGCCGGCTCATGAAGGAAGGTGCCAAACACCCGCCGGTAAGCGGTAAAGCACTGGATGGTATTATAGCCAATGTAAAGGCGGATATTGATAAAATAAAGGCCCGGGGGGGACAGGTGATCTTTACCCGGACACCATCGAGCGGGCCGTTTTTTATGGGCGAAAGCATGGGTTACCCGCGCAAATTATACTGGGATAAGCTGCTTGCGGTTACCGGTTGCCAGGGTATTTATTTTAAAGATTACCCGGCCATTGCCAATATGCAATGCCCCGAGTTTTCGCACCTGAAACCAACCGACGCGGTTATTTACACCAAAAACATCATTAACATCCTGCAAACAGAAAAAGGCTGGAAACTGTAAACAGAACACACCATTACCTCATCAATTAAATCACCTTATCATGGTTTTTAACTCATATACATTTGTTGTTTTTTTTGCCGTAATACTTTTACTGCACAACCTGCCCATAGCATGGAAAGCAAAAAAGATAAACCTATTATTAGCCAGCTACCTATTTTACGCAGCCTGGAACCCGCCATTCATTTTATTGCTGTGGCTATCCACCGTGGTCGATTTTTTTGTAGGTAGGGCACTATATACCCAACCCAATAAGCACAAGCGCAGAATGCTGCTGGTTATTAGCCTGATAGGCAACCTGGGCATGCTTTGCTTTTTTAAATACGGCGGTTTTATACTGGAAAACTTTGTTGTACTTACCAATGCTTTGGGCATCAATTACCATCCGGCAAAACCCAATATTATATTACCTGCCGGTATTTCCTTTTATACTTTCACCACACTTTGCTATACAATTGATATGTATAAAAAGGAAAGCAAGCCTGTAAAATCGCTGCTTGATTTTTCCTTATTCGTTACATTTTTCCCCCACCTGGTTGCCGGGCCAATTGTGCGGCCGCCGCAGTTAGTACCACAGTTTGAGACGCCCCGCAAAGCCAGCCGCCAGCAATTAATGGATGGGTTGCTGTTGTTATCGTTGGGTTTATTTATGAAGGTAGTACTGGCCGATAGTATGCTTGCCGAAACAGCAGATGCGGTATTTAGCTGGCACGGCGGTTTAGGCCCGCTTGATGCCTGGTCGGGCGTACTGGCATTTTCGGGACAAATATTTTTTGATTTTGCCGGATACTCCACATCGGCAATTGGGGTGGCATTATGCCTTGGCTTTGTTTTGCCGCAAAACTTTTTATATCCTTATGCAGCTATCGGGTTTTCAGATTTTTGGCGCAGGTGGCATATTACGCTATCAACATGGCTGCGCGATTATCTATACATTCCCATGGGTGGTAACCGCCAGGGTAAATTCAGAACCTATATTAACCTGATGGTCACCATGCTGATCGGCGGCCTTTGGCATGGCGCTAACTGGACGTTTGTAGTTTGGGGAGGCTTGCACGGTATATACCTATGGATAGAAAAAGCCATACAGGACAGCCGGGTTAAACCAGCCGTCATGGCCACCGGAGGCGATGATGCACCCCAACCAGTTATTGCTACAGCTGCGATGGTGCCTGGCTTTATCAGCGGTAAAAAACCTGTGGGGTTTATCTACGCGCTGCTTACATTTTTACTTATCTGTATTACCTGGGTGTTTTTTCGGTCAGCTACATTTGGTGGCGCCTGGCAACTACTAAGCAGCCTGTCTGGCCGTACAAAGGGCAGTCCGCCGTTGCTAAGTACCGTGGCTATTATTGAAGTTGGTATTATCATTAGCCTAATGCTGATATGTCAATACTTAATGCGCAATACCACCGTATTAAAAACGGCAGGCAAATTACCCTGGTGGGTAATGGGCACCCTATGGGCTGCTATGCTTATCCTGATAGTTTTAAGCCAGGGTGCGGGCAAATCGTTCATTTATTTCCAGTTTTAAAAAACAGCTATAGCTTGTCAGTAAACACCTGGTTGAATTATAAAATAAACTTGCTGCATATTTATATGTAATTTTGCAGATTGATATGCAAGTTTTTCACGACGAAAGTAAAATAGTAATAACCTGTAATAAAAGACTATCGGCCTACCTGCAACAGGAGGTTGAGGAATTGGGCTTTAAACCAACCCGCGTTTTCCAAACCGGCGTTGAACTACAGGGAACCATTAACGATACCATTGCGCTGAATTTAAATTTACGCACAGGCAGCCAGGTTTTATACCTGCTAAAAAGTTTCCACGCCGCTAACCCGAAAGAGTTGTACGACCAGCTGGTTGAAGTGCCCTGGGAGGAGCTGATTGATTTTACCGGCTATTTTTCGGTAACCAGCAATGTGAATAACGAACATATTTTAACCCCGCTGTTTGCCAACGTAAAAGTTAAGGATGCCATTGCCGATAGGATCAAAAGCAAAAAAGGGTTAAGGCCAAATTCAGGCCCCGAATTGAATAAGACTGTGGTACACTTGTACTGGCAGGATGACAAAGCCGATATTTTTATTGATACCAGCGGCGAAACCTTAGCCAAGCACAGCTATCGTAAAATACCGGGTAAGGCCCCTATGCTGGAAGCGCTGGCTACATCAACCATTATGGCCACGCAATGGGACAGAAACAGCACGTTTATTAACCCAATGTGTGGTTCGGGGACACTGGCTATTGAGGCGGCTTTACTGGCAACCGATAAGCGGCCAGGCTTATTTCGTATGAACTATGGCTTTATGCACGTGATGGGTTACGATGAGAACGTGTTTTTTGTGGAGCGCCGTAAATTAAAAGACCGCGCCAGGAAAGAAACCGGCTTTAAAATCATCGCTACCGATATATCCGATGATGCTATTGATATTGCCCGCAAGAATGCCAATACCGCCGGTGTAGAACATTTAATCGATTTTGCTGTTTGTGATTTTGCGGATACGGAAGTACCCGAGCAGCCAGGCGTAATTATGTTTAACCCCGAGTATGGCGAACGTTTAGGCGTGCATACCAAACTGGAAATAACCTATAAGCGCATTGGCGACTATCTGAAGCAAAACTGTAAAGGTTACCGGGGTTATATATTTACCGGGAATGCCGATCTGGCTAAGAAGATAGGCTTGCGTCCGTCGCGCAGAATTGAGTTTTATAATGGTAAGCTGGACTGCCGCCTGTTTGAGTATGAGTTGTATGATGGCAGCAAACGCGAACCAAAGCAAGAAGAGTAAAATGAAAAAACTGATCTTAATGCTGGTGGCTATTCTGTCATTCAGCTATGCAATGGCCCAGGCCGAAATGGATTTCCCTTTCCAGGGGGGCAGCAAGGTAATGTCGGATTACTTTGCCGATAACCTTACCGTAACCGATCTGATCAAACAACGTGCAGCCAACGGCGTGGTAGTGATGAAATTTACATCGGATGAAAAAGGCAGCATCATAAAAATGGTGGTATATTATGCCGATGATGCCAGCCTTACCGAACCGGTTATCCGCGCTATGAAAGGGACAAACGGCAAATGGATCATCCCCGATAAACAAAAATTTTACGATTTCCTGATCCCGTTCGCTATCAATATTGATGCGCCAACCGCCAGGGCCAGTAAAGCTATGCTGCAATTTTATAATAACCGCAGCCCCATTGTCGCAAACGATCAGATCCCATTGAACCTGGTGTCGTTATTGCCAACGGTGCAGGTGAAATATACTTATACGCCACCTGTGGTTGTTAAAGCCGCAAAGAAAGTGGCTAATTAAACCATCTTGACCGCAAGGGAAAATCCTCGTTCTTTGTTTGAAATGAGACTTAGTGATGGATGAATTTTAGCTTGCTTTAATTAGCAGTCCGCCACGCCATTTGCCGCGGTATAAAAAGGGCCGGTTGTCTAAAAAATAGAGCCAAAACAAAGTGACAACCACCCCTACTACCGAGCCGGCTGTAACATCTTCAAAAAAGTGCTGACTTAGGTACATGCGCGAATAACCTACACAGCAGGCCAAAACCAAAAGCGATAAATCAAGATATTTGTTTTTGAACAGATAAGCGAGGGTAATACATGCGGAAAATGCCGTTACCGTGTGCCCTGAAGGGAAACTGTGATAGCTCAACATGTCTATTCCTTTTATCAGGTACATTTTAGTGCGCTCATGTTCAAAATACAGGTAAGGCCGCGGCATATCAAAAATCGCTTTCAATATTTGTGCTACCAGGCCGGTTAGCGCATATCCGGTAATTAACAAAAAAGCCTTGCGGTAGTTAAATAAAGCAATAATAAGCGCCAGGATGATCAATGATGAACCATTACCCAGCATCGTAAAAAACGGAAATACAGTATCGCCCCAGCTGGTATGCAGTCCATTTATATAGAAATATATCTCATCGCGGGTGTATAATAACTTTATAACCAGGCAGCTGGCCAGTAAAACTAAATATGGAACTAAGAAAAGCCAAACCTTGGTATAAAAGTGGCTTAAGTGCTTTTTGCTGAATTCGGTACTCATTTAAAATTTTAATATCAGCACAAATGTACCCGATATGATGAGAAATGCACCAATAGAATCTTTCAGTGTTAGCTTCTCACCTAAAAATATGGTAGCTAAAATAATGGCCAGCGGTACACTTAATTTATCAAGCGGTGCAACCTGGTCAACTTTGCCCAACTGTAGTGCCTTAAAATAAAATATCCACGAAAGGCCGGTGGCAATGCCCGATAATACCAGGAATGCCCAATTGGTTTTGGTTAAACTACCCATGTTATAATTACCCCTGAATAGCACAATAGCCCAGGCCAGCACCAATATTACAACCGTGCGGATAGCGGTAGCCAGATTAGTATCAACCCCTTTAATGCCCACCTTGGCAAAAATGGCCGTCAAGGCGGCAAACGCGGCCGAGAGTAAAGCATATATCCACCACATAATAAATTATTTGTTAGTTGAAGATAACTATTTTGAAAATAAAAGGTTTGTAATGCTGACAAGTTCAGCATCGTCTATTGTACCTGCTTAGTAGTTTTTGTTCAGAAATTAAATATTGTTTATAAATTTAACAGCAAATAATACCCCTTTATCCAGATGAAATACCTTTTCAGCATAATTTTATGCGCCTTTGTTTTCACTGCCCAAGCACAGGATCTGGATTATTACCTGAATACCGCCCTGAAGAGTAGTCCGCTGCTTAAAGATCTGAATAACCAGATCCTTTCTGAAAAATTGGATAGTATGCGCCTGCGTGCAGGATTGAAACCACAGGTTACCGGTAGTAGTACAGGCACTTACGCGCCAGTGATCAACGGTTTTGGTTATGAATCGGCCATTACAAATGGCCAAACATTGAATGCATTAATTGGCGTGAACCAGGCTATTATTGGCAAGAATTATCTGAACGCACAGCTGGCTTCTATCAAATTCTCTAAAGACTCCCTGGGTAATACCATTCGTATTTCCGAGCAGGATTTAAAGAAGACCATCGTTACCCAATATATTACAGCCTATGGCAGTTTGCAGCAATATCTTTTTAATAAAGAGGTGCTCGATCTGCTTACAACGGAAGAAGGCTTGCTAAAGAAGCTTACCCAAAGCAATGTATATCGGCAAAGCGATTACCTTACCTTCCTGGTTACGCTAAAGCAACAACAGTTAACCTTATACCAGGCGCGGTTGCAATATAAAAACGATTTCACCACCCTGAGTTATCTTTCGGGTATTGTAGATACAACAATAGTGCAACTAAAAGACCCGGCACTAAAACGCACGTTTCCTACCGACCCGCGCACCAGTATATTTTACCAGCAATTTAACGTAGATAGCATCAGGCTGGAAAACAACCGCAGGCTGATTGATTACAGTTACAAACCAAAACTTAATGTTTTTGGCGATGCCGGTTACAATTCCGATTTTTCGTATCAACCCTATAAAAATTTTGGTACCAGCTTTGGTTTCACGGTAACGGTACCTATTTACGATGGCGGGCAGCGCAAACTACAATACAAAAAATTAGCGCTGCAGGAAGATACCCGCCTTAACTACAAAACATTTTTTGATAAGCAATATCGCCAGCAAATAGCACAGCTAAACCAGCAAATTACTGATAACGATGCGCTGGAACAACAAATAAAAGACGAGTTTAAGTATGCCGAAAGCCTGATAAAAGTAGATAATAAACTGCTTGAAACAGGCGATGTACGGGTAGCCGATCTGATCATCGCTATAAACAATTACCTGTCGCTTAAAAACCTGCTTAAACAAACCAATATCAGCAAACTGCAGCTTATCAATCAGCTTAATTACTGGAATAAATAGCATGAAGAAACTTTTTACATATTCATTGGTAACTCCCGTTATTTTACTGGCGGCGATGTTCCTGGCTTCCTGTGGCGGTGATAAACCTGCAGCAGATGAAGACGCCGCCGCTGTAAAAACACAGACGCCGGTTACGATTACCACTATCGACCAAAACCCCATGGCCGATTATGTTGATTTGAACGCGACGTCAGCCTTCCTGCAAAAAAACTATGTAAAAGCTAATGCCAACGGCTATATCCAATCGGCAAATATCAAGCTGGGACAGTTTGTAAGCAAAGGCATGTTGCTGTTCACCATTAAAACAAAAGAGGCACAGGCCATTGGAAACAGCATTAATATTTTAGATACTACTTTTAAGTTCTCGGGGGTAAACCGCCTGAAAGCTGCCATGCATGGCTATGTTACGCAATTAAGCCACCAGGTTGGCGATTACGTGGCTGACGGTGAGCAACTGGCCGTTGTTAACGATGAATCGAGCTTTGCGTTTGTAATGCAGTTGCCTTACGAATACAGACAATTAGTTAAACTGGGACAAGACATCCCATTAACCTTGCCCGACGGTGAAAAGCTTACAGGCCGCGTAGCGTCGATGATGCCTGCGGTGGATACCTTAGCACAAACACAGGGTGTAGTGCTGAAAATAAATAGCAGTCATGCCATTCCCGAAAACCTGACTGCCCGTGCAAGACTTGTAAAAACAGCAAAATCGAATACCGCATCGTTGCCAAAATCGGCAGTGCTGGCTAACGAAACCCAGACAGAGTTTTGGGTGATGAAGCTGATAAAAGATACCCTGGCCGTAAAAGTTCCGGTTAAAAAGGGCATAGAAACCACCGACAGGGTGGAAATTGTATCACCACAGTTTACCCCGACCGACCGTATTATAGTAACCGGGAATTATGGTTTAAGCGATACCGCTAAGGTTAAAATTGTAAAACAATGAACGCGCGCCCTGTAAAGGACTATTTTATATCGCATAAAAAGCCCATCAGCTTAATGCTGGCGCTTATTTTAATAGGTGGCGTGTTTGTGTATACCAAGTTGCAAACTTCGTTGTTCCCGGATATCACCTTTCCTAAAATTAAGATCATTGCCGATGAGGGCCTGCAGCCGGTAAATAAAATGATGATAACGGTAACCAAACCGTTAGAGAACACCGTAAAGCAGGTGCCTGATCTGGAGGTTGTGCGCAGTACTACCAGCAGGGGCAGCTGCGAAATATCGGCATTTATGAAATGGAGCGCCGATATTGATTTAAGTCAGCAGCGTATACAGGCACAAATAGACAAGATAAAAAATGACTTGCCTGCCGATGTGAATATATCGGTAGAGAAGATGAACCCATCTATATTGCCCGTAAGTGGTTACACGCTGGAAAGCCACAACCGGTCGCCCATTGAATTGAAAATGCTGGCCACTTTTACAGTGAAGCCTTTTCTATCGCAAGTAAGCGGCGTATCTGAAGTAAAAGTAATTGGCGGGAAGTCAAAAGAATACTGGCTGGTGTTAGACCGGGCTAAAATGAGCGCCTTGTCTTTAACCCCCGATAATATTAACACGGCTTTATCGCAAACCAACTTTGTAAAATCGGGCGGGTATTTGGCCGATTATAAAATGCTGTATCTGACGGTGACAGATGCAACACTAAGCGGCAAAAACCAGCTCGAAAACCTGGTGATCACCAATAACCGCAAGCGCATTACACGCTTAAAAGATATTGCGGATGTGCAGATAAGCGAGGGCATAGAATACACTAAAATTAACGCCAACGGTCACGATGGTGTTTTAATAGCCGTCACTAAACAACCTAACGCCAATTTGATAGATCTTTCAAATGATATGGCCGTAAAGGTTAAACAATTGAAAAATATACTGCCTCCGGATGTTAGTATTAAGCCTTATTATATCCAGGCCGATTTTGTAAACGATTCGGTAAAAAGTGTAAGCGATAGTTTATGGATAGGGCTGGCGCTGGCTATAGTGGTTGCTATTATTTTCCTGCGTTCGGTAAAGGCCAGTGCTACTATTTTAATCACTATACCCATCACTTTAGGGTTAACGTTGATTGTACTATACGCCATTGGGTATACGCTTAATATTATGACGCTGGGCGCTATTGCGGCGGCCATAGGCTTAATTATTGATGACGCCATAGTTGTGGTGGAGCAGATCCATCGGACACACGAGGAGCATCCTAATGAGCTTACACGGCATTTACTTCGCAAGGCTGTCGATTACCTGTTCCCGGCCATGGTGGGCTCGTCTATCAGTACCATTGTTATTTTCGTCCCTTTCCTGTTAATGACAGGTGTGGCAGGCGCCTATTTCAAAGTGCTTACCAATACCATGATCATCACTCTTACCTGTTCATTTTTTGTGACCTGGATAGGCCTGCCGGTAATATACCTGCTGTTAAGCAGAGACAAACTTGGGGTGGCTGAAAAGAAAGAAGAGGTACACGAAGTAAAACGCCAGAAATGGGTGTCGTTCTTTATACTGCGGCCGTATGTTGGTGGTATCATCGCATTAGTATTAATTGCCGTATTAGTATTTATTCCCGGAAGATTAGAAACAGGCTTTTTACCGGAAATGGATGAGGGCAGTATTGTGCTGGATTATAGTTCGCCGCCGGGGACATCATTGGTAGAAACAGACCGGCTGTTGCGCGAAGTGGAAAAAATATTGGCGAAGCAGCCCGAGGTTGAAGCATATTCGCGCCGGACAGGTACACAAATGGGGTTTTTTATTACTGAACCCAACCGGGGCGATTACCTGATACAACTTAAAAAGAAACGGGATAAAACCACAGACGAAGTATCAAGCGATATCCGTAAACAAATTGAAGAGACCCAGCCCGCTTTACGCGTCGATTTTGGACAAGTAATTACCGATATGCTGGGCGATTTAATGAGTTCGACCCAACCTATTGAGGTGAAGGTTTTTGGTGATGATCAAAAAACATTGCAGGCCCTGTCCAGGCAAATTGCAGCTGTAATAACCAGCGTTAAAGGCACTGCCGATGTATTTGATGGTATTGTGATAGCTGGTCCTTCGGTAAGCATTGTGCCCAGCTATAGCCGGCTGGCACAGTATGGCTTAAACCCCACCAGCCTGCAATACCAGGCCCAAACCGCTTTGGAAGGTAATGTGGTGGGTAGTGTTTATGAAACGCAGCAATTGGCGCCTATCCGTATGGTTTACCCGGGTAACAGGTCGCTAAACATCGCAAACATAAAAAACCTGAATGTATTTTTACCAAACGGAAACCTGCTACCCATTAACCAGGTAGCCACGGTAGAACTAAGATCGGGTGATGCTGAAATAGAACGACAGGACCTGCAATCGATGGGTGTTATCACCGCCAGGTTAGAAGGGGCTGATTTGGGGAGCGTAATCCCCGCCATACAAAAAGGGATAGCGGATAAAGTGAGTTTGCCTGCCGGATACCATGTGGAGTATGGCGGCGCATATGCCGAGCAGCAGCAATCTTTTAAAGAGCTATTACTGATTCTGATTACTGCCAGCCTGTTGGTGTTTGGGGTGATATTGTTTTTGTTTAAACAGTTCCGGGTGGCCTTATTGATACTAATTATTGCAGTATTGGGCGTTACAGGGAGCTTGCTGGCATTATTTATTACAAAAACCCCACTAAACGTAGGCAGTTACACGGGTTTAATTATGATAGTAGGGATCATAGGTGAGAATGCCATATTTACTTTTCTGCAATTCAGGGATGCTGTACTTAAGCAAAGTGTTGATGAAGCCATTATTTATGCTATCTCTACCCGTTTACGGCCCAAGTTAATGACAGCCTTGGGCGCTATTATAGCTTTAACGCCATTAGCCCTGGGTATAGGTGCTGGCGCACAATTACACCAGCCATTAGCAATTGCTGTAATAGGCGGTTTTCTTGTAGCCCTGCCGTTATTATTAATTGTATTGCCAAGTATGCTGAGGGTAGTGTACAAGAAAGAGCCGGAAGTATAAAGCTAAAAGTACAAAGTCAAGTTTTCGCAGGGCTCTGCGAGAGACCCTGCTGGGACAAAAAGAGTCCCCTAAAGGGGAGCTAAAATTATTTCCCCTTTTCGCAAAAAAATGGACGGATTTTTGGTATTCATAGCAGGTATTATTAATTAAAGCCTTATGAAAAACTATGAAAATCCACCACATGAACAACCGGGCAGCCGCAGGGATTTTTTAACAAAAACAGGGATTTTAGTAGCCTCAGGCCTGGCAGCAACAGGTATAGTTTCCTGTACATCAGAAAAAGGTGGTGATGAAGATGTTACTACAAACGAAGACCTGATGCGGGAACATGGCGTGCTTAAACGAATATTATTGATTTATGATGAAGCCTGTAATCGTTTAACCACTGCAAAAGACCTTAATATAGCGCTGGTCGCCCAGTCTGCCAACCTTATTAAAACATTTATCGAGGAATATCACGAAAAACTGGAGGAAGACCATCTTTTTCCCAGATTTGAAAAAGCGGGCCAGCTTACCGACTTAACCAAAGTATTACGACTACAACACCAAAAAGGACGGTTACTTACCCTGCGCATTATTGCTAACGCACAAAAACCCAATCCAACAACCGATGAAAAAAAGCTAATGGTACAGGATATGCAGGCATTTGTGCGGATGTATAGCCCGCACGAAGCCAGAGAAGATACGATCCTTTTCCCCGCCTTGCATAACCTGATCTCCAAACATGAATATGACGCATTAGGAGAAGATTTTGAAAAAAAAGAGAAAGAACAATTCGGCGGGGATGGGTTTGATATGGCCGTAGATAAGGTAACCAGTATTGAAAAAGCAATGAATATTTACGACCTGAATTTGTTTACTCCCAATATTTGACAAGGAACATAGTGGGTAAACACTGCTGCGTAGTGTTTAATATTTAGCGATCATAAAGTTATATGAATTGTTATGTATTGCTATTAATGCAATTGGGATAATGTTTAGCGGGAGTATATTTGCGCGTTTACAAAAATGAATTTATCTTACGCCTAAATAAACTTTACCACATTGTTAGTTAAAACTTTTGGCAGCGCGGTTTTCGGGATAGAAGCCATCACCATTACAGTCGAAGTAAATATTGCCGCGGGTACACAATACCATATTGTGGGCTTACCTGATAACGCCGTTAAAGAAAGCTATTTCCGTATACAATCGGCCTTGAAGAATTGCGGTTATAAAATGCCGCGGCAGCAGGTAATTGTAAATATGGCCCCGGCAGATATCCGTAAAGAAGGTTCAGCTTATGACCTGACCATTGCTGCCGGTATGATGGCGGCATCGGGCCAGATAGAAGCTGAGGAACTTGACAAGTACCTGATTATGGGAGAACTGTCGCTTGACGGTGGCCTGCAACCCATTAAAGGGGCATTACCCATTGCTATACAAGCCCGCAAAGAGGGGTTTAAAGGATTTATCCTTCCCGCACAAAACGCACGCGAAGCTGCCATTGTAAATGAACTGGATGTTTATGGCATTGAGAACATTAAACAAGTGGTTGATTTTTTTAATGGCGATAGCAGCCTGAAGCCCGAAGTGGTAAACACCCGCGACGAGTTTTTTAATAGCTTAAATAGCTACGATAGCGATTTTAGCGAGGTTCGCGACCAGGAAAACATTAAACGCGCACTGGAAATTGCAGCAGCAGGCGGGCACAACGTAATACTGATCGGGCCGCCGGGGGCGGGCAAAACCATGCTGGCGCGCAGGCTGCCTTCTATATTGCCGCCTTTGAGTTTATATGAATCGTTAGAGACGACTAAGATCCATTCGGTAGCGGGTAAACTGGCTGCAGCCGATGCACTGGTAACTGTAAGGCCGTTCCGCAGCCCGCACCACACTATCAGTGATGTAGCCTTGGTAGGCGGTGGAGGCAACCCCCAACCGGGTGAAATATCACTGGCCCATAACGGCGTATTGTTTTTGGATGAACTGCCCGAATTTAAACGCAGTGCACTGGAGGTAATGCGCCAGCCGTTGGAAGAGCGCCGCGTGACCATATCGCGTGCTAAGTTTACGGTTGATTACCCAAGTTCGTTTATGCTGGTAGCTTCTATGAACCCCTGTGTTTGTGTTGCTTAGTTCCCGCATTTAAGAAATTCGGGGCCGTGTAGGAAAATGAGATGTCAATTTCATCTTTCCCGACTGTGATGCCGTTGGTAATTGTTTCAACAATTGCCCGTCTTTCAGTAAATGCCATGCTTTCCCATTGCCCGTAAAGCGCTTGTGCTTCGCGTATGATTCGGTCGCCGGACAGCATGTGCACCGTGCGCACGTCTATTTCCGCTTCCAGTTCCGGCAGATGCTCGTCGAGTTGTCGTAGGCGTATTTCGGCGGGCTTGTACTTTTCCGCAAAGCTTTCCTTCGACAGCTCGTTGTTGGTGCGCATGTCTATCCAGGCGTCGATCTGTTTGGCCAGCTTGTCCCTCTCCTTTTGCGTTGCCTCAAGGAGTTTTTTCGCGTCCGCAAGCTGCGCATCGTGCTGGGCACGGTAATCGTCGGAGTTAATGCTTTCCAGGTAGTCCTTCAGGTGGAACTGGTATATCTCGTCGATATCCGCCACGCTGATGCGGTTCTTGCAGGTCCGGCAGGTGTATATGTTCGTCTTGTGAAAGACGTACATGGCCTTGCTGCAATGGCACTGCACCAGCCCGGCGAGCAGGTGGGCGGCCTTACGTCCCGGCTTCTTCCGTTTCGCCTCCTGCGCGTCCAGGATGGCGTTGCACTGCGTCCAGAGTTCGGCGGAGACGATGGGATCGCACGGTATCGTGACCCATTCGGACTGCGGCTTGAACTGCCACTGCTTCTTGTTGTCCGTTGACCTGGTGTAGTTGGCGATGCGCTCGCCCTTGGCCGCGCTGTCGCGCAGCAGCCGGTGGACGGTAGTATCCGAGAACGGCGAGCCGTTCCGCGTCCTGTAGCCCAGATCGTTCAGGGCCTTCGCGGTTGCTTTCTTGCGCTGGTGCACGATGAACAGCTCGTAGAGCTTCCTGCGTATCGGCGCCTCGGCCTCGTCGATCACCAGCGTCTTGTTTTCCCATCTGTACCCGTACGACGCCGCGCCGCCCAGCGGCTTGCCCATCTTGGCCCTGATGGGAACGGATGCCTGTACGCGGCTCGCTATTTCCTCCCGTTCCCATTGCGCCATTGCGGCTATTATGGTGAAGAACAGTCGGCCAGCGGGAGTGCTGGTGTCGATGCTTTCTGCGAGGGACACCAGGTCGGCCCCGACTTCGCGGAAAATCTCGGAAAATTCCAAGAGTTCCTTGGTGTTGCGCGCCAGCCGCGCGAGCTTCGAGAATACCAGTCCCGTGATGTGACCACTTTTGACGTCGACGAGCATTCGCTTTGTTTCGGGGTGATCCTTGATTGACTTGCCGGAAAAGGCGCCCAGTTGGTACACCTCGGCGACGTGCCAGCCTTTGGCTTCGGTATAGTATCGCGCGCGTTGCTCATGATGTTCAGGGCTTTCATCTTTGACTTGCATGTCGGTGGACACCCGTATCCATATGCCGACGCGTTTTGCGGTGGGTTGTTTTTCCATATGAATTGTTTTAAGGAATTGGTTTACCTAAATATATGAAAAAACAAAGCCACCTCCTAGGGTGGCTAATTTGTCATTATGGACTGTTTTTGTGAAGATCGTCTTGTTCATGCAGGTGCGCGATGACGACCGCCTCGAACATCTTGTGGTGGTATTTCTGGCTGTTGCCGTATTCCTTCGACTGCTCGGCCGCCAGCAGAGGGTACAGGCCTGAGGCGAAGGTCATAAGGTCTCGCTTGTTGCGCATGCCGGGAACGGCCGTCTTGATCTTGCTGGTGTCGCTGTATTGCACCATGCAGCCGTGATACTCGAACAGCTTGAGGAGGCATTTGAGGACTGCCTTCAGCCGTTCGCTCAGGTGCGTGGCCGGGGGCACTTTGATTGCCACCGAACGGATCTTGTACTGCCGGAGATAGTGCGCTGCCGTGGCAGCGTGGACGGCCGGGCCCGATTTGCGCGTCGTGGCGGTCCTGCATTCCAGCAACTCCCTACGGTGCACCACGGCTATGCCGGTAGTGCGCGTTCCGGGACTAATGCCCAGGACGGCCATCGTTGCGGTAATTAAACCCTCGCCACTTGTTGTCCCGTAACTGCGTTTCCACTAGGAAGATGAAGTACGCGCCTCGGGAATTTGTGATTTTTCGGTCGGGCAGGGAACACACGTATTCCAGCTTCTCCCGCAGCACCTTGTGCGGGTACTGCTTGGCATACTTCAGGTACTGCGTGACGGAGTTGGGGTCGTTTAGGCGCTCGGCTATCTCGTTGGCAAGTTGGATTTCTATAGGGTTGTACATATGTGGTATTGGTAACTCGTTGTGCTAATACTTGATAATCGTCGTTCGTTCGCTCGTTTTTTTGGTTTTGACTAAATCGGTAGCTATACGCGCCATTCCCAATGGGCTGATTATGTTTGTCCGTTAGCTAACGGACATAGAGAAAAGACAATAGTGTTTGCTCTTGTTCGGGTTGGAGTTATTGGTTTGCGGGTTGCCGGGCTTCGAGTGCCGTCAGCTCTTCTCTCAGTTCGCCGAATAGCTCGTAATACAGCTCGTTCGGGAATGTGCGGTAGATGATACTTAGCTTGATGAGGTTGACGGAGTTCGGCATGGCCTGCCCTTTTTCCCAGAGGGAAATCGGCTTGGTGTCATGAAGCCCCAACAGCCTCGCGACGTGGCGCTGCTTCAGCCCCATCACCTTGCGGTGCATTTTTAGTCTATTTGGAATAGGTCTGTTTCCTTGTTCCATACCAATACAGTATCAACCATATGACTATATGATAAGGATGGTAAAGAAGTTGTAAAGAACCAATGAGGGGGACAATCGTCCCTTCCCAATTTCTTACATATCATTCAGGGGATGCTTGGTCATTTGCGCGCGCAGGTGCTCGGCGCTGGCGGCCAGATATATCGTCGTTGTCTTGATGTCGCTGTGTCCCATCATCTTCGAAAGGCTGAAAATGTCGCAGCCTCCCTCCAGCATCAGCGTCGCGAAGGTGTGCCGCAGCTTATGGACGGTGAAGGGCAGCCTGGAAGCTTCGCGCATCTGCTCGACCAGTTTCTTGAGTCCGTTTTGGGTAAATCCGATATTGCCGCGCAGCGACGAGAAGAATTCAGGGTTGGTTTTTCCCAGTCGCTTTCTTTGCTCTATGTACCGCTTCAGGCTTTGCGCAAGCGTGTGGCTGATCGGTACGATCCGGTCCTTGTTTCCCTTGCCCTGGCGGATAAATATGGTGAGGTTGTCCACGTCTACGTCCGCGTATTTCAGGCCTAGCAGTTCGCTTTTTCGCAGTCCCGCAAATATGAAGGTTGAGAAGATCGCATGGTTCCGGTATCTCAGAAACGAGTATTCGTAGGGGTAATGATAGACAAGCTCAAGCAGCTTTAGCGCGTCCTGCTTGGTAAGTTTTGGCGGTATCCGCTTTTCGCGTTTTGGTATCTCGATGTCAATAATTGGGTTCCGTTCCATGTACCCCTGCTTGACGCACCAGCGGAAAAACACGAGCAGCGACTTGCGGTAAACAATGTAGGTGTTGACCGACCAGTTGCGCTCTGTCCTGCCGCCGTAGAAAAAGGCTCGCACATTCTCATCGGTAACTTGGCTGAGCTCTGCAATGCCGGTATTGCGACTAAAGAAGCTGACCGACGTGGTGTATCTCCTGATGGTGTGGGGCGAATAGCCGCGGATTGAGGCTGAATACTCACAGAATTTTTGCGATATGGTCTGTATGTCCATGGGGTTGCAAGCGCAACAGAGAGGGGCGTTTTTTTGAACCTGCGGCCTGTTTACCGAAGGGTGTGGCCGTTGAAAATGGGTGTTTTTCGAAATAATCCTTTCGCCACAAGGCTTTTGTGCCCCCACGAGGGCTCGAACCTCGGACCGTCTCCTTAAGAGGTGTTAGAAGCGGGCGTTTCCTCATTTGAACGAGGAAACGTAAGACTAAATCGGTTATTTCGGAAGAAATCGAAATCGTTTTCTGCGGCCTGTTTTCCCATTGGGGAAGCTTCTCTATTGGCTGTAAATTAGCTTGTAATGTGATTCCGAATCACCACCTTATTGTACACAAAGTATAATAAAATTCAAATGTCTTTTACATTTCTCTCTCAAATGAAAGCCCAAAAGTCGAGCTTGGCGTTCATGACCCGGTTGAAATTGATGATCGCGATTGCGTAACCGACAGGCGTGAGCTGCATTGCAGGAAGGATAGTTTTATTCCAAGTGTAGATTAATTTACTGGCACGAGGGTTCATGTCTATCAGCAGCTTCTCCACTTCCGTTTTATTCATTGCTGTTTTGTTCCAAAGGGCTTTAAGTAATTTCCCTTTTTCGCCTAACCCCAATTGTGTCAGTCGCTGGTCAAACTCGTTATCATGCAACACATTAAACTGATATACCTCGGGATTTCGCAGGTTTTTGATAATGAAATCTCCCAAGCTGATTAATGTCATTCCATTCGTTTCCTCCATAAAATATTTCTCAGAAAAACCACGAGTTAAAAGACCTTTATACCTTGCTCCCAGATACTCACCTAAAGACATAAAAAAATGCGCCCCCCCCATTGGCAACGTATAACAGCCACAATATTGGAGGTGGGTGGATTCCGCAGGTGATATTTTGTCAGGAAAAAAACGCATTAAGCCACTATTTACAAAATCATCAAATGCTTTTAGGGTATTAACTCCCTGATATTGGACTTTTGTTGCTGAAACTACCAATGAGAGCAATTTCACTTCATTGTCGGTTAGCTTCGGCAATACCGCTATTGCTTCATCAAGTACAATTTGGTTGATGTGACGTTCCTCGGAACCGATGCGCGCCAGTAGGGCATCGAGTAGCCGTTGCTCTAACTCCTTATCGCCCGTTCGAGCATACGCTTTTTGCACTTCGTATATAGAGGACTGCACCGCGGGCTCTTCAAGCTTTGCTTTGTCCCAATCAGAACCATTAAAAAATGTTTTAAGGAACTTTTCGGTAATTTCTTCTGCCCTTTCTAATGCGATCTTTGCCGCCTTTTCAGAAAATTCATAAAAGTTTGATTTAAAAATATCGAGCGCAATCTGCCGTGCCTCATCATATGATAATCCAAATTGTGCATCTCCACCTACTTGTATATTCGTTGAATTGGAGCCGGCTTTTAGCTTTGATTTTTTAAAAATCATTTCTTAAGTCTCCTCCCACTTGGATATTTGTTGAATGGCTTCCGGATTTCTGTTTCATTTTGACTGATTCGCCTTTTTTTCTTAGCTTAAAGAAGCTAACGACAGCACCAAGCACGAATACTCCGATGCCACTGAAGACCCATTCTTTGTTAGATAGCAACCAATCCATATCAGCTTTTTGATCGTAATGTAATAAAAAACCAGGTCTAAGTTATAGTGCCTTTCAAAAATAATTTAGAATTGTTTAAATCGATATCTTGCCAATGTCTTCGGTCATGTCCTCGGTTCTCATTGAACGGGCGTACCTCATGGTCATGGCTATTTCGGTGTGTCCCATGAGCTTCTGAACCTTGAAAACGTTCACATTGGCTTCGCACAACTTGCACGCGAAGGTGTGGCGAAACTGGTGCAGATGGAACCTGACTCCCGACCTGACGATGAGGCTTTTCACCCAATGCTTAAGGCCATGCCGCGTCAGGCCCTCATCCTTTTTGGAGGAAACGATCAGGAGCTCGGTCTTCAGCGACTTTCTCTCTTTGAGGTAGTCCTTTAGGTGGAGTATCAGCGTGGGGTGCATGGTAAGCACCCGCGTCTTTTTTGACTTTGAGGTTTCCGCTCGTATAGTGATCTCGTTCTTGATTAGATCAATGTCCTTCACCTGCAGTGATATGAACTCCCCCTTGCGGATACCGCAAAACAGCAGCAGGCTGACCATTAAGGTATCCCTGCGGATAATGAGCGGACTGGCAGAGCAGCGGACGACTGAGGAATATATCTTGTTGATTTGGCTGTCTTCCAGCCTGCGAAAGTCATCATAGTTTGGACGGGGTGCCTTGATGTGCTTGAGTGGGCTTTCGATCATGTAGTTCCTCTTGCACAGCCACTCAAAAAATACGTTGAGCTTGCTCCACTGCGTTTTTATGGTTGATTTCTTAACCCCCGATCGTATCTGTTTCCCAACCTTTCGTGGTCTAGTTTCAATGCGCCTAAAAAACTCGTTCAACATGTCAGGCGTTAGCGCAGCGATGTCGGTTATTTCAGGCATGACTTTTAGAAAGAGCTGAAAGACCGCCCTATAACCCCTTGTCGTTTCCGGCCTAAGCTTGCGGGCATATTCGCACTCCACTATGAACTCCCTGAATAATTGATGTATGTCTTTCATCCATTACAGTGTGGGGTATTTTAATTCAGATTATCAGGGGGGCACAAATGGCATGGCAAACCAATTAGCCACCCTGTTTTCCGTAGCTGTTTTTTCATAGGATGAATAGCGTATGAATGACCACTCAAAGCCTTTCACCCCCATCGGTACGACCAACTGGCGCAACACTAACAGGCTGTTCGGCATCCTGCTGAACGACCGGCTACAGCACATATATGCCATCGGAAAGACTGGCGTGGGAAAAAGCACGCTCTTGGCGAGCATGGCCATAGACGACATACACAAGGGGCACGGCGTGGCGGTGCTTGATCCGCACGGCGACGTTGCGGAAAGGCTGATGCACATCATTCCTGAACACAGGAAAAGGGACGTTATATATTTCGACGCCACCAACCCCGCTCACCACACAGGTCTTAACCCGCTGCAAAGCGTGGCTTCCGAGCAGCGGCATCTCGTGGCTTCCGAAGTAGTGCAGATGTTCAAGAGGATTTGGGGCGACACGTGGGGGGCGCGGCTGGAGTACATCCTGCGCTTCACTATCCTGACGTTACTCGAATATCCGGCGGCTACGCTGCTAGATATCCAGCCGCTCCTGTTGGACAGGGCGTTTCGGAACCTAGTATTGCACTATACCGACAATACCTACATCCACTCCTTTTGGAGGAACGAATATGACAACTACCCGACCTCGCTTAGAGCGGAGGCCATCATGCCGATACTTAACAAGTCCGGTGTATTCGCTGCAAGCGAGACGTTGCGGGGCATTGTAGGGCAGCAATATGGCATCTCATTGGATGAGATTATGGACAATAAAAGGATTTTGATTTGCAACCTCTCCAAGGGAATCATTGGTGAGGACATCTCGCAACTGCTCGGAAGCCTGCTGACAACAGGTTTGCAAATGGCTTCCATGCGGAGAGCCACAAAAGCTGCACACGAGCGCGTGCCATTTTACATCTTTATAGACGAGGCGCATTCCTTTATCTCTACCTCGTTTGCCACCATGCTATCGGAGGTGCGCAAGTACAAGGTAGGGCTGTTCCTGACGCACCAGTACCTGGAGCAGTTGCCCGAAGACATTAGAAAGTCAATCCTGGGGAATGTGGGAACAATTATCTGCTTTCGCTTGGGGACGGCAGACGCAAAGGTTATGGCGCAGGAGTTTTACCCTGTTTTCAAGACGGATGATTTTATTAACCTGCCGAAACACTGTATGTATTTACATTTGTTGATTGATGGCACAAGAGGCAAGCCGTTTAGTGCTCAAACAGTTATCTGTTAGATTTCACCATATAGGTATGCACTGTTCCATACTTTTCACCTTGAATGATTGTCGCATCAATGTGCAGTATATCAAAAGCAGGACCTAGCTTGCTGGTCCATATCCCGTTTCGCTTCATTCTAGAGGCGTGCGTATAATTTCCATCTTCATCCGCATATAATGCGATTTTTCTAACTCCGTTTTCAAAAGAACCATTTTCACAAATTTCATATCCCTGGCGGAGAAATAGATCTATAAGGGCAAAAATACTTTTATCGTTTCTCGCTCCAAAAGGCCAATCGACTTTTACACCATCTAGCACGAAAGGAATTCTGGGATCAGCCTCCCACCAAGTGTCGGTTGTAAAACCAGTCCATGCGATACAATTGTAGTTTGGATCGCACGGGCTTGTAATGGTAAAAGAGGGGTCATGAAGTAAATCAGGGAAACTATCTATAACGAGCGCCCTGTTCTCAGGTGAATCTAACACGTAATCAGGCTAAGTCTATCAAATCACGATCTGAAATTTTTCTCGTTGACAGGCCCCATTTTACCCAAGCCTTACAAGCTTCATTAATCGTTAGGTTGTTGTTAGAAATCCTCCCCTTAAAAATTAAGTTCATGGCCCAAACTAAGTTGCTTGGCCTGTTGTGGATTTCGTTTAATATAAATGGGACAGCGTTATCCCCCATATTAATAATATTCAAAAAATTTCTATTGTTTATAATCTTGTCAATGTTTGAAATAACAAAAGTCTCTCTTTTCCACGCAGCTAGGTATTTTTTAAATCTGGATTTTAAATACAATGAATCCGTAGTTATCTCTTTAACTTCAATCAAATAATTGAACGTACTTAAATCAATATTTATTAAGTTATTGTTTAACTCATTTTCATTAAATGACAGGTTAGTATTGTGTGCAATACTGCCTGAAGCATTAAGTCCCACCATAAGGGGAATCATCGTAAGTGATTTTGAGAATTTCATTTGTACATTTCTAATACACTATCCTTTACAGAAGAAAAGAAAATTTCGTTTTTTAAAGATCGTAAAATATCGAAATTTTCCCAAATACCATCCAGGGCAATGTTTTGGTTTAGGATTACGTCTATGTCGAATATAAAAGGAAATATTTTGCTATCATTTGATTCTAACGCTTGCGTTACAATTGCTTTAGATTGGTTGTCATATGAGATAGTGTAACGCACAAGATAGTTCTCAACCTCCGGCATCTTAACGCCCTCTGCAATGTTTATTGAAACATTAAATACATCGGCAGGGGTGCTAATGGGAAAGTCTACAACTATTTTATTAATGAATCTAATGGAAACACCTGTGATAGCAATTTTATCAAACAGTATTTTTTCAAAATAAATGTCCCAAACTCGTCGTACCTCCGCAATGAATACCTCCCATCCTGGATAGCTACCATTCCAGTTATAATTAAAATTCTCTTTGGTTACTTTGAAATTCTGCTTTTTATCAAGACTAATATATATATGCTCCTGAACTTTTTCTTCGCTAAAAACAGCATGTGGTTTACCTGTTTTTAACTCCTCAATTTTAAAGTCTCGTGATTTGGTGGTTTGCTGAGTAGGATATCCCTCTGAAAACGATGGATTTATCGTCGTGAAATTTGCAATGTCTAATTTTTCAGGCATAACATACCTGACTTCAAGGACAGCAGTTGACACAGGCGATTTAGGTAAGTGTGGATATTCCACTTTGTTTTTTGCCATTACTCGCACAAAGATATTTTTAACAATTGAATTTGCAAGTGCCTTAATTAGTATTCAATTAAATTATATAATCTATTTTAGTCTATATTTAATGTAAGTAGCCTGCTTACCGCTGTTATGAAAATAAATTTATGTCAGCAAATCTATAGGTCATTGCTTGCACGCTAACATCAAAAACCTTCGCCAGTTCCTCAATAAGTTTCGTCTCAGAGTAATTAGCATACTTTGGATTTCTCGCTTCCTTAATAATAAATGTTTTAGGCATCAGAATTGCAGCAGCAAATGCATTGGCTTCCTGTTCATGTCTAATTTCTGTTTGGGTATACGGTTTCTGACTTCGAAACTTTACGATAAAGTCTTTATCAACGAATAGCTCCTTAGATTTATTTCGTGGGACATGAAGCATATAATGACCGAGCTCATGTCCAATCGTGAACCGCTGCCGTACTGGTGGATGGTCTTGGTTGTATCCTATTGTTCCGGATCCTTCGTCAATAACAAGCACGCCTGAAATTTCATTGCCCAGGTCGTACGCAACAACTTGAACCCCTTGGGATTTAGCAATGCTTTCTATAGGTACAGGGGCATTGGTAATCCCAGCTTGATTGAGCATAGAATCGATCTGACCTTCAATGGTTTTGTAAAACTTGCTTAATAATGCCATATGGTGATTTTCACTTTTTTAGATTTGAGAACGTCCAAAATTCATTTAAAATCTTTGAAACATCTTCTTTGTTATCAATATGTTCTAATCCTTTGGTGATGTTTTTTTCCCGCTTTTGATTGCTTCTGTTTTTAAGTATGACAAACAAAGGGTTAAAAAGTTCAGTTGGATCGATATTTAAGAGTAATAGCAGATCCAAAAGATCGTGTAGCTGAATCTTCTGATTTCCTTGTTCTATATTTACAATGGAAATCCTAGATAGGCCTATATGCCTTGCAATATCGTCTTGGCTCAGCCCCTTTTTCTTCCTGTAAAATCGCAAAAGTGTACCTAATCGCAAGTACACTTTTTCTTCATCGTCTTTTTCTATCACAAGGTAGTATTTTATTGTGCAAATATACAAAAAAATGTAAATAAAAATTACTGTAAGTAACACTTACATTTGCGTGGATAAAAAAAATTAAAATGTAAATATATTTGGTGGATATCGAAAATTGATATATCTTTACAAGGTTTTAGAATGACAGGAATGTAAAAAGGGGAGATAAATAAAAAAGCCAAGTGAAATGTCACTCAGCTCTTAGTTTTTAAATGAGTTAACAGGTTTGGTCCCTGTCATATCATTGGATATTGCACTTCAAAGATAGCTACTCATTTCTTAATTGTCAAGAGGTTGATGATTTTTCTTCAAGAGTAATATTCACCGGGCTATTGTTTACAATTAAATTATAATAAGCCACTATATCTTAACAGCTAGGCAATTGCCTAAACGTATTTCAACAATGAAGCTTGCGAGAGACGCAAACTTGGTTTTATTATTATTTAATACAATATAACATGGAAAATATAAAAGAACCTCACGAGGTTTCACATTTTGCAACATCAGTAAATGACGTTGAACTTTTATTTAATGAGCCTAAAGTTAGTGGTTTACAGCTCATGGAAAAGGCGAATCTAAAACACATCGAATGCCTGGACCTATTTCAACTCTTTGAAGGTGATTTTAAAAAGATTGCCACGGATGAAACAGTTGATTTATCTGCTAAAGGCTTTGAACGTTTTATTACTAAGGATGCCGAGTACAGGAATTATAGTGTAAACAACGACCCGGAAGTTACTGATAAGCGTGAACTTACGTCAGTTGAGATTTTAAAGTTGGCAGGCATTGACCCGGAAGAACATTTCCTAATTTTGGTCAATAAAGATGGTAGCAAAGTAAGTTATGGCCACCAGCCACAGGTTAAAATTAAAATTGAATGCGGGGGTATGCACTTTGTTACGGAGCGTAAAGACTGTGTGCTCGACATTGAGCATTGCTTTAGTTGTGGCGTCATACCAGTTATAGCCTTTAAGTATATCATCAAAATCAATACCACACCATTTACGGTGGGTAAACCGGCCATGACCGGCCGCGAAATTCTGGCCTTGATTAATGAAACGCCCGAAACCTACTATTTAAGGTATAAACATACAGGCGGTTCTAAAATTGTAGAGGCGGACGAGGTGGTAGATTTTACCGCCTGTGGAATCGAACGCTTTAGTGCTAAAGCTAAAAACTGTACGGAGGGTCGCGTTAACAAACGCGACTTCCTTTTACCACAGGAAGATGTAAGCTACTTAGAAGAAAAAGGGCTGGCTTATGAAACGTTGTTAAGTGATGGCGCTCAATGGGTTATTTTACGAGATTATCCGCTACCTGCTGGTTATAGCCAGCGTCATACCGATGTAGCTATACGTATCCCTCAAAACTATCCGATTGCGCCACTAGATATGTTTTATATGTATCCTAATTTAGCAAGGACGGATGGGCAGCCTATTGGGGCATTAAGTCCTTTGGCGATTGAAGATAAGCAATATCAGCAATGGTCAAGGCATAGAACTGCCAATAACCAGTGGGTGCCCGGCGAGGATAATTTAGCTACCCATATCGCTTTAATGAACCATAGTTTAAACGAGGAATTCACAAAGCGATAGTTATGCAGTACCACTTAAAAATGACTGGCGAAAGCCATCGGCAGCTTAGGCAGCACCTCTTCCCTGGCGATGAAAAAGAGGCTATAGCATTTGCGATTTGTGGTCGGCATAGTACAGGTAACCAGAAATGGTTACTTGTACACCGGCTATTATGCATACCGCATGACCAATGCTTAAGAAAAGGAGATTTTATTGAATGGCCAACACATTTGATAGACGATTTGGTTGATGAAGCCGCTTCAAAGGGGATGGGGATATTAAAAATCCACTCTCATCCGAAAGGCTTTACTGGATTTTCTGAACTTGATGATGCCTCTGACCGCATAATCTTCCCGTCCATTTATTCCTTAATGAATGATTCGGAGCCACATTTTAGTGCAATTATGTATGAAGACGAATCTATGATTGCCAGGGTTGTAACGGAAACTAATGAATTTCACAACGTTGATAAAATTACCGTTGTAGGTGACAGCGTTAAATTTATGCGGAGACAAAAAGAAATTGAAAGCCATGCTGCTTCTTTGCGTAACCAGCAAACCTTCGGTGAAGGTACCGTTGCGCTGCTTAAAGAGCTAACGGTGGTCGTTATCGGCTGTTCAGGTACCGGTAGCATTACCATTGAGCAGTTAGCCCGGCTAGGCGTGGGCAAGTTAATTTTAGTTGATCCTGATTTAATTGAATACAAAAATCTCAACCGTATATTAAATTCAAAAGAAGACGATGCAATTAATAAAAGGGCTAAGGTAGATGTTTTAAAGGCCGCTATCACCTCGTTCGGATTCAATACAGAGGTGGAAATTTATCAAACTCTGGTACAGGAAGATCCGAAATTGATAGCGGCGATTATAGCGTCTGACTTTGTTTTTGGTTGCGTTGACTCTATTGAAGGTAGAAGCATAGCAAACTCATTGGCGACTTTTTACCTGTTACCTTATATTGACATGGGGGTAAAATTGGTATCCGACAAAAAGGGTGGCATCGATGAAATATCGGGCTCGGTGCATTACCTGCAACCAGGTAAATCATCACTTCTTTCGCGAGGGGTATATACCATCGAGCAGCTAAGTTCGGAAGAACTGAAAAGAAAAAATCCTACCATGTATGCTGAGCAGCGCAAAAGAGGGTATGTCGTCAATATGGATGTAGATAGCCCAGCTGTAATTTCTATCAATATGCAGGTCTCATCGCTTGCCGTATTGGAGTTTTTAGCAAGGATACACCCTTACCGATATGACCCTAACAAACGGTTTGCCCAAACGGACATTAGCATCAGCGAGTGGGAAATTTGGCATTCGGAAGAGGGCGCACAAGATAAATACCTCGCCAAATTTGTGGGACGCGGTTTAATGCAACCATTTTTAAATTTATCCTCACTCAGTATTTTATGATTGAAAAACTCATAAACTTCTTAAAGATCCAATACTACCGGACCTTTAAGAAGAAGCTGTTCTACGTAAATAAATACGTAGAACAGATACCCGACAATATGCGCCCAGGTTTATTGTATGTAGAAGGCAGCGGCAACGAGCATTGGTTCGCTTCCTTACTATGTCCATGCGGCTGTGGGGAGGAGATTAATATTAATCTTGATGAAAATGAATCTCCCTGCTGGAAATTAAGCGAGGGAAAATTCACAGAAATAAGTCCATCGGTATGTAAAAACACAGGCTGTAAAAGTCACTTTTTTTTAAGAAAAGGCGAAGTAAAATGGTGTGGCACTAATTAAAAGAGGACAATACCGGCTTCTACTATTAGTCTTTGTAGGCAAAATAGCCACCCTTATTAAAACTAAGCGCGTAAAATCAAGGAAACTCTTTGAACATAAAAAGTGTACGCCATGAGCCCACCACAGCACATCGATGTCTACGGCATCGGCACCAGCCGCATCATCGCGCAACGGGAACAGAACCCTTATTCCCTGGAAGAAGGCTTGGGCCGAAGCGGGCCATCCGCAGAACTTCGTCACCAAGCGGCCCTACACCGGCATCAACACCTGGCTTCTCGCACCCCTCGATTACGCACAGAATTACTTCCTCAGTTTCAAGCAATAAAGGAACGGGCGGAAGCGTGAAGAAGGGTGAAGAGACACCTCGCGATCTTCTGGAAACGTGAACCCAAGCCGCAGGAAGAAACCGGCCAGGAGGGAGAGACCAGGCGATACTCTGGTACTATTACGTTTTCAACATCGTCCAATGCGACCAACTGCCCGAAGTGTCGACTGTTCCCAAAACAGCTGGAACAGTTTCCTAGATTTCGGCCTGCGAGGAAATCGTCGAGAGTATGCCGAACTGCCCGCCCATCAGGCATGGCAAGCTGCAGGCGTATTACGATACCCAAAAGGATTACATCGGGCTTCCCAGACAAAAGTTGTTCAGTATCGCGGAAAGCTATTACGCTACGCTGTTCCACGAGCTAATCCACGCCACAGGCCACGAGTCGCGTCTTGCCCAGAAGAAAATTATGGACTTTGGCAAGTACGGTTCAGAGCAATACTGTGTCGAGGAACTGACTGCCGAGATCGGGGCAGCTATCTAAATTCCGTCGCCAACATAATTGGGGAGCAGATTGATAACGGCGTCGCTTACGTAAGTGGGTGGCTTGATCTGCTAAAACAGGATAAGCGACTAATTTTCTATGCCAGTAGCCCAGCGCAGTGAACGATTGACTTTATTCTCAATATACAACCAATCGGAAAAGTGAGAAAAATGAATTAGAGCCCCAGTAATGGGTCTTTTTTATAAAACAATATGTAGGATATAAGTAAGCTAATTAGTACCCTTAAACTTTACTTTTTTAAATTAAATGGTCCTATACAATAAATCGATCGAATTAGTAAACGAGATTTTTTTAGAGCATTATACGGGTAAAAAATACCCTCTAAAGAGGGTATAAATAATTAAATACTTTGATTAAAAAGGTCGCAGTAACCCCTGATTGACATTTCTCCCTCATAAGGAAGGGCGCTAGTGCTACTAATTACAACGGGTGAATAAGAGGAATTTGAAAAGACTTCAGTAAAATCAATATTTGATGCTTTTAGCATCTCTTTTGCTCTTTCAGTTTCATCAAATGATGATCCCCTTAAAAAATCAACTCTAGTTTCATTTTCCATGTGCTATGTTTGTTACAGTTTTTACTATATTATCATATAATTGATCGGGAGTAAGTGTTTTCGGCTCAAAATATGTGGATATCCTTTTGTATTCGTCTAATTTTTCATAATTCTTCAAAAGACCAGTGACAAAGTTTTCCAAAAATTGTTCTTGGATTTGTATCTCTGTGTCATTAAGTGGCCTAATAACTGTAGAAATATCAATAAACATACCATGCTTATCCATTACCTCAGTAAAAAACTCTAAAATTAGATTTTTATTCAATTCAATATTTAAAAGTTTTCCACACTCTTCCTCTGATAATTCTATGAAATTTTTTACACCATTTTTTAATTTTAAGCCGTTGTTAGGTAAGGATAAATAATATCTAATCCGCGCATTGAATTCATTAATATAAAATTTATCAATATCTTCTTGAGGACAATAAATAAAACAAATTATTTCCTTTTGACGAGCAGCTTGTATATGCTTAAAATAATTATATTCTTTTTGAACTCCACCAGCTAAGTTTCCGTTAAAAAGTGGTCTATAGATTATCAAAACCTCGCTTTGTTCTACAAGAGTATAGTCTCTCGTGGTTACTTGTACGCTAATTATACTTGCGAGTATTGAAAACAATTGACTTAAATCTTCCAAATCAAATTCAGATATGTCTTGTGTCCAAAGTTGACTGTCATTTGGGAAGTCGCAAGGTTGATAAAGGATGTGCTGCGGATCTTTATATTTATCTTTCTCCCATCTAACATTTAAAGCAGAAATGTAGTTTAGAGTTTTTTGACCGTTTGAATCGGATTCTTTAGATGAAATCCTGTACTCATCTATTGTTGTAGGCAAAAAAGTAGTAAAACCTATGCTCAAATACTCTGAAATTTCCGCTATTTCTTTTTTAATATTTAAGGCCCGATCATACTCACCAAGTGCCTCCAGCCGTCTAACTTCTGAAATTGGATGCGATAAATATGCTGTTAAAAACGTCCCATTAATTAATGATGTTAACGTGTCAAATGAATGTTTTGTAGCTAATACGATATGACTGCAATTTTTTATTTGTTCAGCCAAAAACCTTGACATCATTGTCTCTTTGGCACGCCAATCAAGTAATCTAATATGTCTGAAAATCACTTCAGTTTTAGTGACTTTCTGCATAAGTGTATATAATCCGCCCTTTTTCGTTAACCTATGATATATTTCATAAATGTCATCAATCAACGTAATAACCTTTTCCGGATTTAAACTCTTAAGCAAATCGATGTCAATTAATGAAATATATTCTTGTGTCTTTACATGAAAGTAACATGCATGTAAATTTATGAAGATTAAAGAATCAGGTGATTCTTTCTTTATTAACTCAATTTTCGTAATGATTCTATTACAAGCCTCTATCCAATATTTCTTGAGAAGGGAATAGGGTTGTTGAAGAATTAGTTGGACCCAAGCCAGATTGTTCTTGGGCTGATGTGGATTATGCTCGAAATATACGTTTACAATTTCGTCTTCTAACTTTAATAATATAGGTTTTTTATTGGGGTATCGGTATTTTCTGTTCTCATTAATAAATCTTGTTAAAACAGAATTACAATCGACACCTGACATTCCCGTAAATAGTACTACCATAATATGATTTAGGTTTATTTGCAATTGGTTGATTTAAAGTTATTTATATTTATCTCAATAAGCAAATAAATTTTACAATAACAGGAAAAAAAGCATTCCTCGCCGTCTCATTTAACAAAAAGTAACGCCAGGTGTCATCTTTGTACCGTCAGCCTTTCAGGCACACGATACAAAGATCAGCTTTCCGCTGCCGCGGGCTGACCTGTCATTCTTTTTGCCCACTTTCGGCGGCTCCTCATACAAGCTTTCTCCGCCCCTTAACAGCTTCACTGCCGTTCAGCAGTACGGTTCGGGCGCTTGTCGTGTTTGGCTCGCCTGCGGGTCGCAAAGGGCTGCGCAGGAGTCCGCGCTGAATTGCCCTTCGCAGTGCGGTCGTATTCAACACCGGGCCACCTGCTTGTGTAAGACATTCTCTCCAGCCGCTGCGCTTTCCCTGTAGAGACCCTTTGCTCCGCTCGCAGGCCAACTTCGCGATGCTTCGTTGCCTTTACGGCTCGCAGAATACGGTGCGCCTTGCGCAGCCGTAGTTGCCCGCTGCCCGCAAAACTCTTACCTCCTTTCGCAGGCAGCGAGCAATCTATTTTCCTTCTGCAGAATTTTTAATAAAAGACCCATCACTGGGTCTCTACGGTTTCTAACACATTACCGGCCCCTTGCGGCTGGAATTCATATTCAGGATGTAGTCTGCAGCCCGCTGCGCAAGTCCGCTTGCCAGGATGACAAAGCGTTTATCATTCCGCAGCTTTTTTAGCCAGCCATTGATGTACGCCACACTGTTCTCAAGTTCTTCGTTGATGATGCCTGCCACGGAACTCAAGTAGCAAGCGCCGATTTCTGCCACCAATTCCTCAAGGCTGTAAGGGTCGGAGCCGTATTCGGCGGGTTCCATAATGCCTTTTCTGGCCAGACGGCTTGCGTGGCCGGTGCTGTGCATCAATTCGTGGAACAGGGTGCCGTAGTAGGCCTCGGAACTTACAAACGTTCCGGGCTTTGGCATGTTGATGCAGTCCTTGACGGGATCGTAGTACGGCTGCTGCTTCGTGTGCTTTACGGCAGGGCAAAGGGGCATGCGCGCGATGATTTCCTCACAGGCGCTTATTTGCGAAAAATCGTGCGGAGAAAATGGCGTAGCTGGCACTTCAGGGAGGCCGTCGCATTGGGCGATGTTGAATACGTAATAGTAGCGCAGCACAGGTTTTGGCTTTCGCTCTTGCGGATTGTCGTCGTTATGGGTTTCAACGTACTTCCAAAAAATGACGACGTGTCCTTTTTCTCCTTTCTTTACGCTCCCGCCAAGATCCTTGAGTTGGTTCCAGGTCAGGAAATAGTTTTGTGAGTAGCCAGCCGCTGCCAGCATCCAGGTGTTGATGCCCGTATAGTTGCGTTTGGTAACCAGGTTTTGCGGATGACCGCTTTCGACCCAGGACTTTTGCCAGGGCACGATGTGTTTTTCGAGTTGCGCAATAATGCTGTCGGTGACGATCCGGTAGACGTCGATGTGGGGTTGTGTTTCCATTTTTCGTACAATTAAGGTTAAAAGAATTTTCTTAATTGTACGCACGGGCAGGGAACTGCATAAGGGGGGAAGATTTGGCGCAAACGACAAATGCCAGCGAGAGGCTGGCATTGTTCGTCGTTACTTGGACTTTTTCTGCATTGCCTTAGCCGCCTTCTTGCTTGTTTTGTAGCGCATGTCGGGTGTGCCGTCCTTTTTCAGGTGCTTGTTCTCGTTGTAGCGCTTGTCCGGCGTGCCATCCTTCTTCAGGTGCTGCGTGGTGGCAGGCTTTTGCTGGAAGGTAGAGGCCTGGACCGGGGCGATCGATGCAAACCCCAGCATCAGCAGGGTCAGCATGGTAAACACTTTTTTCATCATGGTTCGTAAGGGATTTTGTTTACATAAATGTACGGAAACTTCCGTTGCTCATAAATTTTTTTCTTGCTTGCCTGCAAGTGCCTTGCCTCGCAGCCTTTGCGATCCAATCCTGCGCTATGGCTGTTTTTCCTCAAGCTTAGCCATTAGTGCTTCGTGGCGCTGCAGCATGGCGTTCTGCTGCATCAGCAGGCCGTGCTGCTCTTCCAGCATTTCCATGTGCCTGGCCTGCTGACGGCTGATCTTTTTCGCACCGAAAAACCAGCGCGCCGCGCCGCGCAGGAACACGACAACGATGATAATGCTCCAAATGGGGTGGCTAAACATGAACTCAAGAAAGCTAAATTCTCCGTATAGGAGGACGAAAAGAGGTGTCATAAGGATAACGGTTTTAGGTGAACAATACATTAAAGGTAGGAACCCTAATCCTAATTTGCAAGGAATTTGGATTTTTCATTTCTTGTAAGTAGCTTTATATCAACCGTTAACCAAAAACCTATTTCACATGGCAACAATAGCCCTCAACCACACCTACCGGCACTTCGCCGACCTGCAGCTTTCGACAAAGGAGTTTTACGACAGGCTGGAGCAGACGATCAAGTCGTACCAGTACCCCGACATCAACTTTTACCGCAGGGACATCTCGACCTACGGCTTCTTCAGCGTGAAGCGCGAATACCTGCTTATCGAGCGCAACCAGTACCTGTTTTACGTCTGCGCCGCGCCCTATGGCAGGAGCTTCTTCATATCCTGGTGGTTCCAGTACGAGCGCAGCTCCTTTCTCGACTGGGTGTACCAGAGCCCGCTGATGAGCGCGCTGTTCGAGGACAAGGCAACCACCATGTTCAGCAAGGACACGCAGCTCATGTTCCAGAACGCCATCAACAGCATCATCACCGAAGTAACCGCGACGGTCCAGGCAACGCATGGAGCGCGCATGGCCGCGCCGCTGGCCCAGCAGCAACTGTCATAACTTGAGCGCCAGGAAACTTACGCAGCAGTTCTACCAGTGGGAGCAGCGCGGCAGGGGCTGGCACCTGTTCGGCGAGCCGGTGCAGCTTGAGCCCGTGTTCGAGCCGTTCTTCGGTCACTACGCCGAGAGCGAAATTATCGACGACGGCGTAAGGCTCAGCTGGTGGCACAAGGTGCTGCCGGGACAGCACGCCACTACCGAAACTTCTATAGACCCCAGTCCGCCCGTGGTGGAAGCTTACAGCTGTCCAAGCGATGGGGAAAGCGTGGTGTATACGGTTGCCCTGTCCAAGCAATACGCCGCCAGTCCCGCGGGCGCGGAGCAGCTGCTCACGATGCTCGCGCTCAGCCAAAAGCCCGTAAGCTTCGAGCTTGTGGCCACTCACCAGCGCGCGGTACTGCAATTCGCCTGCCAGGCGGATAACGAATACTGGCTGACAACGCAGCTGAGGGCATACTTGCCCGACTGCACTGTCATCAAGTCCGGCGAGGACGCGCTTGTGGCGCTATTGGAAGAGCCAGGTCCGGCGAGCATAACCGACTTCGGCATTGCGGAAGAGTTCATGCGTCCGATAGGAACCTACGACGGCAAGGGATACGACCCCTACGCCGCGCTCTTCGGAATGATTGAGCACCTTGGCGAGGCCGAGGCGGTGGCCTTACAGGTGCTGTTCTGCGGGACGTGCAACGCCTGGGCCGAGAGCATCTTGAAATCGGTAAGCGACAGCGAGGGCGGCTCGTTTTTCTACGACGCGCCTGAAATGCCAGCCCTCGCCAGGGAAAAAAGTGCGCGTCCGCTGGCCGCGGCGGCGATCCGCCTCATTACCTGCGCGGATACCGAAGGCCATGCCGCGACACTCATGCGCCACGCAACAATGGCGGTACAGCAATCCTCGCGCTCCCCGTATAATTCGCTCTCGCCGCTAGGGCACGAGGAATACGATTTCGAAACCCGGATGCAGGACATCGCCGCGCGCAGGTCGCACCGCTTAGGCATGCTGCTCAACGTGCGGGAACTGGCAACCTTCGCGCATATTCCCAGCTCGTGGCTCTCAAGGAAATTGCTCGCAAGCAGCCGCGCCACCAAGCGCGCCCCCGGCCACCTGCGCGACTCCTCGTACATGCTCGGCATCAACGAGCATCATGGCGAAACGGCGGCGGTCGGAATCGACGTGGAGCAAAGGTGCAGGCACATGCACATTTTGGGAGCCAGTGGTACCGGCAAGTCAACGCTGCTGCACTCGCTGATATTTCAGGACATGCAGGAAGGCATGGGCTGCTGCGTCTTGGATCCGCATGGCGACCTGATAGAAAGCGTGCTCAAGTCGGTGCCGGACGAGCGGATCGGCGACGTGGTGCTGATAGACCCTTCCGACGCCGAACACCCCGTAGGGTTCAACATACTTTCGGCAAACAGCGATCTGGAGCGGGAACTCCTCGCGAGCGACCTCGTTGCGCTGTTCAGGCGCTTCAGCACGTCATGGGGCGACAACCTGCACTCGGTGCTAGCCAACGCGATCATGGCGTTCCTGTACAATTCAAAGCCGGGGCACCTCGGCGACCTGCGCAAGTTCCTCATCGAAAAGGCATATCGCGAAACCGTGCTTTCGACGTGCACAGACGAGGAGCTGCGATACTATTGGCGCGTGGAGTACCCGCTGCTTAAAACTTCTTCGATAGGCTCCATACTTACCCGCCTCGACAGCTTCCTCCGGCCGCGCGTCATCCGCAACATGGTCTGCCAGCACAGGGGACTGGACTTCGGCGCGCTGATGGACGGCCGCAAGATCATTCTCGTCAAGCTCCCGCAGGGCCTGATGGGCGAGGAAAACAGCTACCTGCTCGGCGCGTGTATCGTCGCCAAGCTACAGCAGTGCGCGATGGCGCGGCAGCAGCAGACGGCAAGCGAACGCGTGCCGTTCTTCTGCTACATTGACGAGTTCCACCACTTCGTGACGCAAAGCATGGCCAGCATGCTGACGGGCACGCGCAAATATGCCTTCGGCCTGGTGCTCGCGAACCAGAACATGGAGCAGCTGCGACGGTTCGATGATGCGGTGGTTAGTTCCGTGTTGGGGTTGGGCACCCGAATCTGCTTCCGGCTTACCGATACCGACGCGAGGCGCATGCAGGAAGGGTTCAGCGGCTTCGTCGCCGAAGACCTGCAAAATTTGGGCGTCGGGGAAGCCATAGCCAGGGTAAACACTGCCGACTCGGACTTCAGCTTGACCGTTGTACCAATGGAATACGATTTTTGCAACACGGAAAGCATCGTTTCCCTTTCGCGCGGCAAATACGGCGTACCCGTTGCGCCGGTGTCCTACACGGCACCGGAAGAAACCGTCACCGAGTCGCGAGTATCAGAACCATTACCGTCCTTGCCACCACAACAAAAAGAACGGGACGAACTGGCTAGTTCGGAACATGAGGGAGAAGCAACTGATGCAGCCCGACATCTTACTGGACAACGCGAGCTGCAGGAGCACAGGTACCTACAAAATGCCATCAAGGCAATGGCCGAGCAGCACGGTTACCGGGCGAGCATCGAAGTGCCCACTGTTGACGGTAAGGGACTTGTCGACGTCGTGCTTGAAAAAGGCGGCGAGCGCATCGCCGTGGAAGTTTCCGTCACCACGACCGCGGAATGGGAAATTCACAATATCCAAAAGTGCCTGCGGGAGGGCTTTTCCAAGGTGGTTGTATGCTCGAATAGCCTAAGCAAGCTTCAGGCCATCAGGCGGAAAATGCAGGAAAGCGTCAGCGCAGGAATATCTACGCACATTTCCATTATCACGGAGGACGAGCTACAATCCTTGTTTACGCCCTTACCAGAGCCGCAGGAAAATACCAGCCTGATGAAAGGCTATCGCGTGAAGATAACCTATGATGACAAGGCAAACGACCCTGCCAAAAGAGAAATTATCAAGAGGATCATCCGGGGAAGGCGGGCTTAATGTTACTGTTCGTCCTCCAACAACTTTGAAGGCGATGTTTGGAGAGCTGCGGCTATTGCGAATACTACTGAAATGCTGGTATTGAGTAGTCCGCGTTCAATACGGCTCACCTGGCTGTATTCTATTCCAGCGGCGTTAGCAAGCCCTTCCTGCGTCATGTTCTTTATTAATCGATGCCTTCTTACGTTTTTTGCAAGTATGGATATTGCGATATTGTCTCTAAGCTGCGCCACATCCCAAAGCTTAGGTTATTTTTTATTTTGAATTAAGGCAAATTTGCCTTATTATTGTTTTCAGTTTATTTTTTCTCTTTAAAACCTAAAATGACATTCAATGAAAAGTACAGCCAGACACCTGTTAATCGCCACATTTACCGCGGTATTGTTTTTAAGCTCCTGCAAGAAGGACAGTACGAGTTCAAAGACAAAGTTGCTCACCTCCGGCACATGGACGCTCCGCACGATGGAACTACAAAAAAAGGATGGTACCTGGGAGGTGCAGTCCAACGCCACTATCTATAGCCTGACTTTCAAGGATGATCACACCGTAACAGCAGTTACCGGCACACAGGTATCGGTAAAGTCCTGGAGCATGAACGACGACTTTACGCAGCTCAACATTATCGGCACATCAAGTAGCGGTACCGCCGCTACCGTTAACGAGCTTTCCTCTTCCACGTTACAGATTTCGCAACCGTTCGTGCTAAACGGTTACACCAACGAGCGCGACACATTCAGCCACTAATCCATTCCATACAAACTAAGCTCATGAGAAAGACTCCCCATACAATTCGCGCGCTGCTTATTGCGCTCGGAACGCTGACCGCCTTGCTCTCCGGCTGCTCGAAAAGAAACGTCGCAGCAGAGACACTAACCCCTTCAACCCTAATGGTAGGTAACTGGAATGTAACCTACGAGGTAGACTACGGCGGCAACTCGCCCACTTCTGTCACGCTCAGCGACTGTCAAAAAAGTGCCGTCTTAGCGTTTGGACAAGGAGGCGACTTTGCGCTGAGTACCAATTCTTGCGCACCTCCGCCCAAGACAATTATCGGCGGATCGTGGACAATGGACTCAAGTTCTCAACTAACTGTAAAGGACGGCACCGGTAACGTCGCTTTTCAAGGCACGGTTGCTTTCAGTAATGGCAACAATATTTGCACGCTAAATGAGATTAAATTTGAGGGATATGTGCTGACTTTCACAAGGAAATAGTTGTGCTGGTGAAGAAATGGCATTATTGAAATCATTTATAGGTTATGTGCAAGTGTTTGGTTTACGTTTCTTTGGTCTAATTGTGGGATGTTTCTTAATGAGATTGATTTTTTAGATTTATTTGCAAGTGTGGAAGCCCCCTCTAAACGAACATGAAATCATTTAGACCGATTACGTTTAATACATACAATTTAAAACGCCCTTTTATACGCAGCAATGATTTTTCAAAATCATAACAAGATGAGCTTAAGGATTATTGCTTACTCTTTAACAGCCTAACCCTTCCTTGAAAGCGGATATAAATTACAAATATTTTGAAACGATTATTGGGACATTGTAAAATAAAAAAACTTGTTTAGCTTAGTTCCATCGCTGTGCCTAACGCAGCTTAGTACTTAAAATTATCACAATGAGAAAAACATTCCTGTCCCGGGCATTGCTATGCCTATGTCTTTTTGTTAGCCCATTTTTCGCTCATGCACAATGGTCGGGTAATAATCTCTTATCAGACTTGAACACCTGGTCATCACAACCGGGCTATATCAGCTGGCACGGTACTACAACCAATACACCCACCAGCACCGGTTATGGTACAGGTATGCAATCGGTGTTAGCAGCAGATCCCAGGTTTGGTACACAGTTGGTCCAGCCCTTGTGGGATAATAATTTATATTACCGGCAGAATTCGGCAGGAGCATGGACAAGCTGGTATAAGGTCTGGTCTACGGCCAATTTTGATCCTGACGAATGCCTTGAAAGATCAGTGTCCAATATCAGCGCTGCTGGCAGTGCTGATGCTTTTTTTAACGGTTATACTTTCGCTTACAAATCTACAGGTGCGTCCTGGAATGGTTCGCTTATCAGCTACGGTGGTTTTGGCGCGAGTTATGATACACAAATCAGTTCAGATTATGGCCCAGATGGCGGCAAACATATTTCCTTCAGGACAAGGAACGGGGATGTTCCTGCCCACTGGAACCAATGGTACGAACTTTGGAATAGCGGCAATTTGAACCGCAGTGATGCGGATTTTGCCGCGCAAACGGTAAACTGCACCAATGTTTATGCCGGAGGCAACCTCTGGGCAAAGGAAATAAGGGTCGCGGTAAATAACCCGTGGGCCGATTACGTTTTCACACCGAAGTACGTTTTGCGGCCACTGGCTGAGGTAAGATCATTTATTCAAAAAAATCACCGGTTGCCGGAAATGCCTTCAGCACAACAAGTATCGAAGCAAGGGATCAACCTGGCCAACATCGTGACGCTGCAAACCAAGAAGATCGAAGAATTGACTCTGTACCTGATCGAGAAGGATACAAAGCAACAAGCGCAACAAAAGGAAATCGACGAATTGCGTAAGCAAGTCGAAACCTTATTGCAAAAGAAACCGTAGAAGTATAGTTAGTATCAATCTATCATAAACTCTTATCACATCATGAAAAAACACTTTATGGCAGCAATTGCTGTTATCTCTTTAGTCCCTTTTGTTTCAAAAGCACAGTGGCAGGGCACATCACCTGTATACTATACTGGAGGATATGTGGGCATCGGCACCCCAAACCCGGTGGGAACGCTGCATGTTAAACAGAATACATATGACTTGTTAACTTCAATGTATTCGTTCGATATTGGTTTGGGTGGGGCACCAGGAGGTTGGGCACGGGCTTTTCGCGTAGTTAACTCGGCTAATTCAAATGGGCAGGATGGTGGCGCATTCGGAGTTACAGGCGCCGGTACCACACCCAGTTACACGTATATGGCCATTCCTACATCTGACCCCACAGGTTATGATTCACCAAAAATATTAGTACTTGACAACAATGGCAAAGTCGGCATTGGTACCACGAATCCGATATCGAAATTGCATATCAATACCAGCTCATCATTAGCCTCTTTTGCTACCATAGGGAATAACGATAATGGTGTTTTACTTGGCGTTAACAGTGGAGGGGGAACCCCCGCAATTTATACATATAGTGGCAAAGGAATGATTTTCGGAGGCGATTATAGCAGTAATCCGTCTATACAAATGGTAATTAGCAATACTGGCAAAGTCGGCATTGGCACCACCACTCCAGATGAACTACTCTCGGTAAATGGCACTATTCATTCCAAAGAAGTGAAAGTTAATTTAACCGGCCTGCCAGATTATGTTTTCAAAACAGATTATCACCTGCCAACCCTGGCTGAAGTAAAAAGCTATATTGATAAAAACAGTCATTTACCTGAAATGCCATCTGCTCAAGAAGTAGAAAAGAATGGGCTTAGCCTGGGTGAGATGAATAAGCTTTTATTGAAGAAAGTGGAGGAGCTGACTCTGTATTTGATCGAGCAAAAAAATGAATCGGATAAAAAAAACGAACAGCAACAGCGACAAATAGATGCCCTTGTTAAGCAATTGGAAACACTAATTAAAACTTCCCTGACAAAAAATAATTGACAATATCCTGCTTGTTATGAAAAAACTTTACAGTCTTTTAATTTGTTTATTAATACTAAGTGCCAGCCTTAGCTATGCACAAACTAGTTCCGATAAATCATTAATACCTCCTTCTCCCAACACCGCGTCATTATTAAAATACGCTCAAATACCTGTAAGTAAATATACCGGTTTACCCAATATCAGCATACCCTTATACACGATTCAGTCCGGTTCCCTGTCATTACCTGTCAGTCTGTCCTACCATGCTTCAGGTATAAAAGCCTCCGAAGAAGCTAGTTGGGTTGGATTAGGCTGGTCTTTAAATTGCGGCGGCGTTATCGGCCGTTCGATACGAGGCAAGGACGATATGGTTGGGTCTGGGTTTATCGGATCGCCCGCAGTAGACTCCGGTTATGGTAACGGCTATTGGGCGGGTACCGCAGGAATTGGGCTTCCGGCAGCTGAACAGGCTTTGACACAGGTATATGGAGGTACTTTTGATTCTGAACCGGATCTGTTTTATTTTAACTTCGGAGGTTATTCCGGGAAGTTTTATATACCACAGCAGGAGCATTCCAACGGAATGGTTTATGCTGTAGAATTAGATCAGAAAAGTGACCTGAAAATATTACTGGATTATAATCAAAAACGGTTCACTGTCACCGATGGAAAGGGCATTAATTATTACTTTGGCACACGCGAATATGGTTTTTCAGAAAGTTTACCGGTAACAGAAAGCGCGGGAAGTGATATTGCACAACTAACTTTAACCGGAAATGATTGCCCTGATAATAAATCAATTAATTCATGGTACCTGGATTCTGTTGCGGCACCTGCCGGGGATAAGATTATTTTTCATTACACGGTACCCGCTGATTGCGGTGGTATCGCAAGCCCCACCTCTCTCAGTGAAACCTACTATTACCGGTATATCAATGACCCATCGGTAGTTCAACACGTCGTAGATTATTATAATTTATCACGTTCGGTTACCCAGGAGGTAGTTTTGGTCGGGGTGACATTCAAAAATGGGCATGTTGATTTTAATATCAGCCCAAGAACAGATGCTGCGGGATTTGAAGGATATACTCCGTCCCGCCTTGATTCTATGTCCGTTTACGCAAATAATAACGTTAACCCTTTAAGGTCAGTGAAATTCAATTATAGCTATTTTTCTGACAGGCTTAAATTAGATTATCTGTATGTGGATAATAAGCCTTATCATTTTAATTATAATGAAACAATGGCGCTACCATCCAAACAAACCAAGTCAGTAGACCATTGGGGGCTTTATAATGGTGCCGGAAATAGCAAACTCGTTCCGAAAACCTATTTCGACAGTGAAGATATTTTGATAGATAATGGTGGCAACCGGGAAGCCGATTCAGCCCGCGCACAAATAGGTATACTAACTCAAATAGATTATCCAACCGGCGGATCGGTCAAGTTTGATTATGAGCTAAATGATTTTGGAGGGAACCCTCCGATTTATGCAGGCGCGGGCGGCCAGATCGAATCAAATACAGGTTTCTATCCGTCTAATCCAAGCGTGCCATTTATTCAAAAGGATTTTTATGTGCCGCGTGAAACTACAGTTACTTTTTCGGGATCTGCCCAACAAGGGCTGGACTGTAGTCAAATGCCCAGCAGCCCTGGTGAAAACGAGGCATTTGCCTTGTTGGTAGCTATACCCGATTCTGCGGCAACAGGGTATTCGAGTATCGAACAATATTCACCCAGTGAATACATTAAAGCGTTGTTTTATGAAAATTGCGCAACTGCCAGCTATAAAACATACAATATAAAAGTACAACCAGGATGGTACCGGATCATTGCCGAGTCCGATTATTCGCACACCGTGGCTGATGTTAGCCTGGGATATAGGAATATTATCGGAAGCAAGCCCGGAGGGACTAGCGGAGGGGGTTTGCGTGTAAAGCGGATTACGGCAACGGATGCCAATCAACATACAATGATTAATAAATATATATACCGGGACATTGCCGATGCGACAACGTCATCCGGGGTTTTAATGACCACACCCATATATAAAGATGCATTTTCCATCCCTTTATTTAGTAGCTGGGTCGGTAGTCTCGATGGCCGGAGTGCTTATGCAGGCACATTTATTGAATATCGCTCTTCCAGTGTCCTGCCCCTTAGTACCGCCGCGCAGGGTGGTTACATTGGGTACAGTTATGTAACGGAATTGTTTGGTGAAAACGGTGAAGGGGGAAAGAAAATAAGCAGTTTTATGAATGGGAATTATGGGTCTTCTTATAATGCACCGCCAACGGAACAAATTAGTAATGGGCTTTTATTAACAGAATCGACGTTCAAAGCAACGGGCGGTATCCTTCAGAAAGTAGAAAATAATTATACAGATTATGGCCCCGCCCAGAAAACATTTTGGGGAATGACCTACCAAACACCGCCTTTTATATTTGACTTGCCCCGTACGGAGGATTTCTGGGGGAGTGGTGCGGACATTCCACCAGATGGCCTGGCGGCGGTATATTATATTAAAAGTTACCCTGTTTATTGTAATTGGTACCGGTTAATTAATACAACGACCAGCGATTACACACCGGCGGGTAATCATGTGAACTATATTTCTTACGATTATAATGCCACAAACAGGCAGGTATCCCGGTCTACCGTTAATCAAAGTGACGGTTCCAGAATAACTACAAAATATAAGTTTCCGGTAGATTACAGCAGTTCTGCGGGTAGTATTTTTAGTGCCATGATTGCTGCAAATCAGATTGAATCACCCGTGGAGGTGCAAAAATGGCGGGAAGTAGGAACAACGGATAGTTTGCTAGCGAGCACAGTAACCGAATACAAGTATTTTGCCGGCAACAAATTTATCAGCCCTTATAAAACATACCAGTTAAAGACCGTACTACCGTTGAGTAATACTACGGTTGGAGAGTCTTCCCCGGCGACCGGGCCTTTTAATAGCCTGCTATTTAACAATAGCTATTATGATTTGAAAAATGAGTTGGATTATGACAATTACGGCAACCCGGTGAAAATGATCGCTAACGGTCAGCAGACGAAGGCTTATCAATGGTCGTATAACAACCAGTATCCCATCGCCGAGTGCAAAAACGCGTCCAACACTGAGTTTTATGTACAGAACTACGAGGAGACGGGCGGTACAGCAGGGTCGGCGCATACAGGCAACAAATATACCACCAACACCTCTGTGAGTTGGACTGCGCCGAACAGCCGGGCTTATGTTATTGATTACTGGTATTTGGATGGGGCTACGTGGAAGTACAAACAGGATAGTTACACGGGCAGCAGTTATACCATGACCGGCGGTTCAGCCTATGACGATGTACGCATTTACCCGAGAGACGCGCAGATCACCACGTACACCTACGAGCCCTTAGTAGGTATGACGAGTATGACGGACACGAAAGGTCAGACGACCTACTACGAGTACGACAGCTTCCAGCGCCTAATCAACATTAGGGACCAGCAGGGGAATATTGTCAAACACACGGACTATCATTACGCCAACCAATAACCTGAACCGTTATGAAAAGCAAACTTTATCACCTTATCATTGCCGGGTTGTTGGGCAGTATGCCATTCGCCGCATTGAAGGCGCAAACGTATGTGGCCGCTCCGGTGACCGGCACGATCACTTCCGGCGAGTATTACCATAATACGAGCATAACGATCAGCGCCACGACGACGATCAGCCCGGGAATAGGACAGGCAGTGCACTATTATATCGGCGCGCCGGATTGCGTACCGCTGGCTACGGCACTGAGTGCTAACCAGAACTATATCCGCACCATCACGCCACGGATAGGTGGGCTGACTACTGACAGCCAGCTCAGCGGGCTGGGCACTTGTGATGCACTGCAAACCGTGCAGTATATCGACGGTTTGGGCCGGCCGCTGCAAACGGTGCAGGTAAAGGGCAACCCGCTGGCCACGGCCGACGTAGTGCAGCCGGTAGCGTACGACCAGTTTGGCCGGGAAGCGATGAAGTATTTGCCTTATACCGCAACAGGCACACCGGGGGCCTACCGCGCTGACGCATTGACCGGGGCACAAAACACTTTTTATACCACACCGTCCTCAGGGGTAGCCACCATAACCGCGCCTTTCGCCCAAACGGTATTTGAACCTTCGCCGCTAAACCGGGTGCTGGAACAGGGCGCGCCGGGCAGCACGTGGCAGCCAGCTGTTAACCGCACCACCACGGCAGGGCGCACAGTGGTCATGGATTACCTGACGAACAACAGTACTGCCCTGACCGATACGGCCAATACCCGGTTGGTCGCCTTATATACAGCTGCCATTAACACTGACGGCAGCCGGACCTTAAGCCGGGCTAACAGCAATACGGCCACTTACGATGCTAACCAGCTGACCGTAACTGTCAGCAAGGACGAGAACTGGACCAACGGCCGGGGCGGGACAACAGAAACCTATACCGATAAGGAAGGGCATGTGGTATTGAAGCGTACGTTCAACTATAAGAACAGCGCGCTGGAAATACTGAGCACCTATTATGTCTACGACGATTTGGGGCAGCTGGCCTTTGTGCTGCCGCCGGGTGCTGATCCGGACAATACCGCAGCCATTAGCCAAACCACCCTGGATAACCTGTGCTACCAGTACCGTTACGACGAGCGCAGCCGGCTGGTGGAAAAAAGGCTGCCAGGCAAAGGCTGGGAATATATGGTGTATAATACGCTGGACCAGGTGGTGGCCACGCAGGATGCCAACCAGCGCAGCCAGAACCAGTGGGTGTTCACCAAGTACGATGCTTTAGGCCGGGCGGTGATCAGCGGTGTCTGGGATAATGGCAGTACGGCTATTACCCGCGCCGATTTGCAAGGCATAATTAACGGTCAACCCACGCTGTGGGAAACTGCGCAAAGCAGCGGCAACGGCTATACAGCCAATGCCTGGCCTGGTAGCTGGACCAATACATTGGCGATTAGTTATTACGATGATTACAATATCCCAGGCCTGCCGTCAGCTTACAACCAGCATAATAGTTACAGCACGATGACGCGGGGGCTGGCCACGGCAAGCAAGACCGCTATCCTGAACCCCAATGGCAGCATCAGCAGCGATATGCTGTGGAAGGTGAACTATTATGACGACCTGGGACGTAACACCAAAACGTACGCGCAGCATTACCTGGGTGGCATAGTAAGTGATTATAATTACGACGAGATTAGTAGCACCTACGATTTTAGCAACGCCGTAACCACTACTGAAAGGAAGCATTACGCAAAAAACAGTGGTAATACGGCAGCTGTATTAGCCCTCACCCTAACCAACAGTTATGTTTACGACCATATGGGGCGCAAAACGGAAACGCACGAGAAAATAAACAACGGTGCTGATATCACCATTAGCAAAAGCGAGTTTAACGAGGTTGGGCAACTGTACGCCAAGCACCTGCACAGCACCAATGGCACCAGCTTTTTGCAGGATATTACCTATGGTTATAATGAAAGGGGCTGGCTGAAAACAAGCAGTGCAAACCTGTTTGCCATGCAGCTAAACTATAATGATGGCACCGCCAAACAATATAACGGCAATATAGCCGAACAGTATTGGGGGACGCCGGGCAGTTTAAGCAAAAACTATAGCTACACGTATGATGCCCTTAACCGGCTTACCGCCGGTAACAGTAATACCGCTTACACAGAAACGGGCATTACTTATGATAAGTCGGGGAATCTATTAACCCTTAACCGGGCAGGCGGTGCCAACGCGGTAACATTAAGCTATGACGGCTATACCGGCAACCAGCTAACCTCGGTAAAGAACGGCGCGGCACAATACCGCAGTTATGGTACTTATGACGGTAACGGCAACGCGCCATCGGACGGACAAGGGCATAGCATTGATTATAACCTGTTCAACCTGCCCCGGAACATAAGCAGCCTGAACCTTGGTTACACCTATGATGCAACCGGAAAAAAGCTCAGGAAGACCGTCAACAGCACGGTAACCGAATATATTGACGGCATCCAGTACACCGGCAGTAATATAGACTTTGTGCAAACGGAGGAAGGGCGTATACTGAACCCAACCGGCACACCGAACTACGAATATACCTTAACCGACCATCTGGGCAACAGCCGGGTAAGTTTCGACAGCAGCCATGGCGGATTGACGCCTACGCAGACCGATGACTATTACCCCTTCGGCTTAGTCTCTTCACAGCCGAATACAACTAGCCCCAAAAACAACTATCTTTACAATAAGAAGGAGTTGCAGGATGAACTGGGCCAGTACGATTACGGCGCAAGGTTCTATGACCCGGTGATTGGGAGGTGGACGAGTATGGATCCGTTGGCGGAGAAAGGGAGAAGATGGAGCCCCTATAATTATGGCTTTGATAACCCTATGCGGTTTACAGACCCCGATGGAATGTGGCCGGATTGGGGTGACGTTGTGGCATTTGGTAAAGGATTAGGCCAAAGTGCGGTAGGAAGCGTTACCGGAGTTTATAATGCTGTAAGACATCCAATAAATACTGTCAAAGCAATAGCCAGTCTTGGAACGACTGAAGGTGCAGTAAATATGACAATGGCAGCCGCTGGCGCTGTTCATAAGTTTAAAACTGGAAACTCCCGAGTAAAGGCCAATATGATTGGTAATGTCGTTGGAGACGTTGCACAATTAGCTATTGGAACAGGAGAAGTTAAGGTTGCGACTGAATCAGTGAAAGTAGCAGAAATTGCGGGTGATGTAGAAAAGGTTGGGGGTGTAGCGAATGACGTTAGTAAAGCAAATGATGCTTTTGTGGTTACTAAAGATGGCGTAGCATTGCCTAAAGGAGAAAAATATGCTATACCTGAAGGAATGGTTGAAAACCCTAATAGACCGGGTTCCTATGGTACGATGGAGAATGGTAAGTTTAAAGAACAATTGCGAATAGACCCAGCGACCCCTACAGGTAAAAAAGGCCCTGAGGTAAGTCATTATCACTTAGACGGTGGCAAAGAACACCACGTACCAAATGGTAATGATCCTGGATTCAATAATCACTAATATGGATTTCAACGAAATTGAATGGCACGATTGCGTGTTGCGAAATATCTACATAGACAGGAGTAATCCCGGATATCAAGATATAGTTAAATTGAGCATAACGACACCAGACTCAAAGAAATTGAGTATAACGTTTGAAGATGTTTATCATGCTGATTTAAACTTGAACTTTAATGTTATAGCTGAAGAAACTATTAGGTCAGCAGAGATTAATTATTCAAGCGATGCTCTTAAAACCATAAAGGAAAAATGGAGACAGTTAAGCGCAGAAGTAAGTACACTAAAGCAGTTTGAAATAACTACAAACTCTACTAATAGTACAATTACAGTTTATGCGCTAAAGTGCCATATTGACCACGATGACGACTTAGCTAATGCTTAACAATGACAAGCCCCTTAACCGGGGCTTTTTTTATTAAAGACAATGAGAATAACAAAGGATGAAACTAAGATAGTTGGTCATTGGATATTTGACGGCTCAAAAATGATAGCTGATGAAACTTGTAAGCGCATTGATTGGTTGCGAAATAACTATCTGAAACTAATATCGACAGACGGGTCCGGTTGGCTAAACCTATATCAAGACCCGGAAGATAAAAGATATTGGCAGCTTAACTTTGAACATGGTGAAATGCAAGGCAGTGGGCCTCCAACTTTAATATTGCTATCAGAATCAGAAGCTAAAGACAAATATAATGTTTGACAACGAAAAGCCGCTTAATCGGGGGTTTTTATGAATGAGCGTAAGCCTTTTGCGCTTTAGTATCTCGTAGAATGGTATCTATCAAGAAAAACAGCTTCTCCTTAACCGCAGGGCTTAAATCTTCAATATCCTGCAAACGTTGCACAGTCTTTTTATCAAAATGGGCATTAATGTGGACGTTCCGGGCATATGTTACACCCTATTCCGTGGCAAAATTGACCACCCGTTTGCTGGCAAAGAGATGCCGCAGATGCATCGGTAGCATGACCAAATATAGCGATTTCGCCTTTTCCCCCATCAATACTCCAATTCAGAATTCCTGCTCCGCTCTCTATTAATCGACTTGCCTTGCAACTCAACAACTTTGTTCTCTGAGCTGTTTAGCGAGCCCACAGTGCCCTTAATTGCCCTTTCCGATGCTGTCACAGTCCAATGGATCTTCCAGAGCCTGGAGGAGGTTCCTTTTATTTCAACAGCTTCGGGGATTGTCGAGGGCGATCATAACGCGTTAACTGCAAATCAGGGGGTGGTCAGTTTGCTCCGGAATACCCTGGTCAGTTTGAACCCGGAATGGGTGGTCTCTTTAAACCGGAATCAGGTGGTCAATTTGAGCGGATTCTCCAGCGTTTCCTATTGACATAACACTAAGATCGTTTGCGCCATATAATTGGTTTGGCGGAGGGTTTAAGGGTGACGGTGAAAATCGAAGATTCACTACAAATCCCAATGCGCCCTCAAAGCTTAATGCGAGGGTTCGGGTGGAGACAGATGATAATTCTATCAAAAGTATAAGCGGCGGAGCCGCTATAAGCAAAGGTGGGTTTGGTCTTTGGTCAGCGCGCTCGCCTACCGAGGTAGAGGCAAGCATGTCCGGGAATACTCTAACAATGAACAGTCAGGCTGGAAACCACGCAGCAATACCATTTTTTGATACCAAGGTTGGCAAATGGACGAATGAGGATATTGATAATGACGCAAAGTTGAAGTTTGCAATATCTAACGGAAAAGATGGGACACAGATTTTAAATATTTCCGGCTCGATAACAGGTGATCACTTTCCTGCAGGAGAGGGTTTCGCGACTGATGCCAAAGGGAACTCTGTTTTTTTAGGTGTCTCAAATGCAGGAAGCTGGTCTCTTAATTCAACCTTTGCTCCTTATTTCGGATTGGCTGGACATGGAGATGCACTGATGTCAACAGTCAATGTTTCGATTGTTGTTAACAAAGACGGTATATTTACAGGGGTAATTGGTGCTGATGGAAAAACTATTAATATAAAGGAGTGGAACAAGACCTTTGAAAATCAGCGAACCACACCGTACTCGCAAAGTGTAGGAATGACAATTAAATAATTTTATGAAAAAAAAGCTTACTATAATTATAGCCTTGGTTTTCTTTGTGTCTTGCAAATTTGCAGAAAAGGAATCTTATATTTTCCCTGAAGGCTTTGTTGGTAATGCAATTATATTTACTAATCTAAGGAACGGTGATGAAGAAGTATACGATCATGAAGGGCGTAGATTATACTTAATTTCAACCTCAGGTCTCTTACTCAGCCGTTTTAAAGAAACTTATGGGGTGATCGATAAGAAGTTTTTTTTTGGAACAAAGCATAAATTAAATAGCGAAATTAAAGGAGTTGAGCCACAGGATAACATTGAATCTCTAGATAAAGAAAAAACATATGCTTTTTACGGAAATGATGAGACTATTACATTTCCAAATAGCAGAGACACATTGGGTGTACAGGTAATCACCATTTGTAAACCAAAAGATCTGACTTCTTTTAAGGATGATTTATTTGTAAAACGCATTTTAGGGATCAGATAGTGTTTGTGTAAATGAATATTTGTAGAAAAAAAAGGTTAACTAAAGTTGATTTTTTTCGTATAAATATTTATTAAATTACGCTGGTACAATTAACAATATGAAACCTTACACAATTTTGATTCGCAAGCGGCTGGACGCATATACTTTGACCGAAATATTAGTTGTACTGGTTATCATTGGTATTCTGGTATTATTAGCCCTGCCCAATTTGCTGCCCTTAATCACTAAGGCGAAGAGCACCGAAGCTAAAGTGCAACTGGAACATATCCAGACCCTGGAAAAAAATTATTTTTTTGAGCATTCCAAATATTCTAAAGATTTAGCCGAAATAGGTTTTGTTCAGGAAAAGTTGAGTACGGAAGCTAACGGGCGCGCGAACTACCGGATAGAAATTACGGATGCCAGCATTACGGGGTTTACCGCAAAGGCCACCGCTGTGGTGGATTTTAACGGTAACGGAACCTTTAATGTATGGTCGGTCGACCAGGATAAGAATATCAAAGAAGTTATTCCCGATTAACGTGTTATTACTCCTAAAAATATCAATTTCCGTCTCGTTGCTTATGATCTTTGTGCAGGATATGAAAAGCAGGGCGGTTTACTGGTTTTTATTCCCCTTGCTTGCCGCTTTTTTTATTAGCTGCTATATGTTGCAGCATCATGATTGGGATGGCTTATTGTTAATGGCCGGTGGCAATATAATTTTCTTGATAATACAGTTGCTTGTAATTTCCGCATGGTTGTCATTCAGGCATCAGCAATGGATAAATATCACCAACGGTTGGCTGGGGTTAGGGGATGTTTTGTTTCTGGCGGCCCTAACGTGTTGCTTTTCTATTTCAAACTATATCCTGTTTTATGTAGGCAGCCTTATTACTGTTTTAACTATTTGGACATTCGGACAACAATTGCGGATTAATAAGAAACGGCATATTCCGTTAGCGGGTTTACAAGCCTTGCTATTAATTGGTGTTTTAATTTTTTGTTGGTTTCATGAAGATATCGACCTCACTTCTAATAACTGGCTGCTAAAAATATCAAGATGAAGGACGCAGTTGAAGATATCCGGTTGCTTTCCGACCAATTACACTGGCTTACCAAAGAACAAGCCTGGCATTACCGCGTATTGCCAAAATCAAAAGACCAGCATACTTTTAACCTGTATTGCGATGAAGCGGTCAACATGAAAGATGTAGCTGCCGAACTGGAAATGCTGTTTGGGTTAATTATTAATTTACAGCCACTTTCTTCAGAACAAATAGCTAGGTTATTATCGCGCCATTATCTCCGTGAAGTAGTGACGGCTGGCCAGCAGCAATTTCAGCTGTCTAACCATAAAGATGATTTTTTAGCTGACCTGATCCATGAAGCCAAAAGCTTAAAAAGCAGCGATATCCATATTGAAAGCTATGAAACTAAATGCCGAGTGCGGATACGTATCGACGGCATGATGGTGGAAAGATTTTTATTGGAAAGGGATGATTATCCCGCGCTGGTCAACAAAATCAAGATATTGGCCAACCTGGATATCGCCGAAAAAAGGCTCCCGCAGGATGGCAGGATCAATTTCAAACACCACCAGCAACAGTTTGATATCAGGGTTTCCGTATTGCCTACCTTACACGGCGAGAAAGTGGTGCTCCGCTTGTTAAGTAACGATGCTACCGAGATTGACCTGAACAAACTGGGTTTTTCGGCTTTTGACCTTGACAACTATCTGCAAGGGGTTAAAAGGCCCAACGGCATCGTGCTGATCAGCGGACCTACGGGGTCGGGCAAAACGACCACTTTATACGCGACGTTAAAGCTATTAAATAAAGAGACGCGAAATATTCTAACTATAGAAGACCCGGTAGAATATACCTTAGAAGGGATCAACCAGGTGCAACTCAAGGAATCGATCGGCTTATCGTTTGCGGCTACACTACGCACATTTTTGCGCCAGGACCCGGACATTATTATGGTAGGGGAGATCAGGGACGTGGAAACGGCCAATATGGCTATCCGCGCGGCCTTAACAGGACATTTGGTTTTATCTACCATACATACGAACTCTGCCTGGGGAACGGTATCGCGCCTGATCGATATGGGCGTACCACCGTTTTTAGTGGCCAGTACCTTAAACACTACCGCCGCGCAGCGGCTGGTGCGCTTGCTTTGCCCGCATTGCAAGAAGGAACAAAAACTGGATGTTAGCTTATATCCCAAACAATTCAAACCTTATCAGCCGGTAACAACGCATTATGTGCCTCATGGCTGCGACCAGTGTTATTATACCGGCTATAAGGGTCGGAAAGCGGTTTACGAGATCATTCCCCTGGACCAGGAGCTGGCGCATGAGATTAAAAACGGGAACATGTATATCCAGGACCAGCTGGCTGAGCGCAGCATACAAACACTGGCAGAGAACGCCTTTCGTTTATTCAGCGGAGGGTTAACTTCGCTGGAGGAAATATACCCGCTACTATTTAATTACTAAACCTTTTATGATAAAAAAATACGCTGTTTTATTTTTATTGGTGCTGCCTTTCCTGCACTGCCTCGCGCAAACACCCGACAGAATAAGTGTGATCGAGGAAAGACTGAATAGTTTAGCTGCCACAGTTCCGGGGTTGAAGCAAACGGTTCAGTTTTCTGTAACCAATGTTTCGCTGCAGGATTATTTATCCGCCTTAGCCAAATCTAACAGCTTGAGTATCAACGTCGATCCTAAAATTAATATTAGGGTAAACAACAATTTAAATAATGTTACCGCGATCAACGTTTTAGTATTTTTGGCAAAGGCCTATAACCTGGATATTACCACGGTTGGATCGATCTTAATGATTACGCCTTACCAGGACCCCTCGTTATCGCTAAAGCCGCCGCTCAAGGAAATCAGCGCCAAATATGACCAACTGACAAACACGCTGTCTTTTGAATTAAGCAATGACAGCCTGGTAGCTGTCGCTCGAAAGATCACCCAGGTTTCCGGTAAAAACTTAGTGGTGCCTTCCGGTTTGCAGGGAAAAAGGATTTCGGGATTTATAAAAAGTGCGGCTTTTGATGCGGCGGTGGAAAAGCTGGCTTTCTCCAACGACATGAAAATGGTCAAAACCGGGGACAGCTTTTACCTTTTCCAGGCATTGTCCGAGGGTGAGGAGCTTTATGTAAATGGCGATAAAAATACGTCGGTCAGGCGTAACTTTAAGCCGGCAGGGGGCACTTCAGGCGGTAATATCAACTTGTTCACTAAAATGGTGGCCGGACAAAAGCTGATCTCGGCTGACGCGACCAATACCCCGTTAGCTGACCTGGTAAAGGCCGCCTCGCAGGAGTTAGGTAAAAATTACTTCCTGTACAGCGATATTAAAGGGAATATCACCACGCATATTACCGATATTAGTTATGATAATTTTCTAGGCGCTTTATTCCAGGGGACTGACTATACCTATCGAGAAGAGAACGGGATTTACTTAATAGGTGACCGAAAGCTGGAGGGGCTGCGCGCGCAAAAAGTGATTCAGCTACAAAACCGCTCTATGGATACCGTATTGGCAATGATTCCCGCCGAATGGAAAAAGGGAGTGGAGATCCATGAATTTCGCGAACAAAACACGCTGTTACTTTCGGGGTCGGGGCCGCAGATCAATGAGATACAGTCCCTGGTTAAACAGATCGACCTGCTGGTGCCGATGGTGATGATTGAAGTAACGATGGTGGATATTAACAAGTCACGTACAACGGCTACCGGTATCAAACTGGGAGTGGCAGACAGTGTTAAAACGGGCGGCACCATATTACCTGGGGTTAACTTTACGTTCGGCGCGGCGTCCATCAATAATTTACTGGATAAATTAGGCGGTTCCTATATGAACCTGGGCCATGTCGTCCCCAATTTTTACGCGACGATCAGCGCCCTGGAATCCCATGGTAATGTCGAAGTGCATTCTATCCCGAAATTGACTACACTCAATGGGCATACCGCTTCATTGAGCATTGGTAATACACGCTGGTATCTGATACAGACACAAAATGTGCTACCATCAATATCTACCCCTACCATAAACTTTACCCAGCAATATAATAAGATCGATGCCAATATGGTGATCAATATTAAACCCATGGTTTCGGGCGATGACCAAATTACGCTGGGCATTAAAATAGATATCACCGATTTTATAGGCACACCGCCGGTCAATGCCCCGCCGCCAACCTCAACAAGTAAATTCGAATCACTAATTCGTGCGCATAACGAAGATATGATCGTACTGGGCGGTTTAGAGCGGACGGTGGAAAGCGATGATAGTTCCGGTACACCAATTCTTTCACGCATACCTATATTAAAATATATTTTTAGTACCCGCACCATCACCAAGTCGAAAGTGGTAACGCTGGTATTTATTAAACCCACGATCCTTCGTTAAATGTTAAGGCAGTTGTATCAGTTAAAGCAGGCGGCGGGTATCGCTATCCAGGTGCAAGCGGATGGGACACCCGTGGTTAACGCCTGTTTACTTGATTTAAAGCATCAACAGTTAGCCATTGAAAAGAAATTGCCGGATGTTAAAAGTTTGGAACAACTGCCTGCAAACTTATCGACTAAAGCTCTGATCGCTTTAAACTTATCAGGTAAAGGGGTGTTGACCAAACAGCTGGCGGGTACCGAAACCATTACCGCTGCAAATTTTAACGCGGTACTGCCTAACGGCAATATCGGCGATTTTTATGTACAGCAGGTGGTATCAGGTGCGTCATCCTTTGTTGCTATTATTCGCAAAACCGAAGCTGATCAATGGTTTGAAAGATTTATAGCGTTGGGATACCAGCCGGTCCATTTAAGCCTGGGGCCATTTCCGCTGCTTCCGCTCGTCCCCGAATTAAACTTTTATGGCGAAACCATTCTTTTTGACAGTCACGAAATCACGCGAAGTCCAGCCGGCGAATGGTCAAACTATACCTATAATCCTATGGCCAGAGCCAGCGGTAAGATCAAACTGCAAACCGAGGTGATCGCTGAAAATCTGCTTTTGCCTTATGCCGCGGCATTCCAATTGATATTACAGGATAAGGTAGCTCCTGTTTTAGCGCAGGCCGCTCCTTACCATGACCTGTTAACAAAAAAACTGGAGGCACAAAAGTTTAGGGCAAATGCTTCCATCATATTGATTGTGTTTTTTTTAATGCTCTTAGCAAATTTTATGATTTTTAGCTGGCTGAACTCTTCCAACAATGAGTTGAATAATAAGCTGAATCAGACTTTGCAAAGTTCAAATGAGTTAAAAGTGAATAGGGAGCATATCAAAGAAAATGAAGCGCTGTTGCAAGAGCTTGGCTGGGACAATAATCGGAATAAAGCTGGGTTAGTGGATCAGATAGCCGGACTATTGCCGGCTGAAGTTATTCTGACCGATATCAATATCAACCCACCCAATGCGGCGGCGAGCCAGCAAGCTAAATCACTGGTGTTTACCAATCACATGATCAAAATAACTGGTCAATCCGAAAAACTATTACCGGTCAACGAATGGATCGCCCGGATAAAAACAAAATCCTGGGTCAAAGGTGCAGCGCTGGAAAACTATAATTTTAATAACGAACTGAATACCGGGGTATTCGCCTTAACTGTCAGCTATTGAACGCCATGAAAAAATCCTATTTGTTAATTGGCGGTTCTTTATTGCTGTTGCTGATAGGCTACCAGTTCGCTTTTAAAACCACGCTGGCGATGTGGCAGGAACATACGCAATTAGCAGCGCAGTTAGTACCAACCGCCGATATGAGCGTCCAGCCTGCTTATTTATGGCGTAAAAGTGCCAATTTAGATAAGATCATCAAAAACTATAAGCTGGACTCTGCAGTATTCCGGAATAATGTAATTAACCGGGTGTCTGCTCTCGCCGAGATAAACCACGTGAAATTGACGGGCGTCCCCATGGATGACCCGCTCTACCATACGCCGCATTTTATTATCCAAAAGTTAATTTTTACAGGTGATTTTTTTGACTTGCTGAAAATGGTTAATCAACTGCAAAATACAAATGGTATAGGTATGCTGCGCTCGGTGGCCTGGAAGCAGGAAAAAAGCCAATTTCGGGAAATGAAATCAAAAAAATTGGATCTGGAAGTTTTTTTGGAAATCTACAGATAATCCTGCTGGATATCTTATTCATAATTATAATTTTAAGTGTAAGTGAACAACACTACCTTAACAATTTTGTTTATAAATCGCAACAACAATCTATTTCAAACTCCTTATTTAAAGATCAAGTTCATTTAATGTCACTTTTAAAAGATAAGCATTATTTTAAACTACCTATTTCTCTTGTACCAAATGGTTTACGGGTATGATGAGTTTCACTAAATTGAGGCGCAACTATTTCCTTCCCCCAAATCTTCTGACCAGCTCGTTTAGGATTGTCTTTAAAATGTTGATTCCGTGCTTTAAAATGAAGATCGATGGCTTGCCGGCATTCATCCATTGATTGATAATCACTATTGTGTATAACGGCTTTCGCGAGACCACTAAACACGGATTCAATGACATTCAAATATTGAGTACAGGATGGTAAAGGAACCAGCTGCAATTCCGGCGTTTGATGTTGTTTCCTATAGTCCAAACTATTACAATCCCGCAGGTGGTCGGTCAAAGCCGTGGAGTTATGCCAACTTGCAGCATCCCAGGAAATGTACAAACGCTCTTGATCTTTATACTGGATGGATAAAATGTTTAACAATTTTATCATCTCGGTGGTGTTCTTTTTCCAGGAATAAAAGTGAGTTATTTGATTTGTCGATAGTTCTAATGCGGCCGTGCAAATAATGTAACCTTTACTTTTTTGTTCTAGTGGCACTTCTTTGGGTTTTGCTGAATGATGCTGTAGTGTACGGCCACCTTTAAGGCGAACTGACGTTGGCCCAAACTCGTCTATGGAAAAGAATTTTTCTGTTGATTTTAGTTGTTGTAATATATCCTGAATGTTTTGAACTTTGATCCTATAGTCCGGGTCCGGACTTATCAGCATATCACGGGACTTTTTAAATCCAAATCCCAATAAATGAATCGTCCGGTTAATGGACATATAGTTGCATCTATCATCCTCATACAACTTATGGTACACTTGTGTGATAGCCTGGATAGACCAGCTTGCCCTATTAACTTGATATTGCTTAGGCGACTCATGCAATAATTTAACAATTCTAGCCTTACGAGATTGCACTCTTTTTTTGATAACTGGGTTTTGTTTTCGAGGCGCAATTACTAATCCAGTTAGGCCATCCAGATCATATTTTGCCATCCATCTTCTAACGGTAGCGGCATCAGTATCTGCCTTATGCCTTATCAATTCAAGCGAGGCGCCTTTTAATGCTTGTTCGATGAAAATGACTAGTTGCCATTCCCTGTGACCGGGAGATGTTCGCCACTCATTCAATAATTTCACATCTTCTTCACCCAGTGGTTTTATCCAGGGAACAGGATGTTCGGTTACATTCTCGGGCACCCACTTTTGGAAAATGATCTTAAAGGGGCTATATGTATATCCCTGCGGACAAATTTTTTTGTAAATATGCCACACAGGCATTGCTTTAAGAGAACGACCACCTGCAATAGCAACCAATAATGGCAATAGGTGTATTAATTCGTTATAGACCGGGCTGGGCCGATGTGATTTAGGTTCGTTGGGCATGTAGAAGTTCATATCATGTAACTTTTCAGGAAAATGCTTCTTTATTATTTTGTAGCGCTCGGAGTACTTTGTAACCGTTGATCTGGAGACCTTCAAATCAATTGCTGTATTCGCAATTTGGAGTGTCCCTTGAATAAAACGCTTCCTGATAATGTTCAGCTTAACCTTGGGTATATTTTGTCGGTACATCCAGCAAGTTAAACATTGCCATCTAATAAAGCTTTTTTTACGGCAATCATGTTGGCCTGCATTCTTGAATAAAGCCACTCATAATGTGAACAAAGGTTAAAAACTAAGGTATTATATTCCTTGTATAGTGGCTCCTGCTCTGTTGACGGAAGTTGTTTTATCTGTTCAGACATATCAATGACGGCGAGGTAATACTTTTGGGTCTTTTTGTTCGCCGCCCATATTTCATCAACCTGAAACGGAAGCTCGTAGTAAATACTTACCAAATTATACTTCCAGTTCTCTGCATTTATTTTTTCTGATAAACTGTTTAACTTCTCCATTTCTTTGTTCAGAATGGTTAAACTTTTTTTGCTTCTTGAATCAGTGCGATTTTTCCAATAAGCAATGTTCTTTTGAATCATTGCCATTACCTCACCATTCATAAAATAGAAGTTCTCACCGATCTCAATCTTCTTGTTTCTAAACTGGTTTTTTAAATCTTGTTTACACTTGCGCCTGTCGTTGATGAAGCTGAACAGGCCAGTCATCAGTTGCGTTAACAGCGCACCAGCTAACCCGGAGAAAGCCGTCCATATCAACAAAGTTTCTTTTGAGCTCATAATCAATTATTTCCATTTAAACGATGGAATCATCAATATAGTTTCACATTTGCTAATTTTTTTAGTATAGATTTGTATAAAGAACAAGGTCATGGAAGATTATAAAGTAACAGTAACAAATGGCTTAACTATCGTTGAGCACAGGGAATCGGTTTTAAAATGAAAGTGTTTAAGGACGATAAGAAAGAATTTAACGGCGAGACTGCATTTCTGGAAGCAACTCTGTATAAAGAAACCACCTCGTATGTACCATGTTGCAGTTTCGTTAATACTTCGCTTCCCGCTTGGTTTTTTTCAACCAGGCGAACGCTCGTAACACTCAATCTGACACAGCCAATCGTTTGTCTTGTCCGGCCCGCCTTCGCCGAAGCAAAAGGCTGCTCAACTGTCACAGATGCTTGATTGTTGCAATGCTACCCGCATTGCTCAAGCACTCCGCCAATTGTTTGTCGCAGATACTTAGCAGTCGCCTTTCAGGCTTTTTCTGCAAAGACCTTTTGCTTTGCTCGCACCAACTTCACTTTGTTTCGTTGGTTTACACTCACGAAAAAATTAATCACTGACACACCTTTGCCACCATTTGGCAATTCTCCCCTACCGATATTTGTTATTAACTAAAAGACATTCTTTAATATTAAACAAAATGCACTTAACCATTGCGCAATTGAAGAAAACTATTTAGCTTAGTTTATCACTGTACCTAACGCAGTGGTATTACTTAAATCTATCACAATGAAAAAAATCTACGTCCGCTCAATTATTAAAAAGTTGTTTGTAGCCGTTGTTGCGCTATGGCTTATTTGTAACTGTGTTTATGCACAAAGCCCTACTTACACGGATTATTCTCCCCTGGTATTTTTAAAAAGAAATACGCCAGATGGCGGGTTTGCATCAGGTATACAGACCCAATTATCTGACGGTACAAACCTTTGGTATTTTGGGACTATTCAAGGAGATCGCTGGTCAGTTAGTAAAGGCGATTACCAAGGCGAAAATTAACCGTTACGAGTGCGGGTAATGTTGGTATTGGCACTACAAGTCCTCCACGCAAACTTACCATATCAAATAACGGAGCCGAAGGATTGGAAATTGGACCAGGTAATCTCGTTGGGGATGCTGCTAATGCGGTTAGCTCGATCTATTACAATAGAAGTACAAGCTCGTATATTGATAACGTGCAGTTTGCTGGATCTCACCGTTTTATGATCGGTGGACTATCAACACCCTCGATCTTCATTAATTCGTCTGGCAATGTGGGCATTGGAACGACCAATCCACCAACTGTTGGGAATTATGGCGTGCTTGCCATAAATGGAAGAAGTCCTAGTCAAGGCGGTTATTTATCGTTAATGAATAACGGAACAGAGCTGGGATCCCTGGCAGCTAATAGCCAGCTCAATATTGAGGCTGCTACAGACATAGTGACCCAATTTTATACCGGCAGTACACCCACTATGCAAATTACGGCGGGAGGCAATATGCTGCTGGGAAAGATCTCCCAAGCGAATGCCTCCTATCTGTTGGATGTTAACGGCAAGGCACGGTGTAACGAAGTAGTTGTCAACACCACGGGAGCAGACTTTGTATTTCAACCAGGTTATAAACTCAACACGCTTGCTGACATCGAAAAATACGTTCAGGCCAACCACCACTTGCCTGAAATACCCTCTGCACAGGAAATGGTCGCCGATGGCTTGAAGGTAGGCGAGATGAACAAACTGCTTTTGATGAAAGTAGAGGAGCTAACCCTCTACCTGATTGAGAAGGATAAAGAAGTAAAACAACAACAAGCAGCCAGTCAAACCCAGCAAAGCCAAATCGACGAATTGTGCAAGCAAGTTGAAACTTTATTGAAAAAGAAACCGTAGAAGTATAGTTAGTATCAATCTATCATAAACACTTATCACATTATGAAAAAATCCTTCCTGACGGCGATGGCTGTTATCTCTTTAATTCCTTTGGTTTCAAAAGCACAGTGGCAGGGCACGAACCCTGTTTATTTTAACGCCGGAAATGTTGGTATTGGTATCACAACGCCAATGGCGAAGCTTGAAATAAATGACGGGAATGGTACTGGAGTTATCGCGTATTTTGGAGCAAACGGGATTTCAAATGCAAAAGGTATTTACTTTAGCCGCCCATCAGTAAATACAAACCCAATAAATATTCAAGGAACACTGTCTGGTATTGGTGCCAACGATATTTCAATGCAGGCCGAAGGCGGCAACGTAGGTATCGGTACAACCAGCCCAACCTCAACTATTCAAGTTGCATCCTTTAACACGAGCTATCCTGCCGCCTATTTCTATAATTATGCCGCCACCGGATCGAGTAGAGGCTTAATTGTGGAGGGTGGATCAAATTCATCTGATTATTCATCCGATTTTAGAAATAAAACTGGCAATAGTTTATTATTTATTCGTGGAGATGGCAATGTTGGCATGGGTACAACCAGTCCGAATGCTAAATTGCAAGTTTATGGAACCGCAGTATTTTCTGGTAACACTGCTAATATTGACCCTGCCGGTGGCCAAAGCCTTAATTATCTTGCAAACTCGGGGCAGGCACTTTTGGGCTGGAATAGAACAGGTGGCAGAGGAGAAACTGATTTTATAAGTAATCAGGGGGCGGGAAGCATTGGAGGATTTACCTTTTATAATCATAATAACTCTAATGTTGAAACTGAATTATTGGAAATACAAGGCAATGGTAATGTCGGCATTGGTACAACCGATCCCGCAGGTTATAAATTAGCTGTAAACGGCAATATCCGGGCTAAAGAAATTAAGGTGGAAACAGGCTGGTCGGATTATGTATTTTATCCCACGTATAAACTGCTCCCGCTGGCAGATGTAGCAAAATACATCAAAACCAATCAGCATCTGCCTGACGTGCCGTCTGCCGGCGAAGTAGCTAAAAACGGAATCAATGTAGGAGAAACAAATGCATTGCTATTGAAAAAAATTGAAGAATTGACTTTGTATTTGATTGAGAAGGACACGAAAGATAAAGAAAAAGACGAAAAGCTAATTGATCAACAAACGATGTTACTATCTCAACAAAAGGAGATTAATCAACTGCGCAGGCAATTCGAAACCTTATTGAAAAAGAAACTGTAAAAGTACTGAGTTGCAACTAGTAGCAACTCTTCCAAACTCTTATCACATTATGAAAAAAACCTTCCTGACAGCTATTGCTGTACTTTCTTTAATCCCTTTTGCGTCAAAAGCGCAATGGTCTACTACCAGTCCTAATACATATTTTACTTATACAGGCAATGTCGGTATTGGCACAACAACTTATTCATCGTTATTAACCGTTGGTTCAGCTTCAACACGGGGAACGTTTAATCTTGTAGGAAGTACCGCTGATGTCGCTGCCTTTAGTATCTCAGATTCCCGTACGAATGGGCATCAATTTACCTTTTACAACGGGGCCTCAGGACTTGGCAACCTGGATTTATATGACCAAACAGCAGGCGCATATCGGTTTACCATAAACTCGTTAGGTAACATTGGCATTGGCACCATAACCCCCAGTTATAAACTGCAAGTAAATGGTTCGACCGCGGGCATATCAAACACCACAACAGATTGGGTTGTCGGGTCTACCGGAAGTATAATTAATTTGTCAACAGGTGCATCAACTGGAAACACTTATAGTTCACTAAATGCTTTAAGTAATGGCGGAGGTGCCTGGAGCGATCTTGCTATACAGAGTGGAGGTGGCAATGTGGGTATCGGCACTACAAATCCTTCATTAAAATTAGATATAAATGGTCAATTATTAATCGAAGGCAATAATAGTTTAAATCTGGGAACCACTTCCCACCAAATAACTAATAATAGCGGAATTGTTATTCAGCAAAATACGGCCGGTGAGGATATTTCAATTAATAACCTCCAGAACAATAGTCTGATTTTTAAAACAACTAACACAGAACGTGTAAAGATTGATGGATCGGGTAAAGTGGGTATCGGCACCACCAACCCGGATGAACTACTTTCCGTAAACGGTACTATTCATTCCAAAGAGGTGAAAGTCAATCTGACAGGCTTACCGGACTACGTTTTCAAACCCGACTATCACCTACCAACCTTATCAGAAGTAAAAACTTACATCGATAAAAACAGCCATTTACCTGACATACCAGCTGCGCAAGAAGTAGAAAAGAACGGGCTTAACCTGGGCGAGATGAATAAGCTTTTATTGAAGAAGGTGGAGGAGTTGACTTTGTATCTAATCGAGCAGAATAAAAGAATCGAGATACTAGAGAAACAAGTAAAAAATCAATAATATGAAAAGGGTATTCTTCAAAATTTTAATGACCTCTTTGTTCCTGCTGCCGGCGGTGGCAATGGCACAAAATGAAGCAGTGATTCCACCATCAAACCGTTCTACGGCCACGTTGGAGAAAAATTTGTTGTTTTATGCAACTACACATTATACCGTTTCGCAGCAGGGGTCGGTCTCGTTTTCTTTACCCAACTTTTTTGACGGGAATTATCAACCGCAATATAGCGGTACACTAGATCCCAATGATCCATATATAGTGACCATCGAAGGCCTACCGAATGTTCACGTACAGGCGGGCGCCTGGATAGGCTGGACAACCCGTTACTATAACTCGACCAAATTTAAAATTGAAGTTTATAATGTTTATGATTATGGCGGTATGGCGGGTTATCCCGCACCGAATACCTGGGTAACGGTAGCTAATGAGACGAACTACGGCGGCGGCAGCTATATAGCTTCTGTTGCTAATGTGTCAGTTAGCAAAATCAGATTTACCTTTTATAACGGCACCGGCCCCAATAATAATATCGGCATATCCGAGCTTTTCTTTATTCACCCCGAGGCAACAGTAGCTTTTGATAACCTGATGGTTCAATATGATCGGAATGGCAATGTTGGTATCGGCACGCCAAATTCCCATGGCGATAAATTGGCGGTTAATGGCACCGTTCACGCCAAACAGGTAAATGTAGATATGGTTAATTGGGCCGATTACGTGTTCAAACCCGATTATCACCTGCCAACCTTATCAGAAGTAAAAACTTACATCGACAAAAACAGCCATTTACCAGAGATACCATCCGCACAGGAAGTTGAAAAGAACGGGCTTAACCTGGGCGAGATGAATAGGCTTTTACTAAAGAAAGTGGAAGAATTGATGCTTTATTTGATTGAGCAAAATAAAAAGCTTGATCTGCAACAGCAACAAATCACAAAACAGCAAACCCAACAAAAAGAAATTGACGAACTGCGGAAGCAAGTCAAAACCTTATTGAAAAAGAAATCGTAAAAGTACTGAGTTGCAATTAGTAGCAACTTTCTAAACTCTTATCACATTATGAAAAAAGTCTATTTTGCAGCAATTGCTGTTATCTCCTTAATTCCTTTTGTTTCAAAAGCACAATGGTCGACTACCAGCCCTGATACACATTTTACTTATACAGGTAATGTGGGTATCGGCACCGCAAGTCCTCCACGCAAACTTACCATATCAAATAACGGAGCCGAAGGATTGGAAATTGGACCAGGTAATCTCGTTGGGGATGCTGCTAATGCGGTTACCTCGGTCTATTACAATAGAAATACAAGCTCGTATATTGATAACGTGCAATTTGCCGGAACTTATTGGTTTACGATCGGTGGGCGGTCAACACCATCGATCCTCATCAATTCCGCTGGTAATGTTGGCATTGGCACGGCAACACCTGTCACTTTGCTACATACTGTTGTGCCCAGTACGAAAACTGCCGCAACAGGTAACGTTGTTTCGTTTCTTTCAACTAATGAAGCTACCGCCCCTTTTGGCTTACGAACAATGATTTATGGAGCTGCCGCGCTTTCAGACAGATATATTACGTTACAAACAACTGATTATGCATCGGTAGATGGTGGTAATATTATATTACAACCTGCAACTGGCAATGTCGGTATCGGCACCACAGGTCCGCTTGCAAAGCTCAGTGTAGTTGGCGGCGCACTTACCACATCGGGCGCTGGTTTATCTATATCATCTGCCCTCACAACGGGTAGATTGACTACCGGACAGGTTAATTCAATACATAATTGGCTTGACAATGAGAGTTTGGAGTTAAGTTCAGGCTCGTCCGAAAAGACCGGTATTGCGATAGAAGGCCAAACCAGCGCATTAGGTTCAACAGTGAGAATGTTTACAGGTGGGAATGAAAACCTTCGTATGCTTGCTAATGGCAAAGTTGGCATCGGCACCACCACGCCCGACGAACTACTCTCAGTAAACGGCACTATCCATTCCAAAGAAGTGAAGGTTAATCTGACTGGGTTGCCAGACTATGTATTTAAACCCGAGTATCATCTGCCAACCCTGGCTGAAGTAAAAAGCTATATCGATAAAAACAGCCATTTACCCGAAATTCCATCGGCACAAGAGGTGGAAAAAAATGGCCTGAACCTGGGCGAGATGAACAAGCTGCTATTGAAAAAGGTAGAAGAGTTGACGTTGTACTTGGTTGAGAAGGATAAAGAAGTAAAAGGTCAACAAGGGGAGATAAAACAACAGAAAGCAGTAACCCAGAACCAGCAAAGCCAAATTGATGAGTTGCGCAAGCAAGTCGAAACCTTATTGAAAAAGAAACCGTAAAAGTATAGGTAATATCAATCTATCATAAGCTCTTATCACATCATGAAAAAAGTCTTTCTGACAGCTATTGCTGTTATCTCTTTAATTCCTTTTGTTTCAAAAGCGCAGTGGACGTCAGGCCCGGGTAATATAAACAACACAAATTCCGGGAATGTGGGTATAGGAACAACGACACCTTCAGCTAGACTTGAGGTAACACCAGGAACAGGTACTTACGGAATGATAATTAATGGTGGTGACACGGGTAGTCTACGATGGGGAGCGGGAGCTCAGGCGGCTTTGAGCTATGATACGGGAATGGCAATAATTTACGGCTTGTCAGGACAGGCACTTTCTCTTGGCGCCGGTGGCTTATATAATCAGTTTTATATCAAACCCGGTGGCAACGTCGGTATTGGCACCACAAGCCCCGGAACAAAGCTGGAAGTTGGCACAGGCACCGATGCCACAGGAGTTATTTCATTATGGAACGCGTATTCAAGTTCGCAAACAGGGCAACTATTATTTAAATCAAATAATAGTTTTAATGCAAATTTAGGTATAGCAGCCATTTCAGCGATTGACGTGGGTACAGTAAATGAATCCAAAGGTGCTATGGTGTTCTCCACTGGCAATCAAGCAACGCCTGTTGAGCGTTTACGTATTGATAATCTTGGCAACGTTGGTATTGGTACCGCAAGCCCTCAGCAAGCCTTAGATATAGGCGATGGCACAAACGGCCGGTCGATAGTATGGAGTGGTGGCGGTGGTGGCTGGTATTCCTCTATCGGTACGAGCTACAGTGGCGGCGCCACAAATATTTTAAGCGGACTGAAACTGAGTACCAGTGCCGACCAAACATTATCTTCTTATTCCGGTTCGATAGGAGCTTCCGGAACAAGGTGGGATTTACTGTCTGGAGATATTTCTTTTTTTAATGCGCCGCAGGCATCACAAACGGCAGGCAATGCATTCGATTTCGCAGCCAACACCAAGCTAATAATTAAGTCATCGGGTAGGATCGGTATCGGCACCACCACTCCCGATGAACTGCTCTCGGTAAAGGGCACGATCCATTCCAAAGAAGTAAAAGTGGATATGAATTTCCTGCCGGACTATGTGTTCAAACCCGGTTATAAACTACCTACCCTCGCAGAAATAAAAACTTATATTGATAAAAACAGCCATTTACCAGAGATCCCGTCGGCACAAGAAGTAGAAAAGAATGGGCTGAACTTGGGTGAGATGAATAAACTTTTATTGAAAAAGGTGGAGGAGTTGACTTTGTATTTGATTGAGAAAGATGAGCTATTGAAATCACAAACCGAATCAAGTAAACGGCAACAAAGTGAGATTGAGCAACTAAAAAGTCAAATCATAGACATACATAAAGAGTTATTGAGCTTTAAAAAATAATATTTATCACCTTATCTGTTACATATCATGAACACCTCAAAAATACAGTTTCCCGTAGGCCTGATCGCGCTATTATTAGTCCTAGGTTGCTCTTTCAATGCAGATTGCCAGCAATACAATTTAGGCACTATTGTACCGCCATCACCTAATGCAGCTTCTTTAGGAAAATTTGGCGGGATAAATACTAATCTCTCATCAGGTGCGGTAAACTTTAATATTGCGATAGCCAACTATAAAACAAGTAAACTCAGTTTACCCATATCTGTAAGTTATTCCAGTAATGGTTTTAAGGTAGACGAAATCGCATCTCGCGTAGGTACGGGCTGGAACTTGAATGCCGGCGGCGTGATTACCAGAACGGTGTATGGGGTGATGGATGAGTATAGTGCCAGGCCGAGGCTAACCGAGTTACAATATAGCAGCAAATCACCCAGAGATCAGATAAATTATCTAAATGATATTACCGCTCAATCTCAGGGCCTTTTTCGAGCTGAACCGGATGTAGGTGTGGACGGGCAGCCGGATATGTTTAATTTTAACTTTAACGGCCTGACCGGGCAGTTCATTATAAAACATCTCTACGGTAGCGGCACCAGCGCACATTTTGAATGTGTGTTATTGAATCATTCCGGGTTAAAGATGGAAACCGGATTAGGAAGCTTGGTGGCTACTGGTTATGCTTTCAAAGCGACCACGATTGATGGGGTCCAATATATTTTCAATGCAACAGAATCTACTGTTCAAAATGATGGCCTAATCAATGATATTCCAATGGCTTGCCCACAACTTGGCAGTGCAGTAGTGGTTCCTTCAGCGTTTTATCTTTCACAGATCATACATCCTAATAAAGACACGATCAATTTAATTTACATTCCTCGCGCTTTTCATTACGCTACAGGTATCACACAGTCCATCTATCATATTGATCCTGCTCATCCCGCAGAAACTTGCGGCGATCCAGCAAGCGGTTTTACATATCCGGGCTTTACAGATAATCTCTGCGCAAATACGCTGAAAACAAATGGTTGGATCTTATCGGAAATTAACTCTAGGAGCGGTGGCAAAATTAAATTTAACTATATCAACAGAAGTGACTATGACGACCAGCTCCTTTCTTCTATTGTTATATATCAGCCTAATCAGACAGTACCTATAAAAAAGGATACTTTAATATATCAATACGCCAATAACCGGCCATTTTTAATGAGCATTACAGAAAAAGATGCAGGCAACACGTCGAATCAAAAACATGAGTTTAACTATTATAACTTAAGCCAGGTGCCGGCTCACCTTTCCTATTCTCAGGATCATTGGGGATTTTTTAATGGCAAGGCCAATAATACAATGATTCCACGTCCCACAGACCCGGATTTACAATATTATTTCCCTCAGGCAACGGCAAATCGTGACCCCGATCCGGATTTTTGTAAAACCGGTGTTCTGTCATCTGTCAAATACCCTACAGGCGGAAAAGACAGTATTATATACGAAGGTAATTCAAGTTATGGAGAGTTTACGACTTACCCAGCACTTTTCAGTAGTAATATTTATGTAACCGGAAACGGGCTGGCATGGCCAAACTCTACTTATTCGAGTAATGCAGTTATTGCTACTAGACAACGAGTTACTTTGGAAGCTAACTGCGAGGACAACACAATTAATCCAGACGACCCCGTAGTTTATTTTAAGCTCACTAAGGTGGGAACAGGATCGATATATGAAAAGCAATTAAATTATGGTGAAAGTGTATCAACAACCCTAATATTAGAACCGGGTACGTATACATTAGAGACAACTATTTACGGCAATGCGACAGTAAATGGTTTGTTATATTATTTTGAGGGGTCTCCTACAACCCAAGAGATGAACGTGCCTGTCGGGGGTATTCGTGTGGCTAAGGCGATCACCTATGACCCGGTGAGCAATACATCCATTGTAAAAAAATATGGTTATACGCTTTTTGATGATAACACCAAAGTTTCGGCTGACGTCCGTTTGCACGAACAATATTTTGAATCCTTATTAAGTCACGCCCTATGTGCAGAATACAATTCACCTTGTGGCCAGTGGCTTTCGAAAGGTTATTTGTGTATGCATTCCAATAGTATTTATAATATTTACAGCAGCTCGTCGTCTCCGGTTACTTATAAAAATGTCACCGAAATTTTCGGAGAAAACGCTGAAAGAGGGGTTGTCAAGCATGAATTTACCTCCATTCCTGACGCTGATGCAAATGTCCAAAATGGTCGATATGTATCAGGGACACCCGTAACCAGTTTTAACCTTATAAATGGAAAAGAAACCTTTACCGGCATATTTAAAAACACAACCGCGGGTTTAACTCCGGTTAAGAAGATCTTTATTCATTATAAAGATGATGCGCGTAAGGATAGTACCATTGCCGGGTTTTCTGCAATGAGGGAGTACGATTATAACTGTTCGGCATTTATGACTACATCCCCTTTTGCTGAAGAGTTGGCCGCCTACGATCTTACAACCTATCAGATTTATCGTAAATGGTTATATACTGATACGGTTCGCACGCAAACGTTTGATGTTACGGGGACAAGCTACGCCGAAAATATCGAAACTTCGGAATACGGAAATGCTTACCACGCGCTTTTAACAAAGAATACCGAACTCGACAGCAAAGGAAATATACTGATCAGTACCTATACTTACCCTACCGATTATAGCGCCACCATATATGCGAATATGGCAGGATTACATATGCTTAGTCCAGTAGTTGAAAAAAGTGTATTTAAAAATACAAACCTCGAATATTCCACACTGACTAATTACCTTAACCCAAGCGGCAATCTTTACCTGCCGTCCACTGTCCAAAGTAAATTTGGAAGCGGTAGCTATGATACACGCCTTCATTATTCTAATTACGATAGTTTTGGAAATGCCACTTGTGTTTCGAAAGAGAGTGGCCCTAAAGTGGTTTACTTATACAGTTATGGCGGGCAATATCCTATTGCTGAGATAAAAAACGCGGACTATGCCGCAGTGGAAACGGCCTTGGGTGCAACCAATATAGCCAATTTTAGTAATCAGTTCCCTGATAAATCAGCGGTAGATAGTTTTCTGTCAACACTAGTTACCAGCATCCCATCAGCTCAAGTATCAAAATTTGTGTTTACCCCTTTAGTGGGTATGACCAGTATGACCGATGCCAAAGGCCAAACGATGTATTATGAGTATGACAGTTTTCAGCGACTGGTTAATATTAAAGACCAGTATGGCAATATTGTCAAACATAACGACTATCACTATTACAACCAATAAATCGGATCGTCATGAGAACCAACCTATATCATATATACGGCAAAAAGCCTAAAGCTCAAAGCCCTAGGTTATTAACTAGCTGTTTGCTTTTCGCTTTATGTTTTCCGCTTTCGGCTTTAAAAGCGCAAACATACCTTACGACCAATACGCTGTCCGGCACCCAGACGGCGGGCGAATACTATCACAATACCAGCATTACCTTAAGCCCCGGATTCAATTTTACGGCTGCATCCGGGCATAGCCTGCATTTGTATATTGGTAGCCCCGATTGCTTGCCATTGAACACATCCCTGAGCACAAATCAAAACTACATTAGTACGTTGGTGTCAAGAATAGCAGGCATAACCGATAACAGTGGCTTAAACAGCCGGGGTACTTGCGAGGTTATGCAGTCCATTCAATATTTTGATGGGTTAGGACGCCCGGTGCAAACGGTTACGGTTAAGGGCAACCCCACGGCTGATGCAGATTTGATACAGCCATTCGGTTACGACCAGTTTGACAGGGAAGATAAAAAATACCTGCTTTACACCACGCCAACCGGCAGTCCCGGTAGTTACCGAAGCAATGCTTTAACTAGTGGTGCAGGTCTATTTAATTTTTATAACCCAACCGGCAGCGGTACAAGCGGCAACCAACAGGGAAATAGCATCACGGTGATTCCCACCCCTTATGCACAATCATTATTTGAAGCTTCTACGCTTAACCGGATAACAGAACAAGGCACACCTGGAGATACTTGGCAGCCTGCCAGCAGCCGCACAACTACCGGCGGAAGAACAATAGTAATGGAATATGGCTTGAATGTAGCCAGCGAGGTTTTGCAATGGGAAATAAACAGCACCGGTGCGACTGCAAGCACTAGTTACCCGGCCAGCAAACTACAAAAAACCATCCGCAAGGATGAGAACTGGGTAAGTGGAAAAACAGGCACAACCGAAGAATTTAAAGATTTGCAGGACCATGTAATATTAAAGCGCGTTTGGGAAAGCGAGAGCATAAGCCGGTCTACCTATTATATTTACGATGATTTAAATAACATAGCCTATGTGATTCCGCCCGGCTTTACCGCCACAAGTTTTGCCGAAACTGATGCCGCGTTTAATAGTTTTGTTTACGCATATAAGTACGATGACCGCAATAGGCCAATAAAAAAGAAACTGCCCGGCAAGGGCTGGCAATATTTGGTTTATAATAAACTGGACCAGGTAGTAGCTACCCAGGATGCCAATCAACGCCATAAAACGAACCAGGATTGGACGATTGCCAAGTACGATGCTTTGGGCAGGGTGGTAGTGACGGGTATTTATAACTATGGCGCAAACGCCGACCAAGATTATTATAGCAGTGTAAAAACCAATGTGGATGCGGTTACCACCTTATGGGAAACGCCTACCGGCACCAGTAGCAATTATGGCTACGATAATTCCAGCTTCCCGGCTAACATAAGCCAAGTATTAACAGTCAATTATTACGATAACTATAACTTTGCCGGTACTAATCCCTACACCTATGGCTCGGCCAGTAGTATGACCAAAGGCTTTCTGACGGGAACCCTAACCAATGTGTTGGGTACAACTGATATGTTGTGGGATGTGCATTATTATAATGATAAAGGCCAGAATATTAAAACCTTCGCGCAACATTATTTAGCCGGTATGCAAAGTATTTACAATTATGACGAAATAAGCAACACTTACGATTTCACTAACGCTATAATCAGTACCGACAGAAAACACTATTCCAAAAACAGCGGCAATACCGCAGCGGTATTAGCGCTTACCGTAGATAACGCCTACGATTATGACCATATGGGCCGTAAAGTAAAAACCTGGGAGCAAATTAATGGGGGCACCAATATCCTGTTAAGTAAAATCGATTATAATGAGATAGGGCAGTTGAAAACCAAATATTTGCATAGCGTAGATAATGGCACAACCTTTTTGCAACATTTAGATTATACCTATAACGAGCGTGGCTGGCTGCGTACGGCCAATAGCAGCAGTAATTTGTTTAACTTGGAAATGCAATATAACAGCCCCAGCACAGGCAGACAGTTTAACGGCAATATAGCAGCCCAGGTATGGACAACGAGCGGACAAAGCCAGAAAACGTTTACTTATAGTTACGATCCATTAAATCGTTTAACCGATGGCGTATCATCTGACAATTATAAGGAAACGGGCATAACTTATGATCCAATGGGTAATATTACGGCCTTGCAGCGTTACTGGAACAATACGTTGATAGATAACCTGGCTTACAACTATAGTAGTACTAACCAGGTGCAAAGCATAGCCGATGCCAGCAGCGATATCGGGCCAAACGGTTACAAAGCCGGGACCTATACTTATGCCTACGATAATAACGGCAATATGGTTACCGATAATAGTAAAGGTTTAACAGTTACCTACAACTTGCTTAATCTCCCGCAAACCAATACACTGGCGAGCGGCACTATTAACTATACTTATGATGCGATAGGAAATAAGCTGAGGAAAGTAAGTGGTGGTACGACAACCGACTATATAAGTGGCATACAATACGAGAGCGGCATTATCAGCTTTGTACATACCGAAGAAGGCCGGGTGTTAAACCTTACCGGCACACCCAATTACGAGTACAGCCTGAGCGACCATTTAGGAAATAACCGGGTCAACTTTGACAGCCAGCATGGAGGCAGCACACCAACCCAAACAAATGACTATATGCCGTTTGGTATGGCTATACAAGGATCAGTTGTAACCAGTCCCCCTAATAACTACCTTTATAATAAGAAAGAGTTGCAGGATGGTCTAAGCCAGTACGATTATGGCGCACGGTTTTACGACCCAGTTATTGGTAGATGGACAACTCCCGATCCCTTGGCAGAAGTTTCGCGGAGGTTTAGCCCCTATTCCTACGGTTATAATAACCCAGTTCGCGTGATCGACCCGGACGGAATGTTGGCCAAGTTCAGTTTCGCTACAGGTGGATATGCTGAAGGTAACTATAATAACGATATGACCACACAAGATGGATTCGGAAGAAATAAATATGATGAAAATGGGCAATATATACCGCCAATTGACCGAGGGAAGATTGATTGGAGTGCATTGGCTGCCCAGCAATATCAGACTGAAGGTAACTCGGAGGAAGGGCAAAACAGCAATGTAACTACTGATAAGAATCAAACGGCGAAAGAGGGTGATAAACCAGCTAGTAATGTTGGGCCAAAGCCTAAGGCAACGCCGGATTCTAAGTCGAAAGCCAATTGGATTGAGAAAGCCGGTACTTATCTGTGGGGAGCTACATTTCCGGCAGTTATTTTGGCAAAACAACATGGATCACTCGGGGCAACAGGAGAGCAGTTCGGTACAGGAACATTAATAATGGGGGTAGCAATTGATATTATAGGTGTTAATAATTATTATAAAGGTGCGAAGAATTCCGTTAACCCTAATATAGCCAGAAAAAACACTATATTCGCTCTTGGAGGTGAGATTTTTCCACCTATTGGGATATCATATTTTACTGCTGGACAAATTTACCCCGGTGGGACTGAAGGTTGGCTTGCCGATTGGCACCATGTTATTTTCCCTAATCAAACATCGTATCCAAGGCATCAAGATATACAGGAACAACAAAAAAACGAAAATAAATAACACTTGAAATATGACCTTAAAGAAAGCATATTATTATTTGTTTTATACTTTTTGGAGATTTTTTGAGAGTAACCCTTTGAAGTGGGGCACAGTTTGGAAAGCGGGTGCATCAATTAGTGTTTTGGAAACGATATTTGTTTGTAGTATATTAAATTATTATAATATTTTTATTGATAGAAAATTCAATTATGAGATAACTTCACCAGAATTGATAATTCCAATTATCTTGATTATGATTACCAATTATCATTTTTTTTCAAAAAATGATAATTGGATGGATTATGCTGAGGAATTTAATGTTTGGCCAACAGAAAAGAATTTTAAAGGAGGTCTTTTTGTCTTATTATTTGTTATTGCTATTTTAGGCAGTTTGTTTTATTCATTTTATTTAATGAGTAATATTAATTGGAAACGGTATTAATTACTAAGTTAGTTATTTAATTTCTAATCGTTTACTAACTGACGCAAGTATGCAACATTAACGGAACGTAAGAGTACTTGTGCCTGAGCTAATACCAAGCCCAACCTAACAGTTGGGCTTTTACTTATTTAGTTTGCTTTAGAAGGCATACAGCACTTTTACCTTTAAAAGGTAAGGAAGGGAGGCACACCACCAAATCAACATCCACATATACACTTTTTATTTAGAGGTATCTACCCTTGCTTATTAACTGTCCATAACCCTAATTCAAGATTTATAGCACCCTTATAAACTAAGAAATTTCAACATTCCTGAATTGACATTAAGCTTTCACCAAGAAGTTTTGCCTTTTAAAAAGTCAGGTTGGACATCCCAAGCACAAAGCAAGTAAGTCAATTCAAGATTTTAACTAACCCTATAAAGTAAGAAATCTTCATTTTCTTGAATTAACATTGTATCCTAATTCAACTTTTGTATTTACCCCTATAAAAGAAATATTGAAATTCTTGAATTAGAAGTATAAGGCATAGGTAGGTGAAGTAATGAATTATTAGGCAAAGTTACGTTTATAGCTACTGAAGCGTGCAAGAGCTTCCCGCATAAACCCACAAGTCAACGCCTCACATACCCATTTATTCGTTTGCCATCTTGCACTTGATTGCTATAAACGTGTAGCGCATCACAAGATCAGACTTGTTTATTTTAGATCCACGTAAGTCAGGTTGGATTCAGCCGTTTAATCAATCACCGTTAGTGCTTTAAATATAGTTACGGGTTCCTGATATCGCAACAGATACTTGCAGTCGCCTTCAGGCTTTCTCTGCAAAGACCTTTTGCTTTGCTCGCACCAACTCCACTTTGTTTCGTTGGGTTACAGGCTCGCGAAACAATTAATCAATGACGCACCTTTGCCATCATTTGGCAATTCTCTCTTACCGATATTTGTTATTAACTAAAAGATATTCTATAAAAAAAACAAAATGCAATTAACCATTGCGCAATTGAAGAAAACTATTTAGCTTAGTTTATCGCTGTACCTAACGCAGCGCAGTACTTAAATCTATCACAATGAAAAAAACCTTCCTGTTCGGGGCATTGCTATGCCTATGTCTTTTTGCGTATGCGGATACCGGCTCGTTTTCAGTCGGTGGCGATTTTAATAAGTTTTACCCGGTGACCATCGTGGACGGGGGCTGGCCAAATAATGCCGCCAGCGAGATCGAACTGGGTCGTTCGAATGTACATGAGGATAGTAATTGGCGAGGTTCGTTAATGGCCAAGTTTACTTATCATGTGACGAATTGGGGACACGGGGCCAACTTTATTGATGCCGACATTAATGCAGGAACTGCTGAATTTATCGCCGGCTGGATCGACGGCACCTACGGCAATGCAAATCAAAACATCATTGTTTGGCTGCGCGGGGGCGGGACTACTTATCATTTCAAATCGAATTACACGACGTATGTCACCGTTTATGACGGGGTGCAGCACGCTTTGCCATACCAGACCAGTTACGGCACTTATGACTCTAAAACAACTCGCGATTATTATGTGAACCCCTTTGGCATGTCTTACGGGGGCAATATTTATATTAACGGTCCGGGAGAAAACTATTTTAGTGGTGGTGTGGCTATCGGGCAGTATGATACAGAAGGCTATGCACTTAACGTAAACGGTAATATCCATACTAAAGAAGTAAATGTAAATCTATCGAACTGGCACTATCCGGATTATGTGTTTAAACCAACTTACCGCCTGCCTACCTTAAAAGAGGTGGACAGCTACATCGCTGCCAACCATCATTTACCCGATGTGCCAACCGAGCAGCAAGTGATGAAAAACGGCCTGAACCTTGGCGAAATGAACCAGGCCCTATTGAAAAAGGTAGAGGAACTCACTTTATACCTGATCGAGAAGGACAAGGAGATCGATGATCTAAAACAACAAAAGTCAGTCAGTCAGACCCAGCAAAACCAAATCGACGAATTGCGCAAGCAAGTTGAAACCTTATTGAAAAAGAAATCGTAAAAGTACTGGGTTGCAATTAGTAGCAATCCTAATAAACTCTTATCACATTATGAAAAAAGTCTATTTTGCAGCAATTGCTGCTATCTCTTTAATTCCTTTTGTTTCAAAAGCGCAGTGGTTACCTAATGGTGCTACCACCGGGAATATCTATTATTATTCGGGCAATGTGGGTATTTCTACCAATATGCCTGTTAGCCCACTGACCATAGGCTATGCGGGAACTGTGCAGTCAAGTAACGGAATTACCTTAGGCGTCGGTCAAAACAATATAGAGCTTTTGAATTCGACATACGGGAGTGGGTTTGGAGCAAAGATATATGGTGTCGATTCGGGTAACGGACTTACTACCTTACGTATAGCCACGCGGGGAAATTCAACTGCCTGGACAGATGCATTGTCAATTACAGCCAAGGCGGGTTCAACAGGTAATGCCTATGTCGGCATTGGCACCACCACACCCGATGAACTACTCTCAGTAAACGGCACCATTCATTCCAAAGAAGTAAAGATTAATCTGAGCGGCCTGCCGGACTATGTTTTCAAACGCAATTATCACCTGCCCACCCTCGCAGAAGTAAAAACCTACATCGACAAAAACAGCCATTTGCCAGAGATACCATCAGCACAAGAAGTAGAAAAGAACGGGCTTAACCTGGGCGAGATGAATAAGCTATTACTAAAGAAAGTAGAGGAGTTGACTTTGTATTTAATTGATAAGGACAAGGAAGTAAAAGGTCAGCAAAAAGAAATAAATCAGCTAAAACAACAGCAAGCATTAAATCAAATACAGCAACAACAAATTGACGACTTGAAGAAACAGCTTGAACTGCTAAGCGAAAAAATCCGTAAAAACTAAATATTATCTTATCACCATGAAACGTTTTTTTACCTTATTCGCGATGTTCATCGCTATTCATTCTTACGCACAATTCAGTACAACTTCAGGGATAACTGCTACAACTGATCCTGTAGGAATAGGAACTACCAGCCTCCCTACAGAGGGGAAACTTCAAGTAAATGGTTTGATCGATAATATCGCTGTAAATAATTATGGTGCGTTCCGAATATACAACGGCTCCAATTTTCCGGGCGGGATAGGGACCGATTCATGGGCCCATGGCGGCAGCAGTGCTGATTTTACGGTTTACGGTAGCCATAATTTGTATTTAACGGCTGGTGATCAAAAGAGAATGACACTTCTCAGTTCCGGTAATGTCGGAATCGGTACAACCAGCCCGCTTGCAACTTTAGACGTTGGCAAAACGTTGGCGTCCGGAGAATTGGCTTCAGTATTGGCCAGGTTGAACGAGGGTAATACCAGTGGTAGCGGCACCTATTTGGGTATTAGAGGTTATGATACGCAGCCTAATACCACCTATCCAAACTTAAATGACGTTAAAAGCTTCGCCATTGAACACAGCTTTTACGGCATGACAAATAGTTCGATAAATTTTTTACGGGGCGGAGGGATGACAGGTGGCAGTATTTCTTTCAGTACGAATAGCAATATCGAAAGGATGCGTATAGATGGTAATGGCAAAGTCGGCATTGGCACCACCACACCCGACGAACTACTCTCAGTAAACGGCACTATCCATTCCAAAGAAGTGAAGGTTAATCTGACTGGGTTGCCAGACTATGTATTTAAACCCGAGTATCATCTGCCAACCCTGGCTGAAGTAAAAAGCTATATCGATAAAAACAGCCATTTACCCGAAATTCCATCGGCACAAGAGGTGGAAAAAAATGGCCTGAACCTGGGCGAGATGAACAAGCTACTACTAAAGAAAGTAGAGGAGTTGACTTTGTATTTAATTGATAAGGATAAACAAATTGACGAATTGCAGTTAAAACAAAAAATCACCGAAAAACAGCAAAATCAAATTGAGGAATTAAATCGAAAACTGGAAGTACTGATAAATAAAACCTCAAAAACTACGAAATAACCTAAACTATCACAATCCATGAAAAAACACTTAGTTATTTTACTACTTATCATTTGTAGTGGCTATTGCTATGCACAGCCTGCCTTTAACGGTAAACAACTTATTGATGTCACCACGATCACCAACTGGAATTTCGCGGCTAGGCCGGAGGGCTGGTATCGTATCGCGACGGTCTCAGGCGGCGGACGAGGTAATGCTACCTTCGAATTAAGAGATGAGGCAGACCATACCACTTTACGGTTTGAAGTGGGTCTGAATTATAATACACAAGCAGGATCTTCTCTTACAGTAGCTAATCACAGTTACTATTCAGCAGCCACGTTTCCTAAAATACGCCTAATATCGGCTGATACCTATGCTAATGAATACCTGGAAGTGTATGTTGATCCGCACAATAACGACAATCAACCTTTTTATGCCTACCTAATACATGCTTTTGCAGACGGCGACTGGACACTAATTAACTGGACGGCCGGCGCTGTTCCGGCTGGCTATACAGCTACCGAATTCGACACCAATCAATTATTTACAGTCGGCAATGTCCCCAATAAGAATATTCTTCCGATATCCAGGAACGGGTATGTTGGCATCGGTACCACCACTCCACATGAGCCTTATCTGTAAATGGAAACATCCGATCAAAAGAGGTTAAAGTAGAAGCCGCCAACTGGCCCGATTATGTTTTCAAACCGACATATACTTTAACACCACTTAAGGATGTAAAGGCTTTTGTTGATATAAACCACCATCTTCCTGAAATACCTTCTGAGCAAGATATAACAAATGAAGGTGTCAATCTCGGCGAGATGAATAAGCTATTGCTGAAAAAAGTGGAAGAGCTGACTTTATATTTAATTGAAAAGGATAAACAACTTACCGACCAACGAATAACGTCGAACAACAAGAGATCCGGTTAAAAAGGCTCGAAAAAATTATTAAAAAACATAAATAACTAAACCTAATATTACTTTGTATGAGGCCAATCACATTAATTCTTTTATACTGCACACTTGCATGTAGCATAGCGCATTCTCAATCCTTGCCCACAGTTATACCGCCTTCACCTGAAGCGCAGGCGCTTGCCCGATATGGAGAAATTCCGGTCAGTTATAGCACGGGGGTACCTGATATCGATATTCCTTTATACAACGTGTCTATTGGCAAATTAAGCCTTCCTATTAACATCTCATATCATTCATCGGGGATTAAGGTTAGAGATATAGCCAGTATAGTTGGCTTAGGCTGGGTATTGAATGCTGGGGGTATGGTTTCAAGAACCGTGCTTGGGCACGCTGACGAAAACCCTGCAAATTACACCTCAATCTATAAAACTGCCAGCGATATAACAACGGCAATTTTGGCGGCTCAAACTTTCGGGCAGAAAGTCGACGTCTCTGGACAAATGACAAATTTAAGCAACGGAGATTATGAATCTGAATCTGACCGATATACCTATAATTTTAATGGACATTCGGGTGCGTTCAGGTATGACATTAACGGAAACATGCATATGGTACCCTATGCACCGGTAAAAATAACAAAAAACTATCTCAACAATGATCCTTCAGTCCCTCAGGATATGTATTTTACAATAGTTGATGAACAGGGGACACAGTATATATTTAAGGCAGGAGAAGTGTCATCACAGGGTGGCGGTGGGCCGTTGACTGGATGGAACGTCACGAAGATTATCTCAGCGGACGGTAACGATGAAATTAATTTCTCCTACTCAACGGGTGAAACTATCGAGCAATTATCACAAACCTGGACAGTGATAACAGGAGATACATATAATGCGGGGACGGGGGTACCAGGGCGACAAACAACAGTGATTAATCCGGTAACTGCTACATATCATTCACCGCAACGCCTGGTGAGCATTACGACAAAGAACGCACTGATTACATTTGATTATCTGGCAGACAGAACCGATGGACGGCAATTCAGGATAAACAAGGTTACTGTGTATAGTTTGCCATCAAACACAATCATAAAACAGGTTTCTTTTGACCAGTCATATTTCGGAAGTTCGGCTAATCACACACTCAGAATGCGGCTCGATGCTTTGCATATTAGTAATCAGTCGACCGCGGTCCAGAATTATAGTTTTGTTTACAATGACGGTGAGGCGCCGGGTTATTACTATACTCCGGGATACATGTATGAAGGAAGCGGGTTGCCATATATCATCAAGGAGGATTATTGGGGATACAATGGTGGAAACGGTGGCTTACCAAGTGAATTTTTAAACTTTCTAAACAGTTCAGAATTGGCTGCTTATGGGGGGAATTTGAACCCCTGTGCAGTCTGTATGCAGGCTTATATGTTGCGTGAAATACACTATCCCACTGGCGGTAAGACCACCTTTGAGTATGAACCCAATCAGACAAATAACCCCAACTTCTATGGGTATCCCAATCAGGTCAATGCAAATAATGGGATTGTCGGCGGTTTAAGAATAAAGAGCATTAAGTCTTATGCGGATAATACGAGTTCTCCAACATCGCAAAAGAATTACACCTACGATGGTATTGGAGCAGAACAGCAAATATCGCCCGCACTGTTCCGATATGTTCAACAATATTATTATTATGACTCTGACGGTTATTCTGCTTCACCAACTGGTCATCCAACCACCATTAAATTCCTGGGCATCGTTTCGAAAGATGTCGTTACTTCTTCAAGCGTTTTTCCACTAACGATCATGGATGGTTCGCCGGTAATATATAGTCAAGTGACCGAATATAATGGTACAAGCGCAAATAATATAGGGAAAACGGTGTATACATACGATGTTTCCCGGCAATCTACTATGACATTTCAGGACATCCAAAGCGCACCACGATTTATTGCAAGCTATCACTGGGATAAAGGAACAAATAATCCGCTGTTGCAAAAAAAAGAGTATTATAAAAACGAAAATGGCGTATATACACTGGTAAAAAAAACGGAAAATCAATATAGTTACTTAAAGACAAACAGCGAGTTCATCACGGGGGTTAAGGTGGCTCAATTCATGACATTTAAAGACGTAGAGAACTATTTTCCATCAACGTATGCAGAGGTGAGTCCTGATGATTATGTACATTCATTCAATTATGAAGATACAAAGGGATTTGAGGACGTTAGCGTTTTAACGCAAACGCAAACCACTGACAACTCTGATCCTGCACATCCGGTCGTACAGACCGTTAGCTATCAGTATTCTAATGAAGACCATCTGCAGCCAACGCAAAAAACAGTTAGCAGTAGTAATACCGATACGTGGATCACACAATATAAGTATCCTCATGATTTTTCAGGGCAATCGCCGTATAATCTCATGGTGAACACATTTCATATTTGGAGTCCTGTAATAGAACAGCTGGAGTATAAGAATAATACTGGCAATTTTCTGCAATCGACTAAAACTGATTACGGAATTTGGAATGGGAACAATGCGCAAATCTACCCCTCAACGGTATATAGCAAAAAAAGTGCAAGCAGCTACGATTCACGAGTGCAGCTTTTGGGTTATGACACCAATGGAAATATTCAAAGTGTAAAAAAAGTAGGCGGTCCGAAGATCAATTATGTTTATGGTTACGGCGGCCATTTACCAATAGCGCAAATTACCAGTGCCGATTACAGCACAATTGAAACACTTTTGGGTGGCAGCACCGCAGTGCAAGCTTTTCGGGATATTTTATACCCGACAGATGCCCAGGTCAACAACTTTTTGACCCCATTGCGCGTCAGCAGTAATTTGCCAAACGCTCAGGTTATTACGTATACCTATCAGCCATTGGTGGGCATGACCAGTGCAACCGATGCACGGGGCAATACGATCACCTACGAGTATGATAATTTCCAGCGGCTGATTAATGTTAAAGATCAGAACGGAAATATCAAAACCCATTATTGTTACAATTATGCTGGTCAGCAAACGGATTGTACAGTGCCAGTAGTCCCGGTAACCCAAATGGTGTATGCCAAACTGATACCTAATAATAGCTACTCTACTTTAATCAGTGGCTATTCGCACACTTTCAACGATTATTTAGCCAGGTTGTATACTGATGCTGCGTGCACCATACCTTATACCACCCCCACAAACCTGACAGTAAGTTACCTGCAAGCTGTTACCACAACGGATAGTAATAACAACAGTACCACTAACACCTATATCCAAGGTGTTGTGGTGCCGGCTAACAGCAACACCGGCAATACGGGTTATATAGATGTTTCCGGCTGTTTTGCCGATGGGCAAGGCACTATGTCGCAAACGAGCAAAACTACAACAACTACTAAAACCACTACAACTAAGGCGGCCAGTAAAACCTCCTCAACAAGCGGCGGGGCAACTACGAACGGTTTACCAGGCGGAGGTGAGGGCACCAGTTGTAATACCACTGTAATTACGATTACTACCGGCACGGGCTATACACCTGTTAATTAATTACCTAAACCGCAATCACCATGAAAAAGAAATTAAATAACCCGGTAAAGCTAAAGGCGATGTTGTGCCTGGCCATTAGCTGCATTACCGGATTAAGCGCTTCCGCACAGATCACCTTAACGGGCAATATCGCTCCTGGAGAATACCATGACAAAACGAGTATCAAGATAACTCCCACCAGTTCTTTCATTGCCGGGCCGGGGCAGAGCGTGCATTTGTTTATACAAGTGCCCGAATGCCAGCCACTGGCTACCGCTCCCAGCAACAGTCAAAATTATGTGGTTACCTATGTGCCCAGGAAAGAAGGCATCAGCAACCCTGCCAGCCTAAGTTTGCAGGACTGTGACGTGATGACCCAGATACAATATTTTGACGGACTTGGCCGCCCGATACAAAACATCCAGGTGAAAGGCAGCCCTGCCGGTAACGACGTAGTGCAACCCATGGCCTATGACCTGTACGGGCGCGAAACTACCAAATACCTGCCTTACGTATTACCCTCAGCGGCCGCCAATAATGGCAGTTACCAGGCTACAGCTATTGCTGATCAGTTGAGTTTCTTTAACCCAACAGGCAGTAGCGGTACTCAACTAGGCAATGGTATCGCCCGTATTCCTTCGCCTTATGCATTAACCAATTTCGAACCTTCGCCATTGAACCGTCCGGTTGAGCAGGGAGCACCAGGCGATACTTGGCAGCCGGTACCTAACAGCACGACGGGCCATACAGTAAAAATAACTTACGCTACAAACACTGGCAGCGAAGTGAAATTATGGGTACTTATTGCCGGTGGAGGTGCGGCGATCAGCGGGGCCAATAGCGGCAACTATTTAACTAGCCAGCTTTATAAAACGGCAACTACCGACGAAAATGGCAACAGCACTATAGAGTTTAAAGATCTGCAAGGCCATGTAGTTTGTAAAATGGCACAACTGGATGCCAGTACTTATCTCAGCACCTATTATGTGTATGACGATTACGGCAACCTGGCCTATGTGATACCACCAATACCAGCAGCTGTCGCTTATCCGACCAGCTTTACTGAAAGTCCAAGCGATGCCGTATTTAGTAATTATATTTATGCCTATCATTATGACAGCCGCAACAGGTTAGCTGAAAAGAAACTACCCGGCAAGGGTTGGGAACATATGGTGTATAACAATATTGACCAAATGGTAGCCACGCAGGATGCTGTGCAACGGCTTGACCATAAATACACCTTTACTAAGTATGATACGCAAGGCCGGGTCATTATGACGGGCGAGCTGACCGACAGCCGCACACATGACGTGATCACTGCCGCCATTGCACCGCAAACCATTAACTGGGAAACGCCGATAACCACAGGCGACGGCTATACAACTACCGCCAGCTGGCCAAACAGTTGGAATATGCTGTATACCATTAATTATTATGATGATTATACTTTCCCCGGCGGTAGTACTTATGCTTCGACAGCAACGCTGGTGACCAGCCAAACAAAAGGGTTGCTTACCGGCACTAAAGTGCGTAACCTGGTCGGTGGAGCGATGCTGCTTACCGAGTATTATTACGATAGTGAGGGCCGCCCGCGCGAAACCATTGCACAAAACAACATCAGCGGTACCGATAGGGTAATAAACGATTATAACTTTACCGGGCAGTTAGTTAAAGCGACGCGTACGCATAACAGCAGTACGCTCACCAATATGGTGATCGTTAACGAATATACCTACGATCACATGGGCCGCAAGCTACGAAGCCTTCAAAAAACAGGTGCCGGTTCAAAAGTAGTGATCAGCAGATTCAATTACAACGAAATTGGTCAGTTGCTCAGCAAGCAACTGCATGGCACCATCAGCGGCACCGATACCACCTACCTGCAAAAAGTCGCCTATACCTATAATCCGCGTGGCTGGTTAAGCAGCAGCAGTGCACCTCTATTTGCCATGCAACTAAAGTATGATGATGCCGACGATGGTGCCGCGCCACAATATAACGGCAATATCGGAAACCAGTACTGGGGCACACAGGATGCTTTAGGGAAACACTATACTTACACTTATGACGCGCTGAACCGACTGAAGAAAGGGATATCTACCAGTACCGGTTATAGCGAAACAGGTACCGACCCGAGCGGCATTGCTTATGATTACCTGGGGAATATCCTGCAGTTAACCCGTATCGGCAATAACATGACTAATAATTATACTTACAATTACTTTAACAATAACGGTAGTAACCAATTACAGAATGTAAGTGGCCTGACCGGAAGCGATTACGTGTATGATGACAACGGCAATGCCAAACATGACGGGCGCACCGGCCGGGATATCACTTATAATTATCTGAACTTACCCGAAACCATAAATACGGCAGGAAACGCTAGCACTATCACTTATACCTACGATGCTACCGGTAACAAGCTTAAACGGATAAGCTCAACTGCCGGCGTGGGCACCACCGATTACGATAACGGTATTGTTTATGATAATGCCAATATATTCGCTCAAACTGAAGAAGGCCGGGTACTTAACCTGAATGGCACCATTAATTACGAATATAGCTTAACCGATCATCTGGGGAACAGCCGGGTAACATTTGATACGAGTTTAGGCTATGCCCACCAGGTACAAAACAACGATTACTTCCCTTTTGGCATGGAACATGCTAACAACGTGCCGGCTTCACCTAAAAATGAATACCTTTATAATAAGAAGGAATTGCAAGAAGAACTCGGCCAATACGATTATGGCGCGCGGTTTTATGATCCTGTAATTGGGAGGTGGAATAGCGTTGATCCGTTGGCAGAGATTAACAGGTCATGGAACCCTTATGCATATGTTAAAAACAACCCGATGAGGTTTATGGATCCTGATGGAATGACAGAGGCTCCTAGAGAAGCTGTTGGAGCTGATGGTTTAACAGATGAGCAATATATCGCAGCTTCTAGATTTGGAGGCGTTGACAGAAATTTAGAGAAACAGTTCCAGCAGCAAAACAAGGAACAGGAGGAGAATCAAAAAGAGAAAAATGATGATGATCCTAAAAGTGTTTGGAGAAAAATACTTTCGATGTTTGGCATTAACGTAGAAAGCCAACCACAAACAGAAGAGGATATTCGTGATGCGCGCGAGGGAGGAGCAATGAGGGAAGCCACTTTTGCCTCGCTCCAAAAAGCACAACAAAATCTACAGGATTATGCTGATTACGTGCCACTTGTCGGACCCTCAATGAATATGAGTACAGGCATGGCAAATCATGATAATTCTAAAGTCATTCTTGGCAGTCTTGGGTTTGGATTCGATTTTGCGGGTGGCGAGGCAAGTAAGGTTTCAGGTTGGGTGAAAAAAAAGGTGTTTAATTCTCTGGATGAAGCTATTCAAAAAAAGATCATCGCAGCAGTGGGAAAAGGTGTGGTTGCACCAACTGCACAACAGGGAATAGTTAGGTTAACTGCTACCGAAGCAGCGGAGACTGGATATAAGTTTAAGATTAAAATACTTGGAAAGGGTGGTGATATTCGAATTTATGGAAATCCAATGGAAAATGGACATATACTTTTCGACAAAATAATGAGACACTAATAGAATTCAAGTTATGATTTTGGAAATAAATAAAAACGAATTAAACAATCTTTATAATAAAGCTCGAGAAATGTATCGTAAATGCCTACAGAATAACGATAATGGTTATTTAAAAGAAGACATTTTAATACCTCTTGAACAGATTGAAATAAAGAACTCTTCTATAAAGATTGTTTTTTCTCAAGAGATCAACGAAAGATGTTCTTGGGAAATAAACCTAACTTTATGGAATAAATCTGTAATAATAGGAAGGTATATGTACTTTGAAGATGATCAAGGAAACGCTTTAGATGACACTTTGGTTTTTTTTTAAAGAGGAGGTTAAATGATAAGTTCGACTATATCATTTAAATAACAACACCTCATTCCAAGTAGTTTGGTAGCGCACATTTATTAATAAGGGATTGATAATCCTTCCGTGTCGTGATTAGCAATAATCCGTGCATGTTCTTTTGTCCCCAACCTGCGCCAGTATGCAGCGTTGACAAAGAACTTGAGTGTACTTGTGCCTTAAACTAATGCCAAGCCCAACCTAACCAGTTGGGCTTTACTTTTGTTAGTTGGTTCGCGTTGGTAAGGATATAGCAGTTTCACCTTTAAAAGGTAAAGCAGGATGTTGCCTCGTATTAGCCATCGAAGTACCTCGCAAGTAACTATCAAAATCACTTCCAATAAATCTCAAAAGTTTGTAATTCCCTTATAGATGCAATATTGCAGAATTTTCAGGAGGTTAGACAGAAACGTTACCTTGTAAAAAATTAGGGAAGAAGTCACTCCCCCATCCATGGACACTTATTAACGAAGGGTATATACCCTTGCTTATTAACTGTCCATAAGCATAGCACACGGAAGTCTAACCTTTTAAAAAGTCAGGCTGAAGGGTATCCCATTGCATTAACATATTTTCGACAGTTGATAAAAAGGGGGTAATAACCCGTTTTTCGAAGTAAGTGTAGCAAAGCCTACCAATTAGCACATTTAATCGCTAAACCATAGAATTAGCACAGATTAATGCATTTCCAATAAGTTTGAAAACTTTGTAATATCCCTTATAAAGAGAAACTTCTATGAAAAACTGGAAACTGGAATAGAAAGGTGAATGATGAATTATTAGGCAAAGTTACGTTGTATAGCTGCTGAAGCGTGCAAGAGCTTCCCGCATAAACCCACAAGTCAACGCCTCACATAGCCATTTATTCGTTTGCCATCTTGCACTTGATTGCTATAAACGTGTAGGGCATCATAATTCACTTAAATCAGATACAAATGTTATACTCAAATTCAACTTAAAAGTGCGCCAAAACTGCGCCAAAAGCATTGAATATTACCTATAAATATGGTATCTTGCCTAAGATAGAGGAAATCGTACTTCTATCTGTTATTAATAATTAACTGTTTATAAATCAGCAGTTATGCTCTTATAAAGCACTTTTAAACGCATAAAAAAAGCTCCTTAGATTTCTCTAAGAAGCTTGCTGTGGTACCAACTGGGATCGAACCAGTGACACAAAGATTTTCAGTCCTTTGCTCTACCGACGGGGGTACGATACGCGCATATCTATGCCGCGTATATTAGAAATAAATTATTTAGAAAGTAATTACTAGACACACTTCATCAATTGGGCTTTATTTGTTTATTGTTTCCCAAGAGGACAATAATTATTTAAAACTATTACTCATTTGGAATAGCGGCAGGTACATGGAGATGAGAATTACCCCCACGATCAGACCCAAGAAGATGATGATTAGCGGCTCCATTGCGCTGCTAAGTGTTGTGGTTTTGTATTCCACTTCTTCAATATATTGTTCGGATATTTTAGCAAAGAAATAGTCCATCTGGTTGGTTTCTTCACCTACTTTTACCAGTTGTATCATTTTAGCCGGGTAGATATCAAATTGCTGCAAGCTTTGGTACAAAGCTTTGCCTTTCATAATATCCTCTTCCACATGTTTTAGGGATGTTTCCAGTGGGTAGAACCGGATCATTTGCCTGATGAGCCCGATGGCCTTTAACAAGGGCAACTTTGCGTTAATTAATAAGCGCATGGAGTTACAAAAACGGGCTAAATATATTTTTTGCACCAGTCCACCGATAATGGGTATTTTTAATAATAGCTTGGTAGATATGCGCCTGAAAGCATCTTTCGTCCGGGCAAAAAATACGAAGACCGCAATAGCTATAACTAAAACAAGAAAGGGCAGAAAGTTACTTTGTAGGGCATTAGATATGCTAATGATCTTTTCTGTTATCCAGGGTAAATGACCACCAAAGCGTTTAAAAATATCGCCAAACATGGGCACAATAAACTTCAGCATAAAAAACACTGCGCCCAATGAGGTTGAAAGTACGATACAAGGGTAAGTTAACGCAGAAACGATTTTGCGTCGTTGTTTTATCTTATTTTGATAAAATTTGGCCAGGTCCTGCAGTACTTCGATGAGCTTGCCGGTTTCTTCGCCAATTTGTATGCTGAAAGTTTCGTACAGTGAAAATTTGCCGGTTTGATGCAGCGCTTCTGAGAAGCTTGTGCCTGCAATGACATTTTTTTGGATAGTCAGGAACAGCTGCTTATCCTGTTCTTTTGATTGATCGGCAGTGATGAGTTCCAGGCTGCTTTTTAAATTAATGCCAGCGTGCAATAGTGAACTTAGTTCCAAGTACAGTTGTTCTTTCTTTTTGTCGTTAAGTTCCTTTTTGCCAAAACTCATGTCTTTGTTTAAAAAGGCGAATAAGTCATCGCCAGCGGGTGTTTTCTTTCGCTGGGTTTTCTTTTGCTGGTACCTGCTGATATCAATTGATGGCATTCGGGTTTCTGTTAATCAGGTTTTGCGAACTATAGGACTTAAAGTAATGATACGGAATTTTATCGTCGCCGAAGATGATGGTGAAACTTATTTCGTCCAACCGGTTTTGTTCCTCCGATTCGTTTTGACGGGCCAATGGCTGCCCTTCAAAAAAGCCGGTAAAGTCAGTAGCATTTACTTTGAACGTATCAGTGGCACCTTTTAACCTCAACACATATTCAGGCTGGATTTGATAGGTTATTGCTTCAGTTTTTCCTTTAATAAGTATGCCATTTTGCTGTTGTATTACTATTTCACCTCGCTCCATATCTCTTGTTAAAGTTTGCGTAAGCTGGTTTACTTCGGTTAGCTTGCTTTGGCGCACCCGATAGCTGATATAGCTTTTATAAACAATAGTATAACAGGTATAGGTAATAGCAATAACCAATGCAGTAATCAGCATAGCGACCGTTATTTCCATAATTGTAAATGCTTTAACCCGCTTATTCATCCTTATTTATCATTATCTGTTTATACACTGCTACCTGCTGTTGGTTACCATCGAAAGCCGTTATGCTGACCTCGTTCAGTTTTTTATTTTCGCTATAAGCACTTACCTTAACATCCAGTTTGAATTCATCTGCCCGTAATGTTTCATCGGCAAGGTGCTGGGAACGTGCGAGCAGTAACATTTGTTGCTTTATTAAGGCTTCGGCTTTTGATTTTTTTATAGATAAAGAACTGTTGGTAACGTTACTAAAGATCATCATTGCGATACCAAAAATTATAATGATGACGAGCATTGAAATGATAACCTCAAGCACGCTTGATGCCTGCACTTTTTTATTTAGCGGAGCCATTGTAACACCTTTCTTTTTTTTGAAATAGCTGGAAAAAGGTCACTGGATAAATAATAAGGCGAAATTTTAAGCACATCCACATCCAGGTTGATGAGGTAATTTTCGTAACGGGTATAAGCCGTTTGATAGATGAAACGGTTGGTGAATACACTACCATATATGCCGACACCGTCTTTAAGATTAAATAGGCCTTTTACATAAACCTGGCCGGATAATTTCACATTCTTCCCTAAATTGATTATGGGTGGAAACTTTGGCTCATCTTTCTGGTAAATAAAGACTGAGCCGTTAAAGATTGAATGATCCTGTACGCTGATTTTTTTTACAACGCTGCTTTTATCATCCATTCCTATGATGCCCGCGCATGAAGGATATGTGAACGTGCAACGCTGACCGATAGATATCGAATCGGTGGCAAACAACTGACAATTACCCTTAAAGCCGCTTTTAACTGTAATGCTGCGGGCGAAAATTAGAATATTATCAAGCTTGGAGGTGCTATCCACAATTAAACTGGTGTCTGAAAATAGAATGATATTGCCAGACAATGTGATATTACTTAATGAAACAGGCGTTTTTTTAAAGTTAAAGGATTTTGTAAGGTTGAAAAACGAGACACTGAGTGAATCAACTTTTGACATCTCATTATGTATGGCTAAGCCGTTTTTTTGCTGTTCCTTAATACCTTGCAGGCGTTGTGCTAATAGGTCGGGCAATTGCTTATCACTGTTTCTGACACCACCGGTAATGATTCTTTTATTGCCGGTATATGCCTGGTTATTTACATAGGCTTCCCGGATACCAGCTTTAGGGATAAATACATTTCCGCGCAGGTGAGTGTTTCCGCTGACTGATAAAGAGCGGTCTTCGTCAATAACATATAAGGCAGACCACCTAGCCGAATCGATACCATTTGCAAGTGAAAATGCTTTTTTTATTGTGTCAGTTTGTATGTAAGCTTGCACTGTCCCAACGTCAAAAATACCCCAGTCCCTTTTTTGCAATAAGATACTATCATCGCCCCCGCCATACAAGCTGATTTTTTTTTCTTCCGGATATTCTGTGTCAGCGGTTAACAATAAGTTTATACCGGAAATGCAATTGTTCCTTAACTGGTCGTACCGGAAGCTTTGCTGATAATAGGTGCGGTAATAATACCCGCCCGCGATAATTGACGAGCAAAGTACACTTATCACCAACGCGATGACAATGACCATATACAATGCGGATGCCTTTAACATATGGCTTAATGATTTGTCTTAAGCTTAGGCTTTTCGGTGGTTTTAGGGTGTTTTTTCAAGAAGTTAAGTTTATCCCAAAACGACTTGATGTGCTGGTTTGGCATTGGTTTACCGTGTTTGTACTTCACCACAGCTACAGAATCTTTACTGTAAAATTTAACCTTACCCTCTAGTTCGTTTTCATCATAGTTGCCCGCTTGGGTAACTTTTCCCAAATCATCATACAAGTAAAATGGCCCTGATTTTACCCCTTTATTGTACGTAAATAATTGTTTCAATGCCCCGTTTTCCGACCATGATTTCCAGACACCGCTTTTTAGTCCTTTAGTATAAGTGCCCTGTTCTTTTAAATTTTTATTTAAGTAATATTCATTGTATGCACCGTTTAATAAGTGGCCACTATAACCACCTTGTGTGTGATGGATATTATTAGAACCATACCAGTAATATATTTTCTCCGGATTCATGCTCGGTGTTGAATTTACGGCCTTGATCTCAGCTACAATAGTTTTATCGCTTTCAATTATCCTTACGTTGGTTCCAATCTCAGGTAGTTTTTGTGCAAGTAAAATACGCGGAATTAGCAATAGTAATATGGTCGATAATAATATTCTCATAATGATGCGTTATTCATGGTAATAAACCGGGTTTTGTTTTTATAGCTAATTTTCACCGAGTCCTTAAAGTTTTTTAACAACTTCACATCCTCGGCCGTCTCTCCTTCTGCCAGCATGATATTTTTCCCATTTACAACCATTAATGCTATTAGTTTATTTGATTTAGGGTTACGTATAAATCCCGAATATTTTATAAATCCCCAGTTTACAACAGTTTGAGGCAAGTTTTTAGGGTTTATAAGGGATTTTAGCTTTGGTAAAACAACAGTATCTTTTGCCACAGCCGAAAAAGGGTTCCTATAGTTAAGCATTAATTTACCGGTATCTTTTGTTGCCGAATAATCATTGTATGGTTCTTTAATGGTTGATTGTGCCGTGGAAGCGGTTTTTGAATCATCATGATCAGCGATAGAAGTAAATATGCGATAAATGATCATTCCCCAAACTACCAACACCAGCAGTCCCAACACATATGTCATTTTTTTACTCTTCATTTAAATGCTATTGCACAATAAAATCCCTGCTGTCACTCATCACACTCTCGTTACCCGCAGCATCAATTGCGGTGACCCGCCAGTAAATTTTTTCATTGAAGGTGCCTAAGTTAAAGCTATAACCGGGCGTATTAATACTTACAGGAAATGCAGAATTATACAGGGTTACACCATCGGCTTTATACACATAAAGTTTGTATTTAGAAGCTGTAGCTGCTGTATTCCATTGCAAATTAACCGGTAATGAAGTGGGTTGGTCATTGGCAGGAGATATTAAAGTAACTTTATTTGGCGGTGTATGATCATAAACAATATTTTGTATAACTGACCATTGCGCCTGCGCTGTATCATTCTCTGCCCGGACGCGCCATTGATAAATTTGATCTTTAGGGAAAGTAAAGCTGATCTGCTGGCCGGGGATAGACTGGTTATAAACCAAAGCGTTTTCGTTTACAAAGTTGTTCGTATCAATTTCTAAATGAAACTTTGTCGCGCCATACAGGTCTCCCCAGCTAAAATTAGCTGATGATTGGTTAGTGGTGGTGTTATTGCCTGGACTTAATAATTGAACCTTTTGCTGTTTGATAGATGATTGAAAAATAGTGAAACTGCGCGCCACGCTGTAAGCGGTTTTATAGCTCCCATTCGAAGCTTGTACACGCCATTGATAATTTCCGGGGCTTAAATTAATAGTGAAACGAGTAGTTTTAACAAGCGTATCTAATACAAGGCCGCCAATAGAATCAAATTTAGGGGTAACAACCTGTAAGTGGTAGCTTAATGCATCTTCTACATCATTCCACCAAAATACGGTACTATAAACTGCGCTTTTATATTTATCACCTGGTGCCTGTAACTCAACAATTTTTTTGCTGATATCGGGTTCAATAATATCCTTACAGGAGGATAAGCATCCAATAGCTAATGCAGCGATTATAAAGCAAAAAGTAAGGTTTGGTTTCATAAAACAAAATAAGGATTTTATTTCATACCGTTTACGGGGTTTTGATAAAAAAGTTTTGAATCACATTGATATAAACTATAGGCTAGGAGCATTGTAAAATAAAAAAACTTGTTTAGCTTAGTTCCATCGCTGTCCCAAACGCAGCTTAATACTTAAAATTATCACAATGAAAGGAAATCGACGACTGCGCAAGCAGGTCGAAACCTTATTGAAAAAGAAACCGTAAAAATACTAAATTGCAATTAGTAGCAACTTCTAAACACTTATCACATCATGAAAAAAGTCTTTCTGACAGCTATTGCTGTTATCTCTTTAATCCCTTTTGTTTCAAAAGCACAATGGTTACCTAATGGTGCCACCACCGGGGATATCTATTATAATTCGGGTAATGTGGGAATTTCTACCAATACGCCTGTTAGCCCACTGACAATAGGCTATGCCGGAACTGTGCAATCAAGTAACGGAATTACCTTAGGCGTCGGTCAAAACAATATAGAGCTTTTGAATTCGACATACGGGAGTGGATTTGGAGCAAAAATATATGGTGTCGATTCGGGTAACGGGCTCACTACCTTACGTATAGCGACGCGGGGAAATTCAACCGCCTGGACGGATGCATTGTCAATTACAGCCAAAGCTGGTTCAACAGGTAATGCTTATGTTGGCATAGGTACAACCAATCCAATTTATAAACTTCATGTAGAAGGTGGGGCCGCCTATATCAATGAAGATAATTTATCAACATTGGGAGGCCAACTAACAATTAGTAATGGTTATGGCAACCAAAATGGTGCCGTAAGATTGAACTTCAATAATGGCGGTGCGGTAAATTGGATAAAGGGCATAGTTACTGGCCCTAATACCAATACTGGCAGTGCTTTAATATTTGGAGTGGCGTCAAACACTTCAGATGGCATTGAAAGAATGAGGATTGATGCGTCCGGCAATATGGGAATTGGAACAGCCGACCCGCAAGGTTACAAATTAGCTGTAAATGGTAATATAAGAGCTAAAGAAATTAAAGTTGAAACAGGCTGGTCGGATTACGTATTCTATTCCACTTATAAACTTCTTCCAATCTCGGAGGTAGCAAAATACATAAAAGCCAACCAACATCTTCCTGATGTGCCCTCAGCGGCTGAGGTGGAAAAGAATGGGCTTAACGTTGGTGAAAGCAATGCCCTGCTACTTAAAAAGATTGAGGAGTTGACACTATACCTCATTGAGAAAGATAGAGAAGTAAAACTACAACAAACGCAGAACCAAGCACAGCAGCAACAAATTGATGACTTGCGCAGGCAAGTCGAAACCTTATTGAAAAAGAAATCGTAAAAGTATCAGATTGCTTCAGTCGCAATCTATCATAAACTCTTATCACCTCATGAAAAAAAACTATCTGGCAGCCATTGCTGTCTTTTCCTTGATCCCTTTTGTTTCAAAAGCACGGAAACCCTTACGGTTTGGGAATTCTCTATGATGCTAATCAAAGTGGTACTGCGGGTTACCGATCCTGATGGGATGGGAGTGAATGATTGGGTTAAAAGAGGTAATAAATACGTTAATGATGACCGTGTTGTCGATCAGAAAACAGCCATTAAATATGAGGGGGAAGGTGCAAAATATATAGGAAAATCAGCTACAATCTATTCAAAATGGACAGCAAGTCTAGGGAGTGGCCGGGTTCACACAGAGAGGGTTTCTCTAGGTAAAGATGGCTCAGTAAGTAAATCGAGTCAAACAGAAGGGTTTGCGACTTGGGAACATGAAGGGATGTTAAAGGCAGGAGAATCGGGAACTATTACCAACTCTAATGGATCAGAATTTATGAGTAAGCAAACAACCGGAAGTTTCGTAGGTCTTTCTGCCTCATTTGCAGCGCTTGGTGGATTTGGTATTGGTGCTGGTATGGTCCATGATGCAACAGGACAAAACAGCATGTATTTTTCAGTCGGAGCGACAGTTGGTCTTGGTAGTGGCGCTGGTTTGGATTTGGGCACCATAACCCCAACAGGAAATCGGCAATTTTATAACAGTAATTTTTCAGGAAATTCCTCCACATTTTCAGTTGGCCTTACAACTCCTGTAGTTGGTGTTGGTTATTCGGGTGGTGTAAGTACCGGGCCAACGGGATATACCACTCAGCAGGTGGGTTTTAGCCCTGGTGGAAAAATGAATGTTGGCGCAATTTTTCAGGTATCGGATACATGGGTAAGTAAATAATGTAAAATCAAACATTGAAAAAAATGAGATTAATTAAAATTGCTGTCATTATCAGTGTGATTGTCTTTTTTATTGTATGGAAAAAATATTTTGCACCTACTTTGGAAGAGGAGGTCTTCAGAGATGCGTCACCTCTGGAATTTCACGGAAAAGTAGACTCTGTTTATCGCGATGAAAGGAATCATAATGCGAAATATGTTATTTTATCCAACGGGTATAAATATGGGGTGTATGCTGATTGGGAAGATTATATCGATTTGAATGATTCTCTTTCTAAGACAAAAGGTGATTTGAAAGTAAGAGTATTCAAAAAAGATGGGCGACGATTGATATTGGATTATAAAAAACTGACTAAACATTTAAACAGGGCATGGTGGCAAAGGTAATGTAACAAGATAGTTGCGCCAAACAACACCTCTGCTGGCGCACGCGTGCCGCGTGTGCTAAATAAGGATGAATATCAATTACTCTGTAAACAACTTCTTTGTCAGCTTCGGAGAGGCCTTGAATAAGGTTTAGCTTATACTTAAAAGATTGAGTAAGCGCATCATCAGTTTTACTGCCATCAACGTTTAATAGTCATCTATAGTAATCTTGAAGTGTTGAGCAATCTTAACGATGGCCGTAACCGAAATCTCACGTTGGCCATTCTCAATCTTAGAGTAGTTAGATCGGTGCATACCTATCAAGTCAGCAATATGCTGCTGTGTTAAGCCTCGTTCCTCACGAATACGGTTTATTCAAGTTTTTTATAATAATTTCATTTTTTATATTAAATAGCGTTAAGATAGTAAAACCGCCCATTTTGGGCGGTTTGTGTTATAAAAAACGGTTTATGATACCCTTTAGCACTTTTAATTTTTTAGGTGATATTGTGCATGTCGTCGTTTCCCAGCGGGTAATTGTTGACGTATTAACTCCAACCATTTCAGCAAGATATTCACGTGTCCACCCATTGCAATAGCGCATCTTAATAATCTTGCCTGCAATAGTATCCACATCATGCACAAAAGGATAATTCCCCAAGTACGCAATGATGTTTGGGTAGTAACACACTTGCGGTTGCGTCCTATCATTTTCCCAATATGTGATAGTATCTTCTGATACACCAATGACAAGTGCAACGTCTTTTTGCAATTCGTCATTTTCTATTCGCTTCTTCTTGATATGTTCCCCCAATGTTTGCGGATTAAGAGCGTACGCTGTTGTATGGGGTTTTTGTGCTATTTTGCGGTATGTGTAAAAAGGCAACAGAACCATGCCCTTGTGGCTATTATAATCATCCCGAGAAAGAATGCATTTGCCCGCCAGGAATGGTGCAAAAGTATTTGAGTAAAATATCAGGACCATTGTTAGATCGTATCGACTTACACGTAGAGGTAACGCCGGTAAACTTTAACGAACTGGCATCCGACCGGTTAGCTGAAAAAAGTGAACTGATCCGCGAACGGGTGATGAAAGCCCGCGATGTACAATCGGTGCGGTTTGGCAACAAGCCCGACCTGCATGCCAACGCGCAAATGAGCCCCCAAATGGTGCGTGATATTTGTAAGATCGACAACGCCGGGCAGGTACTGCTGAAGAAAGCCATGGAAAAGCTGGGCCTCAGTGCACGCGCCTACGACCGCATCCTGAAAGTAGCCCGCACCATTGCCGACCTTGCCGGCACCGAAGATATACTATTAGAACACCTTGCCGAAGCTATTCATTTCAGGAGTTTGGATAGAGAGGGTTGGGCGGGGTAAGTTTTAAAGAGCACACGTGGCACGCGTGCGCCAGCAAACGGGGATTATTTTAGTCCAACTCCATAAGCTCAATTAACCAATGCCCATCTTTGGCTATTTCCATGATTAAATAATTAAAGAATATGAAAGTCTTAACAATAATCTTCGTTTTCCTTTTTTGCGGTTCTTTGGGATTCCATAAGAAAGAACTTGTAAAAAATTCTCAATAGGGAAATTTTCATACGCAATCTATAAAGAAAGCGAATATTTACATGATGATAACTGGAATGCTGAATTCTTCGAAGTGTACAGGTCAGATACAACAAAAAGGTTATGCAGTTCATATCTAACTGCAAAACGGAATGATTCAACTTTTGTAAAAGGGCATTATTTACTGTATAATAATAAAATTGAATTTACCCAATGCTATTATTACTATAAAAATAACTCGGCATGGATCGACTCAATTAAAAGAACGTTTTATCCTAAGAAAAATGGTGATTTGGTTTTGCGGGAAACTATTGAGTTTAAGAACGGAAAACCCAGAATCATAACAAAGAAATAAGTGCTAATCAGGGGGCGATGACTATGATGATCACGGCCGTAAAATCGATATGCGGTCATTCAATTTCCCCTGCTGGCGAACGCGTGCCGCGTGTACTATAGCTCGCGCTAACTACTACTGTTGCTGCTGAATCATCTCCATATACCGCTGATAACTATTTTTAGAAAAATCAGGGGCGGGCTTAATTACCGGTTCATCAAAAACTTCCAGTATCTCGCCATTAGCTAAAGCAGGGTTATCTTTATTGTAACCTACCGATACGGCTACTTCAAGTTTATGACCGTGAGGGCCTTTGTAAGTGCCTTTAACCGGCGAACAATCTGAAAAATTGCGGCCTACGGCCAGGCGTACGTGGGTTTCGTTGGCAACCACGTTGTTGGTAGGGTCAATGCCCAGCCAGCCATAGTCGGGCAGGTAGGCTTCGGCCCAGGCGTGGGTGGCCCCTTCGCCGCGCATGCCATTATGGTTTGGACAAATATAACCACTTACATAGCGCGCCGGAACATTGATCAGGCGCAGCATCACCATTAATATATGGGCAAAATCCTGGCAGACGCCGGCTTTTAACTTCCATACTTCATCCAGCGTACTTTCAACTGTAGTTATACCTTTTATATATTCAAAATTATCGTATACATACTGGCAAAACCGCAGGATGGCCTGGTAAGGGGTATCCTCTTTTTTTAGTTCTTTATTTACAATAGCCTGTAGCTCGGCCTGCCCGTCAAAATACTCTTGTTTCAGAAAATCGATATAAGGTACAATGTAACGCAGACGATCATAATCCTGCCACTGCTGTTCGGGGAAAATATCGGTTACGGGCAGCGGTCGATGTTTGGTATTTACCCATATTTGCGAATTAATGATCAATTGGCTATGCGGGTCGCGATGCGTAAAGCTGCCTACCTGGTTGCCATAATAATCAATAAAGGTATCTACTACCGGGTCGCCGGTTATGGTTAGTTCCTGCTTCAGCACCTCCTGGTACGCATCCTGTATAGGGTATAGAATAATCTGGTTGGCACTGTCGCGCACCAGGCCTTCGTAAGTATATTTGGTAACGTGCTGTATTTTAAATTCGGGCATACTGCAATTTTAAAATTTATAAAATTAGCTTATGAGTTGGCAAAATAATTTTCGTTCAGGGCGTTACCAATACCATACAGCTCCTGCCTTATCTGGGTAAGATAAGTATGCAGGCCTTCCTGTCTTATGCTGTTTACCGAACTATATTTTATCCGGCTTTGTAACCTCCCTATCTGGAACGACATTTTGCGAAAATCTTCGCGTTCATGATCGCCTTTTAGCCTGTCAAAATACCGCTGAATATGGTTTACAGCATAAATGACCGAGCGGGGGAAATCATTATTCAAGGCTACCTGTTCTAAAACATTTTTGGCTTCAAACCCCGAACGATAGGTTTTCAGGTACAATTCATACCCACCAATAGATAGCAATAAATGTTTCCAATAAGTGGTATCGGTCAGTAAGTCGGGGTTGTCGTTCAATGTGCCAAATTTGGTATCCAAAATATCTACCGATTGTATTGCTCTTTCCAGGTATTTACCAATATTCATAAAGCTGCGTCCTTCGCCACGTTCCATAGTAATTTCAACCGTGCCATAATAAAGCATTACTTGTTTAATCAATACATCCAGTGTGCTTATCGGGTCTTCACGCTGTAGCATACGTTCAAGCTTGCTGTCTTTTACTGTGTGATAATACTCGTTCAGGCATTGCCACAAATCTTTGGTAATATGCTCCTGCACGCCACGGGCATTTTCACGCGCAAGGGTAATGATGTTAAGAATAGAGTTTTGATTCTCTTTTGATGTGATCATATGCCTCAGCACCATACGGCTATCATTACCAAGTTTTGATATGATCTCATCATTGTCAGCGCCGCCATAAAGCCGTATAACAGGCTCCCAGGTAAATTCCTGTACCGAATCCTGAGACGATGCGTAATTGATTTTTAGCATACGCAGCAAACCGTCGCTACGCTCCACATAACGGCTACTCCAATATAAACTTGCGGCTACTCTGCTTAACATTTTTTAGTTCATAGTCCATGGCCCATAGTCCATGGTTATTATTTATTCTAACAATTTTTGTCTTAATTCACTCCCATTATAGACTTCTCAATCTCCCAGCACCCATGTATCCTTACTGCCACCGCCCTGCGAACTATTTACCACTAACGATCCTTCTTTTAGCGCCACCCGGGTTAATCCGCCGGGCACTATTTCAATACCATGCGGGCCGCAAAGAGCATAAGGCCGTAAATCTATCCGGCGCGGGGCCAGTTCTCCCTGGATATAACATGGCGATGCCGACAGACTGATGGTTGGCTGTGCGATAAAATTGCGCGGGGCCTTTAATATTTGATTTTTATATTCCTCTATTTCTGCCTCACTTGATGCATGCCCCATTAACATCCCGTAACCACCGCTCTCGTTGGTTTTTTTAACCACCATTTTGTTAATGTTGGCAAACACATATTCTTTTTCGTCGGGGTTACCTAATTGGTAGGTAGGCACGTTCTTCAGTATAGGTTCTTCATTCAGGTAATATTTGATCATAGCCGGTACATAAACGTATACAGCCTTATCATCGGCTACGCCATTGCCTATGGCATTAACAATAGCTACGTTGCCTTTACGATAAGCTCCCATAAGGCCAGCCACACCCAGCATGCTGGATGGGTTAAACACCAACGGGTCAAGATACTCGTCATCTACCCGGCGGTAAATCACGTCTACCTGTTGCAGGCCGTTAGTTGTTTTCATGTATACCTTGTGATTGTCCACTACTAAATCACGGCCCTCTACCAGTTCCACGCCCATCAGGCGGGCCAGTGTAGTATGCTCAAAGTAAGCCGAATTATATATACCCGGACTTAATAATACGATAGTAGGGTTGCTAACCGGCCGGGGTGAAAGCGCCAGCAGGTTTTTATATAGCAATGCCGGATATTCGGTAACGCTGCGCACATTGCATTGCGGCAACAGATCGGGGAATAAGCGTTTAGTGATCTCGCGGTTCTCCAGCATATAACTCACGCCCGATGGGGTACGCAGGTTATCCTCAAGTACGTAAAAGGTGCCGTCAAAATCGCGGATCAGATCTATACCTGCTATATGCACATATACATCGTAGGGTACCTGTAACTGGTACATTTCGCGCAAAAAATGCGGGCACGAGTAAATGATATCTATAGGGACGATGCCATCTTTTATGATGAACTGATTATGATAAACATCTTTCAGGAACAGGTTTAATGCAGTTAAGCGTTGTTTGATCCCTTTTTCTACAAAAGCCCATTCGGCCGCGGTAATAATGCGGGGGATAATATCAAACGGGAATATTTTTTCGATGCCTTCGCCACTATTATATACAGTGAAAGTAATGCCCTGGCTCATGAAAAGGCGTTTGGCCAATTCTTCCTTTTTGTTTAATTCGTCCGGCGATTCAAGCGATAAGTAATTAATTACCTTGCTATAATGCTCCCGGATATTAGAATCAGCGCCAAACATTTCGTCCCAAACCCCATCAATAGGGTTGTACTTGTTAAAATAGCCCGATTCCTGCATATAATTAAACCTTGTTTTATAAATTATTGTAATTTATGAAGTGTTTTTAACAAAATCTATAAAAATCAATTAAATATTTTTCGGATTTCATTAAAAAACAGATGATATTAAAATAAAAAAAGCAGGTCAAGAGAATAAATCATCTCCTGACCTGCTTTTGATGAGGCGTAATTGCCTTAAGTGCTAAAAAAATATTTATTTTTCCACTGCCGAAAAAATTTCTAACAGTACATTCCATTTGTAAGATTTGTCAACCTCCCAAATGCGTACATAGTTATAAGCGCTAACAATATTTCCCTTTTTTATACGCGCAGTACCATAGCTATAGGCCAAATCGTTACTGGTTGCCCGGCCGGCATTTACAGTTTCTGCACTAATGGTTATAGCCTCGTTATCTAAAAACTTCAGGGTTTTATCAACACCTATTATTGGGTCGAACCCGGGGAAATAATAACGGCCTTCAGGACTTAAAAATTCTTTGTAAGTACCCAGCGTAGATTTGCTTAACGCGTAATTAAACATTTTGTCGTTATCAAGGATCACCTTTTTCCCATTAAATGGGTCTTTGCTTGGCGCTTTATGTTTTGCAGTATCGGGTTCTTTAAAATCGGTTAAAACTTCGCTTTCGGGTTCGGGATGCTGTATCCCCAGGTCTATCAATAATTTTAAACCACTTTCACCATCATTATGCCATATGGAAACATAATCGCCATACACTTTATCATCTTCTGTTTTACCATTTTGGTATACGTACGGCCCTGCCGTAAAAGCCAGGTCGCCGTTGGCTGATATGCGGGCAAATTTTGGTTTCCAGGTTAGTGTGCCCGGTTGCTTATCAATACTGCCATAAAAATCGGTAATTAATTTAGCATCGGGTTTAAATACAATGCCAGCTGGGTCGGCTACCGCTAAAAAGCCTTCTTTAATGCCCTTGCGGGCAACCAGTTTATTAAAATTTTCTTCGGCTGATATAACAGATTGTACTTTGGCTATGGGGGCGTTTTGGGCTAATACTACAAAGCTATAAACAATTACTAAAGTTGCGGTTAATGTGAATCGTTTCATTTTCAAGGATAAGTTTGTTCTTTTTATAAGCATGAAATGTAAATAATGCGGCACAATGGCTTGTTGCTTGCGTGTTGTTTTAAATAGTTGTGGGGCAATTTAATAATAAATATCAAGCTGCAAGTTTTAATGTAAAATACGGCATCATAACAAATGCTGTTAACACATGTTTGCCGTTGATGCATTTACTTTGTTTTAACGATGGTTATGTGGCTTTATTTTATCGGGCTGCTGCGCCTTGTCATTATTTCTATAGGTGTTAGATTGCTTTTATATCAAGCAAATAATTTTTTGTTCTTAAAATCCCACAACTATTAATCATATATTTTAAAAAATGTATATTTAACTAACTATTATTCTGACGCCCGTTCCATCGGGTAACTGGCTATTTATTAAATGGACACATTTTGGGAAACTAAATCCATTTAACATGAAAAAATTTGTTAGCTCATTATTAACTATCGCACTATTTGTTAGCGTTACAGCAAAGGCTCAAAACTATTATTCGGATATTCAGGGTAATGTATTAAAAGAAAACCGGGCTGACGAAGCGGAGGGGTCGCCATACTTAAAAGATACCTGGGGTATCGGGTCGGCAACTATTGCTAAAGGTACGTATGATAATATGAAATTAAAGTACGACCTTAAAAATGATGTGGTGGTATTTGCATCTAAAGACAATGTGCCCATGAGTTTTGCCGAACCTGTTACCCGGTTCATTATTGACGGGATGAAATTTGCAAGTGGTTTCCCTGCTATTGGCGCACAAGTGAAAGACTCGTATTACCAGGTGCTTTCTGATGGTAAAACTAAGTTGTTAAAACATTTGGCCAAGCATATTGAGGAAACTAAAACCTATGGATCGGCCACGGCGAACCGTACATATGTGGCTACCGCGACTTATTATGTATTTAAAGATGATAAAATGAGTGCAATAAAACCCGACAAGAAAGCGGTGATGGCCGTAATGGCCGATAAGGCGGGCCAAATGGAAGATTATCTTAAAAACAACAAAGTAAACTTTAAAAATGATGCCGACCTAAGCCAGTTATTTGATAAGTATAACAGCCTATAATTGAATAGGCCGGATTGAAGTTAATATATGGCTTTAGAATCAATGTACAGATGTTTTGCATTAAAAGATATACCCCAATAGCTTTTATCACTTAGCTAAGCTATTCTCTGTCAACGAAACTAAACCTTGCGAAGCCATAAATATCATTACACTAACCTATTGATAATAAAAAATTTGCATGATATATTTAAGCTAATATAAGTAATTGGGTAATTCGCAATAATCTTCAACCACAAACAATTGAAAATGAAACCTAAAATCCTACTCAGAATTGCTGTTTTTGTTACTTTATTTTATGCGTTTGGCCACATTATGGGGCACCTTACCCGTAAGCAAACAACTGATCCTGCCGGTAAAGAATTAATTCGGCAGATGGAGCAATATAAGTTTAACGCTAATGGTTATATGCGAAGCTGGGACAATTTTTATGAAGCGTTAAGCCTGGATTCTGTTATAGTGTTAGTTGGTTTTGCTGTTATATGCTGGATGTTTTCAGAGATGGTGGAAAAATACCCCAAGGTAGTTTATATGTTGCTTTGGCCCATTTTAATATGCTTCATTGGGTTTACGGTTACCGATTACCTGTACGTTTTTATGATACCTACAGTAACCAGTTTAATTATTTGTATTGTGATCATCGTTGCAATGATACAATTACGTAAACATCCTGAATATAGTTTAAAAAGATAGTTCCGAACTGTGGAGATTGCTTTTTATCCTATTATATTTCATTAATAGCGACGGATAAGACATTCAGAATGGATTATAGTTACGCTTTATTCCACGTGGTGCCTTCTTTGCTGTCTTTTAACTGAAACCCTATTTTTTGCAAGCCATCGCGTATTTTATCAGATGTAGCATAATCGCTGTTGCGTTTGGCTTCGCCGCGCAGGTCAACTATCATATCCATTACTTTAGGCAGGTCATCATTGGCGGCTATTTCAGCTTTCAGGCCCAGCACATCCAGTACAAAACTGTTCATGGTATCCTTTAACAATTGCAGGTTTGCCGCATCAATGTTTAGCTTTCCATCATGTATGGAGTTGATAATGCGCGATGCTTCAAATAATTCGGCAATTAGCACCGGGCTGTTAAAATCATCATTCATGGCTTCATAGCAACGCTGGCGCAATGCAGCAATATCAGTTTCGTTTGTAGCCGATGCTTTTAATCCATCCAGTAATCCAAATGCATTCATCAGGCGCTTAAAACCTTTTTCGGATGCCTCCATAGCCTCGTTACCAAAATCGAGTGTACTGCGGTAATGTGCCTGCAGCATAAAAAAGCGCGTAGCCATAGGGCTATACGGCTTATTCAATATTTTATTATTACCGGTAAATAGTTCATGTGGCAAAAAACTGTTGCCTAACGATTTAGACATTTTTTGCCCGTTCACAGTAAGCATATTGGTATGTATCCAGTAGTTAGCCGGATTTTCACCGCAACTGGCTACGTTTTGGGCTATCTCATTAGTATGGTGTGTAGGTACCAGGTCAATACCGCCGCCATGGATGTCAAACTTATGTCCCAAATATTTATTGCTCATGGCCGAGCACTCTAGGTGCCAGCCAGGGAAACCCACTCCCCATGGGGAGGGCCATTTCATCAGGTGTTCGGGTTTTGCTTTTATCCATAGGGCAAAATCAAGCTTGCCGCGTTTTTCGTCCTGTCCCCCTAACGTTCTGGTATTGGTTAAAAGATCTTCCAGCTTACGGCCGTTCAAAATGCCATAATCCTGCGTTTTGTTGTATTTTTCAACATCAAAATAAATGGAACCTTCAACCTCGTAAGCATAACCGCGCGTTATTATCTCTTTTACCAGCTCAATCTGCTCTATCACGTGGCCGGTCGCAGTTGGTTCAATACTTGGCGGCAGAATATTTAGCTCGCGCATTACATCATGAAAACCAATAGTATACCGTTGTACGATTTCCATTGGCTCTAATTGTTCCAGCTTGGCTTTTTTGCCAATTTTGTCCTCACCCTCATCGGCGTCGCCTTCCAGGTGCCCGGCATCGGTAATGTTGCGTACGTAACGCACTTTATAACCAATATGGGTTAAATACCGGAAGATAAGATCGAACGAGATATAAGTGCGGCAATTGCCCATATGGGCATCGCTATATACGGTAGGGCCGCATACATACATGCCCACATTTGGGGCATTAAGTGGCTTAAATACTTCTTTGGTGCGGGTTAAAGTGTTGTAAACAAATATATTTTGTTCCATGGGGCAAACTTACGATTTTTTTACACCCGGGACTAAATACAACAGGGCGTTGCCGATAAAATTGAATTATTATGATACTGGCTAATCCCTGTCCCTGCTTAACTTGGTAAACTGTAGAGGGTTTTCATTCAACTGGGCCGATTCGCGGCGGTGTTTTACAATGTGTATCGCGGAAAATAAGGCTTCGCGAAAGGATACTTCAGATGCCTTGTTTTGCCCTGCAATATCGTATGCCGTGCCATGATCGGGCGAGGTGCGCACAAAGCTTAACCCTGCCGTATAATTTACGCCAGATTCAAACGAGATCTGTTTAAAAGGGATCAGGCCCTGATCGTGATACATCGCTAATACGGCATCGAACTTGGTATAGGTGGCATTTGCAAAAAAACCATCGGCAGGGTACGGGCCCATGGCCAGTATACCGGCAGCACGGGCTTCCTCCAGTGCGGGGGCAATTATGGTTTGTTCTTCATCGCCAATTAACCCATTATCGCCGGCATGCGGGTTTAAACCCAGCACTGCTATTTTGGGCTTGCGGATCCAGAAATCGGTTTTAAGGCTACTGTTCATTAACTTTAGCTTAGCTAATATTTTTTCGGTTGTAATGGCCTGTGGTATTTGCGAAACCGGGATATGGCCGGTAACAACACCAACACGCAAAGTATCGCTCACCAAAAACATTAACGATTCGGCTGCACCATCGCGTTCCTGTAAATACTCGGTATGCCCAGGAAATTTAAACGTGTCGCTCTGGATATTATCTTTATTAATAGGCGCTGTAACCAATGCGTCTATGTGTCCGCTTAGCAGATCGGTGGTAGCGCGTTCTAATGATAGCAACGCGTATTTGCCGCCAGTCTCATTGCTTTGGCCCAGGTCTATTTTCACATCCTCTTCCCAGCAATTGATCATGTTAGCTTTGCGGTGCTGTGCCTGCGAAGCCTCGGCAATAACGTTAAAATTCATGTCCTGTACATTTAATGTGCGGCGGTGAAACGAAGCCACCTTGGTATGTCCGTATACAATAGGAGTGCAATAATCCATTATAGCCGCATCGGCCAGGGTTTTGATGATGATCTCAAGGCCAATGCCATTGACATCGCCAATACTGATCCCTATTTTTATTTTCTCCATTTTTATAAGCTGAAAGTGGAGGCTCAAAGCGCAAAGCCTGAAACCCCGCATTGTTTATCATTGTCAAGTCCACCACGCGAACTCACTAATATGCAAAGCTATAACTTTTGACCATTTTTCCTGCTTTTCGGTTTCTGCTTTGGCCTTTCAGCTAAAAAACCGTTATTTGTTGCATGTCTCTGGTTAGTGCTAAAAAACATCTTGGTCAACACTTTTTAACCGACAAAAACATTGCTGCAAAAATTGTGGACAGTCTGCAATATAAGGGCAGATATTCGCGTGTGCTGGAAGTTGGCCCCGGAATGGGCGTACTATCCGACTTCCTGTTGCAAAAAACTGACCTGGAAACATACCTGATAGACATTGACACCGAATCGTATCAATATCTGCAAAAAAAATACCCGCAGTTGGGTGAACGGCTCATTAACAGCGACTTTCTTGAGATGGATTTCAGCAAGGTATCAACGGGGCCATTCGGGATAATTGGCAATTTTCCCTACAATATTTCTTCGCAAATACTTTTTAAAGTACTGGATAACCGTGATAAGGTGATAGAGGTTGTGGGGATGTTCCAAAAGGAAGTAGCCGAACGCTGCGCTGTAAAACCTGGGAGTAAAGAATACGGTATACTGAGCGTTTTTTTGCAGGCTTACTATAAGGTTGAATACTTGTTTACAGTGAAAGCCGGTGTATTTAACCCACCGCCAAAGGTGCTTTCGGCAGTAATCCGCTTAACGCGCAATGAAACCGAAAAACTGGATTGCGATGAAAAACTGTTTTGGCAGGTAGTAAAAGCAGGGTTTAACCAGCGCCGTAAAACCTTGCGTAACGCGGTATCATCCCTCATTAATAAAGAAAAAATGAGCGACGAACCTATGCTTGATCTGCGTGCAGAGCGGTTGAGCGTAGCTGATTTTGTGGAATTGACCAATAAAATAGTAGCAGCACGATGAAACCATGGGCTTTTTTATCAGTATTGCTATTATGTTCTATCGGCGCATTGGCGCAAGATAAAGCCCTCAGGAAAAGCCACATCATCCATCCCAAAAAGATCTATATGAAATATCGGGATAACCTAAACCCCGATAGTCTGATCATTCCCATAGTTTCAGATAAATACCCCCAATTAAAAAAAACTTTATCGGAAGAGCACCTTGTTAACGATGAGCCGATAATTAATAACGTTAAACGTTTTGAAACTGACGGTACTGGTATTACCTGGCTGGATTATGAGATACCTTTTGAAAGTAAAGATATCCTTTCCATCCATTTATATTACGAAAGCATGGGAGCCCACCCTGAAGAATACCAGGAATGGGATACTTATAACATCCATACAGGAAAGCCATATCCCATCAGTAATGAAATTAACCAGACTGGGCTAAATTGGGTATTCCGGACCTACAAACAACAATATAAAAAAGCCATTCATGAAGACCAGGCTTGGCGTGAAAAAAAGGATGAGGAGTATAAAAGGGATATAGATGAAGAAAAACTTTTTTATAATGAATTATATCATTCCATAGATACTCTGAGTAAAAAAGAAATGTTTACACATTATGCGTTCACTAAAAAAGGGGTGACATTTGTTACTGAACGCATTTTGCCGCATATGCGACAATCCTACGAACCAAGCCGCGACTGGTTTGTGCCTTGTGCTAAACTTCGTCAGTTTAAAAAACCTGGCGCATTGGTTATTAAATAGCGATGATCTGTCCGGCTGCTTCCAGTTCCTTCACTCTTGCTGCTACGCGTTTAATAAAAATATAATTGGTGGTGCCGCCTATCACGCCGCCTATTATCGGTACTAAGCGTTCGGCTGTACGTGTACCCACCATTAACAGCAGTTTTTCGGCAACGCTTTCCATTACTGTTTTAGTGAGGGCTACACCTGCTTCAACTTTTAAGGAAGTAGCTATCATAGTCATAAACTCTTCAAAGCCGAAATTATAACTGCCCTTATTATGGTACATCACTGCCATAGTTACACGAAACTGCTGGGTAATGAGATTCACCATATCTACCGGTACACCAATAAGCATGGTAATCATACCGCCGCTACCGGATACAGCTCCCGATGTAGCTGCCACAATGGCGCACTGCTCTATGTACTTATCCAGGCCCATTTTATCTACGCCTTTTTTTATGCCGAACTGATCTATGCGGTCAAATATTTGCTTAAAGCCCTCGCCGGATAGGTTGGCAATCTGTTGCTTTAAAGCGGCATTTATCTGTTGGTATTTAAATAGTTTCATAGCTGGATATTTAGTTGCACAGAATAGTACTATTTACGTGCCAAGTTATTTTGTACGTTTGTACAAATTGCTATTAAATTGAAAAATAATATCCTTATTGTCGACGATATACACCCCATTTTTATTGAACAGGCCGAGGCGCTGGGTTATACCTGCAATTACCAGCCCGATATTACACCCGCTGAAGCATTAAGTATTATTTCTCAGTATACAGGGCTGCTTATCCGTTCAAAGTTCCAGGTTGATAAAACAACGCTGGATACAGCTACTAACCTGCGCTTCATTTGCCGTGCCGGAGCGGGGATGGATAATATCGACGAGGATTATGCCATCAAAAAAGGGATTCATTTGCTCAATGCTCCCGAAGGTAATTCGGATGCGGTTGGCGAACATGCTATAGGGATGCTGCTGGCGCTGATGAACAATTTTAACCGCGCCGATGCTGAAATACGCGCCGGCGAGTGGAAGCGGGAAGCCAACAGGGGGTTCGAATTAAAAGGCAAAACCGTGGGCATTATTGGTTATGGCCACATGGGTCGAAGTTTTGCCCGTAAATTAAGTGGTTTCGAAGTGAACGTAATTGCTTACGATAAATATCGCACCGGTTTTAGCGACCATTATGCCAGGGAGGTTAGTATGGAGGAAATTGTAAAGCATAGTGATGTATTAAGCTTACATATCCCGCTCACACCCGAAACAAAAGGGATGGTTGACGATGAATACTTATTTCATTTTAAAAAGCCGATATTTTTGCTGAACACCGCGCGGGGCAAAGTAGTAAAAACACAAGCCGTACTTAACGCAATTAAACAGGGCAAAATATTGGGCGCGGGACTTGATGTGCTGGAGGTAGAAAAATTCCCGGTGCTTGGCGAGCAGCCTTGGTTTAGCGATTTAAAACAAAATGGTAAGATATTATTAACCCCGCACGTAGCAGGCTGGACATTCGATTCGTACCGGAAACTAAGCGAAGTGTTGGCGCAAAAGCTGGCGGCGCTTAAGCTTCTTCCCTAAAAAGTTCAGGCAGTAAAAAAATTTGGATATTAAAACTTAAATCACTTATCTTCGTTTTACAACAAAGCAAGACTATGCGGGCTAATAGGCCAACGTAGTCTTGTTTGTTTTTAATAAAAGCCTTAACGTCCTTCTTAAAAATGGGAGGGCGGTTTTTTTTGGCAAACCGTAAAGAATTAAAGTATTATTTATATAGTGAGTTATGGCAGAAGTAACCTATTACACCAAAGAGGGTTTAGAAAAATTAAAAGAAGAATTACAGTATTTAAAAACAGAAGGCCGTTCGCAAATTGCTAAAGCCATTGCCGAGGCGCGTGATAAAGGCGACCTTTCTGAAAATGCTGAATATGATGCAGCCAAAGAAGCACAAGGCCTGCACGAAACCAAAATTGCTAAACTAAGCGAGGTATTATCCAGCGCCCGTTTACTGGATGAATCTAAACTGGATACCTCAAAAGTACTGGCTTTGTCTATTGTAAAAATAAAGAACATAAAAAACGGCGCCACGATGAGCTATCAACTGGTATCAGAAACGGAAGCCGACCTTAAAGCCGGTAAAATATCGGTAGCATCGCCCATAGCCAAAGGGCTGCTGGGTAAATCTGTAGGCGATAAAACCGAGATACAGGTGCCCGCCGGTAAAATGGAATTTGAGATACTGGAAATTTCGCGCTAAACAATTAGTGAATGAGTGAGTTTTGAATGAGTGAATATCACATTTCCTATTCACTAAATCACTCATTCACTAATTCAAAATTAGATTATGCCAAGCATCTTTTCAAAAATAGTAGCCGGTGATATACCCGCCTATAAAGTAGCCGAAAGCAACGATTTTCTGGCTTTCCTGGATATTAGTCCGCTTACTGAAGGCCATTTGTTGGTGATCCCCAAAATGGAAGTGGATTATTTATTCGACCTGGATGACGAAACTTATGCGGGCTTGCAATTATTTGCCAAAATAGTAGCTATTGGCTTAAAAAAAGCCATCCCTTGCGAGCGTATTGGCGTAGTAGTAATGGGCCTCGAGGTACCGCATGCGCACATCCATTTGATACCCATGAACGAGGCTAACGATATTAATTTCACAAATCCTAAGTTGAAATTTACTGCTGAACAATTTGAGGCTACACTGGAAAAGATAAAAGAAGCATTGAGGGAAGAACGGGAAGAAGAGTAATATATTTTTTGTCATTACGAGGAGCGTCGCGACGCGGCAATCTCATAGCTTGATTTACGAACTACGAGATTATTAATAATGCATTTATTTTTAAGGCATTAATGAGCTCCCGTTGGTCGGTTGTCCACGCTATCACTCGCAATGACAAATTATAAATAAATTACTTCTTAATCTTCAACGGCGAGGCTACACGCTGGGTATTGTCCTTTACAAAGGCTTCCCAACCCGAATAAGATATTTTATTGCCACGCCCGGTAGTAATACGCTGAAAGCTGTGGCAAACGGCTACGGCCAGCCCGTCGGTGGCATCTAAAAACTCGGGGCTTTCTTCAAATTTTAATAATGTTTTAAGCATGGCGGCAACCTGCTCCTTGGTAGCATTACCATTACCGGTGATGGATTGCTTTATTTTACGCGGGGCATATTCGCATATAACTAAACTACGCGATAAGGCAGCGGCAATAGCCACTCCTTGCGCCCGGCCCAGCTTAAGCATCACCTGAATGTTTTTGCCGTAAAACGGAGCCTCAATAGCCAAACAATCGGGTTTGTAGTTATCAATTAGGGCTACTGTTTTTTCGAAAATGCGCTGCAGTTTTAAGTTGTGATCGTCAAGGTTAGCCATTTTTACTACCCCAAGGCTAATCAACTCCAGTTTAGACCCAACTTCCTTCACCAATCCGTAACCCATCACCGCTGTGCCGGGGTCTATCCCTAAAATTATCCGCTCTTTTTTATCGGGTTGCTGCATGTATTGCAAAGCTAACCATTTTGATGTGCAAATGTGCGAATATGCAAAAGTGCAGATAATTAAAATCGATAGAATTTACAATATTCATTCATCTGCAAATACGCACATTTGCATATCTGCACATTAAAACAAGGCCTCCATATATTCTTCCCTGCTTATCATTTCAGCGCCTAACGATTCCAGGTGCGCGGTATACACCTGGCAATCTATCAAATCATACCTGTTGGTTTGGCAAAGGGCGATCAATGCCGCTTTCGAGGCATTACTTGTTTTACTAAACATGCTTTCTCCACAAAATACCCGGCCAACCTGAACGCCATATAGGCCGCCAACCAATTCATTATGCTCCCAAACCTCAACCGAATGCGCATGGCCAAGGCGGTGCAATCCGGTATAAGCGGTTATCATATCGTTGGTTATCCAGGTACCGTCCTGATCCTCACGATAAACAGTAGAACAAGCTTGTATCACATCTTCAAAGGCGGTATCAAATGTTACACTGAATTTGCCCGACCGCAGCACCTGCCGCATGCTTCGGGATATCTTCAGCCTTTGGGGATAAAGCACAAATCGCTGATGCGGCGAATACCACAAAATAGGGGTATCATCACTATACCAGGGGAATATGCCGTTTTGATAAGCCAACAACAGACGCGCTGGCGATAAGTCGCCGCCTATAGCCAGCAGGCCGTCTTCTTCAGCCAGTTGAGGGGCGGGAAACAGTAAACGTTCATCAAGCCTGAATATCATCAGGGGCAAATTTACGCCTTTCGTTTAATCACCATTTTTTTATTCTGGGCCCGCGCAATGTCATCCATGTACTTCTGCATTTCGTTGTATTGGGCCGCAGGTATTATCTGGTTATTAAGTTTGAATTTTACCGTGGATGTTAACTGGTTTTTTGTTTTGTCGTATTGGTAACTGGCTTCATAGTTGCCATAGCTAAACTTTAGTTTTACATCGGCAGGCAGGGTTTCCATTTCAAAGCCGGCGGGCAAATCTATCGCAGTAACACACGATTTTTGCATGGGATGTTCAAAATAGTAATCGGTTTTGCGTTTTTCTATTTCGGGCAAGGTTAATCGCCAAATATCAAATACGCTGGGTTTGTAAAACTGCTTATCACCAACGGCCAAGTCGCAAAATTTATCGTAGTCTAAATCTATATTTATTTCCTTAGTACCATCTTTATCGGGTGCCGAATTAAAATTGAAGGCCGATGGTTGTTTAAGGTTAAGGTATTTTATTAAGTAAGTTTTTTGTTCATCCATCTTAATAGATGCCAGTCCCACATACATGCTTCGATATTCACCGGTTGAAAGGAATTTTAATTGTGCCTTAGCGCTGCCATCGGGATTGATGGCCACATGGACATAGCTATCAAACAGGTTATCCTGCAAAACGCTTTTTGGCGTACTAACCAATTTGCCGCCGTCTTCGGTAATTAGCAGGGCATTGCGGTTTTCGGTAAAAGTCCCCAATTTTCCAAAAGGCTGAGTGGTGCTGGTACACTCAAGCCAAGTGGTATCGCCTTTTAAGGGCACACATAATATTACGTGGTTAAATACATTATCAGGGAAGTCCGGATCGGCCGGTTTTTCGTTAACACCCGCATTTATAATAGCATAATACGATGGAATATTTACAGCTTTTAATAATGCGTACATATAATTTGATAAGGCTTTGCAATCACCATATTTCTTTTGGTCTACAAACATTGCCGGGAATGGTTTTAAACCACCAATACCAAGTTGCACACTCACATAGCGCATATTCTGCTGTAAATATCTGTAAAGGAACCGCACCTTATCCTTGTCGCTTTTTATGGTGTCGGTCATCTTTTTTATTTCAGCCGACCGCTCAGGGCTTAGGGTACTTACATCCGCATTCAATTTAGCTATCCATTTGCCAAAATTTTGCCAGCTATCAAAAGCCCCTGGGATACCATAATACTCAAAATTGTTAGTAGCCATCGCAATCTTTTGCTGTAATTGCCAGCTTAAAGTATTGTCTTCGGGCTTAACTGCTTTCAGGTTTTTTACTTGCCAGTTGTAAGTTTCCATATCGCCTTGTGTGCCCTTTATTGGGGTTAAAGCTATATTTTGTGCCTTGTATCTAAAGCCAACAGTTGGGTTTACTGTCACCTTGCAATAAGCGGCTTCAATAGCTACTTCAGCCTTTGGCCTTATCATCCACGCGCCCAGATCTGTAAAGCTTGATATATCTTCTTCATAGGATACCTCTATAGTAGTTGGATAGCTTGCTATAGCATGTTGCACGGCTAAAAGGCGGTCATCCGTAACAATAGTTTCATCGTCCGTTGCAGAACGATCATACATATCGCTCTTATGATATTTCTTTAACAACTGCCCTGTAGTACTATATACTTTAATTTCGATGTTCGAATAAGTATCATACTTGCGGTTATACATTAATACTACTTCACCCGCCTTATCCCCTTTTTCATTTAATACCGTGGTGATGCTATGATGTTTTAACACCTGTTTACCCGGTGCTTTTACTGTAATCTCATTCATGGTATAACGGATTACAGCATTGGCGTTTTCTTTTAGTGAATCGGGGATGCCCGATGCCAGATAAACCTCTTTAGGTAGTGTTTTATCCTGGCCGTAGCTGCTTGCTAAACCCAATGAAAAAAATAAAGCAGTACTTAGTACTGCTATAGTTATCCTGTTCATAATTATATAAGCCTTACGATTTTTTCAACACCACTTGTTCATTTATGGCTTCATGCATTTTCTTATAAAATTCATGTATCTGCCCATAATCTTCTTTGAAGTAAATGCTTTTTTTATGGTCCATTAAATATCTTACTACAATTGATCCGTTTTGCTCGCCAACTATACGTCGGAAGGTGATACTTTGATCGGGCATTTGCAAAATGATGTTTTTAGGTAAAGCATCAGCTTTATAACCATCGGGTATTTTGTAATTGCCTACAAGCGAGAAATTATCGCGGTACCCAAAATCAATATCCGACATCCGGTTCTCAGCTAAAAACGGGTTGGTACGCAAAGGTGCGAAAACAGATGGAATAAAATAGATATAGGTACCATCACTGCCTGTCAGGTCCATTTTAAAATCCATACTTTGCGACAACGGTAAAGTATCCGTTTCCATATTTTCCAATTTAAGACTTGCTATTTTAATCGCATTATCATTGTTCCTCAAATAGTCAATATACTTTTGCTCGCCGTCTGTCTTGTATCGCTTTATGCCATTTATCCGATTATAGCTATACGCGGTCATCTCTGCCTTCCCTGCCATTTTTCCGTCGGGGTTAATATCGGCGTTAATTAAAATAACCTGTTGTGATGGAGTGCTTTTGTCTAAGAATACTGTATTAAAGCGTTTGTTTTCTTTGTCTATATATAAACCGGTAGAATTAAGCAGGTTATCCGGTATTTCATTATAACTGTTATATTTTCCGGTAGCATCCAGAATATAATGGAGGGTACTATCAACCGGAATATAAACTACTGCCCGGTTAAATTGGTATAAAAATGTATATGCCGGATTAACCTTACCGTGTTCGCGCGTGCTGACTACCATGGGGTAAGCCTCTACACCGGTCTTGTTAAGAAGATGATATAATATGAGGTTAATTTCGGCTGAGTTCCCCGTTTTCTTCTCCCATGCTTTAACGGTACCATCATTAGTATACCAGCGGTCAACACCGTCCCATTTCATGGCCGATTGCACTTCTTTAAAAACATAGGTCATTTTTTCCTTATTGGTTTTCATGGCTTTGGCTTTAGTAATAATGGCCTCTTCGTTGGCCAGTTTACGCTTTAATTGTGCACCAAAATCCTCATCGTCAGCTAATATCGCACCAACCTTTGCCCATGTGTCAGAGAATGATCGGGTAAAACCATTTATAGGCTTGATATAAGTTAACTGAAAAAAAAGTGATTGCATATTATCCGTAGCCGATGTCATGTAAGGTTCATCTGGCATGGAATGGATATTTGCTAAAGCCCGTTTTTTCTCCAGTAATGAGTAGGAAACCACATCAGTGCCGGTACCAACACTTTTTGATTCTGTACTTTCTTTGTTCAACAAATAAGGGTCTATTACATGGCTTTGTTCCCGAAAATACAACAGATCGGGAATGGAGGTGTCAAGCTCGCTGTAACGGGTAGGTATTTTACTTTGAAAATACCAGTCAGGAACATTAGAAAATGATTGTGTGGTCCATTTATAACGATATTCTATTACCGATCCTGGCTTTACATTAGGAAATGAAAAAACATAAGCCGAACGGGATTTGTCGATGGTTTCATTATAAAGTACCTTTTTGTCAAGTTTGGTTATTTCAATTTTACCATTTACCAGGTTAATTGTCTCGGCCTCTATCCCTGTAATATATTCATAATGGTTGCCACTAATATATTCAATGCGGATGTTAGCTTCATTTTTGCCATTATCATTAAATATCTTTATACGTTTATGGCGCTCCATCATAATGTTAAACTGGTCATCGTAATAGGTATCGCCTTTGTCAAAAAGCACCATAGCGTTGGCATCTTTTTCAAAATCGCAGGCTTTTAGCTCCAGGTCGGCTATATCAATTTTGCCATAAGGTTGTGTTGTAGGGATACCCGGAACTTCAGTTTTCTTTTGGGCATTGGTTATTGTAGTAGCTAAGCCACACAGTAACAGGGCAGTAAAAATTTTATTCATTGCAAGGGTTTGGTAGCACTAAATATAATGCAAATTTCTTTTAAATAAAATTTATATCGGGAATTACTCTATAGCAAGGGAACTGAACCATATTGTAAAAATGTAATAACTAAACTATAGGGGCCATCGTCATACTGTAGTATAATTGATAGCCTTTGCCCAATTAACACGATTGTTACGAACCTTATATGTATCTGCGTGTTTAATTATTAACTTTGTGGTGTAACAACGTTTGCGTGTTGGTTTGAAAAGAAATAACAGAAATATCATTTATACCTGGGTACTGCTGCTTTTTTTTATAGCAGGCCAATATTTAGCATTTACACACACGCATTACAAGCAGGGTAGTATAGCAACATCAACCAAATCGGGCTTGCCTGTTTTAAAAGAGAAGTGCGATGTTTGCGCTGTAATGCACCACTCGCATATGTTGCTTACACAGCATGTATATTTTACCCCCGCAATTGCTGTATTATGCCACTATCAGTATAAAAAATCTGATATAACGCTTATACAGCTTGTCCTGGCATCGGGCAGGGCACCTCCATCTGCAATTTCATAATTCCCTCAGGTTTTTTGTTCTTCCCCCGCACTTAAGTGTTGGTATTTATTAATTAAAGTTTATTATTATGAAATTTAAGATATTCAGCTTTTTGCTGATGCAATTGATATTTATAGCAGCCAAAGCAGATATTGGCAATGTGACCGGAAAGGTAATTGATGCTACCAACAAAATGACGCTGCCCGGGGCCACAATTTCTATCCCCGACCTAAAGATTACTGCAGCTACCGATGCTAATGGCAATTTTACTTTCAGGTCGCTGCCGCCAAGAGGCAAACTGATTATGCAGGTGCAATATGTAGGCTACAAAACATTGACCCAGGTGGTTGATATGTCATCTACCGCCCCCATTGTTTTTGAGATGCAGCCCACCAGTATTGAAACCAAAGAGGTGGTAATTACCGGCACACCTACAAGTTCGAATAACAAGCAAAACAGCACCTCGGTATCTACGCTTAACCGCGAGGAGTTACTGCGCCCATCGACTAATTTAATTGATGCTATTGCTAAGCAGGTGCCTGGTTTTTCGCAGATCAGCACCGGGCCGGCCATATCAAAACCGGTGATCAGGGGCTTAAGCGCCAACCGCGTGGTGACACTGGATGATGGTGTAAAACAACAAGGCCAGCAATTTGGTGATGAGCATGGTGTGGAGATTGACCAGTTTAAAATTGAACGCGTTGAAGTGCTGAAAGGTGCAGCATCGTTAATGTATGGCTCGGATGCATTGGGCGGGGTGCTTAACCTGTTAGAACCATTAACCACGCCGGATGGTGAAGTACGTGGCGAATTAGTATCAAACTATTCAACCAACAATGGTTTAACCAGCAACTCGCTGATGCTGACCGGCAATGAGAATGGCTTTGTTTGGCGCGGTCGCGGATCATACAAAAATGCTTATTCATTCAACACACCAACTGGCTATTTCCCTAACTCGGGCTTTAACGAAACCGACTTGAATGGCATGCTTGGCTTTAATAAAAGCTGGGGCTATTCGCACCTTATTTTTTCGTACTTTAAAAATAACATAGGTTTTTACGACCCTGAGTTTAACAATGCGGGGCAATATGTAAATGAAAGTGGCGTGGCATTTACCGATAAGGATTACAAAAGCCGTACTATTGATTTCCCCCGTCAGGATATCCGCCATTTTAAAATAGCATTGGATAATAACATCGTGTTCAGTTCAGGTTCGCTAAAGCTTAACCTGGGTTTTCAAAATAACCAGCGCCGCGAATTGGACAACCCAACACCCTCATTGTTTTTTGATCTGAACACCTATTCGGGCGATGCCAAATATTACCTGAACGAGAAAAATGGCTGGGAACCTGTTTTTGGTCTCAGTATTGATGCCGGTCATAGCGTAAACAAAGGCACCGAGTTTTTGATCCCCGATTACGATACCCATGGCGGCGGCGCGTTTGCTTATCTGAAAAAAACCTGGAATAAAAACACCTTGAACTTTGGTTTACGCTACGACTACCGCGATAATAAAGGCAAAGGCTTAGTTGAAAATGGCACTACACGTTTCACCGCTTTTGATAACAATGCATCAAACGTAAGTACTGCTATTGGCTACACCCACGAGTTTACCGATCGTTTAAGTTTCAAAGCAAATGCAGGTACCGCTTTCCGTGCGCCAAACACAGCCGAATTAGGATCGAATGGTGTGCACGAAGGGACTTTCCGTTACGAGGTGGGCAACCCCAATTTAAGCCCCGAACGCAGTTATCAAACTGATGCGGCTTTTGAATACGATAATGATAAAGTGTCAGCCAGCCTGGGAATCTACAATAACTATATCCATAATTTTATTTACGCGGCAAATGCCGCGGGCGATAATATTACGGTTACCGACAATAACGGCAACCCACAATTATATCCCATTTATCGCTACACGCAGGTAAATGCCAATCTATATGGAGTGGAAGCCAGCCTTACCCTACATCCTGTAAGGTATATCCACTTAGATAACACTTTTGGCTATACCCATGCGCAAAATACAACGCTGGGCAGACCGTTATCGTTCATACCGGCAGGTAATATGCACAACACTATCCGTTTTGAGCCGAAAATTGGTAAACTGAAAGACAGTTATATTTCTTTCGGTTTGGATAATTATTTTGCTCAAAACCGCTTTGATGCCGCTTTTGAAACACCAACCAGCGCTTATACGCTCATTAATGCATCTGTAGGCACAACGGTTGCTTTTGGTAAGCAAAAAGTTAAAATTTATGTAGCGGGCAATAACCTGAGCGATAAAAAATATTATGATGCCTTAAGCCGCCTTAAACCGGGCCGCCTGGATCAAACTAACCCTACGCTTGGTGTATATAACCCGGGCCGGAACATTACTTTTGGTATTAATATCCCTTTTGTGTTAGCCAAAATGAATTGATCATATAAGTTCCTATGAAAGCAAAAAGCCCCGTGCCGATGGTATGGGGCTTTTTGCTTTTGGGAGTTTTTATAGCTAAATCTGCCTATCTTCAAATAAATATTAAATTTTTTTAGGCCTGCGTGCAACGCCGGGAAACTCCCTGCGTCTATTTAACATGAAAGCTGATTCACAATTGGAAGCTGTATACATAGACAAACACTATCAACTTGTTGCAGAGTGCAAGCAAGGAAGTAAAAAGGCCTGTTTCGAGCTGTACAAGCTGTACGCTAAAGCAATGTTGAACATTGCCTTTAGGGTGGTTGGAAATATGGACGAAGCCGAGGATGTTTTGCAGGAAGCTTTCCTTGACGCGTTTAACCGCATAAAGGATTTCAGGCAGGAAACAACATTTGGCTTATGGCTTAAACAAATTGTGGTGCACCGCTCCATAAACCTGCTGCGCAAGCGCAAAATGGAATGGGCTGAACTGGAAGAGGGGGAACTGGAGAATATTGCCGATGAAGAACCGGACGACCAGGAAGAAATGCTTTACAAAGTGGAACGGGTAAAAGCCGCCATGAAAGAATTGCCTGAAGGCTACCGTGTAGTAATTTCTCTTTATTTACTGGAGGGGTACGATCACGAAGAGATAGGGCAGATACTAAATATAAGTGAAAACACCAGCAGGACACAGTTTTTGCGGGCGAAAAGAAAATTAAGTGAAATACTAAAACAGAAAGGATTAGTGGCATGAGCAAGCGATTAGAAGATTTTATCAGGAACAATAAAGTTGAGTTTGACGATCTGGAACCACGCGAAGGTTTGTGGGATAACATTGAATCGAAATTATTTACAGAAGAGCAGCCGGTAATTGAGCTGCCTAAAAAACGCGAGACAAAAACTTTTTCATTAGGCTATGTTTTGCGGGTGGCCGCCATCGTCATCATGGTAATGTGTATCAGCTTTGTGTTGTATATAAAAAACCAAAGGGCAAATACTGTTGACTATGCAGCAATTAACCCCGAGTTTGCTAAACAGCGCATGCAATATGCATCGTTGGTGCAAACCAAACGCAGCGAATTAAAAACGCTTACAAAATCTAACCCCGAGCTTTACCATGAGTTTAGCGCCGAGATAGCCAAAATGGATTCTACTTATAAAAAACTAAATCATGATTTAGCTACCAGTCCCAACCAGGAACGTGTTTTACGTGCAATGATCCGGAACTTGCAAATACAAACCGAGGTGCTGAACCAGCAACTAAACGTAATTGAACAATTTAACGAACTTAAAAATCAACAACAACATGAAACTAAGAGTATATAAAATTGCGGCACTTGCCTGCCTGATGGCTGTCGGCGTTAAAAGTAACGCACAGCAATCATCCTCATCTTCTTCCGGTTCTAATGCGCCGGCTATAGCACAATCACCAACCCCTGCGGCGGCTGCACATGGCTCTGGTTTAGCTTCAACTAATGGTTCACTTTTTACCTACATAGCACCACATTTAGATGGTTTGGCAAGCATAAATGCACCTATGGCCATGGCATTCGACCTAGCGGGTATACAAGACTCTACCTACCGTAAAAAAATGCTGAAACTACAGGAAGAAATGCGCGACCTGCAAAAGCAAATGAGCACCCTGCGTACCGAGGAAATGAAAAAGAACAGCGAAGAAATGCGCAAGCGCTATGCCGAACAAAGCAAGGTTTATGCAGAAGCTTTTAAAGGGTTTGATAAGAAATTCCAGAACTTTGGCCAGCACTTCAACTTTGAAAAATCGGATGCTGATTTAGATAAAAAAGTACAAAGCGGGGAATACAAACTAAAAACAAAATCGTACAGCAAAAGCTATAATATCGATGCTAACGACAAAATACAGATAGAAAATAAATTTGGCAAAGTTACCGTAAACACCTGGGCCAAAAACGAGGTTAAAGTTGATGTAGAAATAAAAGCGTATGCTAATGAAGATGCCGACGCGCAAAAACTGCTTGACCAGGTAAATATTAAGGACAGTAAAGACAACAATAATGTTAGTTTCACCACCACAATTGGCGACGAAGACCACAAAAACAATTTTTGGGGCACCTGGACCAGCAATGGTAAAACAACTATCCGCAAAACTGTGGTTAACTACGTGGTGTATATGCCGGCTAAAAGCTCGTTAAGCCTTACCAACAGCTATGGCGCGGTTATATTGCCACAACTATCAGGAAAAGTAACACTTAGAAACAGCTGGGGTAACCTTACCGCTAAGGCGCTAACAAATCCTGATAACGATATTGTAGTACGCTATGGCGCTGCCGATATTGAAAGCCTGGTAGGCAGCGATTTGAAAGTATCCTACGGCAGCCTTAACCTGCAATCGGCTGATAGGCTGAATGCCGACATAAGCTCCAGTCCAGCTAAAATTGGCACCATCAGCACATCGGGTACTATTAATGTGCGCTACGGTGATGGCTTGCAAATTGTCAACCTGGGTAAAGGGCTGAAAACACTGTCGGTTAATTCAAGCTTTGCCCCGGTAAAATTAAGCTCGCTAAGCAACGATAACGCTGACTTTGACGTTACCGTGCACAACGGTGGTTTCAGCTACGATAACGGCATAAGCGTAATCAGCAAAAGTCCGTCAGATGATCAGCACCGCTGGAGCACTACACAAACCTACAAAGGTCATGTAGGCAAAGGCAGCAGCGATAAAGTGATCACTATCAAATCAAATTACAGCAGCGTAAAGTTTGATCAATAATACGTTCCATTATATAAAACACAAAGGGCCGCAAATGCGGCCCTTTGTGTTTATACCTCCTGCCCCAAAAAATGATCAAAAGTATCGCTACGTAACCCTAAACGAATTGTTTCCAGAGGGATCATATCGGCAGGAGCAATATTACCCAGGTTTACATTGGCGCCTAATAGCTTAATAAACCACACCTGCTGTGGCTTTTGCGGAGCTTCCCAGATAATACTTTCTTCGGGTATTTGCGTAAGTATCTCATCCACTAAGCCCTGACGCACCTCGCCTGAATCGCGGTAGATGCCTACGTTGCCGCTTTCACGGGCTTCGGCAATTACTTTCCAGCTACCGGCTTCCAGTTCGGCCTTCATCAGCTGGATCCATTTGTATGGGGCAAATATCTTTTGCACGTCTTTTGATCCTACTTCAGATATTACGGTAACCTGATTTTTTAGCTTGTGGATATATTCACATTTCACATCGTGCGGGATGGTGATCGATCCGTCAGATACTTCGGCGTGCTGCAATTTATATTTATCCAGTAAGCGGCAATAGTCATCAAACTGGTTGCGTACTATAAATGCTTCAAATAGTGTTCCGCCAAAATATACAGGGATACCAGCTTCGCGATAAAGCTTTAGTTTTTCATCAAGATTTGGAGTAACGTAGGATGTAGCCCAACCCAGCTTTACAATATCAGTATTAGCACCAGCAGTTTCTATCAGGTCTTCCACTCCACGCAAGCTCAGGCCTTTATCCATTACCATTGTAAGGCCGCTTTGGCGCGGCTTAACGGTACGCTCAGGCAAGTTATTAATAATATAATTCATGGTTATAAGCTATAACAATAAGTTTTACTGAACAAATTTAGATAAAATATCTTTTATTTCTTTACAAGAAAGCACGATGTAACAGGGCTTATATAAACGAGGATTATAGATAAAAAGCCTCCACTAAACTGGAGGCTTTTTATGGAAAGCTACTTATTGGCGTACCGGTTAATAATATCCAGTATCACTTTATTTTTTTGCAATTGGGGCAAGTAGTCAAACAATATATAATGTTTCTCAGGGTCGGATGCCAGGGCCAGTTCCAACTGACTAAGTGCCTCGTTATACTCGCCTTTGGCAAACAGGTAGGCTACCATACGGTAATACAGTTCGGCCGCTTCGGGATTGTTTTTTATAGCCTGGGCAATCACCTCAATAGCATCAACCAATCGGGTTTGTTCATACAGGATAGATGAATAATCCAGCCAGGCGTCCACATCAAGCGGGTTAAGTTCCACTACTTTTTCGTAAGCTGCTTCAGCTTCGGGCAAGTGGCCTAATTTATACTCGGCATCGGCAATGGCAAACCAGTAGTCGGCATTGGCAATATCCAGGTCTAAGGCTTTTTTATAGAAATGCAAAGCCTCAAAATAACGCTCTTCAAAATCAAGCGTTACACCTATCCCAAACCAGGCATCGGCCAGCTTATTATCCATCTTTACCGCCTTTTTGTAAAAAGCCCGGGCTTCGTCCATCTGTTCCAGCTTCTCGTAACATTCGCCAATGGCGCAGTAAGTATCGGCATTGGGTTGTTCGTACTCAAAAGTATGACGGTACACGTCAATAGCTTCCTGGTATTTCTCCAGGTTTACCAGCGCATTGCCTTTATTAAAATAAGCCGATGCAAAACTGTCCTTGATCAGGATGGCATAATCATAAGCATCTATCGCTTTTTCAAACAGGCCTAACTTGGTAAACGCATTGCCCAGATTATACCAGGCCGCATAGCTGTACGGTTCGTTATCAATATACTGCTGATAGAACTGCACGCTTTCCTCCTGGTTGTCCATCACATCGTAACAGAAAGCCAGCTCGTATAAAGCATCCTGGTTCTCCATGTTTTGTTCCAAACACAGTTTCAGGTAGGTAATGGCGGTATCATAATCGCCCATGTTTTGATAAACGTAGGCAATGTGCAGTAAAATATCGTCGGTTTCTTCGGCCAGGTCAAGCGCTTTTTCGTAGTTCTCTAAAGCTTCGCTAAACCGCTCCAGGTTCTCAAATAAATTACCACGGATGATATAAATATCGGCATCACTGGCTTCCAGCATCTCAGCCTTTTCAAGGCAGGTTAATGCCTCGGCAATGCGGTTGCTTACTACCAGTAGCTGGGCCTGTTTAATCAGAAAAATGGCGGCAAATGGGTGCTGGTTGCGGGCATATTCTGTTACCTGCAGGGCGCGGGCCGGATCGTTCTTTTCGATATAATAATCAATAATGTTTTCAAACGCCTGCGCGTCAAAAAAATACTGATCATGATTTCGGATCATCTCTTCGTAACGTTCGACAGAGAACTTCGGATCCTCGCTAAAATCAAATTCAAAATCTTCTTCCATGCAACGTTAATTAGATATAAAAACAACAGAAAAGTTTATTTAGAAGTCTTCCCTGTGATTAAATTACTTAAATAAGCTCCATTTGGATGAATAAGTTTTCAACATGTCAACGTTTTTAACAAGTAAAATTGTTAACTAATTGATAATAAATGCAAAGTATTTTAGGATATTGCCGTGCAAACGGTCAGCAATTTGCGGGTAAGATTCTAACTTTGAAAAATTGACCTATGATGAATTTTAATATATCCACCATTTTAGAGCGTTTACATATTAACGCCAAAAACGACGCATTTAGTATAGGCGGCAGCACCTGGGGCAGCAGCGCCGGTGCAACTGTTAAAAAAATAACCTCGCCGGTTGATGGAAAGGTTATTGCCTCTGTAAAAATGGCTACAACAGCCAATTATGAGCAAGCAGTAAACGCCGCACAGCAGGCATTTACAGTATGGCGAACAATGCCTGCACCTAAACGCGGCGAGATCGTTCGCCAGGTAGGCGATGCCTTGCGAAAATATAAAGACGACCTTGGCCGGCTGGTATCCTACGAGATGGGCAAAAGCCTGCAGGAAGGCTGGGGCGAGGTACAGGAGATGATAGATATTTGCGATTTTGCTGTTGGGCAAAGCCGCCAGTTATATGGATTGACTATGCATTCGGAAAGGACACAACACCGCATGTACGAACAGTACCATCCGCTGGGTGTGGTAGGCATTATATCGGCCTTTAATTTCCCGGTAGCAGTGTGGAGCTGGAATGCGGCGCTGGCCTGGGTTTGCGGTAATACCTGCATTTGGAAACCATCGGAAAAAACACCATTAACTGCTATAGCCTGTCAGCATATTGTACAGGAGGTGTTTAAACAGAATAACATACCCGACGGCGTATCGTGCCTGGTAATTGGCGACCGCGAGGTTGGCGAACTGATGGCTAATGATGCCCGTGTACCGTTGGTGTCGGCAACCGGATCGACCCGCATGGGTAAGGCTGTGGCGACTGCAGTGGCGGGCAGGTTAGGTAGAAGCCTGCTGGAACTGGGTGGCAATAACGCGATAATTATTACAGAGGATGCCAACCTGGATATGGCGCTGATAGGGGCAGTGTTTGGCGCGGTGGGTACTGCCGGACAACGGTGTACAACTACCCGCCGGTTGATCATCCACGAAAGTGTGTACGAAAGCTTTAAGCAGAAATTAGTTAAGGCTTACGCCCAGATACGCATAGGAAACCCGCTGGATGAACATAATCACATGGGCCCGCTGATTGATGCAGATGCGGTTAAACTATACCTGGATGCCATTGTCAAATGCAAAAACGAGGGGGGCAAGTTTGTGGTTAAAGGCGGTAAACTGGAAGGTGCGGGATATGAATCTGGCTGTTATGTGAAACCCTGCATTGCCGAGGTAGAGAACAGCTTTGCTATTGTGCAGCACGAAACCTTTGCACCGATATTATACCTCATCAAATACAAAACGCTGGATGAAGCCATTGCGCTGCAAAACGGTGTGCCGCAGGGTTTATCATCGGCTATAATGACCAATAATTTACGCCAGGCCGAACAATTCTTGTCCTATGCAGGTTCAGATTGTGGGATAGCTAATGTGAACATCGGCACATCGGGTGCGGAAATTGGCGGGGCGTTTGGTGGTGAAAAGGAAACAGGTGGCGGCAGGGAATCCGGATCGGACGCCTGGAAAGTTTATATGCGCAGGCAAACCAATACTATAAATTACAGCACTACGTTACCTTTAGCACAGGGTATAAAATTTGACCTGTAAGCATAAAAAACAAATTTCCCCTGATTAGGGTGATAACAGGAATAGGGATATCACCTATTTTTAGATAATTGATTAACTGACTAAAAACGTATAAATGAATTTAATAAAAAGTGTTTTAGCGGGCACTTTTATTGCCGCGCTATCTATAAATATCAGCGTAAAAGCACAGGCAATACCTGTTGTCCTCCCGCCACCAGCACTCAAAAACTGGCATACGATGGACCTGAAAGCTGATGGCTACTATGGTATCAGTCTTAACCGGGCGTACGAGTTTTTGAAAGGCAAAAAAAGCAAAGTTATTGTTGTAGCTACTATTGACAGCGGTATAGATACCTTGCAAAAAGACCTGAAAAGTATACTTTGGACTAATACAAAGGAAATTCCCGGCAACGGTATTGACGACGATCACAATGGTTATATCGACGACATACACGGCTGGAACTTTTTAGGTGGCCCCGGCGGTAAATGCGATTACACCGAGACTACTGAAGAGATACGCGAGTACAACAAACTAAAGGGTAAATATTTAAATGCGGCTACAACAGCAGCAAACACTAAAGAATATGCTTACTGGTTGAAAGTAAAAGCCACGCACGATTCGACCCTGGCAAAATCGACAAATGAATTGCAGCAACTTGCCCCGCTAATGAATGTTTTGGTAGGCACCAGTGGCTATATTAAACGCGAATTGCATTTAAAACCCGGCGATACCTTTAACATGAAGGATCTGGACAAGATCACCAACCCTAATGATACGGTTAAGGAATGCAAGAATGTTTGGGCGTCTTTCTTTCAGGAAGAAGGCCCAACTTCAAACAGCGCCAAGATCATTAAAGATTTGAACGACTATATGACCAAGCTGAACAACGATATTACGCCCGATCTTGACGCGCGCAAACGCATAGTAGGCGATGATCCGGATAATTTCAATGATAAGAAATATGGCAGCAACCAACTAAAGTTTGCCGACGCTATGCACGGTACCATGGTAGCGGGCTTTATAGGCGCTGTGCGGGGCAATGGCTATGGTATTGATGGTGTGGCCGATAACGTGCGTATTATGGCCATTAAAGCTGTGCCTAACGGGGACGAGTATGACAAGGATATTGCCAACGCCATCCGCTACGCGGTAGATAACGGCGCACAGATCATCAACATGAGCTTCGGTAAAAAGATATCACCACATAAAGATTGGGTTGATGCCGCATTTAAATATGCCGCCGCGCACGATGTGCTGCTGGTATCGGCTGCAGGCAATGATAATCAAGATGTAGACGCTAAACCGGATTACCCGAACGATACTTTTGAAGATGGGTCATCCGCAGACGCTGATAACGTAATTAACGTTGGCGCCTCTGGCCCGCGTAAGAATGAGAAGCTGGCTGCCGATTTTAGTAACTACGGCAAAAAGAATGTAGATATCTTCGCGCCGGGCGTAAAGGTAACATCGGTTACCATGGATGATGAAACAAATACAGAGGACGGCACCAGCTTTGCATCGCCAATTACCGCAGGTATTGCTGCGCTAATATTAGCGCACTATCCAAATTTAAGTTCTAAACAAATTAAAGAAGCTATCCTGCAATCGGCACACCCGTTAACGGGCTTAATGGTATTGAAACCCGGTAGTAAAACCGAAAAAGTTGATTTTAGCACCCTGAGCAAAACCGGGGGCATTGTAAATGCGTACGACGCATTGCTTGCAGCCTCGAAAATGAAAGGCGAGCGGAAAGATATTAGCAAAACCAACATTAAATTACCGGCAGAACGATAGGCTGTTATAAAAGCCCCCGGCAAATTTCTACCGGGGCTTTTTTATGCTTGGGGTATAGAGACTGCTTACTAAGGTAAGTGTTTGCGCATAACAAAGTCGTTCATCCAATATGGCCCAATGGCGATATCTTCTTCATACACCGGTTCAAAACCCATTTTCTGGTAAAAGGTCAATGCTTTATTATGGCGGTTTACATTCAAATCCAAAGTGTGTTTACCGGCTTTACGCACCTGTTCAATAACCGCGTTAATTAAAACCTTGCCATAACCTTTGCCCTGGGTTTTGGGCAGGCAGTATAGTTTGTGTAGTTTAAATATTTCGGGGTCTTCTTCTCGTGGCGAATAAGCGGCAAAAGCCACGGGCTCATCATCTTCCAGTAATAATAAAAAGGTTTGCTCGCCTGTTTCCAGCTGCCTGCTTATTTTCTCAGCTGAGTATATTTCAGTCAGCATAAAGGCAATCTGTTCTTTGGCTAATATTGGGCCATAAGTGGGCCACCAGGTTTCTTCGGCAAGGTGCCGGATGGTCTCGGTGTCTGCAACGGTGGCCTTTCGTATAGTATACATTATAAAAAGTTAATGGTCTGATCCTTTAGTGAAAATTTGGGGGGCTTTTTTACGATAATATGCTTTGATCCCCCACATTACAAGCGGGATAATGATAGGCGTACCATAAGCCCAGTTTACACTAATATAGGCAATGCCAAACGATACCATAAATACGATAGCGGCAGTTAAAGATCGCGCCTTGTAATACGATACCAATGCGGGTGGCGGCGGCGAAACACATAAATTATTAGCCGGGTTGGTTATCATGCGCCATAATTGCAAAATGGTTAACCCGCTAAGTAAAATATTAATGGAATAAAATGCGATAGGGGTAATTAGTCCGCTCATCCAATAATCACTGTAAAATGCCGAAGTAAAAGGCATCAGCACAATGGTGAACAAAAAACGCAGGTTAGCCCAAATTAACTTACGGCTATAATTGTGCAGCATACCGAACAACAGGTGGTGGTTTATCCAGTATAAAGCAATTACAACAAAACTTACTACAAAGCCAATAAACTTGGCCAACATTTCGCTGCTCAGCAGTTCAAGCAAAGCCCTATCCGGATGCTGGATAAACTCGGGGTTGTTTCTTCTTAACTCGGCAAGATTAAGCTCCGGTACTTTTATTTCAATAATCAACAAGGTAATTGCAATGGCAAATACAGCATCGCTAAACAACACCAGCCGCTCAATCTGGAACTCCTTCTTCAGATCTTTATCTTCGTGCTTTACAGTTTTCATAACGTAGCGGGAAGATAATATTTATTGTTCGATTTTGGAAAAGTGGCAATTTGTCCAGCAACCCATTTATTCCTATTCTGCCCCTTGGGTATTTGTTTGCGGCCCCTTAAACGCGTTCCATCCCTGTGCTTTCAATTCATGTACCATGCCACTTTTTGTAACCAGGTTGCGGCCGGCTGCGGCCTCGGTAATATGGCCGATGATGCTGATATCGGGGTGGTTTTTGATCTTATCGTAGTCGGCTTGTTTTATAGTGAACAGCAATTCGTAGTCTTCGCCGCCGCTTAAGGCACACACGGTGGGGTCAAGGTTAAAATCGCGTGCCGTATCATAGGTCATCGGGTCAATAGGTATCTTCTCCTCGTATAAATTGCAGCCTTTATTACTTTGGGTGCAGATATGCAGAATTTCTGATGCCAATCCGTCCGATACGTCGATCATAGCAGTTGGCAATACTTCCCAGGCTTTCAGCAATTCAATAATATCCTTTCGGGCCTCAGGTTTTAGCTGGCGCTCTATAATGTAATCCTTGCCTTCCAGGTCGGGTTGTATTTGCGGGTTTTCCAGGTAAACCAGTTTTTCGCGCTCCAGCAATTGCAGGCCGGTGTAGGCCCCGCCTAAATCGCCCGATACGCAGATCAGGTCGCCTTCCTGCGCGGTGTTGCGGTAAACAATATCCTTTTCATCGGCATAACCTAAAACGGTTACGCTGATAATGAGCCCCTGTTTTGATGCAGAGGTATCGCCACCTACCAGATCAACATTATATTTATCGCAGGCCAGGTAAATGCCCTGGTATAATTCCTCAATAGCCTCCAGCGGGAACTTGCTGGATACTGCGATAGAAACTGTTACCTGCGCCGGCGTGCCGTTCATGGCGTACACGTCGCTTAGGTTTACCTGTATGGCTTTGTAGCCCAAATGCTTGAAAGGGGTAT